>NZ_CP132342.1:3779722-5019584 GCF_040529055.1 Xanthomonas sontii | reverse complement strand
CGAGGCCGCCAATGCCATCGGCAACGGCAGCACCGCGCTCGGCGCCGGCGCCGATGCGCTCAACAGCGGTGCGACCGCAGTCGGCAGCGGCGCGGTGGCCGCCGGTCAGAACAGCGCCGCCTTCGGCACCAATGCGCAGGCCACCGGGCCGGCGGCGGTGGCGGTCGGCGGGG
Source organism: Xanthomonas sontii (assembly GCF_040529055.1). Taxonomy (NCBI): domain Bacteria; kingdom Pseudomonadati; phylum Pseudomonadota; class Gammaproteobacteria; order Lysobacterales; family Lysobacteraceae; genus Xanthomonas; species Xanthomonas sontii. Next base: position 5,019,411 of record NZ_CP132342.1, on the reverse strand, counting down.
TGGCGGTGGACGCCAACGGCGAGCCGCTGATCACCAAGAGCGGCGTGGCGGTGGATACCGGCGCCACCAGTGCTGGGGTCGGCGGTACCGCGCTGGGCGCCAGCGCCGATGCCAGCGGTTTCGCCGCCTCGGCGGTGGGCGTGGGCGCCTACGCCGGCGGCGCGCAGGCGTCGGCCTTCGGCGCGGTGGCCAACGCCACCGGCGACTACGCCACGGCGGTCGGCACGCAGAGCGTGGCCACCGGCACCAGCAGCGTCGCGGTCGGCGGTCCGGCCGACCTGATTCCGGGACTGGGCCTGTTCGTGCAGACCCAGGCCAGCGGTGCCAATGCCGCTGCGTTCGGTGCCGGCGCGATCGCCTCGGGCGACGAGTCCACCGCCAACGGCAGCATGACCGAGGCCTCGGGCCTGCAGAGCACCGCGCTGGGCTACTTCGCCTATGCGCCGGGCGACCATGCCAGCGCGCTGGGCGCGCAGTCCTGGGCCAGCGGCGCCAACAGCACCGCGCTCGGCTACTACAGCACCGCGTTTGCGGCCGACAGCGTGGCGCTGGGCGCAAACGCGGTGGCGCGCCGGGCCAACACGGTCTCGGTCGGCGATGCCGGCAGCGAGCGGCAGGTGGTCAACGTCGCTGCGGGCACGCAGTCCACCGATGCGGTCAACCTCGCGCAGTTGGATGCGGTGCGCGCCACCGCCGAAAGCACTTCCAAGTTCTTCGCCCACAGCGGCGGCGGCACGGTCGGCGCCTATGCCGACGGCGCCGGCGCGCTGGCCGCCGGCGATGCGGCCAATGCCTACGGCAGCGGCGCGGCGGCGTTCGGCAGCGGCGCGGCGGCGATGGGCGATGACGCGGTGGCGCTGGGCAACGGCAGCACGGCCGCCGGCACCGGCGGCACCGCCATCGGCGGCCGCGGCCAGGCCTACGACCAGTACAACCAGCCGATCGTCGATGCCGACGGCAAGCCGGTGCTGGTCGGTGCCAATGCCGGCGAGAACGCTACCGCGCTCGGCGCGGGCGCGCAGGCGACGGGCAGCGTCGCCACCGCCACCGGCTACGGTGCGCAGGCCACCGGCGACCACAGCACCGCCGGCGGCTACAAGGCGCGTGCGACCGGCAACTACAGCCTGGCGCAGGGCGACAATGCCTGGGCCAGCGGCGAGGACGCCAGTGCGGTCGGCGCCTACGCCTGGGCGACGGCCGATGGCGCGTCGGCGTTCGGCACCTCGGCCTGGGCCACGGGCACCAATGCCTCGGCGTTCGGTACCGGGGCGTGGGCCAGCGGCAGCGGCGCCACCTCGATCGGTTTCAACAGCTGGGCGCCGGGCCTGAGCGCCACCGCGGTCGGTCGCGGCGCGTTCGGCTACGGCAACTACAGCGTAGCGATGGGCTTCCAGGCGCTGGGCAACCAGGTCAACACCATCGCCATCGGCACCAACACCGTGGCCGACGCGGAAAGCGCGATCAGCATCGGCGCGGGCAGCGAGGCCACCGCCGCCAATGCGGTGGCGCTGGGTGCCGGGGCGGTCGCCGACCGTGCCTACAGCGTGTCGGTGGGCAGTGCCGGGCAGGAGCGGCAGATCACCAACGTGGCCGCCGGCACCGAGGCCACCGATGCGGTCAACGTCGCCCAGCTGGATGCGGTGAAACAGGCCGCGGCGGCCACCAGCAAGTATTTCCAGGCCAGCGGCAGCGCCGACAGCGATGCCGGTGCCCTGGTCGACGGCGACAACGCGCTGGCCGCCGGCGAGGCCGCCAACGCCACCGCCGACGGCGCCACCGCGCTCGGCGGCGGCGCCAATGCCGTGGCCGCCGGGGCGACCGCGATCGGCTTCAATGCCGTCTCCAGCGGGGTCGATGCGGTCGCGCTGGGCAACAGTAGCCAGGCGTCGGGCGAGAACAGCATCGCCATCGGCAGCAACGCCCAGGCCAGCGAGATCGGCGCCACCGCCAGCGGCGCCGGCGCGCAGGCCAGTGGCACCTATGCCACGGCCACCGGCAACGAAGCGGTGGCCTCGGACAACCAGGCCACGGCGACCGGCTTCCGCAGCGCCGCCTCGGGCATCGGCGCCACCGCCCTGGGCGGCTACAGCGAGGCTACCGGCTACCTGTCCTCGGCACTGGGCTATGGTGCGCTCGCTTCGGGCAGCTACGGCACTGCGGTCGGCGTGTCCTCCACCGCGTCCGGCAGCAGCAGCGTGGCGGTGGGCGAGTACAGCGTGGCCTCCGGCGAGGAGAGCGTGGCGGTCGGCGGTACTTCGTTCTTCGGCCTGATCCCGGCCGAGGCCTCGGGTGCCAACAGCGCCGCGTTCGGCGCTGGTGCCGGCGCCACCGCCGACTTCAGCAGCGCGCTCGGCAGCCTCAGCTACGCCAGCGCCGACAGCGCCAGTGCGTTCGGCTACGGCGCCTACGCGTCCGGCGTCAACAGCGTGGCCCTGGGTGCGAACTCGGAGGCGGCGCGCGACAACACCGTCTCGGTGGGCAGCGCCGGCAAGGAGCGGCAGATCACCAGCGTCGCCGCCGGTACCGAGGCCACCGATGCGGTCAACGTCGCGCAACTGAACGAGGTGAAGCAGTCCGCCGACGCCACCGGCAAGCAGTTCAAGGCCAGCGGCGGCAGCGACCCGGCCGACGATGTCGGCAGCTACGTGGAGGGCAATTACGCCACCGCCGCCGGCGAAGCCAGCAATGCCTACGGCACCGGTGCCTCGGCCTTCGGCAGCGGTGCGCTGGCGGGTGCCCGCTACGCCACCGCGTCCGGCTACAACGCCACCGCCACCGGCGAATCCAGCACCGCGATCGGCGGCTCGCTGTACTACACCGACGCGTCCGGCAACGTGCTGCTCGACGGCACCACCACCGCCAGCGCCGCCGGCGCCACCGCGCTGGGCGCGGGTGCGCAGGCCAGCGGCACGTTCAGCAGCGCCAGTGGCGCCGGTGCCGTCGCCAGCGGCCTGCAGGCTACGGCCGACGGCTACAAGGCCAACGCCGGCAGCGACTACAGCACCGCGGTTGGTGCCTTCAGCGCCGCCAGCGGCACTCGCACCAGCGCGTTCGGTTACGGCGCGGCGGCGGCGGGCAACTACGCCTCGGCGCTGGGCTGGGGCAGCACCGCCTCCGGCGCCTATGCCGCGGCGCTGGGCTACAGCGCCCGTGCCACCGGCGAGGATGCGACCGCGCTCGGCGCCTCGGCCTGGGCCACGGCGGCGCAGACCACCTCGGTCGGCCAGTTCGCCTGGGCTACGGCGCAAGGCGGCACCGCGATCGGCCAGAACGCCTTCGCCTACGGTGGCACCAATGCCACGGCGCTGGGCATCAACGCCTCGGCCAGCGGCGCCGGCAGCGTCGCCCTGGGTTCGGGCGCGCGCACCAGCGAAGCCAACGTGGTGTCGGTGGGTGGCGGCAACGGCGTCACTGCGCCGGCCACGCGCCGCATCACCAACGTCGGCGCGGCGGTCAACGCCACCGATGCGGTGAACAAGGCGCAGCTGGACGCGGTGGCCACCGCGGCCGGCGACACCAGCGCGCGCTTCCAGAGTTCCGGCACCGCGGTGGCCAGCGCCAGCGGCGTGGACAGCACCGCGGCCGGTGCCGGCGCCACCGCCAGCGGCCTGCGCAGTTCCGCGCTGGGCGTGGGCAGCGTCGCGGCCGGCGCCGGTGCCACCGCCACCGGTGCCGGCAGCTCGGCGACCGGTGCGCGCAGCACCGCGATCGGCCTGCAGACCAACGCGATCGGCGAGAACGGCGTGGCGATGGGCTACAACAGCTTCGTCCGCAACAGCGGCAGCAACGGCGTCGCGCTCGGCGCCAATGCCGGCGTCTCGGCGGACAACGCGGTCGCGCTCGGTGCCGGCTCGCGGGTGTACGAGGCCGACACCGTGTCGCTGGGCAGCGGCAACGGCCGTGGCGGCCCGGCGACCCGGCGCATCGTCAACCTGACCGCCGGCAGCGTCGCCGCCGGCAGCACCGAGGCGATCAACGGCGGCCAGCTGTACCAGTCGCTGAGCAACATGGCAACGTTCCTGGGTGGCGGCGCCGGACTCGGCGCGCAGGGCCTGTTCGTGGCACCCACGTACGTGATCCAGGGCGCCAGCTACAACAACGTCGGCGCGGCACTGGCGGCGCTGGACGGCAAGGTCAGCGAACTGGATGCGCGCACCGGCGGCAGCGGCATCGCGGCACGCAGCGCGCGCATGGTCGGCGCCAGTGCGGTGGCCGCGCAGGCCACCGAAGCGGCGCCTGCGGCGTCGGCCGCGACCGCTGCAACCGCGGCGGCGACGCCGGTGTCCGGCAGCATCGGCACCGCGCAGGTCGGCGAAAGCACGGCGGTCGCCTCCAGCGCCACGGCGGTGGGGACCGCCGCGCGCGCCAACGACGTCACCGGCACCGCCATCGGTGGCAGCGCCTACGCGCACGGCCCCAACGACACCGCGATCGGCAGCAACGCCAAGGTCAATGCCGACGGCAGCACCGCGGTGGGCGCCAACAGCCACATCGCGGCGGTGGCGACCAACGCGGTGGCGATGGGCGAGGGCGCCAGCGTCAGCGCGGCTTCGGGTACCGCGCTCGGCCAGGGCGCCAGCGCCACCGCGCAGGGGGCGGTCGCCCTGGGGCAGGGGTCGGTGGCCGATCGTGCGCAGACGGTCTCCATCGGCAGCGCCGGCAACGAGCGCCAGCTCGCCAACGTCGCCGCCGGCACCCAGGCCACCGATGCGGTCAACAAGAGCCAGCTCGACAACGGCGTGGCTATGGCCAAGTCGTACACCGATGCGCGCTTCGGCACCATGGCCGACAGCTTCGAGGTGCTGCGCGGCGACGTCGATGCGCGGTTGCGCGACCAGGACCGCCGCATCGACCGCCAGGGCGCGATGAGCGCGGCCATGCTCAACATGGCCACCAGCGCCGCCGGCATCCGCACCCAGAACCGGGTCGGTGCCGGCATCGGCTTCCAGAACGGCGAGTCGGCGCTGTCGGTGGGCTACCAGCGCGCCTTCAGCGACCGCGCCACGGTGACCATCGGCGGTGCCTTCAGCAGCGACGACAGCTCCATCGGCATCGGTGCCGGTTTCGGCTGGTGATCCATCGCGGACGGCGGCGCGTGCCGCCGTCCGCCACGCAATGGCCTGAGGGGGCAGACCACAGGACCTTGGCTGGGCCGGCCAACGGATTCGGTAGAGGGAGTTTTACGGCCGCAACTGTCGCCTGATCCACGAAACTTTGAAGAGGACGTCAACGTGATCGACAAGCAAAACCTTCGTATCAATGCCATCGCCGCCGCCATGCTGGCGATGTCGCTGGGAGCCTCGAGCGCGATCGCGGCCAGCGCCTCGGCGCCGCTGCCGGTCAAGGAACCGGGCAGGTCCGCGCCGGCCGATGCGGTGACCTCCAACCGCATCCTGGTGCGCTACAACGCCGGCACCGCCGCGGCCAGCGACCGCAGCGCCAAGCTGTCGACGGTGCAGTCGGCGGTGGGCCGTGCCAGCCTCGGCGGCAGCAACGGCATTTCGCGCGCGGCCGCGGCCAGCGTGCGCGCCGAGTATGTGCGGACCCTGGGCATCGGCGCGGACCTGATCCGCCTGACCGGCAAGCTGAGCAAGGCCGACCTGGACAAGGTGGTGGCGGAGATCGCCGCCGACCCGACGGTGAAGTACGCGCAGGTCGACGCCAAGCTGCGGCCGGTCGACGTGCTGCGGGCCAAGACGCAGGTGCAGCCGCAGTTGGTGCCCAACGATCCGCTGTACGCGCAGTACCAGTGGCACTACAGCAACGCCACCGGCGGCATCAACCTGCCGGCCGCGTGGGACGTGTCCAAGGGCGACGGTGTCGTCGTCGCGGTGCTCGATACCGGTATCCTGCCGAATCACCCGGACGTGGCGGTGAACCTGCTGCAGGGCTACGACTTCATCTCCGACAAGGAGGTCTCGCGGCGTCCGACCGACGCCCGCGTGCCGGGCGCGCTGGACTACGGCGACTGGGTCGAGAACGACAACGAGTGCTACGCCGGCTCGGTGGCCGAGGACAGCTCCTGGCACGGCAGCCATGTCGCCGGCACCGTCGCCGAAGCGACCAACAACGGCATCGGCATGGCCGGCGTGGCGCCCAACGCCACCGTGCTGCCGGTGCGCGTGCTCGGCAAGTGCGGCGGCTACACCTCCGACATCGCCGACGCCATCGTCTGGGCCTCGGGTGGCACCGTGTCCGGCGTGCCGGCCAACCAGAACCCGGCCGAGATCATCAACATGAGCCTGGGCGGCGGCGGCGCCTGCGACAGCGCCACCCAGGACGCGATCAACGGTGCGGTGTCGCGCGGCACCACGGTGGTGGTGGCCGCCGGCAACAACACCGCCAATGCCGCCAACTTCAGTCCGGCCAGCTGCGACAACGTGATCGCGGTCGGCGCCACCCGCATCACCGGCGGCATCACCTACTACTCCAACTTCGGCGCCAAGGTGGACCTGTCCGGTCCGGGCGGCGGCGGCAGCGTCGACGGCAACCCGGGCGGCTACATCTGGCAGAACGGCTACAGCGGCGCGACCACGCCGACCTCCGGCAACTACACCTACATGGGCCTGGGCGGCACCTCGATGGCCTCGCCGCACGTGGCCGCGGTGGCCGCGCTGGTGCAGAGCGCGCTGATCGCCGCGGGCAAGGCGCCGCTGACCCCGGCGGCGCTGGAGACCCTGCTCAAGCAGACCGCGCGTCCGTTCCCGGTGTCGATCCCGTCCAGCACCCCGATCGGCACCGGCATCGTCGACGCCAAGGCCGCCCTGGCCAAGGCGCTGGAAGAGCCTTGCGATCCGGCCACGGAGCAGTGCGCGCCGCCGGCGACCGCGCTGACCAACAAGGTGGCGGTGGCGGGCCTGGCCGGTGCCGCGGGCAACGAGGCGCTGTACAGCTTCGAGGCCAAGGCCGGTGCGGTGCTGAGCTTCCTCACCTACGGCGGCAGCGGCAATGTGTCGCTGTATGTGAGCTTCGGCAAGGAGCCGGGCACCGGCAACGCCGACGCCAAGTCGACCCGTCCGGGCAACAACGAGACGGTGCGCTTCACCGCGCCGCAGGCCGGCACCTACTACATCAAGCTGGTCGGCGAGAGCACCTACAACGGCGTCAGCCTGGTCGCGCGCCAGTAAGCGTACGCGGCGCAGGGAAGCGCCATGCGGTTCCAGGAAACCCGGCTCCGGCCGGGTTTCCTGCATCTGGGGCAGCGCCGTGCCGGCCCGCCCCGTGACCGCTGCAGCGCGCAACGCGACTGCCCACCATGTCCTGCCACGATGTCAGGCCGATGACCGTGGCGGGCCTGCCGGTGCCGGTCCGTTGGCCGCCCGGTAGACAGCGGCGGGGGAGTGCGCCGGATTCGGCGTCGGGTCATGCCGAACTGCTAAAGTCGCACGGTCATCTGGGAGGGATCGCGTGAATGCGCTCGTGAAGGACACTGCCGTCGCCGTGGAGACGCCCGAAACCCGCATCATCGCGGCGTTGCTGGCCAAGGGCCGGCTCAAGGACGGCGACCTGGCGCGCGCGCGGCAATTGCAGCGCGAGTCCGGCGGCAGCCTGCTGGCGCTGCTGGCGCGCCTGGGCCTGGTCTCCGAGCGCGACCATGCCGAGCTCAGCGCCGAAGTCCTGGGCCTGCCCCTGCTCGACGCCAAGCAGCTGCCGGCCACCGCGCCGGAGAGCCTGCCCGAGGCGCAGCCGCTGTCGCTGCGCTTCCTCAAGCAGTTCCATGTGTGTCCGCTCGGCGAGCGCGACGGCGTGCTGGAACTGTGGATGGCCGATCCGCACGACGCGTACGCCGCCGACGCGGTGCGCCTGGCCACCGGCCTGCAGGTGCTGCCGCGGGTCGGCCTGCGCTCGGAGATCGACGACCTGATCGAGCGCTGGTTCGGCCAGGGCCGCAGCGCGATGGGCGCGATCGTGGAAACCGCCGACGGCGACAGCGTCGCCGCCGACGACATCGAGCACCTGCGCGACCTGGCCTCCGAGGCGCCGGTGATCCGCCTGGTCAACCTGGTGATCCAGCGCGCGGTGGAACTGCGCGCCTCGGACATCCATATCGAGCCGTTCGAGAGCCGGCTGAAGGTGCGCTACCGCGTCGACGGCGTGCTGATCGACGGCGAGAGCCCGCCGGCCAACCTGACCGCGGCGGTGATCAGCCGCGTCAAGATCATGGCCAAGCTCAACATCGCCGAGCGCCGCCTGCCGCAGGACGGCCGCATCATGCTGCGGGTGCAGGGCAAGGAGCTGGACCTGCGCGTGAGCACCGTGCCCACCGCGCACGGCGAGAGCGTGGTGATGCGCCTGCTCGACCGCGAAACCGTGGTGTTCGACTTCCACCGGCTCGGCTTCACCGACGCGTTCCTGCCGCAGTTCCGCAAGGTGCTGGAGCAGCCGCACGGCATCCTGCTGGTCACCGGCCCTACCGGCTCGGGCAAGACCACCACGCTGTACACCGCGCTGAGCCAGCTCAACACCGCCGACGTCAAGATCATCACTGTCGAGGATCCGGTCGAGTACCAGATCGAGGGCATCAACCAGATCCAGGCCAAACCGCAGATCGGTTTGGACTTCTCGCACGCGCTGCGCAGCATCGTGCGCCAGGATCCGGACATCATCATGATCGGCGAAATGCGCGACCTGGAGACGGCGCGCATCGCGATCCAGTCCGCGCTGACCGGCCACCTGGTGCTGTCGACCCTGCACACCAACAACGCCGCCGGCGGCATCACCCGCCTGCTCGACATGGGCGTGGAGGACTACCTGCTGACCTCCACCATCAACGGCATCCTCGCCCAGCGCCTGGTGCGGCGGCTGGAGCCGACCCATGCCGAGCGCTACGCGGCCTCGCCGGAGGAGATCGAGAAGTTCGAACTGCGCCGGCTGCAGCCGGAGGGCGAGATCTTCCTGTACCGCCCGCGGCCCTCGGCGATCGCGCCGACCGGCTACGTGGGCCGCACCACCATCATGGAATTCCTGGTGATGAACGACGTGCTGCGCCGCGCGGTGATGCGCCACGCTGGCATGGGCGAGATCGAGCAACTGGCGCGTGAGGCCGGCATGCGCACCATGTACGAGGACGGCCTGGCCAAGGCACTCAGCGGCCAGACCACGATCGAGGAAGTGCTGCGCGTGACGGAGGAAACCTGATGCGCGCGATCTGCGCTCCGGTGGTGACGACGTGTCGCTGCGCCGTGCTCCGGCGGTCCGCGCTCGGGAACGTATGGACCGCGCACGACGCGCGTTCCCATTCCCGATTCCCCATTCCCCACTCCCAGCCCTGATGCCCCTGTACCGCTACAAGGCCCTGGACTCGCATGGCGAGGTCCTGGAAGGGCAGATGGAAGCCGCCAGCGAGGCGGAGGTGGCGCTGCGCCTGCAGGAGCAGGGGCACATGCCGATGCAGGCCCGGCTCGCCGCCGAGGGCGGCGGCACCTCGCTGCGCGGGTTGTTCCGGCCCAAGCCGTTCGACGGCGCGGCGCTGGTGCAGTTCACCCAGCAGTTGGCGACGCTGCTCGGCGCCGGCCAGCCGCTGGACCGCGCGCTGTCGATCCTGCTCGAGCTGCCCGAGGACGAACGTTCCAAGCGCACCGTCGGCGACATCCGCGACGCGGTGCGCGGCGGCGCGCCGCTGTCCACCGCGCTGGAGCGCCAGCACGGGCTGTTCTCGCGCCTGTACATCAACATGGTGCGCGCCGGCGAGGCCGGCGGCAGCCTGCACGACACCCTGCAGCGCCTGGCCGAGTACCTGGAGCGCAGCCGCGAACTGCGCGGGCGGGTGATCAACGCGCTGATCTATCCGGCGATCCTGGTCAGCGTGGTCGGCTGCGCGCTGCTGTTCCTGCTCGGCTACGTAGTGCCGCAGTTCGCTCAGATGTACGAGAGCCTGGACGTGGCCCTGCCGTGGTTCACCCAGGCGGTGCTGAGCGTGGGCCTGTTCGTGCGCGACTGGTGGATCGTGCTGCTGGTGGTGCCGGGCGTGACCATCCTGGCGGTGGACCGCAAGCGCCGCGACCCCGCATTCCGTGCCAGCTTCGACGCCTGGCTGCTGCGCCAGCGTTTCGTCGGCGTGCTGATTTCGCGGCTGGAGACCGCGCGCCTGACCCGTACCCTCGGCACCCTACTGCGCAACGGCGTGCCGCTGCTGGCGGCGCTGGGCATCTCCCGCAACGTGCTGTCGAACCTGGCGCTGACCGCCGACGTCGGCGCCGCCGCCGACGACGTCAAGAACGGCCATGGGCTGTCGGCGTCGCTGTCCAAGGGCAAGCGCTTCCCGCGCCTGGCGCTGCAGATGATCCAGGTCGGCGAGGAATCGGGCGCGCTCGACATCATGCTGCTGAAGACCGCCGACACCTTCGAACAGGAAACCGCCCAGGCCATCGACCGCCTGCTGGCGGCGATGGTGCCGGCGATCACCCTGGTCCTGGCCTCGGTGGTCGGCCTGGTGATCATCTCCGTCCTCGTCCCCCTCTACGACCTCACCAATGCGATTGGGTGAGGCGCCACGCTTATGCGCCATGGCGCATGTGGCGCCGAACGCCCGGCCAGGGATGGCCGGGCCGGTGGTTCCGGCGCTCGCGATGCCGCGCCATGGACGGCTGCGCAGTCATCTGGCGCAGCGGACGAGCGAATCGAAAGAGGCCATGCGCTTGCGAACCGCAGGTTCGCGCATGGCCGAACGCCCGGCCATGGATGGCCGGGCCGGTCTATCCGGAGCCGGCGATGTGACGCCATGGACGGCAGCGGCCTTGCCTGCTGCGTCTGCGCGGCGCGCCATGGCGCATGTGGCGCCGAACGCCCGGCCCCGTCCGGGCCTCAGGCGACTGCCACGGAGTGTGACGCCGCGCGATCCCGGCCGGGAACCTTCCGCCGCCGCCCCTGTCCCATTGCCAGCGGCGCCGCGCGCGCCGGCCGTGGCCGTGCGTGCGCGCGGCGCGGATCCTCCACCGCCCGGTGTGACGGCGTGCGTGACGCGCCGCTGTACCGCCGGCCGCCGCCGGCTGCCATCGTCACTGTGTTCGGCTACATAGGTCTTCCACCGCAAGGATCCGATGCAATGCGCACTCTTCGCCGCTCTCTGACCCGTTCCCCGTCCGCCGCACGCCAGGCGGGCATGAGCCTGCTGGAAATCATCATCGTCATCGTGCTGATCGGCGCGGTGCTGACCCTGGTCGGCAGCCGCGTGCTCGGTGGCGCCGACCGTGGCAAGGCCAACCTGGCCAAGTCGCAGATCCAGACCCTGGCCGGCAAGGTCGACAACTACCAGCTCGACACCGGCAAGCTGCCGTCCAAACTCGACGACCTGGTCACCGCGCCGGGCGGCGTCAGCGGCTGGCTCGGTCCGTACGCCAAGCCCGCCGAACTGAACGACCCCTGGGGCCACCCGATCGAATACAAGGTGCCCGGCGAAGGCCGGCCGTTCGACCTGATCAGCCTGGGCAAGGACGGCCAGCCCGGCGGCAGCAGTTACGACGCCGACATCAAGTACGAGTGATCCGGCGCCGTGATCCGGGCCCCTGCCGGCGCGCTGCGCTTCGGCGTGCCGGCGTGCGCGCCGGCTGCGCGTGCGCGCATGCGCGGCGTGTCGCTGCTGGAGATGCTGCTGGTGGTGGGCCTGATCGCGATCGCCGCGCTGCTGGCGGCCTCGGTGCTGACCGGCGGCATCGACGGCATGCGCCTGCGCTCGGCGGCCAAGGAGATCGCCTCGCAACTGCGTTACACCCGCGCCCAGGCGATCGCCAGCGGCCAGCCGCAGAGGTTCCTGATCGATCCGCAGGCGCATCGCTGGCAGGCGCCCAACGGCCGCCACGGCGAGATCCCGCCGTCGCTGACGATCCGCTTCACCGGTGCGCGTCAGGCGCAGCGCCGCGACGGCGAGGGCGCGATCCAGTTCTTCGAGGACGGCGCCTCCACCGGCGGGCGCATCGACCTGCAGGCGCGCCAGGCGCGCTGGCGCGTCGACGTGACCTGGCTGACCGGCGAGGTCACGGTCGGGCGCGCACCGGACCAGGCGGGCCCATGAAGCGCCAGCGCGGCTACACCCTGATCGAGGTGATCGTGGCGTTCGCGCTGCTGGCGCTGGCGCTGACCCTGCTGCTGGGCTCGCTGTCCGGCGCCGCACGCCAGGTGCAGCGTGCCGACCAGTTGAGCCGCGCCACCCTGTACGCGCAGTCGCTGCTGGCGGCGCAGGGCGTGGAGCAGCCGCTGCAGCCGGGACGCAGCCAGGGCACGCTGGATCAGGGCCGCTACCGCTGGACCCTGGACGTGGCGCCCTACGCCGACCCGCGGCGGCCGCCCGATGCCGCGGTGACGCCCGGCGCGCCGACCTTGCTGCAATTGACCCTGCAGGTGCGCTGGGGCGATGCGCCGGCGCAGGCGCTGCAGTGGAAGACCCTGCGCCTGGTCGCCCCGCAAGGCAACGGGGTGCCGCAATGACCACGCGCGCGCCGCCGCGCGCCACCGCGCGCGGCTTCACCCTGATCGAAGTGCTGCTGGCCACGGTGTTGCTGGTCGGTGGCCTGACCCTGGCCTTCGCCACGCTGCGCTCGGCGATGGCGATCAGCGGCCGCGGCGAGGCGATCGCCGGACGCAGCGAACGCATGCGCGCGGTCGAGGGCTTCCTGCGCCGGCGCCTGAGCGGCGCGCAGTCGCTGCCGCTGGACATCGACACGCACACGCTGCAGCCGGTGCGTTTCGTCGGCGAACCGCAGCGCATGCAGTTCGTGGCCGATCTGCCCGAGTACCTCGGCCGCGGTGGCCCCTACCTGCACGACCTGCGGGTCAGCGGCGAGGGCGACCATCGGCAACTGGCGATCGCGCTGGTGCAGGTGCAGGCCGGCAAGCAACTGCCTGAGACCCCGCCACGCCCGCCCGAGCCGCTGGCGCGCGACCTGCGCGAGGTGCGCTTCCGCTACCGCGGCCTGGACCCGGAGCGCGGCACCATCGGCCCCTGGCAGGAGCGCTGGGAGCGCACCGACACGCTGCCGCTGCTGGTCTCGATCGAACTGCGCAGCGGCGACGGCACGGCGTGGCCGCCGCTGGTGGTGGCGCTGCGCCAGGCCGGTGGCGCGGAGATGCGGCAATGAGCGCGACGCATCGCCACCGCGGCGCCGCGCTGGTGCTGGTGCTGTGGCTGATCGCGCTGCTGACCGCGCTGATCGGCGCGTTCGCGCTGACCGCGCGCACCGAGAACCTGCAGGGCAAGGTGCTCGGCGACGGCGCCGAGGCGCAGGAACGCGCCCGCGCCGGCCTGGAATACGCGCTGACCCGGCTCGCCGGCACCCCCACGCAGCCGGGCTGGCGTGCCGACGGACGCCGCTACCGCTGGCAGTACGAAGGCGCCACGGTCGACCTGCGGGTCACCGACGAGAGCGGCAAGGTCGATCTGAACATGGCCGATGCGCAACTGCTGGCGGCGCTGGTGCGCGCGGTCGGCGAGGATCCGCAGCGCGCCGAGCGCATCGCCGCGGCAATCGTGGACTGGCGCGATCCCGACAACCTGACCCAGCCCAACGGCGCCGAGGATCCGGACTATGCCGCCGCCGGTTTGCCCTACGGCGCCAAGGATGCGCCGTTCGAAAGCCTGGCCGAGCTGCAGCTGGTGCTGGGGATGGACCCGGAGCTATACGCCAAGCTGCTGCCCAACCTGACCCTGTACGGTGGGGTGTCGCGGCCGACGCCGGACTTCGCGCCGGGGCCGGTGCTGACCGCGCTGGGCCTGGACGCGCAGCAGGTGCTGGCGCAGCGCGAACGTACCGACCAGACCCAGCTCGGCATGGTCGGCATGGGCGGTGGCGGCACCTACAGCATCGAAAGCCGGGCGCGGCTGGGCAATGGCCGCGAGGGCGTGTTGCGCGCGGTGGTGCGCCCAGGCTCGTCGGCGCTGCCGGGCTCCGCCTACACTGTGTTGCGTTGGGAAGAAGGAACGACGGTGCGATGACGGCGTGGCGCGACACGATGGACAAACTTGGCGTACGCATCGCCCCCGGTGCGGGCGGGCTGCTGGCCTGGTGGCAGCGCTCGCTGATGGCGTGGCTGCCGCCGCGCTGGCAACTGCAGTTGGGCTGGTCGCAGGCGCGGCTGCTGCTGTGGCGCGAGGGCGAGCAGCTGATGCTGGCGCGGCAGGTCGAGTCCGAACTGGGCGCGCCGCTGGCGCTGCCGTGGCCGCTGCTGCCCGACGAGTTGGAGGCGCTGCTGGGGCCGCGCCTGGCGGCGCTGCCGCGGGTGTGGCTGTTGCCGGCCGAGGCGGCGTTGCAACGCCATCTGCGCCTGCCGGCGGCGGCCGCCGAGCACCTGCGCGAGGTGGTGAAGTTCGAGATCGACCGGCAGACCCCGTTCCAGGCCGACCAGGTGATCTACGACGTGCGCGCCGACGGTCGCCGCGACGACGCCCAGCTCGACGCCGAACTGGTGGTGGCCCCGCGCCGCGTGCTGGACGACCTGCAGGCCAGCGCCGGCGCGCTGCGCCCGACCCTGGCCGGCATCGACGTCGCCGGCAGCGATGGCGCGCCACTGGGAGTGAATCTGCTGCCGCAGGAACAGCGCCACCGCCGCGCCGACCCGATGCGGCGCTGGAACGCGATCCTTGCCGCCACCGCGCTGCTGGCGCTGTGCGCGGCCGGCTGGCAACTGCTGGACAACCGCCGCGATGCGCTGGAGCACCTGCGCACCCAGGTGGACAGCGGCGCGCAGCGCGCGCGCGCAGTCGCCGCGCAGCGCCAGCAGCTGCTCGACCTGGTCGAAGGCGCCGCGTTCTTCGACCAGTTGCGTGCCGAGCGCCCGGCCTCGGTCGAGGTCTGGAACGAATTGAGCAAGCGCCTGCCGGAGGGCACCTATCTGGAGAAGTTCTCGATCGAGGGCAACCAGTTGCAGTTGATCGGCCTCAGCAGCGAAGCCTCGTCGCTGGTCGGGCGCCTGGAAGGCTCGCCGCTGTGGCGCACGCCCTCGCTGACCGGCGTGTTGCAGGCCGACCCGGGCAGCCACCGCGACCGCTTCACCCTCACCGCCGAGCTGGCCGGGACCAAGCGCAAGGAGGCCGCCGATGCCGGTGCAGGTCGATAAGCGCGACCGCTGGCTGGCGCTGGGCCTGCTGCTGGCGGCGTTGGCGCTGGGCTACCTGGTGCTGGTGCATCCGTGGTGGACCGTGCCGATGCGCGAGGTCGATGCGCAGATCCAGGAACTGCAGCAGCGCGAACTGCGCGTGCGCATGCAGTTGCAGCAGGCGCCGCAGGTGGCGCAACGGCTGCAGCAGGCGCAGCGCGAACTGGCCACGCGCCCGGGCTTCCTGCGCGAGACCTCGGCCGAACTGGCCTCGGCCGGTCTGGTGCAGCGCCTGGAAAGCGCGGTGGCCACGGCCAGCCCCGGCAACCGCAGTTGCGCGATCAGCAACCGCTCGCCGCTGGCCGCCGACAACCGCAGCGACCGCTTCACCCGCGTGGCGGTGCAGGTGCGCCTGCGCTGCGGCACGCCGGAGCTGGCGGCGGTACTGCATGCGCTGGAAAGCGGCACGCCGGCGCTGTTCATCGACAATCTCAACGTGATGGCGCAGCGCTACCAGCTCTCGCCGGGCGAGAGCGGCAACGGCCTGGACGTGGCCTTCGAACTGGCCGGCTACCTGCGCCCGAACGCGATGCCGGCGCCGCCGGCGGCGTCCGCCACACCGGACCCGTCGGCAGCAGCGGCCCCCGCCGCGGCCACGCCGGTGATGAACGCCGGCGGTTCCGCTGGCGCCGGCCCGACCGAGCCGGCCGCCGTGCCGTCGCCGCCGCCGGCCACGCCCAGCGCGGCCAACCCGCCAGGTGCGCCCGGCGCCGCGAATGCCGCGCCGGCGGACCTGCCGCAACAGGTGGAGGGCCGCCATGCGAATTGAAGCGATGGGCCTGCGTACCGTGTGGCTGGGCACGCTGGCGCTGTGGGGGCTGCTGATCTGGGCGTTGGGCCTGGGTGGGCTCGGCGAACGCGTGGCGCCGCTACCCGACGATCCGTCGATGCTGCAGCGGCTGCCGGGCTTGCCCGCGGCCACCACGCTGCGTCTGGGCGATTTCTCGCAGTACGGCGAGATCGCCGCGCGCCCGGTGTTCGCCGAGGATCGCCGTCCGCATCCGTTCTTCCTCAGCGCCGACAACGGCCAGGCCGCCGCGCCCAACGTGCGCCTGACCGGTGTGCTGCTCACCGACCGCTTCAAGATGGCGACGCTGACCACCGAGCAGGGCGAATCGCTGCGCCTGAAGGAAGGCGGCGACGCCGTGCAGGGCTGGCGGCTGCTGTCGCTGTCGCCACGCCAGGCCACGGTCAGCGGTTCCGGTGGCACCCAGACCCTGGAATTGAAGGTGTTCGACGGCAAGGGCGGGCAACCGCCGACCGTGCTCGGCCAGGCCGGGCGTGCCGCGCAGGGGCAGATGCCGCCGCCGGCGTCCGCGCCCAATGGCCAGTCCAACGCCAACGCGCCGCGCCCGCCGAACCAGTCCACCCCCAACCCGGTGCCGAACCAGGCACCGACCCCGAGCGCCCCTCAGCCGTCGTCGCCGGCTCCGTCGTCGGAGCAGTTGCAGGCCATCCGCGAGCGGATCGAAGCGCGCCGTCGGCAATTGCAGCAACAGCGCCAGAACAACCCCTCAGGTCAGAACCCTTGAAGAGTGATCGCATGACGCCGCGTCTGTTTTCCCTGTTCCTCGCCATCGGCCTGGTGGCCGGCTGCGCCACCACGCCCTCGCCGGACATCCGTCGCGGCGCCGCGATCAACCCTCAGGTCGGCGCGGCCGGCAGCACCCAGAGCGACGGCCAGGGCGGCCCGGCCGATCCCAACGCCTTGCCCGAGCGCGCCACTCCGGTGATCCGCCGCGGCAGCGGCACCATGATCAATTCCGCGGCTGCCGCGGCGCCGGCGCCGTCGCTGGGCAACGCCAGCAGCGGCAGCGCCACCTTCAACTTCGAGGGCGAATCGCTGCAGGCGGTGGTCAAGGCCATCCTCGGCGACATGCTCGGGCAGAACTACGTGATCGCGCCGGGCGTGCAGGGCACGGTGACCCTGGCCACGCCCAAGCCGGTGTCGCCGGCGCAGGCGCTGAACCTGCTGGAGATGGTGCTGGGCTGGAACAACGCGCGCATGGTCTACAGCGGCGGCCGCTACAACATCGTCCCCGCCGACCAGGCCCTGGCCGGCACGGTGGCGCCGAGCACCGCCTCGCCGGCCAACGCGCGCGGCTTCGAGGTGCGCGTGGTGCCGCTGAAGTACATCTCCGCCAGCGAGATGAAGAAGGTGCTGGAGCCGTACGCGCGGCCGAACGCCATCGTCGGCATCGACGGCTCGCGCAACGTCATCACCCTGGGCGGCACCCGCGCCGAGCTGGAGAACTACCTGCGCACCGTGCAGATCTTCGACGTCGACTGGCTGTCGGGCATGTCGGTGGGCGTGTTCCCGATCCAGTCGGGCAAGGCCGAGCAGGTCGCGGCCGATCTGGAGAAAGTGTTCGGCGAGAACAGCAAGACCCCCAGCGCCGGCATGTTCCGCTTCATGCCGCTGGAGAACGCCAACGCGGTGCTGGTGATTACCCCGCAGGCGCGCTACCTGGACCAGATCCAGGAATGGCTGGACCGCATCGACAGCGCCGGCGGCGGCGCGCGGCTGTTCTCCTACGAACTCAAGTACATCAAGGCCAAGGACCTGGCCGACCGCCTGGCCGAAGTGTTCGGCGCCGGCGGCGGCAACCGCGGCGACTCCAACGCCTCGCTGATGCCGGGCTCGCAGATGAGCCAGTTGAACGGCGGCGGCCTGGGCGGCTTCAACGGCAGCGACGGCAGCAGCCTGGGCGGCGGCAGTTTGGGCGGCAGCCTGGGCAGCAGCAGCGACAGCCTGGGCAGCAGCAGTTCCTCCGGCAGCAGCGGTGGCGGCCTGGGCAATGGCAGCCTGCAGCTGTCGCCGCGCACGTCCGGCAACGGCAGCGTGACCCTGGAAGTGCAGGGCGACAAGGTCGGCGTGTCGGCGGTGGAGGAAACCAACACCCTGCTGGTGCGCTCGACCCCGCAGGCCTGGCGCTCGATCCGCGACGTGGTCGAGAAGCTCGACGTGATGCCGATGCAGGTGCATATCGAGGCGCAGGTGGCGGAGGTCAACCTGACCGGCGACCTAAAATACGGCGTCAACTGGTACTTCGAGCAGGCGGTGAACGCGTCATCCACTGCCGACAACATCGGCTTCAGCGGCGGTGGCGCGAATCTGCCCAGCGCGGCCGGCCGCAAGATCTGGGGCGATATCGCCGGTGCCATCACCGGCAGCAGTGGCCTGGGCTGGACCTTCCTGGGCAAGAACGCCGCAGCGGTGATCACTGCGCTGGATCAGGTCACCAACGTCAAGCTGTTGCAGACGCCGTCGGTGTTTGTGCGCAACAACGCCGAGGCCACGCTCAATGTGGGCACGCGCATTCCGATCAATTCGGTCAGTGTCGACACCGGCCTGGGCGCCGGCACCACCTACTCCTCGGTGAACTACCTCGATACCGGCGTAATCCTGAAGGTGCGTCCACGCGTGACCAAGGACGGCATGGTGTTCCTGGATATCGTGCAGGAAGTCAGCTCGCCCGGCGCGGCGCCGACCAATTGCGGCACCAGCGCCGGCACCAGCGTCGCCTGCAACGTGCCGATCAACACCCGGCGGGTCAAGACCGAGGCGGCCGTGCAGAGCGGCGACACCATCATGCTGGCCGGCTTGATCAACGACAGCACCACCGACGGCAGCAACGGTGTGCCGTACCTGAGTAAGCTGCCGGTGGTCGGTGCGCTGTTCGGGCAGAAAACCCAGAAGCAGGATCGCCAGGAAGTGATCGTGCTGATCACGCCGTCGATCGTGCGCAACCCGCAGGAAGCGCGCAATCTCACCGATGAGTACGGAGCGAAGTTCGAGGCCATGAAGCCGCTGCCGGCACGCGGCAAGAAGTAAGCGGGTGAGCCTGCCCATCGTGCTGCTGGCGGTCGGCGTCGACGACGTCGCGCTGGACGCCTGCCTGGGCGCGTTGGAAGCGAACACCCCGGCCGGCACCCGCGTGTGGCTGGCCGACGATGCGCAGGCCGGCCCGCGCGGCATCCGGGTGATCGAGGCCTGGCTGGCGCGCACGCGCCTGCAGGCCGACTACACGCGGCGGCCGCGCATGCTCGGCGAGGTGGCGCATGTGGACGAGATGCTGCGTGCCTGCGGCGATGCCGACGTGGCGGTGCTGGCGGCCGACGCGCAGCCTGGGCCGGGCTGGCTGCTGCAGTTGAGCGCCTGCCTGGCGCGCGACGCGGCCATCGCCAGCGCCACGCCGTGGAGCAATGCCGGCGAAGCCTGCGCGTGGCCGCGGCTGGGCGAGATCAATCCGCCGCCCGAGGATCCCGAGCGCCTGGCACGGGCCTGCGCGGCCTTGCCGCCGCTGCATCCGGAACTGCCGTCGGCGGTGTGCCATGCGGTGGTGCTGCGCGGGGTGGCGCGGCAGCGCGCCGGCGGGCTGGACGCCAGCAGCTACGGCTCCTGGTATGCGGCGCTGACCGACCTGTCGCTGCGCATGGCCGGGCTCGGCTGGCGCAACGTGCTGTGCGAGACCGCGCATGTCGCGTGCGGTGGCGAAGGCCGCGCCGCCGACGGCGACATGGACGCGCTGGCCACGCGCTGGCCGGCCTGGCACGCGCGCCTGGCCGGCTTCCTGATGCACGATCCGCTGCGCGCCTGCCGCGAAGAGCTGCAGCGCCTGTACGACACGCTGCCGCCGCCGGATCCGCAACGGGCGTTGTTCGATGCCTAGCCTGTCGCCGCCCGACCTGCGGCTTGCCCATCGCTGGACGCAAACCGGCCGCATCTCGCTGTGGCGCTATCTCGAGAACGAGCGCAATTATCCCGGCTGGCATCTCAACGCAGATCCAGCTGGATGCCAGTCGCTGTTGGCGTTGCTGGACGCCTTGGCTGCCGACGGCGCCGGTTCCCGCACGCTTCTCATTACTGCACCGAGCAAGACCGAACTTGGCGTGCCGAACAACCGGCGCGGGCTCGCTGCTTGGGTGGCGCCGGAGAAGCTGCGCTTCACGCTGTCCACGACCGACGATCACTGGTCTTTTCCCGTAGACGCAGCGCCGGCTGCACTTGAGGTCGGCTCGGCGTGGCTTGCGGCGTTGCGGGAAGGCATCGCGGGCATTGCGAACGGGCAGGGGGACTACGCCATCGGCAAGGGCAGCCATCGTCTATGGTTCTGGTGGTGAGGCGGAAATTGCCGACGTGCGCCTGTTGTAGGGTTGTTGGAGCGTTGCTCCCTGACCCCTCGGCTGGCGCGGCAGTCGGTCGCGACTGATATTGCAATCAGACGCCAGCGGCGTCGCTGCTGGGTCCTGGATGGGAGCGGATGTGGTCCGCTGCGTCTCCGCCTCGTGTCGCGATAGCGAACAAGCCGGACTCATTCCGGCGGCGCGTAGACATCCACCGACACTTCCAGCACATCGTGGCGCCAGGACTCGATGTCGAATTCCACGGCACGTCCGTCGGGATCGTAGCTGACGCGTTGCAGACGGAAGCACGGCGTGCCGGCGGTGGATTGCAGCAGCACGGCCTGCTCGGCATCGAGCGTGGCCGGATACATCGACAGCCGGCTGCGCGCCTGCCGCAAGCCCAGGCGCTGGGTCAGCACGGCGCTCAGCGAGCCGGCCAGGTCGTGGTCGAGCAGGCGCGGCGCCCACGCGGCGAGGATCGCATTGGTCTCCAGCAGCACGGCGCGCCGTCCGATCCAGCGGCGGCGGCGCAGCACGAACACCTCGGCATCGGGGTCGTCCAGGTGGAGGTGCCGGGCGAGCGCCGGGCCGGCCGGCTGGCGCTGCGCGGCGAGCAGTTCGGTACGCGGGACGCCGCCCTGTGCGGCCACGTACTGCATGAAGCCGGCGATGCTGTTGGGATCGTGACGCACCCGCGGCGCGCTGACGAACCAGCCGCGGCGATTCTCGCGGTAGATGTGCCCGTCCGATTCCAGTTGCTGCAGCGCCTCGCGCAAGGTGATGCGGGTGCAGCCGAACAGCGCGGCCAGTTCGCGCTCCACCGGCAGGCGCTGGTCGGCGCGCCATTCGCCGGCGGCGATGCGCGCCAGCAGCGCATCGGCGATGCGTTGGGCGAAGCCGGCGGCGGTGGCGAAGTGCATGCGAAATCCAGAGCGTGGAGAAGCGTTGCTGACAAGACTACGCTGCCGGCAGGGTCGCGGACGATGCGGGCGACTGATGTTCGCGTGATGCTCGTGCGGCTTCGGCGCGCCATTCGCATCGAGTTGACGACGGCACGCGCTGTGCCGCCAGGCAGCAAAGAGCGCGTGGCGTGTCAGGTGACGGCTTGCGCGCGGCGCAGATCGGCCTGCCACAGGCGCAGTCCGTACACCGCCAACACCACGAATCCGGCGTACAGCGCGGCGGTGGGGTACAGCCCCTTGTACACGAACACGCCGACGTAGACGCAGTCCAGCACGATCCATAGGCCCCAGTTGGCGATGCGCTTGCGCGCGGCCCACACGCTGGCGACCACGCTGAACGCCGACAACGCCGCGTCCAGCCACGGCAGCGCCGCATCGGTGTGACGGTGCATCCACCAGCCCAGCAGCGCCGCGCCGACGGTGCCGGCCAAGACCGAACGCACCCCTTCGGCCCACGGCAGCGGCCCGACCTGGACCTTGCCGTCGTCGCCCAGCCCGTTGCTCCAGCGCCACCAGCCGTAACCCTGCAGCACCACGTACAGGCCCTGCAGCAGCATGTCCGAATACAGCTTCCACTGATAGAACAGCCACGCATACAACAGCACCGCCACCACGTTGACCGGCCAGCACCAACGCACCCGCCGCGCGGTCAGCCACACACCCAGGACGTTGATCAGTACGGCGAGCAATTCGAGCGGGGACATGGTGGGGAGGCCGGGAGTGGGGATTGGGGATTAGAGATTGGGGATTGTTCGCGAGCGCAGTGCATTGCGCGCGTGCTGTAGGAGCGGCTTCAGCCGCGACCCGTCAGCAATAGCGCGTCGCGGCTGAAGCCGTTCCCGCAGTGTCTGGCGGCAAGCCGGCCGAGTGCACTGTGGGAGGGACTTCAGTCCCGACGCATTGCGCCATCGGAAAGCACATCACTTCGCGCGTCTCGACTGCATGACAGTGGATTACCACCTTGGTCATCGGCGCGGCTGGTGTTCGAGAGAAGTCATGGTGGATCCGGAGAACAGGGCCAGGCGTTTGCGAACGAAGAAGACAGTGTTTGCTGAAGGAGCAGCGCTTGTCTGTGGGAATCAGTCGCGACCCGTCAGCAATAGCGCGTCGCGGCTGAAGCCGCTCCGACACAGGTGACGCGCCATGTCCCGCTTTTGGCTTTTACCAATCCCGAATCCCCATTCCCCATTCCCGGCCCTTCAAAAATCAAACTGCAGCGCCAGCCGCGCCGTCCGCGGCGCGCCGAGGAACAGATAGTCGTCGCCTTCATAGGCGCCGACGTCGCGCCAGTAGCGCTTGTCGGTGAGGTTGTCCACGCTCAGTCGCAGTGTGGTCGGCACCGCGCCCAGCCGGGTGGCGTAGCGGGCGCCGAGGGTGTAGACGCTGTAGCCGCCGACGGCGACCTGGCCGCTGCGGTCGGCGTACTTGGCGCCGCTGTACTGCGCGCCGCCCAGCAGCGCCAGGCCGCTGACGCCGGGCACGTCCCAGGTGGCCTGGGCGCTGGCGCGCAGCCGCGGCACGTTCAGTGCCTGGTGGCCTTCGTCGCTCGGCGTGCCGGTGTCCTCGGCGCGCGCGCGGATGCCGGCGACGCTGGCCTGCAGGTGCAGGCCGGCGCCCAGCGTGCCGGCGGCGGACAGTTCGATGCCGCGGTTGTGCAGGCGGCCCTGCTGCACGAACAGGAAACTGCCGTCGGCCTGCGGTTGCGCGTACTGGTTGGCCTGGCGCATGTCGAACAGCGCCGCGCCCAAAGTCACGCCATCGCGCTCGAACTTCATGCCGGCCTCGCGCTGGTAGGCGCTGGTGGGGGCGAGGATGCTGTCGGCGTTGCTGGCGAACCACGGCGCGGTGCCGCCCGGGGCCAGGCCCTTGGCGAAGCTGGCGTACAGCGACAGCGACGGCTGCAGCTTGAACAGCAGTGCCGCCTGCGGCAGAAACACCGAGCGGCGCGTGCGCCGGGTCAGGCTGCCGTCGCGGTCCCAGGCGCGTTCGTCGTAGCGCACCTGGCGCGCGCCCAGCAGCAGCTGCCAGGCCTCGCCGATGCCGATGCGGTCGCTGGCCAGCAGCGCGGTCTGCGCGCTGTCCAGGCGCCGACGCTTGGGGCCTAGCACGGCGTCGGCCTGCGCCAGCAGCGGCGGATCGGCGTCGATGTTGCCGCTGCCGATCATCTCGTTGATCGAGCCGTGGCGGTCGATGGTGCGATGCAGGTAGTCGACGCCGACCTGGAACTGGTGCTGCAGCACGCCGGTGCTGGCGCTGCCGCTGGCGATCGCCTGCAGTTCGTCGTTGCGGCGGCTGTCGGCAGGGCTGCGGTAGTCGTAGATGTCGTAGTCGCCTTCGCGGCTGAAGTGGTTGGGCACCGCGTCGCCGGCGCAGCTGGCCGCGCCGTAGCAGCCCCAGGCGAAGCTGGAGTAGTCGTCGATCAGCGCGCGGCTGTGCGAGGCCGCCACCTGCAGATGCCAGGCGTCGCTGAAGCGGTATTCGTAGCGCGCCTGCGCATTCAGCGCCTCGATGCCGACCGGCCTGGACCACGGCTGGTAGGCGAGCAGGCGATGCACCGACACCCCGCTCGGCAACTGCGTGCCGCCGAGCAACTGGTAGCCCGGCACCGAGCGTTGCTGGCGGTCCTGGTATTCCACGTCCAGTTGCAGGGTCGACTGCGGGTCGATGTTCCAGTCCGCGGCCAGCGACAGGAAATTGCGGTGGCCGTCGGCGTGATCGACATAGCTGCGCAGGGTCTCGTGCGCGGCGTTGACGCGCAGGCCGAACTGGCGCTCGCTGCCGAACCAGTCGCCCAGGTCCACTGCCGCACCGCGGCTGCCGTCGTCGTCGCCGCTCAGCACCAGGCTGCGCACGTGCTGCGGGCGCTTGGTCTGGTAGTCGATCACGCCGGCCGGCGTGGTGATGCCGGACAGCACCCCGGACAGGCCCTTGAGCACCTGCACCTGTTCCTTGTTCTCCAGCGCCACGTTCTGTTCGCCGGCGATGGTCAGGCCGTTGATGCGGTAGCTGTTGGCCGCATCCAGCGAATAGCCGCGCACCAGGAAGTTCTCGTAGTAGCCGATCGGCGCATAGCTGTCGCCGACCGCGGCGTCGGCGCGCAGCACCTCGCTGAGCACGCGCACCTGGCGGTCGGACAGCTGCGTGCGATCGATGGTGTCGATCGCCATCGGCGTGTCCAGCAGCGGCGCGTCGCCGTAGCCGCTCAGGCTGCTGCGGTCGTGCGGCTGGCGACCCTGCACGTTGACCGCGTCCAGTTCGACCGGGGTCTGCGCGCTGGCGGGCGCCGGCGCAGCGTCGGCGGCCAGCGCCGGCAGCGGCAGGGCGATGGCCAGGGCCAGCGCGAGGGCGTGCGGAGCGGGGAAACGGCAGGTGGGAAGCATGCGGAACGACCTCGGGGAAACGAAACGAAGGAGAGAAGCGGAAGCGGCAGCGCCGCGCGGTGCGTGCGCGGCAGGCGTGACGGCGGACGTGTCGGGGTGGATGCGACGGTTCATGGCGCGGCCGCCGCGCGCCGCTGCAGGTGCCGCAGCAGGCGCTGGCCTTCGCCCTGGCCGAACCAGGCGGCGTGGCCGAGCAGATAGCGGCGGTAGGCGATCTCGGCGTGCACGTCCGAGCCGGTGATGCCGGCGAAGTACTCGATCTCGCTGAGCGCGAAATCGGCATGCACCAATGGCAGCAGCGCGGCCAGCAGGCGCAGGTGCGCCGCGTCCAGCGGCAGCAATGTGGCGTAGCCGTGCAGCAGCGCATCGAGCTGGTCGAGGTCGGCGACCGCGCTGCCGCCGTCGTCCAACTGCAGCCACGGGATCAGGTTGCGTTCGATCGCGGTGGCCAGGTCGAACAGGGCGAAGGTCCGGTCGGCCAGGCCGAAATCGAATACCGCGCTGACCGTGCTGGCGGCGCCATGGCCGCGCCACAGCAAATTGGAGGCATGCCAGTCGCCGTGCGTCCACAGCGCCGGCGGCGGTGTCTGCAGCAGCGGCCAGGCCTGCGCGTGCCAGGGCAGCAACTGCACGCGCAGGTCGTCCTGCCAGTCGCGTTGCTGCAGCCATGCGGCCAGCGCCGGACGCCGTGCCAGATCGTGCTTCAGCGCCTGCAACGGCTGCGGCTGGGCGAACAGGCGCAGGTTGGCGACCAGCACGGTGGTGCTGCGTGGCGGCGCGGCGTAGCCGGCGGCGGCGCGGTGCAGCGCGGCCAGCGCGCGGCCGGCGGCAGCGGCATGGGCGGTGTCGGCGAAGGGCGTCCACGACATCGCCTCGCGGTAGCGGTCCTCGCCCTCGCCGGCGCGCATCACCTCGTAGGTCCAGTGGCCACGCCGCACCGCGCTGGCGCCATCGCGGTTGCGCAGCACCTCCGGCACCGGCACGTCCTGCGCGCGCAGCTGCGCGATGAAGGCATGCTCCTCGCCCAGCGCGTGCAGGTCGCGCACGCGACGGTGGTGGCGCTTGACGAACAGCGTGCCGACGGCGGTCTCGACCTCCGCCGCCGCCGAGAACGGGCGCGGGCTGTGCCAACGCAAGGCGTGCAGGCGGCCGGGCAGGGCGTACTGCTGCAGCAGGGCTTCCACCTCGCCATCGGACAGCGGCGGCCAGTCGGCGGCCACGGTCTGCATGCCCATGCCGTGCATCTGGTGGCGGGCGCTCATGCGCGTGCCTCGCGGTGCCGGCACGACCCAGCGCGCCGTGCCAGCGGCCGCAGCCTGGGCATGCCATGCGCCACAGCGCGGCCCTTGCGGGTGGTTGGTCTAGACCAGAAGCGAGGAGGCCCGGGGCAGGGCCCGGTCGCGCGATCGGGAGCGGAGAAGCGGGCGCCGCCGGCATCTCGGCATGGGCGCGGGCTCAGGCGGCGCGCGCGGTCTGCGGGGTGGGGCGGCAGCCTGGGACAGGAAACAACGCTGACCGGCATCTGCACTGGGCGAAGGAGAGGACACGGATCGCTCCGTCTCCCATGCGCGCGGGGCCGCAAGCGGCCCCGCAGCGCACGGGGCGCAGAGTATGCGCGGCAATCGCCGCCGCCGCCATGCCCGCGGTGCGCGTGGCGGGCGGCACATGCGGGATAATTGGCGGATGAGCGAACAGCAGATAGCCGTGGTGGTGGTGACCTACGAGAGCGGCAGCACCATCGATGCCTGTCTGCAGCGGTTGCGCGCGGCGGCCGAGGTGGCGCAGATCCGCGTGGTCGACAACGCCTCGCGCGACGACACCCTCGCCGTGGTGCAGCGGCACGCGCTGGACGATGCGCGGGTGCGCTTCATCGCCAATCCCGACAACCCCGGCTTCGCCACCGCCTGCAACCAGGGCGCCGCGGCCAGCGACGCGCCGTGGCTGGCCTTCGTCAATCCCGACCTGATGGTCGAGCCCGACACCCTGGCCCAGTTGCGCGCGCAGGCCGCCGCGCTCGGCGAGGCGCTGCTGGGCGTGGAGCAGGTCGACGAGCACGGCCGCGCCGACGCCGCGGTACGCCGCCGCGATCCGGACTTCGCGGCGATGCTGCGGCATCCCCTGGCCGGCTCGCGGCTGGCGCTGGCGGCCGACCCGGCGCAGCCGTTGCAGCCGGTGCCGGCGCTGTCCGGTGCGCTGATGCTGTTGCCGCGCGCGCTGTTCACCCGCATCGGCGGCTGGGATGCCGGCTATCGGCTGCATGCCGAGGACCTGGACCTGTGCCGCCGGGTGCGCCAGGCCGGTGCCACGGTGGCGGTGCTGAACCGCCTGCGCGTGCTGCACGTGCGCGGCGTGTCCAGCCGCAAACGCCCGTGGTTCGTCGAGTGGCACAAGCACCGCGGGCTGTGGCGCTACTTCCGCAAGTTCGAGGCGCCGACCCGGGCCTGGCCGGTGCGGGCGGCGGTGTGGGCGGTGATCTGGCTGCATGCCTGGGTCACCTTCGCCCGGCTGTGCTGGCGCCGCCCAGGCTGAACGAAATCGGCCGCGTTGCGCGCGCGTGCGGCATGGCAACATAAATTCGCTATATTGGGAAGTACGTCACTTAACAAATGACGTGTTCCGCCGATCTCTCCTGGACCGCGCCTGCTTTCCGGTTCGGGGGAACCCCACCAGGAACTCAACCATGCATGATTTCGACGGCGTGCGTCCGCGCACCCACGCGCGCGCCTGCGCGTCCGCTGTGCCCATGCCCGCTGCCCACCGCGCCACGCCTGCGCGCCGCGCGCGGCTGGCGCTGGCGCTGCTCGCCCTGGCGGCCGGCCCCTGCTGGGCCAGCGCCTGGGTCGACGAGGCCGGTCACGGGCTGGTGATCCTCAAGGCCAGCCATACCGATGGCGGCGCGGTGTTCAACAGCCACGGCCAGTCGGGCAACTTCCCCGATGCCGGGCGCAGCCGCCAGGACCAGCTCAATCTCTACGGCGAATACGGGCTGAGCGCGGACCTGACCCTGGTCGGCAACTTCTATTTCAGCAAGGTCGGCTACCGCAACGACAGCGGCTACGGCGACCGCCACAGCAGCGGCTGGTCCGACCAGGAAATCGGCCTGCGCTACCGGCTCGACCCGGACGGCCGCGACGGCCCCTGGCAGGGCGCGCTGCAGGTGCTGGCGCTGGTGCCCGCGTATGCGCGCCAGCGCGATGGCGAGCGGCCGGCACTGGGCCAGGGCGACTACGGCGCCGAGCTGCGCTACAGCGTGGGCCGCGGCTATCGCCTGGGCGAACACGACGGCTATGTCGACCTGGGCACGGCGGTGCGGCTGCGCGGCGGCGACGCCTCCGACGAGGCACGCCTGGACGTGTCCAGCGGCGTGGCGCTGGCCCCGCGCTGGATGCTGATCGGCGAGTTCAACGTGATCCAGAGCCTGGGCAACGGCAAGGGCCCGAACCGGATCTACGCGCCGGGCGACAACACGCCGATCCGCGGCAACAACTTCGATTTCAGCAAGCTGCAGGCTTCGGTGCTGTACACGCTGCCCGGCGGCACGCAGCTGCAGCTCGGCTACCAGCAGCCGGTGGCCGGGCGCAACACCGGCGGCGCGGGCGGTCCGTTCGTGGCCGCCTGGTGGCGGTTCTAGCCGTGTCCGGCGAACACGAGAGCGTCGCCGCCGAGGCGAGCGCGCCCGGCCGGCTCGGACGGCTGCCCACCGAGGGCGGCCTGCAGGCGCCGATCGGCGAGGCGCTGGTCGCCGCAGGGGTGATCGACCCGCCGCAGCTGCAGAACGCGCTGGCCCTGCAGGCGCGCTGGCGCTCGCGGCTGGGCGACGTGGTGCTGGCCCAGCGCGGGGTCGCGCCGCTGCGCTTCTACACGGTGCTGGCGCAGCACTTCGGGCTGAACTTCGCCAACCTGCTCAAGCAGCCGATCGACCCGGCGCTGTTCCAGCCGGAGCGGCTGGCCGACTACGCGCAGCGCCTGGTGCTGCCGTGGCGCGAGGAGGACGGCCAGCTGGTGCTGGCGGTGGCTGATCCCGGTCCGGAGATCTTCGCCTGGGCCCGTGCCACCTACGGCGAGCAGGTGCGCTTCGTCGGCACCTCCAAGTTCGACATCGTCTGGAGCCTGCAGCAGCACGCCGACGCGCAGCTCACCCACGACGCGCTGAACCTGCTGGCCGAACACGCGCCGGAACACTCGGCGCGGCAGGTGATCACCCGCGCGCAGTCGGTGTTCCTGGTGGCGCTCACGGTGGTGCTGGCCGCGGCGCTGGCGCTGTGGCCGCTGGTCACCCTGATCGCGCTCAACACGCTGATCGCGGTGGCGTTCCTGGCCACCTTCGGGCTGAAGCTGGTGCTGGCCTGGCGCGGTGCGCGGCGCCGCATCGACATCAAGGTCAGCGACGAGGAAGTGGCCTCGCTCGGCGACGAGGACCTGCCGGTCTACACGGTGCTGGTGCCGATGTACAAGGAACCGGACGTGCTGCCGATCCTGGCCAACGCGCTGCGCCGGCTCGACTACCCCACCTCCAAGCTGGACGTGAAGCTGGTGCTGGAGGCCGACGACACCGAGACCATCGAGGCGGCCAAGGCCCTGGGCCTGGAGGCGTTCTTCGAGATCATCCGGGTACCGCCGTCGCAGCCCAAGACCAAGCCCAAGGCCTGCAACTACGCGCTGCGCTTCGCCCGCGGGCAGATGCTCACCATCTACGACGCCGAGGACAAGCCGGAGCCGGACCAGCTCAAGCGCGTGGTCGCCGCGTTCCGCAAGTCGCCGGCCGACGTGGCCTGCATCCAGGCGCGGCTGAACTACTACAACGCCGACGAGAACTGGCTCACGCGCATGTTCACGCTGGAATACACGTTGTGGTTCGACTTCTACCTGCCGGCGCTGGAAACCCTGCGCATCCCGATTCCGCTCGGCGGCACCTCCAACCACTTCCGCCTGGACATCCTGCGCAAGGTCCACGCCTGGGACCCGTACAACGTCACCGAGGACGCCGACTTGGGCGTGCGCCTGACCCAGCAGGGCTACCGGGTCAGCGTGGTCAACTCGACCACGTTCGAGGAAGCCAACGTCAGCATCCCCAACTGGATCCGGCAGCGCTCGCGCTGGCTCAAGGGCTACATGCAGACCTGGCTGGTGCACATGCGCGACCCGGTGCAGCTGTACCGCTCCACCGGCGTGCGCGGGTTTTGGGGCTTCCAGCTGTTCGTCGGCGGCACCTTCTTCACCGCGCTGGCCGCGCCGTTGATGTGGTTGAGCTACGGGCTGTGGCTGGCGGTGGGCTCGAAGTTCTTCGATCCGTTCTTCCCGCCGGCGCTGCTGTACCTGAGCCTGCTCAACCTGCTGCTCGGTAATGGCTTCCTGATCTACATGACCCTGGTGGCGGCGTTCAAGCGCGACTACTTCCGCCTGGCGCCCTACGCGCTGACCGTGCCGCTGTACTGGCTGCTGCAGTCCATCGCCGCCTACAAGGGCCTGTGGCAGCTCATCCGCAACCCGTTCTACTGGGAAAAGACCACCCATGGCATCAGCAAGCACATGGCCGAAGAGCGCCGCGCCGCGCTCGACGACTGACGCGCCGCCGCGCGCGCGCGGCACCGCGGTGTTCGTATTCACCGCGGCGCTGCTGGCGCTGCTGTGCCACCGGCTGCTCGCGCACGGCTACATGAGCGACGACGCGATGGCGCAGTACGCCAAGCTGCTGCTGTTGCGCGACGCGGCCGGCTTCCGCATCGAGTACCTGGGCTTCCTGTATGCGCAGGCCTCGCTGTACCTGGGCGTGCTGCTCGGCGGCCTGCCGGGCCTGTCCACGCCGCTGCTGCCGTACTTGGTCGACGTGCTGGCCGGGGCGACGCTGGTGACCCTGCTGTGGCGCGACATCGCCGCCGGCCTGGGCCGCGGCTGGGCCTGGGCGCTCAGTGCGGGTGTGGTGATCCAGCCGTTCTTCCTGTGGCCGACCCTGTCCGGCAACAACCAGGGCCTGGGCCTGCTGGTGTTCTACGTGGCCGCGCGCGCGCTGCGCCATTTCCGCGACGATCCGGAAGCCTTCGCCTACCTGCGCCTGGCCGCGAGCCTGTGCCTGCTGTTCTTCGTCGACGAGCGCGCCTGCTTCCTGGCGGTGGGGCTGGCGCCGTGGCTGTTCCTGATCGCGCCGCCGCGGCTGATGCGGCAGGCGCCGCTGGCGTTCTACCTGGTGTGCTACCTGCCGTTCCTGTTCGCGGTGGGGGCATGGATGTACCTCAACTACATGTTCTTCGGCGACCCGCTGCTGTTCGTGCGCGACGCCACGTCCGCCTTCCGCGGCATCTCGGCGCAGGCGGCGCTGCAGCCGTGGCTGCAGCAGGCCGCGGCGCAGCCATGGTGGCCGCCGCTGTGGTTGCTGCTGGCCGGGGTGGTCAGCGCGCCGCTGTTGCTGTTGCTGCGTCACACCCGCGACAGCGACACCTGGCGCAGCGTGCTGGCCGCCGCCGCTACCGTGATCGGCGCCGGCACGCTCGCCACCTGGGCGCGTTTCACGGCGCAGCCGCTGGACTTCCTCGCCCTGCTGCTGGTGCCGGCGGCCCTGGTGCTGGGCGACCTGCGCCGCAACCTGCGCTGGCTGGGCCTGGCGCTGCTGCTGGCCGGCGCGGTGTCCAGCGGCTGGGTGATCGCCCGCACCGCCACCTCCACCACCCGCGACTGGATCGCCGCGTTGCAGGCACCGGCGCCGCCGCGCCATGCCGACGCTGCGCACCTGGGCGCGTGGCTGGCCGAGGCGCGGCTGCCGACCCTGCTCGACGACCGCGCCAGCTATCCGGTGATCGTCGCGCGCGGCGACGCCAAACAACTGATCCTGCCGTTCGACCCGCGCTTCAAGCAGGCGCTGGTCGATCCGCGGCAGATGCCGGCGCAAGTGGTGGTCAGCGACCCGGCCAGCCAGACCGGCGCCCTGGACAGCCTCAACCGACGCTTCCCGCAGCTGTGGCAGCAGGGCTTGCCGGGCTACAGTCTGGTCTACCACCAGGGCATCTACCGGGTATGGCGCCGATCGCCGTGAGACTGCTGGCCGCACTGCTGTTGGCGCTGAGCGCCGGCGGCTGCAGTGCGGCGTCGCCGCCTTGGATGGGCGCCAACGTCAAGGTGTCGCCGCAGGCGCCGTGGGGCAGCGCCGCCGCGCAGCAGTCGCTGCGGCAACTGGCCGAGGCCGGCGCTTCGCGTGCGCTGTTGGTCGCCTTCGTCTGGCAGGCGGCGCCGCAGTCTTCGACCCCGGTGCTGGGCAGCGACAGCAGCCCGGCGCTGGTCCGCGCCGGATTGCGGCAGATGCGCGCCGCCGGCCTGCAGCCGGTGCTGAAGGTGCATCTGTGGATTCCCGGGCACTGGGCCGGCGAGGCCGCGCCGGCCGATCGCGACGCCTGGTTCGCGGCTTATCGGCGCGCGCTGCTGCAACTGGCCCAGGTTGCCGCCGACGAGCGCGCCAGCGCGCTGATCGTCGGCACCGAACTGCGTCAGTTGCAGGATGCGCCGCAGTGGCCGGCGCTGCTGGCGGCGGTGCGCCAGGTCTATCGCGGCCCGATCGGCTATGTCGCCGACGGCCTGGAGCAGGCCGAGCGCTTCGGCTACTGGGACCGCTTCGATTTCGTCGGCACCAGCCTGTATCCGGCGCTGGCCGCCGCGCCGGAGCAACGGCGCGCGCAGATGCGCGCGGCGGCCGCGCGGGTGCAGGCGCTGGGCGAGCGCAGCGGCCGCCCGGTGTGGGTGGCCGAGCTGGGCCTGCGCTCGGCGCACGGCAGTCTCGCAGCGCCATGGGAAAGCCCGGAGCAACGCACTGCCGAGGTCGACACCGCGTTGCAGGCGCAGGTGCTGCGCGAGTGGCGCGAGGTGCTCGACGCGCAGCCGCGCATCGCCGGCATCGCGCTGTGGTGCTGGTACACCGATCCGGACGCCGGCGGCGCGCGCGACAGCGATTTCACCGTG
Organism: Xanthomonas sontii; assembly: GCF_040529055.1. Taxonomy (NCBI): domain Bacteria; kingdom Pseudomonadati; phylum Pseudomonadota; class Gammaproteobacteria; order Lysobacterales; family Lysobacteraceae; genus Xanthomonas; species Xanthomonas sontii. Next base: position 4,986,911 of record NZ_CP132342.1, on the reverse strand, counting down.
CAGCACAAGCCGGCGCAGGCGGTGCTGAAGCGGTGAGGGTCAGGGATCAGGGGCGCGCTTCGCCCTTGGCAGGAGTCAACTGTCATGCAACCACGACGCACGGAGTAAGCGGACGATCTGACCTCGGAAGCCTTCGTGACTGATCCCACAAAAGGGCGGCGAGAGTCCCTCTCGCATCACGTCCTGACACCGATCATCGCGAGTCCATTTGGGAGTCGCAGTCGCAGTCGCTTGGCTTTGGCTGTTGCTCTTGCCCTTGCCCTTGCTTTTGACTTACCGGGTTCCCTTCCGAAGCGGCGGCCATCGCGGGGAAAAACCCCGAAGGGGCGGCGCACAGGGACGTGCGCCGTCCGCGGCAGGGGCAGGATGCCCCTTCCGCGGATCCCCGGGATGGACGCGGACCCGGAGCGCGTTAGCGCGGAGGGCGCGAGGCAGGGTGTGCTTGACCAGCCTTCGGCTGTGGTGAAGCGCTTCTTTTGGTTACTTTTCTTTGCACAAGCAAAGAAAAGTAACTCGCCGCAAGGCGAAAGCTTTGCTCTTGCACTTGTTGTCACCATGGCTGACGCTCCCACAGAAAAACACGAAGACGGGGCATACAGCGCACTGAGCGCATAATCGGCGGATGATCATCGACTCGCTGCTGGACACCGACCTCTACAAGTTCACCATGATGCAGGCGGTGCTGCATCAGCATCCCGGCGCGCAGGTGGAATACCGCTTCAAGTGCCGCACCCCGGGCATCGACCTGGCGCAGTACCTGCCGCAGATCTCCGAAGAGATCGACGCGCTATGTGCGCTGCGCTTCCGCGAGGACGAGCTGGACTACCTGCGCGCGATGCGCTTCATCAAGCCGGACTTCGTCGATTTCCTGGCGCTGTTCCACCTGGACCGCAAGTACCTGCAACTGCAGGCCTCGGCCAGCGTGCCCGGGGAGATCGAACTGCATATCCGTGGGCCGTGGCTGCACACCATCCTGTTCGAGGTGCCGCTGCTGGCGATCGTCAACGAGGTGTGGTTCCGCAACGCCGGCGGCGCCGACCATGCCGAAGGCCTGCGCCGCCTGCAGGCCAAGATCGCGCTGCTGCGCGACACCCCGGGCTACGACAACTGCGCCATCGCCGACTACGGCACCCGCCGCCGCTATTCGCGCGCCTGGCACGGCGAACTGCTGCCGGTGCTGCAGCAGACCCTCGGCAAGCAGTTCGTCGGCACCAGCAACGTGTATTTCGCCCGCCGTTACGGGCTGACCCCGCTGGGCACGATGGCGCACGAATACCTGCAGGCGTTCCAGGCGCTGGGGCCGCGGCTGCGCGATTCGCAGGCGGCGGCGCTGGAATCCTGGGCGCGCGAGTACCGCGGCGATCTCGGCATCGCGCTGTCGGACGTGGTCGGCCTGGATGCGTTCCTGCGCGATTTCGACCTGTACTTCTGCAAGCTGTTCGACGGCATGCGCCACGATTCCGGCGATCCGTTCGAATGGGGCGAGCGGGTGCTGGCGCATCTGCAGCGGCATCGGGTGGATCCGCGCAGCAAGATCCTGGTGTTCAGCGATGGCCTGGACATCGACAAGGTGATGCGGCTGTACGCGCATTTCCGCGATCGCTGCATGCTGGCGTTCGGCGTCGGCACGCACCTGACCAACGATCTGGGCCTGGTGCCGCTGCAGATCGTGATCAAGATGGTCCGCTGCAACGGCCAGCCGGTGGCCAAGCTCAGCGACTCGCCCGGCAAGACCCTGTGCGACGATCCGGCCTATCTGGCCTACCTGCGGCAGGTGTTCCAGGTGCCGGCCGAGGAGCGGCACTGAGCCTGGGCGGCCCTGCCGGTGCCGACCCAGCGCCGGTCCCGGAGCGGGCGGGCAGGGGTCGCAGTTCGGCGCATCAGGGCTTTGCGGTGAAGAAAGAGTGAGATACACTGCGCCACAAAGTGAGAACTGTGTCGCATTAGTGGCGGCCGGCGACGGTCGGCCCGGGGCGCCACACCCGCTACGCCGTTGTCGTTCCGTCCCTGCCCAGAGACTTCCTCGATGAGCGCTCACGCGTTGCAGACCCATTACCGCACCCACGCCTGTTCGCGGCAGTGGCGCGGCTTTCTGCGCGCGCTCGCCGAGGAGTTCGCCGCGGAGCTGGGCGCCGAGGACCTGGCCCTGCTGATGGCGCGCATCGGCCGCCGCTTCGCCGCCGAACACCAGGTCGGCGCCTGCACCACCCTGCAGGAGCTGGAGGACGCGGTGAACCGCGTCTGGGACCGGCTGGAGTGGGGCTATGCGCGCTTCGAGGAGCACGCCGACCGCGTCGAGCTGCTGCACGCCGGCTCGCCGCTGCACATCGGCCTGGCCGGGCAGGCCGGCGGTGCCGACGGCTTCCTGGAAGGGGTATATCAGGCATGGTTCATGCAGGTGGGGATGTCGGCCGGCCTGGGCGTGCGTGCGTTGTCGTCCGGACACGAAGACCTGCGCCGCTTCGTGCTGGCCAGGGCCGGCTGAGCGCGGCGGTAGCGACCGACTATTTTCAGATCGTCATGAGGGGCGTCATGTCCAAGAAGTCCAAGCAAACGGGTGCCGAAACCGGCGACGACGTCTCCAGCCTGTTCGCCAAGCTCGGCAGCAGTGGCGCCACCGCCTACCAGGATTTTTCCGCCGACCGGCTCAGCGCCGCGGAGCCGGCTGCCGCCGCGCCGCCGCCGGCGGCTCCCGCACCGGCGCCGGTGCTGTCGGTGGTGCGCGCCGCGGTCGAGCCCAGGCCGGCTGCGCCATTGCCGGTGGCGCCCGCCGCAGCGGCGGCGCCTGTGTCGGCCGCCGTCATCGGCACCGCGACCGGCACGCCGTTGCAGCAGCTGTTCCAGCGCCTGCTCGAGGTCGGCCGCGAGGCCGCGGTGCCGGCGCCGGGCGGTCCGCTCAAGCGCTTCTTGAATCGTTGATGCCATGCGGCGCCTGCGGGCGCCGCACCTGTTTGCCGTCGCCGCGCGGTGGGGAAGACCGCGCGCCGACCTCCTCCCCTTGTTAGGAATCGCCGATGAGCGCTGCCTCCGCGTCGCGTGCCGCGCGCCCGCTGCATGTCCTGGCCAACTGGTCGCTGTGGCTGCTGGGTGCCGTGTTGCTGGTCTTCGTCGTCGCCATCCCGATGGATGTGCCGCAGCAACTGCTGTTCTCGCTGGTGGTGTTCGCCGCGGCCATGCTGCTGCGGCGCAGCGGCAGCCGCCTGGCGATCCTGGTGATGATGGCGCTGTCGCTGGCGGTGTCCTCGCGCTACATCTGGTGGCGCCTGACCCAGACCGTGGGCATGAGCAGCCCGGTCGACCTCAGCCTGGGCCTGGGCCTGCTGCTGGCCGAACTGTACGCGTTCGTGATCCTGGCGCTGGGCTATTTCCAGGTGCTGTGGCCGCTGAACCGGCGGCCGCTGCCGCTGCCGGCCGACCAGCGCGAATGGCCCAGCGTCGACCTGTTCATTCCCACCTACAACGAACCGCTGTCGGTGGTGCGCTCGACCATCCTCGCCGCCAGCGTGATGGACTGGCCGGCCGACAAGCTCAACATCTACCTGCTCGACGACGGCCGCCGCGAGGAGTTCCGCGCGTTCTGCGCGCAGGTCGGCATCCACTACGTCACCCGCACCAACAACCTCCACGCCAAGGCCGGCAACATCAACGCGGCGCTGAAGAAGTCCAGCGGCGAGTACGTGGCGATCTTCGATTGCGACCACATCCCCACGCGCTCGTTCCTGCAGGTGGCGATGGGCTGGTTCCTGCGCGACGCCAAGCTGGCGGTGGTGCAGATGCCGCACTACTTCTTCTCCGCCGATCCGTTCGAACGCAATCTCGGCAACCACGGTAAGGTGCCCAACGAGGGCGAGCTGTTCTACGGTCTGCTGCAGGACGGCAACGACCAGTGGGACGCCACCTTCTTCTGCGGCTCGTGCACGGTGATCAAGCGCAAGCCGCTGGAGGAAGTGGGCGGGGTGGCGGTGGAGACCGTCACCGAGGACGCGCATACCGCGCTCAAGCTGCACCGCCGCGGCTACCGCAGCGCCTACATCGCGGTGCCGCAGGCCGCCGGCCTGGCCACCGAGAGCCTGTCCGGCCACGTCGCCCAGCGCATCCGCTGGGCGCGCGGCATGGCGCAGATCGCGCGGCTGGACAACCCGCTGCTGGGCAAGGGCCTGCGCCTGTCGCAGCGCCTGTGTTACGCCAACGCGATGCTGCACTTCTTCTACGGGCTGCCGCGCATCGTCTACCTCACCGCGCCGCTGGCGTTCCTGTTCTTCGGCGCGCACGTGATCCATGCCTCGGCGCTGATGATCCTGGCCTATGCGCTGCCGCACATCCTGCAGGCCAACCTGACCAACCTGCGCACCCAGGGCAAGTTCCGCCACCTGCTGTGGAACGAGGTCTACGAGACCACCCTGGCCTGGTACATCCTGCGCCCGACGCTGGTGGCACTGCTCAATCCCAAGCTCGGCAAGTTCAACGTCACCCCCAAGGGTGGCCTGGTGCCGCGCAGCTACTTCGACGGGCAGATCGCCAAGCCCTACCTGTTCCTGCTGGTGCTGAACCTGGCTGGCCTGGCTGCGGGCGTGATGCGCCTGCTCAGCGTGCAGCCCGGTGGCGAGGCGCAGACGATCTGGTTCAACCTGGCCTGGACCGCGTACAACGTGTTGTTGCTCGGCGCCACCATCGCCACCGCCAGCGAGATGCGCCAGGTGCGCCGCTCGCACCGCGTGCCGCTGGATATCCCGGCCACCCTGCACCTGGCCGATGGCCGCGAACTGGCCTGCCGCACGGTCAACTTCTCCACCGGCGGCATGGCGCTGCGTCTGCTCGAGCCGGTGCCGGTGGAGCCGGACCTGCCGGTGGAGATCGCGCTGCCGCAGCGCGGCAGCTCCAAGCGTCTGCCGGCGATGGTGCGCCACGACCGCGACGGCGAAATCAGCATCCAGTTCCGGCCTATGTCGATCGAGCAGGAGCGCTGGCTGGTGGCCTGCACCTTCGCCCGTGCCGACATCTGGGTGTCGCAGTGGGGCCGTCACGACCGCGACCGCTTCTGGGTGTCGCTGGGCCGCGTGTTCGCGGCCAGCATGCGCGGCTTCAGGCGCCTCGGCCAGCACGTCGCCAGCAGCGCGCGCAGCGGCTGGCGCGGCCGCACCGCCGGCGAGGAGGCTGCGCCGTGAGTCGTCGTTCCATCGTGTCGCGTTCATTCCTCTCTTTCACTTCCATCCGGTTGCCGTCGATGCGTCTACCCGCCCTGGCTGCGTGCTGTCTCACGGTTCTCTCCGGCCTCGCCCTGGCCCAGGAGCCGACCCTTCCCGCCACCGCGCAGGCGCCGGCCGCCGCCGCGACCGCCACGCCGCTGCCGTCTCCGGCCGAACGCGAGCGCTCGGCCACGCTCAAGCAACTGGGTGTGGACTACGAGATGACCCTGCGCGGCATCCAGGGCAGCGCCGGTATCGCCTTCAGCACCCGCACCGACGAAGTGGTGCAGGCGGCGAACCTGCATCTGGTCTACAGCTACTCGCCGGCGCTGCTGCCGGACCTGTCGCACCTGAAGGTCAGCGTCAACGGCGTCACCGTGGCGACCCTGCCGGTCAGCCGCGAGAATGCTGGCAAGCTGCAGCAGAGCGACGTGCCGATCGATCCGCGCCTGATCAGCGACTACAACCGGCTCAACCTGCAACTGATCGGCCACTACACCCGCGATTGCGAGGATCCGGACCACACCAGTCTGTGGGCCAACATCGATCCATCCACGCGGCTGTCGCTGACCGCCACCCCGCTGGTGCTGCGCAACGACCTGGCGCTGCTGCCGGTGCCGTTCTACGACAAGCGCGATACGCGCCGCCTGGAACTGCCGTTCGTGTTCCCGCAGCGCCCGGACCTGGCCACGCTGCGCAGCGCCGGCATCGTCGCCTCCTGGTTCGGCGCGCAGGCCGGCTACCGCGGCGCGTCGTTCGGCGTGGCCATCGGCGACGTGCCGGCCACCGGCAACGCGGTGCTGTTCGCCACCGCCGCGACCCTGCCGGCGGAACTGGCCGCGACCCAGGCCGGCCTGACCGAGATCGCCGGCCCGACCCTGGCGATGATCACCAATCCGCGCGATGCCACCGGCAAGCTGCTGCTGGTGCTGGGCCGCAACGACAACGACCTGCAGCAGGCCGCCACCGCGCTGAGCCTGGGCACGCCGTTCAACGGCCCGGTGGCGCGCATCGGCGAACTCAAGCCGGCGCAGCCGCGCAAGCCCTACGACGCGCCCAACTGGATCTCCGGCGACAAGCCGGTGCGCTTCGGCGATCTGGTCGCGCAGACCTCGCAGTTGAACGTCAGCGGCTACCACCCCGACCTGATCCGGGTCGGCCTGCAGCTGCCGCCGGATCTGTTCGTGTGGCAGCGCGACGGCATCCCGGTCAACCTGCGTTATCGCTACACGGTGCCGGAGACGCAGAACAAGTCGGCGCTCAACGTCAGCATCAACGATGCCTTCGTCACCACGCTGCCGCTCAACGGCCATGCCTATGCCGAGTCGCTGCCGCTGCGCTGGTGGCACGAACTCTCGCCCAAGGGGGCGATGCCGGTGGAGCAGAAACTGCTGCTGCCGACCGGGCCGTTCTCGGCCAACAGCCAGCTGCGCTTCCACTTCTTCTTCGACCGCCCGCAGGCGGAAGCGTGCAAGAACACCTTCCCCGACGTGTCCGGCGCGATCGACGCCGATTCCAGCGTGGACCTGCGCTCGTTCCATCACTACATGGCGATGCCGAACCTGGCCGCTTTCGGCAATGCCGGCTTCCCGTTCACCCGCCTGGCCGACCTGTCCGAGTCCACCGTGGTGGTGCCGGACGAGATCGGCGACCAGGACATGGCCAACCTGCTGACCCTGCTCGGCCGGCTCGGCGCGTCCACCGGCTACCCGGCGCTGCGGGTGACACTGATCCATGCCGCCGAGGTCGACAAGCACGCCGACAGCGACCTGCTGGTGTTCGGCAGCCTGCGCTCGCAACCGCTGTTCCAGCGCTGGAGCGCGGCGCTGCCGATCGGCGACGGCGCCAGCGGGCGGCGCTTTGCGATGAGCGACTGGGTGCTGGACAAGCTGCCCGGCTTCCTCTCGTTCGATGCGCGCCGCACCGACCTGCCGACCACCGCCGAGGTGGCGGTGAAGCCGGCACCCGGCGACGTGGTGCTGATGGGCTTCCAGTCGCCGCTGAAGGCCGGGCGCAGCGTGGTCGGGCTGCTGGCCGAGGACCCGGCCAGCGTCGAGGACTTCTTCGACGCCTGGCTGGAGCCGGCCACGCTGAAGGACTTCCAGGGCAGCGTGGTGCTGCTGCAGAAGGGCAAGGTGCGCAGCTTGGCCGGCAACCAGACCTACTATGTCGGTCACCTGCCGCTGCCGACCTGGGCGCGCTGGTACTTCTCGCAGCACCCGCTGTTGCTGGGCCTGGCGGTGGTGCTGCTGAGCGTGTTGCTGGCGCTGGCCGCGCGCGTGGTGCTGCGCCGGCATTCGGCGGCGCGGCTGCAGGCAGGGCAGTGAACGGACACACCGGCCAACGCCGGCGCCTGCTCGGCGGCCTGCTCGCCGCCGGTGCGGCGACGCTGCTGCCGCCGGCGCGCGCCGCGCTGGCGGTGGCGCCGGCCTGCGCGCCGTGGCGCGAGTGGACCGCGTTCGTCGGCAAGCACCTCGATGCCAGCGGACGGGTGATCGATTTCCAGCACGCCGACCGGCGCAGCACCTCCGAAGGCCAGTCCTACGCGCTGTTCTTCGCGCTGGTGGCCAACGACCAGGTGCTGTTCGAGCGCGTGCTCGGCTGGACCCGGCACAACCTGTGCGGGGGCCGCCCGCAGCAGGTGCTGCCGGCCTGGCTGTGGGGCCGCGCCAGCGACGGCAGCTGGCGCGTGCTCGACGGCAACAGCGCCAGCGACGCCGACCTGTGGATCGCCTACGTGCTGCTCGAGGCCGGGCGCCTGTGGCAACGGCCCGGCTACACCCAGGCCGGTCTGCAGATGCTGGCGCTGGTGCGACGCACCGAGCTGGCCGAGCTGCCCGGGTTCGGCAGCATGCTGCTGCCGGCGGCCAAGGGCTTCGTCAGGCCGCAACGCTGGACGCTCAACCCCAGTTACCTGCCGCTGCAGTTGCTGCGGCGCTTCGCCGCGGTCGATCCGAAGGGGCCGTGGGCCGGCTTGGCCACGCGCAGCGCACGGATGCTGCGCGACAGCGCGCCGGTCGGCTTCGCGCCGGACTGGACCTCCTGGGACGGCCGCGCGTTCGGCGTCGACCCCGACAAGGGCGCGATCGGCAGCTACGACGCCATCCGCGTGTACCTGTGGGCCGGCATGCTCGATGCCGCCGATCCGCTGCGCAAGGCGCTGCTCGACGACCTGTCCGGCCCGCTGCAGCAACTGCGCGCGCAGGGCCGTCTCGACGAGAAGATCGACAGCCGCCAGGGCGTCGGCAGCGGCCAGGCGCCGCCCGGCTTCGCCGCGGCCCTGCTGCCGTACCTGAGCGCGCTGCGCGAACCGGCGCTGCTCCAGGCGCAGGCGCAACGCATTCCCGCGCCCGGCGACGCCGCCGCGGCACGGCTTCCCTACTACGACCGGGTGCTGATCCTGTTCGGACGCGCCTGGCTCGACAACCGCTACCGCTTTTCCGCAGACGGCGCGCTGCAGCCCGCCTGGAGAACCCAATGCTCCGCATGAACCTCAAACCCCTGTACCTGGCCGGCATGATCGACCTGTGCCTGCTCGCCGGCAGCGCGCACGCGCAGAACGCCGACGCCACCCAGCAACTGGTCAGCCAGGGCAACTACTGGCACGACCAGGGCCGCGACGATCTCGCCGCCGACGCCTGGCGCAAGCTGCTGCGGGTCGACCCGAACCAGCCCGACGCCCTGCTCGGCCTGGCCCAGATCGATCTGGCGCAGGGCCGCCAGACCGACGCGCGCAAGCGCCTGGCGCAGCTGCAGAAGGCGCATCCGCAGGCGCCGCAGACCCAGCGCCTGGCCATGTCGATCGGCGGCACCGGCGATAACATCGACCTGCGCAACGCACGCCGCGCCGCCGCCGCCGGCCGCTACGTGGACGCGGTGCGCGCCTACCAGGCGCTGTTCGACGGCAAGGGCCCGCCGGACTCGCTGGCGCTGGAGTACTACCAGGCGCTGGCCGGCACCCCGCAGGGCTGGGACGGCGCACGCGACGGCCTGCGCCGCCTGGCTGCCGCGCAGCCGGACAACACCGCCGCGGCGCTGGCGCTGGCGCAGGTGCAGACCTACCGGGAACCGTCGCGGCGCGAGGGCATCGCCCAGCTCGCCGCGCTGAGCAAGCGCGCCGATGTCGCCGGTCCCGCGCGTGCCGGCTGGCGCCAGGCGCTGCTGTGGCTCAATGCCGGCCCCGCCGATGCGCCGCTGTACCAGGCGTTCCTGGCCGCCAATCCGAACGATGCCGAGATCGCCAAGAAGGCCGCGCAACTGCAGGAGCGCCGCGCGCAAGGCGGCGATCCGGCCGGCGAACAGCTGGGCGAAGGCTTCAAGGCGCTCAACGCCGGCAACCTGGCGCTGGCCGAACAGCGCTTCGCGCAGGTGCTGCGCGCGCGTCCGCGCGATGCCGAGGCGCTCGGTGGCCTGGGCTCGGTGCGGCTGCGCCAGCAGCGCTTCGGCGAAGCGCAGGAACTGCTGCGCCCGGCCGCGGCCGCCAACGGCAAGTGGCGCAGCGCGCTGGACAGCGCGCGCTACTGGCTGCAGCTGCAGCAGGCGCAGGCCGCGCGCACCCGCGGCGACACCGACGCCGCGCTGCGCCTGGTCCAGCAGGCGGTCAAGCTCAAGCCCGAGGAGGCCGCCGGCTACGCGTTGCTGGGCGACCTGCAGTCGGCCAGCGATGCTGCCGCCGCCGAAAAGAGCTACCGCGAGGCGCTGCGCCTGCATGCCGACGATGCCGGCGCGCTGCAGGGCCTGATCGCCCTGTACAGCCGCCAGGGCCGCGCCAACGAGGCCAATGCGCTGTTCGCCAGGCTCAGCCCGGCGCAGCGCCAGCAGGCCGGCGGCGAGTCCGCGCTGAAAGCCAACCTGCAGCGCGCCCGCGCGCAGCAGGCGCTGGAGGCCGGCGACACCGTCACCGCGCAGAGCGAGCTGGAAAAGGCGATGGTCGACAACCCGGGCGATCCGTGGGTGCGGCTGGACCTGGCGCGCCTGTACCAGCAGGCCGGGCGTCCGGACCAGGCGCGCAGCGTCATGGACGGCCTGCTCGCAGTGCACGGCGACATGCCCGAGGCGCTGTACGCCAATGCGCTGCTGGCGCAGGAACGCGGCGACTGGGCCAGCGCCTACGCCAGCCTGGAACGCATTCCGGCCAATGCCCGCACCGCCGAGATGAGCGCGCTGCGCAACACCGCCTGGGTCGAACAGCAGGCGGCCACGGCGCGCCTGCTGCAGCAGCAGGGCCGCGGTGGCGAAGCGCAGTTGCTGCTGGGCCGCACCGAGGCCGCGCTGGGCGACGCGCTGGAACAGCCGGCACTGCTGGCGGCGATGGCCGGCGCCTATGCCGACATCGGCAGCAACCAGCGCGCGCTGACCCTGGCGCAGCGCCTGGTCGCGCAGAACCCCTCCACCGAGGCGCGCCTGCAATACGCCGGCGTGCTGCTGCGCGCGCACCAGGACGCGGAACTGGCGGCGACCCTGCGCCAGCTGCGCGACAGCGACATGAGCGCCGAGCAGCAGCGCCGCTACCAGGCGCTGCGCAGCGGCTACGTGCTGCGCCAGGTCGATGCCCTGCGCGAACTCGGCAACCTCGAAGCCGCCTACGACGCGCTGGCGCCGCTGCTGGCGCAGCAGAACCAGGATCCGCAGGCGGTGGCCGCGCTGGCGCGGCTGTACGCCGCCGCCGGCGACCAGCGCCAGGCGCTGGTGCTGTATCAGCAGCAACTGCAGCAGTCGCCCAACGACCTGGACACGCTGATCGCCGCGGCCAACACCGCCGCCGCGCTGCGCGACCTGCACAGCGCCGAGGACTACCTGCAGCGCGCGCTGGCGCAGGCGCCGGATTCGCCGCAGGTGCTTGGCGCCGCCGGCCGCGTGTACCGCAGCGCCGGCAAGAACCGCAAGGCCGAGAGCTACTTCCGTGCCGCACTGGCGGCGCAGGCGCGCGAGGCGGGCCAGTACGACAACGGCCTGCCGGCCGCCAACGGCCCGGCGTCCTACGCCGCTGCCGGGCGCCCGCTCAATCCGTTCGCCGGCATGAACGGACGCATGCCGCGCAGCGCCGCGGTGGTGTCCGACCGCCTCGGCGGCGGCGTGCCGGCCCCGGCCTACGCAGCGTCCGCGCTGCCGGCGTCCGCGCCGGCCGTGGCCGCCGGCGACGACCTGCCGCCGCCGGCCAGCGCCAGCGCCGTCGGCGTGGCCCTGGCCGCGTTGCCGGTGCCGGGTCAGCGCAGCACCGCCCGCAGCGTGCCGCGCGACCTGCCCGACGACGGGCTGCTGGCCGCGGCGCCGCGTGCGTCCCTGCGCCAGCCCGCCGCGCCGGCCAGCGCCGGCGGCGGTTCAACCGTGCTCGACGAACTGCGCGAGGTGCAGGCCGAGAACAGCGACAGCCTCGCCACCGGCGCCAGCTACCGCGCCCGCGACGGCGAGGCCGGCCTGGGCCGGCTGCGCGATCTGGAAGTGCCGCTGCACGGCGAGTTCGCGGTGGGCGAGGGCAAGCTGCAGGTCGACCTCACTCCGACCCTGCTCGACGCCGGCACGCTCGGCACCGGCTACGCCACCGCCAGCCGCTTCGGCGCCGGCCCGGCCGCGGCGATGGGCGATGCCCTGGCCGCCGACCGCACGCCGATCGACAGCCTGGTCGGCAGCGACCTGTACCAACTGCTGCTCACCGAGGGCAACAGCAACGCCACCCGCAACGCGCTGCGCACCTATGCGGTCAACACCGGGCTGTACAACAAGCTGTTCAACGACACCGACCCGGCGCTGACCAACGCGCAGCGCGAGGCGGCAGCGCTGCAGGCGCTGTACGCCGAGCCGCTGTCGGCGTTCCTGCTCGGCAACACCGCCGCCGACACCGCGATCGGCACGCTGGCCAGCGCCATCCTCGGCGACGCCTCGCGCAGCGCCGACCTCAGCGCCGCCGACATCGCCCGCTTCCGCAACCTCGCCGCCAACCCCACCGCCGCGGCGCTGACCCCGGCCGGCTTCAGCCAGGCGCTGTACACCATGGCCGCCAACGGCAACGGCGCGCGGCGCATGGACCAGGACGCGCGCGGCGTCGGCATGGCGGTGACCTACAAGAACGGTGGCTTCAGCGCCGACCTGGGCAGCACCCCGGTCGGCTTCCCCGAGCGCCGCATCGTCGGTGGCGTCGGTTACCGCGGCCAGGCCGGCGACAACCTCACCTATTCCGGCCAGGTGTTCCGCCGCGCGGTCAGCGACAGCCTGCTGTCCTTCGGCGGCGTCGACGACGGCCGCGCCGGACTCGGCTGGGGCGGCGTGACCAGCAACGGCCTGCGCCTGTCGGCCACCCTCGACAACGGCCTGCTCGGCGGCTACGCCAGCGTCAGTGCCGACCGCCTGGTCGGCCGCAACGTCGCCAGCAACGACCACCGCCAGGTCGACCTGGGCGTGTACGTGCACGCGCTGGACACCGAGAACCAGTCGCTGACCGCCGGCCTCAACCTGACCGCGATGCAGTACGACAAGAACCTGGGCGGCTACACCTACGGCCAGGGCGGCTATTTCAGCCCGCAGGACTACGTGGACCTGGGCTTCCCGGTGCACTGGAGCGGCCGCACCGCCGGGCGCACGGTCAACTGGAGCGTGGACGCCAGCGTCGGCGTGCAGCATTTCCGCAGCGACGATAGCCCGTACTTCCCGACCAGCGCGCAGATGCAGCAGGCCGCCTACGACGCCGCCTCGCTGGCCGCGCTGCTGGGCCTGACCGACCGCTACGTCGCGCCGGTCTACGCCGGGCAGAGCAAGACCGGCATGTCCTACAACATCGCCGGCGCGGCCGAATGGCAGATCGCCCCGCAACTGTTCCTGGGCGGCCGCCTGCTGTTCAACAACGCCCGCGACTACACCCAGTTCAGTACCAACCTCTACGTGCGTTTCGTGCTCGACCGGCTCGGCGCCGGCCTCGGCCGCCGCCCGCAGGTGCTGGCCTCGCCGTACGTGCCGGAGTAGGGCGCGTGCCGCGCGGAGACCGGCGCACGTCAACTGTCTTACAGCCGCGATAAGCGGCACCGAAACCCGACTGACACCCTCCGTCGTCGGGACTGAAGTCCCTCCCACAAGGATGCCCAGCGCATCCCTGTGGGAGCGACGTCAGGCGGGCGTCACGTGTGCACATCCATCTCGGCGGATGGCCCACGGCGCTGCGGAACCACGCGTGACGGAATGCGCGCTACGCTGGCTGGGTGCACGGTGGGAGGGACTTCAGGGCACCTCGAACAACCTGCCACGACCTGGAGCCAGGGGTAGCATCTGTCGCAACGGCACCAGAGCGGCGCCTGATCGTGGTGGTTGGGAGGCTGAGGTGGCCGCTGGGCTACCTCAGCCGATCACGCTGGCGCCATGGCCCGCTCCTGTAGCCGTGCCAGCCGCATCACGTTATGGCTGGCGACCTTCAGCCCGATCACCACCTTTGCCCGCGCCAAGCCGATGCAGCGTACGAACTTGCCGCCTTGTTGGGCCAAGCGCGCAAACGGGTGCTCGCCGAACACCCGATCCTTGGCAATTCGACGGTTCCGGCGCTTTGCTGCCTCGCTCAAGGGCTTGCGCGCATGCCCTTGATGTTGGATCGCGGGGCGGTAACCACGCCTTTTCAGGTCTGCTTCCCGCGCTGCATCGGCATACCCGCTATCGGCCCATACCGTGCGGCCGGTGTTGTCCGGGTCCAGCACCTGCTCGAAGTGACGGCTGTCGTGCACGTTGGCCGCGCTCACGTCGTAGCGGCGGATGAAGCCCCAGCGACGGTCCGTGCTGGCGTGCAGCTTGTAGCCGTAGAACGCCACCCCATGCTTCCTGGTCCAACGTGCCTGCATATCCTTCTGCGCACGCTTGGCATCGCTCCAGTCCTGGCCGACGTCATCGCCCTGCTTGATCTGCGCGTTCTCTTCGCGCGTGTTGCGCTGGATCGGAGCGCTGACGATGCTGGCGTCGATGATCTGACCGCCGCGGGCAATGAACCCGGCACGTTGCAATTGCTCACCGATCGCCGCGCTGATGTCGCCCATCAGATCCTTGGTCTTGAGCCGTTCGCGCCACACCCAGATCGTCTTGGCGTCGGGCACCTTGCCGCTGTGTTCCAGTCCGAGGAATTGCTGGAAGCTGCGCCGATCCAGCACCTGGTACTCCAGCGCATCGTCGGAGAGGTTGTACAACTGCTGCAACAGCAGCAGCTTGATCATCACCTGCGTCGGCCAAGCCGGACGGCCACCGCGCTTGCCAGTACCCAAGGACAGCTTCGCGTCTACGACGTGAGCAATCCCGGCAAAGTCGATATGCCGTGACAGCAGAGCCAGAGGATCGCCGATCTGCTGCCGCTTGGCTTCGCGTTCGTGGCCGGCAAACAGGCTGATCATCGTGGCGTCCTCGGCGTGTTCTCCAGACCAATGATGCCAAAGGCGGGGTTTTTAGAGGTGCCCTTCAGTCCCGACGCATTGCGCCATCGGCAAGCGCGCCACGTCGCGCGTCGCGGCTGCATGACAGTTCGCACCTGCAGAATTCGCCAAGCGCTTTGCCGCAACACGGGGATTGCACCGCGGTGTGTCGCAGTCGGGGCAGGGGAGGCCGCGGCCCGCGCTGCACGCGTCGCCGCCACGGCGGATAATCGCGGCCATTCCCCACTGCCAGGAGTCCGCACATGATCCGCGACATCATCCGCATGGGCGACCCGCGTCTGCTGCGCCAGGCGCCGCCGGTCACCGATTTCGGCAGCGCGCAACTGCATGCGCTGGTCGCCGACATGTTCGAGACCATGGACGCCGCGCGCGGCGTCGGCCTGGCCGCGCCGCAGATCGCGGTGGACCTGCAACTGATGGTGTTCGGCTTCGAGCGCAGCGACCGCTATCCGGATGCGCCGCCGGTACCGCGCACCGCCCTGGCCAACGTGGAGATCGAGCCGCTGTCCGACGACCTGGAGGACGGCTGGGAAGGCTGCCTGTCCATTCCCGGGCTGCGCGCGGTGATTCCGCGCTACCGGCACATCCGCTACCGCGGCGTGCTGCCGGACGGCACCCCGCTGCAGCGCGAGGCCGAGGGTTTCCACGCCCGCGTGGTGCAGCACGAGCACGACCACCTGATCGGCCGCCTGTATCCCTCGCGCATCCGCGACTTCGACAGGTTCGGTTTCGAGGACGTGCTGTCCTACGACCTGTAGTGCCGGGATGCCCCCGCGTTGGCGATGCGTGCCCAGCGGTCACTTCCGCATGCGTGCACTGTCACGCGCTTGTGGGAGCGCTCCAGTCGCGACGGTTTTACCGGTAAGGCCCATCGCGACACAGGGACTTGCAACGAACTCGGCGGGTGCACCGTGGGAGGGACTTCAGTCCCGACGCATTGCGCCATCGGAAAGCGCACCGCTTCGCGTGTCGTCGCTGTATGACAGTCGACTCCCGCAGACTCCCGGAGCCGGAGAGCGGCCCCACCCGACAGTCAGCCAAAACGCGCACGGCCCGCGCGAAGCGGGCCGTGGCGGGTGCTGCCAGAAACGCGCTGCGGCTTACTTCAGCGCCTTGAAACGCAGGCGCTTGGGGCCGGCGTCGTCGCCGAGGCGGCGCTTCTTGTCTTCCTCGTACTCGCGGTAGTTGCCCTGGAAGAACTCCACGTGCGAGTCGCCCTCGAAGGCGAGGATGTGGGTGGCGATGCGGTCCAGGAACCAGCGATCGTGCGAGATCACGAAGGTGTTGCCCGGGAACTCCAGCAGCGCGTCTTCCAGCGCGCGCAGGGTTTCGATGTCCAGGTCGTTGGACGGTTCGTCGAGCAGCAGCACGTTGCCGCCCTGCAGCAGGGTCTTGGCCATGTGCAGGCGGCCGCGCTCGCCGCCGGACAGCGAACCGACCATCTTCTGCTGGTCCTGGCCCTTGAAGTTGAAGCGGCCGATGTAGGCGCGCGACTGGATCTCCACGCCGTTGATGTTGAGGATGTCCAGACCGCCGGAAATCTCCTGGAACACGTTGTGGTTGCCTTCCAGCTTGTCGCGGCTCTGGTCCACGTACGACAGCTGCACGGTCGGGCCGACCACGATCTCGCCCGAATCCGGCTTCTCCTGCCCGGTGATCATCTTGAACAGGGTCGACTTACCGGCACCGTTGGGGCCGATGATGCCGACGATGGCGCCCGGCGGGATGATCATCGACAGGTTGTCGATCAGCAGGCGGTCGCCGAACTTCTTGGAGACGTTCTTGAACTCCATCACCGAGTTGCCCAGGCGCTCGCCCGGCGGGATGAAGATTTCGTTGGTCTCGTTGCGCTTCTGGTAGTCCACCGACTGCAGTTCGTCCAGGCGCGCCAGACGCGCCTTGCCCTTGGAACGGCCGCCCTTGGCGTTCTGCCGGGCCCACTCCAGTTCCTTCTGGATCGCCTTCTGCCGCGCCTTTTCCTGGTTCTCTTCCTGCTTCAGGCGCTCGTCCTTCTGCATCAGCCACTCGGTGTAGTTGCCCTTCCACGGAATGCCGCGGCCGCGGTCCAGTTCCAGGATCCACTCGGCGGCGTTGTCGAGGAAGTAGCGATCGTGGGTCACCGCGACCACGGTGCCGGTGTAGCGCGCCAGGAACTGCTCCAGCCATTCGACCGACTCGGCGTCGAGGTGGTTGGTCGGTTCGTCGAGCAGCAGCATGTCCGGCTTCTGCAGCAGCAGCCGGCACAGCGCCACACGGCGCTTCTCGCCGCCGGACAGGTTGGCGATCTTGGCGTCCCACGGCGGCAGCCGCAGCGCGTCGGCGGCCACGTCGAGCTGGTTCTCCAGGGTGTGCGCGTCGCCGGCGGCCAAGATCGCCTCCAGGCGCTCCTGTTCCTTGGCCAGCGCGTCGAAATCGGCGCCTTCCTCGGCATAGGCGGCGTACACCGCTTCCAGCGCGGCCTGCGCCTGCAGCACTTCGCCCACGCCTTCCTCGACCGACTCGCGCACGGTCTTGTTCGGGTCCAGCTCCGGCTCCTGCGCCAGGTAGCCGACCTTGGTGCCGGGCTGCGGACGCGCCTCGCCTTCGAAATCGGTGTCCACGCCGGCCATGATCTTCAGCACGGTGGACTTGCCGGCGCCGTTGAGGCCGAGCAGGCCGATCTTGGCGCCGGGGAAGAACGACAGCGAGATGTCCTTGATGATCTGGCGCTTGGGCGGCACGGTCTTGCTGACCCGGTTCATGGTGTAGATGTATTGCGACATGGCGGCTCCAAAGGCGCAGGGCGCCCGCCGGCCGGCGGCCGGAGGGCGTCGAAAGGGATGGCGGATTATAGCCGGACGGCCGCCGGCAATCGTTGCCGCACGGTGGCGGCGGCAGACGCGCGGGTGGTGCCGCGCGGGCTACTCGGCGATCGGCGGCAGCGCCGCAGCGCTCGCCGTCGACGAGGCCCCTGCGCGGCGCTGCCGGCGCAGATAGAGCAGTGCGCAGATCACCAGCAGCAGCATCGCCAGCCACTCGCTGGTCAGCGCCGCCTGCATCGCGGCCAGGCTGCCGCCGCCGCGGGCGTGAGCGTAGATCGCACCCAGCGCCGCCGGCCCCAGGCCCATGGCCGCCTGCAGGATGGTGGAGAGCATGGCGCTGCCCGCGCCGGCATGCGTGGTGGGGACCTGCGACAGGCCGATGCGGTAGAAGCTGGCCACGATCCAGGCCTGGCCGGCGCCGATCAGTGCCGTCGCCGGGGCCAGAGTGCGCGCGTCCGGATGCGGCCACACTGCGTGCAGCGTCCAGGCCAGCCCCAGCAGGCCCAGCATCTGCACCATGCAGCCCAGCAGTAGCGTCGGCACCGGGCCGCAGCGCGCCGCCACGCGGGCGCTGACCAGCGCAGAGGCGAAGTAGGCCGCGCCCAGCACGATGAACGCATTGCCGGACTGCAGCGGCGAGAGACCGGCGCCGGTCTGCAGGGTCAGCGCCAGCACGAACATGAAACCGCTCCAGCAGGTGAAGAACACCCCGCCCACCAGCAGCGCGAAGCGCACGCTGGGCAGCCGCAACAAGGCCGGCGGCAACAACGGCGTCCGTCCGCGGCGTTCCTGCCACAGTTCGACCCGGGTCAGCGCCGCCAGCAGCGGCAGGCAGGCCGCCAGCACCGCCAGGCACGCCGGCGGCCAGTGCAGGGCAGGGCCCAGCGCCAACGGCAGCAGCAGGCAGGCCAGGAACAGCCCCAGCAGCCCGGCGCCGGCCAGGTCGGGCGGCATCCGCCGTGCCGCGCGGGTCTCCGGCACGGCGCGCAGGCAGGCCAGCGCCAGCAGGCAGAACGGCAGGTTGATCAGAAACACGCTGCGCCAGCCGGATCCGGCGATGTCCGCGCTGACCAGCGAGCCACCCAGCACCTGGCCGATGACGAAGGCGATACCGCCCAGCGAGCCGTACAGCGCCAATGCCCGCGCGTGTGCCTTGCCGTGCAGGCTGACGTGGATGGTGGCCAGGATCTGCGGCACCGCCAGCGCCGCCCCCAGTCCCTGCAGGATGCGGCCGGCCAGCAGGGCCGGGACCGAGCCGGCCACCCCGCACAGCAACGAGGCCAGGCCGAACAGCAGCACGCCGGCACCGAACACGCGGCGCCGCCCGAGGTTGTCGCCGAGCCGGCCGCCCGCCGCCAGGCCCACCGCGAAGGCGACGCCGTAGACGGCCACGATCAGCTCCAGCTGGGTCGCCGACGCGTGCAGCGTCTGGGCGATCGAGCCAAGCGCGACATTGAGGATGGAGAAATCGATCAGCGGCAGCATCTGCCCGATCAGCAGGATGCCGAGGCCGCGGTGGCTCAGGGTGGGGGTGGTGGCGGGCATGGCGGAGGCGGGGGAGGGTGTGGTCATGGCGCGCAGTATGGTGAGTCGATAAACTGGTACAAGGACTCATTTATCCTGGTACTGGCGCTGCCTCCCTGGTGTCCCGGACGGTCGCGTCGGGGCGCCGTCTACAGAGCACGCCTGCGCCGCCTGTCGACGTGGCGTCGTCGGGCACGGGCGGACAGCAAAAGTGGAGAAGACGATGCAACTGGACCTCGCGCATTCCACCTCCAGGCCGGAGCGGGCGGTCGCGCCTGCTGCGTCGGGCCCGGCTCTGGCCAGCGAGCGTGCCCGCGCGCTGGGCGCCTTCCTGCGCGCCCGCCGCGAGAGCCTGGACCCGGCGCGGCTGGCGCTGCCGCGCGGCGGCAGGCGCCGCACCCCCGGCCTGCGCCGCGAGGAAGTGGCCTTGCTCGCCGATGTCGGCGTGACCTGGTACACCTGGCTGGAGCAGGGGCGCCCGGTCCGC
Organism: Xanthomonas sontii; assembly: GCF_040529055.1. Lineage (NCBI taxonomy): Bacteria > Pseudomonadati > Pseudomonadota > Gammaproteobacteria > Lysobacterales > Lysobacteraceae > Xanthomonas > Xanthomonas sontii. The sequence continues at coordinate 4,967,518 of NZ_CP132342.1, read as the reverse complement.
GCCTCGGCGCGCGTGCTGACCGCCATCGCCCGCGCCCTGCAGTGTTCGGAGGTCGAAACCGCGCACGTGCTGGCGCTGGCCGGCGTGGGCGGCACGACCGCCCTGGCGCCACCGCCGTGCCAACGCCTGACCGGCACCGGGCGCATGCTGCTGGACCAGCTCGGCCCGTGGCCGGCAATGCTGCAGACCCCGCGCTTCGACATCCTCGGCGCCAACCCGGCCTTCGAGCGCCTGATGGGTGTGACCCTGGCCGACCTGGCGGACGCCGACCGCAACTGCGTCTATCAGGCCTTCACCAATCCGCGCTGGCGCGACGCATTGCTCGATCGCCAGGACGTGCTGCAGCACATGGTGGCGTTGCTGCGCGCGGCGATGGCCGAACACCTGGGCGAGCCGGAATGGGAGGCGCTGCTGGCGCGCTACCGCGCGGCCTCTCCCGAGTTCGATGCGCTGTGGCGGCAGCGGCGCGAGGTGCGCGGCGTGGAGAACCAGCTCAAGCGCTTCCGCCATCCGCAGGAAGGCGAGTTGCGCCTGCAGCAGGTCAACTGGTGGTCGGCGCCGCGCAACGGCAACCGTCTGGTGGTCTATTTGCCAGCCGATGACACGGCGCAGGCGGCGCTGTTGCGCCTGCACGCGCAGGCCGGAAATGCCGCTGGATGAACGCTTTCCTAGCCCGATCCGTGAAGCTGAATACGTAACCGATTCCAGCAGGAGACGGTTCAGACGAAAACGGCCTAAATGCAACCGCCACACCACGTGACGGAGTTGCCATGAACATGAAACGCATTGCCACAATCGCCCTCTCGTCCGCGCTGGCGCTGGGTTTCATGGCGCCACCCGCGTTCGCCTGGGGTCCGGGCGGTCCGGGTCCCGGTCCGGGCTGGGGCCCGCCGGGTCCTCCGGGTCCTCCGGGTCCTCCGGGGCCGCCGCCCCCGCCGCCGGGACCGGGTCCGCGCGACCACGGCTGGTACGACCGCGGCTACCGCGACGCCGATCGCGAGCGCTACTGGCGCGACCGTGAGCGCGACCGCCGCGACGCCCGTCGCGCCTACGACCGCGGCTACCGTGACGGCTATCGCAACGGCCCCGACGTCGTCTACTACCGCCCGGGTCCGCCGCGCTGGGCGCGCGGCCAGCGCTACTACGGCCCGAACTACGTGGTCTACGACTACGACCGTTATCAGGTCCGGCGCCCGCCGTACGGCTACCGCTGGGTGCGCGACGACACCGGCAACCTGCTGCTGGTCGCCATCGCCACGGGCATCATCGCCGACCTGGTGCTCAGCGGCCGCTGAGCCCTGCTGCGGCATCGCCAGACGGCCTCCTGCGGGAGGCCGTCTGCGTTTTGGTTCGCCCTCGGCCGCGCGCGGGGCTTAAACTAGTCGTCTGCCTTCTGTCCATGCCCCCGGAGACCCGATGTTCCCGCGCGACGCCCGCATCGAAACCTACGATCCCGACCTGGCCCGCGCCATCGCCGCCGAAGCCGGCCGCCAGGAAGACCACGTCGAGCTGATCGCCAGCGAGAACTACTGCAGCCCGCTGGTCATGGAAGCGCAAGGCAGCCAGCTGACCAACAAGTACGCCGAAGGCTATCCGGGCAAGCGCTACTACGGCGGTTGCGAATTCGTCGACGTCGCCGAGCAGCTGGCCATCGACCGGGTCAAGCAACTGTTCGGCGCCGACTACGCCAACGTGCAGCCGCACAGCGGCTCGCAGGCCAACCAGGCGGTGTACTTCGCGCTGCTGCAGCCGGGCGACACCATCCTCGGCATGTCGCTGGCGCACGGCGGCCACCTGACCCACGGCGCCAAGGTCAACGCCTCCGGCAAGCTGTTCAACGCCGTGCAGTACGGCGTCGACGACCAGGGCCTGATCGACTACGACGAAGTCGAGCGCCTGGCCGTGGAGCACAAGCCGAAGATGGTGGTGGCGGGCTTCTCCGCCTACTCGCAGGTGATCGACTGGGCGCGCTTCCGCGCCATCGCCGACAAGGTCGGCGCGTACTTCTTCGTGGACATGGCGCACGTGGCCGGCCTGGTCGCCGCCGGTGTCTATCCGACCCCGCTGCCGCACGCGCACGTGGTCACCTCCACCACCCACAAGACCCTGCGCGGCCCGCGTGGCGGCATCATCGTCGCCAGTGCCGCCGGCGCCGGCGACAAGCTCGAGGATCTGTCCAAGAAGCTGCAGTCGATCGTGTTCCCCGGCATCCAGGGCGGCCCGCTGATGCACGTGATCGCGGCCAAGGCGGTGGCGTTCAAGGAAGCGCTGGAGCCGGAATTCACCCGCTACCAGCAGCAGGTGGTGAAGAACGCCCAGGCCATGGCCAAGACCCTGATCGCGCGCGGCTACAAGATCGTCTCCGGCGGCACCGAGAACCACCTGATGCTGGTGGACATGATCGGCCGCGACGTCTCCGGCAAGGACGCGGAAGCGGCGCTGGGCAAGGCCCACATCACCGTCAACAAGAACTCGGTGCCCAACGACCCGCGCTCGCCGTTCGTGACCTCGGGCCTGCGCCTGGGCACCCCGGCGATCACCACCCGCGGCTACCAGGAGCAGGACTGCGTCGACCTGGCCAACTGGATCGCCGACGTGCTCGACGCCCCGGCCGACGACACCGTGCTGGCGCGCGTGCGCGACGCGGTGACCGCGCAGTGCCGCAAGTATCCGGTGTATGGCTGAAAAACGGGAATGGGGAATGGAGAATCGGGAATGGTTGAAAGTGCTAGCTGGCGCCTTTGGCGTTCCCATTCCCCATTCCCGTTTCCCCACTCCCGGCACCTATATGGCTGAGGCGGGAATGGAGAATGGAGAATCGGGAATGGTCAGAAGCGCTACGCTTGCGCTGTTGACGTTTCCATTCCCCATTCCCGTTTCCCCATTCCCGGCGCCCTGAATGCACTGCCCCTTCTGCCAGCACACCGATACCCGGGTGATCGATTCGCGCGTGTCCGAGGACGGCGCGACGATCCGCCGGCGTCGCGAGTGCGAGGCCTGCGGTGAGCGCTTCAGCACGCTGGAGACGATCGAACTCAAGCTGCCGACGGTGATCAAGAGCGACGGCGGCCGCGAGGCGTTCGATGCGCGCAAGCTGCGCACCAGCTTCGACCGCGCGCTGCAGAAGCGGCCAGTGGCCGAGGAGCAGATCGAGGCAGCGGTGCGCGCGGTGGTGCATCAGTTGCGCATGTCCGGCGAGCGCGAACTGCCTTCGATCCGGGTCGGCGAGTACGTGATGGCCGAGCTGCGCAAGCTCGACCACGTCGGCTACGTGCGCTTCGCCTCGGTGTACCGCAGTTTCCAGGACGTGGCCGATTTCCGTGAGGAGATCGAGAAGCTCGAGCGCGAGTTGCCGGTGGGCAGCGAGCAGTTGCCGCTGCTGGACCTGGTGCGCGCGGCCAAGCCGGGCGACAAGACCGGCAAGCGCTGAGCGCATGCGCATCGTCTGTCTGGCCGAGGCCGCGCAGCACATCCCCGCGTTGGCGCAGGAGCATCTGCACGCCTTCGGTCCCCTGTTGCCGGAATGGAACGTGGTGGAGGCCGAGGCCGACCTGCGCAGCCACCGCGACGAACGCCGCATCCCCACCAGCTGGATCGCCCTGGACGGCGAGGACTGGCTGGGCTCGGTGAGCCTGCTGCAGAACGACGACGCGCGCATCCGCCAGTTCTCGCCGTGGCTGGCCACGCTGTACGTGCGGCCACAGGCGCGCGCTGCCGGTGTCGGTGCCGCCCTGGTCGCGCACTGCGTGCAGGCCGCCGCGCGCTTCGGCGTGCAGTGGCTGTACCTGTATTGCGAGCCGGTGCTGGTGCCGTTCTACGAGCGCCTGGGCTGGCAGCGCCACGCCGACCTGCCGCTGGGGCCGCTGCAGATCGTGGTGATGCGCATCGACGCTGGCGGCGCTGCCACATGAGCGACCCGCAGGCGCCAGGCTTCTCCGCCGACGACCATCGCTGGATGGCGCAGGCCCTGCGCCTGGCCGAGCGCGGCGCCTACACCACGCGGCCCAATCCGATGGTCGGTTGCGTGATCGTGCGCGACGGCGCGGTGGTCGGCGAGGGCTTCCACCAGCGTGCCGGCGGGCCGCACGCGGAGGTGTTCGCGCTGAGCGCCGCCGGCGAACGCGCCCGCGGCGCCACCGCCTACGTGACCCTGGAGCCGTGCGCGCACTACGGCCGCACCCCGCCGTGCGCGCTGGCGCTGATCGAGGCCGGGGTGGCGCGGGTGGTGGCGGCGATGGCCGACCCGTTCCCGCAGGTCAACGGCGGCGGCTTCGCACTGCTGCGCGAAGCCGGCATCGCGGTGCAATCCGGGTTGATGCAAGCGCAGGCGCGCGCGCTCAACCGTGGCTTCCTGTCGCGGGTGGAGCGCGGCCGGCCGTGGCTGCGGATCAAGCTCGGTGCCAGCCTCGACGGACGCACCGCCCTGGCCAGCGGCGAATCGAAATGGATCACCGGCGCGGCGGCGCGCCAGGACGTGCAGCACTGGCGCGCCCGCGCCGGCGCCATCCTTACCGGCGCCGGCACCGTGCTGGCCGACGATCCGGCGCTGACCGTGCGCCTGGATGCGGCGACCGAAGTGGAGCCGCCGCTGCGCGTGGTGCTGGACGCGCAACTGCGCAGCCTGGCGCAGGCCAAGGTCCGCGACGGCAGTGCGCCGACCCTGTACCTGCATGCGCCGGACTGCGTGCCGCCGGCGCTGGCTCACGCCGCGTTCGCCGCGGTGCCGCTGCACGACGGCCGCTGCGACCTGCACGCGGCGCTGCGCCTGCTCGGCGAGCGCGGCATCAACGAGGTCCAGGTCGAGGCCGGGGCGACGCTGAGCGGTGCACTGCTGCGCGCCGGCCTGGTCGACGAGGTGCTGGTGTACATGGCGCCGCTCCTATTGGGCGATACCGCGCGTCCGCTGCTGGCCGGGCTCGGCATCGAGACCATGGCGCAGCGGGTACCGCTGCAATTGCAGGACGTGCGCCAGCTCGGCGACGACCTGCGCCTGCTGCTGCGGCCGGCGATCGCCGCCAGCGCGGGGGCGGCCTCGCCCTGAGCGATCGCCGGTGATGCGCGTCGCCGCGCGCAAGGTTGCCGTGCGCACCGCGACGCTTTGTCCCACCGGTGGCGCGCTGTACCGGGCGGCCGCTGCGGCCGCGCCTGCTAGAATGCCCGAGCCGGTTCGCCGGCGACCACAAACGTCTTCAGGGCGGGGTGCGATTCCCCACCGGCGGTAGGTGCGTTCGCGCACGAGCCCGCGAGCGCTTCCCGGCGCAGGTGCGACGCGCCGGCTCGGGAAGGTCAGCAGATCCGGTGCGATGCCGGAGCCGACGGTATAGTCCGGATGAAAGAAGACGGCCTTCGCGCAGCCTTGCGGCTGTGCGCGTGCCTGTTTGCCTTGTGGCGTTTTTCGCTCACCCCATTGCGAGAAACGTAGCTATGTTCACCGGAATCATCGAAGGCGTCGGCCATCTCGCCGCACGCCAGCCGCAGGGCGGCGATCTCCGCTTCACCTTCGCCACCGGCAGCCTGCCGTTCGCCGACGTGCGCCTGGGCGAGAGCATCGCGGTCAACGGCGTGTGCCTGACCGTGGTCGCCTTCGACGCGGCCTCGTTCCAGGCCGACGCCTCCACCGAGACCCTGGCGCTGACCACGCTTGGCCGCCTGGCCGAGGGCGCGATACTGAACCTGGAGCGGGCGATGCGCCCCAGCGACCGCCTCGGCGGGCACCTGGTCAGCGGCCATGTCGACGGCCTCGGCGAGGTGCTGTCGATTCACGACGATGCGCGCGCGCAGCGCTGGCGTTTCGCCGCGCCGGCGTCGCTGCTGCGCTACATCGCCAAGAAGGGCTCGATCTGCGTGGACGGGGTCAGCCTCACCGTCAATGAAGTCGACGCCGAAGGCTTCGAGGTCGCGCTGATTCCGCACACCGTCGCGCACACCGCGTTCGCGCAGACCGCCGTCGGTGCGGCGGTGAACCTGGAGATCGACCTGGTCGCGCGCTACGTCGAACGCCTGTTGCAGGGCCGCCAGGACTGATCCTGGCCGCGTCCGGCCTTCTGCCTCTCCGCCACGCTGCGCCGATGCCTGCGGCACGCGCGGCACCTTCCGTCTTTCCGCGAGTCCCCGCATGTCGCCTTCCGTTACCCCGAGCCTGAATTTCGCCTCCGTCCCCGAGCTGCTGGAAGAACTCCGCGCCGGCCGCATGGTGGTCATCGTCGACGACGAGGACCGCGAGAACGAGGGCGACCTGATCATGGCCGCCGAACTGGTCAAGCCCTCGGACATCAATTTCATGGTCACCCACGCGCGCGGCCTGGTGTGCCTGTCGCTGACCCGCGAGCGCTGCGCGCAGCTGGGCCTGGCGCCGATGGTCCAGCGCAATACCGCGCAGTTCCATACCAACTTCACCGTCAGCATCGAGGCCGCCGAGGGCGTCACCACCGGCATCTCCGCCTACGACCGCGCCCACACCGTGCGCACCGCGGTCAAGCCGGACGCCAAGCCGCACGACCTCAGTCAGCCCGGCCACATCTTCCCGCTGATCGCCCAGCCCGGCGGCGTGCTGACCCGCGCCGGCCACACCGAGGCCGCCAGCGACCTGCCGATGCTGGCGGGGCTGGAGCCGGCCGGTGTGCTGGTGGAAGTGCTCAATCCCGACGGCAGCATGGCGCGGCGTCCGCAGTTGGAAGAGTTCGCCCGCACCCACGGGCTGAAGATGGGCTCGATCGCCGACCTGATCGCCTACCGCCTGGCCACCGAGCACACCGTCGAACGCATCGACGAGCGGCCGATCGAGACCGAGTTCGGCGGCTTCACCCTGGTCACCTACCGCGACCGCATCGCCCACGATCTGCACTTCGCGCTGGTTCGCGGCACCCCGGATGCCGAGACGCCGACCCTGGTACGGGTGCAGGTGGAAAACCCGCTGGCCGACCTGCTGCACTGGCGCCGCGACGATTTCGGGGTGGCCGCCAGCGACGCCCTGCGCGCGATCGCCGCCGCCGAGCGCGGGGTGATGGTGGTGCTGTCGGCGCCGCGCGACAGCGAGGCCTTGCTGGCGCGGCTGCGCGCGCAGCCGGAGGCGGCGCACGGCAAGGACGTGGGCCAGTGGCGGCGCAACGGCGCCGGCAGCCAGATCCTGGCCGACCTGGGCCTGGGCAAGCTGCGCGTGCTCGGCACGCCGCGCCGGCAGATCGGCCTGGCCGGGTTCGGGCTGGAGGTGGTGGAGCATGTGGAGCCGGGAATCGGGAATCGGGATTGGGGAATTGGTAAAAGCTGATCCCGCGCGATTCCTGCCATTGGCGGTGCCTGGGCCTTCTGCAAGGTGCCCCTGGAGCGCTTCCTCGGGACGCGGCCCCACCGCCTGCTAAACTCTCCCACCCCCTCAAGCTGCCACCGCCATGTCCCACTACGAAGGCGACCTCCGCACTCCCGAGTCGGCGCGTTTCGCGATCATCGCCAGCCGCTGGAACGCCCGCATCACCGACGTGCTGGTCGCCGGTGCGCGGCAGAGCCTGGCCGGCAACGGCATCGCCGATGACGCGGTGGACGTGATCCGGGTGCCGGGCGCGTGGGAGTTGCCGCTGGTCGCCGCCCGCCTGGCCGCGGCCGGCAAGCATGCCGCGATCATCGCGCTGGGTTGCGTGATCCGCGGCGACACCCGCCACTACGAACACGTGGCCGACGGCTGCGCCGAGGGCCTGCTGCGGGTGTCGCTGGACTTCCGCATCCCGGTGCTCAACGGCGTGCTCGCGGTGGAGCAGGTCGAGGATGCCGAGGCGCGCGCCGGCGGCAGCCATGGCAACAAGGGCGAGGAAGCGGCGCTGAGCGCGCTGGAGATGGTCAACCTGCTGGAGCTGCTGCCGTGAACAAACCCGCTGGCCACAAGCACCACCCCCGCCGCGACGGCGTGGATCCGGTCCTGCGTTCGCGCGCGCGCCGGCGTGCGCTGCAGGCGATCTACGCCTGGCAGATCTCCGGCGGCAACGCCCAGCACGTGATCGCGCAATTCGCGCACGAGCAGGCGCACGAGATCGCCGACCTGGTGTACTTCGAGAACCTGGTCGAAGGCGTGCTCAAGCACCGTGCCGAACTGGACGCAGCGCTGGTCGGCTACCTGGACCGCACGGTCGAGGAAGTGGACGCGATCGAACGCGCGGTACTGCGCCTGGCCGCCTACGAACTGCTGCACCGCATGGACGTGCCGTACCGCGTGGTGATCAACGAAGCCATCGAGACCGCCAAGCGCTTCGGCTCCGAACACGGCCACACCTACGTCAACGGCGTCCTGGACCGCGCCGCGCTGGAATGGCGCGCGGTGGAGTCGGGGGGCTGAGGGGCTGGGAATGGGGAAAAGGGAATGGGGAATGGCAAAAGCAACTGCCGTCCCCTCCGAGATCGCCGGCGCGCCGGTTGTTGCTCCTGCTTTTCCCATTCCCGACTCCCCATTCCCGATTCCCAGCCCCCCATGCCCGAATTCGATCTGATCGAGCGCCTGCGTGCGCGCAGCCGGGCGCGGGACGACCTGCCGCTGGGCATCGGTGACGATGCGGCCTTGCTGCTGCCGCCGCCGGGGGAGTTGCTGGCGATCACCACCGATACGCTCAACGCCGGGGTGCATTTCCCGGCCGAAACCGCGGCCGCCGACATCGGCTGGAAGACGCTGGCGGTGAATCTGTCGGACCTGGCAGCGATGGGCGCGCAGCCACGCTGGTGCACCTTGTCGCTGTCGCTGCCGCAGGTCGACATGGCCTGGGTCGATGCGTTCGCCGAGGGCTTCTTCGCCCTGGCCGATGCGCACGGCATCGGCCTGGCCGGCGGCGACACCACGCGCGGGCCGCTGGCCTTGTCGGTCACGGCAATCGGCAGCGTGCCGGCGACGATGGCGCTGCGCCGCGATGCCGCGCAGCCGGGCGACGAGGTCTGGGTGACCGGCCAGCCGGGCGAGGCGGCCGCGGCGCTGGCGCTGTGGCAGGCTGGGCGCCTCGACGTGACCGCGCCCGCCGCCGATCCCGTGCACGAACGCCTGCGCCAGCGCCTGCTGCGGCCGACGCCGCGGGTCCAGGTGGGCCTGCGCCTGCGTGGCCTGGCGCGGGCCTGCGTGGACGTCTCCGACGGTCTGCTGGCCGACCTGGAGCATATCTGCGCGCGCAGCGACGTCGGCGCCGAACTGGAGCTGGCCGCGCTGCCGGCGGTCGCCGCCCCGGCCGACGCGGACCCTGCGCAGGTGCACGCCTGGCAGCTGGGCGGTGGCGACGACTACGAACTGTGCTTCACCGCCGACCCGGCGCAGCGCGCGGCGATCGTGCAGGCGCTGCAGGCGGTCGGGGTCACGGCGACGCCGATCGGGCGCATCGTCGCCGGCAATGGCATCGCGGTGTGCGATGCCGACGGCCAGCGGTGGCAGCCGCCGCGAAGCGGCTACCAGCACTTTTTGAGCTGAGCCGCGCGGCCTGGGCGCACGCCGGCCACCGGCCGCGGCGCCAGCACGTTCGGGCCGCCCGCCAAGGTCCTTCCATACTGTGCCGCACTGCGGCGTGAATATCGCCCGTACCCGGTGGTACGGTCCGCCTGCCCGGCCCCGTGTCGAGCCCTTGTCACCGTTCTGGCAGTACCGTTCCGGCAGCCGGCCATTCCGGTCCGGCGCCGCTTGGGAGGCAGTCCATGCGCATGTCCGTGTCACGTCGCATCGCCCTCGGCGCGATGTTGCTGGTGTTCTCCGCCGCCGCGGCCGCGGCCGGCTTCACCAAGCAGTACCAGAGCATTCCCAGTTTCGACGGCACCAAGCTCGGCGCGCTTGTCCTGGTGCCGCAAGGGCAGGGGCCGGGGCCATTCCCGCTGGTGGTGATGCCGGCCAGCTGGTCGTTACCCAACCTGGAATACGTGGGCCGCGCCAGCGAACTGGCCAACGACGGCTACGTGGTGGTCAGCTACACCTCGCGCGGCTTCTGGGATTCGCAGGGGCTGATCGACATCGCCGGGGCACCGACGGTGGAGGACGTCAGCGCAGTGATCGACTGGGCGCTGGCCAACACCCCGGCCGACGCCAAGGCGATCGGCGTCTCGGGCATCTCCTACGGCGCCGGCACCAGCCTGCTCGCCGCCGCGCGCGACCCGCGCATCAAGGCGGTGACCGCGCTCAGCGGCTGGGCCGACCTGCAGGCCTCGCTGTACGCCAACAGCACCGTGAGCCAACAGGGTGTGGGCCTGCTGGTTGCCGCCGGGGTCGCCACCGGTCGGCCCGGTCCGGACCTGGCGCGGATCACCGCACACGTGGCGGTGGGCGACTACGACGGCGCGGTGCAGGGCTTCCTGCCCAAGGCGGCCGAACGCGGCGTGATCAACGAGGTGCAGGCGCTCAACCGCAACGGCCCGGCGGTGCTGCTGGCCAATGCGTTCAACGACGGCCTGTTCCCGCCGAACCAGTACATCAACCTCTACAACCGGCTCAGCGTGCCCAAGCACCTGATGTTCAGCCAGGGCGACCACGCCACTGCCGAGCTGCCGGGCGCGCTGGGCCTGCCGAACCAGGTGTATACCGAGGCCACGCGCTGGTTCGACCGTTACCTGAAGGGCCGCGACAACGGCGTGGACCGTGAAGCGCCGGTGCAACTGGCGACCCTCGGCGGCACCTGGCTCAGTTATGCCGACTGGAACAGCGTACAGGCCGGCGCCACCCGCTACGGCCTGACCGGCCCCAGCGGCCTGTTGTTGCCGACCGGGTCGCTGACCAGCGGCAACAGCAGCGGCTGGAACTACCGCATCGCCACCGGCGTGCCGACCCTGGCCGATTCCGGCGTGGTGATGGTCAGTGGTCTGTTGCAGGGCCTCGGCCAGCCGGTAACCACCTCGATTCCGCTGGTCAGTCGGGTGGGTGCCGCAGTGTGGAGCGGCCCGGTGCTGTCCAGCGACAAGCGCCTGGCCGGCGCGCCCTCGCTGCGCCTGACGGTGACCCCGAGCCAGTCCAACGTGTCGTTGTTCGCTTATCTGTACAGCATGGACGGCACGGGTTCGGCGCAGTTGCTGAGCCATGTGCCGTACACCCTGCGCAACGCGACGCCGGGCACGCCGGTGACGCTCGACCTGGCGCTGCAGGCGACCGCGGTCGAGATCCCGGCCGGCCGCCGCCTGGTGCTGGTGGTGGACACCACCGATCCGCGCTACACCTCGGCCAGCCGTTTCGGCGGCACCGTGAGCTTCAGCTCGCCAGCGGCGACGCCGTCGTTTTTGAGCGTGCCGTTACATTGAGGTAGTGCGGCGTTTCCCTTCTCCCCTCGGGAGAAGGTGCCCCGCAGGGGCGGATGAGGGTACGGGCGCAGCCTCGTGCAGTTGGATCAGCGCAGCGCTTCGCGCGTCGGACCCTCACCCCAACCCCTCTCCCGATGGGAGAGGGGCTTTGGCTTCTCCCTTCTCCCACCGGGAGAAGGTGCCCCGCAGGGGCGGATGAGGGTACGGGCGGAGCCTCGTACAGTTGGATCAGCGCAGCGCTTCGCGCGCCGCACCCTCACCCCAACCCCTCTCCCGATGGGAGAGGGGCTTTGGCTTCTCCCTTCTCCCACCGGGAGAAGGTGCCCCGCAGGGGCGGATGAGGGTACGGGCGGAGCCTCGTACAGTTGGATCAGCGCAGCGCTTCGCTTGCCGGACCCTCACCCCAACCCCTTTCCCGATGGGAGAGGGGCTTTGGCCTCTCCCTTCTCCCACCGGGAGAAGGTGCCCCGCAGGGGCGGATGAGGGTACGGGCGCAGCCTCGTGCAGTTGGATCAGCGCAGCGCTTCGCGCGCCGGACCCTCACCCCAACCCCTCTCCCGGCGGGAGAGGGGCTTTAGCTTCTCCCTTCTCCCACCGGGAGAAGGTGCCCCGTAGGGGCGGATGAGGGTAGGGCGTAACCGTGTACAGCTGGATCAGCGCAGCGCAGCGCAGCGCTTCGCGCGCCGGACCCTCACCCCAACCCCTCTCCCGGCGGGAGAGGGGCTTTGAGCTTCTCCCTTCTCCCATCGGGAGAAGGTGCCCCGCAGGGGCGGATGAGGGTACGGGCGGAGGCTCGTACAGTTGGATCAGCGCAGCGCTTCGCGCGTCGGACCCTCACCCCAACCCCTCTCCCGGCGGGAGAGGGGCTTTGGCCTCTCCCTTCTCCCACCGGGAGAAGGTGCCCCGCAGGGGCGGATGAGGGTACGGCACCGCGCATCGCCACAGCAGCGCGCACACCACGCCAGCACAGCACACGAATTTACGTAGCTTTTATTCAAACCCGCCTGCGCTTTGCAACGAAGATATCCGGCGATTCCTATACTTTCCGCGCTGACGACGGGGATGCTTGCGTGGAATCGATGGCTGCAATCTTGAGCGTGTCGCAGGCCGCACCGATCGCCTGCAGGCGCCGCGTGCCGCAGACGCAACGGCGTGCCGTCCGCGTCCGCGTGGCGGCCATGCCACCTGCGCCGCGACGCCACGATGGCTGCCGCAGCGCGCTGCAGCATCCGCCGCCACACGGCCGCGCGCGTTCACTGCACGCGCGTTGACGACATAGCGCCGCCGCCACCGCGGCGCTGCATTCCAACTCCCTCCCCGCGATGCGTTACCCGGCGTATCGCCTGCGATGGCGCGTGCGCGTGAGGCGGCGCGCCGTCGTTGCCCCCTCCACCCAACGAAGGACGGCTCGTTGCGAGCCGACGTCGCGATGTCCATGAAGTTCCATCCCCTGTTCCTGTCCCTGGCCGTGCTGTGCGCCGGCGATGCCGCCGCCGTGGGCCTGGCTGCGCCCGTGTCGGAGGCGATGCCGGCGTCGGAGCCCGCCCCCGTGCCGTTGGCACGCAGCGCAGATTGTTCCAATGGCTTCTTCTCGCGCCTGGCCTCGGCCTATCGCGAGGATGCGCAACCGGCCGATCCCGATGCGCCGACGCCGGCGCGCCGCGGCCTGGCGGCGCCGTTCTCCTCGCCGCCGTTTCCGTCGGCCGAATGGCAGCTCGGCGCGGTGGACTATCCGGTCGGCGTGCCCAACGAGAACGCGCAGTATCCGGTGGAGAAGGCGCTGGCCTGCACGCGCGTGGGGCAGTGGATGCAGCGCAACCGCATCGAGCTGTACGGCTGGATCAATCCCTCGCTCAATGCCAGCACGTCCTCGCGTACCAACTATCCGCTGTCCTACTCCACGCGACCCAACCGCGGCGAGTTCAACCAGGCGCTGATCCGCCTGCAGCGCGTGCCGGACACGGTGCAGACCGATCATGTCGATTGGGGCTTCCACTTCGACGACCTGTACGGCTACGACTACCACTACACCACGATGAAGGGCGTCACCAGCGACCAGTTGCTGCATCATCCGCAGTCCAATAGCGCGCTCAACGGCAAGATCTACGGCAACGATCCGATGATCGCGCACGTGGACGTGTACCTGCCGTCGGTGGCGCAGGGCATGCTGGTCACGGTCGGCCGCTACCTGTCGCTGCCCGACATCGAAGCGCAGTTCTCGCCGAACAATTACCTGCTGACCCATTCGATCCTTTATACGGTCGATGCCTATACCAACATGGGCATCCTCACCACCACCAAGCTCAACGACCAGTGGACGCTGCAGCTCGGCGTGCACGGCGGCGACGATTCGGCGATCTGGGACGCGACCAGCCGCCTGAGTGCGCAGGCCTGCCTGCGCTGGGTCTCCAGGAGCAACGACGACATGCTGTATCCGTGCGTGGAGTCGTACAACAACGCCGCGCAGACCTACAACAACCTGCAGGAATTCGTGCTCACCTGGGGCCACCGCTTCTCGCCGAAGGTGCACATGCTCACCGAGGCCTACCACATCTACGTGCGCGACCAGGCGCTGGCCACCGATCCGTCGCAGTCGCACGCGCCGAGCGGGCGCCCGGGCTATGCGCTGGGCGAGGCGCCGGACTTCCCGCTGGGACGCAGCAGCGCCGATGCCATCGTCAACTACGTCAACATCCAGCTCGGCGCGTCGGACATGCTGGCGATCCGCAACGAGTTCGTGAACGACCACGACGGCCAGCGCACCGGCTTCGCCACGCGCTACTCCAGCCACACCATCGGCCTGACCCACTGGGTGTCGCAGGACCTGGAGATCCGCCCCGAGCTGCGCTACGAGCACGCCTATGATTTCCCGGCCTACGACGGTGGGCGCCGCAATCATCAGGCGACGGCGTTGATCGACGCGATCCTGCATTACTGAGCACTGCACTCGCGCTGCCGGCGCTGGCAGCGGCGATGCATCTGCAACGTGCGGCGCGATCGCCGGCGCCGCACGGTTTTACGCAGAATTTATGCGTGCCGCGCGCCTTCGCCACGGAGAGTTTATGGCGACGGCTCCGATAATGCCGGCCTGGGCCAGAAGGCCTGTCCGACCCGGCGTGCGTGGCCATGTTGCGCTTCCCTTCTGCCTCCGTGCGCATGCCGCGTCCGGCGGTGTTCCCACACGATTGCGGCCTGCCCTGCGGCGGGCCGTCCCTTTGTTTCGGAGTTGAGACCATGAGCGGTTGGCTTTCGTTCGTTTGCGGCGTGGCGGTGATCGTCGCGGCCGGTTACCTGCTGTACGTGATCCTGCGCCCCGAAGATTTCTGAGCCGAGTGCCACTTCCATGATCGATACATTGCTTGTCTATGCGCTCGCGCTGCTGCTGGGATGGCCGCTGGGCCTGTACCTGGCCAAGGTGATGCGCGGGGCGCCGATGCGCGGCGACGCGCTGTTCGGCTGGATCGAACGCCCGCTGTACCGTCTGCTCGGCACCGACCCGGCGCGCGGCATGCACTGGCGCGCCTATGCCGGCGCGTTCCTGGCCAGCAACCTGGTACTGGGCGTGCTGGTGTTCGTGCTGTTCGTGACCCAGGCCTGGCTGCCGTTCAATCCGGATGCGGTGCCCAACATGCGCTGGGACGTGGCCTTGCACACCATGGTCTCGTTTCTGACCAACACCAATCAGCAGCACTACTCGGGCCAGGCGCAGCTGTCGTACCTGTCGCAAGCGGTGGGCGTGGTCGGCCTGCAGTTCATCACCCCGATGATGGGCCTGGCGCTGGTCGCGGCGACGCTGCGCGGCCTGTTCGGTGGGCGTGGCCAGGATGCGGCGCGCAAGGCGGCCGCGAGTGGCGGCGAGACGGCGCAGGAGGTCGACCTCGGCAACTACTGGGCCGACGTGATCCGTCCGACCCTGCGCTTCCTGCTGCCGCTGTGCCTGCTGTGGACGCTGCTGCTGACCCAGCAGGGCGTGCCCTCGACCCTGGCGGCCGGTCCGGTCGCCACGCCGCTGGACGCCAGCGCCGGCCAGCAGACGCAGAAGATCCCGCTCGGCCCGGTCGCGGCGATGGTGGCGATCAAGCAGCTCGGCACCAACGGCGGCGGCTGGTACGGCCCCAACAGCGCGATGGCGCTGGAAAATCCCACGCCGTTCTCCAACCTGCTGGAGATGCTGGGCATCGTGCTGATCCCGGTGGCGGTGGCGTTCATGGTCGGCCCGTTCACCGGGCGCCGCAAGTTCACCGCGCTGGTGTTCGGCAGCATGCTGGTGATGTCGCTGGCGTCCACCGCGGTGTCGCTGTGGGCCGAAGGCCACGCGCCCGGCAGTGCCGCGCTGATGGAAGGCAAGGAGGTGCGCTTCGGCGTCGATGCCTCGGCGGCCTGGTCGTCGCTGACCACGCAGACCTCCAACGGCTCGGTCAACGCCATGCACGATTCGCTGGCGCCGCTGACCGGTGGCGTGGCGATGGTCAACATGCTGATCAACGCGATCTGGGGCGGCATCGGTTGCGGCCTGCAGCAGTTCCTGGTGTACCTGCTGCTGAGCGTGTTCCTGGCCGGCCTGATGACCGGGCGCACCCCGGAACTGTTCGGGCGCAAGATCGAGGCACCGGAAGTGCGTCTGCTGGCGCTGCTGATCCTGCTGCAGCCGCTGGTGCTGCTCGGCTTCACCGCGGTCACCCTGGCGCTGCCGGCCTCGATCTCGGCGACCTCCAATCCCGGCTTCCACGGCATCAGCCAGGTGTTCTACGAGTACACCTCGGCGTTCGCCAACAACGGCTCCGGCTTCGAGGGGCTGGGCGACGGCATTCCGTGGTGGAACCTGAGCTGCACGGTGGTGCTGCTGCTGGGCCGCTATCCGGCACTGATCGTGCCGCTGATCGTGGCCGCGCAACTGGCGCGCAAGCGGGTGGCGCCGGAAACCGGCGGCAGCCTGCAGGTGGAAACCCCGACCTTCGCACTGACCCTGATCGCGGTCATCGCGATCCTGACCGTTCTGCAATTCACGCCGGCCCTGGTGTTGGGACCGATCGCCGATCACCTGACCCTGGCCGCGCACTGAGACGACGACGATGAGCACCCCGCACCAATCTTCTCCCATGGCCTCCGCACCGGCACGCCGGCCCGGGCTGTTCGACGCCGCCGCGCTGCGTGCGGCGCTGCGCGACAGCGTGCTGAAGCTGTCGCCGCGGCACCTGCTGGGCAGCCCGGTGATGGCCGTGGTGTTCGCCGGCACGCTGCTGTCGGCGCTGATCACCGTGTCCGGCCAGGGCCCGGCCGGCTTCGGCTGGGCGGTGACCGCGATCCTGCTGGTCACCGTGCTGTTCGGCAATTTCGCCGAGGCGGTGGCCGAGGCCCGCGGCCGCGGTCAGGCTGCGTCGCTGCGGCGCGCACGCAAGGACCTGGTGGCGCGCCGGGTCGCCAGTGTGCGGCTGGACGCCGAGACCAGCGTGCCCGCCGCCGAACTGCGCCCGGGCGACCTGGTGGTGGTGTCGGCCGGCGAGCTGATCCCGGCCGATGGCGAGATCGTGCACGGCCTGGCCACCATCAACGAGGCCGCGGTCACCGGCGAATCGGCGCCGGTGCTGCGCGAGGCCGGCACCGACCGCTCCGGCGTCATCGGCGGCACCAAGGTGCTGTCCGACGAGATCCTGGTGAAGGTCACCGCCGAGCCGGGCCACAGCTTCCTGGACCGGATGATCGCGCTGGTGGAAGGCGCCAACCGGCAGAAGACGCCGAACGAGATCGCGCTGACCATGCTGCTGGCGGCGATGACCCTAACCTTCCTGATCGTGGTCGCCTCGCTGCCGGCGATCGCCGGCTTCGTCGGCGTGCACGTGGATCCGCTGCTGCTGATCGCGCTGCTGGTGTGCCTGATCCCGACCACCATCGGCGGGTTGCTGCCGGCGATCGGCATCGCCGGCATGAACCGCGCGCTGTCGGCCAACGTGCTGGCCAAGTCGGGCAAGGCGGTGGAAGTGGCCGGCGACGTCGACGTGCTGCTGCTGGACAAGACCGGCACCATCACCCACGGCGATCGCCAGGCCACCGTGTTCCATGCGCTGAGCGGCGTGGACGTGGCGCAGCTGCGCGAGGCGGCGATGCTGTCGTCGCTGGCCGACCCGACCCCGGAAGGCAAGTCGATCGTGCGCCTGGCGCGCGAGCAGGGCCTGCCGCCGGCCGATCCGGCGGGCGCCGAGTTCGTCGCCTTCACCGCGCAGACCCGCATGTCCGGCGTCGACCTGCCGGCCAACGGCATGCAGCCGCCGCGGTCGATCCGCAAGGGCGCCGCCGATGCGTTGATCCGCCACGTCACCGCGCTGGGCGGGCAGGTGCCGGCGGAGCTGAAGAGCCGCGTCGAGCAGGTCGCGCGCAGCGGCGCCACGCCGTTGGTGGTGGCCGAGGGCCGGCACGTGCTGGGCGTGGTCGAGCTGTCGGACGTGGTCAAGCACGGCGTGCGCGAGAAGTTCGCACGGCTGCGCGCGATGGGCGTCAAGACGGTGATGATCACCGGCGACAACCCGCTCACCGCCGCGGCCATCGCCGCCGAGGCCGGCGTCGACGACTACATCGCCGAGGCCACGCCCGAGGACAAGCTGGCGCGCATCCGCCAGGAGCAGGCCGGCGGACGCCTGGTGGCGATGGTCGGCGACGGCACCAACGACGCGCCGGCGCTGGCCCAGGCCGACGTCGGCCTGGCGATGAACTCCGGCACTCAGGCGGCCAAGGAGGCCGGCAACATGGTCGATCTGGATTCGGATCCGGCCAAGCTGCTGGCGGTGGTGGAAGTGGGCAAGCAGCAGTTGATCACCCGCGGCGCGCTGACCACGTTCTCGCTGGCCAACGACGTGTCCAAGTACTTCGCGATCCTGCCGGCGCTGTTCGCCGCTTCGATCCCGCAGATGGCCGCGCTGAACGTGATGCGCCTGTCCAGCCCGATCAACGCGGTGCTCGCCGCGCTGATCTTCAATGCGCTGGTGATCCCGGCGCTGATCCCGCTGGCGCTGCGTGGCGTGCGCTTCACCCCGTCCTCGGCGACCTCGCTGCTGCGCCGGAACATGCTGATCTACGGCGTGGGCGGCGTGCTGCTGCCGTTCGTCGGGATCAAGGCCATCGATCTGCTGCTGGTGGCGCTGGGCTGACCCCAGCGCCGATTCTCACGCTCCTTCGGAATTACCTCCATGACCGTGTCTTCCGTTTCCCTTCGCGAACCGATGCGCTGGCGCGCCGTGCTGGTGCTGCCGCTGCTGGTGCTCGCGTCCGCGGCGCTGTACTCGTTGCTGGCCACCGTGCTGGCCGGCGCGCTGTTCCCCGAGCAGGCCAATGGCAGCCTGCGCAGCCACGATGGCCGCGTGGTCGGCTCGGTGCTGGTGGCGCAGCCGTTCGCCGCCGCCGGCTACTTCCAGCCACGTCCATCCGGCGCCAAGTACGATCCGATGTCGGCGGCCGGCAGCAACCAGGCGCGCAGCAACCCCGACCTGCGCAAGCGCCTGGACGCCACCCGCCAGGCGGTGGCCGCGCGCGAAGGCATCGACCCGGCGCAGGTGCCGGACGATCTGATCACCCAGTCCGGCAGCGGCATGGACCCGGACATCAGCGTGGACGCGGCGCACATCCAAGTGGCGCGCGTGGCCGCGGCGCGCGGCCTGTCGCCGCAGACCGTCGCCGCCCTGGTCGCCGCGCAGACCCAGCCGCGCCAGTTCGGCGTGCTGGGGGAGCCGCGGGTGAACGTGCTGGCGCTGAATCTGGCATTGGATGCCGGGAATGGGGAAACGGGAATCGGGAATGGGCAAAAGCAGGAGCAACAGCGGTAAATCGCGCAGCCATGTAGGCTTTGCGCTCTGCGATTCCCCATTCCCCATTCCCCATTCCCCGCTCCAAATGCCCGACCCCCGCACCCAACAGGCCGACGCCCTGATCGGCGAACTGCAGCGCGAGCGCGGCGGGCGCCTGACCGTGTTCCTCGGCGCGGCGCCGGGGGTCGGCAAGACCTACGCGATGCTGTCGCGTGCGCGGCAGTTGCAGCAGCAGGGCAGCAACCTGGTGGTCGGCGTGGTCGAGACCCACGGCCGCGCCGAGACCGCGGCGCTGCTGGAGGGTCTCACCGTGCAGCCGCGGCGGCACCTGGAGTACCGCGGCCGCACCCTGGACGAGATGGACCTGGATGCGCTGCTGGCGCTGCGCCCGCCGCTGGTGCTGGTGGACGAACTGGCCCATCGCAACGCGCCGGGCAGCCGTCACGAGCGGCGCTGGCAGGACGTACAGGAACTGCTCGACGCCGGCATCGACGTCTACAGCACGGTCAACATCCAGCACCTGGAAAGCCTCAACGACGTGGTCCACCGCATCACCGGCGTGCGCGTCAGCGAGACCGTGCCCGATGCGATCTTCGACCGCCTGCGCGACATCGTGCTGGTCGACCTGCCGCCACGCGAGCTGATCGAACGCCTGCAGCAGGGCAAGGTGTATCTGCCCGAGCAGGCCGGGCAGGCGCTGCAGGCCTTCTTCTCGCCGTCGAACCTGGCCGCGCTGCGCGAACTGGCGATGCAGACCGCCGCCGACCGCGTCGACAACGATCTGCGCGACGTGCAGGCCGCGCAGGGCCGCACCAGCGTGGCGCTGCGGCGCACGGTGATGGTGGCGATCGACGGGCGCGGCCAGTCCGACTACCTGGTGCGCGTAGCGCGGCGCCTGGCCGAGCGCCGCGGCGCGCCGTGGACGGTGGTCACCGTGCAGACCCAGGCGCAGCCGGATGCCGACTGGCAACTGGAGATCGACCGTGCGTTCGCGCTGGCGCGGCGGCTCGGCGGCGAGGCCGCGCTGCTGCACGGCGCCAACGTCGCCGACGCCTTGCTCGACCATGCCGCGCGCAGCGGCGTGTCCACCCTGGTGCTGGGCCGCACCCGCGAGCGCCCGCTGGCGCGCATGATCAACCGCACCCTGACCCAGCAACTGCTGCAACGCGGCGCGCACTACGAACTTGTGATCATCAGTTCGCCGGAAGCGCGCGCGCGGGCGCGGCGGCGCTGGCGCAGCCCCGCGCACTGGCTGTCGCGCGACGACCTGCTGTTCGCCACGGTGGCCTCGGCGCTGGCGGTGGTGGTCGCCTGGATCGCCGAAAGTTGGGTCGGCATCGACGACCTGTCGATGGTGTTCATCGTCGCCGTGGTGATGGTGGCATCGAAGACGCGGATGACCGCGGCGGTGCTGGCGGCGCTGTTGAGCTTCTTCAGCTACAACTTCTTCTTCATCGAACCGCGCTTCACCTTCCAGATCGGCGCGCGCCAGGGCGTGGTCACGGTGCTGCTGTTCCTGGTCGCCGCGCTGGTCGCCGGGCGCCTGGCCTCGCGCCTGCGCATGCAGGTGCTGGCGCTGCGCGCGGTCAACGCGCAGACCACCGCGCTGCAGCGGCTGGGCCGCGAACTGACCAGTGCCGCCGACCTCGGCCAGGTGCTGGAGGCCGGGCGCCGCGCGCTCGCCGGCACCCTCGACGCCGAGGCCTGGCTGCGCCTGCAGCCGCTGGAGCGCGCGCATGACGGCGCCGACGACTACGCGCCGACGATGGCCGCGGTGGACCGCAGCGCCGCCGACTGGGCACAGCGCCACGGCCAGGCCACCGGTCGCTTCACCGATACGCTGGCCGGCGCGAGCTGGTGGTTCCTGCCGGTGCGCCACGAGCGCGGCACCATCGGCGTGGTCGGCTTGCGCTTCGGCGCCGGCGTGCAGCGCCCGGGCCTGGAGCAGCAGCGCCTGGCCGAGGCGATGGTGGAGGACATCGGCCAGGCCGCGCTGCGCACGCGGCTGGTCGCCGACCTGGAGAGCGCCCGTGTCAGCGGCGAGACCGAGCGGCTGCGCTCGGCCCTGCTGTCCTCGGTCTCGCACGACCTGCGCTCGCCGCTGGCGGCGATGATCGGCGCGGCCAGCAGCCTGTCCAGCTACGGCAAGGCGATGGACGCGGACGATCGCCGCAGCCTGCTCGAGACGATCCAACTGGAAGGCGAACGCCTGGACCGCTACATCCAGAACCTGCTGGACATGACCCGGCTCGGTCACACCGGGCTGACCTTGAACCGCGACTGGATCGGCGTGGACGAACTGATCGGCTCGGCCGCGCGGCGCCTGCAGCGCTACCAGCCGCAGGTGCGGCTGGATATCGCCCTGGCCGCGGAGCTGCCGACGCTGTGGGTGCACCCGGCGCTGGTCGAGCAGGCGATCTTCAACGTGCTGGAGAACGCGGCCAAGTTCTCGCCGGCGGATGCGGCGATCCGCGTCGTCGCGGGCATGGTCGAGGGCCGCCTGCGCATCGACATCAGCGACCGCGGCCCGGGCATTCCCGAGGACGAGCGTGCGCGCATCTTCGACATGTTCTACAGCGTCGAGCGCGGCGACCGCGGCCGCCACGGCACCGGCCTGGGCCTGACCATCTGCCAGGGCATGATCGGCGCGCACGGCGGCAGCGTCGAGGCGCTACCCGGTCCCGATGGCCGCGGCACCACGATCCGCATTACCCTGCCGCTCATCGAACCCGCCGCGCCGCCGTCCCGCCCCGATGCCGACTGAGTCCCACGCCGATCCGATTCCGCCGCCGCGCGTGCTGGTCATCGACGACGAGCCGCAGATCCGCCGTTTCCTCGACATCAGCCTGCGCGCGCAGGGCTACCGCGTGCTGCAGGCCGACACCGGCGCCGCCGGCCTGGCGCAACTGGCCGCGCACGGCGCCGAACTGGTGGTGCTGGACATTGGCCTGCCCGACCAGGACGGGCACAGCGTGCTGCGCGAATTGCGGCAATGGTCGTCGGTGCCGGTGATCATGCTGACCGTGCGTGCTGGCGAGGACGAGAAGGTGCAGGCGCTGGACGCCGGCGCCAACGACTACGTGACCAAGCCGTTCGGCGTGCAGGAACTGATGGCGCGCATCCGCGTGCTGCTGCGCATGCAGCCGGTGGCCGGCGAGGCCGAGCCGGTGTTCGACGACGGCCACCTGCACATCCACCTGGGGCTGCGCGAAGTGCGCCTGGACGGCGAAGCGCTGCCGCTCAGTCGCAAGGAGTACGCGCTGCTCGCCCTGCTGCTGCGACACAGCGGCCGCGTGGTGACGCAGCCGCAACTGCTGCGCGAACTGTGGGGCCCTACCCACCAGGACGACACCCACTACCTGCGCATCCTGGTCGGCAAGCTGCGGCAGAAACTCGGCGACAGCGCGGTGGCCCCGCGTTATATCGCCACCGAGCCGGGCGTGGGGCTGCGCTTTATTGGCGTTGCTCATTGAGCTTGTTTGGATTGGCGTCGATGCTTTCGGTGTTAAATAATGCGTTGTTGACGATAATCAACCCTGCCTTCTACGTACAAAATCATCTGTGCGCAAAGTTGCAAGCCTTGGTACCAAGGCAAGAAATCATTAAGCGGCAATCCGTGCATTTTGGCTTCGATACTGAATCTTCTCCATTGGATGGGAAGTCTGTTTTTGGTTCTTTTGTCAAAATTCCATGAATTATTATGGCTGAAGGCATTGCGTAGTTGTATAGCGAAAGCGAACCAGTCTTGGTCGCGCAAATTCTCAAACTCGGCTTTGTCTGCAGCGTAGTCTGCGGTAGCTCCCACGCTTTCAGAGATCATGCGAGCATAAGCTGCATCTATCGTTGAGCGAGCCAAGCCAGCCTTAACAGCGGCGCCGAAGCTCACTTGGTAGCCATTCCCCCTAAATTCTACTTGGGCGTCATTCGGGCTAATGGAAAAGCCCGATTCGGTGATATGGATCCTGTATTGAGATATTTTTGGGCCAGTGTCTGGTGAAGTTAGGAGGGCGTAGCCCGCCGCGCTATAGTGAAATGCGTCGCGAGCAGTAAGTAGTCGTTCCATTGCCCTGTTGCGGTATGGATCAAGTGCAATTTTGAGGAATTTATTTTCTGCGGTCTCGTCCATTTTTTGCTTCCATGTTTAGGTTGGTAAAACCTTTCCCGGATTGAGGATCCCATCCGGATCCAGCGCGCGCTTGATCGCGCGCATCGCGTCAAGGGTCGCGGCATTGAAGGCCTGGTCCATATAGTCGCGCTTGGCCACGCCGATGCCGTGTTCGCCCGAGAGGGTGCCTTCCAGCGACAGCACCAGTGCGAACAGCCGCGGCAGCGCCGCCTGCGCGCGCGCGGTTTCGGCGGCGTCGTCCGGCGCGTACATGATGTTGACGTGCAGGTTGCCGTTGCCGGCATGGCCGAAGGCCACGATCGGCAGGTCGAACTCGGCGGCCAGCGCTTCCACGCCGGCGACCAGCTCAGGGATGCGCGACACCGGCACCACCACGTCCTCGTTGATCTTGCCCGGGCGGATCGTGCGCAACGCCGGCGACAGCGCGCGGCGTGCGGCCCACAGGCGGTCGCGCGCACTGCCGTCGGCGGCCACGTCCAGCGTCAGCAGGCCCTCGCCCTCGGCTGCCGCGCCCAGCGCCTGCAGCGCGTAGGGCAGGGTGTCGTGGTCGCCGTCGGCCTCGATCAGCAGCATCGCGCCAGCCTCGGGCACGTCGCTGCCATTGCGGCGCAGCAGCGCGATCGCACTGCGGTCCATGAACTCGAGCATGGTCGGCGTGCTCGGCTGCGCCATCAGCCGCGACACCGCCGCCGCGGCGGCGGCGGCGTCGCGGTACAGCGCGCGCAGGCCGGCCTGCGCCAGCGGCCGTGGCGACAGCTTCAGCGTGGCTTCCACGATCAGCGCCAGGGTGCCTTCGCTGCCGACGAGCAGGTGGGTCAGGTCGTAGCCGGTGGCGTCCTTGGTGTAGGCGCCGCCGCAGCGGATCAACTCGCCTGTGCCGGTCACCGCGACCAGGCCGAGCACGTTGTCGCGGGTGGCGCCGTACTTCACCGCGCGCGGGCCGCCGGCATTGGTCGACAGGTTGCCGCCGACGCTGCAGATCTCCGCGCTGGACGGATCCGGAGGCCAGAACAGCCCGTGCGGCGCCAAGGCCTGTTGCAGGTCGCCGTTGAGCACGCCGGGTTCGACCACCGCGCAGCGGTCGGCCGGGCGCAGCTGCAGGATGCGGTTCATGCGCGCGAACGACAGCACCACGCCGCCGGAGAACGGTACCGCGGCGCCGGCGGTGCCGGTGCCGGCGCCGCGCGCCACCAGCGGCACGCGGTGCGCACGGCAGGCGCGCACGATCGCCTGCACCTGCTCGCGGGTCTGCGGCAGCGCCACCGCATCGGCCAGGGCCCAGCGCCGCGAATCGTCCTCGCCATAGTTGCGGCGGCTGTCGGCATCGGTGCGCCAGCCTTCGGCGCCGAGCAGGGCGGAAAGGGTGTCGGTGAGCGCGGTGGGCAAGGCGGTGGTCATGGCGAAGGTGGCGACGGCGAAGTGGAGGGCGAGGGCGGCTGCAGCAGTTTCCAGGTGAGCACGGCCAGCGCCAGCGGCAGCCACACCCAGCGCAGTTCGGACCACAGCGTGGCCATGCCGCGCGCGCTGAAGAAACCGTTGGCGAACGGCGAGACCCGGATCGGCCGCCATGGCGCGAACCAGCGCTGCTCGCTCCAGGGCCAGGCCAGGGCCACGCCAAGGCCGCCGGAGGTCATCGCATCGAGCAGCGGATGCGAGGCGGTGCAGACGAACATCCAGACGGCCGCCTGCAGCGCGCCGGCGCGCAGGGGCCGGTGCAGCAACGCGCCGAGCACGCCCAGTACCGCGGCGAACAACAGCGAGTGGCTGGCGCCGCGATGGCCGAAGGCGTCGGCGTAGGGGATGTGCAGGGCGAAGCCGAGCACGTCGGCGTCGGGCAGCATCGCCGCGACGATGCCGGCGCCGAGCAGGCGCGTGGAGATGCGCCCGCGGTCGGCGGCGGCCCACAGCGCCAGCGGCACCGCGGCGTGGGTGAAGACGCTGGGCACCTCAGCAATCCTCGGCGCGGAAGGCGTCGCGCAGCCAGGTCAGCCGCGGCGGATCGCCCTCGGCCTCGACCACGTCGAAGCGGCACGGCCAGTTGGCGTACT
This sequence comes from Xanthomonas sontii, assembly GCF_040529055.1. Lineage (NCBI taxonomy): Bacteria > Pseudomonadati > Pseudomonadota > Gammaproteobacteria > Lysobacterales > Lysobacteraceae > Xanthomonas > Xanthomonas sontii. The sequence continues at coordinate 4,942,313 of NZ_CP132342.1, read as the reverse complement.
GCGGATGCGCGGCCAGGAACAGCTGCGCCGCCAGCAGCAGGCGGCGGCGCTTGCGCAGATCGACCGAAGCCGCGCCGCCGCCGAACGCGGCGCTGCGCCGGTAGCGCACTTCGACGAACACCAGGCTCTGCGCCTGCTGCATCACCAGGTCCAGCTCGCCGCCGCGGAAGGCGACGTTGGCGGCGATTAGGCGCAGGCCGGCGCGCTCCAGTTCGGCGCGCGCCGCCGCTTCCACCGCATTGCCGCGTCGGCGCCGCTCAGTTTCCATCGGGCAGCGGGGTCGGGCGCCCGCCGCTGAAGGTGGACCAGGCGGGGGTGCGCACGATGTTGCCGAAGCCGTCCAGGTGCAGCACGCCGGTGGCGCCGCGCAGGCCGCTGTCATTGCCGGTCGCCAGCTTCTCCAGGTAGGCGGTGATCTGCCAGGCGTCGTAGCCGAACGCGAACAGGCGCGCGGCCGGGCCGCGTGCGGTCGGCAGCATGTCGGCCACGCTGGTCGCCGCCGGCAGGCCGCCGACGCCGCGCACGTTCCACAGCTCGCTCGGGTAGACGATGCCGTCCAGCACCAGGTCGTCCTCCGGCTTGCCGGTGCCCAGCACCAGCTGCGAGGTTGCCACCCGGGTCTTGCCGGCGAAACCGGCCAGCGCCAGTTGCGGCGCCAGCGCGCGGGCGGTATTGCCCTTCACCGCCAGCAGCACCGAGTCGGCGGCGCCGGCGTTGCGCAGTTGCGCGCCGATGTCGCCCGGGGTGTCGGCGACGCTGACGCTGCCGGCGACCTTGCCGCCGCGCTCGCTGAAGCGGTCGCGGAACGCGGCCACCGCACGGCGGCCGGTGTCGTCGTTGCTGCCGATCACCAGGGTGTTGTGGCGCTCGTGCGCCAGCAGGTACTCGGCGGCGGCGATGCCGTCGTCTTCCGGCGCCAGCGAGAAGCCGGCGCTGCCGCCCGGCGGGGCGTGTGTGCCGCGGTTCAGCGCCAGCACCGGCACCGGCAACGCGTCGCGCCCGAACAGCGCGGTGACCTCGTCGCGGCCGAGCGGGCCCACCACGAAATCGGCGCCGCCGTCGACCGCCTTCTGGTAGGCGGCCAGCGCCCCGGCCGGGGTGCCGCTGGTGTCGATGAAGTCGATCGCAGGACGCCGCCGGGTCTCGCCGTAGTAGCCGGCGAGCAGGCCGTCGCGTACCGGCGCCGCAGCGGTGGCCAGGCTGCCGCTCAACGGCAGCAGCACCGCCAGCTTGGCCGGCGGGCGGTAGCCGTCGCGCTCGGCCGGCGGCCGCTTGCTGGTGTCGAAGCCCCACTGCTCGCCGCGGTCGAACGGACGCGGCAGCGCCAGGCCGCGGCTCAGCAGCGCGCGGCCGACGAAGTTGTACAGCGGATCGCCGGCCGGCAGCGCGGCGGCGCGCGCCTGCAGGGTGGCATCGTTGAGCGTGGCCAGCTGGCGCACGATGGCGCGCTGGTTGTCGCTGCGCGCCTGGCCGCTGAGGCCGTTGTCGGCGCGGGCGCGTTCGTCCAGCGCCGCGGTGGCGTCGCCGGTGCCTTCCAGCGCCTGCGCACGGGCCAGATGCCAGCGCGCGCGCAGGTTCTGCGGCACCGCCTGCGGATCGCTGCCCAGCGCCTGCAGCGCCTTGGCCGGCTGGCGGTCGGCCAGGGCCAGCTCGGCCTCGACCAGCGCCACCCGCACCTTGCTCAGTGGCGGCAACTGCCGCGGCTGCACCTGCGCCAGCAGGCTGCGCGCGCGGGCGGTATCGCCGGCCTCGTACCAGGCGAAGGCGGCGTCGCCCAGCAACTGGTTGCGGGCGCTGCCGGTGGCGCCGGCGGCCTGCGCCTCGAGCTGCTGCGCCGCGTCCTTCGGCTTGCCCTGGTCCAGCAGCGCCAGCGCCGCCGATTGGGCCGGCGAGGCGCTCGGCGTCACGCTGGTGGTGGCGCAGCCGGCGACGAGCAGCGCCAGCAGCGACAGGGCGGAAATCCTTGCGAATCGCTTGTTCATTTCTGGTCCATTCGGCTGGGCACGCCGGGCGCGCCGGGGAAAACCGCTACGATTCTACCCTTGACCATGGAAAGCCCGTAGATGAGCGCCCAGCCCGGAACCCTGCACGTCGTCGCCACGCCGATCGGCAACCTCGCCGACCTGACGCCGCGCGCCCAGGAGACGCTGCGCACGGTGGCGGCGATCTGCGCCGAGGACACCCGCCGCAGCGGCCAGCTGCTGGCCCACTTCGGCATCGAGCGGCCGTTGCTGGCGCTGCACGAACACAACGAGGAGGCGCTGTCGCAGCGCATCGTCGCGCGCCTGCTGGAGGGCCAGTCGCTGGCCCTGGTCAGCGACGCCGGCACCCCGCTGGTCAGCGACCCCGGCTACCGCCTGGTGCGCGCCGCACGCGCGGCCGGGGTCCGGGTCAGCCCGGTGCCCGGCGCCTGCGCGGCGATCGCCGCGCTCAGCGTGGCCGGCCTGCCCAGCGACCGCTTCGCCTTCGAGGGCTTCCTGCCGGCCAAGGCCTCGGCGCGCCGCGAGCGCCTGGTCCGGTTGGCCAGCGAACCACGCACCCTGGTGTTCTACGAAGCCTCGCACCGCATCGCCGAGTCCCTGGCCGACTGCCGCGCCGCCTTCGGCGATGCCCGCCCGGCCGTGATGGCGCGCGAACTGACCAAGCTGTTCGAGACCGTGCTCGACGGCACCCTGGCCGACCTGCACGCCCGGGTCGAGGCCGACGACAACCAGCGCAAGGGCGAGTTCGTGCTGATGGTGCAGGGCGCCGGCGACGACGCCGACGCGCAGCTGGCCGAAGGCCGCCGCGTCTACGCCAAGCTCAGCGAACACCTGCCGCCGTCCACCGCCGCCAAGCTGGCCGCCGAACTGACCGGTGCGTCGCGCAAGGCGCTTTACGGCGGTTGAGGGGGCGATAACGCCCTGCGGCAATGCGATCGCCGGCCAGTCGTCTTTGGCGACTGCGTTCTCAGGCGACTTTCGAATAATCAAACCCTGCCTGTTCGGCCTCCCATCCCAGCATCGCCAAGCCAATGCTCTTGGGGACGGGCTTTTCGCCGCTGCGGTAGTAGGCGAGCATGCGCCGGCTCAAGCCCAATGCTTCGGCGGCTGAATCCAACGTCATGTCGTGGCGATGCATCCAGGCGATGATCTGCTGGTGGGAATAGTCACCGGCTTGCTCGATCGCGAGTGCGCGCAGGTTGTCGCTGGCGAGCGCCAACTCGTCGTTGCCGTCGAAGATGACGCCGCGCTGCCATTCGTCGAGCGAGACCTTATGGAAAACGTGCGGCAGCCGTGCCTTTTTCAGGGAAGGATGCGAGGCCAAGACCTCGCTGAGGTCGACAGTGCAAGTGAAGCCGTCGGCAAAGGTCAGTGCAAGTTCGCGCGCCGCGACTGCCTTCACCTTGGTAATGACGAATTGAGGTTGGTTCATGGATTCAATTCCTGCCATCGGGCGATGAGGGTGGCTTTGTTCGCCGCGGCTCATTCAAGCGCGGCGCTCAATTCGCGTCGGCTCAGGCGGCCGGACAGAACTGCCAGGGTGTCGATGACGATCAGCGCTTCCCGACCATCTCGGGTACGCACATGGAAGTGAGGCGGCAGATGGTCGGCCGCATACATCGTGACAACGCTGTTGGCGAAACGGACGATCGTCGGCATGTGCGGAACATAGTGCAATGATTGCACTTTCGCAACAAGGATCCTGTTCGCAGCGGGTCGGAGGCCGGAAGGGGGGGGGGGGCATCAACGCCTGGCGCTCCGCGCCCTCAGTGAAGGTTTGGAGTTTTCGACGTTCTGAAAAAAGTGGCGGAGCCGGCCGATAAGCCGGGTTCTGTCGTGGACAGTCATTCTTCTAGGCGCACCGTCACCGGTACGCTCAAGCAACCTACCCGGACCCGACGCGGGCCGCGCCATGAGGTCCCTATTTGGTCTTGCTCCAGGTGGGGTTTGCCGTGCCGGTCCGTTACCGGACTCGCGGTGCGCTCTTACCGCACCATTTCACCCTTACCGGCCTGCTTGCGCAGACGTAGGCGGTATCTTTCTGTTGCACTAGTCCGTCGGCTCGCGCCGCCCAGGCGTTACCTGGCACCTTGCCCTATGGAGCCCGGACTTTCCTCGGCATCCCGCCGCACCGAAATGCGATGGGATGACGCGACTGTCTGGCCGGCTCCGCCGCGGGCATTGTCGCATGTTAAGACGGGACCCGGGTCCCGCAAATGCCAAAGCCGTACCTCTGACGGGCGATGCAGCCGAAAGCAGCCTCGGCCGCCTGCATCATCATCATCGCTTTTCCGGGTCCCTGGCCCCCGCACCTGGGTCCCGGTTTTCCAGTCGCGTCTCCCCAATGAACACTCCGTCCGGGCCGAACCGTCGCTCATGGATCCAGCCGTGGCCGGCGGCGTCCACCGCGACGATGGTGCTGGCGCGGGTGCCGTAGTCGTGGCCGCGGATGAAGGCCGGCGACAGCCGCCGTTCCAGGTCCGGGCCGACCCCTGTGTCGGGTAGGTCGGCCGGGTCGGCCAGGGTCTCGTCGGCCAGCGCCCGCCACAGCGGTGTTAGGTCGTCGTCGCCGGCGGCGATCCAGGCGGTCACGGCCGCGCGCAGGCGCAGGGTCTTGGGCCAGGGCGCGTCCAGCGCGCCGTTGGACATGCCATGCACGCCCGGTTCCAGGGCGCTGCGGCCGGGCGGGTGGTTGCCCACGTAGGCGGCGCCGGCGGCATCGGCCAGCAGCAGGTTGAACGGCGGATAGGTGTCGGCGCGCGCGGCCAGCGCGTCGGCGAAGGCCGCTGCCGGCTCGGCGCCGGTCAGGTAGTCGGCGATCAGCGCGCCGCGCGAGGCGCCGGACATCGACGCCAGCGGGTCGCGCACGTTGGTGACCACGGCGCAGCGGCCGGCGGCGTCCAGCCCCACCCAGGTGCCGCCGGAGCGCAGGTCGCGCCCGGCCAGCAGGCGCTGCGCCGGGGCCGGCCAGCGCTGCAGCGGCGCGGTCGGGCGGGCGTGGAATTCGTCGCGGTTGCCGACCAGCAGCAAGCGCCATCGCGGGTGCGCAGCGTGCGCGAGAACGACCAGACACATGCCCGGCAGTGTGCGCGCTTGCGCAACGCGGCGCGAGCCCAGGCGCCATGTCGACAGCCGGTGACGATGGCCTTAACGCCCCGTACACAGGCCTGAATTTCCGTTCAATCTCAAAATTTGAGACGAAACAGTAACTTGTGGATAAGCCTTGAACAAGTCTCTAAAGATCGTTGCAAACCATTGATCCCGCTAGCGATTTACCGCTCGCAAAGTTGTTGACAACCAGTTGCGCGCTGCTAAGGTGGGCACTTGAGGGGAAACCGGGTTTTTTGTGGTTTTTCGTGGTTCAATGACCGCCCAGGCGGATTCGGAAAGGTGCAGGCGTCGTGTTTCAGGGCGAGACCGCAATCACTGTGGACGACAAGGGGCGTATGGCGGTTCCCACCGCGTACCGCGACCTCGTCGCGCGCGTGAGCGGCAATCGGCTGGTGCTGACCTACAACCCGTTCGAGGCCGGCTGCCTGTGGCTGTATGCGGAGAAGGAGTGGGAGCGGGTCCGTGACGACGTCATGGCCAAGCCCAACACCCAGCGCGTGGTGCGGGTCCTGCAGCAAAAGCTGGTGGGTTCGTCGGCGGCGCTGGAGCTGGACGCCAACGCCCGCATCACCATTCCGCCGAGCCATCGCGCCGCGGTGGGCATTGAAAAGCGCGCCGTGCTGTTGGGCATGGGCGACAAGTTCGAACTGTGGAGCGAGCAGGCTCATCGCGCACTGATCCAGCAGACTTTGTCTGACGAGGATCTGGGCGATGGATTGCTCGATCTGAAGTTGTGAGTCGGGGTGTCCGGATGCGCGGACAGGCGCAGGCCGGTCACCTCCCGGTGTCGCAACCATCGGCGGCGCATGTGCCGGTGTTGTTCGCGCAGGTCCTGGACGGGCTGCAGGTGATCGAAAACGGAATCTATCTGGATGGCACGTTCGGGCGTGGCGGACACGCGCGCGGGGTGCTGCACAAACTCGGCCCAGGAGGCCGGCTGCTGGTGATGGACAAGGATCCCGAGGCGATCGCCGAAGCCGAACATGCGTTCGGCGGCGACGCGCGCGTGTCCATCTATCGCGGCAGCTTCGCCGAGCTGGGCCAGTGGGACGCTGCCGTTGCCCTGGACGGAGTGCTGTTCGACCTGGGCGTGTCCTCGCCGCAGCTGGACGTGGCCGCGCGCGGCTTCTCCTTCGGCAAAGACGGCCCGCTGGACATGCGCATGGACCCGGACGCCGGCGAGAGCGCCGCGCAGTGGCTGGCGCGCGCCGAGGAGCGCGAGATCGCCGACGTGCTGTGGACCTACGGCGAAGAGCGGCAGAGCCGGCGCATCGCTCGCGCCATCGTCGCCCGCCGCGAGAAGCAGCCGCTGACCCGCACCGCCGAACTGGCCGAGCTGATCGCCAGCGTGATGCCGCGCGGCGACAGCAAGACCCACCCGGCCACGCGCAGCTTCCAGGCCATCCGTATCCATATCAATCGCGAACTGGCCGATCTGGAAACCGGCCTGGACGCGGCGCTGGCCCGGCTCAAGCCCGGCGGCCGCCTGGCGGTGATCAGCTTCCACTCGCTGGAAGACCGCATCGTCAAGCAGTTCATGCAGCGCCACGCCAAGGCCCCGCCGAGCAACCGCCGCCTGCCGGAGGCCACCACCTTCGTGCCGACCCTGCGCCTGCACGGCGGCGCGATCAAGGCCGACGCCGACGAACTGGCGGTGAACCCGCGCGCGCGCAGCGCGGTGTTGCGGGTGGCGGAGAAGCTGGGAGTGGGGAATCGGGAATCGGGAATCGGGAAAGGCGAAAGCAAGAGCGCGCTTCCCGGTACGGAAGGTTTCCGTGCGCAGTCGACCGGCTCTTCCCCATTCCCCATTCCCGTTTCCCCATTCCCGCCGGCGCATGGCGCGCTCCACAGGAGCGCCCAATGAGCCGGTTGCTGCTGCTCGTGCTGCTCGCCTGCACCATCGCCTCGGCGATCGGGGTGGTGTACATGCGCCATCGCCATCGCCAGTTGTTCGTGGAGCTGTCGCGGCTGGAGCACAACCGCGACGAGCTGAACATCGAGTTCGGCCGGCTGCAGTTGGAGCAGGCGACCTGGGCGGAGAGCAATCGCGTCGACCAGGTCGCGCGCGAGCGGCTGGGGATGAAGTTCCCCGAGACCGGCGACATCGTGGTGGTGCGTCCGTGAACAAGAGCGGCCGCAATCGCCCCCGCAGCAACTTCAACCTGCGCGGCCGCCTGGTGCTGGTCGGCGCCGCGCTGGGCCTGTGCTCGGTGACCCTGATCGGCCGCGCGGCCTACGTGCAGCTGATCAACAGCGACTTCTACCAGCGCCAGGGCGAGGCGCGCTACCTGCGCGAACTGCCGATCGCCACCTCGCGCGGCATGATCACCGACCGCAACGGCGAGCCGCTGGCGGTGTCCACGCCGGTGGAGTCGATCTGGGTCAATCCGCAGGAACTGCTGCGCAGCCCGGACCGCATCCCGCAGCTGGCGCAGGCGCTGGAACTGCCGGTCGACGAACTCACCGCCAAGCTGTCGCAGAAGGCGGACAAGGAGTTCATGTACCTCAAGCGCCGGATCAATCCGGACAAGGCGCATGCGGTGGTCGCGCTGGGCATCCCCGGCGTGTTCTCGCAGCGCGAATTCCGCCGCTTCTACCCGCAGGGCGAAGCGATGGCGCACGTGCTGGGCTTCACCAACATCGACGACCGCGGCCAGGAAGGGCTGGAGCTGGCGTTCGATTCCTGGCTGCGCGGCAAGCCGGGCGCCAAGCGGGTGATCCGCGACCGCAAGGGCGCGATCGTCGAGAGCATCGACCTGGTCAAGCCGGCGCAGCCGGGCAAGGACCTGACCCTGAGCATCGACCGCCGCATCCAGTTCCTGGCCTACAAGGAACTGCGCAACGCGCTGGTCGAGAACAAGGCCGCCGGCGGCTCGATCGTGATCATGGACGTGGCCACCGGCGAGATCCTGGCCATGGTCAACCTGCCGACCTACAACCCCAACGCGGTCAACGGGGTCAACCCGGACGTGCGCCGCAACCGCGCGGTCACCGACCTGGTCGAGCCGGGCTCGACGATGAAGCCGCTGACCATCTCCACCGCGCTCAAGGCCGGGGTGGTGACCAAGGACACGCTGATCGACACCAACCCCGGCTACATGTCGGTGGGCCGCTTCACGATCAAGGACGTGCCGCGTAACAACGGCGTGCTGACCGTGACCGGGGTGATCACCCGCAGCTCCAACATCGGCGCGGCCAAGATCGCGGCCAAGCTGCCGGACCAGACCTTCTACGACCAGGTCCACAGCTACGGCTACGGCAGCTCCCCGCACAGCGGCTTCCCCGGCGAATCGGCCGGCGTGTTCCCGTCGCCGGCGCGCTGGAGCGGCTCCTCCAAGACCACCATGTCCTACGGCTACGGCCTGTCGGTGACGCCGCTGCAGATCGCCCGCGCCTACTGCGCGCTGGGCAACGGCGGGCGCCTGGTGACCCCGACTTTCGTCAAGGGCCAGCACGAGGACAGCAAGCAGGTGCTGGACCCGGCGATCTCCAAGGAAGTGGTGGCGATGATGGAGACCGTGGTCACCCAGGGCGGCGCCAAGGGCGCGGCGATCCTGGGCTACCACGTCGCCGGCAAGACCGGCACTGCGCGCAAGGCCGGCCCCGGCGGCTACGAGCGCGGCCACTACAACGCGCTGTTCGCGGGCCTGGTGCCGGCGAGCAACCCGCGCTTCGCCACGGTCATCGTGATCAACGACCCGCAGGGCGCCAAGTACTACGGCGGCTTGGTCTCGGCGCCGGTGTTCCACAACGTGATGGAAGGCGCGCTGCGGCTGATGGACGTGCCGCCGGACGACATCCAGTCGTGGCTGGCCGCGCAGGCCGCCGGCAAGAGCGGCCACGCGCCGCCGCCGGCGCCGGTGGAGCCGGATCCGGCGACAGTGCCCGACGCCGCCGCCGAAGTCGATGCCGCGCTGCCCAGCGCGCGCGCCGTGGCGCCGCCGGCGCCGGCCGCGTTGCCGGCCCCGCTGCAGGAGACCCGCCAGTGACCCGCGCGATGTCGCTGTCGCAACTGCTGCCGGGTGTGGCGCTGCCGCATGACGTGCAGGTGTCCGGGCTGGTCATGGACAGCCGCGCGGTGCGCCCGGGCGATGCCTTCGTGGCGATCGCCGGCTTCGGCGCGCACGGTCTGGGCTTCGTCGAACAGGCGCGCGCCAACGGCGCAGTCGCGGTGCTGTACGACCCGCCGGCCCCGGCCGAGCTGCCGGCGCCGGCCGACGCGATCGCGGTGCCGGGCCTGCGCGCGCGCATGGGCGCGATGGCCGACCAGTTCCACGGCCATCCGTCGCAGACCATGACCATGGTCGGGGTCACCGGCACCAACGGCAAGACCTCCACCGTGCAACTGCTGGCGCAGGCCTGGCACCTGCTGGGCACGCGCAGCGGCAGCATCGGCACCCTCGGCGCTGGCCTGTACGGGCAGGTGCAGCCGACCGGCTTCACCACGCCGCTGGTGCTGCCGCTGCACGCGCTGCTGGCGCAGCTGCGCGACGCCGGCGCGCAGGCGGTGGCGATGGAAGTCAGCTCGCACGCGCTCGACCAGGGCCGCGTGGACGCGGTGCATTTCGACGTGGCGGTGTTCACCAATCTCACCCGCGACCATCTCGACTACCACGGCGACATGGCCAGTTACGGCGCCGCCAAGGCGCGCCTGTTCGCCACGCCGGGGCTGAAGTCGGCGGTGGTCAACCTGGACGATGCGTTCGGCCGCGAGTTGCTGGGCACGCTGGATCCGGCGCTGCGCCGCATCGCGGTCAGTTCGCGCGGCCAGGATGGCGCGCAGGTGCGCGCCGAGGCGCTGCGCCTGGACGCGCGCGGCATCGGTTTCACCCTGGCGATCGGCGAGGAGCGGCATCCGCTGCAGTCGCCGTTGCTGGGCCGTTTCAACGTCGACAACCTGCTGGCCGTGGCCGGCGCGCTGCACGCGCTGGACGTGGCGCCGGTGCGCATCGCCGCCACCCTGGCGCAGCTGCAGCCGATCCGCGGGCGCATGAACCGGCTCGGCGGCAACGGCGCGGAACCGTTGGTGGTGGTCGACTACGCGCATACGCCCGACGCGCTGGAACAGGCGCTGCAGAGCCTGCGCGCGCACGCGCAGGGCCGCATCACCTGCGTGTTCGGCTGCGGCGGCGAGCGCGACACCGGCAAGCGCCCGCAGATGGCGGCGATCGCGCAGCGCCTGGCCGAGCGCGTGGTGGTCACCGACGACAACCCGCGTGGCGAGGACGGCGACCGTATCGTCGCCGACATCGTGGCCGGTTTCGACGGCATGCAGGCGGTGCAGGTACAGCGCGACCGCGCGCAGGCGATCGCCATGGCGGTCGCCGACGCCGGCGCCGAGGACATCGTGCTGATCGCCGGCAAGGGCCACGAGCCGTACCAGGAGATCGCCGGCGTGCGCCATCCGTTCGACGACACCGAGGTCGCTGCGCAGGCCCTGCGCGCGCATGCGGCGGAGGCGGCCCGATGAAGCGCCTGCCGTTGTCGATGATCGCGCACTGGGCCGGCGCCGAGCTGCACGGCGACGACGTGGCGATCGATGCGATCAGTCACGACACCCGCAGCCTGGCCGCCGGCAGCCTGTACGTGGCGCTGCGCGGCGAGCGTTTCGATGGCCACGCCTTCGTCGCCGACGCCGCCGCGCGCGGCGCCAGCGCGCTGCTGGTGGAGCGCGTGCAGCCGCAGATCGAACTGCCGCAGATCGTCGTCGCCGACACCCAGCTGGCGCTGGCGCGGATCGCCGCCGGCATGCAGCGTGGCCGTGCCACCCGCGTGGCCGCGATCACCGGCAGCAACGGCAAGACCAGCGTCAAGGCGCTGCTGCTGGCGATCCTGCAGCATGCCTGCCGCATCGACGGCGGCAGCGTCTACGCCAATCCCGGCAACCGCAACAACGAGATCGGCCTGCCGCTGGCGGTGATCGAGGCGCCGGACGACGCCGACTACGCGATCTACGAGATGGGCGCCGGCAAGCCGGGCGACATCGCCTATCTCACCGACATTGCGCCGCCGCAGGTGTCGCTGGTCAACAACATCGCCGCTGCGCACCTGGAGCGCATGGGCAGCCTGCTCGGCGTGGCGCAGACCAAGGGCGCGATCTACACCGCGCTGCCGGCCGACGGCACCGCGGTGATCAATGCCGACGACGCCTTCGGCCTGTGGTTCGAGCAGCGCCTGGCGAGCGGCGAGGCGCGGCCGCAGGTGCTGCGCTTCGGCCTGCAGCCGGGCGCCGAGGTCGGTGCCGCGCAGGTCCGCATGGCCGCCGACCGTACCCAGTTCGTGCTGACCACCCCGCGCGGCGACGTCGAGGCGACGCTGCCGTTGCCGGGCCGGCACAACCTGCAGAACGCCCTGGCCGCCGCCGCGCTGGCGCTGGCGCTGGACGTGGCGCCGGCGCGCATCGCCGCCGGCCTGGCGCAGGTGCAGCCGGTGCCGGGCCGGCAGATCACCCACGCGCTGCCCAACGGCGCGGTGCTGATCGACGACAGCTACAACGCCAACCCCGGTTCGCTGGCCGCGGCGATCGACGCCCTGGCCGCGGCCGGCGGCGAGCGCTGGCTGGTGCTGGGCGACATGCGCGAACTCGGCGCCGGCGCCGAGGCGCTGCATGCCAGCGGCGGACGCCGCGCGCGCGATGCCGGGCTGACCCGGCTGTACGCGCTCGGCCCGCTCAGCGCCCACGCCGCGCAGGCGTTCGGCGAGAACGGCCGCGTCTTCGACAGCCATGCGGCGCTGATCGAGGCGCTGCAGCGCGATCTGGCCGCGGTGGCCGGGAATCGGGAATCGGGAGCCGGGAATCGGCAAGAGCAGGATCAAGAGCAGGAAGTGAAGCAGATGCATGACAACACCAGCGCGCTGTCCGATGGCGCGCTCCCACGGGTCCCGGGTCCCGGGTCCCGGGTCCCGGCCACGCTCCTGATCAAGGGCTCGCGCGGCAGCGCCATGGACACCGTGGTCCGCGCGCTGCTGAACCAGGCACAGGAGGCGCCGCATGCTGCTTGAACTCGCCCGCTGGCTGCAGCAGCTCGAAAGCATGTTCGGGCTGTTCGGCTATCTGACCTTCCGCGGCATCCTCGCGGCGCTGACCTCGCTGTTCCTGTCGCTGTGGCTGGGCCCGGCGGTGATCCGCAAGCTGGCGCAGTTCAAGGGCGGCCAGCCGATCCGCCAGGACGGCCCGCAGACCCACTTCTCCAAGGCCGGCACCCCGACCATGGGCGGCTCGCTGATCCTGCTCACCGTGCTGCTGTCGGTGCTCCTGTGGGGCGACCTGCGCAACCGCTACGTGTGGCTGGTGCTGGCGGTGATGCTGGCGTTCGGCGTGATCGGCTGGTACGACGACTGGATCAAGATCGTGCGCCGCGACCCGAACGGGCTGAAGTCGCGCTGGAAGTACCTGCTGCAGTCGATCTTCGGCCTGGCCGCGGGCCTGTTCCTGTACTACACCGCCGACGTGCCGGCGGCGATCACCTTCTACATCCCGATGTTCAAGTCGATCGCGCTGCCGCTGGCCGGGATCAGCTTCGTGGCCATCGCCTACTTCTGGATCGTCGGCTTCTCCAACGCGGTCAACCTGACCGACGGCCTGGACGGCCTGGCGATCATGCCGACGGTGCTGGTGGCCTGCGCGCTGGGCGTGTTCGCCTATGCCTCGGGCAACGCGGTGTTCTCGGCCTACCTGAAGATCCCGACCATTCCCGGCGCCGGCGAACTGATCATCATCTGCGCGGCGATCGCCGGCGCGGGCCTGGGCTTCCTGTGGTTCAACACCTACCCGGCGATGGTGTTCATGGGCGACATCGGCGCGCTGGCGCTGGGCGCGGTGCTGGGCACCATCGCGGTGATCGTGCGCCAGGAACTGGTGCTGGTGATCATGGGCGGCGTGTTCGTCATCGAGACGCTGTCGGTGATGATCCAGGTCGCCTCGTTCAAGCTCACCGGCAAGCGCGTGTTCCGCATGGCGCCGATCCACCACCACTTCGAGCTGAAGGGCTGGCCGGAGCCGCGGGTGATCGTGCGCTTCTGGATCATTTCGGTGGTGCTGGTGCTGGTCGGCCTGGCCACGTTGAAGGTGCGCTGATGAACGACCCCGCCCGCCAAGCGACCCGCCTGGAGGCCATCGGTGGCCGCTACGACCCGTGGCTGCTCGGCGCCGCGGTGGCGCTGGCGTCGCTGGGCGTGGTCATGGTCGGCTCCAGCTCGATCGAGCTGACCACCAGCCCGTTCTACTACCTGAGCCGTCACCTGCTGTTCCTGGCCGGCGGTGTCGGCCTGGCGATCTGGGCGATGCGCACCGAGCTGAAGAACATCGAGCAGTACAACCAGTTGCTGTTGCTGGCCTGTTTCGGCCTGCTGCTGGTGGTGTTCGTGCCGGGCCTGGGCAGCACCGTCAACGGCGCGCGGCGTTGGATCAACCTGGGCATCTCGCGCTTCCAGACCGTGGAAGCGGTGAAGGTGCTGTACATCGTGTGGCTGTCCAGCTACCTGGTGCGCTTCCGCGACGAGGTCAACGCGACCTGGCCGGCGATGCTCAAGCCGCTGGGTGTGGCGGTGGCGCTGGTCGGCCTGCTGCTGCTGCAGCCGGACTTCGGTTCCTCCACGCTGCTGCTGGCGATCACCGCCGGCATGCTGGTGCTGGGCGGGGTGAACCTGCCGCGCATGTCGATGCCGATCGTGATCGGCCTGCCGGTGTTCGCCTTCATCGCGATCCTCGAGCCGTACCGCCTGCGCCGCATCACCTCCTTCCTCGATCCGTGGGCCGACCAGCTCGGCTCCGGCTACCAGCTGTCCAACGCGCTGATGGCGGTGGGTCGCGGCGAACTGTTCGGGGTCGGCCTGGGCGGTTCGGTGCAGAAGCTCAACTACCTGCCGGAAGCGCACACCGACTTCATCTTCTCGGTCATCGCCGAGGAACTGGGCTTCGTCGGCGTGTGCCTGATCATCTCGCTGTACGCGCTGCTGGTCGGCCGCGCGTTCTGGCTGGGCATGCGCTGCGTCGAGATGAAGCGTCACTTCTCCGGCTACATCGCCTTCGGCATCGGCCTGTGGATCAGCCTGCAGAGCTTCGTCTCGGTCGGCGTGAACCTGGGCATCCTGCCGACCAAGGGCCTGACCCTGCCGCTGATCTCCGCCGGTGGTTCCAGCGTGCTGATGACCTGCGTGGCGATGGGGCTGCTGCTGCGCGTGTCCTACGAACTCAACCGCGCCGAGCGCCAGGTGGCACTGGTACGCAGCGACGCGGCGATGCCGGTCAAGCAGACCGTGGACAACGCCGAGGACCTGCACGCCGCGCGCGAGGCCAGCGCCAGCGCGGTCGCCGCGGCGATCCAGGGCGGCGCCCCGGGGCGCGGCACCAGCCGCATGCAGCCGCGCGTCGAACCCACCTTCGGGAGGCTCGGATGAGCGCGGTGCAGGGCGGTCGTCCGGTGATGATCCTCGCTGGCGGCACCGGCGGGCACATCTTCCCAGCGCTGGCCGTGGCCAAGGTGCTGCGCGCGCGCGGCGTGCCGGTGGTATGGCTGGGCGCGGCCGGGCGCATGGAAACGCGGCTGGTGCCGGAGCACGGCATCGAGCTGGACACCATCGAGATCGGCGGGCTGCGCGGCAAGGGCGCGCTGGCCCTGTTCGGCGCGCCGGTGCGGGTGATGCGCGCGGTGCGCGCCGCCGGCTTCGTGCTGCGCCGGCGGGCGCCGCGCGCGGTGATCAGCTTCGGCGGCTTCGCGGCCGGTCCCGGCGGCCTGGCCGCGCGCCTGCTCAAGCTGCCGCTGCTGGTGCACGAACAGAACCGCGCGCCGGGCCTGACCAACAAGGTGCTGGCGCGGGTCGCGCGGCGCGTGCTGACCGGCTTCCCCGGCAGCTTCGCCACGCGCGAGGAAGCGGTGGGCAACCCGGTGCGCGCCGAGATCGCCGCGCTGGCGCCGCCGGCGCAGCGCCTGGCCGCGCGCCACGGCGCGCCGCGGCTGCTGGTGCTGGGCGGTAGCCAGGGCGCACGCGTGCTCAACCAGGCGCTGCCGCAGGCGCTGGCCGCGCTCGGCACGGCCGTCGAGGTGCGCCACCAGTGCGGCGAAGCGCTGCGTGAGGAAGCCGCGCGCGCCTACGCCGACGCCGGCGTCGCCGCCAGCGTCGAAGCCTTCATCGGCGACATGGCCGCCGCCTACGCCTGGGCCGACCTGGTGGTGTGCCGCGCCGGCGCCTCGACCCTGGCCGAACTGTGCGCGGTCGGCATCGGCAGCGTGCTGGTGCCGTTCGCCGCCGCCGTCGACGACCACCAGACCCGCAACGCCGAATACCTGGTCGAGCGCGGCGCCGCCGTGCTGCTGAAGCAGGACGATGCCCTGGCCGGCCACCTGCAGCGCGTGCTGCGCGACCTGCTGGCGCAGCCGGCGCAGCGCCTGGTCATGGCCGAGGCCGCGCGCCAGCTGGCCAAGCCGGATGCGGCCGAGCGGATTGCGGACATCGTTTTGGAAGAAGCCGGGAATGGAGAACCGGGAATGGGGAATGGGTACAAGCACAATCAAGGGCAGAATCACGCAGTGACACACGCAGACACGAACACGCGGCAGGCACGGATCGCTGCAGCCGCCGCGCTTCTTCCAATTCCCGATTCCCGTTTCCCCATTCCCGCCTCCGCAGGAGGCCAGCAATGATCCGCCGCCTCCACGACACCGGTGATCTGGTCCGTGCGTTCCCGCGCGTGCACTTCGTCGGCATCGGCGGCACCGGCATGAGCGGTATCGCCGAGGTCATGCTGACCCTGGGCTATGAGGTCTCCGGCTCGGACAACGCCGACAACGCGGCGACCCGGCGCCTGGTCAAGCTCGGCGCGCGGGTGATGCGCGGGCACTCGGCGGCCAACGTGCTCGGTACCGACTGCGTGGTGGTGTCCAGCGCGATCCGCGAAGACAACCCGGAACTGATGGAGGCGCGCAGCCAGCGCATTCCGATCATGCCGCGCGCGGCGATGCTCGCCGAACTGATGCGCTTCCGCCGCGGCATCGCGGTGGCCGGCACCCACGGCAAGACCACCACCACCAGCTTGGCCGCGGCGGTGCTCAGCGAAGGCGGGCTGGACCCGACCTTCGTGATCGGCGGGCAACTGCTCGCCGCCGGCGCCAACGCCAAGCTCGGTGGCGGCCAGTGGCTGGTGGCCGAGGCCGACGAGAGCGACGGAAGCTTCCTGCGCCTGAACCCGCTGATCTCGGTCATCACCAACATCGATGCCGATCACCTGGAGAACTACGGCAACGACTTCGCCCGGGTCCAGGCGGCGTTCGCCGAGTTCCTGCAGCGCCTGCCGTTCTACGGCCTGGCGGTGCTGTGCATCGACGATCCGGAAGTGGCCGCACTGGCGGCGAAGACCCCGCGCCACGTGATGAGCTACGGCCTCAGCGAGAACGCCGACGTGCGCGCCGAGGACGTGGTCCAGGACGGCCCGCGCATGCGCTTCACCCTGCGCCTGCCCGAAGGCAGCAGCATCCCGGTGACCCTGGCGCTGCCGGGCCGCCACAACGTGCTCAACGCGCTGGCCGCCGCCGCCATCGGCTGGCAACTGGGCGTGGGGCCGGAGGCGATCGCCAGCGCGTTGCAGAGCTTCGCCGGCATCGGCCGCCGCTTCAACGACCTGGGCGAAGTGACCACCGCCGGCGGCGCGCGCGTGCGCGTGGTCGACGACTACGGCCACCACCCGCGCGAGCTGGCCGCGGTGTTCGCCGCCGCCCGCGGCGGCTGGCCGGACAAGCGCCTGGTGGTCGCGTTCCAGCCGCATCGCTACAGCCGCACCCGCGACCAGTTCGACGCCTTCGCCGCGGTGCTGTCGGAAGTGGACGCGCTGGTGCTCAGCGAGGTCTACCCGGCCGGCGAGGCGCCGATCCCGGGCGCAGACGCGCGCTCGCTGGCGCGCGCGATCCGCGCGCGCGGCCGCAGCGAACCGGTGGTGGTCGGCCAGGTCGGCGAACTCGACAGCGTGCTGCCGGACGTGCTGCAGGACGGCGACCTGCTGCTGATGATGGGCGCGGGCGACATCGGTTACGTGGCCCAGCACATCGCCCAGCATGGCTTCGCCGGCGGAGCCGACGCATGAGCGCGCAGACCCTGCCGCCGCCGCGCGTCACCGACCCGGCCGCGTTCGGCCGCGTCGCCGTGTTGCTCGGCGGCACGTCCAGCGAACGCGAGGTGTCGCTGAACTCCGGCGCCAACGTACTCGAGGCGCTGCGCAGCCGCGGCGTCGACGCGCAGCCGGTGGACGGCATTCCCGCCTTGCTCGAGCGCATCCGCGCCGGCGAAGTCGATCGCGTGTTCAACATCCTGCACGGCGGCGACGGCGAGAACGGCGTGCTGCAGGGCCTGCTGCGCGCGCTGCAGGTGCCGTTCACCGGCCCCGACGTGCTCGGCAGCGCGCTGACCCTGGACAAGATCCGCACCAAGCAGGTGTGGATCGCCGCCGGCCTGCCGACCCCGGGCTTCGCCCGCATCGACGCCCAGGCCGACCTGGCCGCGGCCGCCGCCGCGCTGGGCTACCCGCTGTTCGTCAAGCCCGCCTGCGAAGGCTCCAGCGTCGGCGTGTTCCGCGTGCTGTCCGAGGCCGACCTGGCGCCGGTGCGCGCCTTCGCCGCCGACTACCGCGGCGAACTGCTGATGGAGCAGATGGTGCAGGGCGAGGAGTACACCGTCGGCATCCTCGGCGACGTCGCGCTGCCGTCGATCCGCATCGTCCCCGCCGGCGACTGGTACGACTACCACGCCAAGTACATCGCCGAGGACACCCAGTACCTGTGCCCGGGCATGCAGGGCGAGGACGAGACCCAGATCCGCCAGCTCGCGCTGCAGGCCTTCGCCGCGGCCGGCTGCAGCGGCTGGGGCCGCGTGGACGTGATGCGCGACCGCGTGCGCGGCCTGCAACTGATCGAGGTCAACACCGCCCCGGGCATGACCAGCCACTCGCTGGTGCCCAAGGCCGCGGCGCAGCTCGGTGTGGATTTCGCCGGCCTGTGCTGGCGCATCCTGGAGCAGACGCTGTGACGCCGGGAATCGGAAATCGGGAATCGGGAATGGGCAAGAGCGGTGCCGCGTGCGCGGCCGCTTGTGCCTTGCCCATTCCCCATTCCCGATTCCCCATTCCCGCGCACCGGAAGGTGCGCGCATGAACGCCTCCCTGCGCATCCTCGCCTGGCTGCTGGCGCTGGCCCTGGTCGCGCTGCCGATCGTGGCCGTGCTCAACGGCTGGGTCGGGGCCGAGCGCTGGCCGCTGAGCCGGCTGCAGGTGAGCGGCGATTTCAAGCGCGTGTCCGCCGAGCAGTTGCGCCAGGTGGTGCTGCCGTATGCGCGCCGTGGTTTCTTCGCGGTGCGCCTGCAGGATGCGCAGGACGCGATCGAGCGCCTGCCGTGGGTCGAGAGTGCGCGCGTGCGCAAGCGCTGGCCGGACGTGCTGGAAGTGCGCGTCGTCGAACACCGCCCGTTCGCACGCTGGGGTGCGGACCGCATGCTGTCCGAGCAGGGCCGCATCTTCGCCCTGCCCAACGAACTGCGCGACGTGGCGCTGCCGCATCTGGCCGGCCCGGACGCCAAGGCCGCCGACGTGGTCGCGCTGTACAACACCTCGCGCGCACTGTTCGCGCCGGTCGGCCTGCCGGTGCAGGGCGTGGCACTGGACGCGCGCGGCAGCTGGTCGCTGGCGCTGGGCAACGGCGTGCAGGTGGTGGTCGGCCGCGACGACGCGCGCGCGCGCCTGGAGCGCTTCGCCCGGGTGCTGCCGCAGTTGCTGCAGCCGGGCCAGCCGCCGCTGGCGCGCGCCGATCTGCGCTACACCAACGGATTCACCGTGGCATGGGTACCCGAGAGCAAAGAGCCGAGTAAGGAGCCGGGCAAGGAGAAGAAGCCCGCGGCGCCGGCCCAGCCCGCGCGGCACGCGGCACTGGCCGACCCTCCATCCCATCGCGAGAGCCCGCTCTTCTCCCTTCCCCATTCCCGATTCTCTATTCCCGGCTCCAAGACATGAACCGCAAAGGCGACAAATCCCTCATCGTTGGACTGGACATCGGCACCTCCAAGGTCGTCGCGCTGGTCGGCGAATACTCGCCCGGCAACCCGATCGAGGTGATCGGCATCGGTTCGCACGAGTCGCGCGGGCTCAAGCGCGGCGTGGTCGTGGACATCGAATCCACCGTGCAGTCGATCCAGCGCGCGATCGAGGAAGCCGAGCTGATGGCCGGCTGCGAGATCCGCTCGGTGTACGCGTCGATCTCCGGCAACCACGTGCAGTGCAAGAACTCGCCGGGCATCGTGCCGATCCGCGACGGCGAGGTGACCTGGAACGACCTGGACCGCGTGCTGGAAGCGGCCAAGGCGGTGGCGATCCCGGCCGACCAGCGCATCCTCCACGCGATCCCGCGCGAGTACGTGCTGGACGATTCGCAGGAAGGCATCCGCAACCCGGTCGGCATGACCGGCGTGCGCCTGGAGGTGCACGCGCACTTGGTGGTGTGCGCGCAGTCGGCCGCGGCCAACATCAGCAAGTGCGTGCAGCGCTGCGGCCTGCAGGTGGACGACCTGATCCTGTCCTCGCTTGCGTCCTCGGTGGCGGTGCTGACCGCCGACGAGCGCGAGCTGGGCGTGGTGCTGGTGGACATGGGCGCCGGCACCACCGACCTGGCGGTGTTCGTGCAGGGCGCGATCTGCCACACGGCCTCGCTGCCGATCGCCGGCGATCACGTCACCAACGACATCGCGCACATGCTGCGCACGCCGACCCCGGAAGCCGAGCAGATCAAGGTGCGCTACGCCTGCGCGCTGGCGCAGCTGGCCACCGCCGAAGAAAGCATCCAGGTGCCCAGCGTCGGCGACCGCCCGCCGCGGCGCATGCCGCGCCATTCGCTGGCGCAAGCGGTGCAGGGCCGCTACGAGGAAATCTTCGAGATGGTGCAGGCCGAACTGCGCCGCTCCGGCTTCGAGGAACTGGTGCGCGCCGGCATGGTGCTGACCGGCGGCGCCTCGAAGATGGAAGGCGTGGTCGAACTGGCCGAGGAAATGGTGCAGATGCCGGTGCGCGTGGGCATTCCCCAGCACGTCACCGGCCTGGGCGAAGTCGTCGGCAACCCGGTGCACGCCACCGGCGTGGGCCTGCTGCTGATGGGCAGCCAGATCGAACACCCGCGCCGCCCGTCGCTGCCGACCGGCCGCGCCGGCAGCTTGTTCAAGAAATTGAAGAACTGGTATCGCGGCGAGTTTTGAGGGCCGGGAATGGTGAATCGGGAATTGGGAATGGGTAAGAGCAAAAGCAAAGGCAAAGGCAGTGCTGCGGTGAGATCGGTGGAGAGCGGTGAGAGAAGGTAGGTAGGCGTGGTTTTTTTGCAATTCCGCTGAGGAAAGGGTCCCGGGCTGGAGACGCGCTGTTGCGATTCCCCACTCCCGATTCCCCATTCCCAGCTTCCAAACAACAACACTCGCCGAAATGCGGGTGTCGGGACAGCGAACGGAGCGATCCGATTCCCCATTCCCGATTCCCCATTCACGGCTCAAAGAGGAAACGGACATGGCGCATTTCGAACTGATTGAAAAGATGGCACCCAATGCAGTGATCAAGGTGGTCGGCGTGGGCGGCGGCGGCGGCAACGCGGTCGCGCACATGGTCAGCAGCAGCGTGGACGGCGTGGAGTTCATCACCGCCAACACCGACTCGCAGGCGATCAAGAACTGCGGCGCCAAGCTGCAGCTGCAACTCGGCACCAACGTCACCAAGGGCCTGGGCGCGGGCGCGAACCCGGAAGTCGGCCGCCAGGCCGCGCTGGAAGACCGCGAGCGCATCATGGACGCGCTGCAGGGCGCGGACATGGTGTTCATCACCGCCGGCATGGGCGGCGGCACCGGCACCGGCGCCGCGCCGGTGGTGGCGCAGCTGGCCAAGGAAATGGGCATCCTGACCGTGGCCGTGGTCACCAAGCCGTTCCCGTTCGAAGGCCGCCGCCGCATGCAGGTGGCGCTGAAGGGCATCGAGGAACTGAGCCAGCACTGCGACTCGCTGATCACCATTCCGAATGAAAAGCTGATCACCGTGCTCGGCCGCAACGCCACCATGATCCAGGCGTTCCGCGCCGCCAACGACGTGCTGCAGGGCGCGGTGCAGGGCATCGCCGACCTGATCGTGCGTCCGGGCCTGATCAACGTCGACTTCGCCGACGTGCGCACCGTGATGTCGGAAATGGGCCTGGCGATGATGGGCACCGGCTCGGCCCGCGGCGACGACCGCGCGCAGGCCGCCGCCGAGGCCGCGATCCAGAACCCGCTGCTGGACGACGTCAACCTGGCCGGCGCCAACGGCATCCTGGTCAACATCACCGCCGGCCCGGACTTCACCATGGCCGAGTTCGACGAGATCGGCCGCACCATCGAAGGCTTCTCCTCCGAGGACGCCACCGTGGTGGTCGGCACCGTGCTGGATCCGGACATGCAGGACGAAGTGCGGGTGACCGTGGTCGCCACCGGCCTGAACCGCGCGGTGTCGCGCCAGTCGCAGCGTCCGGAGCAGCGTGCGCCGATCAAGCTGGTGCGCAACGCCACCACCGGCCAGCCGGAGTTCGGCGACTTCGAGCACGGCGGCGATGCCGTGTCCAAGGCGGTCGGCGGTGCGATGGGCCTGGGCCTGCGCCGTCCGAGCGGCGAGTCGATGAGCACCGCGGCGTCCGCCCCGGCGCCGGCCGCGGCCGACCTGCCGAGCGACTACCTGGACATCCCGGCGTTTCTGCGCCGCCAGGCCGACTGAGGTCGATGCGTCATCGGCCGGCGTTCGCGCCGGCCCGCAACACCGCCGTCCAGGAGCGCCTCCCTGGCCGGCGCGCCGTGTCCCTTGCTGCCGGGTCCCCGCGACCCGGCAGGTTTTTGCGACCGCGACGCCGGCACGGGCCAGCGTTGCACCGATGGGATGCTGTGACCGCTTTGTTAAAATTTAGCTAAACGCGTGATATTCTCGTTGTCTGTTCAGTTCCCGTGCGAACAGACGTTCCCAGACTGTCTGCCATGACCCAGCAACGCACCCTCAAGAACACGATCCGCGCCACCGGCGTGGGCCTGCACAGCGGCGACAAGGTCTACATGACCCTGCGCCCCGCACCGGCCGACCACGGCATCGTGTTCCGACGCGTGGACCTGGATCCGGCGGTGGACGTGCCGGCCGATGCCGAACTGGTCACCGAGACCACGCTGTGCACCGGCCTGAGCCGCGGCCAGGCCAAGATCCAGACGGTGGAGCACCTGATGTCGGCGATGGCTGGCCTCGGCGTGGACAACGCCATCGTCGAACTGTCCTCGGCCGAACTGCCGATCATGGACGGCTCGGCCGGTCCGTTCGTGTTCCTGCTGCAGTCGGCGGGCATCGTCGAGCAGGACAAGGCCAAGCGCTTCATCCGCATCAAGCGCGAAGTGGAAGTGCGCGACGGCGACAAGATCGCCCGTTTCGTGCCCTACGACGGCGGCTACAAGCTCGGTTTCACCATCCAGTTCGACCACCCGATGATCCCGGCCAAGCAGTCGCGCCAGGAGATCGAGTTCTCGACGATGGCCTACATCAAGGAAATCTCCCGCGCGCGCACCTTCGGCTTCATGCGCGACCTGGAGTACATGCGCGAGCGCAATCTCGGCCTCGGCGGTTCGATGGACAATGCCATCGTGCTCGACGAGTTCCGTGTGCTCAACGACGACGGCCTGCGCTACGCCGACGAGTTCGTGCGCCACAAGATCCTCGATGCGATCGGCGACCTGTACCTCGCCGGCGGTGCCATCCTCGGCGCCTACGAGGGCTACAAGTCCGGCCACGCACTGAACAACAAGCTGGTCCGTGCCCTGCTCGCCGAACAGGCGGCCTGGGAGTGGGTCAGCTTCGAATCCGCCGCGCAGCAGGCGCCGGTGGCTTACGGGGCGGCGGCTTACGCCTGAACCGTTCAACCCGGTGACGGCCGGGTGGGTATCACGGAATCGGCAATCGGCCGTTCCTTCTTCTCCCCTTAACGCCGATTTAACGAATCGGTAACGACCTCGCGCCCGACGCCCGCTAGGATGCGTCGGTCGCGGCGTGCGTGTCTACGTACGTCGACGGCCACGGTCGGAGCCCGTGGTCGCATCGGGCGTCGCGGAGACGACGTCCTGCAGGGAAGCCAGGGCCTCGCGCAACCCCTTGTGCGTGGCCGCAGAAACCGGAGCCGGCGTGCTTCTTGCCTGATGCATTGGGGAATGCGCGGGCGCAGTCGCAGTCTTGACGGTCACTTTGGTGGCTTTCAGCCCGAGGGAACGGGCCGCAGCAAGGATGTCGGCCTCGGCCAGCCTGACCCGGGCGTGCCAGACCGGAGACTCAACGAGAAAAACGAGCTGTTCGCCGTTCACATTGGCCAACCGGCAACGGGGCGCCAGGTTCGGCGGCAAATGGGGGCGTAACTGCCGGTCCAGCGCGTCGAGCCACAGGGCGCGGCGCAACGGGTCGCCCGCCTTGTCCGCCAGTGCGGCGTCCAGCGCCGGCTGCGGCGTGGCGGTATGGCCTTCGCCGGACTTTCGCTTAGACATGAAAACTCATATGACGTTCAAGAAGATCGTAATCCGTTCCAGTGAAAAGGGGGTCAAGACATTGCCGTGGCGATTGCGCGAATTCGCCGATCGTCGCCCCCTCGCCGCGCTCGGTGCGGTGCTCGGCCTCGGCATGGTACTCGGCATCGGCGTCAGCGCCGCAGCCGGATGGGGTGGTTCGGCGCAGATGCGCGCCAAGCTCGAGCGGCAGGACCAGGAACTGGCGCAGGTGCGCCGCGACGCGCAGACCCAGGTCAACGCCCTGGCGGCGCGGCTGGGCGAACTGCAGGCGCAGGCGACCCGGCTCAACGCGCTCGGCGATCGCCTGACCCGCATGGGCAAGCTGCAGGACGGCGAGTTCGATTTCGACCAGCCGGTCGGCGTCGGTGGCGGCGACGACGAGCCCAGCCACGACATGCCCGCGCAGCAGCTCGGCAAGGAACTGGACGGGCTGCAGCAGCAGTTCGCTACCTCCGGCCAGCAGCTGTCGGTGCTCGAATCGCTGCTGTTCGACCACCAGCTGGACCAGAACGCGGTGCCCTCGCGGATGCCCATCCGCAACAGCTACATCACCTCGGCCTTCGGCGGCCGCGCCGATCCGTTCGGCCGCGGCACCGGCAACCACAAGGGCATCGACTTCCACGCCAACGTCGGCGACCCGGTGCTGGCGGTGGCCGACGGCGTGGTCAGCTACGCCGGCGTGCGCGGCGGCTACGGCAATGTGGTCGAGGTCGACCACGGCAACGGCTATGTCACCCGCTACGCGCACAATTCGCGGCTGTCGGTGAAGGTCGGCGACCTGGTGCGGGTCGGCCAGGAAGTGGCCAAGGCCGGTTCCACCGGCCGTTCCACCGGTGCCCACGTGCATTTCGAGGTCTGGAAGGACGGGGTGGTGGTGAACCCGGCCAAGTTCCTCGGCGATGGCGCCATTCCGGTGGGCCGCCGCGGCCGTGGCTGAGCCGCGCGGGGGCTGGCGTGCCGGCGCTTGAATCGTCGGGCGCCGCCCCAAGCTACAATGTGCTTTGCCATCGACAGGGCGCCTCGCGCCCTGTTTCGTTTGCGGCCCGTCGATTCCCTGGGGATCGGGCCGTCGAGGCGTTCCTTTCCAACCGGTTCCTTCAATGATCAACAGTCTGCTTACTCGCGTTTTCGGTAGCCGCAACGAGCGCCAACTGCGCCAGCTCCACCGTATCGTCGCCAAGATCAATGCGCTGGAGCCGGAGATGGAGCAGCTCTCCGACGAGCAGCTGCAGGCCAAGACCCCGGAACTGCGTGGGCGCATCGCCGGCGGCGAGACCCTGGACAAGGTACTGCCGGAAGCGTTCGCGGTGTGCCGCGAGGCCAGCCGACGCGTGCTGGGCATGCGCCACTACGACGTGCAGTTGATCGGCGGCATGGTCCTGCACCTGGGCAAGATCGCGGAAATGCGCACCGGCGAAGGCAAGACCCTGGTCGCGACGCTGCCGGTGTACCTCAACGCGCTGGAAGACAAGGGCGTGCACGTGGTCACCGTCAACGACTACCTGGCGCGCCGCGACGCCGCGCAGATGGGCAAGCTGTACAACTGGCTGGGCCTGAGCGTGGGCGTGGTGTACC
The DNA here is from genome assembly GCF_040529055.1 of Xanthomonas sontii. Classification (NCBI taxonomy): domain Bacteria; kingdom Pseudomonadati; phylum Pseudomonadota; class Gammaproteobacteria; order Lysobacterales; family Lysobacteraceae; genus Xanthomonas; species Xanthomonas sontii. The sequence goes on along the minus strand of NZ_CP132342.1, from coordinate 4,917,084 downwards.
CGGGCATGCCGCACAGCGACAAGCACGCCGCCTACGCCGCCGACATCACCTACGGCACCAACAACGAATTCGGCTTCGACTACCTGCGCGACAACATGGCGCTGTCCAAGGCCGATCGCTTCCAGCGCGGCCTCAACTACGCCATCGTCGACGAGGTCGACTCGATCCTGATCGACGAAGCGCGCACCCCGCTGATCATCTCCGGCCCGGCCGACGAATCTCCGGAGCTGTACATCCGCGTCAACCGCATCGTGCCGCAGCTGGTCAAGCAGGAGTCGGAAGAGGGCGAGGGCGACTTCTGGGTCGACGAGAAGGGCAAGCAGGTGCACCTGTCCGAAGCGGGCATGGAGCACGCCGAAGAACTGCTGCGCGCCGCCGGCATCCTCACCGACGAGGAAGACCGCCTGTACGGCGCGCAGAACCTGAGCGTGGTCCACCACCTCAACGCGGCGCTGCGCGCACACGCGATCTACCAGCGCGACGTCGATTACATCGTGCGCGACGGCGAGGTGGTGATCGTCGACGAGTTCACCGGCCGCACCCTGCCGGGCCGCCGTTGGTCCGACGGCCTGCACCAGGCGGTGGAAGCGAAGGAAGGCGTGCCGGTGCAGCGCGAGAACCAGACGCTGGCCAGCATCACCTTCCAGAACCTGTTCCGCATGTACAAGAAGCTGTCCGGCATGACCGGTACGGCCGATACCGAAGCCTACGAGTTCCAGAGCATCTACGGCCTGGAAGTGGTGGTGATCCCGACCAACCGCCCGACCATCCGCAAGGACTGGCCGGACCAGGTGTTCCTCAACCGCCAGGGCAAGTTCAACGCGGTGCTGGCCGACATCGAGGACTGCGCCAAGCGTGGCCAGCCGGTGCTGGTCGGTACCACCTCGATCGAGACCTCGGAGATGCTGTCCGAGCACCTGCGCAAGGCGGGCGTGAAGCACGAGGTGCTCAATGCCAAGCAGCACGAGCGCGAAGCGCAGATCGTCGCCAACGCCGGCCAGCCGGGCGCGGTGACCATCGCCACCAACATGGCCGGCCGCGGTACCGACATCGTGCTCGGCGGCTCGCTGGAAGCCGAACTGCATGCGTTGGGCGAGGAGCTTGACGACGCGACGCGCGCGCGCCTGAAGGCGGCCTGGCAGGAGCGCCACGACGCGGTCAAGGTCGCCGGCGGCCTGCACATCATCGGCACCGAGCGCCACGAGTCGCGGCGTATCGACAACCAGCTGCGCGGCCGTTCCGGCCGCCAGGGCGACCCGGGTTCCTCGCGGTTCTATCTGTCGCTGGAAGACAACCTGATGCGCATCTTCGCCTCGGACTGGGTGCAGAAGGCGATGCGCATGATGGGCATGAAGGAAGACGACGTCATCGAGGACAAGCTGGTCAGCCGGCAGATCGAGAAGGCGCAGCGCAAGGTCGAGGCGCACAACTTCGACATCCGCAAGAACCTGCTCGACTTCGACGACGTCAACAACGACCAGCGCAAGGTGATCTACGCCCAGCGCGACGAACTGCTGGACGCCGAGTCGGTCAAGGAGAACGTCGACGGCATCCGCGACGACGTGATCTACGACATCGTGTCGCGCTTCGTGCCGCCGAACTCGGTGGACGACCAGTGGGACCTGCCGGGCCTGGAAGCCACGCTGGCCAGCGAACTCGGCCTGTCGCTGTCGATCACCGACCTGGTCAAGCGCCACGAGGAACTGGACGCGGACGGTATCGTCGAGAAGGTGCGCGAGGAAGTGGACCGTCATTTCCGCGAGAAGGAATCGGCGATCGGCGGCGAGACCATGCGTGCGCTGGAGAAGCACGTGATGCTCACCGTGCTCGACCAGAGCTGGAAGGAGCATCTGGCGCGCATGGACTACCTGCGCCAGGGCATCCACCTGCGCGGCTACGCGCAGAAGCAGCCCAAGCAGGAATACAAGAAGGAAGCCTTCGAGCTGTTCTCGGAGATGCTGGAGCACGCCAAGCGCGAAGTGGTCACCCTGCTGGCGCGGGTGCGCATCCGCAGCGAGGAGGAAGTGGCCGCGCTCGAAGCGCAGGAGCGCCAGCAGGTGGAGGCGCAGTTGCGCCAGGCGCAGTTCCAGCACCAGGACGCCGGCGGTTACGGCGCCGACGAGGAAGCCGAGCAGGTGCAGCGTGGCGAGGCGGGTGCGCCGACCGTGGCGCAGGTGACCCGCGAAGCGCCGAAGGTCGGTCGCAACGATCCGTGCCCCTGCGGCAGCGGCAAGAAGTACAAGCACTGCCACGGCCAGCTGAGCTGAGCCTGGCGTTGCGCGGACCGCTGCGCAATCGCGCAGCGGCTCCGCATTCGGCGTCGCACGCTGTGGGTGCGGGTGCGCCGGCCATCACATCCGCACGTCAGCCGGTGCACTCCCTTCGGTGAAGGAGTGAGCGACGGATGCAGGTGTCGGATCGATCACGCGTTTGCGAATAGCCCCGCCTTGCGCGGGGCATTCTGTTTTTGGGAAGGGCTTGGAGCGATGCGCTTGCCGACGTGGCGTATCGTGCGTGCGGCGCGTAGGCTGGCCGATGTCGCCATTGCCTCTGTAGGCCTGCCGTGGAGCCTTCGCCCAGCCTGGAACTGAAGGTCTTCGTGCCGGCGCAGGATCTCGCGCTGTCTGCGCGGTTCTATGCCGACGTAGGCTTCGCGCCCGAGCCGCTCGGCGACGGCCTGATCTGCTTCCGCCATGGCGACCGTTGCGCGTTCCTGCTGCAGGATTTCTACCACGCGGGCCTGGCGCGCAACCTCGTGCTGCATCTGTGGGTGGAGGACGCCGACGCCTGGTGGCGGCGGCTGCATGCAGCCGATTTGGCCGGCCGTTACGGCGCGCGCCTGGGCGAACCCGGGGACCGTCCCTGGGGCATGCGCGACTTCACCCTGCACGACCCCGGTGGCGTGCTGTGGCGGATCGGCCACAGCCTGGGCGCCTGAGCGGGCGGCGGTGGTGGAAGTGCGGCAATCACCGCCATGCGCGCCGCCGCAGCGCGTTGCGCGGCGCGCGCCGGGCAGCGTTGCAGGCGGACCAGCGCCCACTCACGGCCATTTTCGATGACGCTCTGGCGTTGCTGCGGTAGGCGCCTGCCGTCAGTGGCGCGCCGCCAAAAAGGCCATCGCCTGGGACTGCCTGGCTGCGTGGGCGTCGCTGCCCTCCACAGCCGATCGGCGCCAATGTGACCCTGGTTGATTGCGCTGGCGCTGCCGGAAACGGCAAGCTTGCGCCATGTCCGAACCGCTCAGATCCATTCATGTCGTCGCCGGCGTCATCACCGATGCGCGTGGCCGTATCCTGCTGACCCGCCGTACCGAGGGCCGCGACCTCGCCGGCCTGTGGGAATTTCCCGGCGGCAAGCGCGAGCCCGGCGAGACCTCGGAGCAGGCGCTGGTGCGCGAGTTGCAGGAGGAACTGGGCATCGAGGCCGTCGTCGGCGAGTGGCTGATGGAAGTGCCGCAGCGCTACCCGGACAAGCGGCTGCGCCTGGAAGTGCGCCAGGTGGCGGCGTGGAAGGGCACGCCGCGCGGCCGCGAGGGCCAGGCGCTGACCTGGGTGAGCGCCGACAAGCTGGGCCGCTACGCGATGCCGCCGGCCGACCAGCCGGTGGTGGCGATGCTGCGCCAGCCCGCCTGCTACCTGGTGACGCCGGAGCCGGCCGAGCCGGGTCCCTGGTTGGCGGCGCTGCAGCGCGCGCTGGACGCCGGCGTGCGCCGCGTGCAGTTACGTGCGCGCAGCCTGCCGGCCGAGCAGTGGGCGCCGCTGGCGCGGACCGCGGCGACGCTGTGCGTGACGCGTGGCGCGCAGGTGCTGCTCAACCGCGACGTGGCGCTGGCACAGGAACTGGGTGTCGGCGTGCACCTGGGCGCGGAGCAGTTGCCGCAGTGGCAGGCGCGCCCGTTGCCGGCCGGGCAGGCCGTGGCGGCGTCTTGTCATACCGTTGAAGAATTGCAGGCGGCCCAGCGCATCGGCTGCGATTTCGCGGTGGTCGGGCCGCTGGCCCCCACCGCCAGCCACCCAGGCGCCGCGCCGCTGGGCTGGGAGGCGTTCGAGCGCCTGCGCGAGCAGGTCGCCCTGCCGATCTATCCGATCGGCGGCCTGGCGTCGACGCACGTCGCCGAGGCGCGCCGCCATGGCGGCCAGGGCATCGCCGCGATCCGCGGGCTGTGGCCGCTGGCGGCCGATGTGGCGTGAGTGGGGCGGAAGCAACCGCTTCCCCTGGTCAACTGTCATGCAGCCGCGAAGTGCGAAGTGGCGTGCTTCCGATGGCGCAATGCGTCGGGACTGAAGTCCCTCCCACCGTGATCCTCCAACGAGGCTGAAGCCGCTCCTGTGCAAGGGGGAGGCGCGTACGCGGAAGCCGCTGTTGCGATTCCCCAATCCCCATTCCCCATTCCCGGCTCCTCAGAAACTGATCCAGAAGCAGTCGTACTGCCGGCGCAGGTCCAGCACGGTGGAGGCGGGGGTGATGCTGCCGGCGAGGGTCTGCTGCAGGCGCAGGCCGGTCGGATGCGGGCGCGATGGTGCCTCGCCACCGTCGGCATCCGCCGCGGCCGACGTGGCCGTTGTCGCGGACGCGGCTGTCGACGACGTACCGGCTGCGGGAGCGGTCGTCCCGCCGGTCTCCGGCAACACCGGCACGATCGCGACCAGGGGGCGGCGCACGATCGCCTCCAGCCGGTCGAAGATGCGTTGCGCGCCGTCGTCGGAAACGCCGTTCCACCAGTACAGTGCCGATAGCCGGTTGACGTCGCGGGCGTCCACGGCACTGCGGATCTGCTGGACCAGCACGCTGAGCCGGCGCACGCACTGCGGCGGTGCCAGGCCGCGGGCATTGCCGCCGACATTGCCAGGTGCGGCCGGTGGCGGCAGGCGATCGATCGCGCCGACGTCCTCGCAGCGGCGATCGCTGAACACGGTGGTGCCGTCGGGCCCGGTGCAACGGTTCACCCGTTGCGCCATGGCAGGCGGGGCGAACACGCATAGGCACAGGAGCAGCAATATCGGCGGAAGGGCGCGCATCGGCGCAGCGTAGCCGCAGCCGGTGTGACCGCGGAGCGAATGCCTTACGAGCGCTGGGATTCGGGATTGGAGATTGGGGATTCGCCAAAGCGAGGCCGCGCGCCGCTGTTACCAATCCCTAATCCCGAATCCCCAATCCCAGCGTTCGGCCAGCGGCCGCGACACTCAGCCGGCGGCGACGTCGCCGCGCAGACGTGCCAGGACGTTGGTGGTGGGCTTGGCCAGGTTGAGCGTATAGAAATGCAGCCCGGGGGCGCCGCCGTCGACCAGGCGTTGGCACAAGGTGGCGACCACGTCGGCGCCGAACTCGCGGATGGCCTCGGCATCGTCGCCGTAGGCCTGCATGCGCTTGCCGATCCAGCGCGGGATTTCCGCGCCGCACTGCTCGGAGAAACGCCGCAGCTGGCTGAAGTTGGAGATCGGCATGATGCCGGGCACGATCGGGATCTGCACGCCGAGCTTGCGCACCGCGTCGACGAAGTGGAAGTAGGCGTCGGCGTTGTAGAAGTATTGGGTGATGGCGGCATCGGCGCCGGCATCGACCTTGGCCTTGAAGTGGCGCAGGTCGCTGAGCGCGTCGTGGGCCTGCGGGTGCGTCTCCGGATACGCGCCCACTTCCAGATGGAAGGCGTCGCCGTGCTCGGCGCGGATGAAGGCGATCAGGTCGGCGGCATAGCGCAGGTCGCCCGGGTGGCCCATGCCCGACGGCAGGTCGCCACGCAGCGCGACCAGGCGGCGGCAGCCGATGGCGCGGTACAGCTTGAGCAACTCGCGGATCTCCTCGCGGCTGCCGCCCACGCAGGACAGGTGCGGCGCCGCCTCGAAACGGTGGTGCTGCTTGAGGTGGCGCACGGTCTCGGAGGTGTAGCTCAGGGTCGAGCCGCCGGCGCCGAAGGTGCAGGAGACGTACTCCGGGGCGTAGGCCTTGAGCCGCGCGGCGGTGCGGTCGAGCTGCGCGCGCTGTTCGTCGGTCTTGGGCGGATAGAACTCGAAGCTGATGGCGGTCATGGGCGCAACGCAGCGGGCGGTGTGGCGAGTATATCTCTTCATCCGGATGGATGTGCAAGAGGTCGCGACCGCGCGATCGCCGCGTCGCCCGGGGGCGGCGACGCGCTTCCCGCGCGGCGCGGCGGTGGGCGCGCCGCGTCCGCTCCCAGGCTCAGCGCTTCCACATCCGCGCCTGCCGCGGCGGCAGACTGAAGGTGTAGCTGCCGCTGGAAATACGCACCACGCTGCCGGAACCCAGCGCATCGGGGTAGTCGACGTTCCAGCGCAATACGCTGCCGTTCATCGGTACCGCGGCGGTGACGGTATTGCCGCACTTGTTGATGCCGACGATGCCCAGGTCGCCGCGGCGGAACAGCAGGTAGCAGGCGCCGTGCGCCAGCACCTGCATGTCGCGGCCCTGTGCGGCGTTGTGGAACCCGACCATGCGCTTGAGGTCGTCGCGCTGGTAGGCGTTGACCCAGCGGTTGTCGCCGCTCTCGTTGTTGTCCGAGTACACCATCGGCACGCCGCCGTCGCGGCCGAGCAGGTAGGCGTAGGCCAGGGTCTCGTCGACCGGGTCCATGATCGCGTAGCGGAAGCCGGCGTTGTTGGGGATGTCGTGGGTGATGGCGAAAGTCACCGCGCGCGCACCGGGCAGCGCCTGGCCGTAGGCGCCCGGATCCACCAGCAGGTCCATGCTGCCGCCGTAGGCGAAGGCGTTGCGCACCGAGTTGAACAGCGGGAAGTCGTAGGCCGCGTGCGGGGTGGCCTGCAGGTATGGCGCCAGGAACTGGTCGTAGTCGGAATTGCCGCTGCCGCCACCGGTGATCACCTCGCCGAACACCATCACCCCGGAGCGCACCTGCGCATCGAGCACCTTGTTCAAATGGTCGAAGGTCATGTGCTTGGCCGCATCGATGCGGAAACCGGTGACGCCCAGCGCCTTCAACGCCAGCAGGTAGTTGCGCTGCTGCTGCACCACCCAGTCGTTGCCGACCAGATCCGGCAGGCCGGGATCGTTGCCGCCGCCGCAGATGCGGTAGGTGCGTACCTGGTAAGGGTCGTTGTAGTTGGTGATGCATTGCGCCGGGCCGAAATCGTTGGCGCTGAGGAAATTCTGCGAGAGGTCGCCGAACAGTCGCAGCGACGCATAGCGCTGCGGATTGGCGGCGTACTGGCCGAGCACCGCGCTGCCCGGGTAGTTCAGGTCCGAGCGCGTGGCCGCTTCGTTGGCCATGTGGTTGAGCACCACGTCGGCATAGGTTTCCACGCCCACCGCCTTCAGCGCCTGCACCATGCTGGCGAAGGCGTCGGTGTCGCCGAGCGGGTTGTCGATCAGACGCATGTCCTGCGGCTGGTAGCGCGCCCACCAGGCGTCGCCCTGCGAGCGGTAGGCCGGCGCCACCAGCACCTTGCGGTAGCCGGCAGCGGCGATCTGCGCGGCACGCGCTTCCACGGTGGCGTAGGGCCAGTTGAAGGCATGCAGGATGACGTCGGCCTGGGCGCTGGCGGTGGCCAGGAGCAGCAGCAGGCCGACCAGCAGGCTGCGCCAGCGGTGCAGGTGCAGCAGACGATTTGCAGCGGATGGGACGCGCATCGTTCGATCTCCTCGGTGCGTGGGCGCAGGCAGGACGCCTGCAGGACAGGGGCATGACGTCGCCGCGGGGCTGGCGTGCGGCCGGAGGATGCTAAGCGCGCATCGCGGCGCAACATGCGCGCGCTACATACGTATTCATGGCGACAGCGTACGAAAGCGGGATCGGCATCCGTTTCCGCTCGGGAGCGCCGTGCGCGCTGCATTCATGGCACATGTCGCATCGCGGCCCATGCGCTTTGCTACAGTCGCCGCCCTCACCTGTCGACGCGGAGCCGCACCATGACCAGCGCAGCCTTCTATCCGATCGGAACCCCCGGCGTGCCTTGGGGCGCCGCCGAGAAGGCGGCCTGGCTGGCGGGTCAGCCGCGCCGGCGCAGCTACCAGGACGAGGTGGTCGCTGCCATCGAAGGCCTGCGCGGGCAGTGGGAGGTGGTCGCGTACGGGGAACTGGCGTACGCGCAGGAGCGCTATCCGCTGCTGGCCTTGCGCAGCCGCAACTGGGACGACGCCTTGCCGTGCATGCTGGTCACCGGCGGCGTGCATGGTTACGAGACCAGCGGCGTGCACGGCGCGCTGCAGTTCGCCCAGCAGCATGCCGAGGACTACACCGGCCGCGCCAACGTGCTGGTGGCGCCGTGCGTGAGCCCGTGGGCGTACGAGCGCATCCACCGCTGGAACGCCGATGCGCTGGATCCCAACCGTTCGTTCCGCGCCGACAGCCCGGCGCAGGAATCGGCCGCGCTGCTGCGCCTGGTGGCGCCGCTACGCGATCGGGTGCGCATGCACATCGACCTGCACGAGACCACCGACAGCGACGAGTCCGAATTCCGGCCGGCGCTGGCCGCGCGCGATGGCATCGCCTACGCGCCGGGCGGCATTCCCGACGGTTTCTACCTGGTCGGCGACAGCGAGAACCCGCAGCCCGCGTTCCAGCAGGCGGTGCTGGCCGCAGTCGCACAGGTCACCCATATCGCGCCGGCCGACGCCGCAGGCGAACTCATCGGCACGCCGCTGGCGGCGCCGGGGGTCATCAACTACCCGGTGAAGCGGCTGGGTCTGTGCGCAGGCATCACCGACGCGCGCTACACCACGACTACCGAGGTGTATCCGGACAGCGCCAGCGCCACGCCGGAGCAGTGCAACGCCGCGCAGGTGGCGGCGGTACGCGCGGCGATCGACTACGCCTTGGCGCATCCGTAGTCGCCAGGTGGATGCACGATTTGCAGCACACCTGTCACGCAGCCGCGACGAGCGACGCCCGCTGGGTACCCAACCTTGCACGGCGTCGGGACTGAAGTCCCTCCCACAGTGCACCCAGTCGAGGTATCGCAAGTTCCGCTGAGCGCTGTTCCGCATGGCCTTGCGCCACAGGCTGCGACGGCGGCAGCGGTGGGCACCGACCCCGCCGCGCGCTACGCTTGTGGGCCCTCGTTTGCCATGCACCCCATGTCCATCGTCCTCACGCCGTTTGCCCGCACGCGTCTGTTCCCGCGCGATGGCCGCCGCAATGCGATCCAGGACTGCACGCCCGAGCAGTTCGAGCAGCACCTCAACGCGCACACGCCGCTGCAGGTGCTGGACGGCTACGCACCGTTCTGCAAGTTGCACGTGCACCGCAACTGGACCTCGACGCGCTGCCTGACCGTGCCGATCACCGACGCCAACCGGCGCCTGCTGCGCTCGGGCTACGAGGCGCGCAGCCGTGAAGAACTGCCGGTCCTGGTGCGCTGGTTCGAAGGGGTCGAGCCGCCGGTGGCCGAGTACCTGCTGCCGATCCTCTACAGCCGCGAACAGCTCGCGCACGAGGGCGCGCCGATCGAGGCGGACTGGGGCGTGGTCGGTTGCCTGTATACCGCCGAGCCGCAGGAGATCCCGATGGCGCCGATCACCATGCTGCGCAATGCGCTGGGCGTGGAGGAGGGCGGCTCGGGCGTGCCGCTGGATCGCGACGCCTATCGGCGCAGCGTGGCGTTCTGGGAGCACAACGCCAACTGGCGGCCGTAAGCGCGGCCAGACACGGTCCGCGCCAGTGACCTCGCCGGACACCCATCGCGGTGCGTGCGGCGGCGGTGCGTGCGCCGCATGTTACCGCGCGCAGGCGTGATCGCCCCGGACGCGGTCACGCATTCGCGCAGCCGCCTTCACGCATCCCTGCATGTTGCCGCCGCCGGCCCGCCGTGCTGCATCCGTGCACGCGCTTGTGCACTGGCGCATAAGTGCTGAACAGAACTGCGCGCAGCCGCGCGTTCTCGCCGCGACGCCCTGTCCGTTCATCGGCATGACGCGCAACGACTATCAAGTTTGCGGACGGCGGGACGATAGCGAGAGGGTGGGTCGCCATGCAGCGGCGCCAGGACGCAATGTCCGGCCGCGCATGGTGGCCCGGTGGGGAAGGTGCCTCGGGCAGGTCATCGGCAGCGGACACGGCGCACTCGTGCCGCGCGCCGTGGCGGGCTGCCGCGTGGGGGCGTTCCCCGCGACCGTATTCCCTCCCCCACTTGCCAAGGAAGTCGTCATGTCCACTCCGTCGCCGCATCGCCGTCGCGGCAGCGTCGCCAAACGCCTGATGCTCGGTACCGGCCTGCTTGCGCTGGCCTGCTTCGGCCTGACCGCCATGATCATCTACTGGCGCAGCAGCGAGGCGTTGCTGTCGACCTCGCGCAGCAGCATCGAGAACCTGGCGCAAGTGGAGGCGCAGCGGGTGTCGCGCGAAATCGGCGTGGCCTTCGACGCCAGCGACGCGCTGGCCAACAGCTTCCGCGTGCAGCACGCCGCCGGTCTGTCGCGCGCCACCGCCACCGCGGTGCTGCGCAGCCAGCTCGACGCGCATCCGCAGTGGCTGGGCATCAGCACCATGTGGGAGCCGGACGCGTTCGACGGCAACGACAAGGCCTTCGTCGGCACCGAGGGCCATGACGCCACCGGCCGCTACATGACCTGGTGGTCGCGGCAGAACGGCAAGCTGGTGCGCGAGGCGCTGCGCGACTACGAGAAGCCGGGCGACGGCGACTGGTACCTGCTGGCGCGCAACACGCACAAGCCGGTGGTGATCGAGCCCTACTACTATCCGGTGGCCGGCAAGGACACGCTGATGACCACGCTGGCCACGCCGATCCTGGAGAACGGCCGCTTCCTGGGCGTGGTCACCGTCGACTTCACCCTCGATACCCTGCAGCAGCGCATCGCCGCGCTGCGGCCGATGGGCGAGGGCCATGCCAGCCTGCTGTCGCCGTTGGGCATGGTGATGGCCAGCCGCGATCCGCAGCAGGTCGGCAAGACCCGCAGCGATGCCTGGTCCAAGGACATGCTGGCGCGCGTGGCCAAGGGCCAGGTGGTGTTCGACCATCGCCGCGCCGACGGCGAGGATGCGTTGAACGTGTTCGTGCCGCTGAAGATCGGCGATGCGCCGCAGACGTTCGCGCTTGGCGTCTCGGTGCCGTACGCGCTGGTCATGGCCAAGGCGCGTGCGCTGTTGTGGACCATCGCCGCGGTCGGCCTGCTCTCGGCGTTGTTGCTGAGCGGCGCGCTGTACATGCTGCTGCGCCGGCAGGTGCTCGACCCGCTGGCCGAGGCCGTGCGCGTGTCTTCGGCGGTCGCCGCCGGGCGCCTGGACAGCCAGGTCCGGCATCGCCGCGACGACGAGCTGGGCCAGTTGCTGGATGCGATGGGCAGCATGCAGACGCAGTTGCAGGCGGTGATGCAGGCGCAGGCGGAGATGGCGCAGCGCCACGACGCCGGCGAGATGAGCTACCGGATGGACGCCGAACGTTTCCCCGGCGAGTACGGACGCATGGTCCATGGCACCAACGCGCTGGTGGCCGCGCACGTGGACGTGCAGCGGCGCCTGGTCGAGGTGATGTCGCAGTACGCGATCGGCAACATGCAGGTGGACATGGAACCGCTGCCGGGCGAGAAGGCCGCGATCACCGAGGCGATGCGCACCACCAAGCGCAGCCTGCAGGCGATCAACCAGGCCATCACCGAACTGGCGCAGGCCGCGGCTTCCGGCGATTTCTCCCGGCGTGGCGACGCCGAGCGCTTCCAGTACGACTTCCGCGGCATGGTGGTCGGGCTGAACCGGCTGATGGAGCTGACCGAAGGCAACCTCTCGGCCTTGTCGGCGCTGTTGCGTGCCGTGGCCCAGGGCGACCTCACCGCGCGCATGCACGGCGAATTCCATGGCGTATTCGCGCAGATGCGCGACGATGCCAATGCCACGGTGGAACAGCTGACCGGCATCGTCGGCCGCATCCAGCAGGCCACCACCGCGATCAACTCCGCCGCCAGCGAGATCGCCGCCGGCAACGACGACCTGTCGCGTCGCACCGAGCAGCAGGCGGCCAATCTGGAAGAAACCGCGGCCTCGATGGAGGAGCTGACCTCGACGGTGAAGCAGAACGCCGAGCATGCGCACCAGGCCAATCGCCTGGCGCAGGACACCGCGGGCGTGGCCTCGCGTGGCGGCGCGGTGGTCGAGCAGGTGGTGGACACCATGTCCGGCATCGCCGAAGCATCGAAGAAGATGGCCGAGATCATCGGCGTGATCGACGGCATCGCCTTCCAGACCAACATCCTGGCGCTCAACGCCGCGGTGGAGGCGGCGCGCGCCGGCGAGCAGGGTCGCGGTTTCGCGGTGGTGGCCAGCGAGGTGCGCGCGCTAGCGCAGCGCTCGGCGACCGCGGCGCACGAGATCAAGGGCCTGATCGACGCCTCGGTCGGCAAGATCGACGATGGCACGGCGTTGGTCAACGGCGCCGGCGACACCATGCGCGAGGTGGTGGCCAGCGTGCGCCGGGTCACCGACATCATGAGCGAGATCGCCGCCGCCTCGCAGGAGCAGAGCGCCGGTATCGAACAGGTGAGCAAGACCATCGTGCAGATGGACGAAGCCACCCAACAGAATGCCGCGCTGGTCGAGGAGGCCACGGCGGCGGCGCGGGCGATGGAGGATCAGGCCGAGGAACTGCAGCGCGCGGTGGCGCTGTTCAAGCTTGCGGCACCTTCGTCGGGCGGCCTGGCCGCGGCGGGCCGGGCGCGGCTGGAGCTGGTGTCGTGAGCGCCATGCGCAGCGCAGCGCTGCTGCTGGCGCTGGGCGTCGCCGCACCGGCCTGGGCGGGGACCGCCAGTGCCAATCTGGCGGCGACCTCGAACTACGTCTCGCGCGGATTCGAGCAGAGCTGGGGGCGGCCGGTGCTGCAGGGCGGGCTGGACGTGGCCGCCGACAGCGGCTGGTTCGCAGGCACCTGGGCGTCGGGCGTGAGCCCGTACTTCATCGAAGGCGGGCACGTGGAGTGGGACGTGTATGCCGGCTACGCGGCCAGCCATGGCGACTGGGGCTGGCGCGCCGGCGTCTACCACTACGCCTACCCCGGCGCGCGCATGAGCGCCAGCGGCACGCGCTACGACTATGGCGAGGCCATCGTCGCCGGGCACTGGCGCACGCTGGAACTGTCCTACGCCAGCACCTGGACGCGCGACTACTTCGGCTACAACAGCGCCACGCTGGGCGTCGGCCAGGGCCGGCACTCGCGCGGTTCCGGTTATCTGGCGCTGGACGCCACGCTACCGCTGGCGCCGGACTGGCAGGCCAGCGTGCACGCCGGCCACCAGCACGTGCGCAACTTCGCCGACTACGGCTGGACCGACGCGCGCGTGGGCCTGAGCCGCACCTGGCGCGGCACCGAGTTCGGCCTGAGCTACGCACGGGCCTGGAACAGCGCTGGCGTCTATCGCCGCTACACCACCGGCGTGGCGGATGGCGAGGGCCGGGTGCACGTCTCCAACCCGATCGACGGCGCCTGGTCGTTCTCGATCAAGCGCAACTTCTCGCTGTAGGCGGACGCGCGCTCAGCCGTCGGCGGGCGCTGCGAACGCCTCGACGGCGAGCCGGTCCAGGTAGGCGCGCAGGCGTTGCTCGCGTTGCGCCGGGTCGCTGGGCAGCGGGCGCGCTTGCGTGCCGCCGCCGCTGCGCGCATGCACGCGTGGATACGGCTGTGCCGGCACCGGCACGCCCAGGAAGGCGCACAGCGGCTCCCAGCCCGTCTGCGCGTCGGTGTCGAGCACCAGCAGGCGCTGCGCCGGCACGCTGGCGATGACGGCCTGGTTCCAACGGCGGAAATAGTCGGTCATGAAGCCGCGATCGTCGATGCGCGTGGCGAAGTCGCGGCGCAGGAACTGACTCAGCCGCTGGCCCTCGGCGCCGAACAGGGCCGGCACGCTGCCGTCGCTGGCGAAGATGGTGCTGCGCACCGACTCGAACCAGGCATCGGCATCGCGCACGGTCAGGATCACCTTGGCCTGCGGGTAGCGCGCGACCAGCTCGCGCCAGAAGCAGCAGCCGGGATAGTCGACGCTGGCGGTGTAGCCGGCGAACAGCGTGTCCCAGTCCGCCTGCCCGTCGATCGCCGCGTCCCACAGCGGCAAGGCCTGGCGCAGGTGCGCGGCCAGTTCCATGGCGTGATAGCAGCGGCCCAGGCCCAGATGCTCCAGCGCCAGCTTCAGCGACAGGGTGCCGGTGCGGCCGAGGCCGGCGCCGATGATGCGCAGGCTCATGGCGTCGCCCCGGCGCCCTGCGCCAGCCACTGCGCCGCCTCGCGGCCCAGTTCCGCCTGCGCACGCGCCTCATAGTCGGCGGCCACGGCCGCCGGCAACAGCGTGCGCCAGCGGCCGCTGCGGCCCTGGTTGAAGAAGGCCTTGCCGCCTTCGCGCCACAGCCCGGCGCCCTGCGGCACGTAGCGCGCGGCGTGCTGGCGCATGTAGTCGAACTGGCAGTGCGCCAGGATCTTGTCCCAGGTGGCGTCGCGTATCGGGATCTCGAGAAACGCGGCGATGCGTCGCACCTGCGCGGGCAGATCCACCAGCAGATCGGCGTAGTGCACCAGCAGCACGTTCGGCTGCGCGCGCTGCTGCCACCAGCTGCGCACGCCTTCCCAGAACGGCCAGAACGGCGCACCGTCGTGGGCCAGCCAATGTGCCACGTAGGCGTCCACCGGCAGGCTCGGCGGCGGCACCACGCGCAGCTTGCCCGGTTCGGTCGCGCCGGCATCCAGCCGCGCCTGCGCATCCTGGCTGACCGCACACTGGTGGTCGTACAGGCTGAGCGCGATGTCGCGGCCATCGCGGCCGATGTACAGGTACTTGGCGCGATCGCTGATCACCAGCGCATCGGCCGGGAGGTGGGTCTTGATGAAGCGCCGGTGGGTCTGCGCCTGCAGCAGCGCGAGCTTGCTGGCGCGGTCCGGGTACACGCCGTCCAGCCACGGCGAGATCGCCGACACGTCGACGTCCGCCGCGCCCTCGAACAGCAACTGCGCGACGATCTGCTGCAGCCAGGTGGTGCCGGCCTTGGCGTAGCTGGCGATGACGATGTCGCCGTCGCGAAACTCCAGCGCGTTCCACGCGGCGGAATCGAAAAAGCGGTTGGAGTATTCCCGGGTCTTGGCGAAGGCAGTGGAATCAGCCATGCGGGGTTTCCGGTGTGCGGGGGAAGGGCGCCGTCGCGGGCGACTGGCGGGACAGGGTTGTCGTGCGCGGGCGCAAGGCGATGCGGACATCGAGTGGACGCAGCACCAGCGCCGGATACGGCCGTGGCCGTGCATCCGTCGCCAGGTGCAGGGTGCGCTCGCGCAACAGGCCGGCCACGACCACGGTCATCTGCACCAGCGCCAACTGGCTGCCGATGCAACTGCGCGGACCGCCGCCGAACGGAAAGTAGGTGTAGCGCGCCGGTGTCTGCGCCGGGTCCAGCCAGCGCGCCGGCAGGAAGCGGTCCGCCGCGGAGAAGTTACGCGGATCGCGCTGCACCACCCACTGGCTGACGATCAACTGGGTACCGCGCGGCACCGCGAAGCCGCCCAGCGTGGTGTCGCGTTGCGCGATGCGCGCGGTCATCCATGCCGGCGGATACAGGCGCATGGCCTCCTTCACGCAGGCGCGCGTCAGCGGCAGGCGTTCGACGAGCGCATCGGCGCAGGGCGTGGCGGATGCGCCGTCGATACCGGGCAGGGCATCGGCTTCCTCCGCCACGGCCTGCGCGATCGATGGATGTTGCGCCAGCAGCAACAGCGTCCAGGTCAGGCCGGCCGCCATCGGCTCCAGCGCCGACATCAGCATCGCCGCCGCTTCGTCGCGGCACCAGTCGTCGTCGGCCTGCGGAGCGTCGCGTTGCAGCAGCTCCAGCACCGAGGCGTCTGCGCCATCAGAATGTGGCGACGTCAGGATCTGCGTCAGCGCGGTGTCCAGTGCGCCGCGTGCGGCACGCAGGCGGCGCTTGCCGGCACTCGGCCACCAGGCCGGCGCCGCGGACGGCGTACGCGTCTGCTGCAGGATCGCATCGACCATCGGCAGCATCCGCAGCAGCGCCGGCGCGTGCACCGCATCGCCGAGCAGGAAGCCGGCGCCCAGTTGCGCGCAGAGCGCGGTCATGGTCAGGCGCAGGTCGTGCACGTTGTCGATGTCGTCGCGCGATCGCAGCAGCGCCTGTGTGGCGGCGGCCGCCTTTGCGGCGTAGTCGCGCACCAGGCTGGCGCGGAACGCGGGCTGCAGCGCCTGGCGCTTGCGCCGCCAGGCCTCGCCGTCGCTGTTCATCACCGATGCCGGAAAGGCAGCGCGCCGCGCACGCGGATCCGGATCGGATTTGGCGTAGAGGCTGCCGTCGTCGCCGAGCACCGTGGCGATCGCGCTTGGTGCTGCGAGCAGATAGGTGCGCTCGGCGATCCGCACCACGTCGCCATGCGTGCGTGCGCAGCCTTGCAGGAAGTCGAGGGGATCGGTGGCGAAAGCCTGCCGGTTGCCGAATGCCCAGTGCCCGCGTGGGCCTGGCGGGCGCGGGTGCGGATCGGTCACGTGCAGATCCGCACGAATAGCCGTGTCGGCGGGTCACACCGTGACGCAGGAGGGGACATGGAGCCGATGGCGAACGGGCGTGCGGCCGTGCGAAGCGGAGAGCGCTGGGGAGAGGGGGCGGGTCGCCCCCTCTCGCACGGTCATGCCACGCGACGGTGGCGGGGGAGGTCAGTAGGTGTAGATGTAGCCGAGCCTGCGGCCACCGAGGCTCTGCACCCAACGCGACAGCGAATCAAAAAGGCGTTTCATGGCGATACTCCTGATTGAGCGGGGGATCTGTTGCGATTGTCGCGCCTGCCTCAGCGTGGCAGGCGCGGAAAAAGCATCCTCGCTTGGATGCGGCGGCGCAAGCAAAAGACTGAAGCGCGGCCAACTGCAATGCGCATGTCATCTGCAGTTTTGTGGCGTGTGTCGCACGCGATTGCAGCGCATCGCCGCGCCTGCCATGCAGGGTGCCGCCCTGCACGTGTGGCCACTGCGTCGCCATCGCTGCGTGCTATGGTCGCGCCACTTCGGCAACGAGTGGCTGCGGATGCCCGTGACCCACGAGTACGATCGCCTGGCCGCGATCTACGACCGTTTCTACGATCGCTGGCCTGCCGCCGTCACCCAGCGGTGCGTCGGTGTCCTCGCCGAGCTGGCCGCGGGCCGTGCGGCGCTGGAACTGGGCATCGGCACTGGCCGCATTGGCTTGCCGCTCGCGCACTGCGATGTGCCGGTCACCGGTATCGACAATTCGCCTGCGATGCTCGAGGCCTTGCGTGCCAAGCCCGGCAGCGAACGCCTGCACCTGGTCTGCGCCGATTTCGCCGACATGCCGGTATGCGGGCCGTTCGGCCTGATCTACGCGGTGGCGGCATTCGGGTATCTGCTGACGCAGGCCGAGCAGCTGCGTTGCATGGTCAACGCGGCGCGCTGCCTGGCGCCCGACGGCCGCTTGCTGATCCAGAGCGCGGTGCCGGGTGCGGAGGTGTTCGAAAGCGGCGGCAAGGTCAGCCAGGTGCTGGACGTGTCGGACACCGACGGCGATGGCGCGGCAGTGATGCTGGTGTGCTCGCAGCCCGATCCGCTGCAGCAGCGCATCGACCAGCGCGTGGTGGTACTGGGCGAATCCGGTACGCGCATCTTCAGCGAGCGCCGCCGTTATGTGTGGCCATCGGAGCTGGACCTGATGGCGCAGATCGCCGGCCTGCGCCTGGAGGCGCGCTGGAGCGACTGGGCACGCACGCCGTATCACGGGCGCAGCCGGATCCAGATCTCGGTGTACGTGCCTGCCAGTGAGCGCACGGCCTGAGAGATTCACGCCGTCGTAAGCGCTTGACGGCGATGTCCGGTCTGCGAGTGGCGGCGTCGGAAGTAGTTGGGCTTTATCGCATTCGGCGTCTGCGGCCATGCCGCTGCCGGACTAGGCTATCCCGTTGGTGTATAGGCGAACCGCGCCTGCAGCCGCGCGCATCGTGTCTGGTCTGGTCGACGCCGTGCTACGACCCGGCACGGGCGCTTGGCTTCGCGATCGCCAGTTTGCGGCGGGGAACACTCAGCATGTCATCCTCGGTTGCGAAGTGCCGCGCTAGCCCGCGCCATGGGAGGCAGTGACAGCAAATCAGGCAAGCAACGCATCGACCAGATCAGCGTGGGCACCGGCCCCGGTTTCATGCATCGCGTGCATAGCCTGCTTCGCGTTGTGCGCGGATCGCCAGGACAAAGACGGTATCCAGCGCCACCACGTATCGGTAGAGGGCGATATATCCCTGAGCGCCTTGGCCAATCACCAGTTCACGCAGATCATGGCGCGTCAGCCGGCCGATCAGCGGATTGTCCGTCAGCACGTTCGATGCGCTGACGATCTCGCTCAGACGCTCTTGGATATGCTCGGCTTCGTGTTGTTCCAGATGGCCGATGATGCGCCGTAGGTCCTCGTTGACAGAGGGCAGGAACTCGACGTGCGCCATGCTATTTCGCGAACTTGCGGGCGGCGGGAGGGGGAATGTCCTTGCCCTCAATGCGTTCCATCAGATAGCGACGCATCTCGTCCCAGGGAATGCTCTCGCCGGTTTCGAGGAATTCGCCCCAACGGCGCTCGGCCTCTGCATGGAAGTCGACGCGCCGCTCGGCCAGCTCGGCCTTCTCGGCGATGGCTTCCAGGATGAAGTTGTGCGACGTGGTGCCGGCCGCTTCCGCGGCCTTGGCGACGCGGGCCTTGAGCGCGTCCGGCAGGCGGATGGTTGTGGTGCTCATGGGGAGCTCCAGGCGATTGGTGTGGAATCAATGTAGCACAGGTGTGGTACAGACGGCCTGGCTGGACAGGCGCGTCGGCCGACTGGCCGGAAAAGGCCGCTTGCAGCAGGGACTGCGCAAGGTGACGATGTCTGCGGCTTTCGCTCCTTACGAATTTCCAGCCCCCTGTCTCCACACGCTCGCAGCGCCGGTCGCACAAAAAACGGGCGCCTCGCGGCGCCCGTTCTGGTCTGCCTGGCGATGTCCTGCCGATGACTCAGTAGCGGTAGTGCTCCGGCTTGAACGGGCCGTCGACCGGCACGCCCAGGTAGGCGGCCTGCGCGTCGGTGAGCTTGGTCAGCTTCACGCCGATCTTCTCTAGGTGCAGGCGCGCCACTTCCTCGTCCAGCTTCTTCGGCAGGCGGTACACCTGCTTCTCGTAGCTGTCCTTGTTCTGCCACAGGTCGATCTGCGCCAGGGTCTGGTTGGCGAAGCTGTTGGACATCACGAAGCTGGGGTGGCCGGTGGCGCAGCCCAGGTTGACCAGGCGGCCTTCGGCCAGCAGGAAGATCGCGTTGCCGTTGGGCAGCACGAACTTGTCCACCTGCGGCTTGATGTTGATCTTCTGCACGCCCGGCAGCTTGTACAGCGCCTCGACCTGGATCTCGTTGTCGAAGTGGCCGATGTTGCAGACGATGGCCTGGTCCTTCATCTGCGTCAGGTGCTCGATGCGGATGATGTCCTTGTTGCCGGTGGTGGTGACGTAGATGTCGGCCTGGCCGAGGGTGTCCTCGACGGTGTTGACCTCGAAGCCTTCCATCGCCGCCTGCAGCGCGCAGATCGGGTCGATCTCGGTGACGATGACGCGGGCGCCGTAGGCGCGCAGGCTGTGCGCCGAGCCCTTGCCGACGTCGCCGTAGCCGCACACCACCGCGACCTTGCCGGCCAGCATCACGTCCATCGCGCGCTTGAGGCCGTCGGCCAGCGACTCGCGGCAGCCGTACAGGTTGTCGAACTTGCTCTTGGTCACCGAGTCGTTGACGTTGATCGCCGGGATCAGCAGGGTGCCGGCTTCGGCCAGCTGGTACAGGCGGTGCACGCCGGTGGTGGTCTCTTCGGAGACGCCCTTCCAGTCCTTGACCACGCGGGTCCAGTAGCCGGGGCGCTCCACCGCCACGCGCTTGAGCAGGTTCTTGATCACCTGCTCCTCGTGCGAGGAGGACGGCTCGTCCACCCACTTGGCGCCGTTCTCCAGCTCATAGCCCTTGTGGATCAGCAGGGTCACGTCGCCGCCGTCGTCCACCACCAGTTCCGGGCCGGTCTGGGTGCCGTCGGGCAGGGTGAAGGTCAGCGCGTCGAGGGTGCAGTCCCAGTATTCCTCCAGGGTCTCGCCCTTCCAGGCGAACACGGGGGTGCCGGTGGCGGCGATCGCCGCGGCGGCGTGGTCCTGGGTGGAGAAGATGTTGCACGAGGCCCAGCGCACGTCGGCGCCGATGTCCTTCAGCGTCTCGATCAGCACCGCGGTCTGGATGGTCATGTGCAGCGAGCCGGTGACGCGCACGCCGGCCAGCGGCTTGGCGGCGGCGTACTGGCGGCGGATCGACATCAGGCCCGGCATCTCGTGCTCGGCGATGTCCAGTTCCTTGCGGCCCCAATCGGCCAGGGAAATGTCGGCGACCTTGTAGTCGCCCTCGGTGGAAAAGCGCTTGAGTGCAGCGTTCATCGATAAAGCTCCGGTCAATGGCGAGAAACTCGCGAAGTCCGGGCGCCGTTGTCGCTCAAGCCTCGCGCCGAGCCTGGCCGGATCTGGAGACGGAGAATCCTGTCTCGATCCGGTCGCAGCGCCCCTCGGCGCAAGGGGTAACCGATTATAGCGGCTGCCGCGTGTGGCGCTTGAACGCGGGTCGGGGCGGGCAATGGCATGCCCAAGCCCAACCATCGACAGGGGGCGGGACGCGCCGGCCCTGCTACCGTCGCTGGTTCGATCGATGCGAAGGAAAGGGGAAGAGATGAACCAGATCACAGTGCGCGGGCGCCGCCGTGTCGCCAGGCCGGTCTGCGGCCTGCTGTGCGCGGCCCTGGCCGCGGCCGGCAGCGCCGCCGCCAACGCGGCCTCGGCACCTGCGGCGGCTGCCGCCGCCGATCCTGCGGACAGCGGCTACCAACTGCCGTCGGCGCCACTGCAGGCCATCGTCGATGCGCCGCGACCGCCGCAGTTGTCGTTGAGCCCGCGGCGCGATCTGGCGGCGATGCTGCAGTTGCCTGCGCTGCCCGGCATCGCCCAGGTCGCGCAGCCGGAACTCAAGCTGGCCGGGCTGCGCATCCATCCGCGCACCCGCTCGCAGAGTCGCTTCGCCTTCGGCGACAAGCTGTGGCTGCTGCGCATCGCCGACGGCAGCGAGCTGCAGATCGAGGGCCTGCCGTCGCCGCTGTCGATCGCCGGCATGGCCTGGGCGCCGGACCAGCGGCATCTGGCCTTCAACCGGGTCGACGGGCGCAGCGGCGCCAACGAACTGTGGGTGGTGGACATCGCCGCGCGGCGGGCGCGACGTGTCGCCGAGCGGCTCAACACGGTGTCCGGCGAGGGCTATGCGTGGATGCCCGACAGCCGCCAACTGCTGGTGTTGCTGCAGCCGCAGGCGCAGGGCGCGGCGCCGCCCGCCGACGCGGTGCCGACCGGGCCGGCGGTGCAGCAGACCGCCGGTGGCGGGGCCACCGCCTTGCGCACCTACCAGGACCTGCTGAAGAACGAGGCCGACGCGCGCCAGTTCGACGATCAACTACGCGCGCAGCCGGCGCTGGTCGACGTCGACGGGCGGATGCAGCGCATCGCGTCTCCCGACCTGTATCTGTCGCTGGCGCCGTCGCCGGACGGCCGTTATCTGCTGGCGCAGCGCCTGCAGCGGCCGTTCTCCTACCTGGTGCCGGCCAGCGGCTTCCCGCGCACCATCGAGGTGCTGGACCGCGCCGGCAAGCCGGTGCACACGGTGGCGCAGCTGCCGCTGGTGGAAGGCCTGCCGACCGGCAACGATGCGGTGCGCACCGGCGTGCGCGATATCGACTGGCGCAGCGACGCCCCAGCCACCCTGGTCTGGGCCGAGGCCCAGGACGGTGGCGATCCGGCGCGCGAGGCGGCGGTGCGCGACGCGGTGCTGATGCAGGCGGCGCCGTTCAAGACACCGCCGGTAACGCTGGCGCGCCTGCAGTCGCGCTTCGCCGGCATCGCCTGGGGCCGCGGCGACCTGGCGCTGATCGACGAGTTCTGGTGGAAGACGCGCCAGACCAGACAATGGCGTGTGGCCCCGGACCATCCCGCGCAGGCGCCGCAGCTGCTGGTAGAGCGTTCGCAGGAGGACCGCTACGCGGATCCGGGCACGCCGGTGACGGAGCGCGATGCGGCCGGCAACCCGCGCCTGTTGATCGCCGCCGACGGCCACAGCCTGTTCCTGCGCGGCGAAGGCGCCTCCCCGCAGGGCGATCGGCCGTTCCTGGATCGCTACGATCTGGACACGCGGAAAAGCACGCGCCTGTTCCAGTCGCAGGCGCCGTATCACGCGGTGCCGCAGGCCTTGCTCGACGCCAGTGGCCAGCGCCTGCTGATCACCCGCGAGACGCCGCAGGAGCCGCGCAATTTCTACCGGCTCGACGCTGCGAACGCGGAGCCGGTGGCGCTGACCCATTTCACCCATCCCACGCCGCAGTTGCGCGACGTGCACAAGGAGCAGATCCGCTATCGGCGCAAGGACGGGGTGGAGCTGACCGCGACCCTGCTGCTGCCGCCGGGCTACGACGCCAAGCGCGACGGCCCGCTGCCGATGCTGATGTGGGCCTACCCGGGCGAGTTCAAATCCGCCGACGCCGCCAGCCAGGTCACCGATTCGCCGTACCGCTTCAACGCGATCGGCTACTGGGGCCCGCAGGCGTTCCTGGCGCTGGGCTATGCGGTGCTCAACGATCCGTCGATGCCGATCGTCGGCGAGGGTGCGCGCGAACCCAACGACACCTACATCGAGCAACTGGTCGCCGATGCGCAGGCGGCGGTGGACGAGGTGGTGCGTCGCGGCGTCGCCGATCGCAACCGCATCGCCATCGGCGGGCATTCCTACGGCGCTTTCATGACCGCCAACCTGCTCGCGCACACCCGCCTGTTCAAGGCCGGCATCGCCCGCAGCGGCGCCTACAACCGCTCGCTGACCCCGTTCGGCTTCCAGTCCGAGGAGCGCACCTACTGGCAGGCGCAGCCGGTGTACCAGGCGATGTCGCCGTTCAACTACGCCGACCGGATCAAGGATCCGCTGCTGCTGATCCACGGCGCCGAGGACAACAACTCCGGCACCTTCCCGATCCAGAGCGAGCGCATGTACGCGGCGATCAAGGGCAACGGCGGCACCGCGCGGCTGGTGATGCTGCCCAACGAGGCGCATGCCTACCGCGCGCGCGAGTCGGTGCTGCAGATGCTGGCCGAGAGCGAGCGCTGGCTGCGCACCTATCTGGGACCGGCGCCCACGCCGACGTCCACGCCGGCTGCGGCAGGCGCCACGCCGCGCTGAGCCGCGCCTGCGCCACGGCCGCACGTGCGTGCCGCCGTGGCGCAGGGCGCTGCTGTGCAGTGCAAATGGTTCGCTTTGAAACCGTCGTGCGGCCGACGGGAACGCACTCCCTTTTCGGTTAGGCTTGCGGCGCCCCCACTGCCGAGCCATGCGTTTCCCGATGAACGAGTCCCGCAGCAGCATCGTCTTCGCCACACCCGACCTTCCCCTGCGCGACGACGTGCGCCGCCTCGGCGCCCTGGTGGGCGACCTGCTCGCCGAACAGGTCTCGGCGCAGTTCCTCGACGAGATCGAACGCATCCGCACCACCGCGATCGCGCGCCGCGAGCGCGCCGCGCCGCTGTCCTCGCTGAGCGAGCAACTCGCCGGCCGCGCACCGCGCGATGCCGAAGCGCTGGTGCGCGCCTTCAGCACGTATTTCCAGGTGGTCAACATCGCCGAGCGCGTGCACCGCATCCGCCGCCGCCGCGACTACCAGCGCAGCAGCGCCGACACGCCGCAGCCGGACGGCCTGCTCGATGCCTTGCGCCGGCTCAAGGCGCAGGGCGTCGGCATCGACGAACTGCGCGACTGGCTGCCGCGCATCGACGTGGAGCCGGTGTTCACCGCGCACCCGACCGAGGCGGTGCGGCGCGCGCTGCTGGAGAAGGAACAGTTGATGGTGGCCAGCCTGGTCGACAACCTCGACGGCCTGCGCACCCCGGGCGAGCGCGCCACCGACGCGGCGCGCTTCCGCATGGCGCTGACCGCCTCGTGGCAGACCGCCGATTCCTCGCCAGTGCGTCCCACCGTGGAGGACGAGCGCGAGCATGTCGGCTTCTACCTGACCCAGGTGCTGTACCGGGTGATCCCGGTGATGTACGAGACCCTGGAGCACGCCATCGAGCAGACCTACGGGCAGGCGCTGAGCCTGCCGCGTCTGCTGCGCTTCGGCACCTGGGTCGGCGGCGACATGGACGGCAACCCCAACGTCGATGCCGCCACCATCACCGCCACCCTCGACGCGCAGCGGCGTGCGGTGCTGGAGCGCTATCTGAAGGAACTGTGGCAGCTCGCCAGCCTGCTCAGCCAGTCGACCACCCTGGTCGCGGTGAGCGCGCCGCTGCTGGAGCAACTGGAGCGTTACCGGCAACTGCTGCCGGAGGCCGCGGCGCGCTCGCGGCCGCGCCATGGCGACATGCCGTACCGCCTGCTCAACGATCTGATGCGCGCGCGCCTGCAGGCGACCCTGGACGACGCGCCCGGTGCCTATGCCGCGCCGGCCGAACTGGAAAGCGATCTGCAGTTGATCCTGGACAGCCTGCAGGCCAACAAGGGCCTGCACGCCGGCTGGTTCGCGGTGCGGCGCCTGCTGTGGCGGGTGCGCAGCTTCGGCTTCCACCTGGCGCGGCTGGACGTGCGCCAGGAGTCCAGCGTGCACGCGCGCGCGGTCGCCGCCGCGCTGGACACGCAGGACTGGGACGCGCGCGCGGTGGAAGCGCGCGCAGGCCTGCTCGGCCCCTACGCCAGCGGCGAACAGGCGCTGCCGGCGGCCGACGACGAAGGCAATGCGCGGCTGGACGCGGTGTTCGCCGCGCTCGCCGATGCGCGCGCGCGGCACGGCGCCGATGCGCTGGGCAGCTACATCATCTCGATGGCGCACGACCGCGCCGACGTGCTGACCGTGCTGGCGCTGGCGCGCCGCGGCGGCCTGGTCGATGCCGACGGCGCGGTGCCGCTGGACATCGTGCCGCTGTTCGAGACCGTGGACGACCTGCGCGGCGGCACCGCGACCCTGCGCGACCTGCTGGCCGACCCGGTCTACCGCCGCCACCTGGCCGCGCGCGACGACGTGCAGATGGTGATGCTCGGCTATTCCGACAGCGGCAAGGACGGCGGCATCGCCGCCTCGCGCTGGGGCCTGCAGCGCGCGCAGGTGGAGCTGCTGGAGGCGGCGGCCGAACTGGGCATCCGCCTGACCTTCTTCCACGGCCGCGGCGGCTCGATCGTGCGCGGCGGCGGCAAGACCACGCGCGCGCTGGAGGCGGCGCCGCGCGGCAGCGTCGACGGGCGCCTGCGCGTGACCGAGCAGGGCGAGGTGATCCACCGCAAGTACGGCATCCGCGCGCTGGCGCTGCGTTCGCTCGAACAGATGACCGGCGCGGTGCTGCTGTCGAGCCTGCGCCCGCGTGCGGCCGATGCGCGCGAGGCCGGCTGGCGGCCGGTGATGGACCTGGTCGCCGAGCACAGCAGCCAGGCGTACCGCGGCTTCGTCGGCGATGCCGAGTTCATGCGCTATTTCCGCCTGGCCACGCCGATCGACGTGATCGAGCGCATGACCCTGGGCTCGCGGCCGTCGCGGCGGCTCGGCCAGGATGCGGCGCTGTCCAACCTGCGGGCGATTCCCTGGGTATTCGCCTGGAGCCAGGCGCGCGCGGTGATCCCGGGCTGGTACGGCGTGGGCAGCGGCCTGCAGGCGGCGGTGGACGCCGGCCACGAGGACGCGCTGCGCGCGATGGCCGCGGACTGGCCGTTCTTCCGCACCTTCCTCGACGACATCGCCATGGTCCTGTCCAAGGGCGACCTCAACATCGCCGAGATGTTCTCGCGCCTGTCCGGGCCGCTGCACGCGCGCTTCTTCCCGCGCATCCGCGACGAACTGGCGCTGACCAAGGGCTGGGTGAAGGCGCTGACCGGGCAGTCGTCGCTGCTGCAGCACGATCCGCGCCTGGCCTTGTCGATCCGCCTGCGCAATCCGTACATCGACCCCATCAGCGTGCTGCAGGTGGACCTGCTGCAGCGCTGGCGTGCCACCGACGGCGAAGACGAGGAATTGCTGCGGGCGCTGGTGGCCTGCGTCAACGGCGTCGCCCAGGGCGTGCAGAACACCGGCTGAGCCCAGTGCTTCCAGGGCGCCGCCGGTGGGTACCGGCGGCGGCCGACCGTGATCCGCTTGCAAGCGGACAAAATTGTCCGATAATGCCGCGCATGGAAATGCGAGCCGATACCGCCCACCGCCGCCGCCTGTTGCTGGACGCCGCCGACGAGGTGTTCTGCGCGCACGGCGTGCTGGCGCCGCTGGAACTGGTGGTGGAGCGCGCCGGCCTCGGCCGCGCCACCCTATACCGCCATTTCGCCGACCGCACCGAACTGATGGCCGCCCTGCTGGAACGCGGCCTCGACGGCCTGGAGGGCTGCGCGCGCGAGATCGGTACGCGGCCGGACGGGCTGTTCCTGCTGATGGACGACGTCGCCGAACACATCGCGATGTCGGCGCCGCTGGCCGACTACTGGCGGTCGATGCCGCGCGAGCATCCGACGATCGCCGCGGCGCATACACGGGCGATGGCGATCCTGCTGCCGTACCTGCAGCGTGCGATCGCCGCCGGCCTGTGCCGCGCGGACCTGGGCGAGCAGGACCTGGCCCTGGCGATGGACATGCTCGGCGCCTGCCAGCGCGGCAGCGACGAGGCCGAACGCAAGGCGCTGGCGCAGCGTTGTTGCCGCCTGCTGTGCCACGCCCTGGCCACGCCCGCGGCGGCGGCCGAGTTGTGAGCGCCGACGGCGCCGCGCGTCGACGCGCCTGGCCATGGCGGCTGGCGCGCGCACTGGCGATGCTGGCGGTGCTCGGCGCCAGCCTGTGGGGCGCGCTGTTCCTGAGCTATCTGCCGCATACCGGCGCGGTGGTGCGCTACGGCTCGGCGCTGCTGTGGGCCGCCTTGGGCGGCGCGGCGCTGTGGGGCCTGCGGCATCCGCGCGAGTACCGCGTGCTGCCGCTGCTGTTCGCGGTCGGCTGCGCCGGCATGGCGGTGGGCTGGTCGGCGCTGCAGCCGCAGCAGAACCGCGACTGGGCCGACGATGTCGCGCAACTGCTGCAGCCGCAGGTGGACGGGCACGTGGTGACCCTGCACAACGTGCGCAATTTCGCCTGGCGCAGCGACCACGACTACACCCCGCGCTGGGAGACGCGCCGCTACGACCTGGAGCGTCTGGCCTCGGCGGACCTGGCGCTGTCGTACTGGATGGGGCCGGCGATCGCCCACACCCTGGTCTCGTTCGGCTTCGACGACGGCCGTCGCGTGGTGTTCTCGCTGGAGATCCGCAAGGAGCGCGGCGAGGCGTTCTCGGCGCTGGCCGGGTTCTTCCGCAATTTCGAGCAGGTGATGGTGGCCGCCGACGAACGCGACATCCTGGCGGTGCGCAGCAACGTGCGCGGCGAGGACGTCTATCTGTACCGGCTCAACCTGTCGCGTGCGCAACTGCGCCAGCTGTTCCTGGGCTACGTGGCGCGGGCGCAGCAACTGCAGCGCACGCCGCGGTTCTACAACACCGCCACCAGCAACTGCACCACCATCGTGTTCGAACTGGCGCGCAAGCTCGATCCGGCGCTGCCGCTCGATGTGCGCCTGCTGCTGTCCGGCTACCTGCCGTCCTACGTCTATGCGCAGCACGGCTTCGTGCCCGGCTACAGCCTGGCCACGCTGCGCGCGCGCGGCCGCATCGGCGAACGCGCGCGCGCGGCTGGCGTTGGCGACGACTTCTCCACGCGCATCCGCGCCGGCATTCCCGGCGACGATCCCGCCGTCGCGCCATGACCCGGTACTTACGTCTTGCGCGGTGCGCGGGCACCGCGCTGCTGGCTGCCGGGCTGCTGCTCGGCAGCGGTTGTGCGATGGTCAGCGTGCAGTCGCGCAGCGCTGCCGACTACATCGCCACCCAGCGCGGCGACGTGCTCAGCACCGGCAAACTCAGCGATGCCAGTCTGGAGACGTTGCGCGTGCTCGCGCTCGACCCCAAGACCTGCGAGGCCGACGTTGCGGCCTGCGCCACGCAGCTGCGCGCCCTGCAGGGGCTGGATCAGGAGCGGCGGCTGGCGACCCTGTCGGAGCTGTGGGTGCATGCGGCCAATGTGCGCACGCCGCGGCAGGCGAGGGCGCTGGACGACGCGACGCTGCAGGCCTGGCTGGAGGCGGCGCGCTACGCTTACGCCTACCTGTTCTACACCCAGCGCCCGGCCAGTGCGCGCGCCTTCGAGGACCGGCAGACCCAGGTGCGCGACTACTACAACTACGCCGTGCAGCAGGTGGTCGGCGAGCTGTTCCTGCGCTGGCGCGCCGGCAGCGCCAGCGGCGAGTTGCACGACGACGACACGCTGCGCACGGCCGGCTGGCAGGTGCGCGCGGACATGGGCAGCTTCCGCCTGCCGGGTGGCGTGGCACGGCCGGACGCGATGCTGCCGGCGTCGACGCTGCGCTTCGATGGCCTGCGCAGCACCTACCGCCGCGACGGCTTCGGCGCCGAACTGGTCGCGGAGATCGCGCCGTCCAAGGTCGGCGATCCGACCGCGGCGGCGGCCGCCAAGGCCGCGCCAAACCCGCACGCGCCCGCGTTCAGCGAGATGCCGTATGCGCCGACCACGGTGCTGCTGCGCTTCGACGGCGACAGCCTGGCGCAGGTGCTGGACACCCGCAGCGTGGTGGTCGCGCCCTACGATCCGTACCGCGATGGCGAGGTCGAGGTGCACGGCCAGCGCCTGCCGCTGGCGGCCAACTTCACTGCGGCCTATGGCCTGTGGCTGGCCCGTGCCGGCTTCGCGCGGCAGTCGCTGCGCTCCATGCTCGGCCGCGAGGATGGCATCGACCAGCCGCATCTGTACCTGATGCAGCCGTACGATCCGGACCGACGCATCATCCTGATGCTGCACGGCCTGGCCAGCAGTCCGGAGGCCTGGGTCAACGTCGCCAACGAACTGATGGGCGACGAACAACTGCGCCGCCACTACCAGATCTGGCAGGTCTACTACCCGACCAACATGCCGATCGCCTGGAACCGCGCGCAGATCGAGACGCTGGTGCAGCAGACCCTGCGCCATTTCGATCCGCAGGGGCAGGCGCCGGCCTCGCAGCACATGGTCCTGATCGGCCACAGCATGGGCGGGGTGATCGGGCGCCTGTTGGTCAGCGACTCCGGCGACACGCTGTGGAACGACCTGATCGGTGCGCGCGGCGACCGGCGCCCGCTGGACCCGCAGGCGCTGGCGCAGTTGCAGCCGCTGCTGCGCTTCGCGCCGTTGCCGGAGGTGGACCGCGCCATCTTCATCGCCGCGCCGCAACGCGGCACCACCTTCGCCGAAGGGCGCCTCGGCCGCCTGGCCGGGCGCCTGGTGCGCCTGCCGGTGACGCTGCTCGATCGCTTGAACACCTTGCTGCAGGGGATCGACGGCCCCGACGGCGCGCCGGTGCGCGTGCCCAACAGCATCGACAACCTGCGCGACACCGATCCGTTCGTGCGCGCGGCGGCGGACCTGCCGATTTCGTCGGCGGTGCGCTACCACACCATCATCGCCCGCCGCGATCCGGCGGTGCCGCTGGCCGACTCCGACGACGGCTTGGTGCCGTATCGCAGCGCGCATCTGCCGGGCGCGGTCTCCGAACTGGTGATCACCTCCGGCCACAGCGTGCAGGAGACCCCGCAGGCGATCCTGGAGATCCGCCGCATCCTGCACGCGCAATTGCAGGCGGACGCCGCCGCGCCGCGCTGACGCCGCCCGCGACGTGGGCCGCGCGCTCGCGTCGTCGCACGCCGGAGTCGCTGCGTGGTCGCGCCGCGCCAATCCGCAGACGGGCGACGCAATCGCCTGCGCGCGCGACGACGCGCACCTGACCCGAGCGCCCGACGCGCCGCTTGCTCCTGAGTGCCACCCCTGCATCGCGGCGCACGCAGCGCCGCAGTTGTGCCGAATTGCGCAGGAAACGCGCCGAATCGCCAGGCTTTGGTTTCAGATGACATCGTTGTCATCAAATTGCAGCCGCGTCCGCCAACAATGCGCGCCGCCGCGAACACGATCACGGCCTCTCTCCCCTCCATGCCCGGCCTGCGGCCCGTTCCGTTGGTCGCGCCTACGTTCGGATTTTTCATGTCGCACTCGATCCATCTTCAGAAACGCCTGTCACTGGCGATCGCCACCGCGTTGCTCGGTGTCGCGCCGATGGCCTTGGCCCAGGCGCAGGATGCGCAGGAGACGCAGACCGCCGCGTCCGACGCCAGCGCCAAGACCCTGGACAAGATCACCGTCGCCGTCACCCGCTACAACGCCGCGGACATGCAGATGGCCGCGACCAACACGGCCAACGTGCTGTCGGCCGAGGACCTGAAGTACACCGCCGTGCACAACATCGCCGAGGCGCTGGGTCTGCTGCCCGGCGTCAACGTGGTCAACACCGGGCAGTCGTACTTCGGCGGCGTCGACGGCGCCGCGCGCGGCGAGGGCATGTTCGCCTCGGTGCGTGGCCTCAATGCCGAGTACAACGTCAACCTGATCAACGGCGTCAACGTGGCCCAGGGCCTGCCCTACAGCCGCAGCGTGCAGCTGAGCCTGCTGCCGCCGTCGGGCCTGCAGACCATCGTGTTGAACAAGACCTCCACCGCGGCGATGGACGGCGACGCGATCGGCGGCACCATCGACTACCGCACCCCCAGCGGCTTCGACTACAGCGAGGCGATGGGCGGCAGCGTCACCGCCAGCGGGCGCATGGAAAGCCGTGCGCGCGACTACGGCGACGACGGCCTGGGCAAGGGCGCGGCCGGCGAATTCCACGCCAAGTTCGGCGCCGACAACCAGTTCGGCGTGTACACCAGCGCGTACTACGACGAGCGCCACTACGTGAACAGCGAAGTGGCCAACGCTGCCGCCTCGCGTGGCGACTGGGGCAAGAAGTACTTCTCGCGCACCACGGTCAGCGGCCAGCCGGCGCCCGGCTACGATCCGCAGGATCTGCTGATGGCCACCGGCGCCAACATCGGCTATTCCGCCGGCGACACCAAGCGCTACGGCGGCAACGTGTCCTTCGACTGGCACGTCGACCCGAGCCTGCAGCTGTACGCGCGCGCCACCTACGCCTACGCCAAGACCGAGCAGAACACCGGCTACACCCAGCTGGTGCCGGCCAACGTGAGCCTTGCGCAGATCGGCACCACCGGCGTGTACCAGCCGCAGATCAACCGCGTGGCGGTGCGCTACTGGTACGAGACCAACCCGGAAGTGGCGGACCTGGCCACCTTCCAGTTCGGCGCCGACAAGCAACTGGGCAACTGGACGCTGTCGCCGAACCTGTTCTACAGCTACGGCGACAACGATCGCCCGGACCACGTGGAAATCTCCGCGCGCGTGGACCAGTACGCCTCCACCCAGTTCCCGTACGGCGGTGCCAGCACCTTCTCCGGCTACGACGGCGACGGCTTCCCCAAGCCGCTGCTGACCCCGGCGCTGCAGGCCCAGGCCAGCGACATCGGCAGCCTGTATGCGCGTCGCTACGGCCAGCTGACCAAGTCCTACAGCGGCCAGACCAAGGGCGGCGCCAAGTTCGACGTGCGCTACGACTTCGACCAGGGCGCGCTGAGCAACATCCAGTTCGGCGTGAAGTACGTCGACAGCTCCCGCGACTTCACCTCGCGCGACTGGACCAACAGCAAGTTCACCGACGGCACCCTGCTGCGCGACACCGGCCTGGTGGTCGGCCAGTACGACTCGGTGTACCCGGGCAAGTACGCATGGCCGACGGTCAAGCTCAGCAACGGCGGGCTCAAGGCGATGATCGCCCAGCACCTGACCGCGGCCAGCTTCGACACCTGCGGCAGCCTGGCGATCAACAACCAGAACTGCGCGACCATGCGTGGCGACGAGGCGGTGACCTCGGCGTATGCGATGGCCACCTTCCGCAGCGGCGACCTGGAAGTGATCCCGGGCGTGCGCTTCGAGCACACCAGCATCCGCAACACCTTCTGGACCATGCCCGAAGACGCCAACGGCAACGAACTGCCCGGCTTCTTCAGCAGCAACCACACCAGCTACGACGTGCCGCTGCCGAGCGTGTTCCTGAACTACCGCCCGGGCAACGGCAACGCGGTGTACCGCGCCTCGGTGTGGACCAGCTACACCCGGCCGGCGCTGGTGCAGCTCGGCGGCGGCGCCAACTACGACGTCTCCAGCGACGGCACCACGGTCATCACCGAGGGCAATCCGGATCTGAAGCCGATCAAGTCGCTCAACGTCGACCTGTCCGGCGAGTGGGACAACGGCCACGGCGGCCACGCGATGCTGGCCGGCTACTACAAGCGCCTGACCGACTACATCTACGAGAGCGGCTCGGATCCGGCCAACGCCGGCACCAGCACCGGCGCCGGCAATGTGCGCTACGTGCGTCCGCAGAACGGCGGCGACGGCAAGGTGCTCGGCGTCGAGGCCGCGGTGCGGCAGACCCTGCAGGGCATGCCGGCACCGCTGGACGGCTTCGGCATCGGCGCCAACGTCACCCGCCAGACCACCCGCGTCGACCTGGGCATGGACGGCTTCCACGACGAGCGCATCCAGAACGCGCCGGACCTGATGGCCAACGCCGAGCTGTTCTACGAGAAGGGCCCGCTGTCGGTGAACCTGGCCTACCACTACTCCGGCGAGTACGTCTCGGTGTACGACTACTACAACCGCGGCGCGACCTGGGACGACCTGTGGGTCAAGCCGATCACGCGTGTGGACCTGCACGTGGGCTACACCTTCAACGAGCACCTGCGTGCCGACCTGTCGGTGGCCAACCTCACCAACCGCCTGAGCTACTGGGCGCACGTGGGCCACAACAGCACCGCGATCTCCGACATCGTCGATGCCGGCCGTACCGCGCTGCTGAACGTGAAGTACACGTTCTGAAGCGGGCGCTTGCGCACGCGGGACGTCGCCACCCGCCGCACGGCCCTGTGCCGCGCGGCGGGTGGGGCGTTGTCGGCCGCGCGCTGCTGCTCGTCTGGCTGGCGCTGATCGGCCTGCCGGGAGCGGCCAGCGCGGCAGCGGCACCGGTGACGGTGCCGATCGACGGCTTGCGCCTGGACCAGGTGCAACTGCTCGGCTCGCACAACAGCTATCGGCCGGTGCCGACCGCGCAGGTGCGCCAGCGCCTGCAGGCGCACGATGCGGCCGAATGGCCGGCACTGGCCTATGGCCATCCTTCGCTGCAGGCCCAGCTCGCGCTGGGGCTGCGGCAACTCGAACTCGACGTGGCCGCCGATCCGCACGGCGGCCTGTACGCCGCGCCGTATGCACGCGCGGATGCGGCGACCCGGGCCCGCATGCACGCGCCCGGCGCCAAGGTCCTGCACCAGCCGGGCCTGGACTACGCCAGCCATTGCCTGCGCTTCCGCGACTGCCTGGCGATCCTCGCCGCCTGGTCGCGCGCGCACCCGCGGCACACGCCGCTGGTGGTGCTGGTCAATGCGGTGGATTTCGATCCGGTGCCGGGCCTGTGGCCGCACCGTTCCGCCTTCGACGCTCATGACCTGGACTCACTGGACCGCGACATCGCCGAGGTGGTCGGGCGTGCGCGCCTGATCGTGCCCGACGACGTGCGCGGCGACGCGCCGAGCCTGCGCGAGGCGGTGCTGGCGCATGCCTGGCCGCGGGTGGCGCAGGCGCGCGGCCGCCTGCTGTTCGTGCTCGACGGCAATCCGCGGCACGAGGCGCTGTATCGACAGGATCATCCATCGCTGCGCGGCCGCATGATGTTCGGCTGGTACGCGCCGGACCAGCCGGAAGCGGCGGTGCTGTCGATCGAGGATCCGCTGGCCGAGGCGCCGCGGATCCGCGCGCTGGTGACGCAGGGCTTCCTGGTGCGCACCCGCGCCGATACCGATGGCCGCGAGGCGCGCGCGCACGACCGCCGCCGCGCACGGGCGGCGCTGGAGGCCGGCGCGCAATGGATCAGCACCGATTACTACGCTGGCGCCCCGGATCCGCAGCGGCTGGGCTACTGGCTCGGTATCGCCACGGGCCTGCGCTGCGACCGGGTCACGGCCGCATGCGGCACGAGCGCACCGTGAGACTTTCCATGTTGGGGACGATGATGAAAACAAGAACGCGTTGGATGCTGTGGGTCGTGCTGCTGGTGGCGGCATTGGGCGCGCAGGCGCGGCCGGCGCCGAAGCCCTCGCCCGCGCTGCAGGTCGAAAAGGTCTGGATGCTGTTCCGCCACGGCGTGCGCGCGCCCTTGCCGGGCGAGGCCGCGGCCGCCGCGCTGGCGTCGCAGCCCTGGCCGGTGTGGGACACGCCGCCGAGCCTGCTCACCGCGCACGGCCGCACGGCGGTGGAACGCAGCGGCGACTACACCCGGCAATGGCTGCTGCGCGATGGCGTGCTGCCGGCGCAGGGCTGCCCGGCCGACGGCACGGTCAGCATCTACGCCAACACCGACCAGCGCACCATCGTCAGTGCGGAGCTGCTCGCCGACACCCTCGCGCCCGGCTGCCATCTGCAGGCCGGCCACCAGGCCGAGGGCAGCGACGATCCGCTGTTCCGCCCTGTGGAAGCCGGCGCGGTGGAGTTCGATGCCGCCGCCGCGGTGGCCTCGATCCAGCGCCAGACCGGCGGCCCGGGCGCGGTGCTGGCACCGTATGCGCGCGAACTGCGCACCATGCAGGAGATCCTCGGCTGCACGGAGCGCTGCGACTTCGTGCACATGCCCTCGTCGCTGACCCCGGGCGCAAACGGGCGCAGCCTGGCCCTGCACGGCCCGTTGGACCTGACCTCGGGCACGGCCGAGGTGTTCATCCTGCAGTACGCAGAAGGCATGCCGCTGGACCAGGTCGGCTGGGGTCGCGCGACGCCGGCGCGCATCGCCGCGGTGTCGCGACTGCACGCCTTGCTGTTCGAGATCTACGCACGGCCGCAGTACATGGCCGCGCGCGCGGGCGCGCCGCTGGCGCACCGCCTGCTGGACACGCTGGGCGCGGACGACGCGCCGCGGCTGAGCGTGCTGGTCGCCAGCGACACCCACATCGCCGCGCTCAGCGGCCTGCTCGACCTGCACTTCCATCTGCCCGGCTTCGGCCGCGACGACGCGCCCCCGGGCGGTGCGCTGGTGGTGGAGCAGGTGCGCGATGCACGCAACGGCCAGCGCTACGTGCGCGTGCGCTACCAGGCGCAGTCGCTGGATCAACTGCGCGCGCTGACTCCATTGAGCCTGCGCCACCCGCCGCTGCTGCAGACGCTGCAGATTCCGGGTTGCAGCGATGCCGCGACCGGGCTGTGCCCGCTGCCGAAGTTCCAGGCGCTGCTGCAGGCGGCGCTGCAGCGCCGCGGCTGAGGCGCTCCCACCGTGACCATCGCTGCTGCCTGGCGGACCTGGGCGAAGCACACATGCCGTGCCGCCTGTACGGCCGCCCTTGAGCGCACGCCGACGATGCGGTAACGCGCGCGGCTGCCTGCGGGAGTCGACTGTCATGCAGCCGCGGCAAGCGCCGCCGACAGCCGACTGACACCCTCCGTCGTCGGGACTGAAGTCCCTCCCACAAGGAGGCCCAGTCCATCCTGCGGAACGACTTCCGTTGCGACGCGCGTTCCAAGCAACGCCTGTCGCGGCCGAAGCCGCTGCTGCGCGGAAGCGTTCCTGCGGCATGGCGCACCTCTGCCTGCATGGCCGCTGCCAGTGTCCGCCACTGGCCAGTTCCCACCACCCAAACGCAGAACGGGCCGCAATGCGGCCCGTTCTTTCTTGCAAGCGCGGGCAGGCCGGCTTACTTCAGCTTGGCGTCCGCGCGCAGCGCCTCGGCGCGGTCGGTCTTCTCCCACGAGAACGCGGTGGCCTGGTGCTGGGCGCCGGTGCCGTCGGTGTAGGTGAAGGCCTTCGGGGTGCGGCCGAAATGGCCGTACGAGGCGGTCTGCTGGTACATCGGGTGGATCAGGTCGAGCATCTGGATGATGCCGAACGGACGCAGGTCGAAATGCTTGCGGATCAGCTTCTCGATCTTGTCGTCGGCGATCTTGCCGGTGCCGAAGGTGGTGACCGAGATCGAGGTCGGCTCGGCCACGCCGATGGCGTAGGAGACCTGCACTTCGCAGCGGTCGGCCAGGCCGGCGGCGACCACGTTCTTGGCGACGTAGCGCGCGGCGTAGGCGGCCGAACGGTCGACCTTGGACGGATCCTTGCCGGAGAACGCGCCGCCGCCGTGGCGCGCCCAGCCGCCGTAGGTGTCGACGATGATCTTGCGCCCGGTCAGGCCGCAGTCGCCCACCGGCCCGCCGATCACGAACTTGCCGGTCGGGTTGATGTGGAACTTGGTGCCCTTGTGCAGCCACTTGGCCGGCAGCACCGGCTTGAGGATTTCCTCGCGCACGGCTTCGACCAGGTGCTTCTGCTTGATGTCCGGATCGTGCTGGGTGGACAGCACCACCGCGTCGATGGCGGTCGCCACGCCGTCTTCGTAGCGCAGGGTGACCTGGCTCTTGGCGTCCGGGCGCAGCCACGCCAGCGGCGAGTTCTTCTTCTTGCGCACCTTGGCTTGCTGTTCGACCAGACGGTGCGACAGGTGGATGGCGGCCGGCATGAAGCTGTCGGTCTCGCGGGTGGCGTAGCCGAACATCAGGCCCTGGTCGCCAGCGCCCTGTTCTTCCGGCTTCTTGCGGTCCACGCCCTGGTTGATGTCCGGCGACTGCTTGCCGATCAGGTTGAGCACGCCGCAGGTCTCGCCGTCGAAGCCGACGTCGGAGCTGTTGTAGCCGATGTCCAGGATCACCTTGCGGGTCAGCGCTTCCAGATCGATCCAGGCGCTGGTGGTGATTTCGCCGGCGACGATCGCCACGCCGGTCTTGACCAGCGTTTCGCAGGCCACGCGCGCGCGCTTGTCCTGGGTCAGGATCGCGTCGAGCACCGCATCGGAGATCTGATCGGCGATCTTGTCCGGGTGGCCTTCGGAGACCGACTCGGAGGTGAAGAGATAGCTGGACATCGCGGCTATATCCTTGTATTCGGATGAAAAGATGGAGGCGAATGATACACGGGCGCCGGGCGGCGTGCATGCTGCCCGGGGCGGACGTTGCCCAAGGTTAACCGGTTGGCGCGCCATGGTGCGCCCGTCACCTTGCCGTAGTCAGATTGCAAGATCGGTGTCGCCGCCGCGGCCGAAGCTGTGCGCAGTCAGCAAGGGGGCTTGCCGTGCTCGCACTCGAACGCCGTCTTCAGGACCGCTACCCGCACTGGTTTGCCGGACGCCGCTCGCGGCTGGTCCGGCCATTGCTGCGCGGCCTGCAGAAATGGTCGGGACTGGACGCGCTGGACGCGTTCCTGGAGGCCAACCGCGACCTGCGCGGCTTCGCTCTGGTCCAGGCCGGTCTGGATTTCCTGCAGGCCCGCTACGTGGTTGCACCGACCGCCGCCGAGTGCATCCCGGCGCGCGGGCGCCTGCTGATCGTCGCCAACCATCCTTCCGGGGCGCTGGATGCGCTGGCGCTGCTGGACTGCGTGGGCCAGGTGCGGCGCGACGTGAAGATCGTCGCCAACGATTTCCTGTGGGCGCTGGAAGGCCTGCGCGACCTGTTGCTGCCGGTGCGCATCCTCGGCGGCGCACCGTCGCCGGCCAGCGTGCGGGCGATCGAGCAGGCGCTGGCGCAGGAGCAATGCGTGATCGTGTTCCCGGCCGGCGAGGTCTCGCGGCTGGGCTGGGGCGGCGTCGCCGACGGGCGCTGGCGCCGCGGCTTCCTGCGCTTCGCTCTGCGCACCGCCGCGCCGGTGCTGCCGGTGCGCATCCACGCACGCAATTCGGCGCTGTTCTACGGCGCCTCGGCGCTGTTCAAGCCGGCCGGCACCGCGCTGCTGGCGCGGGAGATGTTCGCCCGCCGCGAGCGCCGCATCGCGCTGAGCCTGGGCCGCGCCCGCGCGCTGCCGCAGGACCTGCCCGAAGCCGAATTGATGCGGCGCCTGCGCAGCGAGCTGTATGCGCTCGGCCGCAGCGGTGGGCAGGCCGCGCCGAACGAAGAAGCGCTGGTCGCCGCCGAGGACTCGGCGCAACTGGCCGTTGAAGTGGCCGGCCTGCGCAGCCTCGGTCATACCCTGGACGGCAAGCAGATCCGCGTCGGCCGGCTGCGCGCCGGCTCGGCGCTACTGCGCGAGATCGGCCGCCTGCGCGAGCTGACCTTCCGCGCGGTGGGCGAGGGCACCGGCCGGCGCCTGGACCTGGACGACTACGACACCTGGTACGAGCACATCGTGCTGTGGGACGGCGCCGCCACCCGCGTGGTCGGCGCGTATCGGGTCGCCCGCGGCGCGCCGGTGCTGGCCGAACGCGGCCTGGCCGGCTTCTACACCGCCGAACTGTTCCGCTACGGCGAGGGCATGCTGCCGCGGATCGCCGCGGGCATGGAACTGGGCCGCAGCTTCGTGGTGCCGGACTACTGGGGCAGTCGCAGCATCGACTACCTGTGGCAGGGCATCGGCGCCTATCTACAGGACCATCCGCAGGTGCGCTACCTGTTCGGCGCGGTGTCGATCAGCGCCGCGTTGCCGTACGCGGCGCGCGAGCAGATCGTGGCCTACTACGCCCGCTACTACGGCGACGCCAGCGGCGAAGCCGCGTCGGCGCGGCCGTTCCCGTATCCGGAAGCGCCGTCGGCGTTCGACGAACTGGACGCCGACACCGCCTTCAAGGTGCTCAAGGGCAACCTCGACGCGCTGGGCGCGGCGGTGCCGATGCTCTACAAGCAGTACACCGATCTGTGCGAACCCGGCGGTGCGCGCTTCCTCGCCTTCGGCGTGGACCCCGCGTTCAACGACGCCGTCGACGGCCTGATCGAGCTGGATCTGCAGCGCATCCGCAGCAAGAAGCGCGCGCGCTACCTCGAACGTCCCCGCAACGAAGCAGAGGTGGTGGCATGAGTCCGCTCAACAGCCTGGCGCCGCGCCGCGCGGTGTTCGTCTCCGATGTGCACCTGGGCGCGCCGCATTGCCACGCACGCGAGCTGGCCGACTTCCTCGGCGGCCTGCGCTGCGACCAGCTGTACCTGGTCGGCGACATCGTCGACTTCTGGTGGATGGCGCAGCGCCGCGCGGTGTGGAGCGCGGCGCACCAGCGCGTGGTCGATGCGCTGCACGCGCTGGCCCGCGGCGGCACCGAACTGATCTACGTGCCGGGCAACCACGACCGGCCGATCCGCCGTTTCTGCGGGCTGGCGCTGCCGGCGATGCAGGTGCGACGGCGCGCGGTGCACGCCACCGCCGACGGGCGCCGCCTGCTGGTGGTGCACGGCGACGACTACGACAGCGTGACCCAGTTCGGCGGCCTGCAGGAGAAGTTCGGCGACTGGCTCTACTACCGCATCCTCACCGGCAATCAGCTGACCAACCGCGTGCGCCGCCGCCTGGGCATGCGCTACTGGTCGCTGGCCGACTACCTGAAGCGGCAGAGCAGCGCCGCCGAGCGCTACATCGAGCGCTTCGTCACTGCCGGCCTGGACGACGCGCGCCGCCGCGGCCTGGACGGGGTGATCTGCGGCCACGTGCATCGCGCCGGACTGTTCGAGCGCGACGGCCTGGTCTACGCCAACGACGGCGACTGGGTCGAAAACCTCACCGCGCTCGCCGAAGAGGCCGACGGCACCCTGCGTCTGCTCTCGCACCGCGGCGAGGTGCTGCGCGAACTGCCGCCGCGTCTGCGGCTGGTGCAGGAGAACGTCTGGCCGCGCGCGGCGTGAATCAGACGATCGTGCCAGGCGGTGCTGCACAGCCTGGCGCGTGACTGGCAGGTCGTGCGTTCCACTGCTGCCGCGCCTGCGCGCTCCGCAGGTGTCCTTGTCGCGAATCGCCCTGGGCGTGGCACCGCCGTCCCTGCAGTGGACGGAAGCGTAGAACGCGGTGTGACCGCTATTCCACGATGACCCGTGTGTGGTGTGCATCACCACCGCGCGCGCTTGCCCGGCTTCCGTGGCATCGGGTCTACTGCGATGCGTCGGCGCGACATGCCCGGGCAGGAACCCACGTTCGCGCCCGGGCCTCACGCTGATCCATGTCGCTGCGGCGCGCGTGCGCCGCATCCCGATCAGTTCTGGAGTTGTGGAGACAGTGAAACCAGGGAAGGCGTTGTGCGGCCGGTCGCGCAGATCCATGGGGACATGGTTCGGCTTGGTCGGGTCCGGCGTTTCTGGCGATTCCGTCCAGGCGAACGTCACCGCGCCTGGCACGCGGCCGCGGACATGCCTGCGATGGGCGTGCCTGGGCGTCCTGCTTGCGGCGAGCGCGGCCGCGATTGCGCAGAACACGATCTATGGCTGCGCGGAGCCTGCGGCGCCGCGTCCGCTTCCCGATCCGCTGCTGTGCGTGCAGCAGGCGGGCGTGTCGACGCCGCACTCGGCGGGCGATGCGCGGGTCGAGGCATTGTTCGCACTTGCCAAGCAGCAACTCGATGGCGGCCGCTTCGACGCCGCCGAACAGGCGCTGGATTGCGCGCAGGCCAACCTCGGCGATGCCGGCGGCGCGCGCTTGCGCTACGAGCTCACCCGCCGCCGCGGCATTCTCGATTTCCGCCGCGAACGCCTGCCGCAGGCGCTGGCGCGCTTCGAGTGTGCGGCCACGCTGTCCCGCTCGCTGCACGACCGCATGGGCGAGGCGCGCGATCTGAACAACGTCGGTGCGGCGCTGCGCCGGCTCGGGGATTTTCGCGGCGCCCTGCGCAACCTGACGCTGAGCCTGGACATCCAGCGCGCGCGCGGCGCGGTCTCTGCGTCCGTGCTGACCAATATCGCCGACGTGTATCGCGAACTGCGCGAGTCCGACACCGCGATGCGTTACTACCGCGATGCGCTTGCCGCCAACCGCGCGCAGGGCGACGCCATCGAGGCCGCGCACGTGCAGGAAACCATGGCCGAGCTGGCGCTTGACAGCGGCGACACGCCGCAGGCGCTGGCCTGGCTGCAGGAGGCGCTTGCCGTGTACCGGGCGCAGGGCCGCCGCGTGTACGAACTGCGTGTGCACGATGGCCTGATCCGCGCGGCATTGGCGCTCGGCGACGTCGCGCAGGCGCAGCGCTGGAGTTCCAGTGCGCTGGCGCTCGCCGAGGCATGGGCGCTGCCGCTGCCGTCCGCGCTGCAATTGCAGCTGGCGCGGACCGCCCGCCTCGAAGGCAACGCGGCCGCCGCCGCGGCCCGCCTGCGCGCGGCGCTGGCAGCGGCCGCCGGCGGCGATCCGGTGCGGGTGCCGTTGCTGGAGGAGTTGGCGCGGCTGCAGGAAAGCAGTGGCGAGACGGCGGCGGCCATCGCCACGCTGCGGCGCGCGAATGCGGAGGCCGCGGCGCTGGTACGCGCGCAGCACGATCGCCAGTTGGACTGGCTGCGGATCCGCTTCGACACCGCCGAAAAGCAGCGCACCATCGATGCCCTGCAAAGCGAGAACCGCCTGCGCCAGGTCCAGCTGCGGCAACGCACGTTGCTGCTGTGGCTGGCATTGGTGTCCGGCGTCGCCGCCGCGCTCGGCCTCTGGATGTGGCTGCAGCGTCGCCGCCAGCGCGAACGTTTGCTGCAAGCCGCACGGCAGGTCCGCCACGAGGAGCAACTGGCCCGCTATCGGCGAGAGGCGGACGCGCTGGCCGAGGATCGCAGCCTGCTGCAGACCCTGCTCGACAGCCGCGAGGACGCGCTGTGCCTGCTCGATGCCGAAGGCCAGGTCCTGGCCACCAATCGTGCCGGCCGCCTGCTGCTCGGCGGCGCGGACGACGCCGAACCGGTCGGGCAGCCGGTGTTCGCCTGCGTTGCCAAGGGCGACCGCCCGGCGTTGCAGGCGGCGCTGGAGCGGATGGAGGACAGCGCCGCGCAGCGCCTGGAGATCGTCGCACGGCATGGCACGCCGCTCGCCGTGACCTTCACGCCCTGGCGCGGTGGCGATGGCCTGGTCGTCCTCGGCCTGCAGGAACGCGACCGTGGCGCGGTGGCGGACACCGCGCAGGCCGAGCACACGCCAGCGGAGGCCGCCGCGCCTGCGTTGCGCGATGCCTTCCGGCGTGCGCTGGTCGACCTGATGCTGGCGGTCATCGACACCTGGGAGCGCGCCACCGCGACCGGACGCCTGGAGTTGGCCGAGCGCAGCCGCATCTGGCGCGTGAACATCGACGACGGCCGCCTGCGTGCGCGGGCGATGGAGCGCTACCTGGCGGTCTCCAAATTGCCTAGCAACCCGCGCTGGCGGGACGTGCTGCGCTCGGCCTATTTCGTGCTCGCGCACTGCGGAGAGCTGTCGGCGGAGGCGCGCGCCGCCCTGCAGTCGAGGATCGACACGGTGCTGGCCTACACCCGCCGGGACGCGCTCGGCTGAGCAAGCCCGGCACTTCTCCTGCCGGCGATCGTCGGCTGCGCTAACCGGCGAGCGCGCCTGCATGGTGCGTCAGCGCCCGCGCTTGGCCGGGCAGACCACGCAGGCGCCCTTCAAGCCTTGCTCCATGCGGTAGGCGCTGTGGTGGTCGCGTGCCAGGAAGGTCGTCGGGCCGAGCACGATGGGCTTGGCCGAGCGCGACGGCGCCACCACCTCGCAATAGGCTGCAATGGTGTTCAGCGTATTGGTGTACGGCTCGTGGCTATCGACCACGCCGCACTTGTCCATCGTCTGCCGCAACTGCTCGCCGTCGAAATCGAATTTCACCACCACCTCCGGTTCCTGGCTCTCCTCCAGGCACCAGTCCGGCGGCAGGGTGTCGTGGCCGTGGGCGATCAGCGGCAAGGTCAGCAGGGCCGCGGCAAGGGCGGCATGGAAGACGGAACGGCAGGCAGGCATCGGAACCTCGCAACGCGCAGAGAAGAGACTGCAGCCTACGAATGGCGGCGGCGCGGATGCCAGCGCATCCGCGGGTATAGACCGGGAACAAATCCGCCTAAGGCCTTGATTTTTCGGCAGTGGCATCCGTGCCGCAGGCGCGAGGCGCGCCACCGTGCAGTCGCTCCGCCTGGCACGGCGTCGCCAATCCGACCCGGTTCGTTCCGTGGGCGGCCCGGCTTCGCCCTCGTGCCACGCCGACGCGCTGCCTAGCCTGGAATCGCCGGATCGCAGCGTGTGCCGATGCGGCGGTGGCCATCCCCCGGGGGCGATCCACGCACCCCAGCCATCTCCAATCCCTTCCATATAGCGAGAGAACGCTCATGAAGAAGAAGTTCCTTGTCGCAACCGCTCTGCTGGTGGGCAGTGTCGTCGGCGCCCCTGCGCTGGCGGCCGAAAACCCGGTCGACCAGGCTGGCATCCAGCACAACATGTACTTGGGCTGCCTGATGGACCTGAATGCCACGGCCGAAGACGCGCTGACCCTGCTGGTCAAGAAGTGCGGCTATGCCCCCGGCGTGCCGCTGGAACGCTTCGTCGCCACGCAGCAGCCCATCGTCGATGGCGTCGATCCGACCCGGCCGATGACCGAGAACCTGGCCGGGCTGCGCCAGCAGCTCAGCGCCTACGAATACTCGTTCATCGAGCGGATGGACCAGATCGTGCAGAACGCCGAGGACTTCGACGCGGCGGCGTTGCAGTTCGAGGAACTGGAGCGGGAAGGCATTGCGCGGCTCGACCCCAAGTCGAAGAATGGCGCGCTTGTCCTGGGCGCGCTTAGCGTGGCCAGGCACTCCACGCAGTACTGGTCCAAGTATGCCGCCGAGCATGGGGAGTCCACCGCTGGCGGAGCTACCTCGAAGAAGGGCTTCTGGAAGTGGTTTGCCACCATCGGCTCGGACGTGGTCGGCTATGCGCTCTCAAGCAACATCGGCGTGGCGGCAACCGTCTCCAATGTTGTCCACGGATGGTTCAAGTGAGCGGCTGATTCAAACAGCGCATGAAGAAGGGCAGGGCGTCCCAGCGGGCGCCTTGCCTGTTCTATTTGGCATGTAGTGGAGCGTGTTCGCCCATCCGCTCGTCAAGGCGCAGCACGCCCGCCACGGCTACCGCTGTGCCTCGATCGCCGCATCGCTGCTAGCATCGGCCGATGGATTCCCTCACCCAGATCGTGCTCGGCGGCGCCATTGCCGCCGCCATCGCCCCGGCCGCACATCGGCGCGCGGCACTGCTTGCCGGCGCCGCGCTCGGCACCCTGCCGGATCTCGATGCGCTGATCCTGCTGCCGCTGACCCGCGATCCGGTGACGCTGATGACGGTGCATCGCAGCGTCAGCCATTCGCTGTTCGTGCTGCCGTTGCTCGGCTGGCTGATCTGGTGGCTGTTCCGGCGCTTCGGCCATGGACGCGTGGCCGAAGCGCCACACCGCTGGTTCTGGGCGATCCAGCTGGCGCTGATCACCCACCCGCTGCTGGATGCGTTCACCGTCTACGGCACGCAGCTGTGGTGGCCGCTGCGGCCATCGCCGACGATGTGGTCGAGCGTGTTCATCATCGATCCCGTCTACACGCTGTGGCTGCTGCTGGCCTGCGCCATCGCCTGGTTCGCCCGCGCGCGGCGCGTGGCGCAGCAGGCGTTGCTGGTCGGACTGCTGTTGAGCAGTGTCTACCTGGGCTGGTCGCTGCAGGCCAAGCAACTGGTCGACCGCGAGGCCGACCGCGCGCTGGCGGCGATGGGCCTGGCGCAGGCGCCGCGCTTCTCGGTGCCGATGCCGTTCAACACGCTGCTGTGGCGGGTGGTGGCGATGACCCCGAGCGGCTACGTGATCGGCGAGCGCTCGCTGGTCGCCGACCACGGGCCGATGCGCTTCCAGGGCTATCCTTCCAACACCCAGGCGCTGGCGCAGGTGCGCGACCTGCCGGCGGTGCAGCGCCT
Organism: Xanthomonas sontii; assembly: GCF_040529055.1. Classification (NCBI taxonomy): domain Bacteria; kingdom Pseudomonadati; phylum Pseudomonadota; class Gammaproteobacteria; order Lysobacterales; family Lysobacteraceae; genus Xanthomonas; species Xanthomonas sontii. The sequence continues at coordinate 4,872,347 of NZ_CP132342.1, read as the reverse complement.
GACGTGGTTCAACCGCGGCTTCATGCGCGCGCAGGTCAAGGACGGCGAACTGGTGCTCAGCGACCTGCGCATGGGCCTGGAGCCGGACTACAACTTCAACTTCGCGGTGGCGCGACAGCAGGGCGACGGCTGGGCGGCGATACCGCCGCGGCAGCTGCAGGCCGCGTACCGGGCGCCGGTGGCACGTGGGCAGATTGGTGCGGCGTTGGCGCGGATGTGGCAACGGATCTGGACCGAACCGGCATCGCCCGCGCCGGTCGGCGCTCAGGTGCCTACCGCGGCGCGTTGAGCGCGGCGCGATGCGCCTTCATTGCCGGCGCCAAGTCGCACGAAGCGGCATTGGCTGCCAGAACTTAGGCGCATACTTCTCGTGCCCGGCTGCCCCGCACGTGACCATCACCTGCCGCGGTGATTCCCGGTTGAAATCGAACTTCGTCACCACCTGCGGCTTGTGATCCTGCTGCAGGCGGCAGTCCGACGGTAGGTGCGGTGTCGTGCCCGTGGGCGGCTAACGGCAAGCTCGAAGGGCCGCGACGACGGAATGCGCGCCGGCGGCCGCGGTGCGGCCAGCGCGGCATGGACGACGCGACGCTGGTGAGTGGGTGAGCTTCCTAACCACAAGGCGCGCAACAGCCGCGTTGCAGCGACGCCGCGATTCCAGCGCATCCGCGGCGATGGATCGGGAACGAATCGGCGCAAGGCATTGATTCTTCGATCATGGAATGTCCGCCGGCAGCCAGGGCTACGTTTGCGCGATGCGGTGACGGTGCCATCGATTCGCCAATTCGACCCGGTTCGTTCCCGTCGCGACCCGGTTTCGTCCTCGTGCGTCGCCGCAGATCTGCCTAGCCTGAAACCGTCGCATCGCGCCGTGTGCCGATGCGGTGTGGTCGCCTCGCCTGGGTCCTCCGCAGGAACGTCGGGAGATCTTGGCCACCCTCCATCCATTTCATGAGAACGTTGATGAACAAAAAGCTTCTTGTCGCAACCGCCGCGCTCCTGGTCGGCAGTGCCTTCGGTACCGCCCCCGTGCTGGCGGCCGAGAACCCGATCGACCAGGCGGGCATCCGGCACAACATGTACCTCGGCTGCTTGATGGATGCCAAAGCCTCACCCGACGAGATTCTCGCCGTCCTGGTCGAGAAGTGCGGCTACAACCCAGGGATGCCGCTGGAGCGCTTCATTGCCACGCGGCAGCCCATGCTGGATGCCATCGATCCGCTCCGGCCGATGACCGAAAACCTGGCCGGGCTACGCCAACAGCTCAGTGCCTACGAGTTCTCGTTCATCGTGCGAATGGATCAGATCGTGCAGAACGCCGAGGGCCTGGATGCGGCGGCGGTGCAATTCGAGGAATTGGAACGGGAAGGCATTGCGCGGCTCGATCCAACGTCGAAGAATGGCGCGCTGGTTCTGGGCGGGCTGAGCGTGATCAGACACTCCGCGCGTTACTGGTCCAAATTTGCGGTCGACACCGCATCGAAATACGCTGCGTCTCTGGACCCGAAAAAGGGCTGGGCGATTGTCGCAGCGTGCGATGCAGTGGGTTACTTCGTGTTTCATGACGGCGAAATGGGCGCTTCCACCTCCCGCGCAGCCTTTCATGCGCTCGCTTCACAAGGATATTTCCCGCTCTACGCTTACTAATAGCGTTCCCCCTAAGCCTGCTTCAGGCGGTGCGGATGAAGGGAGGCGTTCCTGACGGGACGCCTTTTCACCAAACAGGGGATGTGGCCGTGTCGCTACTGTTCCGGTGTGCAGGCGCATGGTTGATCCGGGCTTCTGGAGCTGGCCGAGCCAACTCCGCATCGCCAGCACAGTGGCTTTGCGCGACAACTCCAACTTCGCGGTGGCGCGGCAGTGCGGCGATGGCTGCGAGGCGATCGCGCCGAGGCAGCTGCAGGCGGCTTACCGGGCGCCGGTGGCGCGCGGGCAGAGCGGCGCAGCGCTGGCGTGGGTGTGGCGGCGGATCTGGGTCGAACCGGCCGCGCCCGAGCCGGTCGATGCGGCAGCGTCGCCGCGAACACGGCTCAATACACCGTCGCGTGCGCCTGCACGAACGAATAGAAGAACACCGCGTCCGGGTCGCTCTGCACCTGGGCCATTTCCCGGCGCATGCCGGCCACGGTTTCCTCATCCACCGCGCCGGCCTGCAGCAGCCGTTCGGCCGCCGACAGCAGCAACTCTTCCCAGAACCCGATCATGGTCTTGCGCCGCGCCGGCTCGCGGTTGTCCAGGTGCAGCGTCTTGATCTCGGTGCTGACGTCGCGATAGCCGCCGGCCAGCAGCAGGTTGCCGAGCTTGGCGCCGACGAACGGGTCGCCGCCATGGTCGTACTGGAAGTCGTTGAACGCCATCCAGTAGCGCCATACGTTCGGCGAGTACGGATGCAGCAGGAACGAGGCGTTCATCACCTCGGTCACGTACACCGGCGACCCCGGTGCCAGCACCCGCCGCACTTCGCTGAGCACCCGCGCCGGCGACGGCACGTGTTCCAGCACCCAGCACAGGAACGCCGCATCGAAGCTGCGCGGCTGGAACGGCAGGTCGCCGGCGTCGGCCTGCTGCAGCGTGTAGCGGTCCTGGCACCAGGGCATGCGCTGCAGGTTGTCGCGCGCGGCCTGCAGTTGCGCCTCGCTCAGGTCGATGCCGGTGACGTGCAGCTCCGGGAAACGCCGCAGCAAGACTTCGGTCTGGGCGCCGACGCCGCTGCCCACTTCCAGCAGGCGCCGCGCGCCGGTGTAGTCGATCTGGTTGAACAGGGTGGCTTCCAGCAGCCGCGCCTGTTTCAACAGGCGTGCCTGTTCGGTGTCGGAATAGCCGTGCAGATAGGTCGGGGTTTCGGGAGACGAGCGCATGGCGATGCTCCAGGGAGAAGAAGACGTCAGGCGGCGGCGGACAAGGCCGGCGGCACCCCGGCGATCAGCGCATCGAAGTACTCGGCGGTCAGCGCCAGCTGTGCCTGCGCGCTCTCGGCGCGGTTGACCACGGCGCGGAACGCGGCGTTCTCGGGTTGATCCTTGGCATACCAGCCCAGGTGCTTGCGCGCGATGCGCACGCCCTGCACCTCGCCGTAGAACGCGTGCAGCGCCTGCAGGTGGCCGAGCAGGGTGTCGCGGACGAAGGTCAGCGACGGCGCCGGCCGCAGTTCGCCGGTGGCCAGGTAGTGCGCGATCTCGCCGAAGATCCACGGCCGGCCCTGCGCCGCACGCCCGACCATCACCGCATCGGCGCCGGTCGCGGCCAGCACCTGCGCCGCCTTCTGCGGCGAATCGATGTCGCCGTTGGCGATCACCGGAATGCGCAGCATCGCCTTGATCTGGGCGATGGTCGCGTACTCGGCTTGGCCGCTGTAATGCTGGTCGCGGGTGCGCCCGTGCACTGCCAGCGCGGCGATGCCGCAGTCCTCGGCGATGCGCGCGATGACCGGGCCGTTGCGGTGGTCGCAGTCCCAACCGGTGCGGATCTTCAGCGTCACCGGCACCGGCGAGGCCTTCACCACTGCACTGAGGATGCGCGCCACCAGCGCCTCGTCGCGCATCAGCGCCGAGCCGGCCCAGGCGTTGCACACCTTCTTCGCCGGGCAACCCATGTTGATGTCGATCAGTTGCGCGCCGTGGTCGGCGTTGTAGCGCGCGGCCTCGGCCAGTTGCTGGGGTTCGGTGCCGGCGATCTGTACGCTCACCGGGTCCGGCTCGCCGGCGTGGTCCATGCGCTGCAGCGACTTGCGGGTCTGCCAGAAGCGCGGATCGGAGATGGTCATTTCCGACACGGCCAGGCCCGCGCCCAGCCGCTTGCACAGCAGCCGGAACGGCTTGTCGGTGACCCCGGCCATCGGTGCCAGGATCACCTTCGGTTCGATCGTGTAGGGGCCGATACGCATGCGCTTAGTGTAGCGGGGCGCATGCGCTGGCGGGCCGGGCGACCCGCGCGGCCGTCAGCGCATCAGCTGGTACAGCTCGAAGCCGTTGTCCTTGCCGTCCAGGATCAGCAGCAGTTCGTCCGGACCCAGCGCGACCAGGCGGCCGACGCTGTTGCCGTGCGTGCCGTCGGAGGCATGGCCGGGCGTGTAGGCCGCTTCCGGCTCGTCGTTGACCGTGCTTGCGCCGAGGAAGGCCAGCTCATGGCTGCCGGCGGACAGCGGATACAGCGTGCCGCTGCGGCGCTGCGAGCCGCTGGTCTTGCTCAGGTGGTAGCCGCAGGGAGCGCGGCGGATCTCGGCCTTGAAGTAGGGATAGGCGTAGGCGAAGTGCGGGTCGACCTGGATCGAGCGCACCTTCCAGCGGCCTTCCAATGTGCCCGGCTGCTGCGGCGTCTGCGCGCGCTGCAGCAGTGTCCGCGCCAGCGCCGCGCCCTTTTCCTGCTCGGCATCGTCGTAATGCGCCGCGATCACCTGCTGCAGGCGTTTGGCGGAGACGGTCACCGCGGCGCGGTCGGCGTCGGTGGCCAGGCTGTTCCAGTCGCAGCGCGGTGCCGCGGCCGCGGACAGCGGGAGCAGCAGTGCGCATAGCGCGGCGAACGGGCTGACGGAACGGCGGGGCATCGGCAACTCCTTGTCGGATGCGTGGCCGGCGCAGCGCCGGCGCTGGTTTGTGATGGCAGGCAACGGCGACGGCCGGCACCGTCGCGCCGATCGCTCAGCCGGCCTCGGGCGTCAGCCGCGGCATCGACGCCGCCGCGCCTTCGGCCTCGGTGGAGCGCGCCGCGTAGTGGTTGGCGAAGCGCACGTGGGTGGCGAACGCGGCGTTCGGCGACTGCGCCAGCGACGCCACCAGGGCACCGTTGAAGGCGTCGCCGGCACCGGTGGTGTCCACGGTATGCGCGGTTTCGGCGCCGATCCGGTAGTAGGGCTGGGTGTCGCCGAGCAGGCGCTCCTCGGGGTGCGAGATGAACGCACCGACCGCGCCCAGCGTCACCACCACGGTGCCGCCCGGCAGCAGCTTGCGGCACAGCGCGTGCAGGCTGCCGCCATCGGTGGCGGCGACGTCGTCGGCGTCCACGCGCACGCCGACATGGCGGGCGAGCAGGGCGGCGAACTCGGTTTCGTTGGGGGTCAGCACGTCGGCCAGCTTGAGCAGGCCGATGCTGGTCTGCGCGTTGGCCGGGGCGGCGTTGAGTACGGTGGTCAGGCCGGCCTCGCGGGCGAGGGCGAGGGTGCCCTCGATGGTCTCGATCGGCGATTCCAGCTGCGCCAGCAGTACCCGCGCCGAGCCCAGCAGCGGGCGCTGCGCCTGCACGAAGTCCAGGCTCAGCGCGGCGTTGGCGCCGGCGCCGATGACGATGGTGTTGCGGCCGTGGCCGTCGACGTAGATGCCGCCGGTGCCGGTCGGCTCGCTGCTGGCCTCGGCGACCAGGGCGATACCGTCCTGCGCGGCCAGGCCGCGCGCCATCGCGCCGCCGGCGTCGTCGCCGAGCGCGCAGACGAAGCTGGTGCGCGCGCCGGCACGCGCCGCCGCCACCGCCTGGTTGAAGCCCTTGCCGCCGGGGCCGGTGCTGTAGCGGCCGGCGATGGTCGCCCCCGGTGCGGGCAGATTCTCGCAACGCCACACATGGTCGACATTGAACGAACCGACGACGATGACCGAACTCATAGGCATGTACTGCTTCTCGACTGGAACTGAAAAAAAGAAAGACGGGTGCGGCGGATGCCGCGGCCGGATCAGGCGAAGTGCGACAGCACCCCGGCGATGGTCGCGGTCATGAAGGTGGCGATCGAGCCGCCCAGCACCGCACGCAGGCCGAAGCGGGCCAGGTCGTGGCGGCGTTCGGGGGCCAGGCCGCCGATGCCGCCGATCTGGATCGCGATCGAACTGAAGTTGGCGAAGCCGCACAGCGCGTAGGTGGCGACCAGCCGGCCTTCCGCGCTCAGGCTCACGCCCGGCACCTGGCCCTGGACGATACGCGACAGCTCGGTATACGCGACGAACTCGTTGATGACCACCTTCTGGCCGATCAGCGAACCGACCGTGGTCGCATCCGGCCATGGCGTGCCGATCACCCAGGCCACCGGCGCCAGCACGTAGCCGAAGATGGTGGACAGGTTGGTCGGGCGGCCGATCACGCTGGCCAGGCCGGTGACGTCGCCGATCCAGGTGAGCGGCGCATTGACCAGCGCGATCAGCGCGATGAACGCCAGCAGCATCGCGCCGATGTTCAGCGCCAGGCGCAGGCCGTCGCCGGCGCCGGCGGCGGCGGCATCGATCACGTTGCTGGTGGTCTTCTCCACTTCCATCTTGACCGTGCCGCGGGTCAGCGGCGTGCCGGTTTCCGGGATCAGCAGCTTGGCCACCACCAGCGTCGCCGGCGCGGCCATGATGCTGGCCGCCAGCAGATGCTTGGCATAGAACGCCTGCTGCGCCGGGTCGCCGCCGCCGAGCATGCCCACGTAGGCCGCCAGCACGCCGCCGGCGATGTGCGCCATGCCGCCGATCATCATCGTCAGCAGTTCGGACTCGGTCATGCGCGGGATGTACGGACGCACCGTCAGCGGCGCCTCGGTCTGGCCAATGAACACGCTGGCGCAGACGCTGGTGGTCTCGGCGCCGGACACGCGCATCACCTTGGTGATCGCCCAGGCCATCACCCGCACCACCGCCTGCATCACCCCCAGGTGGTACAGCACGCCCATCAGCGCGGAGAAGAAGATGATGGTCGGCAGCACCTGGAAGGCGAAGATGAAGCCGTAGGTCTTGGTGTCGAGCAGGCTGCCGAAGATGAAGCTGGAGCCTTCGTTGACGAAGCTCAGCACCTTGACGAACACCTGGCCGAGCCAGTCGAACACCTCACGGCCGCCGGGGACCAGCAGCACCAGCGAGGCGAACCCGATCTGCAGGACTAGGCCGGTCGCGACCAGCTTCCAGTCCACCGCCCGGCGGTTGTTGGAGAACAGCCAGGTGATCCCGATCAACACCGCCAAACCGAACAGGCCGAAGCCGATCCTTCCCAATCCCTCGACCATCTGCGTCCCCGGTCCCCGACCAAAGACGGGAAGCCTAGTGCAGGGGGTGACGGCCGGCAAGGCGAGGCGTGTTCAGTCGGGGGATTCGGGATTGGGGATTGGGGATTCGCAAGAGCGGGGCGCCTGGCTGCCGACGGCGTGGCGGCGCCGACGGGGCCTTGCGGCAGCGCCGCTACACTGTGCGGCCGCCCCCCGGCCGTGCCGCGGGTTCGTTCAGCAGGAGGAGTTGCCATGCATTACCGTCGCCTCGGTGCCACCGGGCTGCAACTGTCGGCGCTGTCGTTCGGCGCCTGGATCAACTTCGGCGGGCAGACCGGCCGCGACGAAGCGCGCAACCTGATCGCCGCTGCCTGGGACCACGGCATCAACTTCTTCGACAACGCCGAGGTCTATGCGCACGGCCGCGCCGAGCAGGTGATGGGCGACGTGATCGCCGACCTGCGGCTGCCGCGCGACGGCTTCTGCGTGTCCAGCAAGGTCTACTTCGGCGCGGTCGAGTCGCCGCGCCCCACTCAGCGCGGGCTCTCGCGCAAGCACGTCACCGACGCCTGCCATGCCGCGCTCAAGCGGCTGCGAGTGGAGTATCTGGATCTCTACTACTGCCACCGCCCCGATCCGGACACGCCGGTGGAGGAAACCGTGCGTGCGATGGATGCGCTGATCCGCCAGGGCAAGGTGTTGTACTGGGGTACCTCCGAGTGGCCGGCCGAGCGCATCCGCGAGGCGGCGCAGGTGGCGCGTGCGCTGGGCCTGCACGGGCCGTCGATGGAACAGCCGCAGTACAACCTGCTGCATCGCGAGCGCGTGGAGCAGGAGTATGCGCCGCTGTACGCCGAACTCGGCCTGGGCACCACCATCTGGTCGCCGCTGGCCTCGGGCCTGCTCACCGGCAAGTACAACGACGGCATCGATCCGGCCTCGCGCCTGGGCCAGGAGCGCAATGCCTGGCTGCAGCAGGAGGTGATCGGGTCGCCCACGCAGCGCCGGGTCGAGCGCGCGCGCGCCTTCACTGCGCTGGCCGCAGCCGAAGGCGTGACGCCGGCGGCGCTGGCGATCGCCTGGTGCCTGCGCAACCCGCACGTGTCCACGGTGATCCTCGGCGCCAGCCGGGTCGCGCAGTTGCTGGAGAACCTGGCTGCGCTGGAGCTGGCCGCGCGCGACGACGCGGCGTGGTGGGAACGGGTCGACGCCGCGGTGCGCTGACGACGGCATGCGCTTGCGCCGCCGCAGTGCAGCGGTGGCGCGGCGGCGAAGGCGTTGATGTGTGGCGATCTTTGGAATCTTTCGTGGTCGGGGTTTCGATCGGGATTGCCAATCGAATCGGGCGAGAATGGGTCTTGATTAAGTATTGAGAATCATTATCATCTCGATGCACCCCGTGGATGGAGTTCGACCATGACCGCTCAACCCGTGCTGTTGCGTCACCCCGAGACCCTGAGCCTGCGCGAGCGCACCGTGCCGCGCGCCGTGCCGGCCGAAGAAACCATCAGCAGCCAGGCGCTGCTCAAGGGCCGCCGCGAAGTGCTGATCCAGCACGGCGACCGCGTCTATCGTCTGCGCCACACCAGCAACGACAAGCTGATCCTGACCAAGTGATGCCCTCCGGCCGCCGCGCGCGGCCGGTCTCCCCGCCCGATCTGCCGCCACCTGGCCCACGCCCTTGCGCGTCGGCCGCGGCCGCCTCGCAGTCGCGATCCTTCTCTCCCCCTCGGCCAGGCGCGGACCCCGCGCCGTGCCGGTCGAGGGTCTTACGCGACCACCGATGCTCCCCATGTTCCGTACCGCCCCGCTCACCGGCGCGCTGTGGCTGGCTCTGGCCGCCTGCGCGCATGCCGCTCCCGCACCCGCCTCTGCCTCCGACGCTGACGACGCCGCCAGTGCGGCGGCCGCCACCCGCGATTTCGATCGCCTGCAGGTCACCGCCACCCGCACCCAGCGCGCCATCGTCGACGTGCCCGGCAGCGTCGACGTGATCGATCGCGAACAGATGGACCGCGCACTGGTCCACGACCTGAAGGATCTGCTGCGCTATACGCCCGGCGTGTCCGCCACCGGCAACAGCGGCCGCTTCAGCGGCATCTCCGGCATCCGCATCCGTGGCCTGGACGGCAACCGCGTGCTGATCCAGACCGACGGCATCCCGGTCTCGGACACCTTCAGCTTCGGCAGCTACCTCAACGCCAACCGCAACTTCGTCGACATGGACACGCTCAAGCGCGTGGAGATCGTGCGCGGTCCGGCCAGCGCGCTGTACGGTTCGGATGCGCTGGGCGGGGTGGTCGCCTACGTCACCAAGGATCCGGCCGACTACCTGGCGCCGGGCAAGGACAGTTACGTCGGCCTGAAGTTCGGCTACGAGAGCGAGTGGAAGGGGTTGTTCGCCGGCGCGCTGGTCGCCTTCGGCGGCGACCGCTGGAGCGGCATGGCCGCGCTCAGCCATCGCCAGGGCCAGGAAAGCGAGACCCAGGGCGACAACCGCAGCATCGGCGCCGCCCGCACCGCGCCCAATCCGCTCAGCAGCGACGGCCGCAGCCTGCTCAGCAAGCTGGTCTACGCGCCCAGCGCCAATCAGCGCTTCAAGCTGACCGTGGAAGGCAACGAGGACTACTCGCGCATCGATGCGCTGAGCAACGTCACCGCCAGCATCCTGTCGCAGCGCGGCCGCGACCATCAGACCCGCGCCCGCGTGTCGCTGGCACACGAGGTGGATCAGCTCGACACGCTGCTCGCCGACGACCTGCAGTGGCAGCTGTACCGCCAGGACAGCCAGAGCCTGCAACGCACCGACGAGCGCCGGAGCAACGGCACGCTGCGGCACATGGAGCACGACTTCGACCAGCGCCTGTACGGACTGCAGGCGAATCTGCACAAGCGGGTCGATCAGGGGCGCATCGTCCACGACATCAGCTACGGCATCGACCTGTCGCACACCGACACCCACGAAAAGCGCGACGGCCGCACGCTGAACCTGCGCACCGGCACGATCAGCAAGACCGTGGGCATGGAAACCTTCCCGGTCCGCGACTTCCCGATCACCGAGACGCTCAAGGCCGGCGCCTACCTGCAGGACGAGATCGCGCTGGCCGACGGCCGCTTCAGCCTGACGCCGGCGCTGCGTGCCGACTACTATCGGCTGTCGCCGCAGGTCGATGCGATCTTCGCCACCGACAATCCCGGCGTGGCGGCGAAGAAGATCAGCGATCGCAACGTCTCGCCCAAGCTCGGCGCGATCTGGCGCCTGGACGATGCCTGGTCGCTGTACGCCAACTACGCGCACGGCTTCCGCGCGCCGCCGTACAACGACGTCAATATCGGCTTCACCAACCTGCTGATCGGCTACACCGCGATCGCCAATCCCGACCTGAAGCCGGAGACCAGTCGCGGCGCGGAGTTGGGCGTGCGCTATGCCGGTCCGGCGGTCTACGCCGGCTTGAGCGCGTACCGCAACGCCTATCGCGACTTCATCGAGTCCTATCGCTTCGTCGGCTTCAACGCCGACGGCCTGATGCTGTATCAATCGCGCAACGTCGACCGAGTGACGATCCACGGCGTGGAAGCCAAGGCCGGCATCGACGTCGGCGCACTCGATGCGCGCTGGAGCGGCTGGTCGCTGCAGGCCAGCGCGGCCTATGCCCGCGGCGACAACCGCACCGACGGCACCCCGCTCAATTCCGTGGATCCGCTGCGTGGCGTGCTCGGCCTGGGCTACGACCACAGTACCTGGGGTACGCAACTGGTCGCCACCGCGGTGGCGAAGAAGCGCCGGCCGGAACTGCCGAGCTATTACACGCCGGCCGGCTACGCGACGCTGGACCTGCTCGCACACTGGCGCTTCACCGAAGGCGCGCGGCTCGACGTCGGCGTGTTCAACCTGGCCGACCGCCGCTACATCGACTGGAACATGCTGCCCGGCGCGACCCTGGCCCGCAGCAGCGTGCTCGACCGCTACACCGGCGCCGGGCGCAACGTCTCGGTCAGCCTGGCGCTGGACTGGTAGCCCTACATGCGCATCGCTGCGCCAGCGCGTACCGGCCCGGAGCGGATCGCCGCGCCGCTGCCGCGCCCGGCGCAGTTGGCCGCACTGGGCACGGTGTTGTGTCTGTACCGCGCCCACACCGGCGCCGAACTGATCGGCTGGCGCCACGCCTGCAGCGTGGCCGCGCACCTGGACGTGGACAGCGATGGGGTGCTGGAGAGCCTGCGCTTCTACGACCGCCAGCAACAATGCTGCTGGCGCCTGTACCTGCTGCCCGACAGCGATTTCGTCGCCTGGGACATGCTGCTGTCGGCGCTACCCGCGGCGCAGGATGCCGCCGACGGCGGCGTCGCCGAGCGGCTGTGGCGGCGCGTCGCCGGGCGCCTGCGCGGCGACGGCTGGCACGCACGGGCGCTGCGCCTGCACGCGGCCGATGGCGTGCTGGCGGCCAGCGTCGCCGGCGTGTCGCCGCTCGGTGCCAGCATCGCCCGCCGCATCGCGCGCCTGGAGGCGGCCGAGGGCGATGTGCTGGTCGACTACTGCTGTTGCGCCCGCGCCGGACGCCCTGCGCCGCGCTCCGATCCCGAGCGGCCGTGGCCGCTGCTGCGGTTGTGAGCGGCCGCTGGCGTTTCCTCGTTTCCCATCAACCAAGACACCTCTCTCGATGAAGAAAGCTCCGCCCCTGCTCTGCACCCTGCTGCTTGCTGGCAGCCTCCCCGTCCACGCCGAGAGCGCCGACCCGGCGCGCGACCGTTCCAGCATCCTGGCGATGCAGGGCGAGTACACGGTGGCGTTCGCCTTCGACGAGACCGTGCTGCTGCAACCCGGCTACGCGCGCGCCGCGCCAATGCGCAGCGGTGGCGACGAAGTGGTGATCGTGGTCGAGGACAGTCCGCGCAAGGTGGTGCTACAGCATCTGCTGGTGGAGCCCAAGAGCGGGCACGTGACCAAGCACTGGCGCCAGGACTGGATCTACGAGGCGCCGCAGCGCTTCGAGTTCAGCGCCGATCAGACCTGGCAGGTGCGCCCGCTCGACGCCGCGACCACCCGTGGTGCCTGGACCCAGTGCGTGTACGAGGTCAGCGACGCGCCGCGCTACTGCGGCACCGGCCGCTGGGACTACGCCGATGGCCATCCGACCTGGACCAGCGACCTGAGCTGGCGCCCGTTGCCGCGCCGCGAGTACACCAAGCGCAGCGACTACAACGCGCTGGCGGTGATCAACCGGCACACGCTGACCCCGGCCGGCTGGACCCACGAGCAGTTCAACACCAAGGTGCTGCGCAAGCCCGATGGCAGCCAGCAGGCCATCGCCCGCGAGTTCGGCTTCAACGACTACGTCAAGACCACGAGCGTGGACTTCACCCCGGCCCGCACCTACTGGAGCGCAACCCGGGACTACTGGGCCAGGGTGCGCGCGCGTTGGGACGGCCTGCTCGGCAAGCCGCCGGGCGTGCAGCTGAAGACCAAGGTCGATGGCATGGCGATCATCGTGCCGCTGTTCGCGCAGGCCGAGGCGGTGCAACAGGGCAAGCCGGTCAGCGATGCGCAACTCGATGCGGTGTTCGCGCAATGGACGGCGCCGGCGCCGGCCGCGCGCTGAGGCCAGCGCCGGCAACACAGCCAGGGTGGGGAAGGCGGCCGGGATGGCGTCTTCCCCTTTTTCTTGCGCGTGTCGCGTTCTTTCGAGACACCTTTCCGAGGCGCGACACGCGTTGCGGCCATTGTCGCCACGTACTGCCGTCGAGCGCCGGCGGCGACAGCATCACATGTCGCGCTCCTCCAATCCCCACTCCCGATTCCCCACTCCCGGCTCCTTCACTGCTCGCGCAGTGCCAGCGCCGGCGGCGTGCGCAGGATGCGGCGGGTGCCGGACCAGCCGGCTAGCAGGCTCAGCGCCACGCCACCGAGGCCGCCGAGCAGCAGCGCCGGCCACGGCGGCGACAGCGCGAGGTCGAAGGCCTGCCTGGCCACCACCACGCCGATGATCGCCGCCGCGCCGACCGCGAGGATCGCGGCGAGCAGGCCGAGCGCGCCGAACTCCACCAGCACCGCGCCGCGCAACTGCCCGCGCCGCGCGCCCAGGGTGCGCAGCACCGCGCTGTCGTAGCGGCGCTCGCCGGCGGTGGCCTGCAGGGCGGCGAGTAACACCAGCGCGCCGGCCAGCAGGCTGAAGCCCATCACCAGTTGCACCGCCTGGGCGACGCGGTCGATGACTTCGCGCACCCGCTGCAGGATCGCGTCGATGTCCAGCAGCGACACGTTCGGATAGGCGCGGCTGAGCCCGCTCAGTTGCGCGGCCGAGGCGCGCGGCAGGTGGAAGGCGGAGATCAGGTTGTACGGCGCATCCTGCACTGCGCCGGCGTTGAGCAGCAGGAAGAAGTTGACCCGGAACGAATCCCAGTCGGCCTTGCGCACATTGGTGACGGTGAAGCTGCGTTGCTGGTCGCCGAGCAGCAGGGTGATGCGGTCGCCGAGCTTGAGCCCGTAACGCTGCGCCCAGCCTTCCTCCACCGAGGCCTCGGCGGCGGTGCTGTCGGCGGCCCAGAAGCGTCCGGACAGCAGCCGGTTGGCGGCGGGGAACTCGTGCCGCCAGGAGAAGTTGATCGGCCGGTCGCTGCCATCGCCATCGTCCTCCGGCCCCTGCTCGCGGCGCTGCGGCGGCTTGCCGTTGATCGCCACCAGCTTGCCGGTGCTGAACGGCTCGACTGCCGCATCGGCGACACCGAGCGTGCGCAAGGTGCCGAGCACCTGCTCGGCCTGATCGGGCTGGATGTTCATCAGGAAGTAGTTCGGCGTGTCCGCCGGCAGCCGGTCGCGCCATTGTCCCAGCAGGCCGGGGCCGATCACCGCCAGCAACAGCAGGGCGCACAGCGACAGCGACAGGCCCACCAGTTGCACCACGCTCAGTGCGCGGCGCCGGGTCAGCGCCGCCAGGCCCAGCTTCCAAGGCCCGCGCAGCTGTCCCTGCAGTCGCCGCAGCACCGCCAGCAGCACGCCGCCGACCGCCGCGGCCAGCGCCGCCAGCAGGGTCAGGCCGCCCAGCACCCAGGCCGCCAGCACGCCGTCGCCGGTGGCGTAGACCGCCAGCACCACGGTGGCGACCAGGGCCGCGGCGTAGACCAGCAGTGAGGTTGGCGGCAGTGCGGCAAAGCTGCGGTTGAGCACGCGCATCGGCGGGACGTCGCGCAGGCGCAGCAGCGGCGGCAGGCCGAAGCCGAGCAGCAGCAACAGGCCGATGCCGGCGCCGGCCAGCGCCGGGGTCGCCTGCGGCAGCGGCAGGCGGTCGGGAATCAGGCTGCCCAGCGCTTCGACCAGGCCGACCTGGGCCAGCATGCCCAGGCCCACGCCGAGTGCGCAGGCGGGGATCGCCAGCAGCAGCAACTGCACCGCCAGCGCACCGAGGATGTCGCGTTGGCGCGCGCCCAGGCAACGCAAGACCGCGACCTGGTCGATGCGGCGCAGGGCGAAGCGGTTGGCGGCCAGCGCGGTGGCGACGCCGGCCAGCAGCACCGCCAGCAACGCGGCCAGGGCCAGGAAGCGCCCGGCGCGGTCGAAGGCGCCACGTACGCCGCGCTGGGTGTCCTCGATGCCGACCAGGCGGTAGGCCTTGGCGCGTGGCGCCAGCCATTCGCGCAGGGCGGCGATCTCGCCGGGCGCACCGGCGAACATCAGTCGATAGGAAGCGCGGCTGCCGGGGCCGAGCAGACCGGCGGCATCGACGTCGGCGCGGTTCACCAGCAGCGGCGGCGACAACTGCATCAGCTCCCCGGAGGCATCCGGTTCGGCGCGCAGCACCCGGGTCACGCGCAGCGTGCCGGCGCCGAACTCCAGCGCATCGCCGAGCTTCAGCCCCAGCGCCTCGAGCAGGCGCGGATCGGCATAGGCTTCGCCGCGCGGCGGCGGACCGGCGCGTTCGCTGCCGGCGCCGACGGTGTCGCGCGCGACCAGCAACTCGCCGCGCAGCGGATAGCCCGCGCCCACCGCCTTGATGTTGGCCATCTGGCTGGCGTCGCCATGGAACAGCACGCTGGGGAAACTGACCATGCGCGTACTGCGCAGCCCGCGCCGTTGCGCTTCCTCGGCGAAGGCGGCGGGGATGTCCTGGCGCCCGCTGACGCCGAGGTCGCCGCCGATCACCTCGGCGGCGCTGCCGGTCAGCGCCAGGGTCACCCGGTCGACCAGGGTGCCGACCGCGGTCATCACCGCCACGCCCAGCACCAGCGCGGCGAACACGGTCAGCAGATCGCCGGCGAACAGCTCGCGGCGCAGTGCGCGCGCGGCGTGGCGCAGCACGTTCATGCGGCATCCGCCGCGTCGGCGCCGCGCAGGCGGCCGCCGTCGAGCCGGTAGCGGTGTTCGCAGCGCTGCGCCAGGCGCATGTCGTGGGTGACCAGCACCAGGGTGGTGTCGCTGCCTTCGTTGAGCGCGAACAGCAGGTCGCTGATCTGTTGCCCGGTGGCCTGGTCGAGGCTGCCCGTGGGCTCGTCGGCGAACAGGATCCGCGGCCGCGCCACGAAGGCGCGCGCCAGCGCCACGCGCTGCTGCTCGCCGCCGGACAGTTGCCGCGGATAGTGCCGCGCCCGCGCGCTCAGCCCGACCGCTTCCAGCACCTCGCGCACCCGCGCCGGATCCTCGCGTCCGGCCAACTCCAGCGGCAGCGCGATGTTTTCCGCCGCGGTCAGCGACGGCAGCAGATGGAAACTCTGGAACACGAAGCCGACCTCGCGCGCGCGCAGCGCGGCGCGCGCTTCCTCGTCCAATGCGTTGAGCGACTGCCCGGCCAGCACGATCTCGCCGCGCGTGGGCAGGTCGAGGCCGGCCAGCAGGCCGAGCAGGGTGGTCTTGCCGGAGCCGGAGGCGCCGACGATGGCGACGCTGTCGCCTTCACCGATGGTCAATCCGACCTTGTCGAGAATGTGGACCGTACCCTCCGGTCCGCTGACGGATTTGCCGACATCGCGCACGTCGATGGCGATGCTGGCGCGAAGCGTGGGGGCCTGGCTGTCGATGAGGGAATCTCCAATGCGTGGCGACGAGACGAGAAGCAAGCGGGCCTGGATGCGCCGCGCCTGGCTGCTGCTGGCATGGTGGGTGCTGCTGCCCGCCATCGCCTGTGCCAAAGGTGCGACGGGGCCGGTGCTGGTGCTCGGCGACAGCCTCAGCGCGGCGCACAACATCCCGGTGCAGTCCGGCTGGGTGGCCTTGCTGGACAAGCGCCTGCAGCAACAGATGCGGGCGCCACCGGCGGTGGTCAATGCCAGCATCAGCGGCGAGACCTCCTCCGGCGCGCTGACCCGCCTGCCGGCGCTGCTGCAGAAGCACCGGCCGTCGGTGGTGGTCATCGAACTGGGCGGCAACGACGCGTTGCGCGGGCTGAGCCCGGCCGAACTGCGCGGCAACCTGGAGAAGATGATCGTGCTCAGCCGTGACGCCGGTGCGAAGGTGCTGTTGCTGGGCATCGACGTGCCGCCGAACTACGGACCGGGCTACCGGCAGCGCCTGCGTGCGGTCTATGCGGACCTGGCCAGGCAGTACCGGACCGGCCTGCTGCCGTTCCTGCTGGAGGGCGTGGCGCTGAACCCGGCGCTGATGCAGGGCGATGGCCTGCACCCCACCGCGGCGGCCCAGCCCAAGGTGCTGGACAATGTCTGGCCTCAGCTCAAGCCATTGATCGCGCAGTAGTTTTTTTGTTGCTCAGGCAGATGAAGCGGCCTTCACGCCACCACCACCGCCCATCCGGCATGTTTCACAAAGCTGAAGACTGAGGAAGCGTTATGCGTCAGACCAAGGAAACATCCGGGCTCGTGCTGGTCGTGGAAGACAACCGCAATATTTCCGAGATGATCGGCGAGTACCTGGAAGGCCGCGGGTTCGAAGTGGATTACGCCTGCGACGGCCTGGACGGCTACCGCCTGGCGGCGGAGAACAGCTACGACGTGGTGGTGCTGGACCTGATGCTGCCGCGTCTGGACGGCATCGAAGTGTGCCGCCGCCTGCGCAACGACGCGCGCAAGTCGACCCCGGTGCTGATGCTGACCGCGCGCGACACGCTCGACGACAAGCTCACCGGCCTTGGCTTCGGTGCCGACGACTACCTGACCAAGCCGTTCGCGATCCAGGAACTGGAAGCCCGCCTGCGCGCGCTGATCCGCCGCGAGCGCCGCCAGGTCGGCTCGGAAGTGCTGAAGGTGGCCGACCTGGTGCTGGATCCGGTGAGCATGCGCGCCACCCGCGCCGGCACCGAGTTGCAGCTGTCGCCGATCGGCCTGCGCCTGCTGACCATCCTGATGCGCGAATCGCCGCGCGTGGTCACCCGCCAGGAGATCGAGCGCGAGATCTGGGGCAACGGCCTGCCGGACTCGGACACCCTGCGCAGCCACCTGTACAACCTGCGCAAGATCATCGACAAGCCGTTCGACCGCCCGCTGCTGCACACCGTGCAGAGCGCCGGCTACCGCATCGCCGACATCGCCCAGCCGATGAGCTGAGGCAACGCCCGATCGTGGACCCCGCAGCGGCCCCGGTGAACGGGGCCGCTTGCACGAAAGGCTCACGATCGGCCTTCCTATAATCGCGGCAACGATCACGGATGCCGTATGCCGCACGGGTTGCCGCGCAAACTTCGCCTCGCCCTGATCGCCCGCATCGTGTTTGCGGGCTGTGTGGTCACGCTTGCCAGTTATCTGGTGGTCGCGATCGTGCAGCACTCGCTGGTCGGCTCGATCCTGAAGCAGGAGGCGCGCTACTACTGGCGCCTGCGCGCGCAGCTGCCGCAGCAACCGCCGCCCAACAGCCACAGCCTGCGCGGTTATCTGGTGCCCGCCGGGCAATCCGATGCGGCGGTGCCTGCCGACCTGCGCGGGTTGGCGCCCGGTCTGCACGAAGATCGCCCTGGCGGCGAGATGGTGCTGGTCGACCAGACCGAGAACGGGCGCCTGTACCTGGTGTTTTTGCGCGCACCGGCGCAGCGGCTGGCGTTCTGGTTCGGCGTGGTGCCGACGTTGCTCACCCTGATCGCGGTGCTGGTGGTGGCCTGGCTGACCTGGCGGGTGTCGCGGCGCTTGCTGTCGCCGATGAACTGGCTGGCGCGGCGGGTCTCGCGCTGGGATCCGCGGCATCCAGCCGCCGCCGAACTGGCCCCGGAAAACCTGCCGGCCGACGTACAGGGCGAGGCGCGGCAACTGGCTGCCGCGCTGCATGCGCTGGCCCTGCGCGTCACCGACCACGTCGCCCGCGAACGCAACTTCACCCGCGATGCCAGCCACGAGCTGCGCACCCCGCTGACGGTGATCCGCGTCGCCACCGACATCGCCATGACCGAGCAGGAACTGCCGCCGCGCCTGCACCGCAGCCTGCAGCGCATCCAGCGCGCCGGCCGCGACATGGAGGCGGTGATCGACGCCTTCCTCATCCTGGCGCGGGAAGCGGACGTGGTGCCGCAGAGCGAACTCTTCGAGATCGCCGACGTGGTCGAGTACGAGGCCGAGAACGCGCGCGAGCTGCTGGTGGGCAAGCCGGTGACCCTGAGCGTGCGCGTGCTGGCCTCGGCGACACTGCATGCGCCGCCGCGCGTGCTGCACGTGGTGGTCAGCAACCTGCTGCGCAACGCCTGCAGCTACACCGACGCCGGGCGCATCGAGGTCGAGGTCGAGGCCGACCGCATCCGCATCCGCGACACCGGCATCGGCATGTCCGAGGACGCCTTGCGGCACGCCTTCGAGCCGTTCTTCCGCGCCGAGCCGGAGCGCCCGCAAGGGGCGGGGCTGGGCCTGTCGATCGTGCGCCGGCTGTGCGAGCGCTTCGGTTGGCAGGTGGCCCTGGAGAGCGCCGAGGGCGGCGGCATTCTTGCGACCGTGCGGTTCCCGCCGGTCACGTGAGCGCCCGCGCACGGCGGCGCGGGCGCGTCACGGTTCAATCCTTCAGGTACGGACGCAGGGTGTCGCGCCACAGCGCGTAGCCGGCCGCGTTCATGTGCAACTTGTCCGGTCCGAACAGCTCGGCGCGCGGCTGCCCGTCGGCACCCAGCATCGGCGTGTACACGTCGACGAACTGCACCTGCTTCAGGCTGGCTGCGGCCTTGCGGATCAGCGCGTTGGCCTCGGCCATCTTCGGCATCAGCGCCGCGCGCGAGGGGCTGGGCTTGATCGACAGATAGACGATACGGGTCTTGGGCAGGTCGCGGTGCACGCGGGTCACGAAGGCCACGAAGTCGTCGCGCACCTGCTGCGGGCTGCGGCCGCTGTTGAGGTCGTTGTCGCCGGCGTAGAACACGATCAGGCGCGGCTTGTACGGCACCACGATGCGGTCGGCATACCAGGTGCTGTCGCGGATCTCCGAGCCGCCGAAGCCGCGGTTGAGCGTCTGCACGCCCGGAAAATCCGTGGCCAGCGAGGTCCAGAAGCGGATCGAGGAACTGCCGACGAACAGCACGCCACCGGGTTTGACCGGATGCGCGGCATCGTCCTTGGCGAAACGCGCCATGTCCTCTTCCCAGGCCGCATTGGAGACCTGGTCGGGCACGCTGGGCGGCGGGAGTGGGGTGAGCGCCAGCGCCGGCGACATGCCCAGCAGGGACAGGCTGAACAGACTCAGGGCGAGCAGCGGTGCGCGCAGCGGCGAACGGGGCATGACGCCTCCTCGAAGCAAGGGGATCGGCGATGGTGCCGCAGGCGCCGCATGCAGGCAAATCCGTGGCGATGCCGGCGGTGCCGCGGGGCTTGTGGCAAAATTGCCGCCTATCCCGCTGCGCCTTGCCCATGACCGATTCCTTCCGGCCGTCGTCGTCGCGTCCCCGTTCCCTGGGTCGGGGCTGAGCCGTGGCCGACCAGTTCGGGCATCTGCCGCGCGGACCGCGCCGCATGCTGATGGCGGCACGCTGGTCGTGGCAGGGGCTGCGCGCGGCTTGGCTGCACGAGTCCTCGTTTCGTCTGGAGGTGTGCCTGTTCCTGATCCTGGCGCCGCTGGCGCTGTGGCTGGGGCAGGGGCCGGTGCAGCAGGTGCTGATGATCGGCTCGCTGCTGCTGGTGCTGGCGGTGGAACTGCTCAATTCGGCGATCGAAGCGGTGATCGAGCGCTACGGGCCCGAGCATCACGAACTGGCCGGCCGCGCCAAGGACATGGGCTCTGCCGCGGTCTTCGTGATGCTGGCCAACGTGGTGCTGTGCTGGGGCCTGATCCTGCTGCCGCGCCTGCTGTGATCGCCGCCCGTTTCTTCTTCCGTTAAAGGATCCGACGCCATGGCCCTCGAGTTTCTCGCCGACCCCAACACCTGGCTGACGCTGTTGACGCTGAGTGCGTTGGAGATCGTGCTGGGCATCGACAACCTGGTGTTCATCTCCATCGCCGTGGGCAAACTGCCGGAAGCGCAGCGCCCGGCCGCGCGCAAGTTCGGCATCGCGGTGGCGTGCCTGACCCGCATCGCGCTGCTGGTGTCGCTGGCGTTCCTGGCGCGGATGCAGGGCGAACTGTTCAGCGTCGCCGGCATGGGCATCTCGATCCGCGACCTGGTGCTGATCGTCGGCGGCCTGTTCCTGCTGGTGAAGGGCACCATGGAGATCCGCGAACTGATCACCGGCGGCGAGGACGAAGACCCCACCACCAGCAAGGCCTCGGGCGTGTTCTGGATGGTGATCGCGCAGATCGCGGTGATCGACATCGTGTTCTCGCTGGACTCGGTGATCACCGCGGTGGGCATGGCCCAGCACATCCCGGTGATGATCGCCGCGGTGCTGCTGGCGGTGGCGGTGATGCTGCTGGCGGCCAATCCGCTGGGCCGTTTCATCGACGCCAACCCGACGGTGAAGATGCTGGCGCTGGCCTTCATCCTGATGATCGGCGTGGTGCTGATCCTGGATGGCCTGGACGTGCACGTGCCCAAGCCCTACATCTACGCGGCGATGGGCTTCTCGGTGCTGGTGGAGTGGCTGAACCTGCTGATGCGCCGGCGCGCCGCGGCGCACCAGGTGCCCGGCGCCGGCAAGTGGTGAGCCACCGCTGAGGTCGGCTGCGTTTTCACCGGCGGCGTGGCAAGCTGCGCGCAGTCATCCGCCGGAGTCCTCGCATGCGCCTGTTGTTCCGCTCCCTGTTTTTGGCCGCGCTGGCGGTGTTGCTGTCCGGCTGCGGCTACAACGCGATCCAGCAGAAGGACCAGGCGGTCAAGGCCGGCTGGTCGGAAGTGCTGAACCAATACAAGCGCCGCGCCGACCTGGTGCCGAACCTGGTCAACACGGTCAAGGGCTATGCCGACCAGGAGCGGCAGGTGTTGACCGACGTGACCAACGCCCGTGCCCGCGTCGGCCAGGTGCAGGTCAACGCCGACGACGCCGCCTCGCTGCAGCAGTTCCAGCAGGCGCAGGGCCAGCTGTCCAGCGCGCTGTCGCGGTTGCTGGTGGTCAGCGAGAACTACCCGAACCTCAAGTCCGACCAGGCCTTCCGCGACCTGCAGGCGCAGCTGGAAGGCACCGAGAACCGCATCACCGTGGCGCGCGGTCGCTACATCCAGGCGGTGCAGGACTACAACACCTACATCCTGTCCTTCCCGCAGGTGCTCACCGCCAAGATGTTCGGCTACAAGGAGAAGCCCAACTTCTCGGTGGAGAACGAAGCGCAGATTTCCGAGGCGCCGGCGGTGAACTTCGGTGGCCAGCCCGCGTCCGCTCCACAGCAGCCGCAACAGCCGGCGCCGGCGCACTAAGCGTCGCTGCAGGCCGGCCCGACCGTGCGTTTCACCTCCGAGGCTGAGCGCGCCGCCGCAGCGACGTCGTGCGGTGGCACCCGCGCTGCGGCCGGCCGTCGACACGTCTGCGTCTGGCTGCTGCTGCTGGCGCTGCTGCCCTGGCTGGCCTGGGCGCAGGCCGAGGCGCCGATCCCGCCGCTGGATGCGCCGGTGGTCGACACCACCGGCACGCTGACGCCGAACCAGCGCCTGGAGCTGGATCGGCAGGCGGTGCAGTTGCAGCAGCGCAAGGGCAGCCAGCTGCAGGTGCTGGTGGTGCCCAGCACCGCGCCCGAGAGCATCGAGCACTACACCCAGCGCGCGTTCGACCAGTGGAAGCTCGGCCGCAAGGGCGTGGACGACGGCGTCCTGCTGGTGGTGGCCAAGAACGACCGGCGCGTGCGCATCCAGCCCGGCTATGGCCTGGAAGGCGCGATTCCCGACGCCACCGCCAACCGCATCATCCAGGAGTACCTGGTGCCGCGCTTCCGCGCCGGCGACTACAGCGGCGGGATTGCCGAAGCGACCGCGATGCTGGTCAAGCTGATCGACGGCGAAGCGTTGCCGGCGCCGGTCAGCGCGCACGCTTCGGCGTCGCGCGGCGGCGGCCCGGGATTCGGTTTCTTCGCCGGCCTGTTCGCGGCGCTGGTCGCGCAGGTGCTGTTCGCGCGGCTGTCGCGCCCGGTGCGCGGCGTGCTGAGCGGCGTGGTCGGCGGCGGCGTCGGCCTGCTGCTGAGCCTGTCGCTGTTCGTCGGCGTGCTGACCGGCGCGATCGGCCTGCTGCTGGGCCTGTTTGTGGGAATCGCACCGGGCCGTTCGGCCGGCGGCGGCGGTTGGGGCGGCTGGGGTGGTGGCGGCTTCGGCGGTGGCTGGGGCGGCGGTGGCGGTGGCGGTAGTTGGGGTGGCGGCGGAGGCGGCTTCGGCGGCGGCGGCTGGGGCGGTGGTGGCGGCAGTTCCGGAGGCGGTGGCGCCTCGGGGAGCTGGTGATGCGCCTGCTCCGGCACCTGTTCGCGCCGTCCGCACAGCGCCTGTTCCCGGCGGCCAGCCTGGAGCGCATCGGCGCGGCGATCGCCGAGGGCGAGCGCCTGCACAGCGGGCAGGTGATGTTCGCGGTGGAATCGGGGCTGGCACCGGCGCAGGTGCTGCGCGGCATGGCGCCGCGGCTGCGCGCCGAGCACGCGTTCGCACAGTTGCGCACCTGGGATACCGAGGCCAACAACGGCGTGCTGATCTATCTGCTGCTGGCCGATCACCACATCGAGATCGTCGCCGACCGTGGACTGCACGGGCGGGTGGACGCCGCACAATGGCGCCAGGTCTGCGCGCTGATCGAGCACGACATGCGTGCGGGCCAACCCGAACAGGCGGTGATCGCCGGCGTCGGCGCGGTGTCCGCGTTGCTGGCCGCGCACTTCCCGGCACAGCCGGGCCAGCAGGGCGAGAACGAACTGCCGAACCTGCCGCAGGTGCTGGATTGAGTGTGCTGCTGTGGTGGTTTGCGCTGTCAGCAGAGGCGCCGGTGTTGTGGAAGGGACTTCGGTCCCTAGGCGAGAGTGCCGGGCTGGGGCCTGATGGCTCTGCTCGTCGCGGCTGAAGCCGCTCCCACATCAGGGCGATGCCGCTCCCTGCATGGGGGGCGACGGGTGGCGTTGTGGGAGGGACTTCAGTCCCGACGCGATAGCGCCGGAGTGAATCCCATGGCTCTGCTCGTTGCCGCTGATGGCCTGGAGGCCACATGGGCCGTTCCCACAAGCAACGAGAGGCACGTGGCGTCTGGGCTGAGCATATTGTCCTGGGGTCGGTCGGTGGCAGATTCGTGCGCCTGCCAGCAGATGAAGCGCCACCCCGCTGCGCCGTCCGCAGTCGCGGCAATTAGCGGAGTCAGTGGCAGACGCGCGCGCCTGCCAGCAGATGAAGCGCTACCCCGCTGCGCCGTCCGCAGGCGCGGCAAGTAGCGGAGTCAGTGGCAGACGCGTGTGCCTGCCAGCAGATGAAGCGCTACCTCGCTGCGCCGTCCGCAGGCGCGGCGAGCAGCGGAGTCAATGGCAGACGCGTGCGCCTGCCAGCAGATGAAGCGCTACCCCGCTGCGCCGTCCGTAGGCGCGGCAAGGAGCGGAGTCAGTGGCAGACGCGTGCGCCTGCCAGCAGATGAAGCGCTACCCCGCTGCGCCGTCCGTAGGCGCGGCAAGCAGCGGAGTCGGTGGCAGAATAGGCACTCTTTGCCCCCGGCCGACGTTTGCGCATGACCTATCTCCACCAGATCGATCCCATCGCCTTCTCGTTCGGGCCGGTGAAGGTGCATTGGTACGGGCTGATGTATCTGGCCGGCTTCATCTCGGCCTGGTGGCTTGGACGCTGCCGCATCCGCGCCGGGCGCCTGCCCGGGGTGAACGAGGAGGGCTTCTCCGACCTGCTGTTCTACGCGATGCTCGGCGTGGTGCTGGGCGGGCGCATCGGCTACATGCTGTTCTATGCACTGTCCGATTTCCTGGCCGACCCGCTGCTGATCTTCAAGGTGTGGGACGGCGGCATGAGCTTCCACGGCGGCCTGCTGGGCGTGCTGGCGGCCTGCCTGTGGTGGACGCGCAAGGCGCGCCTGCATTTCTTCGACACCGTCGACTTCATCGCGCCGCTGGTGCCGCTGGGCCTGGGCTTCGGTCGCATCGGCAATTTCGTCGGCGGCGAGTTGTGGGGCAAGTTGACCCACGCCGGCTGGGGCGTGATCTTCCCGCACGCGCCGGCGACCGACGGGGTGGCCAACGCGCCAGCGCTGGAGAGCTTGATGAGCAGCGCGCAATTGCAGCAGCAGTACGCCGCCGGCCTGCTCGATCGCTATGCCCGCCATCCGTCGCAGTTGTACGAAGCAGCGCTGGAAGGGCTGGTGATGTTCGTGGTGCTGTGGACGTTTTCGATGAAGCCGCGCGCGCGCTATGCGGTGTCCGGCTTGTTCGCGCTGCTCTATGGCGTGTTCCGCTTCGCCGTGGAATTCGTGCGGGTGCCGGATGCGCAGCTCGGCTACCTGGCATTCCATTGGCTGACCCGCGGCCAGCAGTTGAGCATCCCGCTGATCCTGCTCGGCCTGTTCCTGCTGTGGCGCTCGCGCAGCGCGCCGGTGCTGCAGCCGGTGCCGCCGCCGGAGGTGAGCAAGTGAAGCAGTACCTGGATTTGCTGCAGCACGTGCTGGAGCGCGGCGCGGAGAAATCCGACCGCACCGGCACCGGCACGCGCAGCGTGTTCGGCTGGCAGATGCGCTTCGATCTCAACGACGGCTTTCCGCTGGTCACCACCAAGAAGCTGCACCTGCGCTCGATCGTGCACGAGTTGCTGTGGTTCCTGAAGGGCGAGACCAACATCGCCTATCTCAAGGACAACAAGGTCAGCATCTGGGACGAGTGGGCCGACGCGCAGGGCGAACTCGGCCCGGTGTACGGCAAGCAGTGGCGGCGCTGGACCGGTGCCGACGGTCGCGAGATCGACCAGATGCAGTGGTTGGTGGACGAGATCAAGCGCAACCCGGATTCGCGCCGGCTGGTGATCAGCGCCTGGAACGTGGCCGAGTTGCCGCAGATGGCGCTGATGCCCTGCCACAGCCTGTTCCAGTTCTACGTGGTCGACGGCAAGCTCAGCTGCCAGCTGTACCAGCGCAGCGGCGACATTTTCCTGGGCGTGCCGTTCAACATCGCCAGCTATGCGCTGCTGACCCACATGGTGGCGCAGGCCACCGGCCTGGGCGTGGGCGATTTCGTGCATACGTTGGGCGATGCGCATCTGTATTCCAACCACTTCGAACAGGCGCGCGAACAACTGGCACGCACGCCGCGGCCGTTGCCGCAGCTGCGGCTGAATCCGGCGGTGACCGATCTGTTCGCCTTCACCTACGACGACATCGCCATCGAGGGCTACGACCCGCATCCGGCGATCAAGGCGCCGGTGGCGGTGTGAGTGGCGGGGAGCGGGGAATGGAGAATGGGGAATCGGAAAAGGCGGCAGTGGCGGCGGGGACGGATTTGGAGCCGTCTACGCGCACCTCGCTGCAGTTGAGCCTGATCGCGGCGCTGGATCGGGCCAATGCGATCGGTCGCGACAACGACTTGCCGTGGCGCCTGCCGGACGATCTGAAGCGGTTCAAGGCGCTGACCCTGGGCAAGCCGGTGCTGATGGGGCGCAAGACCGCGCAGTCGCTGGGGCGCGCGTTGCCCGGGCGCTTGAATCTGGTGATGACCCGTTCCGGGCAGGTGCCGTTCGCGGACATGCAGGCGGTGGCGTCGCTGCAGGCGGCGATCGACGCGGCGCGCGCGGCCGGCGCTGCGGAGCTGGCGGTGATCGGCGGTGGCGACATCTTCGCCCTGACCCTGCCGCTGGCCGACGTGTTGTACCTCACCCATGTCGACACCGTGGTCGACGGCGCCGATGCGCATTTTCCCGCGTTCGATCCGGCGCAATGGGAGGTGGTGGCGCGGCAGGCGCATCCGGTGGATGCGCGGCATGCGCTGGCCTTCGAGTTCGTGGATTACCGGCGCCGGGCGGGCGCGGTGTAAGCAGCGGCTGGCGGATGCCGGCGCACATGCCGGGATTGTTAGGAGCGGCTAGCCGCGACACGCATTCCCGGGAACGCCTGTCGCGGCTGAAGCCGCTCCTGCGAAACCGCAACGTCTCGCGTTAGACCTATTCCTGCTCGGGCGCAGCAGAGGCAGCCGGCGCCGGTTGTCCACGGTTCGGCGCGCTGCGCCGCCGCGGCGTGGCGGTGCGCGCTGCTGGCGGCGGTCCCTGCACTGGTCGGCCGGGGACCTGCACGACCTGCAGGTCCTCGCTGTCCAGGCGCAGGGCAGTGAGCTTGCCGCCCCAGACCGCGCCGGTGTCGATCGCGTGCACGCCCTGGGTGATGGTCAGGCCCAGCGTCGACCAGTGCCCGCAGACGATCTTCAGGTCGCGCTCGACCCGACCCGGCACCTCGAACCACGGGTACAGGCCCTGCGCCTGGGTGCCGGGCGTGCCCTTTTCCTCGATCGCGATGCGCCCACGCGGGGTGCAGTAGCGGGCGCGGGTGAACAGGTTGATGATCGCGCGCGAGCGGTCGTAGCCGGTCAGGCCCGGCGACCAGGCCGGGCGGTCGCCGTACATGTTGCGGAACAGCTTGCGGTAGCCGTTGCCGTGCAGTTGCTGCTCGACCTCGCGTGCATGCTTCTCGGCCAGCGCGGTGGTCCACTTCGGCGCCAGGCCGGCGTGGATCATCATCCAGCCGAGCTGGCGGTCAGCGTGCAGCAGCTTCTGCATGCGCAGCCAGGTCAGCAGTTCGTCGCGATCCTCGGCCAGCACGATGCGTTGCAGGTCCGGATTGACCTTGCGCTGTTCGTCCGGGCTGCGCTCGCCGATCGCCAGCAGCGACAGGTCGTGGTTGCCCAGCACCACCACGCTGTGCTCGCGCAGCGAGTGCACCAGGCGCAGGGTCTCCAGCGATTGCCCGCCGCGGTTGACCAGGTCGCCGCAGAACCACAGCCGGTCCACCGCCGGATCGAAGCGGATCTTCTCCAGCAACTGCTGGGTGATGTCGTAGCAACCCTGCAGGTCGCCGATCGCCCAGACCGCCATCAGTGCAGGGTCCGCGGGACGGACAGCACGAACGGCGCGATCGCGGCGATGAAATGGGTCCCGTCGTCGGCTTCCATGTCGTAGTGGCCGCGCATCGTGCCGTGCTCGGTTTCCAGTACCAGCCCGGAGGTGTAGCGGAAATCCTCGCCCGGGCGCAGCCGCGGCTGTTCGCCGACCACGCCATCGCCGTCGACGCGTTCGATGCGGCCGTTGCCGTCGGTGATCTCCCAGTGGCGGGCGATCAGGCGCGCGGCGACGCGGCCGCGGTTGTGGATGCGGATCGTGTAGGCGAACGTGTAGCGTCCGTCCTCCGGCGCCGATTGGTCGTCGAGGAATCGGG
The DNA here is from genome assembly GCF_040529055.1 of Xanthomonas sontii. Lineage (NCBI taxonomy): Bacteria > Pseudomonadati > Pseudomonadota > Gammaproteobacteria > Lysobacterales > Lysobacteraceae > Xanthomonas > Xanthomonas sontii. The sequence goes on along the minus strand of NZ_CP132342.1, from coordinate 4,844,767 downwards.
GCGACACTTCGACCTCGATCCGATAGGGGGCGTCATCGTTCATCCCCACAGTTTAGAGCGTGTTTTGCCGTTTGAGGCGAGATGCGTCAGCGGTTGTCACGGCCGAGCCGCTGGCATGCGGCAATGGCCCTGGTGGCCGCCTGCGCGAACCGCCGGTGCGGGCTTGTTGCTGCGGCAAGCAGTGTGTAGGAGCGTCGTTGGCGGGCGGTCCGTGTTGTGCGGCTTGCGGCGCCGCGGCGTCGATGCGATGCCGTCGCCGCCACGCGCACGGCGCAGGCCAGCGAGGCCTGTGCCGGCGGCATGCCAGGTGCGGAGCGACACCCGCGCAGGGGCCTCACCACACAAGCAGGCAGATGCCGTGCGGCGAGGGACGTCCGCTCAGGCGTGCGCGATGTTGGCCAGGCGCACGAAGTCGGCGACCTCGAGCTGCTCGGCGCGCGCGTCCGGACGTACGCCCGCGGCCTCGAACTGCGCGGCATCGCAGACGCCGTTCAAGGCGTTGCGCAGGGTCTTGCGGCGCTGCCCGAATGCGGCGCGGACCACGTCGGCGAAGCGCTTGGGATCGGCGATGCCCACCGTCTGCGGCGGCCGCGGCACCAGCCGCACCACGGCCGAATCCACCTTCGGCGGCGGCCGGAACGCGCCCGGCGGCACCACGAACAGCGAGGTCACCTCGCAGTAGGCCTGCAGCATCACGCTGAGCCGGCCATAGACCTTGCTGCCCGGGTCGGCGGCCATGCGGTCGACCACTTCCTTCTGCAGCATGAAGTGCATGTCGGCGATCGCCGTGGCGTGGTCCAACGCATGGAACAGGATCGGCGAGGAGATGTTGTAGGGCAGGTTGCCGACCAGGCGGATGCGCGCGCCCTCGGCCAGGGCGGCGAAATCCACCGACAGCACGTCGCGGTTGAGGATGGTCAGTTCGCCGACGTCGGCCGCCGCCGCGGTCAGCGGCGCGATCAGGTCGCGGTCGAATTCGATGACGGTCAGCTGGCCATGCCGGCGCAGCAGCGGAAAGGTGATCGCGCCCTGGCCGGGACCGATCTCCACCAGCCGGTCGCCCGGCTTGGGATCGACCGCGCGGACGATGCTGTCGATGTAATGGCGGTCGCTGAGGAAGTGCTGGCCGAGGGATTTCTTGGCCGGAGCGCCGAAGCCGGAAGAGGAAGTCATGGCCGGCATTTTATCGGCATGCACGGGGTGGCGCGCGCTCGCAGCGACGCAGGAGCGGCATCACCGGGCCCGCCCTGGTTGCGGCAGATCGCGAACGCCGCCCGGCTATGCGCCTAGAACTGCGCGCGGCGCGCGGCCAGTTGCGCGCACAGCGCAGTGGCAGCGAACAGGCTGGAGGGGTCGGCCACGCCGCGGCCGGCCAGCTCCAGTGCGGTGCCGTGGTCGACCGCCACGCGTGGGTAGGGCAGGCCCAGGGTCAGGTTCACCGCCTGCTCGAAGCCGCTGTACTTGAGCACCGGCAGGCCCTGGTCGTGGTACATCGCCAGCACCGCATCCACGCTCGCCAGCTTCTGCGGCAGGAACGCGGTATCGGCCGGCAGCGGGCCGAGCAGGCGCATGCCCTCCGCGCGCAAGGCGTCCAGCACCGGCTGCATCACCTGGATTTCCTCCAGGCCCAGGTGGCCGTCCTCGCCGGCATGCGGGTTCAGCCCCAGCACCGCGACGGTCGGCGCGGCGATGCCGAACTCGCGGCGCAAGGCGGCCTCGGTGATGCGTAGGCTGCGTTCCAGCAGGGCTGGCGTCAGCGCATCGGCGACGGCGCGCAGCGGCAGATGGGTGGTGACCAGGGCCACGCGCACGATGGCGTTGGCCAGCATCATCACCACCTCGCGGCCGGCGTGTTGGGCCAGCAGTTCGGTGGTGCCGGTGTAGGCGATGCCGCCGGCGTTGATCGCCGCTTTATGGACCGGGCCGGTCACCACGCCGTCCAGTTCCCCGCGCAGGCAGGCATCGGCCGCCTGGGTCAGTGCGGCGATCACCGCAGCCGCGTTGGCCGGTTCGGTCGCGCCAAAACGGCTTGGCACGGCATTGGCGACCGTGCGCAGGCGCAGGTCGCCAGGGGCGAGGGCGGGGCTGGATTCGGGCAGCAGCTGCAGCGGCAGCGACAGCGCCGCCGCGGCGGCGCGCAAGGTGTCGGGATCGGCGAAGGCCAGGAGCTGGCAGTCGTGACGCGGCTGTTGCGCCAGCCGCACGCACAGCTCCGGGCCGATCCCGCCCGGCTCGCCCGGCACCAGCGCGAGCGAGGGGCGCATGGATCAGGGCTTGGCGGCGGGCGCCGGCGCGGGCGTGGCCGCCGGCGCAGTGGCGGCGTCGGTGTTGCCCACGCGCAGGTCGACGTAGGCTTCGCCGCGCATTTCCTGCAGGAAGCGGTTGTATTCCTCTTCCAGCTTGCGGCGGCCGATGGTCTCGCGGACCTGGGCGCGCTGGGTATCGCTGGTCACGTCGGTCTGGCGCTCGCCGACGCGCTGCACGATGTGCCAGCCGGCCTCGGTGCGGAACGGCTGCGAAATCTGGCCGTCCTGCAGGCTCGCGACGTGCTGGCCGAAGTCCGGGCCGAACGCGTCGGCCGGGAACCAGCCCAGATCGCCGCCCTGGCTGCGGCTGTTGGTGTCTTCCGACGCTTCCTTGGCCACGGCCTGGAAGTCGGCGCCGCCGGCGATGCGGGCGCGCAGCGTCTCGATCTTGGCCTTGGCGACCGCGTCGGGCTGCGCATCGTTGACCCGGATCAGGATGTGGCGGGCGTGGTACTCGGTGACCGTCTTCTTTTCCGGATTGGCCGAGGCGTCGCGCACTTCGACCAGCTTCAGCAGCTGGAAGCCGCTGGGGCCGCGCAGCGGGCCGGCGACCTGGCCCGGCTTCATGTCGCGGATCAGCTGCGCGAACGCGTTGGGGATCTCGTCCAGGCTGCGCCAGCCCAGGTCGCCGCCTTCCAGCGCGTTGGGACTGTCGGAATAGCGCACCGCCGCGGCGTTGAAATCGATCTCGCCCTTGTCGATCAGGTTCTTGACCCCGTCGATCTTGCCCTGAGCGGTCTTGATCTGCTCGGCGGTGGCGCCTTCCGGCAGGCCGACCAGGATGTGCGCCAGGTGGTACTGGGTGCCGGTGGTGGCTTGCTGCGCCAGCGCCGCGTCGACTTCGGCCTCGCTGACGTTGATGCGGCTCTGCGCAAAGCTCTGGCGCAGGCGCTGCACGGTGATTTCGTCGCGCACCGAGTTGCGGAAGTCGGTGTAGGACATGCCGTCGGCGGCCAGCTTCTTGCGCAGGCCGTCCACGTCGGTGCCGTTCTGCTGGGCGATGCTGGCGATGGCGCGGTTCAGTTCGTCGTCGCCGACGCGGATGCCGGTGCTGTTGGCGCGCGCGACCTGCAGCTTGACCAGGACCAGGCGCTCCAGCACCTGCCGCTGCAGCACGTTATCCGGCGGCAGCTGCGCCTCGCGGCCGGCATACTGCGCCTTCACGTTGCGCACGGCACGATCCAGTTCGCTCTGCAGTACGACATCCTCGTCGACCACCGCGGCGATGCGGTCCAGCGGTTGGGTTTGTTGCGCGGCGGCCGGAGCGGACACGCCGGCGATCGCCACCAGGGCGGCGAGAAAAACAGAAAGGGTCTTGGTCATGGAATCTGGTTCGGATCGTAAGCGTCCGGATCGGTCGTGGTGTTGCTGGGCGGGACCAAGTACAGGTCGTCGCGGTTGTAGCCGAGAATAGCACGGCGCAGAACGCGGTCCGTGTCCTGGCCCAGAGACGACAGCCCCTTGAGCACGAACTCGATCTGGAAGGCGGTATCCAACGCGCCGGTGCGGTTGCGCACGTAGCGCCGCGCCAGCGCCCGCACCGCCAGACAGCAGCTGTCCCACTGCACGCCGAGGATGCTTTCCAGCGGCTTCTTGTCCATCAGCGAGTAGTAATGCCGGCCAACGACGCTCCAGGTCGGATTGATCGGGTACAGGAACGACACGTCGGCCTGTTCCAGCAGATCGCGGCGGTAGCGGTAGGCGATATTGACGATGCCGTCGCCGGGCATCAGGTAGCGCGCGCGGAAGCTGGCCAGGTCCTTGCGCCGGTACTTGGGATCCCACTGGTAGGTGGCGCCCAGGTTCCAGCGATCGTTGATCATGTAGTTGGCATCGGCGACCCAGGCCGACTTGCCCTGCTCGATGGTGGTGTCGCTGTTGGGCAGGCTGACCCGCGAATCGCTGAAATACAGGATCTGGCCGAGGCTGACCGACAACTTCTCCTTGCCATCGTCCTGACGCAGCAGGCGCGAGCTCAGGGCCATGGTCAGCTGGTTGGCGTCGTTCTGCCGGTCGGCACCGGTGTAACGCGAATCGCGGAACAACTGGCCCCAGCTGAAGGTGAACTCGCGGGTGTCGAAGATCGGCAGGTCGTTCTGGTCGCGGTACGGCGTGTACAGGTAGAACAGTCGCGGTTCCAGGGTCTGCAGATAGTTGGTGTTGCCCCACTTGGTATCGCGGTCGAAGTACACGCCCGCATCGACCGTGGCGATCGGCAGGCTGCGCGAGGGCGTGGTGTCGCCGCCGAGCGTGGCCGCCAGATCCTTGTCCAGCTGATAGGCGGTATAACGCCAGGCCAGGGTCGGCTTGAGGAACCAGGCGGCGCCGGCCAGCGGCATCGAGATGTAGGGCTTCAGGTCCAGGCGGCTGCCGCCGGGGCGCGGGGTGACCACGCCGGTGCGTTCGTAGGTGCCGTCGGTGGTTTTCTGATGGATATCGTCGTGCACGAAGCGCACCGCTTCGCTGTACAGCCCGGCTTCGAAATAGTTGCCGAACGACTGGTCCCAGTTGAAGAAGGCGCGCGGCTGGCGGTTGTACGGCAGCGCATCCTCGGTCAGGGTGTAGTCGGTCAGCTGCCAGCGGTCGGCCATCACGCCCGCGGTCCAGGTCTCGCCAGTGCCGTAGACGCCGATCGTGCTCTGGATGTTGGACACCGCATTGCCGAGCAGGCGGTTGGAGAAGTCTTCGGTGTAGCGCTCGTCGCTGACCCAGGCCAGCGAGGCGCGCGCCTGCCACTGCGCATTGATGTTGTGGTAGCCCTGGTAACTGAAGCGGCCGCGATCCTTGTCGCGCAACTTGTCGTCCGGCAGGTAGGCGGCTTGCAGCTCACCCTTGCCACCGTCGTAGAGATAGCGGAATTCGCTGCCCAGCATCAGGCCGCGGCGGGCCATGAAACGCGGATACAGGGTGGCGTCGTAGTTCGGCGCGAGGTTCAGGTAGTACGGCTGGGTGTAGTCGAAGCCGTTGCGGCTGGACATGCCGATCGCCGGGAACAGGAAGCCGCTGCTGCGGCGATCGTCGATCGGGAACTTGAACCAGGGCGCGTACAGGATCGGGACGTTGTAGATCTTCAGGATCGCGTTGCGCGCGGTGCCGAAGCCTTCGTCGTTGTCGACGTCGATTTCCGGCGCGTGCAGCTCCCACACCCGCTGCGAGGGGTCGCAGGTGGTGTAGGTGGAGCGGTGCATCTGCCCCAGCGCGCCCTGCAGGTCGACCGAGTCAGCCTTGCCGTTGCCGCGGCGGGCCAGCAACTGGTAGCGGATGTTGGTGATCTTGTGGGTGTCGGTGTCCTGATTGCCCTCGGCGCGGTCGGCGATCATGCGGATCGACGAGTCCTGGTAGCGCACGTGACCCTCGGCAATGTAATTGCCGGTCTCGGTGTCCACCCGCAGGCTGTCCGTGCCCATGAACTGGTCGCCGCGCTTGAGCGCGACGTTGCCGGTGTAGTTGGGGATGGTGGTGGTGCCCGACAGCTGGTCGCCTTCGATATTGGTCGGCTGCTGCTCGCGATTCTGCGCCAGCTTGGGATCCGGTTGCTGCGCGTCGTCGAACTTGGGCAGCACGTCCGGGGTCGGGCACAAGCCCCAGTTCGGCGGCTTTTCAGCCGCCAATGCCGGCAGGCACAGGGCGATACTGAACGGAAGAGGGAGCAGGCGAAGGGTTCGGCGCACGCGCGTCAGGTATCGGGCGAAAACGGTCGCTAGCTTGCCCCATCCCGTGCATAGGGGCAATGAAGGCGTCCCCGGGGCGGGGGACGGGGTTCATCGGCCTGGCGGGGCGGGGTTTCGATCCGGGCGTGCCGCGCCGCGGCCGCCGCCGCGCGGGCGCGTACCCTCAGCGCAGCGCGTCGACGTGGGCGACGCTGCCCTCGCGCAGGGCCTGCAGGTCGTAGCCGCCTTCCAGCAGGGACACCACCCGGCCGCGCGCGTGCCGCTGTGCGACTGCGCGCAGTTCGGCGGTGATCCAGCCGAAGTCCTCGGTCTCCAGCATCAGGTCGGCCAGCGGGTCGCGCATGTGCGCGTCGAAGCCGGCCGAGATCAGCAGCAGCTGTGGCTTGAACGCGTCCAGCAGCGGCAGCATCTGGTCGGCCCAGGTGTTGCGGAAGCGGAAACCGCCGCTGCCCGGTGGCAGCAATGCGTTGTGCAGGTTGCCGACGCCGCGGTCGTGGACCCCGCCGGTGTGCGGGAACAGCCCGGACTGGTGGGTGCTGAGGTACTGCACCTTCGGCTCGCGCTCGAAGATCGCCTGGGTGCCGTTGCCGTGGTGCACGTCGAAATCGACGATGGCGATCCGCTCCAGGCCGTGCGTGTCGCGGGCGTGGGCGGCGGCCACGGCCACGTTGTTGAACAGGCAGAAGCCCATCGCGGTGTCGGCGGTGGCGTGATGGCCGGGCGGGCGCACCGCGCAGAAGGCGGTGTCGGTGACACCGTGCATCACCACATCCACGGCGGCGACGCCGGCGCCGGCGGCGCGCAGTGCGGCCGCGCGCGAGCCGGGCGAGAGGACCGTGTCCACGTCGAGCATTTGCGGGCCGTCGAGATCGGCCAGAACACGATCGATCAGTTCGCGCTCATGGACCCGGGCCAGGTCGCCGAGCTTGGCCAGCGGCGCCTCGCGCCATTCCAGCGCGGGAAAGGCCTCGCGCAGTGCGGTGGTCACCGCCTCCAGGCGCTGGGGCCGTTCCGGGTGTTCCGGTCCGGGCGCGTGGCCCAGGCAGGCAGGATGGGTATAGATCAGCATGCGCGGCCGCGGCCCGGGCGTGGCTCAGGCCTGGCGCCGGTCGTGGCGCCACAGCACTTCGCCGTGGCCGTCGGCCCGCGCCAGCACCCGCGCCAGCACGAACAGCAGGTCGGACAGGCGGTTGAGGTAGCGCACCGCTTCCGGGCGCACCGCGTCCTGCCGCGACAGCGCCACCGTCTCGCGCTCGGCGCGGCGCACGATGGTGCGGGCCAGGTGGCAGCGCGCCGCCGCCTCGCCGCCGGCGGGCAGGATGAAGTCCTGCAGCGGCGGCAGGGTGTCGTTGTAGCGGTCCAGGTGCCGTTCCAGCGCATCGATGTCGGCGGCATGGATGGCCGCGTGGCCGGGGATGCACAGCTCGCCGCCGAGATCGAACAACTGGTGCTGGATCGCAGTCAGCAGGTGCCGCACGTCCTCGGCCAGCGGGCAGGCCAGGACCACGCCGATCGCCGAGTTGGCCTCGTCCACGGTGCCGTAGGCGGCGACACGTGCCGAGTCCTTGCCGACCCGGTTGCCGTCGCCCAGGCCGGTGCTGCCGTCGTCGCCGGTGCGGGTGTAGATCTTGGAGAGGCGGTTGCCCATCCCGGTCAGTGACCGACCGGCTGGCCGCGCTGGCCCAGCCGCGCCAGCTGCTCGACGCCGACCTGGATCGCCGCGGCCAGCGCCACATACAGGCTGGCGCTGCCCAGGTAGGGCAGCAGCCAGTCGCTGTAGTTCTGCCACCAGCCGGCCAGTGTCGGGTTCGGCACGCTGCGGCTGACCCAGTAGAAGCTGCCCTGCGCCAGCAGGTGGCACAGCGCCACCGCCACCAGCAGGCTGGCGGCGGCCAGGCCCAGGGCGCGCCAGTCGGCGCCGCGGTAGCGCTGCGCCAGCCAGGCGCCGCCGGCCCACAGCACGAAGTAGGCCGGGATCAGGCACCAGTAGGCCGGCGACACGCAGTAGTGCTGCCAGAAATCCAGGCCCTGGCTGCGGATGACCAGGTAGTCGACCAGCACCGCCAGCGCCATCAGCAGCGGGAACGCCCAGCGGGTCCAGCTGCGCAGGTAGAAGCCGCCGACGAAGAACACCGCCCACGACGCGTCCGGGATCGCCCCGAAGTGGTTGATGCGGGTCGCGGCCAGCAGCACGGTCAACAGCAGCAGGGCGGGGAGGCGGTGGGCGGAAGGCGTCATGACGGCGGGCACCGGGGCACGTAAGACCCCGGATTCTACTGGAAGCGCGGCGCGCGCGAGCGCCGTGCGCCGCTGCCGCCACGGCACGCAAGCTGGGCGGTGGCGCTCACCGGGCAGAGGGGTGCGGGTCGTATCATGGCCGGATGAGCAAACGACATGACGTAGTGATCGTCGGCGGCGGCCTGGTCGGCGCCAGCCTGGCCATCGCCCTGGACCGGCTGGGGGTGGACGTGGGCCTGGTCGAGGCCGCGCCGCCGGGCGCGTTGCCGCCGGTGTTCGACCAGCGCAACCTCAGCTTCGCCGCCGCCACGGTCAACGCGCTGGGCGCGTTGGGGGTGATGCAGCGGCTGCGCGCGGCGACCGGCCCGATCCGCCGCATCCACGTCAGCCGCGCCGGCGATTTCGGCCGGGTGCGGCTGGAGGCCGCCGACTACGGACGCGAGGCCTTCGGCCAGGTGGTCGTCGCGCGCGACTTCGGCGAGGCGCTGGAGGCCAGCCTGGCGGCGACGCGGCAGCTGACCCGCTACCGCCCGGCGCAGTTCGTGGCACTGGAGCCCGACGCCGAGCATGGAGAGCGCCGGGTGCGGATCCTGCGCGACGGCAGCGAGCAGGTCCTGCACACGCGCCTGCTGGTCGGTGCCGACGGCAGCGCCAGCGCGGTGCGCGAGGCCTTGGGCATCGCCGCAACGCGCCACGATTTCCAGCAGACCCTGTTCGTGGCGCGGGTGCGCGGCAGCCGCCAGCCCGACGGCACCGCCTACGAGCGCTTCCGCGATGACGGCCCGACCGCTTTGTTGCCGCGCGGCGACCGCCATTACGGCGCGATCCACGCGGTCGCCGCCGAGGACGCCGACGCGGTGGCGGCGCTGGACGAGGGCGCCTGGCTGCAGCGGCTGCAGGACGCGCTGGGCTGGCGCGTCGGCCGCCTGCTCGGTAGCGGCGAGCGCAGTGCCTATCCGATCGTGCAGGTGCTGGCCGAGCGGCTGACCGATGCGCGCGCGGTGCTGCTGGGCAATGCCGCGCAGACCTTGCACCCGCTGGGCGCGCAAGGCTTCAACCTGGGCCTGCGCGATGCGCTGACCCTGGCCGAACTGATCGAGCGCGACGGCACCGACCCGGGCGCGCCGGCGCTGCTGCAGCAGTACGCGCAGCGCCGCGAGCAGGATCGCCAGCGCACGGTGACGTTCTCCGGCGGGCTGGCGCGGCTGACCGCCAACCCGGCCACGCTGCTGCGCCCGCTGCGCAGCCTGGGCCTGCTGGCGGCGGCGCAGGCCGCGCCGCTGCAGTCGTTCCTGGTCGGCGGCGCGATGGGCTTCCGCGGCGATGTGCCGCAGCTGTGCCGGGAGACGCGCGCATGAGCCGGCGCGGTGTGCTGGATGTGGTGGTGGTGGGCGGCGGCGTGGTCGGCGCGGCCTGTGCGCTGGCCCTGGCCGGCGAAGGCCTGGCGGTGGCGCTGGTCGAGGGTCGCGAGCCGCCGCGCTGGTCGGCCGACACGCCGGACCTGCGCGTCTATGCCTTCGCCCCGGACAATGCGGCGCTGCTGCAGGGCCTGGGCGTGTGGCCGCAGGTCCTCGCCGGCCGCGCCAGCGCGTACCGGCGCATGCGCGTGTGGGATGCCGGCGGCGGTGGCGAGTTGGCCTTCGACGCCGACACCCTGGGCCGCGACCAACTCGGCTGGATCGTCGAACACAATCTATTGGTCGAACAGCTGTGGGCGGCGCTGCCGGCGGCCGGCGTGCAGGTGCATTGCCCGGCACGGGTGGAGGCGCTGGAGCCGTCGGCCGAGCGTGCGCGCCTGCGCCTGGACGACGGCAGCCGCCTGGACGCGCGTCTGGCGATCGCCGCCGACGGCGCCGAGTCCACGGTGCGCGGCCTGGCCGGGCTGGACGCGCCGGCGCACGACTACGGCCAGCGCGGCGTGGTCGCCTTCGTACAGACCGAACAGCCGCACCAGGACACGGCCTGGCAGCGTTTCCTGCCGGGCGGCCCGCTGGCGTTCCTGCCGTTCGCCGACGGCCGCAGCTCGATCGTGTGGACCTTGCCCGAGGCCGAGGCGGCGCGGGTGCTGGCGCTGGACGATGCGGCGTTCGGCGCCGAACTGACCCAGGCCTTCGGCGCCCGCCTGGGTGCGGTGCGCGCGCTGTCGCCGCGGCTGGGCTTCCCGCTGCGCCGGCAACTGGTGGAGGCCTACCAGCGCGGTCGTCTGCTGGTGCTGGGCGATGCCGCGCACGTGGTGCATCCGCTGGCCGGGCAAGGCGTCAACCTGGGCCTGCGCGACGTCGCCGCGCTGGCGAAACTGGTGCGGCAGGCGCAGGCGCAGCGGGTCGACTGGGCGGCGCCGCAGCGGTTGGCGCGCTGGGCGCGTGGCCGCCGCAGCGACAACACCGTGGCCGCCTACGGCTTCGATGCGATCAACCGGCTGTTCTCCAACGACGAGCTGCACCTCACCCTGCTGCGCGGCCCGCTGCTGGGCCTGGCCGGCAAGCTGCCGTTGTTGATGCACGGCTTCTGGAAGCGCGCTTCCGGCGTGTGACTGCGCGCTCCGGCCCGGCGCGGCGGCCGCAGATTCGACCACGCGCGCCGAGCGGCGCCCGTACCCTCATCCGCCCCTTCGGGGGCACCTTCTCCTGGAGGGAGAAGGAAGAGCCAGCGTCGGCTGGTTTGCTTGAGCCCCTCTCCCCTCGGGAGATGGGTTGGGGTGAGGGTAGGGCGCGAAGCGCAGCACGCAGGCCGCGTTCCTGCCATGGAGAACGACGATGCAAGACGCGACCCGGACGCAGACCGTGGATCTGCTGATCTCCCACAGCCAGGTGCAGTTGCGCGCCCGCACCTTCGACGAGGCCGCCTGCCGCTGGGGGCCGCGCAACCTGGAGCAGGGGGCGATCCTGCACCGCGACTACGTGGTGTTCGATCCGCTGCCCGAGGACGCGTTCGGCGCGCAGGTGCACGTGGTGCTGGCCACGACGTTCGCGCCCGATCCGCGCGCGCAGCGGCGCATGCAGGTGCCGTTCCGGGTGAATCCGGATGCGCGGGTGCAGGTGGCGTCTGCCGCCGAGGCCTTCGATGTGACACTGGCGCTGCAGCCTGGCGACTACGCGCTGTACTACGAAGTCTGCGAAGGCGACGACGAGGTGTATTACCGGCTCACCCTGGTGCCGGCGGCGCAGCCGGTCGCGGCGCGCTATCTGCTGGATGATCCCTGGGGCGGGGTGCGGGATGCGCCGCTGCAGGAGGGACTGCTGTAGCTGTCGTCAGCGCGGTGGGCGAGGCGAGATGGAGGGCGTGTTGGACGACGCGCGCGGCGCGGCGATCGATGCGGCAGCGGCAGCTGCGCTGAAGCGAGCGCATGATGCTACGGCCGGCGCGTGACGGGTGTCTGCGATGTTGCCGCTTCAGAAAACAATCGCGCCGCATGCGGCGGGAAGGTCGCAGGCGGCGCGCGTGGTGGAGAGGGTGCGGGTCAGTCTACGCGTGGGTCGCGTCACGTCGACATCCAGCCTTCCAGGTCGGCCTTGCTCAGGCGGCCGTGGTGATGCACGTCGACGGCATCGAACTCGGCGTACAGCGTCGGGTCGGCCTTGGCTTCGGCGCGGCTGATGTAGCCGTCATGGTTGCGGTCGAGCTTGGCGAAGTCGATGTGGTAGTCGCCGACGATCGAGTTGGGTTCGACCGAGGTGACATTGATGATCTGGCCGTTCTGGTGCAGGGTCACTTCGTCCGGCGCCGACTGCGCCATGGCCAGCGCCGGCGCGGCAAGCAGCGCGAACGCGAACGGGACGAGACGAGGAACGATGCGGTTCATGGCACGACTCCTGTTGCTGGGAAGGAGTCAAGAACATAGGCCTGGCCGAATTAATCGACGCTAAAAAAATCGGGCGTTCGCATCTGCACGTCGGCGCTGTTTAGCAAGCGTTTCCAATGCACCCTGCAACGCGACCGAGGGTGCGCCGGCGCCCGCCATGGCGGCGCCGGACGCGTCTCTGGTGCGGCTACAGCCAGCCGGCCAACTGCGCGCGGCTGAGGCGGCCGCTGCGGGTGGTGTCCAGCGCGTCGAACTCGTCGGCCAGCGACGGATTGGCCTGCGCTTCGCTGCGGCTGATGTAGCCGTCGTGGTCGGTGTCCAGCGCCTCGAAGTCGATGCGGTAGCTGCCGGCCACACGGTCCGGCTGGATGCTGCGCACGGTCACCTGCGCTTCGCCGGGCGTGGCCGGCAACTGCACCTGGTGAGTGACCACGCCATTGCTGAGCGGCTGCGCGCGCACGTTGACCGGCACGTCGCGCAGCGGCTCGGTGGTGGCGCTGGAGGCAGTGTTGAGATTCTGCGCCGCGGCCGGCGCGACGCAGGCGCACAGGCAGCAGAGCAGGGCGAGGGAACGGCAGGACATGGACACAACGGACTCCAGTATGGCGATGGATGGCGTCCCCGGCTCAGCTGGGGATGAATGGAAACGCGAGCTTCAACAGGCCCTTCAGTCCGCCCTCGGCAGTGCTGGCGACGGCCTTGGCGCCGAGGCTGTTCAGGGCGCGGCGCACGTCCTCCCAGCGTAGCTTGCTCACGTCCTTCTTCAACAGGTCGGCGACCTCCTCGGCGGTGGGCGCCAGCTTCTGCAGTTCGTGCGTCACCTTCTCCGGCTCCGGTTGCAGGTAGCCCCAGCGCTCGGCGATCTTCAGCAGCGTGTCGAAGCGCACCGCCATCACGTCGCGGTTGCGCTCGTACACGGGCATGGCGCCGACGTCGACGATGGCCTGTTCGAAGCGTTGCTGGTCGTCGGGATGCTCGATGCGGATCGCCAGGAAGCCGTCCTTCTTGCTGCGCTCGCTGACATGCTTGGCCCCGGCGCGCAGGTTGTCCTCGGTCAGCACCGTGGCGACGATGCGCTGCAGCGCCGCCTCGTTGTCCTCCGGCACCAGCGCACGCCAGCGCGCATAGCCGTCGCGGCGCAGGCCCTTGACCTTGGCCGGGGTCACCCGCAGGCGCATCGCCACCGCGTTGTTGGAATCGCTGCGCGAGATCGCGCCGTCGCGTTCCAGCAACACGAAGATCAGCAGTTCCAGGTCGCGCTTGGTCAGCGACTGGAAGCCCTGCAGCAGGGTCAGGCGCAGGAATTCGTCGGCGAAGCCGGCCGGGTTGTTCAGTTCGATCGGCTGCATGTGCGCGGCCCTCCAGTCAGTGCAGCCAGGATGCCAGGCAGCCATTGCGCGGGCTGAGACGCCGCTGCGATACGCATCCCATCAGCGTCCGTGCTCGCGGCCGGGGCGGTCGCTGCGGAAGGTTTCGATCGCGCCGCGGTCCTGCAGGGTCACGTCGACATCGCGGCCGTCGGCGCCGCCGAAGGCCAGGTTGGTGGGCTTGCGGCCCTTGGTCGCGACCTCGTGCAGCAGCGTGCCGTCGGGGGCCAGCACGATCACCTTGCCGGCGTCGTAGCGGGCCACGTACAGGTTGCCGTCGATGTCGCAGCGCATGCCGTCCAGGCCGGCGTCGTCGAAACTGGCGAACAGCCGCTTGTTGGAGACGGCGCCGTCGGCCGCACGGTCGTAGACCCAGATCCGCCGCTGCACGCTCTCGTTGACGTACAGGCGCTTGCCGTCGGGGCTGACCTCGATGCCGTTGGTGGTCCCCATGCCGGTTTCGATCAGATGCGCGCTGCGGTCGCGGTCGATGCGCCACAGCTGGCCGCCGTCGTGCTTCCAGTCCGGGTCGCTGGCGTACAGGGTGCCGTCCGGCGCCATCGCGATGTCGTTGGGCTGGAACGCGCCCGGCAGCGTGGCGTAGACCTCGATGCGCTTGCTGCGCAGGGCGATGCGCAGGATGCGGTGCTGGCCGTAGTCCGCAACGTACATGCGTCCGCGGCGGTCGAAGCGGATGCCGTTGCCGATGCTGCCGTCGGGAAGATCCACGAACAGCGTGGCCTGGCCGCGGCCGTCGGCGTCGCGCTGGACCCGGCCGATGCTGCCGTCGTGGGCGAAGTTGACCACGTATAGCGCACCATCGGGACCCGTCGCAGGCCCTTCGATCTTGTCGGTGAATACGCCATCGCCGACCAGGTCATGGGCGCGGAACAGGGTCTCCTGCGCCTCGGCCGGGGCAGCCAGCAGCAGGGCGAGGGCGGCGAGCAGTGGGCGGCAGCGCATCGGGTGTCCGGACGGCGGGGGAGGCGGCAGTGTGCCAGAGGCCCCGGCGCATCGCGCGATAGCGCTCACAGTGCCGATGCCGCGCCAGCGGTTAGGGTGAAGCATCCTTCCGGTCGGAGTTGCGCATGGAGCCGTCCTCGCCGAATCGCCGCCGCCTGTTGCTGGCCGGTCTCTCCGCCACCGCCGCCGGTATGCTCGGAGCGTCCACGTGGGCGGCCACGCCGGCACGACGCCGCAAGCCGCTGGGCGTGGCCCTTGTCGGCCTGGGCGAGTACGCCAGCAGCCGCCTGGCGCCGGGGCTCGCCCTGACCCGGCACTGCCGCCTGGCCGGCATCGTCACCGGCTCGCCGCAGAAGATCCCGCAGTGGCAGGCGCGCTATCGCATCCCGGATCGCAACGTCTACAGCTACGACGAGCTGGAGCGCATCGCCGACAACCCGGACATCGACGTGGTCTACGTGGTCACGCCCACTCATCTGCATGCGCCGCTGAGCATCCGCGCCGCGGCCGCCGGCAAGCACGTGTGGTGCGAGAAGCCGATGGCGCTGCACGCCGAGCAGGCGCAGGCGATGATCGAGGCCTGCGCGCGCAACAAGGTGCGGCTGAGCATCGGCTACCGCATGCAGCACGAGCCCAACACCCGGCGCCTCATCGCCCTGGCCGGCGAACGCCCGTTCGGGGCGATGCGTAGCGTGCGCGCCGAGGCGGGCTATGCCGGCTACGGCGACACCGACCCGGCGCAGCGGCCGTGGCGGCTGCGCGCGCAGTACGGCGGCGGTGCGATGTACGACATGGGCGTGTATCCGCTCAACGCGGCGCGCTACACGACTGGCGCCGAACCGCTGGCGGTCACCGCGCGGCGTTCCACCGATCGGCCCGCGCTGTTCGACGAGGTCGACGAGCACATGCACTTCACCCTGGAGTTTCCGCATGGGATCACCGCGACCTGCGCGGCCAGCTTCGGCCGCACCATGAACCTGCTGCGCGCCGAGTGCGCGAAGGGTTGGTACGAACTGGCGCCGTTCCAGGCCTACGACGGCGTGCGCGGCCGGGCCAGCGATGGCCGCCTGTTCGACGCGCGGGTGCGCCACCAGCAGGCGCTGCAGATGGACGAGGACGCGCTGGCGATCCTGCAGGGCACGCCGCTGCGCGTGCCTGGCGAGGAAGGCTTGCGCGATATCCGCATCGTCGAGGCCATCCAGCGCTCGGCGCGGGAGGACGGGGCGCGGATCGTGCTGTAGCGGTGGCGGCGCCAATGCGCTCGTCACAGGAGCGGCTTCAGCCGCGATGGCTTTCCCGGGAAACCCATCGCGGTCGAGCCGCTGTTACGAAACACCGGATGTGGACGCGCGACCGCTCAGCCCGGGATCGCCAGCACCGTGATCTCTTCGCGGTCGTGGTAGAGCTGCTTGGCGCGCAACTGCAGCGGGCGCTCGGCACGCTCGGCGAACAGGTCCAGGCACAGCCGGGTCTCGTCCCAGCGCTTCTTCATCGGCAGCTTCAGATTGAAGATCGCGTGCCGGCACCAGCCCTCGCGGAACCAGGTGGCCATGCGCTCGGCGACGCGGCGCGGTTGCTCGACCATGTCGCAGACCATCCAGTCCAGCGGCTGGGGCGGTTTCCAGTGGAAGCCGTCGGCGCGCAGGTGGTCGACCAGGCCGCTGTCGAGCACGTGCTGGCGCAGCGGGCCGTTGTCCACGCTGGTCACGTGCAGGTGCTGGCGGGTCAGCACCCAGGTCCAGCCGCCGGGGGCGGCGCCGAGGTCGGCCGCGCGCATGCCCGGGCGCAGCAGCGTCTCGCGCTCGTGCGGGGTCAGCAGCGCCAGCAGCGCTTCTTCCAGTTTCAGCGCCGAGCGCGAGGGCGCCTCCGGCAGCAGCTTGAGGCGCGGAATGCCCAGCGGCCACGGCGCGCTGTCCTCGCTGTCGGCCACCGCCAGCAGGGCGTGGGTGCCGGTCACGAAGCACACGTGCAGGCGCGGCAGCCGCGGCTGCGGCTTGTCGCTGAGCAGGCCGGCCTTGCGCAGCGCGGGACGCAGCGCGTTGCCGAAACTGCGCGCCAGGCCCGACAGCGGCTTGCCGGCGTCCGAGTCCGGATGTTCGACCCACAGGTCGCCGAAGCGGGGCTGTCCGGCAAGCGCCTGCAGGATCGGCGCGATGCGGTCGCTGGCCGGCAGCTCGCGCAGGTCGGCCAGCAACTGCAGCTTCTGCCGGGCGAAGATCAGCCCGCGCCAGGGCAGCGCCTGCGCCGGCACCGCGGTGTCGCTGAGCAGCAGCGCGTAGCCGCTGTTGCGCTCGGTGCGCGCGTAGGCGGCCAGCCCGGCCTCGCCGGCGCGGGCGTTGAGCTCGGCCGCCAGTTCGGGTTCGAAGCCGGGCCGGCAGTAGCACAGCAGGCCATGGACCAGCGGGCCGTTCTCGAAGGACATGGGCAAGCCTTCCGGCGGGGTCAGTAGCGGGGGCTGTCGAGTTCGCCGTAGCGGCGCAGCACCGCGCAGGCGGCGTCGCGGTGCAGGCCGCGCACCACCTCGATGCCGCGGCGCTGCAACTCGCCGACCCAGTCCGCCGGCAGCGGGCCTTCGTCGAACGGGGTCAGCGCCATCACGTCCTCGGCGCTGGCACCGATCAGCAGGCGGTCGATGCCGGCCCAGATGGTGGCGCCGTAGCACTGGCAGCACGGCTGCGAGGAGGTGGCCAGGGTCACCGGCGACAGCACCGCGTTCAGCCGCGGGGTCTGCAGGCGCTGCTGGGCCAGCATGTAGGCCATGTTCTCGGCATGCGCCAGCGAGGTGGTCTGCGGCACCACCCGGTTCACGCCGACGGCGATGATGCGGTGGTCCGGGCCGAATACCGCCGCGCCGAATGGGCCGCCGCTGCCGGCATCCACGTTCAGCCGCGACAGTTCCACCGCCAGCGCGACCTTGTCGGTATCGCTGGCGTAGACGGCCTGCGGATCGACCGCCTCGTGGATCCAGGCGGGCAGGGTGAGGTGGACTTGCGCGTAGAGCATCAGCGGACGGGTTCGGCAGGCTGGGGGGCGCGCAGTGTATCGGCTTGCGCGGGGCGCGCGCTGCATTGCCCGGCCACGCAGGAGCAGCCGGCGATCGCGGGCGAGCCGCACACGCTCATGCGCCCGCTGGCCTGGCACTGCGCCATCACCCCCTGCGGATCGGTGGGGCTGTCGCGGTTGACGCAGGCCGGCATCGCGCCGCAGCAGTTGCCGACGTTCTTGACGGTGCAGTCGGCATCGGTGCGGCAACTGGTGTCGACCTTGATCGGCAGGCCGGGCGCGGATGCCGTGGGTGCCGGCGCCGGCTCCGACGGCTTGGCGGTCTCGCTGCGCGCGCAGGCGCTGGACAGCAGCATGCCGGCGATCAGGCACAGGGAACACAGCAACGACGCGAAATGACGGGGCATGGCGATCTTCCGTGCGGTGGAGTGCGGCCATGGTAGCAACCCACCGCGCCGCCGCCGGGTCAGCGGCGCACGACCGTCATCGCGTCGGCGCTTTCCTCCGAGATCCGCAGCGCTGTGCCGTCCAGCGCCTGGTGCAGCGCCTGGCGGATGCTGACCTGTCCCTTCACCGCGTTGACCGGCAGCGAGGCGAGGCCGGGATCGCGGTACACGACCATGCAGCCGGTGGCGTGGGCCAGTTGCTGCGAGACCTCATCGAAGCGCCCGGCCGGCAGGTCGTAGGCATGGTCGGGGACGGTGTCGCACTTGCCGGTTGCCGCCGGTGCGCTGGCGGTGACGGCCGAATCCGGTGTCGCGGCGGAAGGTGCGGTGGAAGCGTTGCTGCAGCCGGCGAGTGCGAAGACCAGCGCGAGGACGGGGCAGCAACGGCGCAGGAGGGTGTGCATGGCGCGATTCCCGTGAGAGGACCTGCGCCAGTCTAGGCAGCGCCGCTTAACCGGGCTTGGCTTCGTGCGCTGCGGGCTGCGGCCGCGCGTGCACCAGCGTGCACCACAGCACGCCGCCGAGCAGGCAGGCGATCGCCAGCAGTTCCAGCGCGGTCGGCCAGCGCTGCTCCCACAGGAAGCCGTACAGCAGCGCGAACACGGTCTCGAACACGATCATCTGCCCGACCAGGGTCAGCGGCAGCAGCCGGCTGGCGTGGTTCCAGCAGGCGTTGCCGATCACCGAAGCGAACAGCGCCAGCACCAGCGCCATGCCCCAGAAGCGCATCCAGTCGGCGCCGGCATGGGCCGTGCCTGACAGGGCGAACGCCGGCAGCGCCAGGGTCAGGGCCAGCGCGCCGGTGACCACGCCGGTCAGCAGCGACCAGTCGCGGCCGGACAGGTCCGGGCGCCGCCGCAGCCAGCGCGCGTTCTTGATCGAGTAGGCGGTCCAGCACGCCAGCGCGCCGACCGCACAGGCCAGTCCCGCCGCACGCAGGCCGAGGCTGGCGGGAATGTGCGGCCGCGCCACGGCCAGGGTCTGCACCGCGACCAGCGCCACCCCGAGCACGCACAGCGCGCAGGGCGCGGCGAGCCGGCGCAACCGCACCGCGCCGGCCGCGCGCGAACCGATGACGGTGACCGCCGCCGGCAACAGGCCGATGATCAGCGCGGTGGCGGCGCCGCCGGCCCACTGCACCGCGCTGCCCAGCAGCACGTAGTAGACGATGTTGCCGAGCAGGCTCAGGCGCAGCAGCGCCCACCATTCGGGCGCGCCCAGCGGCGCGGTCGCGGCGCGCCAGCGCGGCAGCAGCACCACGGCGGCGATGGCGCCGTAGGCCAGGTAGCGCGAGATGGCCAGTTGCAGCGGCGAGAAAGCGCTCAGCAGTTGCGGCGCCAGGAACACCAGGCCCCACAGCGCGCCCGCGACCATGCCGGTGCCGACCCCTGCCCATAGACGTTCGCGCATGCGGTTCGTTTCCGTGTCGGCCGTGTCAGCCGTGACGGCTCAGCATGCCGGTGCCGGCAGCGGCCGGCTTGTCCCAGACTCCTGTCCTGGCGCCGGGCGATGACGGCGGCGGTAGGCGGCCGGGGTCTGCCCGGTGCTGCGCTTGAGCGCGCGGGTCAGCGCGCTCTGGTCGGCATAGCCGCTGTCCTGGGCCAGGTCGGCGATCGGCCGGTTGCCATGCGCCAGCTGTCGGCGCACCCAGTCCAGCCGCCGTGCCGCCACCCAGTCCTGCGGCGTGCGTCCGAACGCGGCGCGGAACAACGCGTGCAGGCGACTCGGACTCAGGTGCGCCAGCTGCGCCATGCGCCGCACCGGCCAGTCCTGGCCGGGCGCGGCCTCGATGCGCCGGCACAGCGCCTGCAGCCGCTGCCAGCCGCGCGGCGCGGTGTCCGCCTGCAGCCAGGCCAGCACGGCGGCGCCGGCTCGGGCATGGGCGGCAGCGAGGTCCGGATGCGGTGTCTGGTCGGCGAGCAGATCCTGCAGCGGCGGCGGCAGGTCGAGGAAGGGCTGTCGCCGCAGGCGCTCCAGCGCGTCGTCGCCGAAGGCGTCGGTGCGGCAATCGACGATCAGGAAGCGGTTGGCATCCAGCGCGGACTGCGCATGCCGGGTCTGCGGCGCGACCACCGCGGCGCGGAAACGGTCCAGATAGCCGCCGCGGCCGTCCACTTCCAGCTCCAGCGTGCCGTGCAGCGGCAGCACCAGTTGCACGTGGCCATGCTGATGGGCGGCGCCATCGCGGCCGTAGCTGCGCAGGCTCAGGGACGGGGTGGGGGACATGCCCGTTACGCTAGCGCGCGGGCGGTGGCGGGGGAAGGGCGGGGATTGGGGATTGGGGATTTTTCGCGAGTGCACGGTATGTGTGGCGCCTCTGGCGACAAAAAGCCACTCCGCGATTCCACGGTGGGTGCGGCTTCAGCCCCGACAGGCGTTATCGGTAAAGCCTGTCGGCGCTGAAGCCCCTCCCACAGTGCAATCGCAACCGCCCAGCACTTGCGGAACATTTCGGGTCCCGATTTGCGGGGTTCCGAATCCCCAATCCCAAGTCCCCAATCCCGGCTT
This sequence comes from Xanthomonas sontii, assembly GCF_040529055.1. Lineage (NCBI taxonomy): Bacteria > Pseudomonadati > Pseudomonadota > Gammaproteobacteria > Lysobacterales > Lysobacteraceae > Xanthomonas > Xanthomonas sontii. The sequence goes on along the minus strand of NZ_CP132342.1, from coordinate 4,824,463 downwards.
TTTAGCCCCCGCTTCAGCGCGATGCCTCACCAATAAAACAACGCTAACGCTAGCCCTGCAGGAAGCGGCCGCGCATGCAGCCATCCTGTGGGAGGGACTTCAGTCCCGACGCGATAGCGCCAAACGACGCTGCAGATTTCCCGGCACGCGGTCCGCGGCCGATGCGCTGCCTTCCTCCAGGACATCGCCGTCGCTGGAGGCATCGCACACGCGCTTGGTCAGCCGCCCTGGCCGCCGCTCCAGGTATCGCGCAACGTCACGCTGCGGTTGAACACCGGCGCGTCGGCGCGGTGGTCGTAGCGGTCGGCGACGAAATAGCCGGTGCGCTCGAACTGGAACGCCTGCTCCGGCGCGGCCTGGGCGGCGGCGGGTTCGACATAGCCGCGCACGCTGCGCTTGGAGTCGGGGTTGAGGTGGTCGCGGTAGGTCTTGCCGTCGGACTCGTCGTCCGGCTTTTCCACCGAGAACAGGCGGTCGTACAGGCGGATCTCCGCCTCCACCGCGTGCGCGGCGCTGACCCAGTGGATGGTGCCCTTGACCTTGCGGTTGGCACCCTCCATGCCCGGGCGCGATTCCGGGTCGAGCCAGCCGCGCAGTTCCACGATCTCGCCGGCGTCGTTCTTGATCACTTCGTCGACGCGGGCGATGCCGGCGCCGCGCAGGCGCACTTCGCCGCCCGGCACCAGCCGCTTCCAGCCCTTGGGCGGGACTTCGGCGAAGTCCTCGCGTTCGATCCACAGTTCGCGCGAGAACGGTACTTCGCGCGTGCCGAAGCTCTCGTCCTTGGGGTGATTGGAAAAGGTTAACGTCTCGCTGTGGCCCTCGGGCAGGTTGCTCAGCACCAGCTTCAGCGGCTCGATCACCGCCATGCGCCGCGCGGCGTGCGCGTCCAGGTCTTCGCGCAGGCAGCCTTCCAGCACCGAGAAGTCGATCACCGAGTTCTGCTTGCTGATGCCGACGCGGTCGACCAGCAGGCGCAGCGCGGCCGGCGTGTAGCCGCGGCGACGCAGGCCCTGCAGGGTGTACATGCGCGGGTCGTCCCAGCCGTCGACCAGGCCTTCGGCGACGAGTTGGGTCAGCTTGCGCTTGCTCATCACCGTGTAGTTGATGTTGAGCCGCGAGAACTCGATCTGCCGCGGTTTGGCCGCCTCGCGCGGCAGGCCCTTGTCCAGCAGCGGCTGCAGCAGTTCCGGGCGGCCGGCCAGGTCGACCTTGTCCACGCACCAGTCGTACAGCGGGCGGTGGTCCTCGAACTCCAGCGTGCACAGCGAGTGGGTGATGCCTTCCACCGCATCGCCCAGCGAATGCGCGAAGTCGTACATCGGGTAGATAGGCCAGGCGTTGCCGGTGTTCTGGTGCTCGACGTGCTTGATCCGATACAGCGCCGGGTCGCGCAGGTTGATGTTGCCGCTGCTCATGTCGATCTTGGCGCGCAGGGTGCGCGCACCGTCCGGGAACTCGCCGGCGCGCATGCGCCGGAACAGGTCCAGGTTCTCCTCGACGCTGCGGGTGCGGTAGGGCGAATCGCGGCCCGGCTCGGTGAGGGTGCCGCGGTATTCGCGCACCTGCTCGGCGGAGAGGTCGCAGACGAAGGCGTGGCCGTCGCGGATCAGCTTCTCGGCGGCCAGGTAGTACACCTCGAAATAGTCCGAGGCGTGGCGCAGCTCGGCCCAGTCGAAGCCCAGCCAGCGCACGTCGTCCTGGATCGCGGCGACGAATTCGGGATCTTCCTTGGCCGGGTTGGTGTCGTCGAAGCGCAGGTTGCAGCGCCCGCCGAATTCGGCAGCGATGCCGAAGTCCAGGCAGATCGCCTTGGCGTGGCCGATGTGCAGGTAGCCGTTGGGCTCGGGCGGGAAGCGGGTGCGCACAACCGTGTGCTTGCCGCTGGCCAGGTCCTCGCGGACGATCTGGCGGATGAAGTCTTTCTTCTCGGCCGGGGCGGAGGCGTCGGTGGCGGGGGTGTCGGACATGCGCGCGTCAACAAATTGGGTGCGCAACAGTCTACTCGGGTCAACAAACGTTGACCCTATGTTGACGTTTGTTGACGCTGGGGGCTCGGTTCGGCTGGCTGCGACCGGCGTCCCCAGCGTACTCTGCCGATCTCCCTTTGCGAGAACGCGCCATGCCTTTGCTCAGCCTCGTTATCGGCGCCCAGACCCTGTCTGCGAGCGTGCGGCGCGTCTCCCGTGCCGTCGCCAATGTCGCTGTGTACGGCTGAGGGGCCGACCATGCAGATCGCCTATCGCGCCCAGCACCTGATCGATGCGCACCTGGCCAAGCACGCGCTGGAGGATGCCGGCATCACCGCCTTTGTGTTCGGCGAGGCCCTGCTCGGTGGCGCCGGCGAACTGCCGTTCGGCGTGGTCCAGGTCTGCGTGGCCGACGAACTGCTGGAAAAGGCCCAGGAAGTGCTGATGGCATTGGGCTTGGGCGGCCAGGTGACGCGGGCGATGTAGGTGTGGGGCTGGGATTGGGGAGTCGGGATTGGGGATTGGCAAAAGCGGGGGGCTGCCGTTGCGAATCCCCAATCCCTAATCCCCAATCCCGGCCGTCAGCCATCCCGGCGGCGCGGCATCCGCCACGGCCAGCGCGCGCAGGCGCTTGAACAGCACCACGGTCTCGGCCACGTTCCAGACCCGCAGGGCGACTTCGAAGGTGTCCAGCGGCTTGGTCAGGAAATCCTTGGCGCCCAGGCCGAGGGCGCGGTGACGGGCACTGCGGCTCGGGTCGGCGGTGAGCACGATCACCGGCAGGAAACTGGACGGGCCGGCCAGGCGCGCCAGTTGTTCCAGGATCGCGTAGCCGTCCAGCTCCGGCATCATCAGGTCGAGCAGGATCAGGTCCGGCGCGAATGCAGCGACCAGGCCCAGCACCCGCTGCGGGTCGGTGGTCGCCACCACCTGGCGGAAGCCTTCGCGCTGCAGCAGTTCTTCGAGCAGGCGGACGTTGGCCGGTTCGTCGTCAATGATCAGGATGCGCGCGGCGAGGACATCGTTGCGGGTCATGCGAGGTGTCGGTCCAGAACGGAGAAGAAGTCGGCCACGTCCAGCGGCTTGGTCAGGTAGGCACGCACGGGATCGCCCTGCACGCGGGCCAGCGTGGTCGCGGTGGCATCGGCGCTGATCACCACCACCGGGATCGCCGCGGTGTGCGGCTGCGCGCGCAGCGCCTGCAGCAGGTCCTCGCCGTTGCCGTCGCTCAGGTGCAGGTCGAGCAGGATCAGGTCGGGCGTGGCCTGCTGCAGATGCGCGCGCGCCTGCGCCAGGCTGGCGGCCTCGTGCAGGCGCCAGTGCGGGCGGCGTTCGACCAGGGTGCGGATCAGCGCCTGGTTGGACGGGTTGTCCTCCACGCTCAGCAACTGGCGCTGGATCCCGCTCGCCGTCGTCGCCATCACGGCGGGGTCAGGCAGTGCCGCTGCCTGTGGGCGGTCCAGCGGCAGCGCGATCGTGAACCGCGATCCGTCCGCGCCGCTGTCCACGGCGATGCGCCCGCCCATCGCCTCGGTCAGGCGCTTGCTCAGCGCCAGGCCAAGGCCGGTGCCCTCGATCGCCGAGCGCTCGGCGCCGAGCCGCTCGAACGGCGTGAACAAGCGTTCCACCTGCGTCGGCGTCAGACCGTGGCCCTGGTCGTGCACGCTCAGCGCCAGGGACTGGCCTTCGGGCGTCGCGCTCACCCACACCGCGCCACCCGGACGGTTGAACTTGATCGCGTTGGACAGCAGGTTGATCAGCACCTGGCGCAGGCGCTGCGGGTCGGCGCGCACGGTCCACTCCGGCGGCAACTGCGGTGGCCGCAGCACGATGCCCCGCGCCTGCGCCTCCGGTGCGACCAGGCCCAGCGCCTCTTCCAGTGCGGCATGCACCGGCACCGGGCGCGGGCTCAGGTCGAGCTGGTCGGCCTCGATGCGGGCGATGTCCAGCAGTTCGGTGATCAGTCCCAGCAGGTGCCGGCCGGCGCCGAGGATGTGCTGCAGGTGGTCGCGCTGCGCCGCGCCCGGCAGGTCCATCTCCAGCACCTGCGCGTAACCGAGGATGGCGTTGAGCGGCGTACGCAGTTCGTGGCTGCTGCGCGAGAGGAATTCGGTCTTGGCGCGGTTGGCGCTCTCGGCCTCGCGGCGCGCCGACTGCGCTTCCTCGGCGCGCGCGGCGAGCAGGGTGCTGGCCTGCTGCAGGCGCTGCGCGACCTGGCCCAGTTCGTCGCCGGCCGGCGGCTGCGGCGCCAGCGGCCGGCCGTCGCCGAGGCGGTCGGCATTGGCCGAGAGCTGGCGCAGGCGCCGCGACAGCGACGAGGCGAACCAGGCCACCGCGAGCACCGCGCCGAGCCCGCCCAGCATCGCCGCGCACAGGGTGATCAGCAGGTTGCGCTGGCGCAGCGCCTGCGCCTTGGCGGTACGCACCTGCAACTGCGCGGTCTCGTAGTTGCGCAGCTCGCGCAGTTCCGCACGCAGGATGTCGAGGGTGACCTTGCCCTCGCGCAGTTGGCGGATCTCTTCCTCGCGGCTCAGGTCCGGCGCCAGCAGCCGCCGCCAGCCCTGCATCTTCTCCTCGAACAGTGGCTGGATGCGGGCGAAGCGCTGCGCCTGCAGCGGATCGGTGATGCGCTGCGACAGGCGCTGCACCACGGTCTTCAGCCGCGGCTCGGCGTCGCGGTACGGGGTCAGGAACGCGTCCTGGCGCACCAGCCGGTAGCCGCGCACGCCGGCGGCGGTCTCTGCCAGCAACGCATGCGCTTCATGCAGGTCGCTGAGCAACTGCAGGGTGCGGCGCACGTCGTTCTCGGCGGCGATGTTCTGCCGCTCCACGCTGTAGATCGCCACCAGCGCCGCCACCAGCAGCAACAGCGGCAGCGCCACCAGCGCCAGGCTCTTGCGGGTCAGCGGCCAGTCGTTCCAGCGCCGCGCCAGCGCCCTCACAGCGCCACCCCCGCCTGCACCGCGACCACCGCGGCCTGGGTGCGGTCGGCCACCTGCAGCTTGTGCAGGATGCGCTCGACGTGGACCTTGGCGGTGCCGGCGCTGATGCCCAGTTCGGCGCCGAGCGCGGCATTGGTGAGGCCGCGCGCGAGCAGCGCCAGCACCTGCCGCTCGCGCGCGCTGAGCACGGCCAGGCGGTCGGCCTGCGCCGGTTTGCGCCGTCGCGGCGCACGCGGCGGTTCGGCCGCCAGCGGCGCCAGCAGCGCGGCGATCGCGGACAGAGCCTGCACGTCTTCCGGCGCCGGGACGGTGCGGGCGTCCCAGCCCAGGCACAGCATGCCCAGCGGCACGCCCAGCGCGGCGATCGGCAGGCACAGTTCGCCGGCCTCGTTGGCGGCATTGCCGCGCAGGCGCCAGGCCTGCGCCGGGGCCTCGACGGCGACGCTGGCGCCCGGCGGCAACGCATCGCCCTGGCTGGCCAGTACCAGGCAGCGGGCGCCCCGCACCGCCAGCACCGCGGCGTGCGGGGCCGCCACCAGGGCACTGGCCGGCACGAGTGCGTGCGCAGCGGCCTGCGCGGCATCGCCGGCCTCGCGCAGCGCCGCCGCGGCGGCGGCCACGGCTTGCCAGCGCGCGGCGTCGGCAGCGTCGCGGCGCAGCGCTTCACGCCACTGGCCTGCATTGGAGGGAGGGTGCACGGGCGCGTCTCCGATATGCCGAACGGCATATTCGAGGATATGCCGCCCAGCGGATGTTGCGCAAGCCGCCGCTGCCGATACTCGCTTCGCCCCGAGACGGCATCCCCTCAGCACACGGAGACTTCCCATGCGTCGCATCCTGTTCGCCCTGGCACTGGGCCTGACCACCACCTCCACCGCGCTGGCCGCGCCGGCGATGCACTACGACGGCCAGCCGGCGACGCCGGCCAGCAGCGCCGAACGCGAGATCGCCGGCCTGTTCGAGCGCTGGAACGCGGCGCTGGCCACCGGCAATCCGCAGCGCGTGGCCGACCTGTACGCCCGCGACGGCGTGCTGCTGCCGACCGTGTCCAACCAGGTGCGCGCCAGCCGCGCCGAGATCGAGGACTACTTCAGCCACTTCCTCGCCGCCAAGCCGCGCGGCGCCATCAACTACCGCCAGGTGCGGCTGCTCGACGACGACAGCGCGGTCGATGCCGGCGTCTACACCTTCACCCTGAACAATCCCGACGGCAGCACCCGCCAGGTGCAGGCGCGCTACACCTTCGTCTACGAAAAGCGCGACGGGCGCTGGCTGATCATCAACCACCACAGCTCGGCGATGCCGGAACCGGTCGCCGCCGCCACGGCCAGCGCCGCAGCGAAGTGAACGTCGCGTCCGTCACCGCCGCCGCGGTGGTCGGGCGCACTTGAAAGCTGACTCCGGCAGCGCCATCCACACGACATCGCCGTCGCTGCCAGGAGTCCATGCCATGTTGGGAATCGGTGCCTTCAAGCAGCGCCTGCCGCGCCCGGGCGAGAGCCTGCCGGGACGCGCGCAGCCGCTGCCGCTGCACAACCGTCACTTCGTCAACGGCCATCCCTTGCGCGATGCCTTTGCCGGCCTGGAGCAGGTGCAGTTCGGCCTGGGCTGCTTCTGGGGCGCCGAACGCAAGTTCTGGTCGCTGCCCGGCGTGTTCAGCACGGCGGTCGGCTACGCCGGCGGCGAGACGCCCAATGCCACCTATCGCGAAGTGTGCTCCGGTCAGACCGGCCACACGGAGGCGGTGCTGGTGGCGTTCGACCCGCAGACCGTGCGCTTCGAGCAGTTGCTGCAGACCTTCTGGGAAAGCCACGACCCGACCCAGGGCATGCGCCAGGGCAACGACACCGGCACCCAGTACCGCTCGGCGATCTACTGCACCACCCAGGCGCAGTACGAGGCCGCGCTGGCCAGCCGCGATGCCTACCAGCAGCGCCTGGACGCCGCCGGCTACGGCTCCATCACCACCGAGATCCGCTTCCCGGCGCCGCCGTTCTACTACGCCGAGGACGAGCACCAGCAGTATCTGGCCAAGAACCCGGGCGGCTACTGCGGCCTGGGCGGGACCGGGGTGAGTTGCCCGATCGGGCTGGAGGCCTGAACGATCGCACCTGCGCGTCGTTCGCGCAGGATGCTGTCGCCATCGAGGGTCACGGCGACCGTGGGTGACGTCTCGCCGCGAGCCCGTTACTCCGCGGCACGCGGATCGCGCGTGCTTGCGGCGGCGGACCGCAGCCGCGCCGCATAGCCGGACAACTGCAGCGCCTTGCGTGGCGACAGCTCGGCCTTGAGCCGTGCGATCGCCGCATCGCCGTCGCGGCTGCGGCCGAGCGCGTAGTCGGTGCGTGCCAGTTCCAGCGTCGCGCGTTGGCGGACCGTCAGATTGCCGAAGGGATCGAAGAACGAATCCACGCGGGTGCGGTCCTGCACGCCGGTCCAGCCGAATGCCAGCTCGGCTGGAGTTTCCTCGGCGAGCCGTGCGTAGCGCCACCGTGCTTCGGCCGGTGCGAGCTGGCCGCTCAGCAGGGCCAGGCGGGTTCGCAACAGCGCCGTTTCGGCGGCCGGCGCGTCGGCGGCGTAGGCAGCCAGGACGCGGCTCATCCATGCCCAGTCGACGTTGCCGGTCTCGGCCTGGGTGCCGAGCAGGTTGAAGGCGAGGATCGCGGCGCGCTGCGTCGCGGTGGTGGCGCGCTCGACCGCGTCCGCAGTGGGGCGCCCCAGTGTGGACGGCTGCACCAGCGCGATCGCCGGGTCGTGCGCAAGGATCGCCTCCAGGTCCGGTTTGTGGAAATAGCCCACCACCACCAGCACGGTCTTGCCCGAGTGCGCCAGCGCCGCGGCGCGGATGCGCTGGGCCTGCAGGAAGGTGCGGTACAGGTACAGACGTCGCGGCAGGTCCTGGTCGGCACGTGGCGCCGGCGTCTGCGCCCACTGCCGCACCGCGGCCACGTTCTCGGCCGCATCCGCCGCGAAGAAATCGCGCTGCAATGCGGCCTTGTCGGGGAACGACAGGAAGCCCTGGAAGCCCTGTTCGCGGCGCAGTTCCAACGGGGTGTCCAGGTCCACGCCGAAGCCGAGCCTGGCGTCCTCCACCGGCGGCATCCAGTCGATCGGGCAGAGGGCGACCGGATGCGCCGCGGCGTACGGCAGGATCACGTCCTGCACCTCGTAGGTGTATTCGTAGTAATCGCCGCGCGCCGCCTGCTCCGGCGGGCGTTCGATACAGATCGCGTCCGGCGCGAGTTGCTCCAGGAACGCGGCAAGCACGCCCGGCTGGTCGCGCTCGGAGACCAGTTGCGCCGCGTGCTCCACGCCCAGGATCGCGACCCGGGTCGGTGCCGGCGTGGCGGCCATGCCGGTGGCACTGGCGGCGGCCAGCGCCAGCGAAAACAAATAACGCGCCATCCATCCGCGCATGCGCCTTCTCCTGTCGACGTCGTGGAAGCACCCTGCTGGCGCGCTGGCATGCGTGACCGCCGTTGCGTCACGCCCGCCAAGGGTCGATCGCGACGCCGCGCTCAGCCGCCGATGGCGTACCTCACGGTGTGTGACGACAAGTGTAGTCATGCGGCGCCGCCACCGTCTGCATGACACGTGGCACTGGTCGCGCTACACGAACTCGGCCGCGAACATCTGCCGCATCTGCGCGATCTGCTCCTCGCGTTCGGGGTGCAGCAGGCGCAGGCATTCCTCGGCGAAACTGACCGGGCTGGTGCCGGGGGCGGTGATCAGGCCGCCGGCGCTGACTACGCGGCGTTCCTGATAATGCGTGCTGCCGGCGTAGACGCCGGCGTGCTCGCGCAGGAAGGCTTCGGAATTGCTGGTGTGCGGGCGGCTATCGAGCAGGCCGGCGTAGGCCAGCGCCAGGGTCGCCCCACAGATCGCCGCCACGCCGCGGCCAGCCTCCAGACGCTGCAGCAGCAGTGCGCTCAGTCCTGGAATCTCGCCGGCCTGCCAGCGGTCGCTGCCGGGCAGCAGCCACAGGTCGGCGTCCAATGGCGCCAGGTCCGACAGCGCATAGGTGGGGTGCAGCTCCAGCCCGCCGATCGAGGTGATGGGCTTGCCGTCGATGCTGGCGATCTGGATCGTGTCGCCGAACCAGGCCCGCGCTGCCGGCAGGATGGTGCCGATCTCCCAGTCCGCCACGCCGTCCACCATCACCACTGCGATCGTCGCCATTGCCTTGCCTCTGCACGCGGGGAGGCAGCATAGCCGGGAAGACGTCGCCGCTGCGCCAAACGCACGGCGACGACCGAGGGCGATGGCCGGTCATGCGGCACCCTGCCCGGAGGAGCGACGTCGCCCCGGCGTATGGTTCGACTATCCCGGGCGCCGCCCGGCCAGTCATGGTGCGGCGCGTGCACAAGCGGCCATGCAAGCGGCCATGAAGTCGATGTGGCATGCCTTGCAACCACGGTGTGCAAAAAGCATGTTACAAACCGTGCGGTCGCACCTGTGCCGGGCGAGGACGACGCACGGTGTGAAAGGGGGAGCGGAATTTCGAGATCGGAGCACGGCGCCGACGAGGCTGCGGTTCGTCGATGCCTGTGTCTTCGCCTGCGTGGTTCGATGGTTCGTATCTGGAGAACAGGTGATGAGCTTTCTCTGTCAGGGCGTCTGCAACAGTTTCGACCTCAACAAACAGATCACCGACCAGGGAAGCCGTTCGGGACGGGAAATCAGCTTCTGGCATCCGCTGGTGAGCGGCATTGGCCATGGCGAGGATTATTTCTACATTGGCCTGTACGCGACCAATAACTACGCCAATCCGCCGTCCCCATCCGGTCCGGTGGTCGTGTTGCAGGAATACGATTCCGACAAGAATCTATGCCTGAGCGCGCCCCTCGGCTTCACGACCGTATGGGAGTGCGAAGGCAACGACAGTCCCTGCAATCTCGGCATTTACAACCTGCAGGCGCCGGCCGGATACATCGCGCTCGGGTCGATCGCGGTGGCGGATTTCAATACCCCGCCAAGCCTTGCCGACTACCCGAGCCTGATGTGCGTGCGCGACGAATTCTGCCAGGTGGTCACGCTGGGCAAGGAAAACCTGATCTGGGACAACGCGGAGTCCGGCGCCGACCGCAACGTGCTGGTGTGGCAGCTTCCGTACTCCGGCGCGTGTTTCGCCCGTGGCTATCAGCGCAGCCAGGGGTATCCGACGGATATTCAGACCTTCGACCTCATGCTGCCGCCCTGACCGAGCCTGCCGCGCGCGTGTCGGGGACAGAAAAAGAGCGGCGTCGCCGCCGCTCTTTCGTTGCCGTGATGTGCGCGACGCTCAGCCGACCAGCTTTTGCCGGATCGTGTCGCGCAGGGTCTGCAGGTCCTTGGCGAAGGTGTCGATGCCGCCGGCCAGCTTTTCGGTAGCCATCGGATCGGCGGCCAGGTCGGCGGCGAAGCGCTTGGCGTCGATCGGCTCGATCTTGGCGCCGTCGGCCTGGCCGGGCGAGAGCTTGCGCGGCAGCGGGCCGTGGTCGGCGTCGAGCTTCTCCAGCAAGTCCGGCGAGATGGTCAGGCGGTCGCAGCCGGCCAGCGCTTCGATCTGCGCGGTGGAACGGAACGAGGCGCCCATGACCACGGTCTGCGAACCGCGGTGCTGCCAAGTTTCCCCATTCCCTTTTGCCCATTCCCTGCAATAAAAGAATGAGTGCCCATTAATCTCCGATCGGTCTAGTCAAATGCCGCTCGCCTTTGCTGATGCAGGGGCTAGGCTTGATAAGGAGCGCTTCGAGTAGTTCGCGCGCTACAACTCTGGCCAAGTAAAGGCCATGACGAGAAATGCACTTGTCGCTACTCCGCAAAGGGCGCTGACAAGTCGTTTGTGACTGGGTGCCAAGCGATAAGCACTGAGACAGCAAACCAGCACGGATAGAAGAAGCATCACAATCAGGAGTGAAGATTCTGCAGATGGGTACCAACTTTGTGAACATGTAGTGGTGGCTATTCCGTAGTTGTCACTCGCTAGGTCGGTCACCCCCTCTATCGACTTTGACGATGGAGGGCATACCTGCAGCAGCAATTGATGGCATAGCCAATACATGCCCGCCATCGATAAGAGGCTGGCAACTACGGCCGGTGCAAGAAGGAGCCAGCGAAGTAGAGGCTTTCCCATGGTCATATTCACGGTCCAGGCGGAAAGGAGCGCATGACTCCGGGATTGGCATAATTCTTCCAATGGAAGTAAGGAACCTTTCCATAGATTCCGCTTATGCCAAGATTGTTGTACCACATGTACTGCGTGGCGCCCGATGTAGCAGTGGAATACTTGTTTGCGAACTGTTCGGCGATCGAGTTCTCTCCCTGCCCTGAGCGGCACCCCATAAATTCAACCGGCTCACCGGGAGTCCAACCCGCTCCCTCAATAATGTACTTGACACCTTCCACGTCCAGCTTCACAGCAAGACCATCATGGCGCTGGTCGAGAACGCGGTCAGGTCCCATGTGCCCAAACACCCTGGTGACGCCTGGAATGTCAGGAGTCGCCATTGCGCCTTGGTAGAACGGATAGTCGCCAGGGTTGAAGAGGATCACCTTTCTGAGGCCAAGTGGGTCTATGGATGACACCGGATTTTCTTGCACGTAGGCATATGTATTGACGCCGCCTGCGATACCGATTGGATCTGACTGTACGTAACGTGCTGAGACGGGTCCGCCAAACCCGGCGATTAGAATGGCTAGCACGCCCCCTGCGCATTTTAGCTTGTGCATCACCGCCCTCACTGTTGCGTTGCCTTTGCGTGTTGGATGGTTTGTAGGTAGTTCGCATCCTGTGTCTTGGGTGGCATCGTCCAACCAAGCGCCTCGGCCCGATTAAACCAAAGATCGTTACTGCGTTGGAGTGCATCGAAATCCAAACGCTGTTCTGGGGGAATGGCCGCAGGCGACGGATACTTCGCCATGTACTGTTGCATTAACCTGAAGTAGGCGTTGCCCTTCTGTAGCATCGCCGCAATATCCTTGGGGTCGGCCTGCAACGCCAGGTCGGCGATCGCGATGCGTTGCTCCTGACGCTGCTGCTGCCCGTAAAACTCCATCAAGGTACTCAGCATGACTGCGACAGACTCGCGTTTGTTTAGCGGCCGCAAGTAGAGGCGGTTGGCCACGGCCTTCGGCGAGATGTTGGTTTCCTGCTCATAGCTGGCGTTGCTCTTCGTGCCAAAGCTGGTGGCCTCGATGTTGATCCACTGGCCTCGGTCGTTCCGGAACTTCGCCAGGACGTGCTCGGGCGCTGTCGCCAAGGTCATATCCAGTCCCAGCTTCTGGCCCAGAATTACAAGCAGCACCGGCATTGAGACGCAGTTGCCCTTGCGGGTCGTCAGGTAGGTTGAAAGCAGCTTATTGTGGATCGTTTTGCCGAATGGGTCGTTCAGGTCGTAACTGAAAGGGCGATAGTCATTCCACGGCCCGGCCTGGGACAGCGAGTTCACAAGCAATTCCAACTTGGACTGGCTGGTCGCATTCGTCGGAAAACGCGCCTTGATGCGAGTAGTCAGTGTGTCGAGCTGCAGCAGGGTGACAGTGGGGTCAACCTTCGAGTCGATCATGCGGTCGATAGCGAGCTTGGCCTTTGCCAAGTCGATTTCGCTCTCGGGCGTCTGCAGGAGTGCTCGGAGCTCCGTGACCGTGGCGTCCGGTGTTCGTTGCTGGCTCTGACGAGTCGCCGGCTTGGGAGGATCAGCCAAGCTCTCGCCCGATACGCCAAGCATGAGAAACGCTGCAAACAAGAGAAGTGCTGGTCGCATTCCTTTGCCCCCAAGTCCTTTGGTCATCCTAGTCTGGCCAAAGAGGACTGTCTATTGATTGTCAAACCTTATCGACCTCAGCGGATTGAGGAGCAAGTCAACTGACAGGCTATCAGCGTAAGGAATGACGCAAGGTTGGGAGTCAAGGCAAGCGCCGCATGCTCAATGCGCGAATAAAAAAGGAGCGACGTTGCCGCCGCTCCTCGGGATGATGCAAGGCGTGCGCTGCTCAGCCGGCCAGCTTGTGCCGGATCGTGTCGCGCAGCGCCTGCAGATCCTTGGCGAAGGTGTCGATGCCGCCGGCCAGCTTTTCGGTAGCCATCGGATCGGCGGCCAGGTCGGCGGCGAAGCGCTTGGCGTCGATCGGCTCGATCTTGGCGCCGTCGGCCTGGCCGGGCGAGAGCTTGCGCGGCAGCGGGCCGTGGTCGGCGTCGAGCTTCTCCAGCAAGTCCGGCGAGATGGTCAGGCGGTCGCAGCCGGCCAGCGCTTCGATCTGCGCGGTGGAACGGAACGAGGCGCCCATGACCACGGTCTGCGAACCGCGGCGCTTGAACTCGTCGTACACGCCGCGCACGAACTGCACGCCCGGGTCCTCGTCGATGGTCGCCGGGGTCTGGCCCTTGGCCACGTACCAGTCGAGGATGCGGCCGACGAAGGGCGAGATCAGGAACACGCCGGCCTCGGCGCAGGCCAGGGCCTGGGTGCGGTTGAAGATCAGGGTCAGGTTGCAGTCGATGCCGTCCTGCTGCAGCTGCCGCGCCGCCTCGATGCCTTCCCAGGTCGCGGCGACCTTGATCAGGATGCGGTCCTTGGGGATGCCGCGCTCGGCGTACATGGCGATGAACTTGTGCGCCTTGGCGATGGTGGCGGCGGTGTCGTGGGCCAGGTCGGCGTCCACCTCGGTGGACACGCGGCCGGGCACCAGCGCGCTGAGCTTGGCGCCGACGCCGATGGTCAGGCGGTCGGCGATCTCGTCGACCAGGGCGGTGTGGTCGCCGTCCTGGCCGCGCGCCCAGGCCAGTGCCTCGTCGATCAGATCGGCGTAGACCGGCAGGTCCAGCGCCTTCTTCACCAGGGTCGGATTGGTGGTGCAGTCCACCGGCTTGAGCCGCTTGATCGCGTCATAGTCGCCGGTATCGGCCACGACCACGGACAACTCGCGCAACTGGGCGAGCTTGGAGGGGGCGGAAGAGGTCATCGGTATCTCTCGGAAACGAGTGGGAACAAGGATAGGGCCGCGCACGTTAACGCGCTGCGCGCGCATTGTCGTCGTCGGCGCGCTGCACCGCGGTCACGCGCAGGCGCAGCGGGCGTCCGCCGGGCGCCTGCCAGTCGATCGACTGGCCCACGGCCAGGCCGAGCAGGGCGCTGCCGACCGGGGCCAGCACCGAGATGCGCGCATGCGCGGCATCGGCTTCGTGCGGATAGACCAGGGTCAGCTGATGGCGTTCGCCGTGCAGTTCGTCTTCGCACTCCACGCGGGAATGCATGGTGACGATGCCGGGGGGAATCTGGTCGGGCGCCATCACGGTGGCGCGGTCGAGTTCTGCGCCCAGCGCTTGCGCGGCCGGGTGCTGGTGCAAGGCAGGGGAGTCGAGCAGGGCTTCCAGGCGCGCGAGGTCGCGGCTGGAGACGATCAACGAGGGCGGCAGGCCGCTGTGGTGTTGCGAGGTCATGGACAGGCTCCGGTTGGATGGCACAACGAACGGAGGCGGCACCGCGCCGCCCCCGTTCCCATTGTGCAAGCAAGCCGGCGCCGATGCGACGTCGCGGCCGGTCGGCCTGTTCAGGCCACCTGGCGCGGCGCCTGGTCCGGCAGCGACGCCTGCGCCGGCAGCGTGAACAACTCCTCGGGCAGTGCACCGAACAGGTGCGCCAGTTGCTGCAGGAACGCGCCCATCGCCGAACTGCGCCGCCACAGCATGGCGATGCGCCGGCTCGGCCCGCCGTCGGGCGCGAACGGCAGCAGGCGCAGGTTCGGCGGATTGGCCACCGGCGGCTGCACCGCCAGCAGCGGCAGCAGGGTCACACCGACGTTGGCGGCGACCATCTGCCGCAGCGTCTCCAGGCTGGTGGCCTGGAACTCGGCTTTCTCCAGCGCGCCGGACAGGTGGCACACGTCCAGCGCCTGGTCGCGCAGACAGTGCCCGTCCTCGAGCAGCAGCAGGCGTTGCGCGTGCAGTTCGTCCATGGTCAGCGGGGTCGGCCGCCGCGCCAGCGGATGCTGCTCGGGCACCGCCAGCACGAACGGTTCCTCGAACAGGAATTCGGCATGCAATTGCTCGTCGTGCAACGGCAGCGCCAGCAGCGCCGCGTCCAGCCGGCCCTCGCGCAGGCGGGTCAGCAGCACGTCGCTCTTCTCTTCGATCAGCAGCAGTTCCAGCTGCGGGAAGCGCGCGCGGATGCGCGGGATCACATGCGGCAGCAGGTACGGGCCGAGCGTCGGAAAAATGCCCAGGCGCACGGTGCCGGCTTCCGGGTCCTGGCTGCGCCGCGCCGCCTCCTTCATCTGCTCGATCTCGGCGACGATGCCGCGCGCGCGGCTGGCGGCCTCGCGCCCGGCCGGGGTCAGCATGACCTTGCGTGGGGCGCGTTCGACCAGCGGCACGCCCAGTTCGTCCTCGAGCTTCTTGATCTGCGTGGACAGCGTCGGCTGGCTGACGAAGCAGGCCGCGGCGGCGCGTCCGAAATGCTTGTGATCGGCCAGCGCCACCAGGTATTTCAGATCACGCAGGTTCATCAGCGGGTTCCTCGGAACGCAGCAGCGGGAGGTGACGCAAGGTCACAGCATAGAGCGTGTGGCGCACATGGCGGCGAGACAGATGGACGCGCGCGGTGGAGACCGCACACCCTGGTCCCGCGCCGGCGAAGGGGCGCGGGATGGGTGCGGATCAGGCCGCTTCGGCCACGCTGCCGCTGGCGACCGGTGCGCTGTGCCGGATCAGGTGGTCGAACGCGCTCAGCGCCGCCTTGGAACCTTCGCCCATGGCGATGATGATCTGCTTGTACGGCACCGTGGTCGCGTCACCGGCGGCGAAAACACCCGGCAGCGAGGTCTGGCCGCGGTCGTCGACCACGATCTCGCCACGCGGCGACAGCGCCACCGTGCCCTGCAGCCACTCGGTGTTCGGCAGCAGCCCGATCTGCACGAAGATGCCTTCCAGCGCCACGCGATGCACATCGCCGCCGACGCGGTCCTTGTAGACCAGGCCGGTGACCTTCTGGCCGTCGCCGAGCACTTCGGTGCTCTGCGCGTTGACCAGGATGTCGACGTTGCCCAGGCTGCGCAGCTTGCGCTGCAGGACTTCGTCGGCGCGCAGCTTGCTGTCGAACTCGACCAGGGTGACGTGGCTGACGATGCCGGCCAGGTCGATCGCCGCTTCCACGCCGGAGTTGCCGCCGCCGATCACCGCCACGCGCTTGCCCTTGAACAGCGGGCCGTCGCAGTGCGGGCAGTAGGCCACGCCCTTGTTGCGGTACTGGTCTTCGCCGGGCACGTTCATCTGCCGCCAGCGCGCGCCGGTGGACAGGATCACCGTGCGGCTCTTCAGCGAGGCGCCGTTGGCCAGCTTGACCTCGACCAGGCCGTCGGCGCCGGCCGGCACCAGCTGTTCGGCGCGCTGCAGGTTCATGATGTCCACGTCGTACTGGCGCACGTGCTGCTCCAGCGCCGCGGCCATTTTCGGGCCTTCAGTCTCCTGCACGGAGATGAAGTTCTCGATCGCCATGGTGTCCAGTACCTGGCCGCCGAAGCGCTCGGCCGCCACGCCGGTGCGGATGCCCTTGCGTGCGGCGTAGATCGCCGCCGCCGCGCCGGCCGGACCGCCGCCGATCACCAGCACGTCGAACGGCGCCTTGGCCGCGATCGCCGCCGCATCGCGCTTGGCCGCGCCGGTGTCGAGCTTGGCCACGATCTGCTCCAGGGTCATGCGGCCCTGGTCGAAGACTTCGCCATTGAGGTACACGGTGGGCACCGACATGATCTGCCGCGCCTCGACCTCGTCCTGGAACAGCGCGCCGTCGATCGCCACGTGCTGGATGTTCGGATTCAGCACCGCGGCCAGGTTCAGCGCCTGCACCACGTCCGGGCAGTTCTGGCAGGACAGCGAGAAATAGGTTTCGAAGCGGTACTCGCCGGGCAGGTTGCGCACCTGCTCGATCAGCTCAGCGGTGGCCTTGGACGGATGCCCGCCGACCTGCAGCAGCGCCAGCACCAGCGAGGTGAACTCGTGGCCCATCGGCAGGCCGGCGAAGCGCAGGTGGATGTCGTGGCCGGGGCTGTTCAGCGCGAAGGAGGGCGCGCGCTCGCCGCTGTCGCGGTGCACGTCCAGGGTGATCTTGTCCGACAGCAGCACCAGGTCCTCGAGCAGGTCGAGCATCTCGCGCGACTTGGCGCCATCGTCCACCGACGCGGTGATGTGGATGGGCCGGACGACCCGCTCCAGGTAGGCCTTCAACTGGGTTTTCAGATCGGCATCCAACATGGCGGACTCCTGACGTTGGGCAAAGCGAGGGGGGGCACGCTGCCGGAGCAGCGCGCTGCGAAGAGGGGAGGAGGGATGAACCGCAGCCGGCGCCGGCGCGCGATGCCGGCTGCGGTTCACCCCCACCCCCGCCGCGAGGCGGAGATGGGAGCGCGGGCGGCTTAGATCTTGCCGACCAGGTCCAGCGACGGCTTCAGGGTCTTCTCGCCTTCCTTCCACTTGGCCGGGCAGACCTCGCCCGGGTGCGAGGCGACGAACTGCGCGGCCTTGAGCTTGCGCAGGGTCTCGGTGACGTCGCGAGCGATCGCGTTGTCGTGGATCTCGAGGGTCTTGATCACGCCTTCCGGGTTGATCACGAAGGTGCCGCGCAGGGCCAGGCCTTCTTCCTCGATGTGCACGCCGAAGGCGCGGGTCAGCTGGTGGGTCGGGTCGCCGACCAGCGGGAACTGGGCCTTGCCCACCGCCGGGGAGGTCTCGTGCCACACCTTGTGCGAGAAATGGGTGTCGGTGGTGACGATGTAGACCTCGGCGCCGATCTTCTGGAACTCGGCGTAATGCTCGGCGGCGTCTTCCACTTCGGTCGGGCAGTTGAAGGTGAAGGCGGCCGGCATGAAGATCAGCACCGACCACTTGCCCTTCAGGTCCGCGTCGGTGACTTCGATGAATTCGCCATTGCGGTAGGCGTTGGCCTTGAACGGCTGGACCTGGGTGTTGATCAAAGACGACATGGAGTTTCCTCGTGGTTGCAATAGGGGTCGGGGGATGGAACGAGGCTCATGATAGGGGGCGCCGATAGATCCCTCAAATCGATTGATGGAATTGAATAGATAGGTTTCCTCTATCGATTCCCAAGCCTGGCTCTTTGCTGCACTGCCGCGCGAACAGCGCGTCAGCCGCCCAGGGCGCATGGGCGTCGGTCCGTTCTACCACGTTGGCTTTTCCGCGCTCGCTGCGTCATCGTGACAGCGATGAATGCGCCCACCCCCGAATCCCTGCTGCGCGCGGCCTGCACCCAGGTCGAGCGTGCCGATGCCGAAGCCCTGCTGCTGCACGCCCTGCAACGCGACCGTGCGTGGCTGTTCGCGCACGCCCGCGATCCGTTGGCGGACGAGGTGGCGGATGAGTTTCAGGCGCTGCTCGCCCGGCGTGCACAGGGCGAGCCGGTGGCCTACCTGACCGGCCGGCGCGGCTTCTGGACCCTGGACCTGGCGGTCGGGCCGGCCACGCTGATCCCGCGCGCGGACACCGAGCGGCTGGTGGAACTGGCGCTGGAGCGACTGGATCCGGCGCCGGGCCGGCGCATCGCCGACCTCGGCACTGGCAGCGGCGCGATCGCCCTGGCCTTGGCCAGCGAGCGGCCCCGGGCGCAGGTGCTGGCCACCGACCTCAGTGCGGCCGCCCTGGCGATAGCGCAGGCCAATGCGCAGGCGCACGGCCTGGGCAACGTCGCCTTCGCGCATGGGCCGTGGCTGGCGCCGCTGGCCGGGCAGCGCTTCGACCTGATCGCCAGCAACCCGCCGTACATCGCCGAGGATGACCCGCACCTGCAGCAGGGCGACCTGCGCTACGAACCGGCCAGCGCCCTGGCGTCCGGTCCCGACGGCCTGGACGATCTGCGCCGGATCGTCGCCGATGCGCCGGCGCATCTGCTGCCCGGTGGTTGGCTGCTGCTGGAACACGGCTGGGACCAGGGCGCGGCGGTACGCGCGCTGCTGGAGGCGGCCGGCTTCGCGGAGGTGGCGACGTATCAGGACCTGGAGGCGCGCGACCGGGTCACGCTGGGGCAGTGGCCGGTGCTGGAAGCTTGAGTTGGCGGTCTTGACGGATAAAGCTTGGACAACGTGCTGTAACCCATGCGCTGTAAAGGATCTCGTGTAGCGCTATGCCGCAGGTATAAACAACATCGCCACTCCTTTGGTGCGCCTGCCGCCGGCGGCGTAAAGTGACCGCATGAAAACCCGAACCGCCTTGGTTGCATTCACCCTTTCCTTTGCCTTGATGACAGGATGTTCCATGACACACGGTAGCCCGAAAAAACCTGCGAAGAACCCACACCCGGTCAAGCGCTACGAAGTCATTGCCACGTCACACGCACCTGGGTCGTGGGATTCGATCATCGGTTATATTCACTACGATGTCATTAATGCGAAATGTGTGCCAATGGACTCGTTTATTGGTCAGCAGGATGTGCCAAAAATCGGGGTTCATATTGAAATGACTCCCGTGGACGACCACACGTGGAAAGGGCATTTCTACCGAGATGCCTTTCAGGATGAGGACTACTATAAGCTGGGTGTGTGCCACTGGGACGTCACCAGCGTAAGCGTCAACACGATGGTGCAAGGAGTAAGGTTCGGCTGGGGGGGGCTATTTACCGAATTGCTGCGCGACAGTCCGGAAGCAAGCTATTTCAAGAAGAGCGTATACGGGGACAAGTCTTTTGCTCCTTATGGCGCGCCTGACCTTAGCCCTAATGACCCTGAAGTGCTTCAACACCCCGATGCCTATTTTCCCGTCACCATCGCTGTCAAGGAAGTCATGCCATGAATCCCTTAAGTCAAGCACAAGCACAGGCCGATGCCGCCAATGATTCATATAAAAATCGGTCGCAGAGTGAGATTGACAGCGATACATATGTGTCCCTAAACGGCCAAAAGTATCAAATCTTTGGCTACGCGAACGATCCCATCACTGGCTTCCACGCCACGGCGTACCGCAATAGAGAAACAAAAGAGGTCATCATCGCCTACCGCGGCACCGACCCGGCGCTCTTTTCAGGCACCACTCCCGCCGAACAGAGGGACCATGCGCTGACCACGCTCCAGGACATCGCGGTGGATGCCAAGATGGTGCGCGACAGCGTCAATCCGCAGAAGGCCGCCGCCGATGCGTTCACGGCGCAGATGCTCGACAAGGCGGCCAAGTATGGCATCCCCAAGGACCACGTGACGGTCGCCGGCCACTCCCTTGGAGGGGCGTTGGCGGAAATCGAGGCCGCCAAGTACGGCTTGCACGGCGCCACCTTCAACGGCTACGGCGCGGCGGAACTGATCGATGCCCCGCCGCACCCGGGCTGCCAACTCACCAACTACCGCATGGCCGGCGATGTGGTGAGCGCGGCCAGTCCGCACATCGGCGAAGTGGTGTCGCTGGCCAGTGAAGAGGACATCCACAGCCTGCGTGCCGGCCGATACCTGGATGCGCCGCCTGGGGCGGCGGCCAATGTGCTGATCGCGATGCGGCTGGGCGATCACGGTGGTCAACAACACTTCGGCAGCCTGGGTCCGGACAACGTGAGCCAGAATCCGGACAACATGCTGGACCCCACTCGCTTCGCAGAGGCGATGCAGCGCTCTGCGGAGCATGAAGCGGCCATTGCGCAGTTCCGCAGCGACGTTACGCATCACCGCGGGGAACTGTCGCTGGCGCTGCGGCAGATGCAGGCGGGCGATGGCCAGCGCCTGCTGCCCCTCGAGATTCAGCGGCAAGTGAACGAGTACCTGACCTTGCATGCCGACCAACCCATCCGCGACCGGATTGAAGGCAACGGTGTTGTGCGGGGCGTGCAACATGGCCTGCAATCCAGTGCCGATGCCGTGCGCGCCGGCGGTCGCTACGTGCAAGCGCTTGACGAACGTATCGCGATCGTGGCGCGGGAGGGCGGGCGCCTTACCGCGCCCTTCATCCCGGTTGCGCCGCTGGCTGGACATGTGGTGGGCGAAGCCGCCCGTCTGCACGGTCAAGGTGCGGATGCGGCGGCGCGGTGGGTGGGCGGCGGGCTGGAATCGGCCAAAGGCGCCGTGGAGCGAGGCGCGCATGCGGCTGCCGACGCCGTGGTGGAGCGGATCCATGATCCTCGCTTCCAGGCGGGCGTGGCCAACGTCACCAATTACATCGTCGATGCCTATGATGGTGCGCGGGTCGCGGCGCAAACCGCCACGCAGACATATCAGCTCGGCAAGCAGGCGATCTCCGATGGGATCGATCGGACCGAACGCGCGGTGACGCAAACCTACGACGCGACCAAGCACATGGTGACCGAAGGCGCGGAGCAGGTCGGTCGCGCCGCCACCCAGGCCTACGGCGCCGCGAAGCATGTGGTGATTGAAGGCGCGGAGCAGGTTGGGCGTGCGGCCACTCAAACCTACGACGCGACCAAGCACGTGGTGACCGAAGGCGCGCAGCAGGTCGGTCGTGCCGCCACCCAGACCTACGACGCCGCGAAGCATGTGGTGACTGAAGGCGCGGAGCAGGTTGGGCGTGCGGCCACTCAAACCTACGACGCGTCCAAACACGTAGTGACCGAAGGCGTGGCGCAAGCTGGACGTGCGGCCACCAGTGCCTATGATGCGGCGAAGCAAGCGGCCGACAGCGCCGCGCGGGTTGGTACGCACGCGTACGAAGCCGCAAGACAGACCGCCACGCAGGGCATCGATGCCGCCAAGCACGCGGCGGGCAAGGCCTACGACACGCTGACCCATCCCGGGCAGTGGTTCCAGCGCAGCGCGCCGGCCCAAGCGCCTGCCGCGACGCCTGCTTCCGGCGTCCAGTCGGCGCCGTCGGCCGGACACAAGGCCGATCGTGAGCAGAACCTCGCCGCACTGCCTGCGTCCGATCAGACCATGTTCGCGCGCATCCGCAGGGACGTACCGACGCGTATCGACGATGCGCATGTCGCGCAGGCGATGCTCGGTGCCAAGCGGGCCGGCATCGCCGATGCCGACAAGATCGACCGGGTGCAGATGGCCGGCGACACGCTGTGGGTGTCCGGCACCACGCCGGGCTTCCGCGCCGCCACGGACGTGGCGCAGGCCGCTGCACCGATGCACGAGACGGTGCAGCAGGCGCAGGCGTTCAACCAGCAGCGCGCGCAGCACCTGGCCATGGAAGCGCAGCAGCGGTTGCAGGACGCCCCTGGCGGCAGAGGCGCGCCGGCGATCGGTTGATCCCGACCCCGGTTGGCCGATCGGCGCCGCGCCAGGTCCGTTCGCGGCCGGCCGTTGCTGGTCAGCGCCGCTCAAGTGGCGCGCATGGGTAGAATCGCGGTTTTCCCGCAGGAGTCGCCATGCGCACGCTGTATCCCGAGATCGAGCCGTTCGACAGCGGCATGTTGCCGGTGGACGCACGGCATACCCTGTCCTACGAACAGTGCGGCAATCCGCACGGCAAGCCGGTGGTGCTGCTGCATGGCGGTCCCGGCGGCGGCTGCAACGCCAAGATGCGTCGCTTCCACGATCCGGCCAAGTACCGCATCGTGCTGTTCGACCAGCGCGGCTCCGGCCGCTCCACGCCGCATGCCGACCTCGTCGACAACACCACCTGGGACCTGGTCGCCGATATCGAGCGGCTGCGCACGCACCTGGGCATCGACCGCTGGCAGGTGTTCGGCGGCAGCTGGGGCTCGACCCTGGCGCTGGCCTACGCGCAGAGCCATCCGGAGCGCGTCACCGAACTGGTGCTGCGCGGCATCTTCATGCTGCGTCGCTGGGAACTGGAGTGGTTCTACCAGGAAGGCGCCAGCCGCCTGTTCCCCGATGCCTGGGAGCACTACGTCGCGGCGATCCCGGCGGTGGAGCGCGCCGACCTGATCTCCGCCTTCCAACGGCGCCTGACCAGCGACGACGAGGCGACCCGCCTGGCCGCGGCCAAGGCCTGGAGCGTGTGGGAAGGCGCGACCAGCTTCCTGCACGTGGATGCCGATTTCGTCGACAGCCACGAGGACCCGCACTTCGCGCTGGCCTTCGCCCGCATCGAGAACCACTACTTCGTCAACGGCGGCTTCTTCGAGGTCGAGGACCAGTTGCTGCGCGACGCGCACCGCATCGCCGACATCCCGGGGGTGATCGTGCACGGCCGCTACGACGTGGTCTGCCCGCTGGCCAACGCCTGGGACCTGGCCAAGGCCTGGCCGAAGGCGACGCTGCAGATCACCCCGGCCTCCGGCCATTCCGCGTTCGAGCCCGAGAACGTCGACGCGTTGGTGCGCGCCACCGACGGCTTCGCCTGAGTTCGCGCGCGGCTGCGTGGAGCGTTCACGGAAGGGTGGTGCTGCGCATGGCGGCACCGTCCACTGCAATGATTCAGCAGGCCAGCGCGTTGCCGGGTTCGCATCCGGCGGCGGTGATGGCACCGGCCGTTGCGCAGGGGCGCGTGTCGAGCTGTGCCTGCTTGGTCTCGTCGGTCCACACTACGAACGATTCGAGCACGTTGTCGCCGAAGGTGGTGCTGATCGCCACGTCGGCGGCGTCGCGGCCGCGCGCGATCAGCACCCGGCCGATGCGCGGCACGTTGTGGCGTGCATCGAAGGTGTACCAGCGTCCGTCGAGGAAGGCTTCGAACCAGCCGGAAAAATCCATCGGTGCGTCCGAGGCTGGTACGCCGATGTCGCCCAGATAGCCGGTGCAGTAGCGCGCCGGGATGTTCATGCAGCGGCACAGCGCGATCGCCACATGCGCGAAGTCGCGGCACACGCCGCGCCCTTCCTGCAGCGCCTGCGCGGCGCTCTTGGTGGCGCAGGCATGTGCATAGCCGAAGGCGATGCGCGTATGCACGTAGTCGCAGATCGCCTGTACCCGTGCCCAGCCGGGCGGCGTGCCGCCGAACAGCTCCCAGGCCATGCCACTGAGCAGGTCGGTCTCGCAGTAGCGGCTGCCGAGCAGGTACACCAGGGTGGCGTCGGGCAACTGCTCCACTGGGGTCTGCGCGGCGTCGTAGCGGTACTGGTCCGGCAGTCCGCTGTCGCGCACCACCGCATCGGCACGCAGGGTCAGCGTTCCGGCGGGCGCCTGCAGGCGCGTGCAGCGGTTGCCGAAGCCATCGCCATAGGTGCGCAACGGCACCGTCGGCACGCTGTGCAAGGCGGTGGCGGCAACGATGTCGTCGCGGCGGCTGTCGTGGATGTCCAGCATCGCCAGCATCGGCGTCGCCTGCGCGAACCGGTAGCGGATCTCGTAACCGAGGCGGATGAGCATGTGGTGTCCGATGCGGGGCGGGTTTCCGGTACGGACCGGTCCAGCCCGAGCGTGCGCAGGAGACACTCAGCTTAGTGTGAAGGCAGGCGGCAGCCGCTTCAGCATGCTGAGCGGCGTCGTGGCCAGTGCATGCCGAACGGCCGCAGGGGCAACCGGGCGTTGCGGATCGCGGGCGCCGCTGCGCCAGCCGCGTACCGCTGCACTGGGGGCGCATCGCGGCGGCGCTGCCGGTCGCGGACTGCTTGGGTGCGGGCGAGCGGTCGTCGTCGAACGGGATCGCGGATCGACACGCCAGGCGATGTCCAGCGACGTCTCGCTCCGGTCTCGCAGGCTTCATTCTCCTTCAGCGTCCGCATACCTGCCGTAGACTGCGCTGCCGCGCGCTGCCTGCCCGACGACGTATGATTCCGCTATTGACCTTGCGTGAGACGCTGGATGCCTTTGCCGCCTGCAACGACGACGGCCACGTGCGCGAGGCGTTCGGCTGGGTGCATGCCACCGGCGAGGATCCGCTGCAGGCGCGCTTCTGGTTGCCGCCCGACGAAGCCACTGCATTCGGCGACGATGACACACCGCCCGCGGCGGCGCGCGCGCTGGGCTTGGCGCCCTACCTGGAACCGGCGACGTTCGCCGACGTGCTCGACGTGCAGAAGCGGCAACGCCCGCTGTCGACGTTATACGACTACGCGCAGGCGTTGGCCTACTACGCGGAGTACGACGCGTTCCTGCAGGTCGAGGGTGTGGACGAGGCGCTCGGCGAGGCGGACGAGGACGCTTGGGAGGCGGCGCGCGCGGTTGGCGTCGGTGCAGGCGTCTTTGCCTCGTTCGATCTGGTGCTTGCGCGCTGTCCGCCCGAATGCGTCAAGCCGATAGCGCAGCAGGTCGCGCACCTGCTGGACTGGCCGATTGGCCAGGCGTTGGCCGCCTGTCGCGCCGGGTCGCTGACCGTGGGCGAGGCATTGGATGGTCTTCGTGCCGCGGCGATCGCGGCCGATTTCGCCGCACTCGGCGTTCCGCTGCAGGTGCAGGGCTACAAGGCGTTTCCGTGGATGCCAGTGCCGACGCTGGCATGAGGCGTGGTGCGGGAAGGGCGTCGGCGTTACTCAGCGCAGCGCCAGCAACTGCGGCTGCAGCCTGGTGAAGATCCGCGCCAGCCGCTGCGCCCAGGCCTGCTGGCCGGCGGCATCGGCGATCAGGTCCTGGCGGATCTCCAGTTCCACATGCGGCAGGCCGCGGCCTTCGCCGTGCACGGGCACCGCGTAGTCGCTGCTGTCGCTGACCGCATACGGCGCGTTGTCGCCGACCAGCAGGTCGTCTTCCGCGCGCAGCGCCTGCAGCAGCGCGTGGGCGAAGCGGGTGTCGCGGTGATACAGCACGCCGGCATGCCAGGGCCGCGGCACGCCGTCCATCACCGGGGTGAAGCTGTGCATCATCACCAGCACGGTGGGGCGCGCGGCGGCGCGGCGTGCGTCCAGTTCGGCGTCGATGCGCGCGTGGTAGGGCGCATGCACGGCGTCGATGCGCTGCTGCCGCTGCGCCGCCGTGAGTGCGGCGTTGCCCGGCACCACGGTGCGGTCGCTGACGGACGGGATCAGTGTCGGCGAGGCGAGCGGGCGGTTGCAGTCGATCAGCAGCCGCGAATAGGTCTGTTCGATCGCCCAGGCGTCGAGCAGCGCGGACAGCGCGCGGGTGGTGCCGGCGATGCCGATGTCCCAGCCGATGTGCCGATCCAGTTCCGCCTGCGCCAGGCCGAGGCCGTGCAACGCGCGCGGCACTGCCTGGCCGGCGTGGTCCGCCAGCAGCACGAACGGCGAGGTGCCGTGTGGTCGGTGGATGCTGAACACCGCCGGGTCGTCCGCGCCCAGCAGCGGCGGCAATGCGTGGCTGAGACCCTCAGCCACGCGGCGTGCCGTCGAGTTCGTGTTCGATCATCCACAGCCCCGCCCACAGCTTCGCATCCAGTGCGTAGCCTTCGCCCATCTTCTGCACCAGCCACGCGGCGGCGCGCGAGCGCGGCACCGAATGCACGGTGATGTCCTCGCTGGCGTCGCCGCCGCCGTTGCCGACCTTGCGCAGGCCGCTGGCGCGCACGAAGGCGATCTTCTCGTTGCTGGCGCCGGCCGAGGTCGGGCCGATCAGCAGCACTTCGGCGTGCTCGGCGGTCCAGCCGGTTTCCTCTTCCAGTTCGCGCACCGCCGACACCTCGATCGATTCGCCGGCATCGATGTCGCCGACCAGGCCGGCCGGCATCTCGATGGTGCGCGCCTGCAGCGGCACGCGGAACTGTTCGACGAACAGCACCTCGTCGTCCGGCGTGACCGCCACGATGATCGCGGCCAGGCCGCCGGCATGCACGCGCTCGGAATACTCCCAGGTGCCGCGCACGACCATGCGCTGGTACTTGCCTTCGTAGACGACGCGGGGCGGGGAATCGTGGCGGGGCATGGGCAGCTCGCAAGATGGCGGAGGAAGAAGGCGCGGTCGCGCACGGCGCGGTCCGGCGATGCGGTGCAGTGTAGAACGTGCGCTGTGTTTTTTTGATGCGCGCCTGGTCGTGCCCGGGGGCGCTGGCGCCGCGCGAGTCGCTCGGCGCCAGCGACCACACAGTGCAACCGACACAACGCGTGCGAGAGCGTGCCTGCTTCGGGCAGCGGCATCGCCTGCCCGTGGCGAAGGTCAGCGCTCAGCCGGCCACAAACTCCAGGCCGGCCGCCTGCAGCAGGCGGCGTCGGGTCAGCGGCCCGAAGCGCAGCGCCTCGCACAGGCCGTGCAGCATGTCGGCATCGGCCGCGCCGCGGGCGAACCCCGGCGCGGCCGTGTGCAGCGGCGCGTCCAGGGCGATGGTGGTCAGCTGCCGCCACAGCAGCGCGTGCTCGCGCTGCTCGCGCAGGCGCACGGCCATCTGCGCAGCGCCGCGCAGGCGCAGGAACGCCACTTCGTCGACCCGCGCCAGCAGCGTGTCCAGGTCGCCGAAATGCGCCAGCAGGATCGCCGCCGACTTGGCGCCGATGCCGGTGACGCCGGGAATGTTGTCGATCGCATCGCCGGTCAGCGCCAGGTAGTCGGCGATCTGGTGCGCATGCACCCCATGGCGCGCCTTGACCCCGGCCGCGCCCCAGCGCTGGCCGCGGCCGTAGTCCCATTGTTCGTCGAACTCCAGCAGCAGCTGCGACAGATCCTTGTCGGCGGACACGATCACGCCGTGGAAACCGTCGCCGCGCGCACGGTGCAGGGCGCTGCCGATCAGGTCGTCGGCCTCGTAGTCGTGGTGCGCCAGCACGCCCAGGCCCAGGGCCGCGCACAGCGCCTTGCAGTGCGCGAACTGGCGGCGCAGCGCGTCCGGCGCCGGCGCGCGGTTGGCCTTGTAGGCGGCGTACAGGCGATGCCGGAAGCAGCTGTCCAGCGCTTCGTCGAAGGCGATCACGATGTGCTGCGGGCGCTCGCGCTCGAGCAGGTCGAGCAGGAAGCGCGCGAAGCCGTGCACCGCATTGGTCGGCCAGCCCTGTGCGTCCTGGAATTCGTCGGGAATCGAATGCCAGGCGCGGAACACGTATAGGCTGGCGTCGACCAGGTACAGCGGCCGCGACACGGGCAGGCCTGCGTTCACGGCGTCCAGTCGCTGAGCAGCGCGCGCGGATCCGGCCGCTCGCGCTCCGGCACGTCGAGGCGGGCGGTGCCGATGTGGATGAAGCCGGCGACGTGCTCGTGCTCGGCCAGGCCCAGCCGCGCGGACACCGTTTCGTCATACGCCATCCAGCCGGTCAGCCACTGCGCGCCGAAGCCGTAGGCCTGCGCGGCCTGCAGCAGCGCGAAGCACACCGAACCGGCGGTCATCCACTGTTCGATTTCCGGCACCTTGTGTCCGCGCTGCAGGCAGGCGATCACCGCGATCACCACCGGCGCATGCGCGAAGCGTTCGCGATCCTTCTCCACCGCCGCCGGCGCCGCGCCGGGATCGCGCTGCAGGGTGCGCGCGGCGAGGATGTCGCCCAGGGCCTGACGCGCCGGGCCGGCGATGCGCAGGAAGCGGAACGGCACCAGCTTTCCGTGATCGGGGACACGCACCGCCGACTGCAGCATGGCCAGCAGCGTCTCCGCGTCCGGTCCCGGCTCGCCCAACTGCTTGGATGGCACTGAACGGCGCGCATCCAGCGCTTGCAGCGAATGAATTGTGCGCATAGTCTCGATTCCGTGGGGCGGGCGCGGAATTATAGTCGGGCGCTCGCAGGCGGCAGCGGATGCCGCAGTTACACGGACAATCGCGTTGTGTTGCTGATCTGCCGCTAGCTTCCGAATTGACGTCGGTCTCACTGCTGCCTGCGTATCACACTGCCATGACCCTTGCTGAATACGCTGAAGAGTTGTCGCCCAGCCGCAACGCGGATCTGCTCGATCAGGTCCGGGATGTGGTGTCGGTTCCGCTCGCCGGCGCTTTCGGCGAGGTGCTGGATGTGCTGGCCGAAGCGCTGTTCCGCATGGCCGAGCGCGCCGGGCCGACCCAGAACGATTATTTCGAGGCGATCCAGCTGCTGCGCCAGCAGCGCGAGCCGATCGCCGCGCGCTTCCGCGCGCACCTGGCCCAGGCCTGGCAGGCGCTGGAAGCCGGCCGTCCGCTGTCGGTGGAGCGCAGCCTGGCGCGCGAGCGCGGCGACCTCAGCCTGGTCTCGGAACAGGAACTGGACGTGCGCCTGGCGGTGCGCAACCTGGCTGGGGCGATCCAGCACCGCTGGCGGCCGGAGCTGATGCGGCTGAACCGATTCCTCGGCTTCATCGCCGGCGGCCAGCGCATCGATGCCGACAACAACCCGTTCGGCCCCGAGCACGTGGGCGCGGCGGTGTATGCGGCGCTGCACGGGCTGGTGCTGGCGCCGCAGGTGCAACTGGCGATCGTCAAGATCTGCGAGCAGGAACTGCAGGAGCGCGTCGGCGAACTGTATGCGCAACTGGAGCAGCGCCTGAACGAGGTCGCGCGCGCCCGCGCGCTGCCGAGCGGGCGCCCGCGCCGCCGCGCCATCCCGCGCCTGGGCGCGAGCGAGGACGAGGCGGCGCCGGACTGGATCAGCCGCTTCTTCGAGAACTGGGACACCGCCGCGCCGCTGTCGGCGGCGCAGCGCCGCGCCGCGCGCGCCCTGGACGCGCACGCGCGCAACGAGCAGGAGGTGCTGCCGCCGGCGCTGCGCGCGCTGCTGCACGAGGCGCAGCCGGACGCGGGCCCGGGCGACGGCCGGCGCTGCCTGTCGCCGCGCGAGCTGCTGTCGGTGCTGTCGTTGCTGCAGACCATGCCGTTGGCCGGATTCGCCGCGGTCTGCGAACACGGCGGCCCGCTGGCGCTGGGCCTGCGCCGGCAGATCGCCGGTATCGGCGCCTCGCTCGGCCTGGACCCGGCCAGCACCTGCCTGGATCCGGCCGATGCCGACACCCTCGATCTGGTCGGCCTGCTGTTCGATGTGATGCTGGAGGAATGCGTGCTGCAACCCGCGCAGCGCGAGCTGCTGGGGCAGATGCTGGTGCCGATGGCCAAGGTGGCGCTGATCGACGGGCGCCTGTTCGTGCGCGACGGGCATCCGGCGCGGCGCCTGCTCAATCTGCTGGCCGACGCCTGCGACGGCAATGCCGGCAGCACCGGCCCGGAGCAGGCGCTGCTGGCGCAGGCGCAGGCGGCGGTGGAGCGGGTGGTGCGCGATTTCGACGAGCACCTGGCGGTGTTCCTGGCGCTGGAGGCCGAGTTCGGCAGCGCCTACGAGCAGTACCGGCGCCGGGTGGAGATCGCCGAGCGCCGCGCGGCCGAACTGCAACGGGCGGAGGAGCGCCGCGAGGTCGCCCGGCAGCGCGCCGCGCAGGCGCTGCACGATCTGCTGCAACAGGCCGGCGACGACCTGACCGTGCCGCTGCCCATCGAGGCCTTCCTGCGCCAGTCCTGGTGCCAGTACGTGCAGCAGTCGGCCTTGCGCGACGACGGTCAGGGCAGCGCGCTCGCCGCGGCGCTGGCGCTGGGCGATGCGGTGCTGGCGCAGTGCCGCCAGGCCCGGAACGGTGTGGTGCCGGTAGAAGGCTGGCTGCAGCCGCAACATGCCGAGCTGACCCGGCTGTGGACCAGCGTCGGCCTGGACGCCGCGGCGGCCGAAGCCGCCTGGCAGGCCCTGCACACGGCGCTGGACGACCTGGCGCACGCGCGGCCGCTGCAGGCCGCGCTGCCGGCGACGGGCGTGGACGTGCCCGAGCCGCCCGCCGCCGAGACCGTGCCGGCACTGCCGGAACCGGCCCAGGCCACCGATTTCGACCACATCACCGCCGATTACTTCCGCATCCTGCCGCTGGGAACCTGGCTGGACTTCGTCGACCGCGAAGGCCGCGTGCAGCCCGGCAAGCTGACCTGGGTGAGCCCGATCTCGGCGCGCCTGCTGTTCGTCAACCGCCGCGGCGGGCGGCTGTGCGTCGCCTCGGCCGAGGCGCTGGCAGTGATGGCGCGGCTGGACCGGCTGCGCCTGCATCGTGACGACGATGCCTTCTACAGCGCCATGCAGGGCGTGGTCGACCGCCTGGAACGGGTGGCGGTGGCGGCCTGATCCTCGACGGGCGTGCCGTATTCATGCCGCATTGCCGCCGTAGTGACGCCTTCCATGCCTACGATCCTGCACGAGGTCACGTTCTGGAGCCAGAAATGCGCAGCGCATCACGGTCGCTGTTCAGACACCTTGCCTACCATGCAGGAGCGGAAACAGGGGCCGCGTCCGATCGTCTTCCACCTTCCTTCTATCTGGCGCCGTCCATGGCGCGGAGCCGTCGCGCATGAGTTTCAGCCCCAGCCCGCACGCACACCCGGCGCGTGACCCGCGCCTGTTGACGCAGGCGCGCGAGGGCATGCTGCCAGTGCTGGGCCAGGCCTTCGCCGCGGCGCTGGCGCATTTCGACGACGTGCTGTTCGACCGCGCCGAGAGTGCCGGCGCGTCGCAGTTGCTGTTCCTCGACGGCATGCGCGAACTGCGCCGTCGTCGCGACGAGATCGCCGCGCGCTTCCGCGCCCAGCTGCATACCGCCTGGGAAGCGCTGGAGGCCGGCGCGCCGCTCTCGGCCGAAGTCGCCCTGGCCGGCTACGGGCAGGGCCTGAGCCTGATCTCCGAACACGAGCTGGAGTCGCGGCTGGCGGTACGCAACCTCGCCAGCGTGCTGCTGCGCGAATGGAAGCCGGTGCTGACCCGCATCGACCGGCGCCTGGGCTGGATCGCCGGCGGCCTGGAGCTGGATGCGGACACCAATCCGATCGGCCCCGAACACATCGGCGTGGCCGTGCATGCCGCGTTCTCCACCAGCGACCTGGCCCCGGAAGTGCGGCTGGTGCTGATCAAGCTGTGCGAACGCGACTTCACCGCCGGGGTCGGCAAGCTCTACCAGGATCTGGACGACAGCCTCGCCCAGGCCGGGATCATGCCGGAGATCTCGCGGCCGCGACCGCCGCCGCCGCCGCGGCGCGCACCGCCGCCGGAGCAGCGCCCGCCGCGCGAGGCCGGCGCTGCCGGGGATGGCGTCGGTGCCGAGCTGGGCGAGGACGAAGAACACTACGCGCCGGCCTGGGCCAACCGCTTCGTCAACCGCTGGGCCGAGCGCCGCGGCAGCCTGCAGGCCGGCGAGCGCTACGACGACGGCGAGGCGCGCCTGCCCGGCGGTAGTCAGGGCGTGTTGCTGGAGGCGTTGCACGAACTGTTGCAGCAGACCCGCAACGCGCGCGAGAGCGCCACCTCCGCGGCGACCGCGGCGGTCGGCCAGCAACGCCCGCTGAGCCAGCGCGAGATGATGTCGGTGCTGTCGCTGCTGCAGGCCACGCCCAGCGCCACCCTGCGCGCGGCGATCGGCGACGACAGCGAGTCGCTTGCGCAGCGGCTCAAGAGCGAGGTGCTGTCCAACGCCACCCAGTTCGGCGTGGACCCGGCGCATGCACGGCTGGATCCGGTCGACGAGGATGCGATCGACCTGGTCGGCATGCTGTTCGACGTGATGCTGGACGAGCGCGACCTGGAAGGCCGCTCGCGCGAATTGATCGGCCGGCTGGTGGTGCCGTTCGTCAAGGTCGCATTGCTGGACCGGCGCATGTTCGTGCAGAAGACCCATCCGGCGCGACGCCTGCTCAATTCGCTGGCCGAGGCCTGCGAGGGCAACACCGGCGAGAGCCAGGCCGAGCGCGTGCTGATGGGCAAGGTCGAGGAGATCATCGACCGGCTGGTGGCCGAGTTCAACGAGAACCTGGCGATCTTCCTGACCCTGGAAGAGGAATTCCGCGATTTCCTGGTGCAGCACCGCCGCCGCATCGAGATCGCCGAGCGCCGCGCCGCCGAGACCCAGCGCGGCCAGGAGAAGCTGGAACTGGCGCGGCAGCGCGCCGAGGCCGAACTGCAGGTGCGCCTGCAGGGCCGGCAGTTGCCGCAGGCGTTGCAGGATTTCCTGCGGCAGCCGTGGCAGCACCACCTGACCATGGCGATGCTGCGCGAAGGCGAGGGCGGCCCCGGCGTGCGCGATGCGCTGGCGCTGGCCGACGGCCTGCTCGAGGAAGCCGCCGAGGCGCAGCGGCACATCGTCGGCAAGCCCTGGCTGCAGGCCTGGCAGGGCGCGCTGCAGCGGGTCTTCGCCAGCGTCGGCCTGCATGCCGAGGCGGCCACGGCCGCGATCGACGCGCTGCACGACACGCTGCAGGCGGTGGCCGAGCTGCGCCCGGAACTGGAGCGGCCGCTGCCGGAGTTGCCGCAGGTGGCGCTGCCGCAGCCGCCGGTGCAGGAGGCGCAACCGGTGGACGTGGCGCCGCCGCAGACCATGGACGATTTCGACAACGCCGATGCCGACCGCTTCCGCACGATGCAGATCGGCACCTGGCTGGATTTCGTCGACCGCGACGGCAAGATGCAGGCCGGCAAGCTGTCGTGGGTGAGCCCGATCTCGTCGCGCCTGCTGTTCGTCAACCGGCGCGGCGTGCGCTTCTGCGTGGCCTCGCCGGAAGAACTGGCGGTGATGGTGCGGCTGGGCCGGCTGCGCGCGCACGTCGACGACGGCGCCTTCGACAGCGCCATGCAGGGCGTCATCGACCGTCTCGATCCGCATAGCGCGACCTTGCACTGAGAGCACCGCGGCGGCGCGGGCGATCGCCGCCGTGGCGTTGCACGGGTCGCGTGTTGCTCGGCTGCCAGTATCGGCGGCGTCAGCGCATCGCCAGCGACGCGTTCCGGCGGCCGTTGGTCGCTATGCCATCGCGACGGTAGGGGCGGCTTCAGCCGCGAGGGGCTTTACTCGGAGCACCATTCGCGGCTGACGCCGTTTCCAGTCCGTGGGCCTTGGCTGGATCAGGAGGTCTCCTCCGCCGCGACCCGGTTTCCTCGCGCTGCCGGTCGCGGCTGACGCCGCTCCTGCGCCTGACCCGCGTTGGCGATCGCTTGCCGGCGATGCAGGTGTTCCCCGCGCGCCGCGCCCTTCCCGACCTGGCCATGCCCCTGGCCGCCCCGGCGGAGAACACGCCTTCGCCGAGGCGGCGTGCGCCGGGCGCCCTCGGGTCGGGGGCGCCAACGCGCCCGGTCGCCGATGCCCACTTGGCGTGCGCGACGCCTCCACCTGGCGTGCGGACGCTGTAGGATCGGCGCGGACGACAGGCAAGGCACGGGGAATCGCATGGCAGTGCAGGTGCTGGTGGTGAAGGAATCGGCGCAGGGCGAACGCCGCGTGGCGGCGACGCCGGAGACGGTCAAGAAACTGGTCGCCCTGGGCGCGCAGGTGCGGGTCGAGCCGCAGGCCGGCGTGTCGGCCGGCTTCGTCGATGCGGCCTACCTGGCCGCCGGCGCCAGCCTGGCCGATCCCGACAGCCCGGCGCAGGCGGATCTGGTGCTGTGCGTGCAGCCGTTGCCGGCGGTGGCGCTGCAGCAGCTCAAGGAGGGCGCCGGCGTGGTCGGCATCCTGCAGCCGCAGGCCGATCCGGCGCGCGCGGCGGCGCTGCAGGCGCGGCAACTGGTCGCCTTTCCGCTGGAACGGCTGCCGCGCACCACCCGCGCGCAGGCGATGGATGTGCTCAGCTCGCAGGCCGGCATGGCCGGCTACAAGGCGACCCTGATCGCCGCGCAGCTGGCGCCGCGTTTCTTCCCCATGCTGACCACCGCGGCAGGCACCATCCGCCCCTCCAAGGTGCTGATCGTCGGCGCCGGCGTGGCCGGCCTGCAGGCCATCGCCACCGCCAAGCGCCTGGGTGCGCAGGTGGAGGGCTTCGACGTGCGCCCGGAAACCCGCGAGCAGATCGAGTCGCTGGGCGGCAAGTTCCTCGATCTCGGGGTCAGCGCCGCCGGCGAGGGCGGCTACGCGCGGCAACTCACCGACGACGAGCGCGCGGAGCAGCAGCGTCGCCTGGCCGAGCACCTGAAGGGCATCGACGTGGTGGTGTGCACCGCCGCGGTGCCGGGACGGCCGGCACCGAAGATCCTCAGCGCGGCGATGGTCGCCGGCATGAAGCCGGGCAGCGTGGTGGTGGATCTGGCCGCCGAGACCGGTGGCAATTGCGAGCTCACCCGACCGGGCGAGACCATCGAACACGCCGGCGTGACCATTGCCGGGCCGTTGGATCTGGCCAGCATGGGCGCGGTGCATGCGAGCGAGATGTACGCGCGCAACGTCTACAACTTCGTCGCCCTGTTCCTGAAGGACGGCGCGATCGCCTACGACTGGAACGACGAACTGCTGGCGAAGACGCGCTGGACGGCGTGAGTGCGGTCGCGATGCTTGGGCGCCAGTTCGGGTGGCGTTGATCTGCGGGCAAGGTGAACCCGTGCAAGAGCGGTTTCAGCCGCGACCGGGTTTACCGGGAACGCCGTGGGGGCTGAAGCCGCTCCTGCGGGGCGATTTCTGCGGCGCTGGACTCCATGCGCCGCACACGACGAGGCGAGGGCGCGCGCGCCATGCGCATCGGGCTTGAACCGGCGCCGCGTTTCGCCTACCTGGCAGCATCCGGCGGCGGCAGGTTGTCCGGGCCGGCATTGGCGCGGATCCAGGCGGCGCGTTGTGCCGGCGTCATCGCTTCCCAGCGGTCGCGCAGCGCCTTGCGCTGGTCCGGCGGCAGCGTGCGCATGCGCTCGAACAGCACCCGCGCCTCCTCGCGCTGCTGCGGGGTCATGTCCTCGTAGCGGCGGGCGCCCTTGCGTGCGCGGTCGCGTTGCTCGGGGGTCATCGACTGCCAGCGCTGCGCGTGCTCGAACATGCGTCGGCGTTGCTGCGGGGCATCGTTCCAGCGCTGCCGCAGGGGCGCGATCAGCAGCTCGCGCTGCTGTGGGCTCAGGTGTTCCCAGTCGGGCAGCGGCGGGCCGGAGTCGTCGTCGCGGTCGGCCGCGCTCGGCGGTGGCGGCGGCCCGGGCGGGGGCGGGGCGGCGAAGGCCGCCGGGACGGCAGTGCCGGCCAGCAGCGTCAGCGCCAGGGAGAGACGGATCAGGCGAGTCATCGGGTTCATTCCATTGCCAGCGAGGTATCGGAGCCCAGCCACAGGTACAGGTCGGGATTTTCGTCGAGCATCGCGGTCGCGGCCTGGTCGCTGTCGGCGGCCGCGCCGGCGCGCACCGAGGCGGTCGCGGCCACGGTCGTGGCAGTGGCAGTGGCAGTGGCGGTGGCGACGCTGGCGGTGGTGGTGGTCGGCATCGACGGTGCGGGGCGCAGCAGCAGATGCACGCCCAGCGCCGCGCCGAGCAGCGCAGGGACCGCCGCCAGCAGCCAGCCCCAGCGCCGGCTTGGCGCCGCGTGCGCACGGCTGGCCTGCTGGCGTGCGGCGCGCAGCCGCGCCAGGGTCGGCGCGGGCAGGGCCTGCAAGCCGTCCTGGTGGACGGCGCGCATCTGCGTGTCGAAATCCGCCGGGCGGGTGCGATCGGATGTCATCGGACGTCCTCCAGATGTTTCTGCAGCGCCTCGCGGGCGCGCGACAGATGGGTCTTTACCGAG
This sequence comes from Xanthomonas sontii, assembly GCF_040529055.1. Lineage (NCBI taxonomy): Bacteria > Pseudomonadati > Pseudomonadota > Gammaproteobacteria > Lysobacterales > Lysobacteraceae > Xanthomonas > Xanthomonas sontii. The sequence goes on along the minus strand of NZ_CP132342.1, from coordinate 4,788,405 downwards.
CCTTCCGAGCAGCCCATCGCGCGTGCGGTGGTGGCCACGTCCAGCTCTTCCAGTACGCGCAGGGTGAAGGCCTCGCGCTGGCGCGCGGGCAGCGCGCGCAGCGCCGTCACCAGCCGCGCATGGGTCTGCCGACGCTCGTGCTGCTCGGACGGATTGGGGCCGTCGTCGGCCCAGTCCGGCGGGCTGTCCGCGTCACGCTCGCTGGTCGGCGCCCAGAAGCGCAGGCGGAAGGTGCGGCGGCGCTGCAGGTCGATGATGCGCCGGCGCAGGATGCTCCAGAACAGCGGCGTCCATTCCTGCGCCGGGCGCTCGCGATAGGCCAGCAGCTTGATCATCGCGTCCTGCACCGCGTCCAGCGCGTCCTCGCGCTGGCGCAGTCCGGCTTCGGCGAAGCGGAACGCGCGCGGCCCGATCTCGGCCAGGAACGCGTCCAGCGACGCCGGCAGCGGGCGCTGTTCGGTGTCGGCATCGGTCGATGGCGGTGCGAGGGCGGGCGTGCTCACCAGCACAGCTTAGCTTCCGGCAGGGGGATGCCGTGGTTAACGCGCGGTGGCGGGCGTGGTTGACCGGCCGGGCCTCGCGGCCTTCGCGCAAGCGCATGCCGGCATCGCACAGCGGTTCAGCACGCGGTTATGATGCGGCGGACGGGCGCGGCGCCCGGGAGAATGGTGCGATGAGCGACGGGTTCGTGGCCTTGTACATCTTCATGCTGGCGGCCATCGCCGGGCATGTGATCATCTCGCGGGTGCCGGTGATCCTGCACACCCCGCTGATGTCCGGTTCCAACTTCATCCACGGCATCGTCCTGATCGGCGCGATGGTGGTGCTGGGGCATGCCGACACCACCCTGGAGAAAGCCATCGGCTTCGTCGCGGTGCTGCTCGGTGCCGGCAATGCCGCCGGCGGCTATGTGGTGACCGAGCGCATGCTGGACATGTTCAAGTCCAGCAAGCCGGATGCCTCCAAGACCAAGGCGAAGGATTGAATGCGCGGCATCGGCGCACCGCCGCGGCGTTGGCCGTGGCCGTCCTGCTGGCACCGCTCGGCCTCGCGCCGGGCGTCCTCTCGTACCTTCTGCCACTCGGGCAGATGTCCTTTTTCGGAGCACGCGTGCTGATGGAACTGTTGCCGATCCTGATCAAGAGCAGCTATCTGGTCGCCGCCACCCTGTTCCTGCTCGGCCTGCAGCGCATGGCCTCGCCCAGGACCGCGCGCAGCGGCATCCGCTGGGCCGGTTTCGGCATGCTGCTGGCGACCGCCGCCACCTTCCTGCTGCCGGGTCTGCACAACCTGCCGCTGATCGTGCTGGCGATCGTGCTCGGCACCGCCGCGGCGTGGATCTCCGCCAAGAAGGTGGCGATCACCGACATGCCGCAGATGGTCGCGCTGTACAACGGCATGGGCGGCGGCTCGGCGGCGGCGATCGGTGCGGTGGAGCTGCTGCGCTTCTCGTTCCTGATGCGCCGCGATACCACCCATTGGAGCGAGGCCGCGATCGCCGCGCTGGCCGCGCGCCAGCCGGATGCGACCACGCTGGCGCTGGCGGTGATCGGCTCGGCGATCGGCGCGGTGTCGCTGTCCGGCTCGATCATCGCCTGGGCCAAGCTCGACGGGCGCCTGGACAAGCGCGTCACCTTCCCCGCGCAGCAGGCGTTCAACCTGCTGGTGTGCGTGGCGATGCTGGGCGTGGGCGCCTGGGCCGCGATCAGCCTGAGTCCGCTGGCGATCGTGCTGTTCTTCGTGCTGGCGCTGGCCCTGGGCGTGCTGATGACGCTGCCGATCGGCGGCGCCGACATGCCGGTGGTGATCTCGCTGTACAACGCCTTCACCGGCCTGGCGGTGGCCTTCGAGGGCTACGTGCTCGGCAACGAGGCGCTGATCATCGCCGGCATGATGGTCGGCGCGGCCGGCATCCTGCTGACCCGGCTGATGGCCAAGGCGATGAACCGGCCGATCCGCGGCGTGCTGTTCTCCAACTTCGGCGGCGGCGGCCAGGCGCAGGCGATCGCCGGCAGCCAGAAGCCGATCGAGGCCGGCGACGTGGCGGCGATGATGGCCTACGCCGAGCGCGTGGTGATCGTGCCCGGTTACGGCATGGCGGTTGCGCAGGCGCAGCACAAGATCTGGGAACTGGCGCAGCGGCTGATCGAGCGCGGGGTCAAGGTCAAGTTCGCGATCCATCCGGTGGCCGGGCGCATGCCCGGGCACATGAACGTACTGCTGGCCGAGGCCGGCGTGCCCTACGACCTGATCGCCGACATGGACGACATCAATCCCGAGTTCGCCAGCACCGACGTGTCGCTGGTGATCGGCGCCAACGACGTGGTCAACCCGGTGGCCAAGACCGACCCGGCCAGCCCGATCTACGGCATGCCGATCCTGGACGTGGTCAATTCCAGGAACGTCATCGTCATCAAGCGCGGCAAGGGCACCGGCTTCGCCGGCATCGAGAACGCGCTGTTCTATGCCGACAACACCCGCATGCTGTACGGCGACGGCGCCGAGGCGGCCGGCGCCCTGGTCAGCGAACTGAAGGCGCTGGATGGCGGCGGGCATTGAGCCGTTGCGGGCGGGGCAGGGGGGGCGTAGCGAGTGCAGGGCGCGCAGGAGCGGCTTCAGCCGCGATGGGCGTTACCGGTAACGCCCATCGCGGCTGAAGCCGCTCCCACAAAAACGATGCGCTTCATGGCGAAGGCGGATGATCGGGGCGTTGTCAGGCCGCAACCACCATCGCCATGCCAGCGGCGTCCGCCGCACTCCGGCCGTGCTCAGCGCGCGCTGAAATACGCCGTGGCCACGCCGATGCCCAGCCACAGCAGGTCGCCCGGGCTGTTGGCCAGCAGGGTCAGGGTCCAGGCGTAGTGGGCGCCCATCTTCAGCGACGAATCCCACACGTTCAGGCCCAGCCCCGCGCCCATCTGCGCGGCGGCGATGCCCCAGTTGGCGGCGACGATCACCAGCACCGTGGCGCTCATCGCCACGGCGATGCGCAGCGGGCCGCGCGGCAGGTTGCCTAGGCGCAGCATCCAGACGATCTCCAGCGCCACCACCACGGCCATCCAGCCGGCCTGGCGACCCAGCGACAGCGCCACCAGCAACCAGGCGATCAGCGCGGTGAAACAGCCCATGGCGAGCAACAGAGGCCACAGCCAGTGCGAGGGCCTGGCCGGCGTGGAGGAAGGCGGCATTCGATGTTCCCGGAGAAGGCGTACAGGATACTTCCGGCGCGCGCCCCGCGCACTCGGATAAACTGCACGACTTGCACCGGCGGGGCCTGGCCCCATATCGCCCCCATGTACTCACGCAGCAGCGAACCTGTCCAATTCGAACGCGATTGCGCCGCGGTGATGGTGCCGCAGGGCGACGCGGTGACCCTGCCCGCCGGCAGCTACGGCTACATCACTCAGGCCCTGGGCGGCAGCTACACGGTGTTCGTGGAGGGCAATCTGTTCCGCATCGCCGGCAAGGACGGCGACGCCATCGGCAAGGAGCCGCCGCCGGGGCTGGAACTGCCCGAGGATGCCGGCGACGAGCAGGTCGAAGCCCTGATCTGGCAGCAGTTGCGCACCTGCTTCGACCCCGAGATCCCGTTCAACATCGTCGATCTGGGGCTGATCTACGACGTGACCATGCATGCGCGCGAGGATGGCCAGCGCACCGTCGAGGTCAAGATGACGCTGACCGCGCCCGGCTGCGGCATGGGCGAGATCCTGGTCGACGACGTGCGCAGCAAGCTGGAGATGATCCCGACCATCGCCGAGGCCGACGTCGAGTTGGTGTTCGATCCGCCGTGGGGCCGGCATATGATGTCCGAGGCCGCGCGCCTGGAAACCGGCATGCTCTGACCCGCGCGCGACGCCTCGCGCGTCGCGACGGAGCCCGATCGGGCGCCGCCGCTGCCGTCCCCGCGACGCTGCGGCCTGGCCATCCCTCGACTACCACAGGAATTCCCGGTGTCCGCTACCGAGCCGTCCACGCAGTTCCGCCTGACCCCGTCCACCGCCGCGCGCAGCGCCGAGGCGCGCGCGCAGATCCTCGCCGCGCCGGGCTTCGGCAACTATTTCACCGACCACATGGTCGCCATCGAATGGAGCCGCGAGCAGGGCTGGCACGACGCCGAAGTGCGCGCCTACGGCCCGCTGGCGCTGGATCCGGCCGCCTCGGTGCTGCACTACGGCCAGGAGATCTTCGAAGGCATCAAGGCCTACCGCCATGCCGACGGCTCGATCTGGACCTTCCGCCCGGAGGCCAACGGCAAGCGCCTGCAGCGCTCGGCGCAGCGCCTGGCGCTGCCGGAGCTGCCGGTGGAGCTGTTCGTGGAATCGCTGCGGCAGCTGATCGCGGTGGATGCGGCGTGGGTGCCGTCGGCGCCGGAGACCAGCCTGTATTTCCGTCCGTTCATGATCGCCAACGAGGCCTTCCTGGGCGTGCGCGCCGCGCAGAAGGCCGGCTACTACGTCATTGCCAGCCCGGCCGGCGCCTATTTCGCCAAGGGCGTGGCGCCGGTGGCGATCTGGCTGTCCACCGACTACGCGCGCGCCGCCAAGGGCGGCACCGGCGCGGCCAAGTGCGGCGGCAACTACGCCGCCTCGCTGCTGCCGCAGCAGCAGGCGCAGGCGCAGGGCTGCTCGCAGGTGCTGTTCCTCGATCCGGTCGAGGGCAAGTACATCGAGGAACTGGGCGGCATGAACGTGTTCCTGGTGATGCGCGACGGCAGCCTGGTCACCCCGGCGCTGTCGGGCAGCATCCTGGAAGGCATCACCCGCGACAGCATCCTGCAACTGGCCCGCGACCGCGGCATGCAGGTGGTGGAGCGGCAGGTGAGCATCGACGAGTGGCGCGACGGCGTGGCCTCGGGCGAGATCGCCGAGGTGTTCGCCTGCGGCACCGCCGCGGTGGTGACCCCGATCGGCCAGCTCAAGGGCAAGGACTTCGCGGTCGGCGACCTGACCGCGCCCGCCGGCCCGGTGACGCTGTCGCTGCGCCAGGAACTCACCGACATCCAGTACGGCCGCGTGGCCGACCGCCACGGCTGGCTGGTGCGGCTGGGCTGAGCCGAGCGCCCAACGCTGGGGCGGCTGTCGGCTGCCCTGGCGAATGGACCTCATGCCACTTGGCGCATGGTCCGACAGCGTCGACCATCGCCGGCGACGTCCGCGCTGGTGCGCCGGGGCGTGCGATGTGTCGCCGCCCCGCCTCCGCATCGCGCCTTCCCGGGAGTCCGCTCCCCAGACATTCCGTGTCCGTCCGATGTATGGCGCTGCCATGCAGGCGACCTCTGTCGTCTGTATCCACTGTCTCCTTTTCTTGTCCCGTGTGTCGCGCGGGAGCCAAAAATCTGCCCCTGATTTGCCGAGTCTGGCGTCTTTTCATGCTGCACTGCAGCAAAAATGAGGTGCAGTTCTCTTTATGACATCGACGTTCATTGCATTTCTTCGCTTTGTACAACGGATTTCCGTCACGCCCTGCTCCATACGCGCTTGTACTGAGCTAGCGTCGATGAATGGTCGGCAACACGCCATCCGACCGGGCTCGCAACGCACGCCAGGTTCAGGTTTCGGCCGGACCGGTGCGGCGCGGAACACCGCCATCAGGCGGCTACTCAACCGAAAGGAAGTCCGAATGTCCGAAATGTCGCATCGTGGGTCGCGCCAGCGTCCGTGGCTGGTCGTGCTGGGCGCGTCCGCTCTCACCTCCCTGCTGTTGGCCACCCCAGCCTTCGCCGGTGACGTGAACCTCTCCGGCCTGTCTTCCGAACCGACCGTACAGCGCTTCATCGTCAAGACCCGCGATGCCGCGCCGGTCAGCATCTCCAGCGCGTCCGCCGCCGCTGCGGCGCCCTCGGCGGCGCTGCGCGCGACGCTGCAGTCGGCCGCCGCCGCGCTGCCGGCCAAGAACGGCCGCGCGCTCGGCCTGACCAGCCTGCGCCGCCTGGCGGTGGGTCCGGAAGTGGTCAAGGCCAGCCGTCCGCTGGACCGCGCCGAGGCCGAGACGCTGATGCGGCAGATCGCCGCCGACCCGAACGTCGAGTACGTCGAGGTCGACCAGCGCATGACCATCGCGCTGACCCCGAACGATCCGCGCCTGGGCGACCAGTGGGCCTTCGGCACCACCAACGCCGGCATCAACGTGCGCTCGGCCTGGGACAAGGCCAGCGGCGACGGCGTGGTCGTGGCGGTGATCGACACCGGCATCACCAGCCACCCGGACCTCAACGCCAACGTCCTGCAGGGCTACGACTTCATCAGCGATGCGGATTCGGCGCGCGACGGCAACGGCCGCGACAGCAACCCGGCCGACGAAGGCGACTGGGCCGCTGCCGGCGAGTGCTACTCCGGTTCGCCCGCCTCCAATTCCAGCTGGCACGGCACCCATGTGGCCGGCACCATCGCCGCGATCACCAACAACGGCACCGGCGTGGCCGGCACCGCGTTCAAGGCCAAGATCCTGCCGGTGCGCGTGCTCGGCAAGTGCGGCGGCTACACCTCCGACATCGCCGATGCGATCACCTGGGCCTCCGGCGGCACCGTCAGCGGCGTGCCGACCAACCAGAACCCGGCCGAAGTCATCAACATGTCGCTGGGCGGCAGCGGCACCTGCTCGAGCACCTACCAGAACGCCATCAACGGCGCGGTCAGCCGCGGCACCACGGTGGTGGTGGCGGCGGGCAACAGCTCGACCAACGTGTCCAGCTCGGTGCCGGCCAACTGCAACAACGTGATCGCGGTGGCGGCGACCACCTCGTCGCGGGCCAAGGCCAGCTACTCGAACTACGGCGCGGGCATCGACATCTCCGCGCCGGGCTCGAACATCCTGTCCACGCTCAACGACGGCACCACCACCCCGGGCAACCCGAGCTACGCCTCGTACAACGGCACCTCGATGGCGACCCCGCACGTGGCCGGCGTGGTCGCGCTGATGCAGTCGGTGGCGCCGACCGCGCTGACCCCGGCGCAGGTGGAAAGCACCATCAAGAACACCGCGGCCAGCTTCTCCTGCTCGCAGGGTTGCGGCGCCGGCCTGCTCGACGCCAACGCGGCGGTCACCGCGGCGTTGAACGGCGGCAGCAGCGGTGGTGGCGGTGGCGGTGGCAGCAGCAACGAACTGCAGGATGGCGTGGCGGTCACCAACCTCAGCGCCAACAGCGGTTCCTCGCTGAACTACACGGTCAAGGTGCCGTCCGGCGCCAGCAGCCTGGTGGTCACCACCTCCGGCGGCAGCGGCGATGCCGACCTGTACGTGCGCTTCGGCAGCGCGCCGACCGACTCGGCCTACGACTGCCGTCCGTACAAGAACGGCAACAACGAGAGCTGCACCTTCAACTCCCCGCAGGCCGGCACCTACTACGTGCGGGTGAAGGCGTACAGCACGTTCTCCGGTGTCAGCCTGAAGGCCGACTACTGAGGCACTCCGTCGCGGCGGCCGCGCCATGGCCGCCGCGCACTTCCCGGTGCCGGATCGCAGCGGTCGGCCAGGACGCCGCCGCCGCCACTCTCGGTCGCCCCGCGCTTCGGCGCGGGGCTTTTTTGTTTGTGCCGCGTCCGGCCGCCCTGGTCCGGTCGTCTTGATGCATTCCGCAGCCGGGCTCGTCGCCGATCACAGATCCGCACATTGCGCCGCTTGCGCCCTCCACCCGATCCGCGCCTTGCCGCTATCCGCGGTGCAGGACCGTCCTGCGGCTGTCGCGTACGCGGTGGCCGCGGCCTGCACCGCCACGTTCGAACCTGCGCGGTGGACGGCCGACTGCGCCACGTGTACAGCCCGGGGGGAGTCTCATGTTCAAGTACAGCGTGCTTCGGCGGCGCAGCGCCGCGTGCCTTTTGCTGCTGGCAGCCGCCGGCACCGCCGCTGCCGGCGAGATCGGATTGCAGGCGCTGGCGACGACGCCGAATCCACAGCGTTTCATCGTCACCTATCGCGATGGCGCCGCGCCTGCGCTGGCCTCGCGCGCGGCACCGCTGGCGGAGGCCGCGCGCATGTTGCCGGCCCGGCGCGGCCGTGCCCTCGGCCTGGCATCGTTGCGGCGCCTGGCGACCGGTGCCGACGTCATCGCCGCCGATCGCAGCCTGGATCGCGTCGAGGCGGAGACGCTGATGCGGCGCCTGGCCGCCGATCCGGCCGTCGCTCGCGTGGAGGTCGATGTGCTGTTGCGCCCCCTGCTGGTCCCGAGCGATCCTGGCCTGTCCCAACAATGGGCGTTCGGAACCGGTACGGCGACGATCAATGTGCGCCCGGCCTGGGATCTGGCGACGGGCAAGGGCGTGGTGGTCGCAGTGCTCGATACCGGCATCACCGCACATCCGGATCTGGCGGCGAACGTGTTGCCGGGCTACGACTTCATCAGCGATCCCCTGGTGGCCGGCGATGGCGGCGGCCGCGACCGTGACGCCGCCGATCCGGGCGATGGCTATCCCGCCAATACCTGCGGTGCCGGTACGCCGGCGGCGAGTTCGAGTTGGCACGGCACGCATGTGGCCGGCACCATCGCCGCGGTCACCAATAATGCCGCCGGTGTCGCCGGCGTCGCCTTCAACGCGAAGCTCCTGCCGGTGCGTGTGCTGGGTAAATGCGGTGGTTATCTCTCCGATGTCGCCGACGCCATTGTCTGGGCGTCCGGCGGCGCCATCGCGGGCGTTCCCGCCAACCCGACGCCGGCGCAGGTCATCAACCTGTCGCTGGGTGCCGCCGGAAGCTGTTCGCCGACGATGGCAGGGGCGATCGCGAGTGCGGTTGCGCGCGGGACCAGCGTCGTCGTCGCTGCGGGCAACAGCAACAGCAATGTCGCCGGCAGCGTGCCCGCCAACTGTCCGAACGTGATCGCGGTGGCCGCGACCACCTCCGCCGGCGCCCGTGCCAGTTTTTCCAACTATGGGGCGGGCGTGGACATTGCCGCTCCCGGACAGGGCATCCTGTCCACGCTCAATACCGGCACGCTGGGGCCGGGGGCGCCGGCGTATGCGTCCTACAGCGGCACCTCGATGGCGGCGCCGCACGTGGCCGGCGTCGCCGCGCTGGTGCTGTCGGCAGCGCTGAATCCGCTGACGCCGGCGGAACTGGAGGCCCGGCTGAAGGCCACCGCCAGCCCGCTGCCGGTGGCGTGCACTGCCGGCTGCGGTGCAGGGCTGGTCAATGCGGGGGCGGCGGTGGCGGCGACAGTGAAGGCGCAGACGCTGGTGCGTGGCGTGCCGATGGCAAACCTGTCGCTCAAGGCGGGGACGTCGCTGTACTACCAGATCACCGTGCCCGCCGGCACGTCGGCGCTGACGCTGGCCCTGAGCGGTGGCAGCGGCAATGCCGATCTGTACCTGCGCGCGGGCGCCCTGCCGACCGATACCGCATACGGTTGCCGGTCGGTCGCCGCCGGTACCACCGAGCGCTGCTCGCTGACCTTGCCGGCCGGGCTCTATTACGTGCGGATCAAGGCGGTCACCGCGGTGGCGGGCGTGAGTGCGACCGCGAGTTACTGACGCGCCTCACTCGCACAGGTCGCAGGCACGTGCCTGCAGTGCGTCGAGCACCTGCGCGGCCTCCATTTCCAGCAGCAGGCCGCGCTGCCCGGCGTTGAACCAGACGCTGCCTGCGCCCAGTGCCGTTTGCTCGATCAGCACCGGCGCCGGCCGCTGCTGGCCCAGCGGACTGATGCCGCCGACCTTGTAGCCGGTGCGGCGCTCGGCCTCGGCGGCCTCCATCATCCGCGCCGCCTTGCCGCCCGCGGCGGCGGCCAGTTTCTTCAACTGCACGCGGCGGTCGGACGGGACCACCACGCAGACCGCGCGCGTGTCGACCCAGGCCATCAGACTCTTCAGCACCCGCTCCGGCGGCAGGCCCAGCGCCTGTGCGGCCTGCAGGCCCTTGGCGCCGGCTTCGGCTTCGTAGTCGTAGGGATGCAGCCGGTAGACGACGCCGGCCGCATCCAGCGCCTTGGTTGCGCGCGTGGCCTTGGACATCGTCGCCGCTCAGGCCGCTTCGAAACGGTTCGCCGCCACGTTCTTGCGCACCTTCTGCGGGTCCCAGATGCGCCCGTTCATGGCGATGTAGACGCCGGCCGGCAGCGACTGCACCGCGCCGACCGCGCAGCCGATGTTGAACTCGGCGTCGGAGCCGCGGAAGCGCGCCGGGTTCAGCGCGCCGGTCATCACGATGGTCTTGCCCTCGATCGCCTGCAGCACCTTGCCGGTCTGCACCATCGAGTCGGTGCCGTGGGTGATCAGCACATGCCGCGCGGACTGCGCGGCGATGGTGGCGCGGATCAGCTCGCGGTCTTCGTCGGTGATGTGCAGCGAATCCTTGCGGATGATCGGGATCACCGTGAAGCGGAAGGTCACGCCCAGTTCCTTGAGGATCTGGCCGATCTGCGGGTCGCCGATCTGGTAGTCGGACTTGTCGTCGAAGTAGATCTTGTCGATCGTGCCGCCGGTGGTGACGATCAGGAGTTCTTCCATTGCCGTTCCTAGAAGCATGTCGGGGCGCGGCCGTGGCCGCGCAGGCCGTCCATGATACCGGGCGCGGCGGTACGGCCGCTCAGTCGCGCCCGGCCGCGCCGCGGCGGCGGGCGAAGCGTGCGCGGATGCCCGGCGCGCTGGACAGGCCCACCACCAGCAGCGCCAGCAGCAGTTCCGCCCAGCCGTAGCCACGCTGTGGCGGGTGGCTCCAGGCGGTCATCACCCCGTGGCTGAACCACAGCAGCGCGCCGACGCCGCTCCAGAATCGTGCCACTGCCGAGCCGCGCAGCACGCCCACGGCCAGCAACAGCGGCGGCAGCGCGAACACCAGCAAGGCGGCGAGACGGTGGCGATCGTCGTGGAACCAGGTCGCGAACAGTGCCGTCAACGCCAGCAGCGTCGCCCCCAGCGCCACCCGCAGGCGCCCGCCGCTCATGGCGCTGCCAGTCGTTGCGCGATCTCGGCCAGGCGCCGGCCGAGTGCGCGCGCCAGGTGCGCTTCTTCCTCGCTGGGCTGCGGATCGTCGTCGGCGCCGGCGACGTGACTGGCGCCGTACGGCGTGCCGCCGCTGCGGGTGCTGCTGAGCAGCGGTTCGGTGTAGGGAATGCCGACGATCAGGCAGCCGTGGTGCAGCAGCGGCAGGTGCATCGACAGCAGGGTGGCTTCCTGGCCGCCGTGCAGCGACGCGGTGGAGGTGAACACCGCCGCCGGCTTGCCGGCCAGCGTGCCGCTGGCCCAGTCGGCGCCGAGCCCGTCGATGAAGTGCTTGACCGGCGCGGCCATGTTGCCGAAGCGGGTCGGGCTGCCCAGTGCCAGGCCCACGCACTCGCGCAGGTCGCTGGCGTCCACGTACGGCGCGCCGCTGTCGGGCACCGGCGGTGCGCTGGTCTGGGTGACCGCCGCCACCGGCGGCACGGTGCGCAGGCGCGCGGCCATGCCCGGCACCTCGCCGACGCCGCGCGCGATCTGCCGCGCCAGGCGCGCCACCGAGCCGCCACGGCTGTAGTACAGGACCAGAATCTCGGCCATGCGGCCCTCTCGTGGATCGGAACGACCGCCAGTATCGACGATGCCGGCGTCCATGCGCATCGGGTACCCTTGCCCGATGCAGCCGCTGGACACCGTCAATCTCTGGGCCGATCGCCTGCGCGACCGCGCGCGCATGCGCAGCTTCGCCGGCTTCCTGTGGCGGCGCTTCCTCGACGACCGCCTGTTCCAGGCTGCGGCCTCGCTGGCCTACACCACCATCTTCGCGCTGGTGCCGCTGGCGGTGGTGGTGTTCGGGGTGCTGTCGGCGTTCCCGGTGTTCGACAAGTGGAGCGACCAGCTCAGCGACTACATCTTTTCCAACTTCGTGCCGGCCGCGGCGCGTTCGGTGGAGTCCTACCTGCGGCAGTTCTCGGCCAGCGCCGGGCAACTGACCACCGCCGGCGTGATCGCGCTGGTGGTCTCGCTGCTGATCACCCTCAACAGCGTCGAGCAGACCTTCAACCAGATCTGGCGGGTGGTGTCGGCGCGGCCGCAGCTGACCCGCTTCCTGGTGTACTGGACCGTGCTGACCCTCGGCGCGCTGCTGGCCGCGGCCTCGCTGGCGGTGTCGGCGCGGTTCTTCGCGCTGCCGCTGTTCAAGACCAGCGAGGGCCGGCTGCTGGCGCAGGTGGTGCTGAGCGTGGCGCCGGTGCTGATCGAATTCGTCTGCATCACCCTGGTGTACCGGGTGGTGCCGCATCACACGGTCAAGCTGCGCCATGCGGTGCCGGGTGCACTGCTGGCGGTGCTGCTGCTAGAGCTGGTGAAATGGGGCCTGAGCCTGTACCTGGGCAGCTTCCAGTCGTACCAGCGCATCTACGGCACGGTCGCGTTCGTGCCGATCTTCCTGCTGTGGATCTACATGAGCTGGATCGCGATCCTGCTCGGTGCCTCGGTGTCCTCTTCGATCGCCGCCTTCCGCTACCAGCCGGCCTCGATGCGCCTGCCCGCCGGCTACGAGATCTATGGCCTGCTGCGCCTGCTCGGCCGCTTCGCGCAGGCGCGCAGGCAGGGCAGGGGGCTGCAGGAGGACCAACTCCTGGAACTGGAGCCGATGCTGACCGATTCGCTGGTGCAGGAACTGCTGTGCGAACTGGAGCGCATCCGCCTGCTCAGTCGTACCGAGCAGGGCGACTGGATGCTGGCCCGCGACCTGAGCGACGTGCCGGTGGCCGAGCTGTACGAGAATTGCCAACTGCGCATCCCTGTCGTCGAGACCTATCTGCCGTGCCGCGACGACGCCCTGGGCCAGGCGGCGTGCCGCGCGCTGGACGAACTGCGCCTGCCGTTGCGCGACGTGCTCAAGCGTCGCGTCGGCGACCTCTACACCGAGATTGGAGACCTTGCATGACCGCCATGCGCCTGCTGTTCCCGCTGTTCGCCGCTGCCGCCTTGCTGGCCGGGTGCGACCGCCAGCCCACGCCCAAGCCGGCCGACGGCGCCGCGACCACCGCGTCGTCCACCGCGCCCAAGGCGCCGCCCGCCCCGGCAGCGCCGGAGGCGCCCGCTGCGCCGGCGGCCGGGCCGTCCGTGGTGCAGGAGACCCGCCCCGAGCCGACCCTGAAGATGAAGGCGGTGGACGGCCGCGAGTACGACCTGGCCGCGCATCGCGGGCAGTGGGTGGTGGTGAACTTCTGGGCCACCTGGTGCGCGCCGTGCCTGAAGGAGATGCCGGAACTGTCGGCCTTGCACGTGATGCGCGACAACATCGAGGTGGTGGGCCTGGCCTACGAGGACATCGAGCCGGCGGAGATGCAGGCGTTCCTGAAGCAGCACCCGGTCGCCTATCCGATCGTCATCGTCGACACCTATGCGCCGCCGGCCGACTTCGCCACCCCGCGCGGCCTGCCGATGACCTACCTGATCGCGCCCGACGGCAAGCTCGCCAAGCAATTCCTGGGGCCGGTCACCGCCCACGACATCGAAACCGCGATCGCCGCCGCCGGTGGCCCGGCGCCCGGGCAGGGCAAGGGGAAGGGAAAGGCGGCTGGGTGAGGGGGCGGTGGCCTAGGTGACCGCGGCCGCCGCCGGGATTGGGGATTGGGGATGCGCGCGTCCTTGCGTGCGCATGTTTTCGCCGTCTGAGCGCCGCGGGCCGCTGTGCCGCTTCGGTGCCGTAGGAGTGGCTTCAGCCGCGACCTGCATAGCTGACTCGTGGTCGCGCTACGGGTGAGCCTGCATCCCCTCCCTCCGATGTGTTGGAAGCGAAAAGTCTTCCTTGTGGGAGGGACTTCAGTCCCGACGCCTTGCGCGACCAGAGGATGGGATGGCTTCGCTCGTCGCGGCTAAGGCCGCTCCTGCGGGGACAGCCGCCTCTTTAGTGGTGCGCGAGCCGAAACGACCGTAGAGGCGGCTTCAACCGCGACGCGCTGTTCCGGAATGGCTGTGAGTGGCGCGCCCGGCGACGCGCGGTCGCAAAGCGACGACTGCGCGCCGCAGGCTTCAACCAATCCCCAATCCCTAATCCCCACTCCCCGCCTCATACGACGGAATCGGCTGCAGCAGCCCAAACTTTTCCTTGTGCAGCTTCTGCTTCAGCGGCGGCAGATCCAGGTCCGGTTCGTGCAGGCGGGTTTCCGGCAGTTGGTCGAGCAGGTGCCGGATCAGGGTCAGGCGGCCGCGCTTCTGGTCGTTGAAGTCGACCAGGGTCCATGGCGCATAGTCGCGGTGGGTGGCTTCCAGCATCGCCTCGCGCGCGCGGGTGTAGTCGGCGTACTGGCTGCGCGACTTCAGGTCCACCGGCGACAGCTTCCAGCCCTTCAACGGGTCGTGCAGGCGCTCGGCGAAGCGCTTTTCCTGCTGCGCCTGGTCCACGCACAGCCAGTACTTGAACAGGCGGATGCCATCGTCCACCAGCAACTGCTCGAACAGCGGGGTCTGGCGCAGGAAGGTGTGGTATTCGGCGTCGCTGCAGTAGCCCATGACCCGTTCCACGCCGGCACGGTTGTACCAGCTGCGGTCCATCAGCACGATCTCGCCGGCGGCCGGCAGGTGCGCGATGTGGCGCTGGAAATACCACTGGGTGGCTTCGCGGTCGGTCGGCTTGGGCAGGGCGACCACGCGGCACTGGCGCGGGTTCAGATGTTCGGCGATGGCCTGGATCGCGCCGCCCTTGCCGGCGGTGTCGCGGCCTTCGAACAGCACCAGCACGCGCTCGCCGCTGTGCTGCACCGCCTGCGCCATCGCGGTCAGTTCCAGTTGCAGCGGCTGCATCAGGGCCTTGTACTGCTTGCGCTTGAGGTGGCTCATTTGCTGCTCCGCTTGCGGGTACCGGTACCGGCCATGCTGCGTGCCACTTCCAGCAATGCGCCCTGCTGGCGGGTGTCGAGGGCGCGGTAGGCCTGCAGCAGATCGTGTTCGCCGCGGGTGCGTGCCGGGTCGAGTTGGCTGGCCAGTTCGCCGAGCAGGGCGCCGGCGGGGACGCCGAAGGTGCGTGCCAGCGCGGTGAGTTGGGCGCGCCCGGGCAGCTTTTCGCCCGCCATCCAGGCCTTGACCGTGGCCGCGCCGGCGCGCGGGATGGCCGCGGCGATATCCGCGGCGCTCATGCCGCTGGCCTTGGCCAGCAGGCGCAACGTGGTGTCCAGGGGCATGCGGGAGTCCAGGTCATTCCTTCAGCCGCGGGCGCAGCGTGGCCAGATTGCAGGGGCGGGTGCGAGCATCCAGTTGCGCGGCGATGATCCGCTCCCAGGCCGTGCGGCAGGCCGAGGTGGAGCCGGGCAGGCAGAACAGGAAGGTGGCGTTGGCCAGGCCGGCGAAGGCGCGCGACTGCAGCGAGGAGGTGCCGATCTCCTCGACGCTGATCGCGCGGAACAGTTCGCCGAAGCCCGGCATCTCCTTGTCCAGCAGCGGCAGCAGCGCCTCGGGCGTGGAATCGCGGCCGGTGAAGCCGGTGCCGCCGGTGACCAGGATGCCGTCCACCTGCGGATCGGCGATCCAGGCCGAGACCGTGGCGCGCATCCGGTAACGGTCGTCCGGCAGCAGTTCCCGTGCGTGCAGGCGATGGCCGACGCCGCCGAGAGCGGCGACCAGGTAGTCGCCGGAGCTGTCCTGGTCGAGGCTGCGCGTGTCCGAGACGGTCAGCACGCACAGGTTCAAGGCGATGAAGTCGGCGTTGGCGGTCATGCCGGCAGCCTAGCGGCTCGCCCGGCCGGCGTACAGCCTGAGCGCGTTGGCGCTTCAGCCGCGGCTACGGCGGGGTTGGCGCGTTGTCGTGGACGACGGCAATGGGGGCGCTTCGGGCCGCCGAAGTGTGCGCCTGGGCGTGGTGATCGCGCGCTCGGATCGCCGCCCGGGCGGGGAGCCGCATCCGCGCACGTTGCTGGCGCGCGCCCGCCGATTCAGGCGTGGAGGTGGACCGGGGTCGTGCCGTCGCATGGCAGGACCAGGGTGCGTGGCCGGAAACGATGGACGCTGGCGGCACGATCGGCGGCCAGCGGCAGGCGCTCGGGTTCGCGCTGCAGGGCACGCCGCTGTGCCTCCGCACTGTGCCACTCGGTGCATTCGAGCAGGGTGCGGCCGTCGTCCGACAGGTACAGGTGCGCGGCGATCAGGCCGCGCAGCGCATGTGCGCCATCCTGCAGGGCGGCGAAGGCGGCATCGGCGCGGCTTTGCGCCTGCGCTGCATTGCGGGTCGGGACGCGGGTCATCACCACGCAGGACGCTGCCCGGTGCGGATCGGATACGCCGCTGCGGATGCGCCGGTAGCGCCGCAGCGTCCGCCGCAGCGCCGGCAGGCGTGCGCGCAGCAGTCCATGCAGTGCTGGCGCCGCGTCGCAGCAGCAGCGTGCGTACAGCAGGTCGGGGGCATCGCCCAGCGATTCCATCCAGGTCAGGGCATGCAGCCGGTGATCGCACAGGCCGCGCATGCAGTCGAACAGCGCGGCGCGATCCGGAATGGGGGCTTCGGCGAGCAGCATGCTGCGAACGGGGGCGGAAGAATGGGGCGTCGGAATCGGGAGCGGCAGCGACATTGCGGGATCTGCACGAGGAGCGTACGCGCAGTGTCGGACCTCAAGTTCGCTTGAGGTCAAGCGCTTCGGTAGCTCGACTTGCACGCTGGCGACTGTGCCCCTGCGCCTTACGGGCTGCCGTTGGCTGGGTCGCTGCAACCTGCAGCGACGCTCGTCCACACCACCCGTGCGCTGTGACGCAAGCGCGCGCGGCGACGGGAGATGGCGATGCGGATGTACCGGCGGTGATGTCGATGGCGACGTTGACTGGCGATACGTCGCTACGTCGTCCGTTGCTGGATGTGCCGCCGCGGACTTGTGGCGCATCCGTGAGCGATCGATCAGGTCGAGCCTGCGCCTTCCCAGCCATGGCGCGAAGCGGTGTCGCGCAGCAGCGCGGCGAAGTCGTCGGCAAAGCCCTGCATGTCGAACAGGCCGCTGTCCGCGCGCCGCGCCTGCAGCCGCTCGCGCAGCGCCTGCAGCGCCGCTGGATCGCGCCCCAGGCGCACCGCGGTGGCGACGAACGCCGCGTCGTCGGCGGCATTCATGTCGTCCAGGCCGAGGTGATGGTTGAGGCTGCCGGCCACGCGCGCGGCGAAGGTGCTGCCGGGGCAGGTCAACACCGGGCAGCCGGCCCACAAGGCATCGGAAGCGGTGGTGTGGGCGTTGTACGGGTGCGTGTCCAGGAACAGGTCGGCGTGCCGGTAGCGTGCCAGATAATCCGGGTGCGCCAGTTTGGGCATGAAGCGCAGGCGCGTCGGTTCCACGCCGGCCGCCGCGGCGGCCGCACGCAGTCGGTCATCGGCCTGGCCCGGGCCGGACAGCAGCCACAGCACGCTGTCCGGCACCTGGCGCAGCACCTCCAGCATCCGCGCCATGCTGCGCGGGCCGAGCTTGTAGCTGTTGTTGAAGCAGCAGAACACGGTGCCGTGCTCGGGCAGGCCGCAGTCGCGGCGCGCGGGTGGGGTGCCGACATGGCGGGTATCGTCGGACGGCTGGAACGCGCGCGGCAGCCGCAGCACCCGCTCGCTGTAGTGCGCGGCCAGCGCCGGCGGCAACGCGTAGGCGTCGCCGACCACGTAGTCGATCCAGGGTGCGCCGGAGGTGCCGGGGTAGGCCAGCCAGTTCACCTGCACCGGCGCCGGACGCAGCGCCAGCACTTCCGGCGTGCCGCCGCCGCCCCAGCCGCGCAGATCGAACAGCAGGTCGATGCCGGTATCGCGGATGCGCTGGGCGATCTGCCGATGCGGCTGTCCGGCCACGTCGTGCCAGGCATGTGCAGCCGCCTGCAGCCGCGCGCGCAGCGCGCTGCGGTCGTCGCCGTTGAGCGCGAACAGGTGCACCTGCAGGTCGGCATGCGTGCGCAGGCGCTCGAACAGGGCGACGGTCAGCAGGCCGGTGGGATGCGCGCCGAAGCCGTTGGACAGGAAGCCGATACGCAACGCGCCATCGCCGCGCACCTGCGCAGCCGGCAGCGGTGCGAGGGAGCGCGCCAGCGCCTGGGCGCGGTTGCGCGCGCAGCGCAGTTGTTCGTCCGCGCCCGCGTCCTCGTTGAGGAAGGCGAACGGTTCGATCGCCGGGTGGCCTTGCCGTACCGCGCTGCGCACCTGCTGCGATAGCGCGTCCAGTCCGCGCCAGTCGCACAGCTTGCGCCGCCAGTTCAGCAGGTAGGCGGCGATCGACGGTTCCTGCGGCAACAGTGCATGCGCGTGGGCATAGGCCTGTGCCGCGGCTTCCGCCTGGCCATTGTCTTCCAGGGCGTGGCCGAGCCATACCGCGATGCCGGGGTGCTGCGGCGCCTGCCGCAGTGCCTCGCGCAATGCCTGCGCTGCGTCGGCATGACGACCCTGGGTCCAGCGCACCCGGCCCAGCCGCGCCAGCGCCTCCGGATGTCCCGGGCGCAACTGCAGCGCGCGCACGGCGGCCTGTTCGCCGGCCGCCACTGCGCCGGCGCCGAGTTCGGCGTCGGCGAGCATCACCCAGGCCAGGAAGTCCTGCGGATCGCGGCGCACCGCGGCCTGCAGTTGCAGGCGTTCGTCGGCGCCGCCGTTCATGCCGCCGTGGCGGCCGCGATCGACCGCGGGCGGTGCACGCTCACGGCACCAGCGCCTTGGCGTAGTGCTGCGCGCTCAGCTCCTGCTGCCAGCCGCAGGCGCGGTACAGGGCCTGCGCGGACAGATTGTCCTGCGCCGTCTCCAGCACGATGCGCACTGCGCCGTCGTCCGCGGCGTGGCGTTCGGCGGCATGCAGCAGCGCCTGCGCCACGCCGTGGCGGCGGTGTGCGGGCGCCACGTACAGATCGTTGAGGATCCACAGCCGTGCCGCCCGCACCGAGGAGAAGGACGGATACAACTGCACGAAGCCGGCGGCCTGCGCATCGCGTTCGGCCAGCAGCACGACCGACTCGGCGCGGGCAATGCGCGCGGCGAGAAAGTCGTGCGCAGTCGCCGCATCCGGCGCCTGCCCATAGAACTGCCGGTAGGCATCGAACAGCGTTGCCAGCGCCGGCAGGTCGTGCGCATCGGCCTGGCGCACGCGCACGCTCATGGGCTGTCGCTCAGGCGCGCCAGTTCGTCGACCTGGTGCTCGTGGCTCAGGCGCCCGATCAGCGCATCGAGGTCGCCCTCGATCACGTTCGGCAGGTCGTACAGGGTCAAGCCCTCGACGCGGTGATCGGTGATGCGGCCCTGCGGGAAGTTGTAGGTGCGGATGCGCTGGCTGCGGTCGCCGCTGCCGACCTGCAGCTTGCGGTCCTGCGCCTCGGCCGCGGCCTGCTTGCTGCGCTCGGCCTCCAGCAGTTGCGCCTTGAGCCGCTTCAGCGCCTTGTCGCGGTTGGCGTGCTGGCTGCGCTCGGTCTGGCACTCCACCACCACGCCGCTGGGCACGTGGGTGATGCGGATCGCCGACTCGGTCTTGTTGACGTGCTGGCCGCCGGCGCCGGAGGAGCGGAAGGTGTCGATCTTCAGATCGGCCGGGTTGATCGCGATCTCCTCCACGTCGTCGGCCTCGGGAATGATCGCTACGGTTGCCGCGGAGGTGTGGATGCGGCCCTGCGACTCGGTCGCCGGCACGCGCTGCACGCGGTGCGTGCCGGATTCGAACTTGAGTTTGGAGTAGGCGCCACGGCCGACGATGCGCGCCACCACCTCCTTGTAGCCGCCGTGCTCGCCGGGGCTGTCCGATTCCACTTCCACCTTCCAGCCCTGGCGTTCGGCGTAGCGGGCGTACATGCGGAACAGGTCGCCGGCGAAGATCGCCGCCTCGTCGCCGCCGGTGCCGGCACGCACTTCCAGGAACAGGTTGCCGTCGTCGCGCGGGTCGCGCGGCACCAGCAGCAGCGCCAGTTCCGCGTCGAGTTCGGTCAGGCGCGCCTGCGCGGCGGCGATTTCCTCCTCGGCCAGTTCGCGCAGTTCCGGATCGGCACGCATCGCCTCGGCCGAGGCCAGGTCGGCCTTGGCCGCGGCCTCGGCGGCCAGCGCGGCGGCGACCGGCTCCAGTTGCGCGAATTCGCGCGAGTAGTCGCGGAAGCGCGTGTTGTCGCTCACCACCTCGGGGTCGGACAGCAGGCGTTCGAGTTCTTCGCGACGCTCGGCCAGCGCCTCCAGCTTACGGCGCAGGGTCGGTGTCATCGGTCTTCAGGATCGGATGGAAATAGCCCGGCTTCTCCGGGAACAGGCGTTCGGCGGCGCGCGCCAGCTCGGCGTCGCCGCGCAGCGCCGCCTCGCGCAGCGCCGCGGTGGGCGGGTGCAGCAGGCGGTTGGTCAGCGTATTGGCGAGGAACTCCAGCACTTCGTCGGCGGGCTTGCCGTGCGCCAGTTGCTGCCGCGCCTTGGCCAGCACGTCGTCGCGGGTGCTGTCGCCGTGCGCGCGCAGGCGCTTGAGCGGCGCCTGGCGGGTGCTGGCCTGCAGCGCCTCCATGTAGCGCACGACCTGCAGGTCGATGATCGCCTCGGCCGCTTCGGCGGCCTCGCGGCGGCCGCGACGGTTGTCCTCGACCGCGCGCTCCAGGTCGTCGACGGTGTACAGGTAGGCGTCGGCCAGGTCGGCCACGGCGGCCTCGATGTCGCGCGGCACCGCCAGGTCGAACAGCAGCATCGGCTTGTGCTTGCGCGCGCGCAGCGCCTGCTCGACCTGCGCCCGGGTCACCACCGGCTCGCGCGCGGCGGTGGCCGAGAACACCACGTCGGCCTCGTGCAGGTGGCGCTCCAGCTCGCTCAGCGGCAGGGCCACGCCGCCATGGCGGCTGGCCAGCTCCTGCGCGTGGGCGAGGGTGCGGTTGGCGATCAGCAGGCGCCGCACGCGGCCCTCGCTGAGATGCTTGGCGGCCAGTTCGATGGTCTCGCCGGCGCCGACCAGCAGCACGGTGGATTCGCTGAGCCGGGCGAAGGAGCTTTGCGCCAGGCGCACCGCGGTGGAGGCGACCGAGACCGGATTGGCGCCGACCCGGGTGTCGGTGCGCGCGCGCTTGGCCACCGAGAAGGTCTGCTGGAACAGCCGGTCCAGGCGGCTGCCCATCGCCCCGTGCTCGCGCGCCAGCGACCAGGCGTCCTTCACCTGGCCGAGGATCTGCGGCTCGCCCAGCACCATCGAGTCCAGCCCGGTGGCGACCCGGAACAGGTGCCGCACCGCGTCCGCGTCCTGGTGTTGGTACAGATAGCCGTGCAGACCGGCGGCATGCGAGTCCAGCCAGTCGGCCAGGTGCTGCGCATCGCCGGCGATGGCGTACAGCTCGGTGCGGTTGCAGGTGGACAGCAGCGCCGCCTCGGCGACGTCGGGCAGCCCGCGCAGCGATTGCAGCGCGCGCGGCAATGCGTCGCCGGCGAATGCCACCCGTTCGCGCAGGTCGACCGGCGCGGTCTGGTGGTTCAATCCGAGCACCCACAACGTCATCTGTTCAGTTGCTTGCGATAAGCTGCTGGCCATTCAGGGCCCCATTTTACGGCCCGGCCGCTTCCGATGCCCGCACTGATTCGCATCCGTACCTTTCTGCTGCTGTCCGCAATCGCCGCCGTGGCCGCACCGGCCGCGGCCAAGGCGCCGAGTCCCGCCCAGGACGTGATGACCCCGGTGCTGGCCGGCGAGTTCGCGTTGCAGGCCGGGCAACTGGCCGACGCCTCGCGCTGGTACCTGCAGGCCGCCAACGACAGCCCCGGCGATGCCGGCCTGGCCGAGCGCGCCACCCGCATCGCCATGCTCGCCAACGACAGCGCGGCCGCCGCCCAGGCGCTGGCGCTGTGGCGGCAGCGCGCGCCCGAGTCGCTGGCCATGCGCAGCGCCGAGGCCTCGCTGGCCTTGCGCAGCGGCAACCTGCGCCAGGCGCGCAGCCTGCTGGTGGCCTTGCTGCGCGACAAGGACCCGCGCGGCTGGCGTTTCGCGCTGATCGCCCTGGTCAGCGGCAACCGCGATCCGGAGGTCGCGGCCAAGGCCCTGGACCAGTTGCTCGACGCCAATGCCATCCCCGACCAGCTCGAGGCCTGGCAGGAGTTCGGGCGCCTGGCGCTGCGCCTGGACCAGCCCAAGCTGGCCGAGCGCATCGTTGACCAGTTGGTCAAGCGTTTCCCGCAGGAGCCGCGCGTGGCGCTGCTGCATGCTACGCAGTTGCAGCAGGCGGGCAAGACCGAACAGGCGCGCGCGTTGCTGCAGGGCGTGGAGCCCAAGGTGTCCGGCGACCCGGAACTGCGCACGGCGCTGGCCTATGCCTACGATGCCATCGGCGACACCGCCGCCGCGGCGCGGGTGCTGGCGCTGGGGCCGCAGACCACCCAGAACTACGGCCTGCGCGCCTCGATGCTGGCCAAGCTGCAGGACAATGCGGCCTTGACCGCGCTGTACGACGAGTTGCGCAAGGGCGCCGACCGGCCGGATCCGGAGCGGCGCCTGCTGCTCGGCAAGATCGCCGAGTTCCTCAAGCGCAACCAGGAAGCGGTGGACTGGTACCGCGGCGTGCCGGGTGGCCCGCTGCGTAGCGAAGCGCGGCTGCGCGCCGCCGGCGCGCTGTACGCGCTCGGCCAGAAGGACGCGGCCTTCGCCGAGGCGCGCGCGCTGCAGGACGATGCCGAGGCCGACGATGCCGCGCGCCGCGACGCCTACGTGCTGGAGGCGGAACTGCGCCAGCGCAGCGGCGACGACGCCGGCGAGCTGCAGGTGTTCGAGCGCGGCCTGGCTGCGTATCCGGACGACAACGCGCTGCTGTATGCGCGCGGACTGTCCTGGGAGCGTCGCGACCGCATCGACCGCGCCGAGGCCGACCTGCGCAAGATCCTGGTCACCGACCCGGAGAACGTGGCGGCGCTGAACGCGCTCGGCTACACCCTGGCCGATCGCACCAAGCGCTATCGCGAAGCGCTGCAGCTGATCGACCGCGCCCGCACCGCCGATCCCGACAATGCCGCGATCATCGACAGCTACGGCTGGGTGCTGTACCGGCTCGGCAAGACCCAGGAGGCGCTGGTGCAACTGCGCCGTGCCTGGAGCCTGGTGAAGGATCCGGAGATCGCCGCGCACATCGGCCAGGTGCTGTGGGAGCAGGGCAAGCACGAGGAGGCCAACAAGTACTTCGACGAGGCGCGCAAGCTCGATCCGGACAATCGCGCGCTGCGCCGCGCCCTGGACAAGGTGGCGCCGTGACCGCCGGCCTGCGCACCGCCTTGGCGCTGGCCGCCGGGCTGCTGCTGGCCGGTTGCAGTGCGCTGCCGACCCGCACCCCGTCGCCGATCGCCGTCGCCGCCCCCGACGCCGCTGCGCAGCAGGCCGAGGCCGCGCGTGCGCAGTGGCTGCGGGCGCATCCGGACTGGTCGTTCCAGGGGCGGGTGGCGATCACCAAGGGGCGCAACGGCGGCAGCGGCCGCATCGACTGGACCCAGCGGCAGCGCCAGTACGAGGTGCAACTCAGTGCGCCGGTGACCCGGCAGAGCTGGCGCCTGACCGGCGACAGCCACTCCGAGGCCGGGCGCCTGGAAGGGCTGGAAGGCGGTCCGCGCGACGGCGAGAACGCCGAACAGCTGCTGCTGGAGGCGACCGGCTGGGAGATCCCGGTCAACCTGCTGCCCGACTGGGTGCGCGGGCTGGTGGCGACCGACGCGCAGGCGCCGGAGCGGGTCGACTACGACGCGCAGGGTCGGCCGCATACGCTGCGGCAGATGGGCTGGGACATCGAATTCCAGGACTGGTATCCGCCCAGCGACGGCCGTCCGGCGCTGCCGCGGCGCATCGAGGCGCGCAACGGCGACGCCAAGGTGCGCCTGCTGGTCGACGCCTGGACCGTGCCTGCGCCATGAGCGGGGGCACCGATGGGGGCTGGTCGTCTTGGCCGGCCCCGGCGAAGCTGAACCTGTTTCTGCAGATCACCGGCCGCCGGCCGGACGGCTACCACCAGTTGCAGACCGTGTTCCGCCTGCTGGACTGGGGCGATACGGTGCATCTGCGGCCGCGTGCGGACGGGGTGGTGGCGCGGATCGGTCCGTCCGTGGCCGGCGTCGCCGAGGCCGACGACCTGCTGGTGCGCGCCGCGCGCCTGCTGCAAAAATCGGCAAATATCGCCCAAGGTGTGGATATTCGCGTCGAAAAGCGCATTCCGGCCGGCGGTGGCTTTGGTGGCGGTTCGTCCGATGCGGCGACCGCGCTGGTGGCGCTGAATGCCCTGTGGGGCGCCGGGCTGGACGAGGACGCCCTGGCCGGCCTCGGCCTGTCGCTGGGCGCGGACGTGCCGGTGTTCGTGCGCGGGCGCGACGCCTGGGCCGAGGGCGTGGGTGAGCGATTGACCGCGCTGGCGCTGCCGCCGGCCTGGTATGTGCTGGCCGATCCGGGGGTGCACGTGCCCACCGCGGCCCTGTTCCAGTCCCCGGATTTGACGCGGGATGCTGCGCCCGCGAAAATAGCGGACTTCGTTTCAGGTTTCCTGCTCGGCAATGCGTTCGAGCCGGTCCTGCTTCGCCGCGAACCGGCCGTCCAGGCCGCGTTCCAGGCGCTGGCTCGGATCGGTACGCCACGCCTGACCGGGTCGGGGAGCGGTTGTTTCGTCGAGTTCGCCGATCGCGCTGCCGCCGTGCGCGCGCTGGCGGACTTGCCGGACGGGATGCGCGCCTGGGTGGCAGGTGGCGTCCCGCGTTCGCCGCTGCTCGACGCGCTGGAGGCTTGACACAGGTTTACGCAGGGGCGTCGCCAAGAGGCCCAAGGCACCAGGTTTTGATCCTGGCATTCGTAGGTTCGAATCCTACCGCCCCTGCCATTATGCGAGTCCCTCGCAAAAGCCCGCACATCCATGTGCGGGGGTTCAACAGGTAGAAGCATCGCTCCTCCTGGCTTCCCGATTCACATCGTTATCGTCGCCACACGCTCTTTGCAGCCACCCGAGAGACCCCTCATGCAAGACCAACGCAACCTGCTGGTGTTCTCCGGCAACGCCAACAAGCCCCTGGCCAAAAGCATCTGCCGCGAGCTGGGCGTGCGCCCCGGCAAGGCGATGGTCTCCAGCTTCTCCGACGGCGAAGTGCAGGTGGAGATCGAGGAGAACGTGCGCCGGCAGGAAGTGTTCGTGATCCAGCCGACCTGCGCGCCCAGCGCAGAGAACCTGATGGAGCTGCTGGTGATCATCGACGCGCTCAAGCGCGCCAGCGCCGCCAGCGTCACCGCGGTGGTGCCGTACTTCGGCTACTCGCGGCAGGACCGGCGCATGCGCTCCTCGCGCGTGCCGATCACCGCCAAGGTCGCGGCGAAGATGTTCAGCGCGGTCAACGCCGACCGCGTGCTGACCGTCGACCTGCACGCCGACCAGATCCAGGGTTTCTTCGACATCCCGGTCGACAACGTCTACGCCTCGCCGCTGCTGCTGGCCGACATCTGGCGCGCCTACGGCACCGACAACCTGATCGTGGTCTCGCCGGACGTGGGTGGCGTGGTCCGTGCCCGTGCGGTGGCCAAGCGCCTGGACGATGCGGACCTGGCGATCATCGACAAGCGCCGTCCGCGCGCCAATGTGTCCACGGTGATGAACATCATCGGCGACGTCGAGGGCAAGACCTGCGTGCTGGTCGACGACATCGTCGACACCGCCGGCACCCTGTGCGCCGCCGCGGCCGCGCTGAAGGAGCGGGGCGCCCTGAAGGTCGCCGCGTACTGCACGCACGCCGTGCTGTCCGGCCCGGCGGTGAGCAACATCAGCAATTCGCAGCTGGACGAACTGGTGGTCACCGACACGATTCCGCTGTCGGAGGCCGCCCGCGCCTGCGGCAAGATCCGCCAGCTCAGCGTCGCCGAGCTGCTGGCCGAAACCATCCGCCGCATCGCCTTCGGCGAGTCGGTGAGCTCGTTGTACGTGGATTAAAGGCTGGGAATGGGGAATCGGGAATAGGGAATGGGCGAAGCGCGGCATTGCGCTGTTGCGATTCCCCATTCCCGGTTCCCCACTCCCGGCTTCACAGACTCTTCTGGTCGCGGAAGAGTCATCAAAACCGCCGCGAGGCGGTTCATTCAACCAAGGTAGTAAACGCAAATGGCAACCACGCATGAAATCAAGGTTCAGCGCCGCGAAGTCGAGGGCAAGGGTGCGAGCCGCCGCCTCCGTCGCGACGGCCTGATCCCGGCGATCGTCTACGGTGGCGATCTGAAGCCGGTCAACATCCAGCTCGACCACAACGAAGTCTGGCTGGCCAGCCAGAACGACTGGTTCTATTCGTCCATCCTCAGCCTGAGCCTGAACGGCGACGTGCAGAAGGTGCTGCTGCGCGATATGCAGCGTCACCCGTTCAAGCAGCTGATCATGCACATCGACTTCCAGCGCGTGAACGACAACGAGGCCCTGCACGCCTCGGTGCCGCTGCACTTCATCAACGAGGACGTGTCCCCGGCCGGCAAGTCGGCCGAAGTGGTCGTCACCCACGAGCTGAACGAAATCCAGGTCGTGTGCCTGCCGAAGGACCTGCCGGAGTTCGTCGAAGTCGACCTGGCCGCGCTGTCGGTCGGCGACGTGATCCACCTGTCGGACCTGAAGCTGCCGGCCGGCGTCGAGCTGCCGGAACTGAAGCTGGGCAAGGAGCATGACGTGGCGGTGGTCATCGCCAAGCACGGCCGTGTCGAGGAAGAGCCGGAAGCCACCGACGCGGCAGCTGCCGCCGAGCCGGCCAAGAAGGACGGCAAGTAATCGCCTGCGCGGCGTCCGGGCCATCGGTCCGGACGCCGCGGCGATGCATTGCGCATGACTGGTCTGCGTCTGATCGTCGGCCTGGGCAACCCCGGCGCCGAACACGCGAATACCCGGCACAACGCCGGGTTTCGTTTTGTCGACGCGTTGGCCGAGCGGGCCGGCGCGCGCTGGAGTGTGGACGCCAAGCTGTTCGGCGAGACCGCCAAGGTCGAGGTCGCGGGGCAGTCGGTGTGGCTGCTGAAGCCGGCCACCTTCATGAACCTCAGCGGCAAGTCGGTCACGGCCGCCTTGCGCTTCTGGAAGATCGAACCGGCGCAGGCGCTGCTGGCGCACGACGAACTGGACCTGGCGCCGGGCACGGCGCGGCTCAAGTTCGACGGTGGCCACGGCGGCCAGAACGGACTGCGCGATACCATCCGCCTGCTCGGGCACGCCGGCTTCCACCGCCTGCGCATCGGCATCGGCCATCCCGGCCACAAGGACAAGGTGGTGCCGTGGGTGCTGGGACGCGCCGGCAAGGACGACCAGGTGCTCATCGATCGCGCCATCGACGACGCCATCGACGTGCTGCCGCTGGCCGTGCAGGGCGATTTCAACGAGGCGATGAAGCGGTTGCATACGCAGGGGAAATAGGGAATGGGGAATGGGGAATGGAAAGGCGGCTATGCTTTCCGATTCCCTATTCCCGATTCTCCATTCCCGGATTACACACATGGGCATCAAATGCGGCATCGTCGGCCTGCCCAACGTCGGCAAGTCGACCCTGTTCAATGCGCTGACCAAGGCGGGCATCGCCGCGGCCAATTTTCCGTTCTGCACCATCGAGCCGAACGTGGGCGTGGTGCCGGTGCCGGATCCGCGCCTGAACGCGCTGGCGGCGATCATCAATCCGCAGAAGGTCGTGCCGACCGCGGTCGAGTTCGTCGACATCGCCGGCCTGGTCGCCGGTGCGGCCAGCGGTGAGGGCCTGGGCAACAAGTTCCTGGCGCACATCCGCGAGGTCGATGCGATCACCCACGTGGTGCGCTGCTTCGAGCATGGCGACATCATCCATGTGAACAACAAGGTTGACCCGGTTTCCGACATCGAGACCATCGACACCGAACTGGCCCTGGCCGACCTGGACAGCGTCGAGAAGGCGCTCAACCGCGCCGAGCGTTCGGCCAAGGGTGGCGACAAGGACGCGGCGGCGCGCAAGCCGGTGCTGGCCAAGCTGCAGGCCGCGCTGGCCGAGGGCAAGGCCGGGCGCAACGCCGGGCTGGACGAGGAAGAGAAGGCGCTGGTGCGCGACCTGTTCCTGCTCACCCTCAAGCCAGTGATGTACATCGCCAACGTGCTGGAAGACGGCTTCGAGAACAATCCGCACCTGGATGCGGTGCGCGCGCATGCTGCCGCCGAGGGTGCCGAGGTGGTGCCGGTGTCGGCGGCGATCGAGGAAGAACTGTCGCAGCTGGACGACGCCGACCGCGATGCGTTCCTGGCCGATCTGGGTCTGAGCGAGCCGGGCCTGAACCGAGTGATCCGCGCCGGCTATACCCTGCTGGGGCTGCAGACCTACTTCACCGCTGGCGTGAAGGAAGTGCGCGCCTGGACGGTCAAGGCCGGGTCGACCGCACCGCAGGCCGCGGCGGTGATCCACACCGACTTCGAGAAGGGCTTCATCCGCGCCGAAACCATCGCCTACGACGACTTCATCAAGTACAAGGGCGAGGCCGGCGCCAAGGAAGCCGGGCGCCTGCGTCTTGAGGGCAAGGAGTACCGCGTGCAGGAAGGCGATATCCTGCATTTCCGCTTCAACGTCTGATGCGTGCGCGTGTCCTGGCCGGGCGCGCGCGAGCCACGACGATTTCCTGCGACATCGCGTCAAAATACTGTTGACAAGGCGGGGATGTCAGGGAAGAATAGCGGGCTGTTTCACCCCTCTCTGATTTCGGCTTCGCAGCCGGGTTCGAGTGGGTAAGTTGGAGGGATACCCAAGCGGCCAACGGGGGCAGACTGTAAATCTGCTGGCTTACGCCTTCGGTGGTTCGAATCCACCTCCCTCCACCAGTTATTTTGTTGTGGCAGTGCGGCATCCCGTAGCGGGAGTAGTTCAACGGTAGAACCTCAGCCTTCCAAGCTGATGGTGCGGGTTCGATTCCCGTCTCCCGCTCCATTGAACGCGCTTGTGTCACAATAGAACAACGCTCACGTAGCTCAGTCGGTAGAGCACCTCCTTGGTAAGGAGGAGGTCGAAGGTTCGATTCCTTTCGTGAGCACCATATTCAGTCGTCAAATCTTTCTACGATCACCGAGAAGAAGCAGCCATGGCCAAGGGTAAGTTCGAGCGCACCAAGCCGCACGTCAACGTCGGCACCATCGGTCACGTCGACCACGGCAAGACCACGCTGACCGCGGCGCTGACCAAGATCGGCGCAGAGCGCTTCGGCGGCGAGTTCAAGGCGTACGACGCGATCGACGCGGCGCCGGAAGAGAAGGCACGCGGCATCACGATCTCGACCGCCCACGTGGAATACGAATCCCCGACGCGCCACTACGCGCACGTGGATTGCCCGGGTCACGCGGACTACGTCAAGAACATGATCACCGGTGCGGCGCAGATGGACGGCGCGATCCTGGTGTGCTCGGCCGCTGACGGCCCGATGCCGCAGACCCGCGAGCACATCCTGCTGTCGCGCCAGGTCGGCGTGCCGCACATCGTGGTGTTCCTGAACAAGGCCGACATGGTCGACGACGCCGAGCTGCTCGAGCTGGTCGAGATGGAAGTGCGCGAGCTGCTGAGCAAGTACGACTTCCCGGGCGACGACACCCCGATCATCCACGGTTCGGCGCGTCTGGCGCTGGAAGGCGACCAGAGCGAGATCGGCGTGCCGGCGATCCTGAAGCTGGTGGACGCGCTGGACTCGTTCATCCCGGAGCCGCAGCGCGACGTGGACAAGCCGTTCCTGATGCCGGTGGAAGACGTGTTCTCGATCTCGGGCCGCGGCACCGTGGTGACCGGTCGTATCGAGCGCGGCATCATCAAGGTGGGCGACGAAATCGAAATCGTCGGCATCCGTGCGACGCAGAAGACCACCGTGACCGGCGTGGAAATGTTCCGCAAGCTGCTGGACCAGGGCCAGGCGGGCGACAACGCGGGCCTGCTGCTGCGCGGCACCAAGCGTGACGACGTGGAGCGCGGCCAGGTGCTGTGCAAGCCGGGTTCGATCAAGCCGCACACCGAGTTCGAAGCCGAGGTGTACGTGCTGTCGAAGGACGAGGGCGGCCGTCACACCCCGTTCTTCAAGGGCTACCGTCCGCAGTTCTACTTCCGTACCACCGACATCACCGGTGCGGTGCAGCTGCCGGAAGGCGTGGAAATGGTGATGCCGGGCGACAACGTCAAGATGGTGGTGACGCTGATCAACCCGGTGGCGATGGACGAAGGCCTGCGCTTCGCGATCCGCGAAGGCGGCCGTACCGTCGGCGCCGGCGTGGTGGCCAAGATCATCAAGTAATGCCCTCCGGCGGCGCAGGCCGCCGGGCTCGACGGCAGGATGGCGGTCTCGGCCGCCGGAATCCGACGAGGTGCAGACGGCTACGGCCGTCGGGTTCAGCGAAGGGCGGGCCGGAACCTTCGGTCCGCCTTCGCCGTCTCAGGGAAGTGCAGTCGTTCTTACTACACGCCAGTAGCTCAATTGGCAGAGCAGCGGTCTCCAAAACCGCAGGTTGGGGGTTCGAGTCCCTCCTGGCGTGCCAATCTGCCGCTCCCTATCCAGTGACCTCGGTCGCATAGCAGCAAGAGTCGGATGAACAGCAAGATCGAGCATTCCAAAGGCCCCGCCGCCTCTGTCGGTGGCGATATCGTCAAGTACGTCATCGCTGCGTTGCTGGTGGTCGCCGGCCTGTTTGTCTGGTTCTGGTTCGGCGATGCGAGCCGTGCTGCACAGCTGGGGAGTTGGTCCGGTCCGCTGCGCGGACTGGCGGTGGTGGCCGGTCTGGTCGCCGGTGCCGCGGTGTTCCTGCTGACCGCCAAGGGTCGCGAAGGCCGCGAGTTCCTGTCCGAATCCCGTTTCGAACTGCGCAAGGTGGTGTGGCCGACCCGCCAGGAAGCCATCCGCACCACCTGGGTGGTGATCGTGGTGGTGATCATTCTGAGTCTGTTGCTGGGCGGGTTCGATTTCCTGATCCAGAAGCTGATGCAGTGGTTCGTGAGCCGTTGAGGAGAGTGCAGCAGTGAAGCGTTGGTATGTCGTTCACGCCTATTCAGGCTTCGAGAAGTCCGTGGCCCAAGCGCTGCGCGACCGTATTGCGCGTGACGAGATGCAGGAGCGCTTCGGTGACGTGCTGGTGCCCACCGAGGAAGTGATCGAGATGCGCTCCGGCCAGAAGCGCCGTTCCGAGCGCAAGTTCTTCCCGGGTTACGTCCTGGTCCAGATCGAAACCCACGACGAAGGCGGCATTCCGCGCATCGACAACGAAAGCTGGCACCTGGTCAAGGAAACGCCGAAGGTGATGGGCTTCATCGGCGGTACCGCCGATCGTCCGCTGCCGATCCGTGACGAAGAGGCCGATGCGATCCTGCAGCGTGTTCAGGATGGCGTGGAGAAGCCGCGTCCGAAGGTGCTGTTCGAGCCGGGCCAGATGGTCCGCGTCACCGATGGTCCGTTCAACGACTTCAATGGCGTGGTCGAGGAAGTCAACTACGAGAAGAGCCGCCTGCGCGTGGCGGTGCTGATCTTCGGCCGTTCCACCCCGGTGGAGCTGGAATTCGGCCAGGTCGAGAAGGCCTGAGCCCGCCCCGGCGCGGCTGCGCCGGGCGCCAAAATCTCTGCTATACTGCGCGGCTCCCTGTCCAGGCAAGCCGCCGGGCAGAACGGAAGCCGCCGCGAGGCGGCTTTCTGCGCACTTCAAAAACGTGATGGCGGGACACGTGATTTTCCCGTCGCGATGGGGAGCCTGCGGTTTAGGCGCTAGCACCCGGAGACACTAAAATGGCAAAGAAAGTCGTCGGTTACATCAAGCTGCAGGTGAAGGCCGGTCAGGCCAACCCCTCGCCGCCGGTCGGTCCTGCGCTGGGTCAGCGTGGCCTGAACATCATGGAATTCTGCAAGGCGTTCAACGCCGCCACGCAGAAGCTGGAGCCGGGCCTGCCGACTCCGGTCATCATCACGGCCTATTCGGACCGTACCTTCACCTTCGTCACCAAGAGCACCCCGGCCAGCGTGCTGCTGAAGAAGGCCGCGGGCGTCAGCTCCGGCTCCAAGCGCCCGAACACCGAGAAGGTGGGCAAGGTGACCCGCAAGCAGCTCGAAGAGATCGCCAAGGCGAAGGAAGCCGACCTGACGGCGGCGGAGCTGGAAGCGGCGGTACGCACGATTGCGGGTTCCGCCCGCAGCATGGGCCTGACGGTGGAGGGTTAAGCAATGGCACAGACCAAGCGACAGAAAGCGATCCGTGCTGCCGTGCAGCCGGGCAAGGCGTATTCGATCGACGAAGCGCTGAAGATCGTCAAGACCACCAGCAAGGCCAAGTTCGTCGAAGCCGTCGACGTGGCCGTGCGCCTGGGCGTGGACGCCAAGAAGTCCGACCAGCAGGTGCGCGGTTCCACCGTGCTGCCGGCCGGTACCGGCAAGAGCGTGCGCGTGGCCGTGTTCGCCCCCGCCGGCGCCAAGGCCGATGAGGCGCTGGCCGCCGGTGCCGACGCCGTCGGCATGGACGACCTCGCCGAGAAGATGCAGGGCGGCGACCTGAACTACGACGTGGTTATCGCCACCCCGGACGCGATGCGCGTCGTCGGCAAGCTGGGCACCCTGCTGGGCCCGCGCGGCCTGATGCCGAACCCCAAGGTCGGCACCGTGTCCGCCAACCCGGCCGAAGCGGTCAAGAACGCCAAGTCGGGCCAGGTGCGCTACCGCACCGACAAGGCCGGCATCATCCACTGCACCATCGGCAAGGCCAGCTTCGAAGACGACGCGCTGAAGAGCAACCTGCAGGCGCTGCTGCTGGACCTGGTCAAGGCCAAGCCGGCGACCTCGAAGGGCACCTACCTGCAGAAGATCTCGGTGAGCTCGACCATGGGTCCGGGCGTCACCATCGATCAGGCTTCGCTGTCCCTGAAGTAATCGCAACACGGCGCCGCCCGTCAGGTGCGGCGCCGGTTTTACCCTTTTGAAGGCGTCGCCCGGGGCAACCCGACGCGAAGCCGTCAAAGACCGCAGGCGCGGTCTGCGCACACCGACGACGGGCACGGAAGCTCGACACGGCAAGGAGTCGCCGTCGGTACAGCGGGATCGCTTAATCAGCCCCTCGGGGCCAGCCGGCGTAGATGGTGCCGCCTTTCTGGAGTTTTTCTGGTGCAGGCCAGCCCGGTGTTCCGGGCGCGCTCACTCCAGGTCTGG
This sequence comes from Xanthomonas sontii, assembly GCF_040529055.1. NCBI lineage: Bacteria > Pseudomonadati > Pseudomonadota > Gammaproteobacteria > Lysobacterales > Lysobacteraceae > Xanthomonas > Xanthomonas sontii. Next base: position 4,755,464 of record NZ_CP132342.1, on the reverse strand, counting down.
AACGGCCACCAACTGGGATGCCATGCGGCATCCCCGGCATCCAGGATGGAGGCCGCCCAGGACCGCAAGCGGCAGGAGCCGCGAGCGGAGTAAGTTTGAAGCAGGGATTCGGGATTCGGGATTGGGGGTTGGCAAGAGCGGCGGTGTCGCTCCTGACGCATCCCAGGTCGCGCATTTCAACTCCCGGCTTTAACGGAGGAGTGCAATGGCTCTCAATCTGTCCCAGAAGCAAGAAGTCGTCGCCGAACTGGCCGACGTCGCCGCGAAGGCCCACTCCTTGGTTGCTGCCGAGTACGCCGGCATCACGGTCTCGCAAATGACCGCGATGCGCAAGAAGGCGCGCGAAACCGGTGTGTACTTGCGTGTTGTCAAGAACACCCTGGCCGCGCGTGCCGTTGCCGGTACCGAATACGAGTGCGTCCAGGACGCGCTGGTCGGTCCGCTGCTGTATGCGTTCTCGACGGAAGAACCCGGCGCTGCCGGTCGTCTGATCAAGGAATTCGCCAAGGGTAACGACAAGCTGCAGGCCAAGGTCGTGTCGCTGGGTGGTCAGCTGTATCCGGCCGCTCATCTCGAGGTGTTGGCGTCGCTGCCGACCCGCGAGCAGGCGCTGGCCATGCTGGCACGCGTCCTGGCCGAGCCGGCGAGCATGTTCGCCCGTGCGGTCAAGGCCGTGGGCGACAAGCAGGGCGGCGGCGACGCCGCGCCTGCCGACGCCGAAGCGGAAGCCCCGGCCGAAACGGCTTAAGTTCGCGACACCTGAAACGGTTCACTAGAACCTCATCCAGAAAAAATTCCAAAGGTAATCACAATGTCCCTGTCTAACGAGCAGATCGTCGACGCAATCGCCGAAAAGACCCTCATGGAAGTGATGGAGCTGGTCAAGGCCATCGAAGACAAGTTCGGCGTCTCCGCCGCCGCCCCGGTCGCCGCTGCCGGTCCGGCCGTGGCCGCCGCGCCGGTCGAAGAGCAGACCGAGTTCAACGTCATCCTGATCGACGCCGGCGCCAAGAAGGTCGACGTCATCAAGGCCGTCCGCGCCATCACCGGCCTGGGCCTGAAGGAAGCCAAGGACCTCACCGAGGCCGGCGGCGTCCTGAAGGAAGCCGTGTCGAAGGAAGACGCCGACAAGTTCAAGAAGGACCTGGAAGCCGCTGGCGCGAAGGTCGAAGTCAAGTAAGCAGTCCCTTGCATCGCCAGCCGTTCAAGGCGATGCACTGAAGGCTGGGGGCGAGAGCCCCCGGCCTTTGGCCGTTTCAGGCGGGAACCGGGAATCGGGAATGGAGAATCGGAACAGCCACGCTACGTGCGCTCCACGATTCCCCTTTCTCCATTCCCCAGTCCCCGCTTCACCACCGAGTTGGTAGTTGGAAGTAGCGGGAGAAGGCGTGCTGGTGCCGGCAATACCAGCGACTTCCAACTGACAATTTATGTTCACTCAGGGCCGCGGACGCGTGGCCCGCATCAGCCAAGGTGATACCTCATGACGTCTTATTCGTTCACCGAAAAGAAGCGTATCCGCAAGGACTTCGGCAAGCAGCGCTCGATCCTCGAAGTGCCGTTCCTGCTCGCCATCCAGGTGGATTCCTACCGCGAGTTCCTGCAGGAGAACACCGACCCGAACAAGCGTTCGGACCACGGCCTGCACGCGGCCCTGAAATCGGTGTTCCCGATCTCCAGCTACAGCGGCAACGCGGCGCTGGAGTACGTCGGCTACAAGCTCGGCGAACCGGTGTTCGACGAGCGTGAATGCCGCCAGCGCGGCATGAGCTACGGCGCGCCGCTGCGCGTGACCGTGCGCCTGGTGATCTACGATCGCGAGTCCTCGACCAAGGCGATCAAGTACGTCAAGGAGCAGGAGGTCTACCTCGGCGAAATCCCGCTGATGACCGACAACGGCACCTTCATCGTCAACGGCACCGAGCGCGTCATCGTTTCGCAGCTGCACCGTTCGCCGGGCGTGTTCTTCGACCACGACCGCGGCAAGACCCACAGCTCGGGCAAGCTGCTGTACAGCGCCCGCATCATCCCGTACCGCGGCTCCTGGCTGGACTTCGAGTTCGACCCGAAGGACGCGCTGTTCACCCGTATCGACCGCCGCCGCAAGCTGCCGGTGTCGATCCTGCTGCGCGCGCTCGGCTATTCGAACGAGGAGATGCTGTCCGAGTTCTTCGAGATCAACACCTTCCACATCGACCCGAAGGAAGGCGTGCAGCTGGAGCTGGTGCCCGAGCGCCTGCGCGGCGAGACCCTGAACTTCGACCTGGCCGATGGTGACAAGGTCATCGTTGAAGCCGGTAAGCGCATCACCGCGCGCCACGTCAAGCAACTCGAGGCCTCCGGCATCGCCGCTTTGGCCGTGCCCGACGAGTACCTGGTCGGCCGCATCCTGTCGCACGACGTGGTCGATGCCTCGACCGGCGAACTGCTGGCCAGCGCCAACGACGAAATCAGCGAAGATCAGCTGACCGCGTTCCGCAAGGCCGGCGTCGATGCCGTGGGCACGCTGTGGGTCAACGACCTGGATCGCGGCCCGTACCTGTCCAACACCCTGCGCATCGATCCGACCAAGACCCAGCTCGAGGCGCTGGTCGAGATCTACCGCATGATGCGTCCGGGCGAGCCGCCGACCAAGGACGCCGCGCAGAACCTGTTCCACAACCTGTTCTTCACCTTCGAGCGCTACGACCTGTCCACGGTCGGCCGCATGAAGTTCAACCGCCGTGTCGGCCGCAAGGAAGTCACCGGCGAGTCGGTGCTGTACGACAAGAAGTACTTCGGTGAGCGCAACGACGAGGAGTCCAAGCGCCTGGTCGCCGAGCACGCCGACAGCTCCGACATCCTGGACGTGATCAAGGTCCTGACCGAGATCCGCAACGGCCGCGGCGTGGTCGACGACATCGACCACCTGGGCAACCGTCGCGTGCGTTCGGTCGGCGAAATGGCCGAGAACGTGTTCCGCGTGGGCCTGGTCCGCGTCGAGCGCGCGGTCAAGGAGCGCCTGTCGATGGCCGAGTCCGAAGGCCTGACCCCGCAAGAACTGATCAACGCCAAGCCGGTGGCCGCCGCGATCAAGGAGTTCTTCGGCTCCTCGCAGCTGTCGCAGTTCATGGACCAGAACAACCCGCTGTCGGAAGTGACGCACAAGCGTCGCGTCTCCGCGCTGGGTCCGGGCGGTCTGACCCGCGAGCGTGCCGGCTTCGAAGTGCGCGACGTGCATCCGACCCACTACGGCCGCGTCTGCACCATCGAAACGCCGGAAGGCCCGAACATCGGCCTGATCAACTCGCTGGCGGTGTATGCCCGCACCAACCAGTACGGCTTCCTCGAGACGCCGTACCGTAAGGTCGTGGACGGCCAGATCACCGACGAAGTCGAGTACCTGTCGGCGATCGAAGAGAACGAGTACGTCATCGCCCAGGCCAACGCGCTGCACGACGCCAAGAGCCGCCTGACCGAGCAGTTCGTGCCGTGCCGCTACCAGGGCGAGTCGCTGCTGAAGCCGCCGGCGGAAGTGCACTTCATGGACGTGTCGCCGATGCAGACCGTGTCGATCGCGGCCGCGCTGGTGCCGTTCCTGGAGCACGACGACGCCAACCGCGCGCTGATGGGCGCGAACATGCAGCGCCAGGCCGTGCCGACGCTGCGTGCGCAGAAGCCGCTGGTCGGCACCGGCATCGAGCGCGCCGTGGCGCGCGACTCGGGCGTGACCGTGAACGCCCGCCGTGGCGGCGTGATCGAACAGATCGACGCCGGCCGCATCGTGGTCAAGGTCAACGAGGCCGAGATCGGCGGCGGCACCGACGCCGGCGTCGACATCTACAACCTGATCAAGTACACCCGCTCCAACCAGAACACCTGCATCAACCAGCGTCCGCTGGTGAACGTGGGCGACGTGATCGCGCGCGGCGACGTGCTGGCCGACGGCCCCTCGACCGACATCGGCGAGTTGGCCCTGGGCCAGAACATGCTGATCGCGTTCATGCCTTGGAACGGCTACAACTTCGAAGACTCCATCCTGCTCTCCGAGCGCGTGGTAGAAGAGGATCGCTACACCACGATCCACATCGAAGAGCTGACCTGCGTGGCGCGCGACACCAAGCTGGGGCCGGAGGAAATCTCCGCCGACATCCCCAACGTGTCCGAGCAGGCGCTGAACCGTCTGGACGAGAGCGGCGTGGTGTACATCGGTGCGGAAGTGCGCGCCGGCGACATCATGGTCGGCAAGGTCACGCCGAAGGGCGAGAGCCAGCTGACCCCGGAAGAGAAGCTGCTGCGCGCGATCTTCGGCGAGAAGGCCTCGGACGTGAAGGACAGCTCGCTGCGCGTGCCGCCGGGCATGGACGGCACCGTCATCGACGTGCAGGTGTTCACCCGCGACGGCATCGAGAAGGACAAGCGCGCCCGCCAGATCGAGGAAAACGAGATCAAGCGGGTCAAGAAGGACTTCGACGACCAGTTCCGCATCCTGGAAAGCGCGATCTATGCGCGTCTGCGTGGCCAGCTGATCGGCAAGGTCGCCAACGGCGGTCCGAACCTGAAGAAGGGCGACACCATCAGCGACGCCTACCTGGACGGCCTGAAGAAGTCCGACTGGTTCGCGCTGCGCATGAAGGACGAGGACGCCTCCGAGGCGATCGAGCGCGCGCAGAAGCAGATCCAGGCGCACGAGAAGGAGTTCGAGCGTCGCTTCGCCGACAAGCGCGGCAAGATCACCGCCGGCGACGACCTCGCCCCGGGCGTGCTGAAGATGGTCAAGGTGTTCCTGGCGGTGAAGCGCCGCATCCAGCCCGGCGACAAGATGGCCGGTCGCCACGGCAACAAGGGTGTCGTGTCGATGATCCAGCCGATCGAGGACATGCCGTACATGGCCAACGGCGAGACCGTGGACATCGTGCTGAACCCGCTGGGCGTGCCGTCGCGTATGAACATCGGCCAGGTGCTGGAAGTGCACCTGGGCTGGGCCGCCAAGGGCCTGGGTCGCAAGATCCAGAACATGCTCGAGGCCCAGGCCAAGGTCGCCGACCTGCGCAAGTTCCTGGCGCAGATCTACAACCACGACCAGAAGCTGGGCGAGGACCGCGTGGATCTGGACCAGTTCAGCGACGCGGAGCTGCTGGCGTTGTCGAAGAACCTGACCGACGGCGTGCCGATGGCCACCCCGGTGTTCGACGGTGCCACCGAGGCCGAGATCAAGCACATGCTCGAGCTCGCCGACCTGCCGATCAGCGGCCAGACCCAGCTGTACGACGGCCGCACCGGCGAGGCGTTCGATCGCCACACCACGGTCGGCTACATGCACATGCTGAAGCTGAACCACCTGGTCGACGACAAGATGCACGCGCGCTCCACCGGTCCGTACTCGCTGGTCACCCAGCAGCCGCTGGGCGGCAAGGCGCAGTTCGGCGGCCAGCGCTTCGGCGAAATGGAAGTCTGGGCGCTGGAAGCCTACGGCGCGGCCTACACCCTGCAGGAAATGCTGACGGTGAAGTCCGACGACGTGCAGGGCCGCAACCAGATGTACAAGAACATCGTCGACGGCGAGCACGAGATGGTCGCCGGCATGCCGGAGTCCTTCAACGTGCTGGTGAAGGAAATCCGCTCGCTGGCGATCAACATGGAACTGGAAGACTGAGGGCAGGGAATGAGGAGTCGGGACTAGGAAACCGCCCGGGCGTTTGCCCACAGGCCGCCGGCGTTTCCTGTCCCGCCTCTCCGCTTCCAACGATTCCCTATTCGCTATTCCCGATTCCCGGAGAAATCAAATGAAAGACCTGCTCAACCTCTTCAACCAGCAGCGCCAGACGCTGGACTTCGACGCGATCAAGATCGCGCTGGCCTCGCCGGACCTGATCCGTTCGTGGTCCTTCGGCGAAGTGAAGAAGCCGGAAACCATCAACTACCGGACCTTCAAGCCCGAGCGCGACGGCCTGTTCTGCGCCGCCATCTTCGGCCCGATCAAGGACTACGAGTGTCTGTGCGGCAAGTACAAGCGCATGAAGCACCGCGGCGTGGTCTGCGAGAAGTGCGGCACCGAAGTGACCCTGGCCAAGGTGCGTCGCGAGCGCATGGGCCACATCGACCTGGCCTCGCCGGTCGCGCACATCTGGTTCCTGAAGTCGCTGCCGTCGCGCATCGGCCTGATGCTGGACATGACCCTGCGCGACATCGAGCGCGTGCTGTACTTCGAAGCCTACGTGGTGACCGAGCCGGGCCTGACCGCCCTGGAGCGCCGCCAGCTGCTGACCGAAGAGCAGTACCTGACCGCGCGTCAGGAGCACGGCGACGACTTCGACGCCGCCATGGGCGCCGAGGCCGTGTACGAACTGCTGCGCACCATCGACCTGCAGTCGGAAATGACCCGCCTGCGCGAAGAGATCGCCAGCACCGGTTCGGAAACCAAGCTCAAGCGTCTGACCAAGCGCATCAAGCTGATCGAGGCCTTCATCGAGTCCGGCAACCGTCCGGAGTGGATGGTGATGACCGTGCTGCCGGTGCTGCCGCCGGATCTGCGTCCGCTGGTGCCGCTGGACGGCGGCCGCTTCGCGACCTCCGATCTGAACGATCTGTACCGCCGCGTCATCAACCGCAACAACCGCCTGCGCCGCCTGCTCGAGCTGAACGCGCCGGACATCATCGTGCGCAACGAAAAGCGCATGCTGCAGGAATCGGTCGATGCGCTGCTGGACAACGGCCGTCGCGGCCGTGCCATCACCGGCACCAACAAGCGCCCGCTGAAGTCGCTGGCCGACATGATCAAGGGCAAGCAGGGCCGGTTCCGTCAGAACCTGCTCGGCAAGCGCGTGGACTACTCCGGCCGTTCGGTGATCGTGGTCGGCCCGACCCTGCGTCTGCACGAGTGCGGCCTGCCGAAGAAGATGGCGCTGGAGCTGTTCAAGCCGTTCGTGTTCGCCAAGCTGCAGCGTCGCGGCCTGGCCACCACCATCAAGGCCGCCAAGAAGCTGGTCGAGCGCGAAGAAGCCGAAGTCTGGGACATCCTGGAAGAGGTGATCCGCGAGCACCCGGTGCTGCTGAACCGTGCGCCGACCCTGCACCGTCTGGGTATCCAGGCGTTCGAGCCGGTGCTGATCGAAGGCAAGGCGATCCAGCTGCACCCGCTGGTCTGTACCGCGTTCAACGCCGACTTCGACGGTGACCAGATGGCCGTGCACGTGCCGCTGTCGCTGGAAGCGCAGCTGGAAGCGCGCGCGCTGATGATGTCCACCAACAACATCCTGTCGCCGGCCAACGGCGAGCCGATCATCGTGCCGTCGCAGGACGTGGTGCTGGGTCTGTACTACATGACCCGCGCCCTGGAGAACAAGAAGGGCGAGGGCATGGTCTTCGCCAACATCGCCGAAGTGAAGCGCGCCTACGACAACCGTGCGGTCGAACTGCACGCCAAGGTCAAGGTCCGCATCACCGAGACGGTGATCGACGAGGACGGCAACCGCACCAAGAAGGCCTCGATCGTGGACACCACGATCGGGCGCGCGCTGCTGGCCGAGATCCTGCCGGAAGGCCTGCCGTTCGCGCTGGCCAACACCGAGCTGACCAAGAAGAACATCAGCCGCCTGATCAACTCCAGCTACCGCCAGCTGGGTTTGAAGGACAGCGTCGTGTTCGCCGACAAGCTGATGTACACCGGCTTCGCCTACGCGACCCGTGCCGGCGTGTCGATCGGCATCGACGACATGCTGATCCCGTCGGAGAAGAAGGGCATCCTCGGCGAAGCCGAGCAGGAAGTGCTGGAAATCCAGGAGCAGTACCAGTCCGGTCTGGTCACCGCCGGCGAGCGCTACAACAAGGTCGTGGACATCTGGTCGCGCACCAACGAGCGTATCGCCAAGGCGATGATGGACACCATCGGCACCGAGAAGGTGGTCAACGCCAAGGGCGAGACCATCGACCAGAAGTCGATGAACTCGCTGTACATCATGGCCGACTCCGGCGCGCGTGGTTCGCAGGCGCAGATCCGTCAGCTGGCCGGCATGCGCGGCCTGATGGCCCGCCCGGACGGCTCGATCATCGAGACGCCGATCAAGGCGAACTTCCGCGAAGGCCTGAACGTGCAGGAGTACTTCAACTCCACCCACGGTGCCCGTAAGGGTCTGGCCGATACCGCGCTGAAGACCGCCAACTCCGGTTACCTGACCCGTCGCCTGGTCGACGTGGCGCAGGACGTGGTGATCACCGAGCCGGATTGCGGCACCACCGACGGCCTGACCATGACCCCGATCGTGGAAGGCGGCGACGTGGTCGAGCCGTTGCGCGACCGCGTGCTCGGCCGCGTGGTGGCCGAGGACGTGTTCCTGCCGGGCAACGACGAGGATCCGATCGTCACCCGCAACACCCTGCTCGACGAGCAGTGGGTGGCCAAGCTGGAAGAGGCCGGCGTGCAGTCGGTCAAGGTCCGCTCGACCATCACCTGCGAATCGGCGTTCGGCGTGTGCGCGCGTTGCTACGGCCGCGACCTGGCCCGTGGCCACCTGGTCAACATCGGCGAAGCGGTCGGCGTCATCGCCGCGCAGTCGATCGGCGAGCCGGGTACCCAGCTGACCATGCGTACCTTCCACATCGGCGGCGCGGCTTCGCGTGCGGCGGCGGTGGACAACATCACGGTCAAGACCACCGGTTCGATCAAGTTCAACAACCTCAAGTCGGTCGAGCACGCCAACGGTTCGCTGGTGGCGGTGTCGCGTTCGGGCGAACTGTCGGTGCTCGACGGCCACGGCCGCGAGCGCGAGCGCTACAAGCTGCCGTACGGCGCCACCATCACCGCCAAGGACGGTGACGCGGTCAAGGCCGGCCAGTCGGTGGCGAACTGGGATCCGCACAACCACCCGATCGTGTCGGAAGTGGCCGGTTTCATCCGCTTCATCGACTTCATCGACGGCGTCACCGTCATCGAGAAGACCGACGAACTGACCGGCCTGGCCTCGCGCGAGATCACCGATCCGAAGCGTCGCGGCACCCAGGCCAAGGACCTGCGCCCGATCGTGCGCATCGTCGACGCCAAGGGCAACGACCTGACCATCCCGGGCACCGATCTGCCGGCGCAGTACCTGCTGCCGCCGCGCTCGATCGTCAACCTGCAGGACGGCGCGCCGGTCGGCGTGGGCGATGTGGTCGCCAAGATCCCGCAGGAAGCGTCCAAGACCCGCGACATCACCGGTGGTCTGCCGCGCGTGGCCGACCTGTTCGAAGCGCGCAAGCCGAAGGATCCGGCGATCCTGGCCGAGCGTTCGGGCATCATCAGCTTCGGCAAGGACACCAAGGGCAAGCAGCGCCTGATCATCAAGGACACCGACGGGTCGGAGCACGAAGAGCTGATCCCGAAGTACCGCCAGATCATCGTGTTCGAAGGCGAGCACGTGGCCAAGGGCGAAACCGTGGTGGACGGCGAGCCGAGCCCGCAGGACATCCTGCGTCTGCTGGGCGTCGAGCCGCTGGCCGCGTACCTGGTCAAGGAAATCCAGGACGTGTACCGCCTGCAGGGCGTGAAGATCAACGACAAGCACATCGAGGTCATCACCCGGCAGATGCTGCGCAAGGTCGAGATCACCGACCAGGGCAACAGCAAGTTCCTCAACGGCGAGCAGGCCGAGCGCCAGCGCGTCATCGAGGAGAACGCCCGCCTGGTGACCCGCAACGAGCTGCCGGCCAAGTACGAGCCGGTGCTGCTGGGCATCACCAAGGCGTCGCTGGCGACCGAGTCGTTCATCTCGGCCGCGTCGTTCCAGGAGACCACCCGCGTCCTCACCGAGGCGGCGGTCCGCGGCACCAGCGACACGCTGCGCGGCCTGAAGGAAAACGTGATCGTGGGTCGCCTGATCCCGGCCGGTACCGGCCTGGCGTACCACAACACGCGCCGCCGCAACGCCAGCGGCCTGACCGAGTCGGAGATGCAGACCCTGTCCGGCGGCAGCGCCGAGCCGGCGGTCGAGACCTCCGCCCCGGCGGCTGCCGGCAGCGAAGAGTAAGCAACACGCCGGACCGGTCCCGCCCGCGGGGCCGGTCTACCACGCGAAAGGGGGCGCAGCGGAAGCGCCCCGTATTCCGGCCCCGGATGGGCCAGCAAGTAAAAATTCCGTTGTGTTGACGGCGCTTTGACTTGCCCGCTATACTTTCCTGTCTCGGCAGGCCGTCCTTCGGCCTGCCTTCGTTTTCACGCATCCAGGCCCGACGGCCTCAATCAGAAGAATCCACTGATGGCGACGATCAACCAGCTGGTCCGCAAGCCGCGGCAGGCGACCACCTACAAGAGCGCCTCTCCGGCGCTGGACAAGTGCCCGCAGCGCCGTGGCGTCTGCACGCGCGTGTACACCACCACCCCGAAGAAGCCGAACTCGGCCCTGCGCAAGGTCGCCAAGGTGCGCCTGACCAACCAGGAAGAGGTCATCAGCTACATCGGCGGCGAAGGCCATAACCTGCAGGAGCACTCCGTGGTCCTGATCCGCGGCGGCCGCGTCAAGGATCTGCCGGGCGTGCGCTACCACACCGTGCGCGGTTCGCTCGACGCCGCCGGCGTCGCCAAGCGTCGCCAGGGTCGTTCCAAGTACGGCGCCAAGCGCCCGAAGAGCTAAGGGAAAGTACACATGTCTCGTAAAGGTAATACGCCGCAGCGCGCCGTTCTCCCGGACCCCAAGCACGGGAGCGAAACCATCGCCCGCTTCATCAACATGGTGATGCTGAGCGGCAAGAAGTCGGTCGCCGAAAAGATCGTGTACGGCGCGATGGACGTGATCGGCGAGAAGAACCCCAACGCCATCGAACTGGTGCAGAAGGCGCTGGACAACGTCGCTCCGGCGGTCGAAGTCAAGTCCCGCCGCGTCGGTGGTGCCACCTACCAGGTGCCGGTCGAGGTGCGTTCCTCCCGTCGCATGGCGCTGGCGATGCGCTGGCTGATCGACTCGGCGCGCAAGCGCGGCGAGAACTCGATGCCGCGCAAGCTCGCGGCCGAGCTGGTCGATGCTTCGGAAAACCGTGGCGGCGCCATCAAGAAGCGCGAAGAGACTCACCGCATGGCGGAAGCGAACAAGGCGTTCGCGCACTACCGCTGGTGACCTTCCGGGCCTTGGAAACGGGGCCCGCTGGCACCATCTGAGTGCCGCTAGCCGCGCCGTTGCGCGTGGCACAAATCCGAAGGCCGCCGCAAGGCGGCGTTCGGCCATCCGAAATCCAAGAAATTTGAGAGGCTCCCTGTGGCCCGTACCACTCCCATCGAGCGTTACCGCAACTTCGGCATCATGGCTCACATCGATGCCGGCAAGACCACCACCTCCGAACGCATCCTGTTCTACACCGGCGTCAGCCACAAGATCGGCGAGGTGCATGACGGTGCCGCGACGATGGACTGGATGGAGCAGGAGCAGGAGCGTGGCATCACGATCACCTCCGCGGCCACCACCGCGTTCTGGACCGGCATGGACAAGTCCATGCCGCAGCACCGCTTCAACATCATCGACACTCCCGGGCACGTGGACTTCACCATCGAAGTCGAGCGCTCGCTGCGCGTGCTCGACGGCGCGGTGTTCGTGCTGTGCGCGGTCGGCGGCGTGCAGCCGCAGTCCGAGACCGTGTGGCGTCAGGCCAACAAGTACGCGGTGCCGCGTCTGGCGTTCGTCAACAAGATGGACCGCACCGGCGCCAACTTCGACAAGGTCGTCGAGCAGCTGAAGGCCCGCCTGGGCGCCTACCCGGTGCCGATGCAGGTGCCGATCGGCGCCGAAGACGGCTTCGAGGGCGTGGTCGACCTGGTCAAGATGAAGGCGATCCACTGGGATACCGCCTCGCAGGGCACCGTGTTCGAATACCGCGACATCCCCGCGCACCTGGTCGACAAGGCCACCGAAGCGCGCGCGTTCATGGTTGAGGCCGCGGCCGAAGCCAACGAAGACCTGATGGACAAGTACCTCAACGAGGGCGACCTGTCCGAGGCCGAGATCCTGGGCGGTCTGCGCGAGCGCACCCTGAAGGTGGAAGTGGTGCCGGTGTACTGCGGTACCGCGTTCAAGAACAAGGGCGTGCAGGCCATGCTCGACGGCGTGATCCAGCTGCTGCCGTCGCCCAGCGACCGTCCGCCGGTCAAGGGCATCGACGAGGACGAGAAGGAAGACAGCCGTCCGGCCACCGACAACGCCCCGTTCTCGGCGCTGGCGTTCAAGATCATGACCGACCCGTTCGTCGGCTCGCTGACCTTCTTCCGCGTCTACTCGGGCACGCTGAACTCCGGCGACCAGGTGTACAACCCGGTCAAGTCGAAGAAGGAGCGCGTGGGTCGCATCCTGCAGATGCACTCCAACAACCGCGAAGAGATCAAGGAAGTGCGCGCGGGCGACATCGCCGCGGCGGTGGGCCTGAAGGACGTCACCACCGGCGACACGCTGTGCGCGCAGGACCACATCATCACCCTGGAGCGCATGGTGTTCCCGGAGCCGGTGATCTCGATGGCGGTCGAGCCGAAGACCAAGTCGGACCAGGAAAAGATGGGCATCGCGCTGAGCCGTCTGGCGCAGGAAGATCCCTCGTTCCGCGTCAACACCGACGAAGAGTCCGGCCAGACCATCATCCGCGGCATGGGCGAGCTGCACCTGGAAATCATCGTCGACCGCATGAAGCGTGAGTTCAACGTCGAAGCCAACGTCGGCAAGCCGCAGGTGGCCTACCGCGAGACCATCCGCAAGGCGGTCAAGCAGGAAGGCAAGTTCGTGCGTCAGTCCGGCGGTAAGGGCCAGTACGGTCACGTGGTGCTCGAGATCGAGCCGCAGGAACGCGGCCAGGGCTACACCTTCGAGAACGCGATTGTCGGCGGCGTGGTGCCGAAGGAATACATCCCGGCGGTGGACAAGGGCATCCAGGAAGCGGTGGCCAACGGCGTGATGGCCGGCTATCCGATCGTGGACGTCAAGGTGCGCCTGATCGACGGTTCGTACCATGACGTCGACTCGTCGGAAATGGCGTTCAAGATCGCCGGCTCGATGGGCTTCAAGGAAGGCTTCAACAAGGCCAACCCGGTGCTGCTGGAGCCGATCATGAAGGTCGAGATCGTCACCCCGGAGGATTACCTGGGCGACGTGATGGGCGACGTGAGCCGTCGTCGCGGCATCCTGCAGGGCCAGGACGACAGCCCGTCGGGCAAGGTGATCAACGCGATGGTGCCGCTGGGCGAAATGTTCGGCTACGCCACCACGCTGCGCTCGATGTCGCAGGGTCGCGCCACCTTCTCGATGGAGTTCGACCACTACGCCGAAGCGCCGGCCAACATCGCCGACTCGGTCATCAAGAAGAACTGAGATTAGAGCGACGGGATGCGTGCCGCGGACCCGATCCGCGCCGCATCCCGCTCGCTCGTCCCCCAATACGAATCACGAGGTAGAGAAGACATGGCAAAGGGTAAGTTCGAGCGCACCAAGCCGCACGTCAACGTCGGCACCATCGGTCACGTCGACCACGGCAAGACCACGCTGACCGCGGCGCTGACCAAGATCGGCGCAGAGCGCTTCGGCGGCGAGTTCAAGGCGTACGACGCGATCGACGCGGCGCCGGAAGAGAAGGCGCGCGGCATCACGATCTCGACCGCCCACGTGGAATACGAATCCCCGACGCGCCACTACGCGCACGTGGATTGCCCGGGTCACGCGGACTACGTCAAGAACATGATCACCGGTGCGGCGCAGATGGACGGCGCGATCCTGGTGTGTTCGGCCGCTGACGGCCCGATGCCGCAGACCCGCGAGCACATCCTGCTGTCGCGTCAGGTCGGCGTGCCGCACATCGTGGTGTTCCTGAACAAGGCCGACATGGTCGACGACGCCGAGCTGCTCGAGCTGGTCGAGATGGAAGTGCGCGAGCTGCTGAGCAAGTACGACTTCCCGGGCGACGACACCCCGATCATCCACGGTTCGGCCCGTCTGGCGCTGGAAGGCGACCAGAGCGAGATCGGCGTGCCGGCGATCCTGAAGCTGGTGAACGCGCTGGACTCGTTCATCCCGGAGCCGCAGCGCGACGTGGACAAGCCGTTCCTGATGCCGGTGGAAGACGTGTTCTCGATCTCGGGCCGCGGCACCGTGGTGACCGGTCGTATCGAGCGCGGCATCATCAAGGTGGGCGACGAAATCGAAATCGTCGGCATCCGTGCGACGCAGAAGACCACCGTGACCGGCGTGGAAATGTTCCGCAAGCTGCTGGACCAGGGTCAGGCGGGCGACAACGCGGGCCTGCTGCTGCGTGGCACCAAGCGTGACGACGTGGAGCGCGGCCAGGTGCTGTGCAAGCCGGGTTCGATCAAGCCGCACACCGAGTTCGAAGCCGAGGTGTACGTGCTGTCGAAGGACGAGGGCGGCCGTCACACCCCGTTCTTCAAGGGCTACCGTCCGCAGTTCTACTTCCGCACCACCGACATCACCGGTGCGGTGCAGCTGCCGGAAGGCGTGGAAATGGTGATGCCGGGCGACAACGTCAAGATGGTGGTGACGCTGATCAACCCGGTGGCGATGGACGAAGGCCTGCGCTTCGCGATCCGCGAAGGCGGCCGCACCGTCGGCGCCGGCGTGGTGGCCAAGATCATCAAGTAATGCCCTCCGGCGGCGAAGGCCGCCGGCTGGAATCGCCAGCGACCTCGGTCGCCGGCATCGCGAGGGGTCGGCGTAAGCCGGCCCTTCGTCGTTTCCGGGCAGGCGAATGTTCTGGCGATTTGTTGTTGCGAGGTGTTGCGGAGGCGTGAAGTCGTCGCTATAATGCACGGCTCGGCGTTCCTGGGTAGGGCGCCGGTAAGACAGCGAAAAGAGAGGCAGGACGCCGCTCGTGTTCGCAGGACCGGGAAGGTCGCGTCGCATGGAGCACTCAACAGCCCCGGGTTGTTGACGCTGCTCTAGCTGCGCATTATACTTTTCCGTCTGGGCAGGCCGGGTCGACTGGTCTGCCCCAGTTTTTGGGGCGGAGGAATGCCCCCGCCGAGCCGGATGCTCTGCGGTACGACATCAGGAAACAACCGGGGCAGGTATCCCAGAGGCCTTGCCCGTCGCTCTTTTAACGAAGGAACCCACCGTCATGGCGGACCAAAAGATCCGGATTCGGCTGAAGGCGTTCGATCATCGTTTGATCGACCGTTCGGCCAGCGAGATCGTCGAGACGGCCAAGCGGACCGGCGCGCAAGTGCGTGGCCCGATCCCGCTGCCGACCAAGATCGAACGCTACACCATCCTCGTTTCCCCGCACGTCGACAAGGACGCGCGTGACCAGTACGAGACCCGCACGCACAAGCGCGTGCTCGACATCGTCGACCCCAACGACAAGACCGTGGACGCGCTGATGAAGCTCGAGCTCGCGGCTGGCGTCGATGTCCAGATCAAGTTGACCTGAGGACTACGACCATGACGAAGAAGTATTCGTTGGGCTTCGTGGGCCGCAAGGCCGGCATGAGCCGCGTCTTCACCGAAGACGGCCGCTCCATCCCGGTCACCCTGATCGAAGCGACCCCGAACCGCATCACCCAGCTCAAGACCGTCGAAGCCGACGGCTACAGCGCCGTGCAGATCACCGTGGGCGCCCGTCGCGCCGCGCTGGTCAACAAGCCGGCGTCCGGCCATTTCGCCAAGGCGAAGGTCGAAGCGGGTCGCGGCCTGTGGGAGTTCCGCGTCGAGGACGCGCAGCTGGGCGAGTTCGCCGTCGGCGGCGAAATCAAGGCGGACATCTTCGCCGTCGGCCAGAAGGTCGATGTCCAGGGCGTCACCAAGGGTAAGGGCTTCCAGGGCACCATCAAGCGGCACAACTTCCGCATGGGCGATGCCACCCACGGTAACTCGCTGTCGCATCGCGCGCCGGGTTCGCTGGGTCAGCGCCAGACCCCGGGTCGCGTTTTCCCGGGCAAGAAGATGTCCGGCCACATGGGCGCGGTGCAGCAGAGCACGCAGAATCTGGAAGTGGTCAAGGTCGACGTCGAGCGTGGCCTGATCGCCATTCGCGGCGCTGTGCCTGGCGCTGCCGGTGGCGACGTGATCGTGCGTCCGGCTAGCAAGGCATAAGGAGAGATGACGATGGAACTCGTTATCACGGGTAGCAACAACAAGGTCTCGGTCTCCGACGCCGTGTTCGGCCGCGATTTCAGCGAGGATCTGGTTCACCAGGTCGTCGTCGCCTATCGCAACGCCGGCCGCGCCGGCACCAAGGCGCAGAAGACGCGTTCGGAAGTCAACGGCACCACCAAGAAGTCGAAGAAGCAGAAGGGCGGTGGCGCTCGCCACGGCGCGCTGACCGCTCCGATCTTCGTCGGCGGTGGCGTGACCTTCGCGGCCAAGCCGCGCAGCTTCGAGCAGAAGGTCAACCGCAAGATGTACCGCGCGGCCATCTGCGCGATCCTCTCGGAACTGAACCGCCAGGGCCGCCTGATGGTCGTCGACGCGTTCGACGTCGAGGCCAGCAAGACCAAGGGCCTGGTCGAGAAGCTGAAGGGTCTGGAAGTGGGCAAGCGCCCGCTGATCGTGACCGAAGAAGCGTCCGAGCATCTGTACCTGTCCGCCCGCAACCTTCCCTACGTGGAAGTGCGCGACGTGCAGGGCCTGGATCCGGTGTCGCTGGTCGGGGCCGACACGGTCGTGATCACCGCCGATGCGGTCAAGAAGGTCGAGGAGTGGCTGGCATGAGCAGCAACGAAAAAATCTTCAGCGTGCTGCGCGCTCCGCGTGTCTCCGAAAAGACCGCGCGCCTGCAGGAACTCTCCAATCAGTACGTCTTCGAGATTTCGAACGAAGCCACCAAGGCCGATGTCAAGGCCGCGGTCGAGCAGCTGTTCGACGTCAAGGTCGAGTCGGTCAACGTGTTGAACGTCAAGGGCAAGAACAAGTCCTTCCGTTCGCGCAGCGGTCGTCGCGGCGATTGGCGCAAGGCGTACGTGCGTCTGGCCGAAGGCCAGTCCATCGACGTAACGGCCAAGGCCTGAGGTACATCCCATGCCATTGATGAAATTCAAGCCCACCTCCGCAGGCCGTCGTTCGGCCGTGCGCGTGGTCACGCCCGATCTGCACAAGGGCGCCCCGCACGCTGCACTGGTGGAAAAGCAGAGCAAGTCCGGTGGTCGTAACCACCACGGCCGCATCACCACCCGCCACGTCGGCGGTGGCCACAAGCAGCACTACCGCGTCATCGACTTCAAGCGCAACAAGGAAGGTATCCCGGCGCGCGTGGAGCGGATCGAATACGATCCCAACCGCACCGCCCATATCGCCCTGCTGTGCTACGCCGACGGCGAGCGCCGCTACATCATCGCGCCGAAGGGCCTGAAGGCCGGCGATCAGGTGATCGCGGGTTCGGATGCGCCGATCAAGACCGGCAACACCCTGCCGCTGCGCAACATCCCGGTCGGTACCACCGTCCACGGGATCGAGCTGAAGCCGGGCAAGGGCGCGCAGATCGCGCGTGCCGCCGGCGCCGCGGTGCAGCTGGTCGCGCGTGAAGGCATCTACGCCACCCTGCGTCTGCGCTCCGGCGAAATGCGCAAGGTGCCGTCCGAGTGCCGCGCCACCATCGGCGAAGTCGGCAACGACGAGCACAACCTCGAGAAGCTGGGCAAGGCGGGCGCCAAGCGCTGGCGCGGCGTGCGTCCGACCGTTCGCGGTGCGGCCATGAACCCGGTCGACCACCCGCACGGTGGTGGTGAGGCGAAGGCCGGTCAGGGTAATCCGCATCCGGTCACCCCGTGGGGTGTCCCGACCAAGGGTTACAAGACGCGCCATAACAAGCGCACCGAACAATTCATCGTCCGCGATCGTAGGGGCTAATCGACCATGGCACGTTCACTCAAGAAGGGCCCGTTCGTCGATCACCACCTCGTCAAGAAGGTGGAGGCCGCGGCCGGTAGCAAGCGTCCGATCAAGACCTGGTCGCGTCGCTCGATGATCCTGCCGGAGATGGTGGGTTTCACCATCGCCGTGCATAACGGCAAGAACCACGTTCCGGTGCTGGTCAACGAGAACATGGTCGGCCACAAGCTCGGCGAATTTGCCGTCACCCGGACCTTCAAGGGTCACGGTGGCGACAAGAAGTCGGGCCGGTAAGGAGAGATGACGATGGAAGCGAAAGCAATCCTGCGCACCGCGCGCATCTCCCCGCAGAAGGCCCGCCTGGTCGCCGACCAGGTCCGTGGTCTTTCCGCCGAGCGGGCGGTCAACCTGCTGAAGTTCTCGGACAAGAAGGCTGCCCACCTGATCAAGAAGGTGGTGGAGTCGGCGATCGCCAATGCCGAGAACAATCAAGGCGCGGATGTCGACGAGCTGAAGGTCAAGACCATCATGGTTGATGAAGGTCCGACCCTGAAGCGTTTCATGGCGCGGGCGAAAGGCCGCGGTACCCGCATCCTCAAGCGCACCAGCCACATCACTGTGGTTGTGGGCGCCGCCAAGTAAGCGGAAAGGAAAAGACGATGGGTCATAAAGTTCATCCGATCGGAATCCGCCTGGGTATCGCCAAGGACTGGAATTCCAAGTGGTACGCCAACAAGGCCGAGTTCGCCGGTTACCTGGCAGCCGACCTCAAGGTCCGCGAAATGCTGCGCAAGAAGCTGGCGCAGGCGGGCATCAGCAAGATCCTGATCGAGCGTCCGGCCAAGACCGCGCGCGTGACGATCCACACCGCCCGCCCGGGCGTGGTGATCGGCAAGCGCGGTGAGGACATCGAGAAGCTGCGCAAGGAAGTGAGCGAGATGATGGGCGTCCCCGCCCACATCAACGTCACCGAAGTGCGCAAGCCGGAGCTGGACGCGCAGCTGGTCGCCGAGTCGATCGCGCAGCAGCTGGAGCGTCGCATCATGTTCCGCCGCGCGATGAAGCGCTCGGTCGGCAACGCGATGCGCCTGGGTGCCCTGGGCATCAAGGTCAACGTCGCCGGCCGTCTGAACGGTGCGGAAATCGCCCGTTCCGAGTGGTACCGCGAGGGCCGCGTGCCGCTGCACACGCTGCGTGCCGACATCGACTACGGCTTCGCCGAAGCCAAGACGACCTACGGCATCATCGGCATCAAGGTCTGGATCTACAAGGGCGAGATCTTCGATTTCTCCCAGGTTGGCCAGGAAAAGCAGGACGATTCCCCGCGCAACGATCGTAACGATCGCGGCGACCGTGGCGACCGTCCGTCGCGTCCGGCCCGTGAAGCGAGGTAACGGCAATGTTGCAACCCAAGCGAACCAAATACCGCAAGATGCACAAGGGTCGTAACGACGGCCTGGCATGGAGCGGAAACGCCGTCAGCTTCGGCGAGTACGGGCTGAAGGCCACGGCGCACGGTCAGCTGACCGCGCGCCAGATCGAAGCGGCGCGCCGCTCGATCAGCCGCTACGTCAAGCGCGGCGGCAAGATGTGGATCCGCGTGTTCCCGGACAAGCCGATCACCAAGAAGCCGATCGAAGTGCGAATGGGCTCCGGTAAGGGTAACGTCGAGTACTGGGTCGCGCAGATCCAGCCCGGTCGCATGATCTATGAAATCGAAGGCGTCGGCGAAGATGTCGCGCGCGAGGCGTTCCGCCTGGCCGCTGCCAAGCTTTCGGTGACCACCACCTTCGTGACCCGGACGGTACGCTGATGGACATCAAACAACTCCGCGAGAAGTCGGCCGACGATCTGAAGGCCCACCTGACCGATCTGCGCAAGGAGCAGTTCGCCCTGCGCATGCAGCAGGTCACCGGGCAGCTGCCGAAGACTCACGAAACCCGCCGGGTGCGCCGCGAGATCGCTCGCGTCAAGCACCTGCTCGGCAGCACGAAGTAAGGATGGCCGCGATGAGCGACAATAACGAAAGCAAGACGCTGCGCACGGTCGAAGGCCGTGTGGTCAGCAACAAGATGGACAAGACCGTCACCGTGCTGGTGGAGCGTCAGGTCAAGCATGCGCTGTACGGCAAGTACATCAAGCGCTCGACCAAGCTCCACGCCCACGACGCCGACAACGCCTGCAACGAAGGCGATGTCGTGCGCGTGACCGAGATTGCGCCGATGTCCAAGACCAAGAACTGGCGGGTGGTGGAAATCGTCACCCGCGCGGCCGAATAAGGGAGATCTGAATCATGATCCAGATGCAGAGCTACCTCGACGTCGCCGACAATTCCGGTGCCAAGGAAGTGATGTGCATCAAGGTGCTCGGCGGCTCCAAGCGCCGCTACGCGCACATTGGCGACATCATCAAGGTCACCGTCAAGGACGCGATCCCGCGCGGCAAGGTCAAGAAGGGCGAAGTCTACGACGCCGTCGTCGTGCGTACCCGCAAGGGTGTGCGTCGTCCGGACGGTTCGTTGATCCGCTTCGACGGCAACGCCGCGGTGTTGCTCAACAACAAGCAGGAGCCGATCGGCACGCGCATCTTCGGGCCTGTGACCCGCGAGCTGCGGTCCGAGAAGTTCATGAAGATCGTCTCGCTCGCTCCCGAAGTGCTGTGAGCGGAGGACATACACATGGCTAACCGTATCAAGAAGGGCGACCAGGTCGTCGTCACCACCGGCAAGGACAAGGGCAAGCAGGGCGAAGTCGTCCGCGTCGACGGCGACCGCGTGGTCGTCTCCAACGCGAACATCGTCAAGCGCCACACCAAGCCGAACCCGCAGGCGGGCGTCGCCGGCGGCGTGGTCGAGCGCGAAGCGTCGATCCATATTTCCAACGTTGCGATCCTCAACCCGGCCACGGGCAAGGGCGACCGCGTTGGCTTCAAGGTGCTGGAGGATGGACGCAAACTGCGTGTGTTCCGCTCCAGCGGTGAGGCGCTCGACGCCTGAGGAATGACACAATGACTTCCCGTCTCGAAAAGATCTACAAGGAAGAAGTGGTACCGGCTCTGATGAAGAAGTTCGGTTACACCAATCCGATGGAAGTGCCGAAGCTGGTCAAGGTCACGCTGAACATGGGCGTGGGCGAAG
The DNA here is from genome assembly GCF_040529055.1 of Xanthomonas sontii. NCBI lineage: Bacteria > Pseudomonadati > Pseudomonadota > Gammaproteobacteria > Lysobacterales > Lysobacteraceae > Xanthomonas > Xanthomonas sontii. The sequence continues at coordinate 4,734,569 of NZ_CP132342.1, read as the reverse complement.
CCGCGACGAACAAGAAGATCCTGGAAAACGCCGTCGCCGACATGGCCAAGGTCTCCGGCCAGAAGCCGGTGGTGACCAAGTCGCGCATCTCGGTGGCGTCGTTCAAGATCCGCGATGGTTGGCCGATCGGCTGCAAGACCACGCTGCGTCGCGCCAAGATGTACGAGTTCCTGGACCGCCTGATCAACATCTCGCTGCCGCGCGTGCGCGACTTCCGTGGTGTCTCGGGTCGTTCGTTCGACGGCCGCGGCAACTTCAACATGGGCGTGAAGGAGCAGATCATCTTCCCGGAAATCGACTTCGACGCCGTCGACGCGATCCGCGGTATGGATATCGCCATCACCACCACCGCCAAGACCGACGCCGAAGCCAAGGCGCTGCTCGAAGCGTTCAAGTTCCCGTTCCGTAACTGATTGACAGACGGGATTCGGGATTCGGGATTCGGGATGGAAGGGCGCTGCGCCCGTCACATCCCGGGTTCTGGAAATCTCCAATCCCCACTCTCGAATCCCGAGGATTTACAGATGGCAAAGACCTCCATGGTCAACCGCGACATCAAGCGCAAGAAGCTGGCGAAGAAGTTCGCCGACAAGCGTGATGCGCTGAAGAAGATCATCGCCTCCGGCACCGCCTCGTACGACGAGAAGGCCGAGGCCGTGACCAAGCTGCAGAAGCTGCCGCGCGATTCGTCGCCGAGCCGCCAGCGGACCCGTTGCGAACTGTCCGGCCGCCCGCGTGGCGTCTACGGCAAGTTCGGCCTGGGCCGCAACATGCTGCGCAAGGCGACCATGAACGGCGACGTTCCGGGCCTGCGCAAGGCCAGCTGGTAATGCCAGCGGCGCCGGTCCCGTTCGCGGGGCCGGGCAGGGCGGTCTAGCCGCCCGCGTGTCGTTCAGACAACGAGTCCGACGCAAGTCGGACTTTTTGTCGTATACTCCCGCTCCTTGCCTCGCGGCAGGGACGGGTATGGCAGCCGCCGCGGGTTCCTCCGGCGGTTGCGCGCTTCACCCCCTGCGTCATTCCACCGCTCCACCACACAAGATTTTCGCGAAAGCGGATATCGGTGCACTCAAAGGTAGACACCATGAGCATGACTGATCCCATCGCCGACCTGCTGGTCCGCATCAAGAATGCGGCCGCGGTTGGCAAGCCGACGGTGAAGATGCCGTCCTCCAAGATCAAGGTTGCGATCGCGGAAGTGCTGAAGGCCGAAGGCTATATCAGCGATCTGCGCGTCAACGCGATCGAGAACAACAAGTCCGAACTGGAAATCGTGCTGAAGTATTTCGAGGGCCGCCCGGTCATCGATACGCTCAAGCGCGTGTCGCGTTCGGGTCTGCGCCAGTATCGCGGCAAGACCGAGCTGCCGAAGGTTCTCGGCGGTCTGGGCGTTGCCATCATTTCCACGTCCAAGGGCATCATGACCGATGCGCAGGCCCGTCAGGCCGGCGTCGGTGGCGAAGTCCTGTGCTTCGTGGCCTAAGGGAAGGAGCACTCACATGTCCCGCGTAGCCAAGAAGCCGATCTCCCTCCCGAAGGGCGTCGAACTCACCGTCCAGGCCGATCAGGTCAGCGTCAAGGGCCCGAAGGGCACCCTGTCGCTGCCGAAGCCGGCCGGCGTCGAAATCAAGCAGGAAAACGGTGTCGCCACGCTGTCGGCGAACGATCCGTCGCACATCGCCATCACCGGCACCGTTCGCGCCATCCTGGCGAACATGGTGCAGGGCGTGTCCGCGGGCTTCGAGCGCAAGCTCGAGCTGGTGGGCGTCGGCTACCGTGCCACGATGCAGGGCAAGGACCTGAGCCTGGCGCTCGGTTTCTCGCACCCGATCGTGTTCAGCGCGCCGGAAGGCATCACCCTGGCCGCTCCGACCCAGACCGAGATCCTGGTGCAGGGCGCCGACAAGCAGCGCGTCGGCGAAGTCGCCGCCAAGATCCGCGGTTTCCGTCCGCCGGAGCCCTACAAGGGCAAGGGTGTGAAGTACGCCGGTGAAGCCATCATTCGCAAGGAAGCCAAGAAGGCCTAAGGCAGGTCCTTCTGCGAGGAGCCCGGCCATCCATGGCCGGACTCTCCACTGCAAAAGCCTGTTCCCCTTCAGCTTTCCTAGGACACATACCATGAGCATCAACAAGAACATCGCCCGCCTGCGTCGCGCCAAGTCGACCCGCGCCCACATCCGCGAGCTCGGCGTCGCCCGCCTGTCGGTGCTGCGCACCGGCCAGCACCTGTACGCGCAGGTCTTCACCGCCGACGGCTCCAAGGTCCTCGCCGCGGCGAACACCCTGCAGGCCGACGTCAAGGACGGCCTGAAGAACGGCAAGAACAGCGACGCCGCCGCCAAGGTGGGCAAGCTGATCGCCGAGCGCGCCAAGGCCGCGGGTGTCGAGAAGGTCGCCTTCGACCGCTCGGGCTACCGCTACCACGGCCGCATCAAGGCGCTGGCCGACGCCGCGCGCGAAGGCGGCCTGCAGTTCTGATCCTTGCGGGTGCGGCGATGCCGCGCCCGTCCCGCCGATGCGGGCTGCATCGGACCTTGGCGCGCCTTCTGCGCGCGTCCGGGGAACACGGCTCCAGACCACAACCACAAGCGGCAACGAAGCCGTAAATCTTTTCCTCTATCAAGGACATCACAATGGCTGAAGAACAGCGTGCACCGCGGGGTCGTGATCGCGACCGCAACCGCGAAGAGAAAGTCGACGACGGCATGATCGAGAAGCTGGTCGCGGTCAACCGCGTCAGCAAGACGGTCAAGGGCGGTCGCCAGTTCACCTTCACCGCGCTGACCGTGGTCGGCGACGGCAACGGCAAGATCGGCTTCGGTTACGGCAAGGCGCGCGAAGTGCCGGTCGCGATCCAGAAGTCGATGGAGTATGCGCGCAAGGGCATGCTCAACATCGATCTGAACAACGGCACCCTGTGGCACCCGGTGAAGTCCGGCCACGGCGCGGCGCGCGTGTTCATGATGCCGGCCTCGGAAGGTACCGGCGTGATCGCCGGCGGCGCCATGCGCGCCGTGCTGGAAGCGGTGGGCGTGAAGAACGTGCTGGCCAAGGCCGTCGGTTCGCGCAACCCGATCAACCTGGTGCGCGCCACCCTGCGCGGCCTGGAAGACATGCAGTCGCCGGCCCGCATCGCGGCCAAGCGCGGCAAGAAGGTGGAGGATCTGACCCATGGCTAATGAATCCACCAAGACCGTCAAGGTGCGCCTGGTGCGCGGCCTGCGTGGTACCCAGTCGCGTCACCGCCTGTCGGTGCGTGCCCTGGGCCTGAACAAGCTCAACGATGTGCGCGAACTGAAGGACAGCCCGCAAGTGCGCGGCCTGATCAACAAGGTTCAGTACCTCGTCCAGGTTGAGGAGTAATCGACCATGACTTTGCATCTGAATGATCTGAAGCCCGCTCCGGGCGCGCGTACCGAGCGCACCCGCGTCGGTCGCGGCATCGGTTCCGGTCTCGGCAAGACCGCCGGCCGCGGCCACAAGGGTTCGTTCGCGCGCAAGGGCGGCGGCAAGATCAAGGCCGGCTTCGAAGGCGGCCAGACCCCCATGCAGCGCCGTCTGCCGAAGATCGGCTTCCGTTCGAAGATGGCCAAGGACACCGCCGAAGTGCTGTCCTACCAGCTCGACAACCTGCCGGCCGGCGAGATCGATTTCGCCGCGCTGCGCGCCGCGAAGCTGGTCCCGAGCACCGCGAAGAAGGCCAAGGTGGTCCTGAAGGGCGAACTGACCAAGAAGTTCGTGCTGAAGGGCGTTGCGGCGACCGCCGGTGCCAAGGCGGCAATCGAAGCTGCCGGCGGCAGCGTGCAGGAGTAACACGCAGATGGCGCAGGCTGGCATGGGTAACCTCGGCGGCGGGCTCGGCAAGTTCACGGAACTTCGCCAGCGCCTGTTGTTCGTTCTCGGCGCATTGATCGTCTATCGCATCGGCTGCTACGTGCCGGTGCCGGGCGTCAATCCCGAAGCCATGCTTGCGCTGATGCAGGCGCAGGGCGGCGGCATCGTGGACATGTTCAACATGTTCTCGGGCGGCGCCCTGCACCGTTTCAGCATCTTCGCGCTGAACGTGATGCCGTACATCTCGGCGTCGATCGTGATCCAGCTGGCCACGCACATCTTTCCGTCGCTGAAGGCGATGCAGAAGGAAGGCGAGTCGGGCCGGCGCAAGATCACCCAGTATTCGCGCATCGGCGCGGTGCTGCTGGCGGTGGTGCAGGGCGGCAGTATCGCCCTTGCGCTGCAGAACCAGACCGCACCGGGCGGCGCGCCGGTCGTCTACGCCCCCGGCATGGGCTTCGTGCTCACCGCGGTGATCGCGTTGACCGCCGGCACCATCTTCCTGATGTGGGTCGGCGAGCAGGTGACCGAGCGCGGCATCGGCAACGGCGTCTCGCTGATCATCTTCGCCGGCATCGTCGCCGGCCTGCCGGCGGCGGCGATCCAGACCGTGGAAGCCTACCGCGACGGCAACATGAGCTTCATCTCGCTGTTGCTGATCGTCCTGACCATACTCGCCTTCACCCTGTTCGTGGTGTTCGTCGAGCGCGGGCAGCGGCGGATCACGGTGAACTACGCGCGCCGCCAGGGCGGTCGCAACGCGTACATGAACCAGACCTCGTTCCTGCCGCTGAAGCTCAACATGGCCGGCGTGATTCCGCCGATCTTCGCCTCGAGCATCCTCGCCTTCCCGGCGACGCTGTCGATGTGGTCGGGCCAGGCCGCCTCCAACAGCACGTTCGGTATGTGGCTGCAGCGCATCGCCAACGCGCTGGGCCCGGGCGAGCCGGTGCACATGATCGTGTTCGCTGCGCTGATCATCGGCTTCGCGTTCTTCTATACCGCGCTGGTGTTCAACTCGCAGGAAACCGCGGACAACCTGAAGAAGTCCGGCGCGCTGATTCCGGGCATCCGGCCGGGCAAGGCCACCGCCGACTATGTCGACGGCGTGCTGACCCGCCTGACCGCGGCCGGCTCGGTGTACCTGGTGATCGTGTGCCTGCTGCCGGAAGTGATGCGTGCCCAGCTTGGCACCTCGTTCCACTTCGGCGGCACCTCGCTGCTGATCGCGGTCGTGGTGGTGATGGACTTCATCGCGCAGATCCAGGCGCACCTGATGTCGCACCAGTACGAGAGCCTGTTGAAGAAGGCCAACCTCAAGGGTGGCTCGCGCGGCGGCGGTTTTGCCCGCGGTTGATTGCTATACTGTTTGAATCCTTCCGCGAAGACGCCCCCGGTTCCCGGGCGCAGTCTTCCGACTTGAAGGGCGGCCCGTGCAGCGGTCTCGTGCGCGGGTGAGACGTGGTGGTCCTGCGCTGGAGTAGCGCGGGCGACAGGGCGGAGGTTTCTCCCTGTCAACGACGTCCGGCGCCGGAGCATGGGCACACTCCCCATGCCGGGCTTGCGGAACCTTGCGGTTCCGCGGGCTTCCATGTAACCCGAGACCTTGCTAGACTTACAAGTTCACTTTTTGATCCATCCTGCCGGATGGCGCCGTGGTGCGCCGTCGGGCCATCACTCAGTTGGAGAACCGCGTCATGGCGCGTATTGCAGGCGTCAACCTGCCAGCCCAGAAGCACGTCTGGGTCGGGTTGCAAAGCATCTACGGCATCGGCCGTACCCGTTCGAAGAAGGTCTGCGAAGCCGCAGGCGTGACCTCGACCACCAAGATCCGCGACCTGTCCGAGCCGGAAATCGAGCGCCTGCGTCTCGAAGTCGGCAAGTACATCGTCGAAGGCGACCTGCGTCGCGAAATCGGCATCGCCATCAAGCGACTGATGGACCTGGGCTGCTACCGCGGCCTGCGTCACCGTCGTGGCCTGCCCCTGCGCGGTCAGCGCACCCGTACCAACGCCCGCACCCGCAAGGGTCCGCGCAAGGCGATCAAGAAGTAAGGGACCGACATGGCTAAGCCCGCAGCAGCAAAGACCAAGAAGAAGATCAAGCGCGTCGTCACCGACGGCGTCGCCCACGTCCACGCTTCGTTCAACAACACCATCGTGACCATCACCGACCGTCAGGGCAATGCGTTGTCCTGGGCGACCTCCGGTGGCGCCGGTTTCCGCGGTTCGCGCAAGTCCACGCCGTTCGCGGCGCAGGTGGCCGCCGAGAAGGCCGGGCGCGCTGCGCTCGACTACGGCGTGAAGTCGCTGGAAGTGCGCATCAAGGGCCCGGGTCCGGGTCGCGAGTCCGCCGTCCGTTCGTTGAACAACGTCGGATACAAGATCACCAACATCATCGACGTGACGCCGATCCCGCACAACGGGTGCCGTCCGCCGAAGAAGCGTCGCGTCTAAAGGAGCGATAAGAAATGGCTCGTTATATCGGTCCTACCTGTAAGCTCGCGCGCCGCGAAGGCGCCGATCTTTCCCTCAAGAGCCCGGCGCGTGCGCTGGACTCCAAGTGCAAGCTGGAGCAGAAGCCCGGCCAGCACGGCGCGACCGCCCGCAAGGGCAAGCTGTCCGACTACGCCACCCAGCTGCGCGAGAAGCAGAAGGTCAAGCGTATCTACGGTCTGCTGGAGCGTCAGTTCCGCAACTACTACAAGAAGGCCTCGACCAAGAAGGGCAACACCGGCGAGAACCTGCTGCAGCTGCTGGAAACCCGCCTGGACAACGTCGTCTACCGCATGGGCTTCGCCGTCACCCGTCCGGCCGCGCGCCAGCTGGTGTCGCACCGTGGCGTGCTGGTGAACGGCAAGTCGGTGAACCTGGCCTCGTACCAGGTCAAGGCCGGCGACGCGATCGCCCTGTCGGAAAAGGCGCAGAAGCAGCTTCGCGTGCAGGAAGCGCTGACCGTTGCCGAAACGCACGACCTGAACCCGTCGTGGGTCGAGGTCGATTCGAAGAAGTTCAGCGGCATCTTCAAGGCCGTGCCGGACCGTGCGGACCTGCCTGCCGACATCAACGAAGCGCTGATCGTCGAGTTGTATTCGAAGTAATCACATCGGAGAGCCTCCGGTCCACGGAGGCTCGTCAGGAGAACCCGCAACATGACGGTTACCGCCAACCAGGTTCTGCGCCCGCGTGGGCCGCAGATCGAACGCCTTACCGACAACCGCGCCAAGGTCGTGATCGAGCCCTTGGAGCGCGGGTATGGGCATACGCTGGGCAACGCCCTGCGTCGCGTGCTGCTGTCCTCGATTCCCGGCTTCGCGATCACCGAAGTCGAGATCGACGGCGTGCTGCACGAGTACACCACGGTCGAAGGGCTGCAGGAGGACGTGCTGGAAGTCCTGCTGAACCTCAAGGACGTGGCCATCCGCATGCATACCGGTGACAGCGCCACGCTGTCGCTGTCCAAGCAGGGTCCGGGCACGGTCACTGCCGCCGACATCAAGACCGACCACAACGTCGAGATCCTCAACAACGACCACGTGATCTGCCACCTGACCAAGGACACGGCGATCAACATGCGTCTGAAGATCGAGCGTGGCTTCGGCTATCAGCCGGCCGCCGCGCGCCGCCGTCCGGACGAAGAGACCCGCACCATCGGTCGCCTGGTCCTGGACGCCTCGTTCTCGCCGGTGCGCCGCGTCGCCTACGCGGTCGAGTCGGCCCGCGTCGAGCAGCGAACCGACCTGGACAAGCTGGTCCTGGACATCGAAACCAACGGCACGATCGATGCCGAGGAAGCCGTGCGCACCGCCGCCGACATCCTCAGCGACCAGCTGTCGGTGTTCGGCGACTTCACCCATCGCGACCGTGGCGCGGCCAAGCCGGCCAGCAACGGCGTGGATCCGGTGCTGCTGCGTCCGATCGACGATCTGGAACTGACCGTGCGGTCGGCCAACTGCCTGAAGGCCGAGAGCATCTACTACATCGGCGATCTGATCCAGAAGACCGAAGTCGAGCTGCTCAAGACCCCGAACCTGGGCAAGAAGTCGCTCACCGAGATCAAGGAAGTGCTGGCCCAGCGTGGCCTGTCGCTCGGCATGAAGCTGGAGAACTGGCCGCCGGCCGGCGTCGCCCAGCACGGCATGCTCGGCTGAGTTTTGCGCATCCGGCCGGTGCCGCAAGGCATCGGCCGCGTGTCGTTCGCTTCATCCGCATCACCACGTCGACGGGTCGCCAAGCCCGCGGCGTCGCCCGGTCAGGGACGGCCGGCACGGACCATCCGCAGTCCACTTTCAACGCCAGGACGGCGACAGCGATCTCCAACAGTCACACTCTTCCATAGGAATCCCAACCCATGCGTCACCAGAAATCCGGCCGCAAGTTCAGCCGCACCAGCGCCCACCGCGAAGCGATGTTCAAGAACATGGCGGCGTCGCTGATCAAGCACGAGCTGATCAAGACCACCCTGCCGAAGGCCAAGGAACTGCGCCGCGTCGCCGAGCCGCTGATCACCCTGGCCAAGGTCGACAACGTCGCCAACCGCCGCCTGGCGTTCGCCCGCCTGCGCGACAAGGAAGCGGTCGGCACCCTGTTCACCACGCTGGGCCCGCGCTACCAGGCGCGCCCGGGCGGCTACCTGCGCATCCTCAAGTGCGGCTTCCGCGCCGGCGACAACGCGCCGATGGCGTACGTCGAGCTGGTCGATCGCCCGGCCGTGGCCGAGGAAGTGGCCGAGTAATCGGTTCGCACCTGCAGCAGCAAGAAGCCCGGCATGTCCGGGCTTTTTTGTTTTTGGGGATCGCGGAGTCGGGATTGGGGATGGGGAGAGCGCGGTCGCGGCGCGGGCTGGGGCGGCCGACAGCGCCATGACACATGGTGATGGAGCGCACGATCGCGGATAATGCGTGGATCGTCGATGCGAGTTCGAGTCCGATGAATCCGTTACGTTGGGGTTTCCGCGCGCAGTTCCTGCTCGGCTTTCTGATCTGTGCCGGCCTGCTGGGCTATGCGATCTTCGTGCAGCTGCAGCTGGGCATCGAGCCGTGCCCGCTGTGCATCTTCCAGCGCATCGCGTTCGCCGCACTGGGCGTGCTGTTCCTGCTCGGTGCCCTGCACGGGCCGCGCAGCGCCGGTGGGCGCAAGATCTATGGCGTCCTGGCCTTCCTGGCCGCGCTCGTGGGCGCCGGCATCTCCACCAAGCATGTCTCGGTGCAGCTGTTCCCGGACCCGATGGCGTCCTGCGGCCCGCCCCTGAGCTTCCTGCGCGAAACCATGGGACCGTTCGAGGTGCTGCGCCGGGTGCTGACCGGCACCGGCGACTGCGGCAACATCGACTGGCGCTTCCTCGGCCTGTCGATGCCGATGTGGTGCCTGATCTGCTTCGTGTTGCTGGCGGTGTTCGCGCTGTATGCCGGGTTCAAGAGCCGCAAGCGCACGCTGATCTGACCGTCTTGCGGCTGCGCGTCGGTCGCCTGGTCTGATGGCGACCGTCGTCAACCCGCCGGGCGCTGCTGCGGCCGTCGCGGGCAGCGCTGACGTATGCCGCTGACGCGCACCGACGTTGCCCATCCTGTCCGTTCGGCGCCCCCGGTGTTTGTGCAGTGCCGGGCTGTCGGTCAGCGCGACGCGCTGGCCGGCGCCCGCGCTCCGTCGGCCTGCGGAACCACCTGAGCGAGGAATGCCGCCACCGGCCTGGCCCAGACCGACGGGTCGGCCTGGGCGAAGGTCTTGTGGCCATCGTCGCCGAACGGCGGCAGGTCGACGAAGGTCACCGGCGGGGTCGAGCCCGCGCGGTAGGCGGAGTACATGCGGTGCGCCAGGTCGCGCCGGAAGAAGTGATCGTTCTCGGCGTACAGCCATAGCTGTGGCAGCATATTCGCCGCGCCCAGGGTTTTCTCCGCCTCGACCAGGCGGTCCTCGCCGGCGCAGATGACCTCCTTGCCGTTGCTGCCGCGCCCGCCGGCGAAGCTGATCACGCCACGCACGCCGGGTGGCGGCGCATCGGCCAGCGCCACCGCGCCGAGGCCGCCGGCGGACTGGCCGACCACGACGATGCGTTGCGGGTCCGCGCCGGGCAGGCGTGCGGCGGCGTCGACGATCGCCGCCTCGGCCGCCGCGATTTTGTGCCCGGCGACGACGAAATCGACGTCGTGACAGTTGCCCGCGCCTTCCAAATAGCTACCGCTGGAACTGCCGTAGCCAGGCCGTAAGGCCAGCACCACCATGTCGCCGCGGGCGGCGAACCAGCGCGCGGCGCGGGCGAAACCAAGCCGGGTGTCGGCGAGCTTGCGCTTGTCCGCCGGTGTGCCGTGATGGATGACGATCAGCGGGAACGGGCCGGGGCCTGTCGGTCGATACACGCGCGCGGCGAGATCGTAGTCGACGCCTTGCACGACCACCGGCATTCGGAAGTCGGTGACGCGTTCGGCGTGCGCCGGCGGCGGTGCGGCGAGGGTGAGGATGGCGGCCGCGAGGGCGGCGGCGAACAGATGTCGACGCATGGATGGCACCTGCCTGGACGGATGCGTGGCAACGCGTCGTGGCGGTCCGGGCGCGGGGATGCCGCTGTGGGGCGCCTCTCTCGGGCGGGGCGACGCCATGGCCACGACGCGGCACATGGTGCCACTGTAGTGCCGGACGGACCACGGCGTGTCGCCGGACCCGTCACCTGCGGCTGAACGCGCGGCCTGCGGCGTGCCGGGTGGCACGCCGCAGGCCGTCGCCGTGGCTGGCTCAGAAGTCCTGCTGCAGGCTCAGGTAGACGCCGCGGCGCGGCGCCCATTGCGGCGCGAACACACCGATGCCGCCGCCGTCGCGCAACTGGTAGTGGCGGTCGAGCACGTTGAGCACGGCCAGCTGTGCGTGCAGCGGGTGGCTGCTGGCCAGGGCGAAGTCGTGGCCGGCGCTGAGGTTGAGCTGGAAGTACGCCGGCAGCTCGCCGCCATTGGGCACGCCGTCGGCGTCGGTGCGCAGGCCGCTGCCGAAAAGGTAGTCGGCGCCGATGCGGCTGTCGTCGGCCAGGGCGTAGTTGATGCCGCCGGAGGAGGTCAGCTTCTGGTCGTGGTCCAGGTGGATCCAGTGGTCGTAGGCGTAGGCCAGCGCGTCCGGGTCGAAGTTGTACAGGCTGGTCATCACCCGCTTGCCCATGGCCTTGCTGTAGGCCGCGTTGAAGTAGGCGTTGATCGGGCCGTTGCTGTAGTCGGCGCTGAACTCGGCGCCGCGGATGCGGCCGTAGCGGTAGTTGAAGGTGGAGTAGACGTAGGCGGCGCCGAACTGGCCTTCGTCCTGCAGGCGATCGGCCTTGCGGTAGTAGGTGTCCAGGCCCAGGGTCAGGTGGTCGCCGACCATCTGCGAGATGCCCAGGTCGTAGTAGTCGCTGCGCTCGCTCAGCGGCTTGGTCGGGCCACCCGCCGCCGACTGCTGGTTGGTGGTGCCGTCGTACAGGGCGATGTCGCTGGTGGAGATCAGCTCGGTGGCCGGCGGGGTGAAGTAGCGCGCATAGCCGGCGTGCAGGGTGGTGCTGTCGCTGGCGTGCCAGACCACGCCCAGGCGTGGGCTGAGCTGGCCCTCGGTGGTGCCGAACGCCTTGTAGCGGTCGCCGCGCACGCCGTAGTTGATGGTCCAGGCGTCGCTCGGCTGCCATTCGTCCTGCAGGTAGACCGCGTAGGTGCTGGCGTGGAAGCGGCTGGCGTCGGGGATGAACAGCGGCACGTCGCTGCTCTGGCTGCCGTCGTCGTTGGCCGGGAACACATAGGCGTTGTTGCTGGCGTTGGCGTGCTCGAAGTTGCCGTACACGCCATAGCGCAAGGTGTGGGTGCTGCCCCACGGCGTGGAGAAGTCGGCCTGCAGGGTGCTGGCACGGTTGGCGCGCTGCACCTGCGAGGCGATGCCGTTGAAGATCAGGTCGCCGGCGATGTCCGGGGAGAACGCGACGCTGCTGTAGCGCTGGCCGGCCGACAGCTGGTAGCTGGTGTCGCCGAGCGCGCCCTGCAGCACCAGGGTGCCGAAGCGGGTGTTCTCGCGCTGGTTCTCGTCGAGCTGAGAGGAATCGAAGGTGCTGGTGCCCTGGTAGGTGAAGGCCGGCGTCTGCCCCGGGTTGTTGGGGATCTGGAAGCGGTTGTTGGCGTAGCCGACCAGCAGGCTGAGCCGGGTGTTCTCGTTCAGCAGGTAGCTGAGGTCGGCGAAGCCCTTGCCCTGGTGGGTCTTGTCGTGGATCGGGTTGTCGCTGTCGGTGGGGTTCTCCATGCCGATGCGGTTCTGCAGGTAGTTGCCGCTGGCGAACCAGCTGAAGCGGCCGTCGCTGCCCCACCACGAGGCGTTGGGGTTGAGCGTGCCGTAGGAGCCGCCGGTGATGCCGATGCTGCCGCCGTTGCCCAGTTCCACGCCGTTCTTGGTGGTGATGTCGACCACCGCCGCGGTGCGGTCGCCGAACTGCGCCGGCAGCGCGCCGTCGAGCAGGCGGATGTTCTTGATCGTGCGCGGATCCAGGGTCTGGCCGAAGCCGGAGATGGATTCGGGGATCATCACGCCATTGATGCGGTACTGCAGGTTGGCGTGGTCGCCGCGCACATGGATGCCGCCATAGGAATCCTGGACCACGCCCGGCGCCTGCAGCAGCACCTGGTTGAGCGGGGTGGAAGCGCCCAGCGGCAGGCGCGCGATGTCCTCGGCGCTGATCGCGTACTGGCTGCTGCCGATGTCCGGCGACAGCGCGTTGCGCGCGGCTTCCAGCTTGGCGGTGACGGTGACCGGATCGAGATCGACGGTCGGCTCGGCGGCAGCGGTGCTGTCGGCGGCCGCATCTGCGGCGAGGGCGAGGCCGGGGGCGACCAGGAGCATCAGGGCGATGGCGGAGGAGAGGGGGCGACGTGTCATGGCGAGGTGGACCGAATGGAAAGGAATTGTTACTTAATAACAGTGTGCTTTCGCAAAAACGCCGGCGTAGGCCGGAAGTCATGGTGGCGTCGCGATGTTGCTTGCCGTTCATGTCCTGGCGCTGCCAGCGTGACCGGCGTGCGGCGCTATGCGGCGCGCCCCGGCTCTGCGAACATCGCACACTGCCAAGGAGTCCTTTCATGAATCTGTCCGCCGCCGCCGTGTCCGCATCCGCCTCGTCGTCCTGGTCACCTGCCAGTTGGCGTGACAGGCCGGCGCTGCAGATGCCGGTGTATCCGGACCCGCAGGCGCTGGAGACCGCGCTGACGGAACTGCGGCAGTTGCCGCCGCTGGTGACCTCCTGGGAGATCTTCGCGCTGAAGAAGCAGCTGGCCGAGGCGCAGGAAGGCAAGCGCTTCCTGCTGCAGGGCGGGGATTGCGCGGAGAACTTCAGCGATTGCGAATCCGGCACCATCTCCAACCGGCTCAAGGTGCTGCTGCAGATGAGCCTGGTGCTGGTGCACGGCCTGCGCCTGCCGGTGGTGCGGGTCGGTCGCTACGCCGGGCAGTACGCCAAGCCGCGCTCGGCCGATACCGAGACCCGCGACGGCGTGACCCTGCCCAGCTACCGCGGCGACGTGGTCAATGGCCCGGAGTTCACCGCGCAGGCGCGGGTGCCGGACCCGCGGCGCATGATCACCGCGCACTCGCGTTCGGCGATGACCATGAACTTCGTGCGCGCGCTGATCGACGGCGGCTTCGCCGACCTGCACCATCCCGAGTACTGGAACCTGAGCTGGGTCGGCTGCTCGCCGCTGGCCGAGGACTACCAGAAGATGGTGGCCTCGATCGGCGATGCGGTGCGCTTCATGGAGACCCTGTCCGGCGCGCAGCTGTACAACCTCAATCGCGTCGATTTCTACACCTCGCACGAGGCCTTGCTGCTGCCCTACGAGGAAGCGCTGACCCGAGAGGTCCCGCGGCAGTGGGGCTGGTTCAACCTCAGCACGCACTATCCGTGGATCGGCATGCGCACCGCGGCGCTGGACGGCGCGCATGTGGAGTACTTTCGCGGCATCCGCAATCCGATCGCGATCAAGGTCGGGCCGTCGGCGCAGCCGGACCAGTTGCTGCGCCTGATCGACGTGCTCAATCCGGAAGACGAGCCGGGCCGGCTGACCTTCATCCACCGCATGGGCGCGGCGCAGATCGCCGAGAAGCTGCCGCCGCTGCTGGATGCGGTGAAGCGCGACGGCCGCCGAGTGCTGTGGGTGTGCGATGCGATGCACGGCAACACCGAAAGCACCAGCAACGGCTACAAGACCCGGCGCTACCAGAACGTCCTGGGCGAGGTGGAGCAGTCGTTCGACATCCACGCCGCGGCCGGCACCCGCCTGGGCGGCGTGCATCTGGAACTGACCGGCGAGGACGTCACCGAGTGCACCGGCGGCGCGCGCGAACTCACCGAGCGCGACCTGGAGCGGGCCTACCGTTCCAGCGTCGACCCGCGCCTGAACTACGAGCAGTCGCTGGAGATCGCGATGGCGATCGTGCGCAAGCAGAACGGACGCAACGTCGCCACGCCGCTGGCGTAGTCGGTTGGTGTAGTCCGCCGCGCGTGCCGCTGCCGCACGTGCGGCGCCTTGTCGTGCCGTGGCCCGAGGGCTGCGGCATCGCTGCGTGCGATGCCGCGCATCGGCTTCGCGTCGCCAGCGGCATGCGCCGCTTTTCGGAAGCGTTTGCACGCGCGCCTGTATGCCATGCGGCTGCCGTCGCTCGGCGCCGCTGCGCGTGCTCGACATCGCGCTAATCCCTCCACTGCCAGACTGTCGCGACTCCTCCCCCCGACAAAGGAGCGCATCTTGACCCTCGATCTTCATTGGGTGCCCTGGCGTGCCTATACGCTGCCGATCGGCGCCGCACTGATTCTCGGTTTCCTGGCCTGGTGGCTGCTGTTGCGCATCGCCCAGCGCATGCGCGGCCGCGACTACCGGCGTGCGCGCATCGTGCGCGTGATCAGCGTGCCGGTCGCCTTCCTGCTGCCGATGCTGATGCTCAGCTTCGCGCTCGAATCCACGCCGCTGGACGAGAAGGCGCTGACCGACCTGCAGCACCTGCTGCACATCGGCATGATCGGCTGCGTGACCTGGCTGCTGGTGCGCGGCGTGGCGGCGCTGGAAACGGCGATCCTGCGCAGCCATCCGATCGAGGTGGCGGACAACCTCACCGCACGCCGCGTGCAGACCCAGACCCGCGTGCTGGCGCGGGTGGCGATGGGCACGATCATCCTGGTGGGCACCTCGATCGTGCTGCTGACCTTCCCGGCGGTGCGGCAGATCGGCACCACCTTGCTGGCCTCGGCCGGCATCATCGGCCTGGTCGCCGGTATCGCCGCCAAGCCGGTGTTCGGCAATCTGATCGCCGGCCTGCAGATCGCGCTGACCCAGCCGATCCGGCTCGACGACGTGGTCATCGTCGAAGGCGAGTGGGGCCGCATCGAGGAGATCGGCAGTTCCTACGTGGTGGTGCGGATCTGGGACGAGCGGCGCATGGTGGTGCCGCTGACCTGGTTCATCGAGAACCCGTTCCAGAACTGGACGCGCAACAGCGCCGACCTGCTCGGCACCGCATTCCTGTGGCTGGACTACCGCACGCCGATCGCACAGGTGCGCGCCGAGCTGGAGCGGATCTGCAAGAGCGAGCCGCTGTGGGACGGACGGGTCTGCGTGACCCAGGTGACCGACACTAGCGAGCGCACGATCCAGGTGCGCCTGCTGGTCAGTGCGCGCAACTCCGGCGATGCCTTCGACCTGCGTTGCATCGTGCGCGAACGCATGCTGGATTTCCTGGTGCGCGAGCATGCCTACGCGTTGCCGCTGCTGCGCGCGGAAGTGGCGCCGGAGCCCGTGCGGCTGTCGCACCCACCGGTGCGCGCCAGCGATTCGGAGGCGATGCGTTCGCCCGGTGCCGAGGATGGGGCGCCGGCAGTGAATGCGACAGCGGGCGAGGCGCGCGCGTCTCGCTGATCGCTGAGCGGTCTTGCCGCATGGTCATACTGCGTGGGACGGATTCTCTGCGCGACCGCCAGCGGTGCCCGCCGAATGCCAGGAACGCGAATGCGCCCACCGGTGACTGGCAGGCGCTTATCGCTTGAAGAAAGCCGGCACCGCCGCGGCGCGGGGTGCGGCTAGGCTGCCGGAGGATGCCGGCGCCGCCGCACCAAATCGCGGGCGAGGATGCCGACCACGGCGAGATTGATCGCCAGCACCGCCCACGACGCCCAGCCTGGGTGGCGCACGATCGCGTAGACGTCGAAGGGCAGGTAGATCGCCGCGGAGATGCAGCCCAGCAGCGAGGCCCAGGCCTTGGCGCGCCACAGGCCCCAGGCCTCGATGATGTGCAGCACGCCGTAGGCGAGCATGCCGGCGGCGGCCAGGTGCACCGCGCCGGGGTTGATCATGGTCAGCAGCGAGGGCAGGGCGCCGTGGTCCGGGTCCAGGCTGAAACGCACGATCAGCTTGTCCACCCCCGCGCGCAGCGGGGCCGGGCCCATCAGTTCCAGCCCCGTGGCCGCCAGCACCGCGAGCAGGCCCTTGCCGGCCTCCAGCAGTGCGATCAGGTGCAGACCCGGATGCGCGTGCGGATCCGGGTTGTACGCCTTGTCGGCGGCCATGGGCGTGCGCTATCCCTTAGCCCGCGCGACCGGCGCGCTTGCGCTCGTTTTCGGTCAGGTGCTTCTTGCGCAAGCGGATCTCCTTCGGGGTGACTTCGACCAGTTCGTCGTCCTCGATGAAGTCCAGCGCCTGCTCCAGCGTGTACTTGATCGCCGGAGTCAGCTTGATCGCATCGTCCTTGCCCGAGGCGCGCATGTTGGTCAGCGGCTTGGTCTTGATCGCGTTGACGGTCAGGTCGTTGTCCTTGGAGTGGATGCCGACCAGCTGTCCTTCATACACGTTGTCGCCTTCGGCGGCAAACAGGCGGCCGCGCTCTTCCAGCGGGCCCAGCGCGTAGGCGGGGGTGGCGCCCGGCGCATTGGCGATCATCACGCCGTTCTGGCGCTTGGCGATGGCGCCCTGTTCCTTCGGGCCGTAGTGGTCGAACACGTGGAACAGCAGGCCCGAACCCTGGGTCAGGGTGCGGAACTCGTTCTGGAAGCCGATCAGGCCACGCGCCGGGATCATGTAGTCCAGGCGCACGCGGCCCTTGCCGTCCGGCTCCATGTTCTTCAGCTGGCCCTTGCGGATGCCCAGCTTCTCCATGACGCCGCCCTGGTGCTGCTCCTCGATGTCCACCACCAGCTGCTCGACCGGCTCCATCAGCTGCCCGTCGATCTCCTTGATGATGACTTCCGGGCGCGACACGGCCAGTTCGAAGCCCTCGCGGCGCATGTTCTCGATCAGCACCGACAGGTGCAGTTCGCCGCGGCCGGAGACCAGGAACTTGTCGGCGTCTTCCAGCTGCTGCACCTTCAGCGCCACGTTGTGCACGGTCTCGCGCTCCAGCCGGTCCTTGAGCTGGCGGCTGGTCAGGAACTTGCCGCCGGACAGGTCCTTGTTGCCGGCGAACGGCGAGTTGTTGACCTGGAAGGTCATCGAGATGGTCGGCTCGTCCACGGTCAGCGGCGGCAGCGCCTCGGGGGCTTCCAGCGCGCACACGGTGTCGGAGATGGTCAGTTCCTGGATGCCGGAGATGGCGACGATGTCGCCGGCCTGCGCGCTGTCCTGCTCGATGCGCTCCAGGCCCAGGAAGCCCAGCACCTGCAGCACCTTGCCCTGGCGCTTCTTGCCTTCGCGGTCGATCACCGCCACCGGCATGTTCTTCTTCAGCACGCCGCGCTGGATGCGGCCGATGCCGATCACGCCGACGAAGTTGTTGTAGTCCAGCTGGCTGATGCGCATCTGGAACGGGCCGTCCGGGTCCACGTCCGGCTTCGGCGCGTGCTGCATGATCGCTTCGTACAGCGGGGTCATGTCGCCGTCGCGCACGCTGTCGTCCAGCGAGGCGTAGCCGTTCAGCGCCGAGGTGTAGACGATCGGGAAGTCGAGCTGCTCGTTGGTGGCGCCGAGCTTGTCGAACAGGTCGAACACCTGGTCGATCACCCAGTCCGGACGCGCGCCCGGGCGGTCGATCTTGTTGACCACCACGATCGGCTTGAAGCCCATCGCGAACGCCTTCTGGGTCACGAAGCGTGTCTGCGGCATCGGGCCGTCCATCGCGTCGACCAGGATCAGCACGGTGTCCACCATCGACAGCACGCGCTCCACCTCGCCGCCGAAGTCGGCGTGTCCGGGGGTGTCGACGATGTTGATGCGGTTGCCCTGCCAGGTGATGGCGGTGTTCTTGGCCAGGATGGTGATGCCGCGTTCCTTTTCCTGGTCGTTGCTGTCCATCACGCGCTCGGCCAGCACCGTGCGCTCGGACAGGGTGCCGGACTGCTTCAGCAGGCAGTCGACGAGGGTGGTCTTGCCGTGGTCGACGTGGGCGACGATGGCGATATTGCGAAGATTTTCGATGGACATGCGAAAGGGGGCCAGCCGGCGCCAGAAGGAAGGAAAGGAAGCCACCTAGTATACCCGGATCCCGTGACGCCTGCCGGCGGCCGGCGGCGGTGGGCCGGGCGGGGGCATTCAGGCGCCGGCGGCGGGCGCGGGCAAAGCCTGAACGAAGCGACGTGTATCCTATGCGCCCCTCATGACGCCCCCGTTTCCAAGGAATCCCATGTCCCTGATCGCCCATTTCGACACCGCCCGCGGCCCGATCAAGATCGAGCTGTATCCCGACAAGGCCCCGCTGACCGTGGCCAATTTCGTGAACCTGGCCAAGCGCGGCTTCTACGACGGGCTGAACTTCCACCGCGTGATCGCCGACTTCATGATCCAGGGCGGTTGCCCGGAAGGCTCCGGCCGCGGCGGCCCGGGCTACCGCTTCGAGGACGAGACCAACAACGGCGTGCGCCATGAGCGCGGCGTGCTGTCCATGGCCAACGCCGGCCCCAGCACCAACGGCAGCCAGTTCTTCATCACCCACACCGCCACCCCGTGGCTGGACGGCAAGCACACCGTGTTCGGCAAGGTGCTCGAGGGCCTGGACGTGGTCGACAGCGTCGCCCAGGGCGACGTGATCAACAAGATCACCATCGAAGGCGACGCCGATGCGGTGCTGGCGGCCAAGGCCGACCGCGTCGCCGAGTGGAACCGCACCCTCGACGCCTGATCCGGCGCTGTCCGCGCGACCGGTCCTGCGGCCGGGCGCGCGGAACCTGCGTGCTACCATTTTCCCGATTGATTGCCGCACCCGACCGCCGATGACGATGCGCCCCCTTGTGTTGTGCCTGCTGCTGCTCGTGATCGGCGGCGGCGTGCACGCGTGGTGGCGCAGTGCGGCCTCGACACCGTCGGTCGCACTGGCCGCCGGCGACCCGCGGTTGCTGACCGGCGAGGCCGGCATCGTCATGCTCGCCGCCGACTGGTGCGGCTACTGCCGCCGGCAACAGGCCGATTTCGCCCGCGCCCAGGTCCGCTACACGGTCCTGGACGTGGAGCAGGAGGCCGGCCGCCAGGCCGCCGCCGCGCTGGGCCTGGAAGGCGTGCCGATCACCGTGATCGGCCAGCATGTGGTCGAAGGCTACGACACCACCGCCCTGGACCTGCACCTGCAGCCGCTGGGCTATCGCGTCTACTGATCCACCCCACCCACTTTCTTAGCAGAGGAATCCCCCATGAAAGCACCCGTTCGTGTTGCCGTGACCGGCGCCGCCGGCCAGATCGGTTATGCCCTGCTGTTCCGCATCGCCTCAGGCGAAATGCTCGGCAAGGACCAGCCGGTGATCCTGCAGTTGCTGGAACTGCCGATGGAGAAGGCCCAGGCCGCGCTGAAGGGCGTGATGATGGAGCTGGAAGACTGCGCGTTCCCGCTGCTGGCCGGCATGGTCGGCACCGACGACGCCGAAGTGGCGTTCAAGGACGCCGACATCGCCCTGCTGGTCGGCGCGCGTCCGCGCGGCCCGGGCATGGAGCGCAAGGACCTGTTGCTGGAGAACGCCAAGATCTTCACCGCGCAGGGCGCGGCGCTGAACAAGGTGGCCAAGCGCGACGTCAAGGTGCTGGTGGTCGGCAACCCGGCCAACACCAACGCCTACATCGCCATGAAGTCGGCGCCGGACCTGAACCCGAAGAACTTCACCGCCATGCTGCGCCTGGACCACAACCGCGCGCTGAGCCAGCTCTCGCTCAAGCTCGGCAAGCCGGTCGGCGGCATCGAGAAGCTGGTGGTGTGGGGCAACCACAGCCCGACCATGTACCCGGACTACCGCTTCGCCACCGCCGACGGCGCCTCCATCGCCGAGGCGATCAACGACCAGGAATGGAATGCCGGCACCTTCATCCCGACCGTGGGCAAGCGCGGCGCGGCGATCATCGAAGCGCGCGGCCTGTCCTCGGCCGCCTCGGCCGCCAACGCCGCCATCGACCACGTGCGCGACTGGGTGCTGGGCAGCAACGGCAAGTGGGTGACGATGGGCGTGCCGTCCGATGGCTCCTACGGCATCCCGGAAGGCGTGATCTTCGGGTTCCCGGTCACCACCGAGAACGGCGCCTACACCATCGTCAAGGATCTGCCGATCGACGACTTCAGCCAGAAGTACGTCGACAAGACCCTGGCCGAGCTGGAAGAAGAGCGCAGCGGCGTGGCCCACCTGCTGGGCTGATCGCCAACGCGATCGCGTCGTCACGGAACGCCGGGCCCCGCCCGGCGTTTCGCGTTGTGGGAGTCCGACATGATGAATCTGATCCACTGGCGGCTGTACGTCGCCGTCGTCGAGTGCGGCAGCATCAGCGCCGCTGCCGCGCGCTGCGGCATCACCCAGTCCGGCGCCAGCCAGGCCATCGCGCAGATGGAACACGTGCTCGGCGCAGCGCTGCTGCTGCGCGAGCGCGGGCGGGTCCGGCCGACCCCGTTCGGCGTGCGGGCGCTGGCGCATGCACGGGTGATGCTGGCCGAGCTGGGGCAGATCCAGGCCCTGGCCAGGGCGCAGCGCGCAGCGGGTGCGGCCTCGCTGCGGGTGGCAGGCTTCGCCTCGTCGCGGCCGTGGCTGGCGCCGCGCCTGCGCGCGTTCGAGCGGGCGCATCCGGACACGGGTGTGGTCTGGCTGGAAGGCAGCGACGAGGAGGTCGAGGCCTGGCTGGCCGCCGGGACGGTCGACCTGGGCGTGGTGCTGGATCCGGCGCCGGAGCGCGACGCCATGGTGTTCGGCATGGACGAGTGGCTGGCGGTGCTGCCGCCGGCGCTGGCGCGTCCGCGGGCGCGCGACATCGCCCTGGCGGAACTGCTGGCGCTGCCGTTCGTGCTGGCCACCGGCGGTTGCTGGCTGCACGCGCAACGCCTGGCCGAACGCGCCGGGCTGGCGATCGCCGACCTGCGCCTGCAGGTGCGCGACTGGTCCAGCGCCTGGGCGCTGGTGCGCGACGGCGCGGGCGCCAGCCTGCTGCCGGCATCGGTGCTGCCGGCCGAGCGCGACGGCGTGCAGGTGCTGCCCTTGCAGCCGCGGCTGCAGCGCCGCTTCGCCCTGGTCGCTGCTGCACACGCGGCGCCGGCTGCGCGGCAACTGCGCCGGTTCCTGGACGAGGCCATTAGCGGCGCTACTGATCCGTCCTGACATTCTTGTTTCTCCGCAGGCCGCCGTGCCGCACACACTGCGCGCGCCGACTGTCCGTCGCCCCTGCGAGACGTTCCGATGCTCCTCTATGCCGCTCCTGGCGCCTGTTCCCTGGCGCCGCACATCGTGCTGCGCGAACTGCAGTTGCCGTTCCGGTTGCTGCGCGTGGACAACCGAAGCAAGCGCACCGACGAGGGCGAGGATTACCTCGCGATCAACCCCAAAGGCTACGTGGCCGCGCTGCAACTGGAGGACGGCCAGGTGCTGACCGAGGGGCCGGCGATCCTGCTGTATCTGGCCGATCGCTGCCCACAGGCGGCGCTGGCGCCACCGGCGGACGCAGACACTTTGCCGCGCTACCGCCTGTACGAGTGGCTGGCCTTCATCAACAGCGAACTGCATGCCGGCAGCGTGCCGCTGTTCGATGCCGGGCTGGCGCCGGAGCGGCGCGCCGCGGTCGCCGCCCGCCTGCTGCAGCGCTATGCCCATGCCGAGGCGGCGCTGCGCACGCAGCCGTACCTGCTCGGCGAGCGCTTCGGTGTGGCCGATGCCTATCTGTTCACCGTGCTCGGCTGGCTGCCGCGGTTCGGCCTGTCGCTGGACGCGCTTCCGGCGTTGGCCGCGTACGCGGCGCGTATGGCGCAGCGTCCCAGCGTGGTGGCGGCGCTGGCGGCAGAGCAGGCGCTGCAACCGGCCTGAGCGCGGCACGCGGGCGGTGCCAGGCATGACCTTCGGCGCTCGGCCGCAGCGCGGCGGCCGTGCTAGGTTGCCCGGGCCATTCGAAAGGGGATTTCGACCATGCTCATGCCGTTCCGCTGGATCGGCGCCCTGGCGCTCGCCAGTGCGTTGCCTGTCGCCGCCCACGCCGCCACCGCCGACAGCGGGTATCGGCAACCGCCCGAGCCGCTGCTGGGCGTGATGCGCGCCCCGCTCAATCCGTCGCCGCGGCTGGACCCGACCGGCCGCACCCTGTTGCTGGTGGAACGCCAGGCCTACCCGCCGATCGCGCGCGTCGCCGAGCCGTACCTGAAGCTGGCCGGGGTGCGCGTGGAACCGCGCACCCACGCCCGCCACGACATGTCCAACGGCTACGGCATCCGCGCCTGCCTGGACGGCTTCAGCCTGGTCGACGTGGCCAGCGGCAAGCAGACCGCGGTGACCCTGCCGGCCGGCGCCTGCCCGGCGCAGCCGGTGTGGTCGCCGGACGGGCGTCGCTTCGCCTTCAACAACACCGCGGCCGACCGCGTCGAACTGTGGCTGGGCGACGTCGCCACCGGCGCGGTGCGTCGTATCGACGGCGTGCAGCTCAACCCGGTACTGGGCGGCGAGATCCAGTGGCTGGGCGGCAGCGACACGCTGCTGGTGCGTGCGGTACCGCAGGACCTGGGGCCGGCGCCGGTGAAGGCGGCGGTACCGCCGGGGCCGGAGGTCAAGGAAGCGATCCGCGGCAAGGGCGAGAGCAGCACCTACGAGGCCCGCGACACCCTGTCCAGCCCCGAGGACGAGGCCCAGTTCACCTACTACGCCACGGCGCAGCTGGTCACTGTGGATGCCGCCAGCGGCAAGCTGCGCACGGTCGGCAAGCCGGCGGTGTACTCGGTGGTCGACGGTGCGCCGGACGGCCGCCACGTGCGCGTGGAGCGCCTGCAGCGTCCGTACTCCTACGTCACCACCTACGGCCGCTTCGCCCACGACGTGGCGGTGCTGGACCTGGCCGACGGCAGCGAGCGGGTGCTGGCGAACCTGCCGGTGGCCGATCGCGTGCCGGTACACGGCGTGCCCACCGGGCCGCGCGCCTACGGCTGGCGCGCCAACCAGCCGGCCACCCTGGTCTGGGCCGAGGCGCTGGACGGCGGCGACTGGAAGACCAATGTGCCGGCGCGCGACAAGCTGCTGACCCTGTCGGCACCGTTCACCGGCAAGCCGCGCGAACTGGCCAAGGTGACCCAGCGCTACGCCGGCCTGAGCTGGTTCGCGCAGGGCGGGCAGGCGCTGCTGGACGAGTACGACGAGAACCGCCACTGGCGCCGCACCACGCTGCTGGACGCGGACCGCCCCGGCAGCGCCGGGCGGGTGCTGTTCGACCTGTCCACCGACGACCTCTACGCCGATCCCGGCACGCCCGAGCTGCGTCGCCTGGCCAACGGCGAATACGTGCTGCGCGAGGACAACGGCGCACTGTTCCTGAGCGGTCAGGGCGCCACCCCGGCCGGCGACCGGCCGTTCCTGGATCGCTATGATCTGGCGAGCGGCAAGACCCAGCGTCTGTTCCGCAGCGGCGCCGATGTTGATGAGGCCTTCGCCGGGTTCGCCGGCGAGGACACCACCCGCCTGCTGACCTGGCGGCAGTCGCCGAGCGACCCGCCGAACGTCTACCTGCGCACGCTGGGCCAGGCGCAGCCGGCTGCGGCAGCCGGCGAGGCGGTGGTCGCCTCCACCCTGGCGCCGGTGACTCGCTTCCCCGATCCGACCCCGGTGGTGCGGCAGATCAAGAAGCGGCTGGTGACCTACAAGCGCAAGGACGGCGTGGAACTGTCCTTCACCCTGTACACGCCACCGGGCTACAAGGAAGGCACGCGGGTGCCGGCGATCCTCTACGCCTATCCGCTGGACTATGCCGATGCCTCCAAGGCCGGCCAGGTCAGCGGCGCCAACGACCGCGACTTCACCCGCCTGCATTCCTACCAGCTGTTGCTGCTGGCCGGCTACGCGATCATCGACGACGCCGCGTTCCCGATCGTCGGCGATCCCAAGACCGCCTACGACACTTACCTGCAGCAGCTGGTGGAGAACGCGCAGGCGGCGGTGGACAAGGCGGTGGCGCTGGGCGTGGTCGACCGCGACCGCATCGGCGTCACCGGCCACAGCCACGGCGCGCTGATGGCGGCCAACCTGCTGGCGCACACCGACCTGTTCCGCGCCGGGGTGGCCACCAGCGGCAGCTACAACAAGACCCTGACCCCGTTCGGCTTCCAGAACGAGCGGCGCTCGTTCTGGGCCGCACCGGAGGTGTACGCGCAGGCCTCGGCGTTCTTCCACGCCGACAAGATCAACGAACCACTGCTGCTGGTGCACGGCATGGACGATGCCAACCCCGGCACCGAGACCACCCAGGCCCCGCGCATGTTCCAGGCCATCCGCGGCCTCGGCGGCACCGCACGGCTGGTGCTGCTGCCGTTCGAACCGCACTGGTACACCGCGCGCGAATCCAACGAGGACGTGGTGGCGGAAATGCTGGAGTGGTTCGATCGCTACGTGAAGCAGGCGCCGCCGCGTGCGGCGTCGGCGGACAAGGCGAAGGCGCAATAGTCGGCTGACCTGGGAGCGCACGATGACATGGCGTTTGCTCTGCGCGCCGGTGTTGCTGGCGCTCACTGCATGCGGTGCGGTCGACACGGTGAAGAATGCGTAGGCGCATTCGCGGGAGATGGCTGCCGACTTGGAGAAATCGGTCGGCAGCTTCAGCAGGCGCCGGCGAATGTGGTAGTGATGTTTGCGGTGCCGGGGAAGTAGGTCCGTCTCCGGGGATTCATCCAGCTGACGCCACGTTGCGGCGCAACGTTGCTACCCGTAGTGCTACTACACGCATGTTTTTGCGAGACTAAGCTATGTCAGAGCAAAGTTGGCTTGCTTATGCTGGATCAATTGCAGGCATGGTAGGAGGAGTGACCGGCGTTATAGGAGCAGTGGTTGCAATTCTGGCATTTCGCCGAACCGGCGAAATCAAAGCTCTTGATCTCCGTGTGGAGCTTAGACGCATGGAGAGCACACTGCGATCCGACATCCAAGGCTTAGTTCCGCTTCTTGAGCGCGCAAAGAAATCCCATACAAGGTTAGCCGCTGCTCAAGGTTGCTACCGATCAGGCGCCGTGGTCCATTGGCTGTCCGAGTGGGATATAGACTTCGCTGAATCTAATCAATTGGTCGCCGGCGCTTCTGTACTGGACCTAGACTGTTCTAAGTTCTCTCAAAAAGACCTTGAGACAAGGCTGGTCACTGTTTACAAGCTGCAGCGCCAGGTTGCTGAACTTTCTGACAAGTATCGAACATGTCTTGCAACTGATGATGCGGATCGGCAGCAGCTTCGAGCAGATCAGAGGCTAATCACTCAAGCGCGCCTCGACGGAAAGCTATAGATCGGCATCCTTCGACCAAGGTCGGAACGACGCCCTCCCCGCCGAAGGACTATGCTCGGAGCCGGTGCACCGGCCTTGGGAGGGGCGGCATGGACTACGCGACGCTGTACCGACGTTCGATCGAGCGGCCCGAGGAGTTCTGGGCCGAGCAGGCCAGGGCGATCCACTGGGAGCGGCCGCCGCAGGCGATCCTGGAGTACGACACGCCGCCGTTCCGGCGCTGGTTCGTCGGCGGGCTGACCAATCTGTGCCACAACGCGGTGGACCGGCATCTGCCCGAACGCGCCACGCAACTGGCGCTCGTCGCGGTGTCCAGCGAAACCGGGCAGACCCAGGAGATCACGTATGCGCAGCTGTACCGCGAGGTCAACGCCTTCGCCGCGGTGCTGCAGCGGCTGGACGTGCAGCGGGGCGATCGCGTGGTCATCTACATGCCGAACATGGCCGAGGCGGTGTACGCGATGCTGGCCTGCGCGCGCATCGGCGCGGTGCATTCGGTGGTGTTCGGCGGCTTCGCCGCGCATAACCTGGCGCTGCGCATCGACGATGCGCGGCCCAAGCTGCTGATCGCCGCCGATGCCGGCAGCCGCGGCGGCAAGCGTATTCCCTACAAGCCGCTGGTCGATGCCGCCTGCGCGGAGGCCAGTGCGCCGCCGCCGACGGTGCTGATCGTCTCGCGCGGGCTGGATCCGGCGCAGCCGCGCGTGCCCGGGCGCGACGTCGACTATGCCGAGCTGCGCGCCGAGGTCGGCGATGCGCAGGTGCCGGTGGTGTGGCTGGAATCCAACGAGCCCAGCTACCTGCTGTACACCTCCGGCACCACCGGCAAGCCCAAGGGCGTGCAGCGCGATGTCGGCGGGCATGCGGTGGCGCTGGCGCTGTCGATGCGCACGGTGTTCGACTGCGGCCCGGGGCAGACCATGTTCTCCACCTCCGACGTGGGCTGGGCGGTGGGGCATTCGTACAACGTGTACGGTCCGCTGATCGTCGGCGCGACCTCGCTGCTGTACGAAGGCCTGCCGGTGCAGCCGGATCCCGGCGTGTGGTGGGCGCTGTGCGAGAAGTACCGGGTGCGCACCATGTTTTCCTCGCCGACCGCGATCCGCGTGCTGAAGAAGCATCCGGCGCGCTACCTGCGCGAGCGCGACCTGAGCGCGCTGCGCTATCTGTTCCTGGCCGGCGAGCCGCTGGACGAGCCGACCGCGTTGTGGATCGGCGAGGCGCTGGGCAAGCCGGTGATCGACAACTACTGGCAGACCGAAACCGGCTGGCCGGTGCTGACCCTGTTGCCGGGCGTCGAACTGCGGCCGGTCAAGCCGGGATCGCCGGGTTTCCCCAATCTGGGCTATCGCACGCGCATCGTCGACGAGCACGGCGTCGAGGTGCCAGCCGGGCGCAAGGGCGTGCTGGTGATCGAGCCGCCGTTGCCGCCGGGCTGCATGACCACGGTGTGGAACGACGACGCGCGCTTCCTGCGCAGCTACTTCAGCCACTTCGATACGCTGCTGTACAGCTCGCTGGACTGGGCGATCCGCGACGAGGACGGCTATACCTTCATCCTCGGTCGCACCGACGACGTGATCAACGTGGCCGGACATCGCCTGGGCACGCGCGAGATCGAGGAGGCCATCGCCGGCCACGCCGACGTGGCCGAGGTCGCGGTGGTTGGCATGCACGACGAATTGAAGGGGCAGGTGCCGGTGGTGTTCGCGACGCTGAAGCACGTCGCGCCGGATGCGGCGGCGGTGATCGAGGAACTGCGCCAGTGCGTGGTGGAGCGTCTTGGCGCGGTGGCGCGCCCGGCGCAGGTGTATCTGGTGCAGGCCTTGCCGAAGACGCGGTCGGGCAAATTGTTGCGGCGCTCGCTGCAGGCGCTGGCCGAGCAGCGCGATCCGGGCGATCTGTCGACGCTGGACGATCCCGGCGCGCTGGAGGAAATCCGCCGCGCCTTGCGCGGCTGACGTGCGACCGGCGACGCCGGCGCAGCCGCGCCGGCGTTCGCATCATCGCTTAGCTCAGGCCTTCGGCCTGCAGCGCCGCCTGCACCTGCGGATCGGCGGACATGCGTTCGAAATGCAGTTGCAGATTGGGGCCGAGAGCGATCTGCTGCGCGCGCGCCCAGCGCAGGGTGACGAACAGGTAGGCATCGGCGATGGAACGGCGCGCGCCGCCCAGCCAGGTCTGCTGTTCCAGCGCGGCCTCCACGCGCGCGTATAGCGTGCGCACGCGTTCGCGTGCGTGCTCCTGGGTGCGGGCGATCACCGCGGCGTCGTCGAGATAGCGGGTGCTGCCGAACAGCGGATGAAACGCCGGGTGCAGATCGGCGTTGAGGAAGGCCAGCCAGCGCTGCACTTCGGCACGGCTGCGCGGGCTGCCGTCGCCGGCCAGGTGCGCGTCGGGCGCGAGATCTGCGATGTAGTTGAGGATCGCCGAGTTCTGGGTCAGCACCCAGTCGTCCATCTGCAGCGCAGGCACCGCGCCGGCCGGATTGATCGCCAGGTACGCCGGCGCCTTCATCGCCGCGGCATCCAGCAGCTTCAGTTCGAACGGCAATCCGGCCCAGCGCAGCGCGATGTGATCGGCCAGCGAACAGGCGCCGGGCTTGGAATAGAGTTTCATGGCAGGCGGCTCCGCATCGGTCAGGACGGCAGAGCGTACCTGCTGCGCGGGGCGCTTGGCGATGAAGGCGCGCCATGCGTGGCGCGCGCGCCTGCGTCAGGACATGCCTGTGTGGCGAACGATCAGGACGCGTTGCGCGGGCGCAGCTTCTGCACGCGATAGAACGTGTGGTCGCCGATGGTCGCGACTTGATAGGCATTGCGCCAACTCGGGCTGGCGATGGCATGCGCGGCGAAGTGGCTGGCGCCCGGCACGATCTCCTTGCGCTGGCCCTGCGGCAGCGCCCAGTTGCGCTCGGCGGCGAAGGCGACCTTGACCGCATCGGCCCAGGCGTCGTCGTTCTTCAGTTCGGTGCCCGGCTTCACCAGGCCTGGCGCGAACTGCTTGCGTGCGGTGACCACCTGGCACATCGAATCGCCCCACAGGCCGCTGTCCAGGCGACGCAGCGCCACTTCGGCGACGGCTTGTTGTCCGCGCAGCGTCTGGTCGCGCGCTTCCAGGTACACGGTGGTGCTGAGGCAAAGCGAATCGGCAGCGGGTTGCGGCAACAATTGCGAGAGCCAGAGAATCCAGGCCAGTTTCATCGTACTCCTTGCTCCGTATGGGCCGTCGTCGTGGCGCTGCGCCGGGATGGCGCGGCAAGCGATGCGGCTTGGCGTCATGGGGAGGCGGCCTGTCACGGGCCGCCCGGGTGCCGGCAATCTGAAGTCCGGCGGATCCGCCAAGATGGGCGGATCGAGAAGAGGCGCGAACGATAGGGGCCGGTTCCCGAATCGCAACTGAATCCCGAGTGTTGACAGGGTTCACATCTCGCTGTGTCGAGATGCCGTCGCGCCTGGCCGCGCGACGGCATTGTGCAACGCCGCACTGCGGTGCATGAGGCTCAGGGAAACTGCTTGCGCTGCATCAGCATGGCGTACACCTTCACCACCGGATCGGCGTGTCCGCTCAGTTGCGCCAGGCGTTGATCGCGATCCGGCCAACGCTGCGCCTGATCGGCGAGCACGCGCAGATCGCCGAACCAGGTGTCGTGATCGCGTGCGTAATACGGGCCGCTCAGCAGCGTGGCGAGCAGGTGCATGCCGCGGTCGCGCGCCGCGCCCGCCGGCGCGTACTCGAGATAGCGCAGCAGTTCGCGCAGGCGCGCGCGCTGCACGCGGCCGCTATCGTCGCTGGCGGCGGTCTGCTGCAGCACGCCGTGGTCGAGTTGGTCGAGGAACTCGATCGATGCTTTTTCGGTCGCCGCATCGCCTGCACCGGAAGCCGGATCCAGCAACTGCGTGCGGATGTTGTAGCCGGCCTGGCGGATCAGCGAGATCGCATCGGCGTCGATCGACTGCGCGGGGAGCTGCGGTGCCGGCACGATGCGCTCGGCCGGCAGCTCGGCGACGAAGCGCTGTTCCAGCAGCCAGTGGTTGCCGAGCACGCTGGAAGGGCAGCGCGTCTGCGCAAGATGCGCGGCGACGTAGCCGCGGTAGGCGGCGTGCAGGCGCTCGCGCAGGGCGCTGTCGGACACTTGTTGCAGCACCAGCGGCATGTCGCCGGCCACGCTGAGTTCGGTGGCGGTGAAACCGGCGTCGTCGCCGCGGATGCGTTCGAACATGCGCACCAGGCTGTCGCCGAGCTGTGCCTGTCCCGCAGTGTCCAGCGGCGCCGCGGCGAGCGCCATCTTCAGCGCCGGGGCGGAGTCGGTTTCGTGTTGCGCCGCGTCCACGCGTGCGGCGATTGCGCTGGCGCGCGCTGCCGGTGACGCCGGCTGCAATGCGCTGGCCAACGCATAGGTCGGGCTGGGATCGTCGAGATAGTCCGCATCGCAACTGCCGGCGTGAGGCGTCGGCAGTGCGGCGAACAACGCCTGAACCTGCGCTGGCGTGGCGTGTTGTGAGGCGCGTGTCTGCAGCGTCAGCCGATCCAGACCAGCGGTGCGTGGTGAGCGCAGTTCGTCGTCGTGCTCTTCGTCGATGCTGCCGACGCGGGCCAGGCCTGGCATGCGCCGTTGCGCGCGCTCGGCCAGTGCCACAGCCTGTTGGGTCAGCCGTTGCGCGGCAGCGGCACGGTCGCCATCGGTTTGCAGGTCGTCGGAGGCGGCGAGGCGCAGCAGCACATCGGCCTGGAAGTCGGCAGGCAGCGCCTGCGCCGCGGCCAGCACCGCACTCGCAGGTGGCCCGGGCACGGCGCTACCGTTCATCGAATCGGCGCCAGTGGACGGCGGCGTCTGCGCACTGGCCGGATCGGCAGGCGGGTGTGTTGCGAGGGAAGCCGGCGCTGCGGTTGGCGCGCCGTGGGTGGTGGCCGCGCGTTGCAGCAGCGGCACGCAGGCGCCGGCGACCAGCAGCGCGAGAAGCAGATGGCGGGGACGTGGGGCGGAACGCATGGGAACTCCTGAAGGCGGGCGACGGACTGCACGGCGCATGGGCGCCGTGCAGGACCGGGGAGCGCACTCCCCGGGCGACCATCCAGTGGTCAGTTGTAGCGCGCGGTGTTGCGCGGCACGTTGGCGCGAATCACCCCGAGCGGATCGTCGGTGATGATGCTGGTGAAGCCGGCGGTGACCTGCGCGCGGAAATCCGGACGGTCGTCGGCGGTCTCGTTGCCGAAGTACTTGGTACGGGTCAGGTAATCGTCGAGCGAGGCACAGCAGGTGCCGTTGCTGCGCACGTAGTGCTGGCCGTCATGGCTGCTCAGGCGGTACTCGGGCACCGGCGAGAACGCGCCGATCGCGCGTTTCTGCGCCTGGTTCTCGGCCAGCAGTTCGGCGGTCGGGTCGCCGCGGCGGGGCTGCTTGTTGCCGATTTCCAGCCAGGCGAAGCCGTTTTGGCGACGCGCCTCGTTGATCCAGGCGTTGACCCGGCACGCCGGCGTGTCGCCGCGCCCCGAGCCGCACTCGCCGACGTAGCCGCCATCGGCCAGCCTGTCCATGTCGCCGGCGTAGATGGTCGGCGCGAATGGCACACCCTTGGTGAAGCGGGTGATCTCGCTGGGCGTCTTCGGCAGCAGCGAGGCGCTGAATTTCAGCACCACCTGGTTCTCCATGCGAAACGCATGGACCTGGTCGGCCGCGCGCGAGACTGCATCCAGGTTCTTCAGATCAAGCACCACCACCATGTGGTTGGCGTAGGTCACCACGGTGTTCAGCGCCTTGGCCAGCGAGGTCGGATTGTCGTTGGTCTTGGCGAAGTTCTTGTCGCGCAGGAACGAGTTGACCAGATCATGACTGGTCAGGGTGCTGATGTCCGGATTCCAGCCCTTCGGATTGGTTGCCGGCTGGAAGATATAGAAGCCGGGTTCGTGATACACCACGCGACCGGCGTTCTGGTCGTGGAACAGCCAAAGGATGCCGTCGGAGGCTTGCTTGACATCGAGTTCGATCGCTTCGATGTTGTTGTTGTAAGTGCTGAGGATCGAGCAGGTGGAGTTTTCCGCGCAGCCGTTGCCGACCAGCCCGCGATGCGAGATCACCACGACGTCGGCGTGATTCCCCTGGTAGGGATTCTTCATCACGTTGAGGATATGTTGCGGGTTCCAGTTGCTGGCGGCCGACGCCATGCCGGACAGCGTGGCCAGCGACGCGCAGGCCAGCGCCAGGGCGAGAACCTTGGCGGGTTTCTTGGGCAGTTTCATGTGCTCTCTTCCGTTCGGGGTTGATGGAATGAAGTGAAGCAGCGCAGCGCGCGGCAACCGCCGCGCCCATGGGCGCGGTTGTCTGCAGCGCAATGCTCGAAGCGACGGGCATCGTCCTGGCGTTGCATGCCACCCGTCTGAAACTGGACTCCCGGCGACACCGCGCGTGGGCCACCGCGTGGTGTCGCCGGGATTTGGACCGAGGCCCGCTACCCGGGCGTGTCCGTGCCGTGCAGGTAGCGTTGCAATGCCAACGGCTCGTCGGTTTGGATCATGCTGACGCCGTGCTTGCGCAGCCCGCCCCAGACCGCAGCCGGATCGCGCAGCGCGCGCTGGTCGGTGTAGTGCGCCGACAGCCGCATCGGTTTGCCGCTGGCGATGTCGTTGGTCATGGTGTTGACGAACAGCCGCGCGTGCGGCGCCAGTTCGCGCTGCGCGATGTCCAGAACCACCGGGTCGTCGAACATCAGCTGCACCACCGCCGGCTGCAAGCTGGCGGCGCGGCGCAGGGCCTGCTCGGGCGGCAGCGTCGATTCACGCTGCAGGTACAGCGCCTGCACCGCGATGTCGGCCTTGCGCGCGCGCTGCAGCACCGCTGCGGGCACGTCCAGCGGCACGTTGAGCAGCACGTCGCGTTGCGCGCCGGCCGCCTCCACCGCGTCGATCACCTGGTCCAGTGCCGCGGCCTTGATGTCCAGGTTCACCAGCACCTTGCCGCGCGCCATGGCCAACGCCTGCGCCAGCGTCGGCGGATGCCGCGCGGTGAGCGTGCTGTCGCGGCCGCCACCCCGGCTGCGCACGCGCAAGGCGGCGATCTGCGCCGCGTCCAGATCGGCCACCGCGCCGTGCCCATCGGTGGTGCGGTCCACCGTCTCGTCGTGCATCAGCACCAGCGCGCCGTCGCGGGTGGTGCGCACGTCGATCTCGACCATGTCCACGCCGCGCGCGATGCACGCGGCGATGCCGTCAAGCGTGTTCTCCGAGGCGAACGTCCAGCAGGCGCGGTGCGACACCACCAGCGCCGGTCCGTGCGGGTCGCGCAGCCGGTCGGGCAGGCTCGGCGTTGCCGCCATGGCCAGGACCGGCATCGACAGCACGGCGCTCATCAGCAGTCTCCGGAAGCGCATGCTCACCATCTCCAGGTCAGCGAAGCGTTGTAGTTGCGGCCGAAGATCGGCCGCGCATAGATCGCGTCGGCGGTGCCCTGGCCGGACAGCGTGTCCACGCGCGCATTGCCTTCGGTCAGGCCGAGCGCGTTGCCGACGTTGGCGGCGTGCAGCTGCAGCTCCAGGTGCGCGCTCAACCGCGCGAACAGGCCCAGGTCGTAGGTGGTGTAGGCGGGCAGGGCGGTGGCGTTGGTGTAGTCGACGTAGCGCTGGCCCATGCGATAGGCGGTGGCCGACAGTTCCAGCGGCCGGCCGTCGATGTCGAAGTACAGGGTCGGGCTGATCGACGCCATGAACTTCGGGATGCGCGAGATCTGCTTGCCGTCCAGGTTGCCGTAGCTGAGGCCGGTGGTCGCGTTGCTCAGGCCGCGCGTCTGCGGATCCTGCAGCGTGGCCGAACCGGTGATGCCGAACAGCGGCGACGGCCGCCAGGTGAACTCCGATTCCAGGCCAAGCGTGCGGGTCTTGCCGACCAGCGCCAGGCTCTGCACCGCGCCGCTGCCGTCGAGCACGATGGCGCTGATCGACAGATCGTTGAAGCGGCTCCAGAAGGCGACCGTGGAGAACGAGAAGGTGTCGCCGAAGCTGCCGCGCAGGCCGGCCTCCGCCTGGTCGATGTCGGTGACGTCCGCGTTCTGGGTCTGGTAGACGTTCTGCAGCCGCGGCAGGCGCTGCGACTGGGTGTAGCGGGCGAAGGTCTGCCACTGCGGGGTGAGCGCGAACTCGGCACCGAGCGTCCACTGCATGGCATGGCGATGATCGGTGCGCGGGCTGAACGCGCCGCTGAGCCCGCCAACGTTGTCGTCGGCCAGCGTGGTCGGATCGCCGAGATTGCGCGTGGTGTTGGCGTAGACGCCGCCGTTGGCGTTGTAGCGGGTGTAGCGCACGCCGGCATCCAGGCCGAGGCGGCCGAAGCGCACCGAATCCCACAGGTACGGCGACAGGTAGGTGCCGTTGGCGAAGCCGCTGGTGACGCCATTGCCGTAGCGCACGAAGCCGTTCTGGGTGACCGAACCGACCACGTTGCCGGCGGCGTCGTAGGCCAGTACGTCCAGGCGCTGCGCGTTGTTCTGCAGCGTGGTCAGCACGGTGTTCTGCAACCGGTCCTGGCGGTATTCGAAGTGCTGCACGTTGAGGCCGGCGGTGAGCGTGTGCTGGCCCAGCGCGGTGTCGTCGAACGCCTTGCTCAGGCGCAGGTCGTCGGACAGCGTGCGCAGATGCGTGCGCGCATTCCACAGGCCGCTCTCCAGCACCAGGCCGTCGGCCGCGGCCGGATCGTAGGCGGCGCCGTTGCGGCTGGCGACGTAGCCGACCCGCGCCACCCGCGCACCGAAGCCGCTGCGCGCACGGCCGAGTTGCGTGTTGAGGTAGGCGCCGGCGTCGTAGGGTGCGGCGCCGGAGAACAGCGCGGTGTAGTCCACCTCCGCATCGACGAAGCGCATGCGGTTGTTGAGGGTCAGGCCGTCGCCCAGATCCCATTCCAGGTGCGTGCCGAGTTGCTTGACCTTGCTGTGGATGCCGTCGGCCAGGTCGAGGTTGCGCGCCAGCGGGCCGTTGCCGTCGAAGCTCAGCGCGGTGGTGTGGCGCAGGTCGTTGGACAGCAGGGTGCCGTCCAGCGGATCGAGCAGCGCCGACAGCGATTGCGACGGGTTGCGTGGGTCGGCCAGGGGGATCGGGTTGTAGAAGGCGGTCCGGTCGTTGAGGTACTTGGCGACGACGTCGAGGATCGCATCGCCGATCAGGAAGGTCAGGTTGCCGCGCAACTGGCCGCCCTGGTCGGCGGTGTAGCCGGTGCGGCGCAGGCCGTCGTCGCTGCGGTGGTAGCCGCCGATGCTGTACAGCACGTTCTCGCTGAGCGGGCCGGCGCTGTAGGCGTCCTCGCGGCGCAGGCCGTCGCTGCCGACGGTCATGCGCACCGCGCCTTCGGGGGTGGCGGTGCCGTGGCGGGTGATGGCGTTGACCGTGCCGCCCGGCGCGTTGGTCGCGAACAGCGGCGAGGTGCCGCCGCGCACCACCTCCAGGCGCTCGGTCATCATGTCCAGCGCGAACAGGGTGTCGACGTTGAAGAAGCTTTCCTGCGGCTCGTCGAACAGGGTCAGGCCGTCTTCCTGGTACTGCACGTAGTACCAGCCGCCGGCCGGCAGGCCGCGCACGTAGAGATTCTGGCCGCCGCCCTGGCCGCCGGAGGGTTCGGCGGAGAAGCCGGGGACCGCCCGCAGCATGTCCACGCTGCTGCTCGGGGTGCTCCGCTCCAGGCGTTCCTTGGACACCACGCTGATCGCGAAGGGGGCGTCCTTCTGCGACTGGCCCTGCGGCGTGCCGGTGACCACGATCTGGTCCAGCGTGGTGGTGGCGTCTGCCGGGGGCGCTGGCGCGTCCTCGGCATGGACGGTCGCGGCGCTGCCGAGGATGGACGCGAGCGCCAGTGCCAGCAGGCTCGGGTGCGGATGGACGGTACGCATGAAGATCCCCAATAAAAGAATGTGTGGTTAATACTATTTGCAATGTATGAAACTTAGATGTCCACGTGCTAGGTTGTTGCGGTTCGTGCATCCATCACGCTTTGCGTCCGCCTATGCCGCATCCCGATTTCCCGCCGCGCGTCAGTGCCGGCGGCCGCCAATTGCTCGACCGTGTGTTCAAGACCGGGGTGCAGACCCAGGCGGCGCTGAGCCGCGACCTGGATCTGTCGCAGCCCACCGTGGCGCGCCTGCTGCAGGGCTTCGTGCAGGACCGCATGGTCCAGCTCAGCGCCCGTGCCGCCGAGGGTCGCGGCAACCCCAGCGTCGATGTGCGGCTGGCGCCGGATTACGCCTACGCCTTCGGCATCGGCCTGATGGGCGACGTGGTGGCGCTGGCGCTGGTGGATTTCGCCGGCACCGTGCGCGGCCAGCGCCGCGTGGGCCTGGCCGACATGCGCCGCGCGCCGGTGCTGGCGCAATTGCAGCGATTCCGTGCGGAGTTGCTGGCCGAGACCGGCGTGGACCCGGCGCGGGTGGTCGGCATGGGCATGGCGATTTCGGCGTTCTTCACCGGGCAGGGCCGGCAGATGGCCGGGCCGCCGGCGCTGGAGGACTGGACCCAGGTGGACCTGGTGCCGATTCTGGAAGAAGCCCTGGGCTGCGCGGTCACCATCGAGAACGATGGCGCGGCGGCGGCGGTCGCCGAAAGTCTGTACGGGGTCGGCCGCGACTGCCGCGACTTCGTCTACCTGCACCTGACCAACGGCTTCGGCGGCGGCATCATCGCCGATGGCCGGCTGTTCCGCGGCCACCGCGGCAATGCCGGCGAGTTCGGCGGCATCTGGACCGTCGGCGCCATGGCCTATCCGAATCTGGACGCGCTGCTGTCGCTGGTGCGGGCCGCCGGCCAGGACTACGCCGGAGTCGAGCAGATGCTCGGCGCGATCGACGCGCATACCCCGGGCGTGGACGCCTGGCTGGACATGGCCGAGGCACCGTTCTCGCAGTTGTGCGCGTATCTGGCCTATGCGCTGGATCCGCAGGCGATCGTGATCGGCGGGCGCCTGCCGGCCGCGATCGCGCAGCGCCTGATCGAGCGTATCCGCATCCCGCGCGCGCCCAACCGGCACGGCCTGGCGCCGCCGCTACCGCAGTTGTGCATCGCCCGCACCGTCGGCGACGCGGTGACCCTGGGCGCGGCATTGATGCCGCTGCAGCAGGCGTTCTTCGCCTGAGGCCCGCAGCGGCGGGCGCCGTGCGTCGCGCCGCGGCGCGCTGCGGATGCTGCTGACCAGGCGCTCGCTCGCGGTGCATCGCGGCGGCGTCGACCGTGCGCCTCGGTCTCAGCCGCTGCTCGCGTGTGCCGCCAGGCCGGCGCCGAGCGGAGGCGATCGGCCGCGCCCGGTGAGCCATGCCAGCAGCAGGCACAGCGCCCCGCATAGCAGCGGGCCGGCCGCCATCGCCCAGCACAGCAGCAGGCAGTGCCCGTCGCGGTAGTCCAGCGCATCCAGCAGCACGCCGATCAGCACCACCCCGGCGGCCAGCGCGACCTGTGCGGCGGCGGTCAGCGCGGCGAAGCACAGCGCATGCTCGGCGACCGCCCGGGTGGCGGTGCACTGCGCGTGCCAGGCCCATACCAGTTGCCCGCCGCTGCCGCCGATGGCGCCGATGCAGGCCGCCGCGGCCAGGCTCAGCAGCGGCTGCGCCGGCAACGCCAGGGCGAACAGCGGCGCGCACAGCAACAGGGCGCTGCCGAGCCAGGCCAGCCGTTGCGTCGGCGTGCGCTGCCGGCCCCAGCGCGCGGCCAGCGGTTGCACCAGCACCGTGCCGAGCGCGTAGGCGATCAGGACCGCACTGCCCCAGCCGGGCGAGAGCAGGCCGTAGGCGGCCACGTACGGGGCGAGCTTGGTGAACGCGGGCAGGGTCAGCGAGACCGCTGCGATCAGTGCCAGCGGCTGCCAGGGAATCGCGCGCCACGAGGGCGCTCGGTCGATCGCGATCACGGCCGTGGCGTCGGCCGGGGCCGGGTGCGCATTGGCGTGATGGCGCAGCACCCGCTGCAACTGCCAGGCGCACAGCATCGCCACCGCCGCCAGCACCGCGCTGGCCTGCAGCGCCAGGCTGCCGCCATCGGTCCCGCGCGCCAGCACCGCACCGACCACGCTGCTGATCAGCAGCGCCGCCGCGCCGCTGCCGGCCAGGCGCAGCGCGCTGGCGCCGTCGTGGCCGCGCCAGGGCCACTGCGCCAGGCTCAGCAAGGTGTTCTGGGCCACGTCGCAGGCGGCGTAGGCCAGCCGGAACAGCAGGCTCACCGCCAGCACATAGCCGAGTCGCCACGGCGGCGGCAGCAAGGGTGCGGCGAACACCAGCAGCAGCGCCAGCGCCGCGGCGGCCAGGCCGTGCCATTGCAGGCGCCCGGCGCTGCGCACGTCGCGCAGGCGCCGGCGCAGGCCCCAGCCGGCGCCGAGGCCGATCGCGGCGCTGAGCAGCAGGCCCAGCGCCAGCACCAGCCCGGCCGTGATCGCGCGCAGGCCGGCATGTTCGGTCATCGAGTAGATCAGCAGCAGTTCGCCGGCGTACCACAGCAGGCTCTTGCCGAAATGCGCGCCGGCATACGCCGCCAGCGCCGTTTGCGGCAGGCGGGGCAGGGCGGGCAGGGGCGAGGGGTGCGGCATGCCCAGGCTTATAGCCGCGCGATGCGACAGCACCAAGTCCGCTCCTTTGGCCGGCGGCCTCCCGGCTACCGGCTGACCATGCCTACAGTTGCGCCGCCAGCCGGCTGCCCTGGGCGATGGCGCGCTTGGCGTCCAGTTCGGCGGCGACATCGGCACCGCCGATCAGGTGCGCGCTGCGGCCGGCGGCCTGCAGCGCCGCCTGCAGGTCGCGCCGCGGTTCCTGGCCGGCGCAGACCACCACCGTGCCCACCGGCAACAGTTGCTCGGCGCCGTCCACGCGGATGCGCAGGCCGCTGTCGTCCACGCCCAGGTATTCGACGCCGCCGAGCATGGTCACGCCCTTGGCCTTGAGCGTGGCGCGATGGATCCAGCCGGTGGTCTTGCCCAGCCGCGCGCCGGGCCGGCCCGGGCTGCGCTGCAGCAGCCACACGCTGCGCGCCGGCGGCTCCGGGCGTGGCTTGCACAGCGCGCCACGGCCTTCGAATTGCGGGTCCACGCCCCACTCGGCCATCCAGCGCGCCGGGTCCAGCGCGGTCGACTCGCCGGCGTGCACCAGGAACTCGCCGACATCGAAGCCGATGCCGCCGGCGCCGATGATCGCCACCTTGTCCGCGGCCTGCACCCGGCCCTGCAGCACGTCCAGGTAGCTGACCACGCTGGGATGGTCGGCGCCGGGGAAATCCACCGCGCGCGGCACGATACCGGTGGCCAGTACCACCTCGTCGAAGTCGGCCAGCAGCGCCGCATCGGCGGTGGTGTGCAGGCGCAACTCCACGCCGGTGGCGTCGAGTTGGTGGCGGAAGTAGCGCAGCGTCTCGTGGAATTCCTCCTTGCCGGGAATGCGCTTGGCCACGTTGAACTGGCCGCCGATCTCGCTGGCGCTGTCGAACAGGGTGACGCGGTGGCCGCGCTGCGCGGCCACGGTGGCGCAGGCCAGGCCGGCCGGGCCTGCGCCGACCACTGCGATGCGCTTGGGCGCGCGGGTCGGCAGGTAGTTCAGTTCGGTCTCGGCGGCCGCGCGGGGATTGACCAGGCAGCTGGCGGTCTTGTTCTCGAACACGTGGTCCAGGCAGGCCTGGTTGCAGGCGATGCAGGTGTTGATCGCCTGCGCCTGGCCGCGCTGCGCCTTGTTCGCCCATTCCGGGTCGGCCAGCAGCGGCCGTGCCAGCGACACCATGTCGGCACCGCCGCCGGCGAGGATGCGCTCGGCCACGTCGGGCATGTTGATGCGGTTGGTGGCGATCAGCGGCAGCCGCACGTGCGGCTTGAGCTTGGCGGTCACCGCGGCGAAGGCGGCGCGCGGCACCGAGGTGGCGATGGTCGGCACGCGTGCCTCGTGCCAGCCGATGCCGGAGTTGATGAGGGTCGCGCCGGCGGCCTCGATCGCCTGCGCCTGCAGCACGATCTCCTGCCAGTCGCTGCCGTCCTCGACCAGGTCCACCAGCGACAGCCGGTAGACGATGATGAAGTCCGGCCCGCAGGCGGCGCGGATGCGGCGCACGATCTCCACGGCGAAGCGCATGCGCTTGGCCGCGTCGCCGCCCCAGGCGTCGTTGCGGCGGTTGCTGCGCGGGGCGATGAACTCGTTGATCAGATAGCCTTCCGAGCCCATCACTTCGACGCCGTCGTAGCCGGCCTCGCGCGCCAGCTTGGCGGCATGGGCGTAGGCATCGATCTGGCGTTCGACGCCGCGCGCCGACAGCGCACGCGGGGTGAATGGGTTGATCGGCGCCTTCAGTTTCGACGGCGCCACCGACAAGGGGTGGTAGGCGTAGCGTCCGGCGTGCAGCAGTTGCAGGCAGATCTTGGCGCCATGCGCGTGCACCGCGGCGGTCACCTGCCGGTGCGGGCGCACCTCCCACGGCCAGGACAGCTTGCCGCCGAACGGTTTCAGCCAGCCGACCACGTTCGGTGCGAAGCCGCCGGTGACGATCAGGCCGACGCCGCCGGCGGCGCGCTCGGCGAAGTACGCGGCCAGTTTGGGGAAGTCGCGGGCGCGGTCCTCCAGGCCGGTGTGCATGGAGCCCATCAGGATGCGGTTGCGCAGCTGGGTGAAGCCCAGGTCCAGCGGGGCGAACAGGTGCGGGTAGGCGGTGGGGGTGGGGTCGGGCTGGCCGGGGGCGGGCGACATGGCGTGGATACGCAGGCGTACGGAAGGGCGCAGGGTGCCGTGAAACCGGGCTGGCGGCAAGAGGGGCGTTGCCTTGAGCCGCCTTTACATCCTTCTGGGATTTTGAAGCATGACGCTTAGAAGCAAGAGCAACAGCTTCCGCTGGCGCGGGTTACTTTTCTTTGCTTGTGCAAAGAAAAGTAACCAAAAGAAAGCACACCCCGCAGCGCGCCCTCCGCGCTGCGCGCTCCGGGTTCGCAGCCACGACGGGGATTCGCGGAAGGGGCATCCTGCCCCTGCCGCGAACGGCGCACATCCATGTGCGCCGCCCTTCGGGTTTTTCCCCGCCGCGTCTGCCGCGCTGAGGGGACCTGGTAGATCAAAAGCACAGCAACAGCAAAGAGCAGCAACAACAAAAGCAGCAGAAGAAGCTGAGCTATCAGTCACGGTCGGCCGATGACCGCTACGCGCTCAAAGCGGGGCGATCGCGCCAATGTTTCGATCGCTGCGCCGCCTGCTCAGCCCCAGCCGACCAGGGCCAGTTTGCCGATGGTGCTGCCCGACTCCAGGCGGCGGTGCGCCTCGCGCAGGGTGGTGGCGTTGATCGGGCTCAGGGTCTCGGTCAGGGTGGTGCGCAGTTCGCCTGCGTCCACCAGGCTGGCGGTGCGCGCCAGGATGCGGTGCTGTTCGATCATGTCGTCGGTGCGGAACCGGGCGCGTGCGAACATCATTTCCCAGTGGATGCCGATGCACTTGGCCTTGTACGGGTCGCCGATGTGCAGCGGACCGCTCGGCTCGACGATCAGCCCGA
Organism: Xanthomonas sontii; assembly: GCF_040529055.1. Taxonomy (NCBI): domain Bacteria; kingdom Pseudomonadati; phylum Pseudomonadota; class Gammaproteobacteria; order Lysobacterales; family Lysobacteraceae; genus Xanthomonas; species Xanthomonas sontii. The sequence continues at coordinate 4,693,612 of NZ_CP132342.1, read as the reverse complement.
CGTGGCCCTGCGGCGCCAGCAGCTCGCCCAGCGCCTGCCAGTAGCGGTCGGTGTCGGCCAGGTTCAACGCGGCGTCCACCTGGTCGATGCCCAGTGCCTGCAGCTGCGGCGCCAGCGCCTGGCGATGGTCGATCACGTGGTGCGCGCCGAGTTGCAGGCACCAGTCGCGGGTCTGCGGCCGCGAGGCGGTGGCGATCACCTCGAAGCCGGCATGCCGCGCCAACTGGATCGCGATCGAGCCGACCCCGCCGGCGCCGCCGATCACCAGCAGGCGGCGGCCGCGGTTGTGTTCGTCGTCGAAGTCGAACGGCATGCGCTGGAACAGCAGTTCCCAGGCGGTGAGGGTGGTCAGCGGCAGCGCCGCGGCCTGGGCGAAGTCCAGCGTGGCCGGCTTGCGCGCGACGATGCGCGCATCCACCAGTTGGTATTGCGCGTTGCTGCCGGCGCGGGTGATGTCGCCGGCGTAGTAGACCTCGTCGCCCGGCTCGAAACCGTCGACCTCGGGCCCGACCGCCTCCACCACGCCGGCGGCGTCGTAGCCCAGCACCTTGGGCTGGCCGTCGCTCGCGCCCTTGGCGCGGACCTTGGTGTCCACCGGATTGACCGACACCGCCTCCACCCGCACCAGCAGGTCGTGGCCGGCGGGCGCGGGGGGCGTCGGCAGGTCGAGGTCGTGCAGCGACTGCGGATCGTCGATCGGCAGGGGATGGAGGGTGGCGACCGCTTTCATGGAGGCTCCTGGACGTGAAGGAAAGGAGGGCACGGCCGCGGTTCAAACCGGCCGCGGGTTGCGCTCGGCGAAGCCGCGCTGGTGCCAGTACGGATACGCCGGTACCGCCGCGCTGGCCGCATCCAGCTGTTGCACGTGGGCGGCATCGAGGGTCCAGCCGACCGCCCCCAGATTCTGCCGCAACTGGTCTTCGGTCCGTGCGCCAATGATCACGCTGCTGACCGTCGGCCGCTGCAACAGCCAGTTCAGTGCGATCTGCGGCACGCTGCGGCCGGTTTCGGCGGCGATGGCTTCCAGGGCGTCGATCACCCGGTACAGGCGCTCTTCCTCCACCGGCGGCCCGGCCTCGGTGACCGCCTTGTCGTGCAGGCGGCTGCTTTCCGGCAGCGGCTGGCCGCGGCGCAGCTTGCCGGTCAGCCGGCCCCAGCCCAGCGGGCTCCACACCAGCGCGCCCACGCCCTGGTCCAGGCCCAGCGGCATCAGTTCCTCCTCGTAGTCGCGGCCGATCAGCGAGTAGTAGGCCTGGTGCGCGACGTAGCGCGACCAGCCGTGGCGGTCGGCCACCGCCAGCGACTTCATCAGGTGCCAGCCGGAGAAGTTGGATACGCCGAGGTAGCGGATCTTGCCGGCACGCACCAGGTCGTCGAGCGTGGACAGGGTTTCCTCCACCGGCGTGTGCGCGTCGAAGCCGTGCAACTGGAACAGGTCGAGATAGTCGGTGCCCAGGCGGGTCAGCGCCGTCTCCACTGCGCGGATCAAATGGAAGCGCGAGGAACCGACGCTGTTGGGCGCGGCGCGGTCGAAGCGGAAGCCGGCCTTGGTCGAGAGCAGCACCTGGTCGCGGCGGCCCTTGATCGCCGCGCCCAGCACCGATTCGGCGGCGCCGCCGGAATAGACGTCGGCGCTGTCGAACAGGGTGACGCCGGCTTCCAGGCAGATGTCGATCAGGCGCCGGGCCTGGTCCACGTCCGAATTGCCCCAGGTGGCGAAGAACGGATCGGTGCCGGCGAAAGTGCCGGTGCCGAAGCTGAGCACGGGAACCTTGAAGCCGGATGCGCCGAGATGACGGTATTCCATGGAGAACTCCTGATGAGGGAAGGAGGAAGGGAGGGGAGAGAAGGCGTCAGCGCGCCGCGGCGTCGGTGTCGATGGCGTCGGTCGCAGCGGAGGTGGAAGCGGCTGCGTCGGCGCCGAGCAACTGCGCAGCGGCCTCGGCCATGGCCGCGTAGCCGGCGTCGCCGGGATGCAGGTGATCGCCCGAGTCGAAATCCGCGCGCATCCGCGTGGGATGCGCGGGGTCGCGTAGCAGGGCGTCGACATCCAGGATCGCGTCGAAGCCGTTGCCGGCGCGCAGCCAGGCATTGACCTGCTGGCGCACGGCCTCCTTCTGCGGGCTGTAGTAGCCGGGGATCGGCGAGTCCGGCAGCGCGCCCTCGAACGGGGTGAGGGTGGCGCCGATCACCCGCAGGCCGCGTGCCTGCGCGCGCTGCAGCACCTGCCGGTAGCCGGCGATCAGGTCCTCGGCCGGCACCGGCGCATCGTCCGGCGCGAACGGCGTGCCGTACCAACTGATGTCGTTGATGCCCATCAGCAGGATCAGGGTGCGCACGCCGGGCTGCGCCAGCACGTCGCGGTCCAGCCGCGCCAGCGCGTTGCGGCCCATGCGGTCGCGCAGCACGCGCCCGCCGGAGATGCCCGCGTTGAGCACCGCCACCCGCTGTGCCACCAGCCGCGTGGCCAACTGGTCCGGCCAGCGCCGGTCCTGCCCCGGTGTCGACGCGGCGCCGTCGGTGATCGAATCGCCCAGCGCCACCACCGCGCCGATGGCATCGGCGCGGCGCACCTGGATGCCGCTGACGAACAGCCGCACCGGCAGCGCGCTGACGCCGGCCAGCGTGGCGTCGGCGGTGCGCTCGCCCTCGGCCAGCCAGGCGCTCTGCAGGCCTTCCCAGTGGAAGGTGGACGGCGCGGTCGGCTGCGGCAGGTACAGACTGATGCTGAGCCGGGCCAGGTCCGGCACGCTCAGCGCCACCGGGTCGCTGAGCACCGGTGCGCCCGGCGGCACGGTCACCTCGGTCTTGCCGCCGAAGCGCAGCGGCCGCTGCGAGCCGGGCAGGATCGCCGCGCCTTCGCCGGCCAGCGCCAGCGAGGCGGCGCCGATGTGCAGCGGCGCATCGCCATAGGCGTTGCTCAGCTCCACCCGCACCTCGCTGCCACCCAGGCTGACCCGCGCCACCTGGCGCACGGTCTGCCGCCATAGGTGGAATGGCGTCTGTGTCGGGAACGGGAAGTCCGCGGCCCACAGCGGCTGCGGGCTGGCCTGCCAGGTCGCGATCCACTCGCGCGGCGCCGCCTCGGCCGGCAGCGCGAGGGTGCCCAGCAGTGCCGTCGCCAGCGCGGCCGTCGCCATCGGACGGCTCATGCTGCACCGCCGGCGGCGCAACCCGCGCCGTGACTGGCGGCGGGTGCGGCGGTGGCCGGCGACAGCCGCAGCGCGCCCAGCGCCACCGCTAATCCGGCCAGGGTCAGCAGCGCCGCCACCCACGGCAGTTGCGACAGGCTGCCGCCATGGCCGAGCACCAGGCCGCCCAGCCAGGCGCCCAGCGCATTGCCCAGGTTGAACGCACCGATGTTCAGGCTCGAGGCCAGATGCCGGCCGGCCTCGCCGGCCTTGCCCAGCACCCACACCTGCAGCGGCGCCACCGTGGCGAACGCGGCCACGCCCAGCAGGCCGATGCCCAGCGTCATCGCCGGCGCCGACGGCAGGGCGAGGGGCAGTGCCGCCAGCACCACCGCCAGCACGCCCAGGCTCAGCGGCAGCGCCTGCCGCGGGCGGCGGTCGGCCAGACGTCCGCCGAGCACGTTGCCGACGATCATGCCCACGCCGAACACCAGCAGCAGCGGCGACACCGCACTCTCGGAAACTCCAGTGACCTGGGTCAGCAGCGGCTGCACATAGGTGTACACGGCGAACACGCCGGCATAGCCCAGCACCGTCGTCGCCAGTCCCAGCAGCACCGGCGCGCGGCCGACCGCGCGCAGTTCCTCGCGCAGCGGCACGGCCCCCGGTGCGGCGCGGTCGGCCGGCACCAGCGCGGCGATCACCACGGTGGCCAGCGCGCCGATCCCTGCCACCGCCCAGAACGTGGCGCGCCAGCCGTAGTGCAGGCCCAGCCAGGCACCGGCCGGCACCCCGAGCAGGGTGGCGACGGTGAGGCCGGTGAACATGGTCGAGATCGCCGAGGCCTTGCGCTGCGGCGGCACCAGGGTGGTGGCGACCACCGCGCCGACGCCGAAGAAGGTGCCGTGCGCCAGCGAGGTGACCACCCGCGCCGCCATCAGCGCCGCGTAGCTCGGTGCCAGTGCGCAGGCCAGGTTGCCGGCGGTGAACACCAGCATCAGCGCCAGCAGCACGCGCTTGCGCGGCCAGCGCCGGCTGGCCACGGTCAGCAGGGGCGCGCCGAGGAACACGCCCAGCGCATAGCCGGAGATCAGCAGCCCGGCGGCGGGAACGCTGACCCGCAGGTCGGCGGCGACCTGCAGCAGCAGGCCCATGATCACGAATTCGGTGGTGCCGATGCCGAACGCGCCGGCGGTCAGCGCGTACAGCGCGAGCGGCGTGCGCCCGGCAGCGGGTTGCTGGGGAGGTGGAGCGAGCGAGGCGGCCATGCGGCGGCTCCGGAAGTGGCGGGAGGACGGCAGCCTAGGCCTGCAGGTTCTCAGCAAAAACAGTAAAAATATTGAACGACTTTCAATGGAATCCACACAATGGACCGGATCGGCGACATCGCCCTGTTCCTGCGCGTGCTCGACCTCGGTTCGATCAGCGCCGCCGCGCGCAGCCTGGACCTGTCGGTGGCGGTGGCCAGCCAGCGGCTGCAGCGGCTGGAGCGCGCGCTCGGCGTGCGCCTGCTGCACCGGACCACGCGGCGCCTGCACCCGACCCCGGAAGGTCTGCAACTGGCCGAACAGGGGCGGCCGCTGGTCGAGGACCTGGAATCGCTGGCCGGCGGCCTGCGCCAGGCCGGCGTCGTCGCCGCCGGCACCCTGCGGGTGACGATGTCGGCGGCGTTCGGCCGCCTGTATGTGTCGCCGCTGCTGCCGCGCTTCATGGCGCTGCATCCGCAGGTGCGGCTGAGCGTGCACCTGAGCGACAACGTCGTGGACCTGGTCAGCGAAGGCTTCGACCTGGCGATCCGCATCGGCACCCTGCGCGACTCCAGCCTGGTCGCGCGGCGCCTGGCCGGCAATCGGCGCATGCTCTGCGCCTCGCCCGACTACCTGCGCCGCCACGGCACCCCGGCCACGCCGGCCGACCTTGCCGCGCACGCCTGCCTGCTGCTGACCGGCAGCGACGGCCGCCAGGACACCTGGCGGCTGCAGGGACCCGACGGCGAAATCGCCGTCCGCGTGGCCGGGCCGCTGGAGACCAACTTCGGCGAGGTGTTGCGCGATGCCGCGGTCAACGGCCAGGGCATCGCCCTGCATTCGGAATGGCACGTGGCCGAGGACCTGCGGCAGGGGCGGTTGCGCCAGGTGCTGGCCGACTACCCGCTGACCGAGACCGGCATCCACGCGGTGATGCCGCAGCGCCGGCTGGTGCCGCCGCGGGTGCGGGCCTTCGTCGAGTTCATGCAGGCCGAGTTGGCCGACCCGCCGCCATGGGCGCGGCCGCGGTGAGAACTGGGTCGCCCTGCGGGCCGTTGTCTACGACCGCAAACGGTCATCTCCGTGCCGCATTGCGGGATTTCATCAACCTGTATAGGGTGTATCCACGGCCTAGGAGGGGCTGGCGTTGACTTTCACATGTTACGTGCTCGTTAACGCCATCTTCACTATGCCGCGCATAATGTGCGCGGCGATGGCGTGCGGAAACGGCCGTCTGGATGTGACGAGACATCTGTACTGAACCATGCCTCTACCGGTTTCTATCTCCCCGAAACAAGGAGTTGTATTAATGAACAAGAAAATTCTCACCGCCGCGTTGCTGGGCGGTCTGGCCGTCGCCCAGGCAGCGTCCGCGCAGGAATTCGACGACCGCTGGTACCTGACCGGTTCGGCTGGTTTCAACTTCCAGGACAAGGACCGCACCACCAACGATGCGCCCTTCGTCACCCTGGGCCTGGGCAAGTTCATCAACCCGAACTGGTCGCTGGACGGTGAGCTGAACTATCAGAACCCGAACTTCGACAAGAACCAGGACCTGAACTGGAGCCAGTACGGCATCTCGTTCGACCTGCGTCGCCACTTCATCCAGGAAGGCCGCGGCTGGAACCCGTACCTGCTGTTCGGCCTGGGCTACCAGCGCTCGGAAGAAGAGTTCGACACCGGCGGTCCGGTCTCCCCGGGCCAGCGCAAGGACGGCAACTTTGCCGCCAAGGCCGGCGTCGGTCTGCAGACCACCTTCGACAAGCGCGTTGCCGTGCGTGCCGAAGTGGCCTACCGCGCTGACTTCGACGACCAGAGCGTTGCCGCTCCGTCGCAGAACTGGTTCGGCGACGTGCTGGCTTCGGTCGGCGTCGTGATCCCGCTGGGCCCGCCGCCGGCTGCCCCGGTCGCCCCGCCGCCGCCGCCGGCCGCTGCGCCGAGCTGCGCCGATCTGGACGACGACGGTGACGGCGTCAACAACTGCGACGACAAGTGCCCGAACTCCCAGCCTGGCCAGACCATCGGTCCGGACGGCTGCCCGGTGCCGGTGTCGATCGACCTGAAGGGCGTCAACTTCGACTTCAACAAGGCGAACCTGCGTCCGGACGCCGTGGCGATCCTGGGCGAGGCCACCGAGATCCTGAAGCGTTACCCCGACCTGCGCGTCGAGGTTGCCGGTCACACCGACTCGAAGGGTACCGAAGCCTACAACCAGAAGCTGTCCGAGCGCCGCGCCCGCGTCGTGTACGACTACCTGACCAAGAACGGCGTCAGCGCTTCGCGTCTGGTCGGTCCGATCGGCTACGGCGAGAGCCGTCCGATTGCCCCGAACACCAACCCGGATGGTTCGGACAATCCGGAAGGCCGTGCGAAGAACCGTCGTACCGAGCTGAACGTCCAGAACTAATCGGACGCTTCCAGTCTCAAGCAAAGCCCGGCCTCGTGCCGGGCTTTGTTTTTGTGGGGTGGGAAATGTATGTCGGTGTCGTTGTGGGAGCGGCTTCAGCCGCGACAGACGTCCCGGAAATGCCTGCCGCGGCTGAAGCCGCTTCTGCAGGATGCACAAAGCATTCAAGCTGAATTTTTTCAGCAATCCCAATTATTTAGCGCATTTAGTGCCGGTAACAGTTGAAAGCACGCCGGGGCCTGCCTACACTCGCTCGTCGACTCGCCTGAATGGAAAAAAACCGATGCTGCGTATCGTGACGGCCAGCCTGCTCGCGCTTGCCCTGATTCCTGCGGCCCACGCCGCACCGGATTGCTCCGGCGATCTGCTGCCCAAGCCGCTGGCGCTGCCGGCCACGGTTGCGGCGCCGGTCGCTTCGGAACTGTTCAGCCGCAACGTGCAGCTGGGTATGCCCAGCGGCGTGCTGACCCAGTCCTACAGCAGCGACCAGTCGCTGGACCGGGTGCTGCTGCGGCTGCGCGCCGAAGGCTGCCAGAGCCTGGCCAATGCCACCCCGGGCGCGGTGAAGCCGAACGATCCGGCCGCCTACAAGCCGGCCACCGCCTTCGACAACACGCCATGGCGGTTCGACATGAGCCAGAACGGCAAGCGCATGACCGCCGAGGAGTTCGACGCGTGGATGAAGGCGCGTGGCGTGCGCGTGGTCAAGGCGCGTCCGGCCGCTGCACCTGCCGCTGCCGCCGCCGAGGCGCCGGCGCCGGCCGACGCCAACAAGCAGTAAGTCCGGCGCGCGGCCGCTCGCGGCCGCGCCCGTCCGCGCCGTGCGAGGGGCCAAGCCGCCGCGTTCCCGCCGTCCGGCGTCGTCCCCGGCAGCGCCCGCACGTCCGCGCCTGCCCGCGCGCAGCGCCGCCGCGCCGGCCGTGCCGCGCCACGGCCTGGCCCGCACCCTGTCCAAGCTGGGCCTGTGCTCGCGCACCGAGGCCGCGCGCTGGATCGCCGCCGGCCGCGTCGCCGTCGACGGGCGCATCGTCACCGATCCCGAATTCCCGATCCTGCAGGGCCGCCACCGGCTGGCCGTGGACGGCGCGCCGCTGGCCGACACCGCGCGCCGGTACCTGATGCTCAACAAGCCGCGCGGGCTGGTCACCAGTGCGCAGGACGAGCGTGGCCGCGACACCGTGTACCGCTGTTTCGACGGTGCCGGCCTGCCGTGGCTGGCGCCGGTCGGGCGCCTGGACAAGGCCAGCGAGGGCCTGCTGCTGTTCAGCAACGATCCGCAGTGGGCGGCGCGGGTCACCGATCCGGGCAGCGGCCCGGACAAGACCTACCACGTGCAGGTGGACGCGGTGCCCGACGCAGCGCTGCTGGCACGGATGTGTGCCGGCGTGGTCGACGATGGCGAACCGCTGCGGGCCAAGCAGGCGCGCCTGCTGCGCCAGGGCGAGCGCCATGCCTGGCTGGAAGTGGTGCTGGACGAAGGCCGCAACCGGCAGATCCGGCGGCTGCTGGCCGTGCTTGGCCTGGACGTGCTGCGGCTGGTGCGGGTAGCGATCGGCGACCTGGTGCTGGGCGACCTGGGCAAGGGCGCGTGGCGCGAGCTCAGCGCCGCCGAAGTCACGGCGTTGGCGCCGGCGGCGGACGCCAGCGCGCCAGCCGCGCGCTGAGCAGGGCGGCGACCACCTCACGGGCGCGCGCGTCCTGCGGCCCGCGTGCGTCGTGGTGGCGGCCCTTGGCGTGATTGCAGCCGGCACAGGCCAGCGCCAGGTTTCGGGCATCGTTGGCATCGTCGCCCACCTGGGCGCACAGCGCCGCCGCGACGCGGCGCCCGAACCAGGCCTGCGGCACTACGTGTTCCAGCGTGCTGTGTCCGAGCGGTTCGCCGTCAGCGCGCAGGCGCAGGCGCCGGCGGCAATGCAGGCAGCGGGTCTCCCAGCCGTCCTCCAGCGCTTGCGCCTGGGCGTCGGTCTGCGCCGCCAGCAACAGCCGTTGGCGCAGCGCGGCGCGCATCTCAGGCGGCGAGTACGCCCAGTTCGCGGCCGATGCGGGTGAACGCGTCGATCGCCCGATCCAGGTGGGCGCGAGTGTGCGCGGCGCTGATCTGGGTGCGGATCCGCGCCTGGCCCTTGGGCACCACCGGGAAGAAGAAGCCGATGGCGTAGATGCCTTCCTCCAGCAGCCGCTCGGCGAAGCGCTGCGCCAGCGGCGCGTCGTACAGCATCACCGGGCAGATCGGATGGGTGCCGGGCTTGATGTCGAACCCGGCGGCGGCCATGCGCTCGCGGAAGTAGGCGGTGTTCTCGACCAGGCGCGCGCGCAGGTCGTCGGCGGCGTCGAGCATCGCGAAGGCCTTGATCCCGGCCGCGACCACGTGCGGCGGCAGCGAGTTGGAGAACAGGTACGGTCGCGAGCGCTGACGCAGCAGTTCGATCACCTCGCGGCGGCCGGTGGTGAAACCGCCCAGCGCGCCGCCCATGGCCTTGCCCAGGGTGCCGGTGACGATATCGATCCGGTCCAGCACGCCCTTGACCTCGGCCGAGCCGCGGCCGCTGGCGCCGAGGAAGCCGGTGGCATGGCATTCGTCGATGTGCACCAGCGCGTTGTACTTCTTCGCCAGCGCGGTGATCTCGTCCAGCGGAGCGATGAAGCCGTCCATCGAGAACACGCCGTCGCTGGTGATCAGCTTGGTCTTGCAGCCGGCGGCGTCGGCCGCCTGCAGCTGCGCTTCCAGATCGGCCATGTCGCAGTTGGCGTAGCGGAAGCGCTTGGCCTTGCACAGGCGCACGCCGTCGATGATCGAGGCATGGTTGAGCGCGTCGGAGATGATCGCGTCGTGCTCGCCGAGCAGCGGTTCGAACAGGCCGCCGTTGGCGTCGAAGCAGGCGGCGTAGAGGATGGTGTCCTCGGTGCCGAAGAACGTGGCGATCTGCGCTTCCAGTTGCTTGTGCAGGTCCTGGGTGCCGCAGATGAAGCGCACCGAGGCCATGCCGAAGCCGTGCGTGTCCAGCGCGTCCTTGGCGGCCTGGATCAGTGCCGGATGATCGGCCAGGCCCAGGTAGTTGTTGGCGCAGAAGTTCAGCACGCGGCGGCCGTCGGCGAGGACGATTTCCGCCGCCTGCGGGCCGACGATGATGCGCTCGGACTTGAACAGGCCCTGGGCGCGGATCGCGTCCAGTTCCTCGGCGTAGTGCTGGGTGAGGCGGGAGTCGGTCATGACGGGCACGCGCGGCGGAAAGAAGCGGCGATGTTACCGCGGCGCCCGCGCCGGCCGCGGCCGTCATGCACAAATGGCATGAGTCGCTGCCGGGAAGTCATTTCACCCGCCGCCTGCCGCTGCGCAGCATGCGTCATGGTCCGCGGCGGGTATCGGCCGCGGCGTCGGCCTGTGTGTTTTCGGAGAACCGCCCATGTCCAGCCTTCCGCCGCGCCGCTGGCGCCCGCTGCTCGCGCTCGCCTTGTGCGTGTTCGCCGGGGCCGCGGCCGCCGCCGAGACGCAACTGCTCAACGTGTCCTACGATCCCACCCGCGAGCTGTACCGGGACTACAACGCCGCCTTCGCCAGGCACTGGGCGCAACTGCATCCCGGCGAGCAGGTCGCGGTGGAGACCTCGCACGGCGGCTCCGGCAAGCAGGCGCGCGCGGTGATCGACGGGGTCGAGGCGGACGTGGTGACGCTGGCATTGGCCTACGACGTCGATGCGATCGCCGCCAAGAGCAAGCTGATCGATGCGAACTGGGCCACGCGCCTGCCCGACAACAGCGCGCCGTACACCTCGACCATCGTGTTCCTGGTGCGCAAGGGCAATCCCAAGGGCATCAAGGACTGGCCGGATCTGCTGCGCAGCGGGGTGTCGGTGATCACCCCCAATCCCAAGACCTCCGGCGGCGCGCGCTGGAACTACCTGGCCGCCTGGGCCTACGCCGATCACATCTTCAAGGGCGACCGCGAGCGCATCCTCAACTACATGCGCGCGCTGTTCCGCAACGTGCCGGTGCTGGATACCGGCGCGCGCGGCGCCACCACCACCTTCGTCCAACGCGGCATCGGCGACGTGCTGCTGGCCTGGGAGAACGAGGCGTTCCTGGCGCAGCAGGAACTGGGCCAGGACAAGTTCGAGATCGTCGTGCCGAAGCTGTCGATCCTGGCCGAGCCGTCGGTGGCGCTGGTCGACAGGAACGTGGACAAGCACGGCACCCGCGCGGTGGCAGAGGAATACCTGAAGTACCTGTACTCGCCGGAAGGACAGAAGATCGCGGCCAGACACTATTACCGGCCGCGCCATCCCGAGTATGCCGATCGCGCCGATCTGGCGCGGCTGCCGAAGGTGCGCCTGGTCACCATCGATCAGGCGTTCGGGTCCTGGGCCAAGGCGCAGGCCACGCACTTCGACGACGGCGGCCTGTTCGACCAGATCCAGGCGAGCAAGTGACGCGATGGCCGTGACCGCCGCCGCCGTTGCCCGCGGACCGCGCCGGCGCCGGGTGATGCCGGGGTTGGGGCTGAGTCTGGGCATCACCCTGACCTGGCTGGGACTGGTGGTGCTGATCCCCTTGTTCGCGGTGCTGCTCAAGACCAGCGGGCTGGGCTGGGACGGCGTGTGGCGGGTGTGGAGCGAGCCGCGGGTGCTGGCGGCGTTGCGCTTGAGCTTCGGCACCGCGTTGGCCGCGGCCGCGTTCAATGCGGTGATGGGCACCTGGGTGGCCTGGGTGTTCGTGCGCTATCGCTTTCCCGGCAAGCGCCTGTTCGACGCGATGATCGATCTGCCGTTTGCCCTGCCGACCGCGGTGGCCGGCATCGCCCTGACCGCGTTGTACGGCAGCAACGGCTGGATCGGGCGCTGGCTGGAGCAGCCGACGCAGGCGCTGGCGGCCAGCCTGCCGACGCTGGCCTGGTGGTGGCCACGGCTGGCGCTGCTGCTGGCGCTGGCGGCGACCGGCTACGCGCTGCTGCGGCGTAGCCAGGCGCTGCTGCCGGCACCGCTGCGCGTGCTGCAGCGCCTGCTCGGCACGGTCGCGGTGCTGAGCCTGGCCGCACTGGGCGTCGGCGGCCTGCTGATCGGCTATGTCGGGCTGATGCAGGTCAGCGGGGCGAGCGGGGTCAAGGTCGCCTACGCGCCACTGGGCATCGTCGTGGCGCTGGTGTTCGTGGGGCTGCCGTTCGTGGTGCGGATCGTGCAGCCGGTGCTGGCCGAGGCCGAGCGCGAACTGGAAGAGGCGGCGGCCACGCTCGGTGCCGGGCGCTGGCAGACGGTACGGCGGGTAGTGCTGCCGACCCTGTGGCCGGCGGTGCTGACCGGATTCGCGCTGGCCTTCGCGCGTGGCGTCGGTGAGTACGGCTCGGTGATCTTCATCGCCGGCAACCTGCCCAATGCCACCGAGATCGCGCCGTTGCTGATCACCATCCGCCTGGAAGAGTTCGACTACGGCGGTGCCAGCGCGATCGCCGCGGCGATGCTGCTGTTGTCGCTGCTGTCGCTGCTACTGGTGAATGGCGCGCAAGCCTGGTTCGCGCGGCGCGGCAGGGCGGTGGCGTGATGGCGTCGGTCGTGTCCGCGCTGGCCGCGCACGTCCCCGGGCAGGCCGGCGCTGCCGCCGTCGCCGCGCACGTGCAGGCTTCGGTGGTCGACGAGCCGCGCTGGGTGCGGCGGTTACTGATCGGCGGCGTGCTCGCCTTCCTGCTGGCGTTCCTGCTGCTGCCCTTGCTGCTGGTGTTCACCGAGGCGTTGCGCAGCGGCGTCGGCGTGTTCTGGCGCGCGATCTCCGATCCGGACGCGCTGGCGGCGATCCGCCTGACGCTGTTGGTGGCGGCGATCGTGGTGCCGTTGAACCTGGTGTTCGGCGTGGCCGCGGCCTGGGCGGTCAGCAAGCACCGTTTCCCCGGCAAGCGCCTGCTGGTGAGCCTGATCGACCTGCCGTTCTCGGTGTCGCCGGTGGTCGCCGGCCTGTTGTTCATCCTGATCTTCGGCCGCAACGGCTGGGTCTGGCCGTTGATCGACGAAGGCGTGTGGCTGCATCTGCCGCCGCTGGGCGACGTGTCGCTGCATCTGCCGCGCATCGTGTTCGCACTGCCGGGCATCGTGCTGGCGACCACCTTCGTCACCTTTCCCTTCATCGCCCGTGAACTGATGCCGCTGATGGAGCAGCAGGGCGACGACGAGGAGCTGGCGGCGCTGAGCCTGGGCGCCAGCGGTTGGCAGACGTTCCTGCGGGTGACCTTGCCGAACATCCGCTGGGGCCTGCTGTACGGCGTGCTGCTGTGCAGTGCGCGGGCGATGGGCGAGTTCGGCGCGGTGTCGGTGGTGTCCGGACAGATCCGCGGGCGCACCAACACGCTGCCGCTGCATGTGGAGATCCTCTACAACGAATACGCCTACAGCGCGGCCTTCGCCTGCGCCAGCCTGCTGGCGCTGACCGCGCTGCTGACGCTCGCCGTCAAGTCCTGGCTGCACTGGCGCCACGGCGCGGCGCTGGCCGCCACTCACCGACATTGAGGTTGCGATGAGCATCCGCGTACAGCATCTGGGCAAGCGCTTCGGCGATTTCGCCGCGCTCGACGACGTCAGCCTGGACATCCGCCAGGGAGAACTGCTGGCGCTGCTGGGGCCCTCCGGCTCCGGCAAGACCACGCTGCTGCGGGTGATCGCGGGGCTGGAACATGCCGACCGCGGACGCGTGCTGATCCACGGCGAGGACGCCACCGCGCTGTCGGTGCAGGCGCGCCGGGTCGGCTTCGTGTTCCAGCACTACGCCTTGTTCAAGCACATGAGCGTGTACGAGAACATCGCCTTCGGCCTGCGCGTGCGCCGCGAGGCGCGCTGGAGCGAGTCGCGCATCCGCGCGCGGGTGCAGGAACTGCTGGCGCTGGTGCAGTTGCACGATCTGGAGCGACGCTACCCGGCGCAACTGTCCGGCGGCCAGCGCCAGCGTGTGGCGCTGGCCCGCGCGCTGGCGATCGAGCCGCGCGTGCTGTTGCTCGACGAACCGTTCGGCGCGCTCGACGCGCAGGTCCGCCGCGACCTGCGGCGCTGGCTGCGCGAGCTGCACGAACGCACCGGCCTGACCACGGTGTTCGTCACCCACGACCAGGAAGAGGCGCTGGAACTGGCCGACCGCGTGGCCATCCTCAACCGCGGCCGGATCGAGCAGATCGGCAGCCCGGCACAGGTCTACGAGCAGCCGGCTTCGCCCTTCGTCTACGCCTTCGTCGGCGCGGTGAACCGGCTGCCCGCGCGTCTGCACGACGGGGCGGTGCAGGTCGGCGGCCTGGCCTTGCCGGCGCCGTCGACGCCGCTGTCCAGTGGTCCGGTCGAGCTGTATGTGCGGCCGGAAGACCTGGCGCCAGGCAACGAGGGCTGGGCGGCGACGGTGCTGTCGATCCAGCGCAGCGGCCCGCGACTGCGCTTGCGCGCGCAGCTGGCGCACGGCCACGACGAGGTGGAGGTGGAACTGCCGGCGGGCGAGGGGGCACCCGACTACGCGCCGGGCCAGCCATTGCACCTGCGCGCACGCCGTTTCGGGGTCTTCGCCCGGCCCGACTGAGGCGCCATCGCGCCTTGCCGATCGGCGACCGCCCGCGCCTGCGCATTGGTGTGGCCAGCGGCTGCCTGCCCGGTCGCGGCCTGACCGCCAACTCCCGGACGAGGGCCTTCCCTGGCAGGCCGGCTCCCGCTGTCGGCGGCTCGCTGTGTCCGCGCTTGGCGCGAATCGGGGGTTTTGTGTCACGGCGTGGCATGCGCCGTGTGAAAAGTTGTTGCACTGCACGATCAAAGCAGTTAAAAAACCGTAAAGGCGCATCCGCCTCGTCGCTGCACCCCTTCCTCGTCAACCCTAGGAGAATGACCGGTGAACAAGACCACTCTCGCCCTGGCCGTCGCACTGGCCGCTTCGCCGCTCACCGTCCTGGCCCAGGACGAGCCCACCTCGCCGATCACCGGCTCCTATGGCGTGGTCAGCGACTACGTGTTCCGTGGCGTCTCCCAGACCAACAAGGGCCCGGCGTTCCAGGCCGGCCTCACCTACACCTCGCCGTTCGGCCTGTACGTGGGCACCTGGGGCTCCAACGTCGATTTCGGCGCGGGCGATCCGGATTGGGAAGTGGACGGCTTCGTCGGCTACAACGTCGATTTCTCGCCGGACTGGAACTTCGATGTGATGGTCAACCGCTACGGCTATCCGGGCGCCGGCAAGTCGAACTACAACGAACTGATCACCAAGACCAAGTTCCTCAAGACCTACACCCTGACCGTGGCCTACACCGACAACGTGTACAACCTGGACCGGGACAGCTTCTACTACGCGCTGGACGGGAACTGGTCGCTGCCGCAGGGCTTCAGCGTCGGCGCGCACGTCGGCCGCACCACCTACGAAAGCGCGTTGACCGCGTACCAGGACTACACCGACTACAACGTCAGCGTGGGCAAGATGGTCGGCCCGCTGGCGCTGAGCGTGGGCTACTACGACACCGACAACAAGGGCGCGGCGAACTTCACCGAGCGCCTGGCCGGTCACCGCGTGGTGGTCTCGGGCACGATCGCGTTCTGATCGCATCGTCTCGTGAAACGACGAAGGGCGCCGCGAGGCGCCCTTCGTCTTTTTCGGCATCGCATCGCCGCGTTGCCGCGGCGCGCGCATCACCAGCTCAGCACGACCTTGCCGGCCTTGCCTTCTTCCATCAGGTCGAAGCCCTTCTGGAATTCGTCGATGGTCAACTGGTGGGTGAGCACCTTGCCCAGCGGGAAGCCGGACAGCACCAACTGGGTCATCTTGTACCAGGTCTCGTACATCTTGCGGCCGTAGATGCCCTGCACGGTCAGGCCCTTGAAGATGATCTTGTCCCAGTCGCAGCCGGCGCCGCGCGGCATGATGCCGAGCATGGCGATCTTGCCGCCGTGGTACATGCAGTCGAGCATGTCGTTGAACGCGCGTGGATTGCCGCTCATCTCCAGGCCCACGTCGAAGCCTTCCATGTGCAGGTCGGCCATCACGTCCTTGAGCGAGGTGTTGGCGACGTTGACCACGCGGGTCGCGCCCATGTCCGCGGCCAGCTTCAGGCGGAAGTCGTTGACGTCGGTGACCACCACGTTGCGCGCGCCGATGTGCTTGCAGATGCCCGCGGCGATGATGCCGATCGGGCCGGCGCCGGTGATCAGCACGTCCTCGCCGATCACGTCGAACTCCAGCGCGCAGTGCGCGGCGTTGCCGTAGGGATCGAAGAACGCGGCCAGTTCGGACGGGATCTGGTCGGGGATCGGCCACAGGTTGGAGGCCGGCATCACCATGTACTCGGCGAAGGCGCCGTTGACGTTGACGCCGATGCCGACCGTGTTCGGGCACAGGTGCGGACGCCCGCCGCGGCAGTTGCGGCAGTGGCCGCAGACGATGTGGCCTTCGGCCGAGACGCGCTGGCCGACCTCGTAGCCGGTGACCGCCGAGCCGAGCTGGGCGATGCGGCCGACGAACTCGTGGCCGATGGTCAGGCCGGGCTTGATGGTGCGCTGGCTCCATTCGTCCCACAGGTAGATGTGCAGGTCGGTGCCGCAGATCGCGGTCTTTTCCAGCTTGATCAGCACCTCGTTGGGGCCGGGCACCGGCACCGGCACCTGTTCCAGCCAGATGCCCTTGGCGGCCTCGCGCTTGACCAGCGCCTTCATTGTTTGCGCCATGTCGGTGCAGATTCGATGGGAAGAGGGCGCGCAGTATAAGCGCCCGGCCGACGCGGCCATGTTGCGGCGCGGTCAGGGTGCCATTGGTCACGGTCCGGCCACTTGATGACAGCCGTTACACTCTAACGTCTGTCATCAAGGAAGCTATTCGATGCGTTCGAATTCGTTGGCTGTCGCCATCGCCGCCGTGGCCGCCCTGTCCGGCGCCTCCGCCGCCCACGCTGGCGAGGGCATGTGGGTCCCGCAGCAGTTGCCGGACATCGCCGGGCCGCTGCAGCAGGCCGGCCTGAAGCTGTCGCCGCAACAACTGTCCGATCTCACCGGCGACCCGATGGGCGCGGTGGTCTCGCTCGGCGGCTGCACCGCCAGCTTCGTCTCGCCGCAGGGCCTGGTGGTGACCAACCACCACTGCGCCTATGGCGCGATCCAGCTCAACTCCACTCCGCAGAAGAACCTGATCCGCGACGGCTTCAGCGCCGCCAGCCAGGGCGCCGAACTGAGCGCGGGCCCGAACGCGCGCATCTACGTGCTCGACCGCATCACCGACGTCACCGCGCAGGCCAAGGCGGCGATGGCCGCCGCCGGCAACGATGCGCTCAAGCGCACGCAGGCGCTGGAGGATTTCGACAAGGCCCAGGTCGCCGCGTGCGAAGCCGATGCCGGCTACCGCTGCGAGCTGTACAGCTTCTCCGGCGGCAACACCTACCGCCTGTTCCGCACCCTGGAAATCCGCGACGTGCGCCTGGCCTACGCGCCGCCGTCGGGCATCGGCAAGTTCGGCGGCGACGTCGACAACTGGATGTGGCCGCGCCACACCGGCGACTTCTCGTTCTACCGCGCCTACGTCGACAAGGACGGCAAGCCGGCCGCCTACGCCAAGGACAACGTGCCGTACCAGCCCAAGCACTTCCTCAAGTTCGCCGACCAGCCGCTGGGCGCCGGCGATTTCGTCATGGTCGCCGGGTACCCGGGGCGCACCAACCGCTACGCGCTGGCCTCCGAATTCGACGCCACCGCGAGCTGGGGCTATCCCACCAGCGCGCGCCAGTACCGCGACCTGATCGCGCTGGTCGAGCAGGCCGGCAAGCAGAACCCGGACATCCAGGTGAAGTACGCCGCGACCATGGCCAACTGGAACAACACAGCCAAGAACTACGAGGGGCAGTTGGAAGGCTTCCAGCGCATCGATGCGGCGGCCAAGAAGCATGCCGAGGAAGACGCGGTGCTGGCCTGGCTCAAGCGCCAGGGCGGCGAGGGCAAGGCGGCGTTGCAGGCGCATGCGCAGCTGCTGGCGCTTGGCGAGCAGGCCAAGGCCACCCGCGACCGCGACCTGGTGCTGCGGCAGATGCGTCGCACTGGCGTGCTCGGCAGTGCAGTGACCTTGTACCGCCTGTCGATCGAACGCGCCAAGCCGGATGCCGAGCGCGAGCCGGGCTATCAGGAGCGCGATCTGCCCGAGATCGAGGGCGTGATGAAGCAGATGGAGCGCCGCTACGTCGCGGCCATGGACAGCCAGTTGCAGCGCTACTGGTTCGACCAGTACCTGAAGCTGCCGAAGGCGCAGCGCCTGCCGGCGCTGGACCAGTGGCTGGCCGGTGCCGACGCGCAGGCCGCCGCCACGCGTCTGGCCGGCACCCAGCTGGGCAATACCGAGGCGCGCCTGAAGTGGCTGCATGCCGACCGCGCCGCGTTCGAGGCCAGCGACGACCCGGCGCTGCGCTATGCGGTGGCATTGATGCCGACCCTGCTGCAGATCGAGCAGGACGAGAAGCGTCGTGAGGGCGAGGAACTGCTGGCGCGTCCGCGCTACCTGCAGGCCGTGGCCGACTACAAGAAGAGCCAGGGCGAGTTCGTGTATCCGGACGCCAACTTCTCGCTGCGTATCACCTTCGGCAACGTCAAGGGCTATGCGCCCAAGGACGGCGTGGCCTACACCCCGTTCACCACGCTGGAAGGCGTGGTCGCCAAGGACACCGGCGTGGAGCCGTTCGATTCGCCCAAGGCGTTGCTGGAGGCGGCCAAGGCCAAGCGCTACGGTGGGCTGGAGGACAAGCGGCTGGGCACGGTGCCGGTCAACTTCCTGTCCGACCTGGACATTACCGGCGGCAATTCCGGCTCGCCGGTGATGGACGCGCACGGCAAGCTGGTCGGCCTGGCCTTCGACGGCAACTGGGAGTCGGTGAGCTCGAACTGGGTGTTCGATCCGGCGATGACCCGGATGATCGCGGTCGATTCGCGCTACCTGCACTGGATCATGCAGGAAGTGATGCCGGCGCCGCGGCTGTTGAAGGAGTTGAACCTGGCCAAGTGAGCCGGGTTCCGGCGGGCGGCGGCGACGGCCGCCGTCCGCATGTCCGCCCCGGCACGCCGCGGCGGGCACGCGGGATGCAGCGCAGGGTTTCCGGCGACGGAGCGGGTATCATGCCGCTCCGTTTTCGTTTGCGAAACGGCCCCTTCCCCCCAAGGAATCCAGCGCATGCGCATTCTGCTCGCCCGCCATGGCGAAACCCCGTGGAACGCCGAAGGCCGCTACCAGGGCCAGATCGACATCCCGCTGTCGCCGGTCGGCGACGCTCAGGCGCAGGCGCTGGGCGCCCGCCTGCGCGAGGTGCCGCTGACCCGCGCCGTGGCCTCGCCGCTGGCCCGCGCGCAGCGCACCGCGCGCTTCGCCCTGGGCCCTGAGCGCGAGGCGTTGCTGCAGACCGATCCGGACCTGCAGGAAATCGCCCATGGCGAATGGGAAGGCCTGCTGGCCAGCGAGATCCACGAGAAGGATCCGGCGCGCCTGCGCGCCTGGCGCGAGGAGCCGGACACGGTGCTGATGCCGGGCGGCGAGTCGCTGCGGCAGGTGCTGGAGCGTTCCTGGCGCGGCCTGACCCGCGCCGCCGAGGGCCTGGGCGAGCACGACACGCTGCTGGTGGTGGCGCACGATGCGGTCAACCGGGTGATCCTGTGCCGGGTGCTGGGCCTGCCGATCGCGCGGCTGTGGAGTTTCCGCCAGGCGCCGACCACGCTGAACCTGCTGGAAGGGCCGGATGTGGAGCATCTGGAAGTGGTGCGCTTGAACGATTGCGCGCACCACACGCCGTTCTTCGGCGAGGCGAAACATCGGGCGCTGTAATGCCTTCCGATTCGTTCTGAGTGCGCGGCGTAGTGCAACCGCAACAGCAAATGCTTTCGCGCTTGGCGCGCGAGTCACTTTTCTTTGCTTGTGCAAAGAAAAGTAACCAAAAGAAAGCACACCCGGGCGGCACGCCCTCCGCGCTGCGCGCTCCGGGTGCGCAAGCAGACCGGACATTTTTCGGCGGCACATCCATGTGCCGTCGAAAAACGGCGCGCGTCCTGCGCGCCGCCCCTGCGGGGTTTTCGTCCGGTCTGCTTGCCGTGCCTCACGGGATCCTGAACAGCCAAAGCCAAAGCCAAAGCCAAAGCCAAAGCAACCGCCACAGCAACAGCAACAGCCAAAACCGGAACCAAAACCAAAGCAGCAGCAAAATGCGTCGCCGCTATGAGTGCGCGTGCTGTTGTCGCATCAGTCGAGTTCAATCGTCTCCATGAACACCCTCCCCGAATGGCTCGCCTACATCGAGCGCCAACACCCCCAGGACATCGCCATGGGCCTGGAACGGGTGCGCGCGGTCGCCGCACGCATGCGCCTGACCAAGCCGGCCAAGCACGTCATCACCGTCGGCGGGACAAACGGCAAGGGCTCGACCGTCGCCTTCGTCGAGGCCATCGCGCGTGCCGCCGGCTGGCGCGTGGGCAGCTACACCTCGCCGCACCTGCTGCGCTACAACGAGCGCGTGCGCATCGAGGGCGACGAGGCCAGCGATGCCGACCTGGTGACCGCCTTCGCGGCAGTGGAGGCCGCGCGCGGCGACACCGCTCTGACGTATTTCGAATACGGCACGTTGGCGGCGCTGTGGCTGTTCCAGCAGGCCAAGCTGGAACTGGCGGTGCTGGAAGTCGGCCTCGGCGGCCGCCTGGATGCGGTGAACCTGGTCGATGCCGATGTGGCGGTGATCACCACCGTGGACATCGACCACACCGACTGGCTCGGCACCGACCGCGAGGCGATCGGCGCGGAGAAGGCCGGCATCGCGCGGCCGTGGAAACCGCTGGTGCTGGGCGAGATCGATCCGCCCTCCAGCGTGCTGCGCCGCGCCTACGCCGTCGGCGCCAATGCGCTGCGCGCCGGCAGCGACTTCTTCCACGAGCCGATCGATGCCGACCGCTGGCGCTGGCGCGACGTCGGCACCGAACTGCAGTTGCCGTTGCCGCAGCTGCGCGCGCCGGTGCAGCGCGCCAACGCCGCCACCGCCATCGCCGCCCTGCGCGCGCTGCGTCGCTCGCTGCCACGCAACGCCTACGCCGAGGGCATCGCCGCCGCGCGCCTGCGCGGGCGCCTGCAGTCGTGCCTGCGCGACGGGGTGGAGGTGCTGGTCGACGTCGGCCACAACCCGCAGGCGGCCCGCGAACTGGCCGCCGCGCTGCAGGCGCAGCCGGTCGCCGGCCGCACCTGCGCGGTGTTCGCGGCGCTGGCCGACAAGGACGCCGCCGGGGTGGTGGAGGTACTGGCCGCGCAGGTCGATGCCTGGCACCTGGCCGGCCTGGCCGGCAACCGCGGCCAGAGCGCTGCGCAGTTGCGCACGCGGCTGGCGGGGACCGCCGCCGCCGAGGCCGGCGGCGCCGAGAGCGTGGCGCAGGCGCTGCAATCGGCGTTGGCGCAGGCGCATCCGGGCGACCGGGTGCTGGTGTTCGGTTCGTTCCATACCGCCGCCGAGGCCTTGCACTGGCTGCATTCAGCCGGCTGATCCCGCCTCCGCGCGGGCCCACCTTATAATCGGCACGGCACTCCGCCACGCCGCCCCCTCAGCCTTTCCGTGGATACCGTCCTGAAACAGCGATTGATTGGCGCCCTTGTCCTGGTAGCGCTCGCCGTGATCTTCCTGCCGATGCTGGTGAAGGGGCCTGCGCCCGACAGCGGCGTGGCCAATGTGCCGCTGAAGGCGCCCGACGCGCCGGCCGACGGCCAGTTTGAGACCCGCGAGCTACCGCTGGTGACCCCGGGCGACGCACCCAGTGGCGGGGCGGTGGGCATGGCCAAGGCGCCGGGCGCCGCCGCTGCGCCAGCCGCCGCGCCGGCGCCGGTCAAGGACAACCCCGATGCCGCCGACCTGGCCGATCCGGCCGCGGGCAGCGCCGCGCAACCGTTGCCGCCGAGCACGGCCGCCGGCAACTACGCGGTGAATTTCGGCGCCTACGCCACCGCCGCCGATGCCGATGCGGTGATCGCGCGGCTCAAGCAGGCGCAGCTGCCGGGCTTCCGCGAGCAGGCCACGATCGGCGGGCGCCAGGCCTGGCGGGTGCGGATCGGGCCGTATGCCGATCGCGCCCAGGCCGAATCCGTGCGCCTGCAGGCGGTCAAGGTCCGCAACGACGTCAACGCCCAGGTGGTGACCCTGGATGCGGCGCCGAGCAACGCCACCCCGGCCAGCGCTACGCCGGCTGCCGCCAGCAACGTCGCCGCCGTCGCCCCCGCCGCCCCAGCCAAGACCGAGGCGCTGCCGCCGGAGCCGGCCAAGCCGGTCGCCACCGCCAAGCCGGCGACGCCGCCGGCGCCCAAACCGGAACCGGCCAAGCCGGCTGCGACCAAGCCCGAACCCGCCAAGCCCGTGGCGACCCCGGCCACCACGGCGGCGGCCAAGCCGGCGCCGAGCGTGCCGGCCGCGCCTGCCGCTTCCGGCACCGGCTTCGCCGTGCAGCTGGGCGCGTTCGGCAAGGCCGAGGACGCCAACGCCCTGCGCGACAAGGTGCGCGCGGCCGGCTTCAGCGCCTTCGTCGAGCAGGTGCGCACCGACAAGGGCGCGCTGAACCGGGTGCGGGTCGGCCCGGTCGCCAACCGCGCCGATGCCGAGCAGTTGCGCGCCCAGGTGGCAGCCAAGGTCGGTATCAGCGGTATGGTACGTCCACATCCTTGATCGGGCCGCGGCCCATGGAGTAGCACGATGGTCCAGGGAAGGCAGGCGCGACGCGCGATCGGCGCGATGCAGCGGCTCGGCCGCGGGAGGCGCGCATGATCGACATGGTGCTGTTGACGGTGATCCTGGTCTCGGCCCTGCTCGGGGCCCTGCGCGGGTTCGTCGGCATCGTGGTCGGCACGCTGTCCTGGTTCCTGGCCGGCTGGGCCACGTTCCAGTTCGGCGGCAATGCCGGGCAGTGGCTGGCCAACGGGTCCCGGCCGAGCATGAGCTACTACCTGGGCGGCTACGCGCTGACCTTCGTGACGGTGATGGCGGTGGTCGGCATCACCGGCATGGTGATCCGCACCGCGGTGCGCTCGACCGCGCTGTCGGGCACCGACCGCGCGCTCGGCTTCGGCCTGGGGGCGGCGCGCGGCGGCTTCTTCGCCGCGGTGCTGGCGTTCCTGATGAGCTTCACCCCGCTGACCCGCGAGCCGGACTGGCAGCATTCCATGGTGTTGCCGGTGCTCAAGCCGGGCGTGGGCTGGATGCGCGCGCAGATACCGGACTGGCACATGCCGCAGATGCCGCAGATGAACCTTTCGCAGATGCCGCAACTGAACGTGTCGCAGATGAATTTGGGCAACTTGCCCGCGGCAGGCGATAATGCCGCGCTGGGCAACGCCCTGCAGGCCAGTGGGCTGCAGGAGATGATGTCCAAGGCCCTGGGACGTCCCGGGGTGCGGTCCGCGCAGCCCGGGGGCGATCCGTCGCAACTGATGCCCGCGAACATCGATCCGGCGCAGGCGCGTCCGGCGCAATTCGACCCGGCACGGGTCGAACCCAACGGCCAGGCACGGCCACCTTCCCAATAGCGGCATCCCCGCCGCGGAGAGCGTTGACATGTGTGGCATCGTCGGAATCGTCGGCAACCAGAACGTGGCCGGGCAACTCTATGACGGCCTGGCCGTGCTGCAGCACCGCGGCCAGGACGCGGCGGGCATCGCCACCGCCGACGGCACCCGCCTGCGCGTGCAGAAGGCCAACGGGCTGGTCCGCGACGTCTTCGACGAGAAGCGCATGGCGGTGCTGGAAGGCCGCGTCGGCATCGCCCATTGCCGCTATCCGACCGCCGGCTCGGAAGGCATGGACGAGGCGCAGCCGTTCTACGTGAATTCGCCGTACGGCATCGCGCTGGCCCACAACGGCAACCTGGTCAATACCGAAGCCCTGCGCCAGCAGGTGTTCGAGGCCGACCGCCGCAACATCAACACCGATTCGGACAGCGAAGTGCTGCTGAACGTGTTCGCCTACGAGCTCGACGCGCAGCGCATGCTGACCCCGGAGGCGGCGATCCGCGCCGTGGCCGGCGTGCACCGCCGCTGCAAGGGCGGCTACGCAGTGGTCAGCGTGGTGCTGGGGCTGGGCCTGGTCGCGTTCCGCGACCCGCACGGCATCCGTCCGCTGGTGCTGGGCAAGCGCGAGAGCGTGGAGGGCGACGAGTACATCGTCGCCTCCGAGTCCTCGGCGCTGGACATCCTCGGCTTCACCCGCGTGCGCGACGTGCGCCCCGGCGAAGCGCTGGTGATCACCGGCCGCGGCGAGCTGTTCTCCGAGGTCTGCGCCTCGCCCACCGACCACACCCCGTGCATCTTCGAGTACGTGTACTTCGCGCGGCCGGACTCGATGATCGACAACGTCTCGGTGCACAAGGCGCGCATGCGCATGGGCATGAAGCTGGGCGAGAAGATCCTGCGCCTGCGCCCGGACCACGACATCGACACCATCATTCCGATCCCGGACACCTCGCGCGACGCCGCGCTGGAGATCTCCAACGTGCTCGGGGTGAAGTACCGCGAGGGCTTCGTCAAGAACCGCTACATCGGCCGCACCTTCATCATGCCGGGGCAGGGCGAGCGGGTGAAGTCGGTGCGCCGCAAGCTCAATCCGATCCATCTGGAATTCCGCAACCGCGTGGTGCTGCTGGTCGACGACTCGATCGTGCGCGGCACCACCAGCCGGCAGATCGTGCAGATGGCGCGCGACGCCGGCGCGCGCAAGGTGTACCTGGCCAGCGCGGCGCCGCCGGTGCGCTATCCCAACATCTACGGCATCGACATGCCGGCCGCCGACGAACTGGTCGCGCACGGCCGCAGCGAGCAGGAGATCCAGGAGTTCCTCGGCTGCGACTGGCTGATCTACCAGGACCTGGAAGATCTGGAGACCGCGGTGCGCGAGGGCAACCCGGAACTGAAGGCGTTCGACTCCTCGTGCTTCAACGGCCAGTACACCACCGGCATCGAACCGGGCTATTTCGAGCGGATCATGCAGCTGCGCTCGGACGAGGCCAAGCGCAAGCGCCGTGCCTGAGTCCCGCCGCCGCGCCCGGGCGCGGCGCATGCTCGCGCTGGCGGGTCTGGCGGCGCTGTGCGGCGGCTGCACTGCTGACGACGCCACGCGGCCGGTGCAGGCGCTGGACGATCCGCGCCTGCGCGACGGCAGCGTGCCGAGTGCGCAGTTGACCATGCTGCAGCTGTACATGGCCCCGGACCAGCTGGCGGTGCTGCAGCCGGGCTACCGCGCACCGCTGGCGATCGCCGGCGCGCAGCGCATCGGCGAGGACCTGCTGCTGCTGCGCCTGCGCGCGCAGCGCTCCTCCGACGACGTGCGCGCCGATGCGCCGCAGTGGGGGTATGCCGTCGATTGCCGGGATGGCACGGCGCGCCTGCTTGCCGCCGGCATCGGCGTCGACGCCGGCTGGCCGTCGGGCGCACCGCTGGCGAGCATCCCCGAACCGCCCACGGCCGACCGCCGCAGCGCCTTCGCCCTGGCCTGCGCACATCGCGTGGACTGCGTGTTCAAGGTGCCCGGCAACCGCTGCGAGCAGGCCCAGCGCACCTGGCTGGAACGGCGCCAGGCGGCAGCGCATCCGACGGTGGCGCCGTGAACGGCGACCTGTACCAGGCCGCGCGCGCCTGCCTGGACGCCGCCGACCCCGACGAGAAGGTGGCGCTGACCCAGCGCCATGCCGCGGCCTGGCGCGACGGCGCGCTCGCGGTGCCGGCCGTGGCGCCGCCGCCCGAGCCGATCCGCATGCCGGGGCGGCCACCGCGACCGCTGCTGGTGCATCCACGCGAGCTGCCGCGGCGCGGCCTCGGCAGTGCCGAGGGCCGTGCGGCGTTCATCCACGCCATCGCCCACATCGAACTCAACGCCATCGACCTGGCCTGGGACGCGGTCTACCGCTTCCGCGGCCTGCCGCCGGCGTTCTACGCCGACTGGGTGGCGGTGGCGGACGACGAATCCCGCCATTTCGTGCTGCTGCGCGACCGCCTGCGCGCGCTGGGCCATGCCTACGGCGATTTCGCCGCGCACAACGGCCTGTGGGAGATGTGCGAGAAGACCGCCCACGACGGCCTGGCGCGGATGGCGCTGGTGCCACGCGTGCTGGAGGCGCGCGGCCTGGACGTGACCCCGGGCATGATCGCCAAGCTGCGCGCGCTCGGCGACGACGCCACCGCCGACATCCTGGACATCATCCTGCGCGAGGAAGTGGCGCACGTGGCCGCCGGCTCGCGCTGGTACCGCTGGTACTGCGCACAGGCCGGGATCGAGCCGCGCGCGCGCTTCGCGGCGCTGCTGCGCGAGTACGCCGGCGGCTACCTGCACGGCCCGTTCAACCTGCAGGCGCGCCTGCTGGCGGGATTCGACGAGGACGAATTGCTGGCCCTGCAGCAGCAGGCCGGCTGAGGCGGCGTCCTCCTGCGGCGTGGCGCCCGGGTCGTGTCAACGCGCAGGTGCGGCATGAACGCCCTTGCGTGCGTTCTGTGACGCCTATCTCCGAGCGGAGACCCCGCTGCATTTGTTGCTTGCGCTGAACGGTGGCTGAGCGGCTAATCGAACTCCCCCGCGCGGCCTCCCCCGTCTCCGGCCGCGCGCGGGGCGACGTTCGTCCCTACTCACCACCCAGGAGTCCGACATGAAGTCGATGTGCAGCCTTACCGCGATGCTTGCCCTGTGTGTCGCCGGTTCCGCCTCCGCAGCCGGAACGCCCCTGTTCCAGAGCAGCCAGTACGTCTCCAAGTCCATCGCCGGCGAGCCGGCGCTGAGCCGCCTGCTGGCCAATCCCGCCACCGGCGCGGTGCAGCGGGTCGGCGTGAACGCCGCCGCGGTCACCGCCGGACAGAAGCAACTCGAGCTGGACCTGCTGGGCCAGCGCATCACCGCCACGCAGTTGAAGACCGAGCAATTGGAAGGCGGCAACAGCATCTGGTACGGCAATCTCGGCAATGCCGCGGTGGCGCGGACCCGCGCGCTGTCCGGCCTGGATCCGCTGAACTCGGCGATCCTGGTGCGCAGCGGCGACACCATCACCGGCAGCATCCGCAGCAACGGCACCCTGTTCCACCTGCGTCCGATCGCCGGTGGCGGCCATGTGCTGGTGGAGGTCGACGAACGCCGCATGCCGGCCGAGCATCCGGCCGACTACGCGCTGCTGCCGACGGTGCAGATGCCGCAGTCGGTGATCGACGAACGCGTGACCGCCGCCGGTGCCTCGTCGGGTTCGCCCGCGACCATCCGTGTGCTGGTGGTGGCGACCAACAAGGCGGTGACCAGCTACGGCGGCAACATGCAGTCGCTGGTGCAGTTGGCGGTGGCCGAGTCCAACCAGGGCTACACCAACAGCAACGTCGGCATCACCATGCAGCTGGCCGGCTACGAGACCACCAACTACACCGAGTCCGGCGACTTCAACACCGACCTGACCCGCTTCCGCGGCACCAGCGACGGCTACATGGACAGCATCCATACCTCGCGCAACAACACCGCGGCCGACGTCGGCGTGCTGATCATCGACAACTCCGCCTATTGCGGTCTCGCCTCGGGCATCGGTTCCACCGCCGCCACCGCGTTCGCGGCGGTGTACTGGGATTGCGCCACCGGCTACTACAGCTTCGCCCACGAGATCGGCCATCTGCAGAGCGCGCGCCACGACGTGGCCACCGACTCCAGCACCTCGCCGTACGCCTATGGCCACGGCTATCGCTACGGCAACAGCTGGCGCACGATCATGGCCTACAACTGCACCAGCAGCTGCCCGCGGCTGAACTACTGGTCCAACCCGAACGTGTCCTACAACGGCGTGCCGATGGGCAATGCCAGCACCGCCGACAACCAGCGCGTGCTGGTCAACACCAAGGCGACGGTGGCCGGGTTCCGTTGAGCCGGCGCGCGCGTGGCGCAGGCCGCGTGCCTGCGCCACGCGCGGCGAAGATGGCCGGAGCGGGCGCGGCGGCGCCCGCTTCGGCTATGCTGGGAAGCGGTACCGGCGCGGCCGGTGCCGACCGACTTCCTGGGATCGACGATGTTCAAGCGCATGCGACTGCCGGCCGCGCTGCTGCTGGCGATGCTGAGCGCGGGCTGCGGCCCCGCTCCCGACCGGCAGACCGAGACCCCGTCGCCGGCCGCCAAGACCGACGCGCCGCGGGCGACCCCGCCGGCCGCACCGGCCGACACCTTCGACGGGAACCGCGCGATGGACGTGTTGCAGGCGCGCCTGTCGGCCGATCATGCCTATCCCGATCTGCAGTGCCTGGGCTACGTTGTCGAGGACGGCGAGGGCGCCGCCTCCCCGGCAGCGTCTGCGGCGGCCGCACCCGAGGCCGCCGCGCCGGCGGCGATCGAGATCGCCGTACGCGAGAAGCACGGCGACGGCTGCCCGGGCGACCCGCAGACCGAGCCGGTCCGCGACCGCTTCCGTGTCGAGCGCTCCGGTGCGATCCAGTGGTACGACGTGGTCGACGGCGACTTCGTCGAATACGCGCAATGGCGGCAGCAGCAAGCCGGTGGCGGCTTGCCCTGACAGGCGGATTTTCGCACCACGCCGCGCGCGTGGTCGCGGCGCTGCGCGGCCAGGAAACGCGGGTGGAGGACGGTGGCCTGGATGTGGGCGGTGTCGACGTCGCGGCCCGGATTGTCAGGCCTGATTGCGGACTGCCATGAGGTGGGCGGAGACGACCCGGTGCGCTGGGACGTCGTCATCGGCGGCCCTGCGGAATCTGGGGCCGAAGCGCTATTCGGCGCCGTCCTGCAGCCGCGCCGCGGTCGCAGGGAAATGCCTTGCCGCGAAGTGCCGGGTGCGCATCGGCGGGCTGCCCGCGGCCGCGCCGGACGCTGGCGCTAGAGTTGTTGCAGTTGGCAGCCCCGCGCGTCCACGCGCAGCACCGAACCCTGTTCGTACCAGTCGCCGAGCACGATGCGGGTGCAGGCGCGGCCCTCCACGTCCAGCGCATGCACCGCCGGCCGGTGGGTGTGGCCATGGATCATCCGCGCCACGCCGTAGCGGGCGAAGGTGGCGGCGACTTCGGCCGGGGCCACGTCGGTGACGGTCTCGAACTGCGCGCTGTCGTCCTGTTTCAACTCGGCCTGGCGCGCCTGGCTGGCGGCGCGCGCCTGCTGCGCGTAGGCGATGCGCGCGGCCAGCGGCTGCGCCAGGAACTGCTGCTGGAAGGCCGGGTCGCGGGTCTGCGCGCGGAACGCCTGGTAGGCGGTGTCGTCGGTGCACAGCAGGTCGCCGTGCAGCAGCAGGGTCGGCTCGCCGTACAGATCGATCACGCAGGGATCGGGCAGCAGGCGCAGGCCGGCGCGTCGCGCGTAGTCGGCGCCGAGCAGGAAGTCGCGGTTGCCGTGCATGAAGAACACCGGCACCCCGGCCTCGTGCAGCGCGTGCAGCTCCACCGCCACCGCATCGGCCGCCTCGGACGGCGTGTCGTCGCCGATCCAGGCCTCGAACAGGTCGCCGAGGATGTACAACGCCTCGGCCTGGCGCGCTTCCCCGCGCAGGAAGTCGAGAAACAGCGCGGTGATCGCCGGCCGTGCCGGGTCCAGATGCAGGTCGGAGATGAACAGCGTGGTCATTCGCCCATTGTAGTACCGCCGGGAATGGAGAAACGGGAATCGGGAATGGCAAAAGCCCTCGCCGTTCCTATTCCCTATTCCCGACTCCCCATTCCCAGCCTCATACCAACCACAACGACACGCCCGCCAACAACGTGCCGATGCCGGTGGCGGCGAGCACGTCGCTGGGGTAGTGCAGGCCCAGCACCACCCGCGACAGCGCCACGCAGGCGATGAAGGGCACCAGCAATGGCGCCAGCCAGGGGTAGTAGGCCAGGGCGACGATGCCGAAGGACACCGCGTGCAGGGTGTGGCCGGAGGGGAAGCTGAACTCGTCCAGCGGCGCCACCCAGGCGCGGATGCGCATATCGGCGGCGTATGGACGCGGGCGGCGGGTCCAGCGCTTCAGACCCTTGTACAGGCTCAGCGCGACCACGCCGGTGGCGGCCATGTGCGCGGAGGCGAACACGCCGTCCATGCCGTCGCACAGCACCAGCAGGGTCATCAGCGCGTACCAGAACACGCCGTCGCCGAGGCGGCTGATCACCGCGAAGAAGCGTCGCACCGAGCGCCGCCGGCACCAGTGATTGGCACGCCGGCACCAGCGGGTCTCGTGCCCGCGCAGGATCTCAAGCCGCGTCGACATGCGTCCTCCGGGTGTCCGCCAGTTGGTTGAGCAGGGCATCGAAATCGGCCACCACGCGCTCCGGGCGCAGTTGCTGCATCGACGCGCAGGCCGCCTCGCCGAGACGCTGGCGCAGCGCGTCGTCGCTGCCCAGGCGCAGCGCGGCGGCGATGAAGGCCTCGTCGTCGGCCACCGCCGCACCATTGATGCCGTCGCGCAGGTATTCGCGTGCCGCGCCGTAGTCGAAGGCGACGGTGGCGACGCCACTGGCCATCGCTTCCAGGGTCACGTTGCCGAAGGTCTCGCTGCGGCTGGGGAACAGGAACAGGTCGCCGCTGGCGAAATGCCGCGCCAGCGCGTCGCCGCGCTGGATGCCGCAGAAAATGAAGTCGGGATTCTCCTGCGCCAGACGCTCGCGCAGCGGACCGTCGCCGACCCAGACGAAGCGCGCCCGCGGACGCTGCTGCTGCAACTGGCGGAACGCGCGCACCGCCAGTGGCAGGTTCTTCTCCGAGGCGATGCGGCCCACGTAGAGCACCGCGCAGTCGTCGTCCTGCAGGCCCCACTGCGCGCGCAACTGCGGATCGCGGCGCTGCGGCTCGAACTGCTTGCTGTCCACCGCGCGCGCCAGCAGGCGCACCCGCTCGAAACCCTGGGTGGCGAGGAAGTCGCGCAGTTCGCGGGTCGGGACCAGGGTCGCCTGGGCCTGGTTGTGGAAGCGCCGCATCCAGCGCAGCGCGGTCGACTGCAGCCAGGCCGCGCCGTACTGCGGCAGGTACTCGTCGAAGCGGGTGTGGAAGCCGGTGGCGATCGGAATGCCCAGGCGCCGCGCGCTGCGCAGCGCCGACCAGCCCAGCGGGCCCTCGGTGGCGATGTACACCGCATCCGGCGGCGCCGCCTGCCACAGCTTGGTCAGGCGCCGCGGCGCGGGCAGGCCGAATTTCAATCCGGGGTAGCGCGGCAGCGCCGCACCGCGCACCAGCCGCAGATCCGCCGGGTCGGCGTCGCCGGCCTGACGCGGACGCACCACGTCGACGGTATGGCCGCGCGCGCGCAGCCCCAGTTCCAGCCCCTGCACGGTCAGCGCGACGCCGTTGACCTCAGGGGGATACGTCTCGGTGACGATCGCGTAGCGCATGCGGGGGCTCCGGTTTGACTAAGCCTCGCGCAATGCAGTGAAGCGAACATGTCCAGCGCATGTAGGAACGATGACGCTAAAAGCCGGGATTGGGGATTCGGGGTTTTTCGCAAGTGCGTCGTTGTGCCGATTTTCTGTGGGAGGGGCTTCAGCCCCAACGGGGTATCGGTAAGGCGTCGGGGCTGAAGCCCCTCCCACAAAAAAGCCGCGGTGTCGCGGCTTCACGAGGGGCGGGTTTTCTTTCAAAAACCGGCACTTTTCTCATCAAATCGCTTGACCACCATTTGACCGCGGACAGCATGCTGCCGTCCCGAATCCCGAATCCCGAATCCCGAATCCCGAATCCCGAATCCCGAATCCCGAATCCCGAATCCCGAATCCCGAATCCCAGCCTTCAAGCCACAAATGGACGGAAATTGATCCCCAACCCGGCCATGCCCTCGACCTCGCCGATCAGGTCGGCACGCTGCAACGGCCGCGACTCGATCCACGGCTGCGACAGGATCAGGTGCAGGTTGGCGCCGTCGGCCTTCAGTTCCAGCGCCGGGATCGGGTCGGCCTCGTGCGCGCGGTGCAGCAGCACCGCCAGGCGCAGCAGCGCGGCCTTGCGCTTGGCGTTGAGCAACAGGCGGTCGGGCAGCGCGTCGAACGCGGTCTTGGAGACGTTGCGGCGGTGCGTGCGCACCAGCGTGGCCAACACCTGCTGCTCCTGCCGCGAGAAGCCGGCGATGTCCGAGTGCTCCAGCACGTAGGCGCCGTGCACGTGGTACTGGCTGTGCGCGATGGCCTGGCCGAGTTCGTGCAGGCGCGCGGCCCAGCCGAGCATGCGCGCGTCGTCGGCATCCAGCGCCCAGTCGCCGGCGACCTGCTCGAACAGCGCCATCGCGGTGTGCTCCACGCGCGCGGCCTGCGCTTCGTCGATGCCGTAGCGCTGGGTGAGCGCGGCGATCGCGGTTTCGCGCGGATCGTTCTCGCCGCCGCGGCCGAGCATGTCGTAGAGGATGCCTTCGCGCATGGCCGCCTTGCTCACCATCAGCCGTTGCAGGCCCAGGGCCTGGAATGCCGCCTCCAGCACCAGCACGCCGCCGGCGATGATCGGCCGGCGGTCGGCGGACAGGCCGGGCAGGTCGATGTCCTCGATGCGCTTGGCCAGCAGCAGGCGGTCGCGCAACTGCGGCAGCGCCTCGGCGGTGATCGCGCCCTTGGTCAGCTTCATCGCCGCGCAGATCTCGCCGATCGCCTTGTGCGTGCCCGACGAGCCCAGCGCCTCGTGCCAGCCCAGCGCACGGTACTGCCCGGCGAACTGCTGGAACTCGGCGCCGATCTCGGTCAGCGCGTCCTTCCACTTCTTCTTGGACAGCTTGCCGCCCGGGAAGAAGCGCCGCGTGCTGGCGATGCAGCCGGCCTGCAGGCTCTCGCGTTCCAGGGTCTGGAAGCCGCTGCCGATGATGAACTCGGTGGAGCCGCCGCCGATGTCGATCACCAGGCGGCGTTCGTCCGGCTTGGGCGGCTGCGCATGGGCCACGCCGAGGTAGATCAGGCGCGCTTCCTCGCGGCCGCTGACCACTTCGATCGGATGGCCCAGCGCGGTTTCGCCGGGAATCAGGAAGGTCTGCGGCGAGCGCAGCTGACGCACGGTGTTGGTGGCCAGCGCGCGCACCCGCAGCGAGGGCAGGTCGCGGAGGCGCTGGCCGAAGCGCGCCAGGCATTCCAGCGCGCGCTGTCGCGCCTCGGTGGACAGTCCGCCCTTGTTGTCCAGGCCGTCGGCCATGCGCACGGTCTCGCGCAGGCGGTCCACCACCCGCAACTGCCCGAGCTGGTAGCGGGCGATGACCATGTGGAAGCTGTTGGAACCCAGGTCGATGGCGGCCAGCAGGTCGCCGTCGCGCAGCGGCGGATGAGTGGGGGAGGTGGCAGGCATGGCGGAATGGTAGCCGATGCGCGGCGCGCGCCGTTGGCGCTGCGCCGCGGTGTGCTCAGAGCCCGTCGAGCAGGGCCAGCTGCGCCGAATGCGGCGGCTGGTCCTGGCCCGGGGCCAGCTTGCGGTAGTTGCCGTCGGCGTCCAGTTCCCAGGCGTTGAGATTGTCGGCCAGGTAGTTCTGCAGCACCTCGCGGTGGATGCGCTTGACCAGGTCCGGATCCAGGATCGGGAAGCCGGTCTCCACGCGCCGCAGCAGGTTGCGTTCCAGCCAGTCGGCGCTGGCGCAGAACAGTTCCGGCGCACCGTCGTTGCCAAACCAGTAGACCCGGCTGTGCTCGAGGAAGCGGCCGACGATCGAGCGCACCCGGATGTTGTCGGAGACGCCCGGCACGCCCGGGCGCAGGGTGCAGGCGCCGCGCACGATCAGGTCGATCTTGACCCCGGCCTGCGAGGCCGCGTACAGCGCGCGGATCACCTGCGGCTCGTTGAGCGCGTTCATCTTGGCGATGATGCGGCCCGGGCGGCCGGCATGCGCCAGCTTGGTCTCGCGCTCGATCCGGTGCAGCACGCCCGGGTGCAGGGTGAAGGGCGATTGCAGCAGGCGCTTGAGGCGGATCTTCGGCGCCAGCCCGGACAACTGCTGGAACAGCAGGTGCACGTCGTTGCCGATGTCCACGTCGGAGGTGATCAGGCTCAGGTCGGTGTAGGCGCGCGCGGTGCCGCTGTGGTAGTTGCCGGTGCCCAGGTGCACGTAGCGGCGCAGCTTGCGGCCCTCGCGGCGCACGATCAGCAGCATCTTGGCGTGGGTCTTGTAGCCGACCACGCCGTACACCACCTGCACGCCGGCTTCCTGCAGGCGGTCGGCCAGGCCCAGGTTGGCCTCTTCGTCGAAGCGCGCACGCAGCTCCACCACCACGGTGACGTCCTTGCCGTTGCGCGCGGCCAGCACCAGCGCATCGACGATCGCCGAGTCCTTGCCGGTGCGGTACAGGGTCTGCTTGATCGCCAGCACGTTGGGGTCGATCGCGGCCTGCTTGATCAGGTCCAGCACCGCGGTGAAGGCGTCGAACGGGTGGTGCAGCAGCACGTCGCCGGCGGCGGCGATCTCGAAGATGCCTTCGCTGTCGCGCAGGGTGCGCGGATTCATCGCCGGATACTTCAGGTCCGGGCGCTGCACCAGGTCGTAGACTTGGTTGACCCGGCTCAGGTTGACCGGGCCGTTGATCCGGTAGACCGCGTTTTCCGGCAGTTCGAAGTTCTGCAGCAGGGTGCGCACGATCGACTTCGGGCAGTCCTCGGCGATCTCCAGCCGCACCGCCGGCCGGTAGCCGCGGTTGACCAGTTCGTCGCGCAGCGCCAGCGCCAGGTTCTCCACTTCCTCCTCGTCCACCACCAGTTCCGAGTTGCGGGTGACGCGGAACTGGTAGGAGCCCATCACCTCCATGCCGGGGAACAGTTCGTCGACGAAGGTGGACAGCACCGAGGACAGGAACACGAAGCTCTGGCCGCCCTCGGCCAGGCTTTCCGGCAACTGGATGATGCGCGGCAGCGAGCGCGGCGCGCGCACGATCGCCAGGTGGCCGACGCGGCCGAACGCGTCGGTGCCCTTGAGCACCACCACGATGTTCAGCGACTTGTTGAGGATCTTCGGGAACGGGTGCGCCGGGTCCAGGCCCAGCGGCGACAGCACCGGCATGATCTCGTTGCGGAAGTAGGCGCGCAGCCAGCGCTTCTGTCGCGCGTTCCAGGAATGCCGGCCGAGCACGCCGATGCCGGCGTCCTTCAGCGCCGGGCGCAGCACCTCGTTCCAGCAGCGGTACTGCTGGTCGACCAGTTGCGCGGCGCGGTCGTGGATCGAGGTGAGGATGGCGTTGGGGCTCATCCCGTCCGGTGCCGGCGGCAGCCCGAATTCCTGCGCGTGGCGCACGGTGGCGGCGCGGATCTCGAAGAACTCGTCGAGGTTGGTGCAGGAGATGCACAGGAAACGCAGCCGCTCCAGCAACGGCACCTGCGGATCCTGCGCCTGCGCCAGCACGCGGAAGTTGAAGTCCAGTTGCGACAGCTCGCGGTTGATGTACAGCGCGGGGTCGCGCAGCGGGTCGCTGGGAATGTCCGGGGGCGGCGTGGGCGGCAGGGCAGGGGCGCGGCGGGGCATGGTGTCTCTCGTTAGGCGGAGGTCAGGGTGGCATGGTCGTGCCGCGGATGCACGCGCCCGGCGCCGAAGTGGCAGGAGAAGGTGCTGCCCTTGCCGACTTCGCTCTCGATCTCCAGCCGCGCCTGGTGCAGGCCGAGCACGTGCTTGACGATCGACAGGCCCAGGCCGGTGCCGCCGCTCTCGCGCGAGCGGCTGCTGGAGACGCGGTAGAAGCGCTCGGTGATCCGCGGCAGGTGATGCGCGGGAATGCCGTAGCCGCTGTCGCGCACCGCCAGCACCGCGCCATCGCCCTCGCGGGCGAAGGTGATGCGGATGGTGCCGCCGGCCGCGGTGTAGCGCACCGCGTTGGTGACCAGATTGGAGAAGGCGCTGTGCAGTTCCTTGTTGGAGCCGACCAGGTCGCAATCGGCCTCGTCGTGGACCTCGATGCGGTGCCGGCCCTGGCTGTGCGCCTCGGCCTCGCGGCGCAGCGTGGCCAGCATCGGCGCCATCGCGATCGACTCCTCGTTGGCGTGTTCCTGCGATTCCAGCCGCGACAGGGTCAGCAGATCCTCGACCAGCTGGGTCATGCGTTGCGACTGCTTGCGCATCTCGGCGATCATCGGCCCCGAATCCGGAAAGTCCTCCGGGTCGAGCATGTCCAGGTAGCCGTGGACCACGGTCAGCGGCGTGCGCAACTCGTGCGAGACGTTGGCGACGAAATCGCGGCGCACCTGCTCCAGTTGCAGCAGCTTGCTGACGTCGCGCGCGACCAGCAGCCAGTGGTCGTCGGAATAGGGAATCAGGCGCAGGTTCAGGCGCAGGCGGTCGTCGACCGGGGAGGGCATGTCCAGCATCGGCTCGGCGTTGCGGCCGCCGCTGAGCCAGTGCGCCAGCGGCATCGGTTGCAGCCGCTCCACCACCGGCGCGCCGAGGTCGCCGGGGTGGCGCAGGCCGAGCAGGGTGCCGGCCGCCTCGTTGAACCACTGGATGCGCTGGCTGTTGCGGTCCACCACCACCACCGCATCCGGCAGTGCCGCGGCGGCGGCGCGGTAGGCGCGCAGCATGTCCAGCAGGCGCCGCTTGCGCACGCGCATTTCCGCCTGGCTGCGGTACAGCAGCCGGTCCAGTTCGTTCCACACGCCGGTGCCGGCCGGCGGCTCCCAGCGCTGGCGCGCGGTCAGCCGCCGCAGCACCCGCCGCAGCCGCCAGTAGTGCCAGCCCATCACCCCCAGCGACATCAGGGTCAGCGCCATCCACACATGGCCGCCGATCCAGCCGATCAGCAACGCCAGCAACAGCAGGCCGGCGAGCGTGCCGAGGGTCTTCAACCAGGCGGAGCGGATGTGGCGGGGCATCGGGAACGCACTCTGTCGCAAAGGATCGTGATCCGTCCGCCGTTATAGCAGGCGAAGGCGGCGGTCAGATGGACGCAGAGAAGCGATAGCCGGAACCGCGAACGGTCTGCACCATGTTTTCCACCGAGAACGGCTCCAGCGTCTTGCGCAGGCGGCGGATGTGCACGTCGATGGTGCGCTCTTCCACGTAGACGCTGCCGCCCCAGACGTGATCGAGCAACTGCGCGCGGCTGTAGACGCGCTCGGGATGGGTCATGAAGAAGTGCAGCAGGCGGTACTCGGTCGGGCCGATCGGCACCGGCGCCTCGCCGGCGAACACCCGGTGCGCGGCGCCGTCGATGCGCAGGCTGCC
The DNA here is from genome assembly GCF_040529055.1 of Xanthomonas sontii. Classification (NCBI taxonomy): domain Bacteria; kingdom Pseudomonadati; phylum Pseudomonadota; class Gammaproteobacteria; order Lysobacterales; family Lysobacteraceae; genus Xanthomonas; species Xanthomonas sontii. Next base: position 4,656,780 of record NZ_CP132342.1, on the reverse strand, counting down.
GACCGAGACGCTGCCGTCCTCGTCGTCCTCGCGGGTGCGGCGCATCACCGCGCGGATCCGCGCCAGCAGCTCGCGTGCGGAGAACGGCTTGACCACGTAGTCGTCGACGCCGGCCTCCAGGCCGCCGACGCGGTCGTTCTCCTCGCCGCGGGCGGTGAGCATGATGATCGGCACTTCGCGGGTCATCGCATCCTTGCGCCAGCGCCGGGCCAGTTCCAGGCCGCTGGTGCCGGGCAGCATCCAGTCCAGCAGGATCAGGTCCGGGACCCGGTCGGCGATCGAGGTCTGCGCCTCGCGGGCATCGCCGGCGTGCACCGGCTCGAAGTCGCCCTTGCGCAGGGCGAACGCGACCATGTCGCGGATGGCCGGCTCGTCGTCGACGATCAGGATGCGTTTCTGCACAACGGCACCGTGGAACTGGGGAGGAAGGTCGCCAGTAGACTACGGTTTTATTACGTTTGAGTGACGGCTGACACGGGCGCGTTTCAGCGCCGTTGCATGTCCGGGTCCTGCACGCCCTGGCGGCGCAGTTCCAGCACCGTCGGGGTGATCGCGGCGATGCGCGCGTCGATGCGCGCGCGTGCCACGTAGTCCAGGTCGCTGCGCTTCTTCAGGTTGCTCAGCTGGATCAGGGCCTGCTCCGGATGCCCGTTCAGGTAGGCCGCCTCGGCATACGCCTCGCCGGCCCGGGTGTCGTCGCCGGCCAGTTCGCAGGCACGGGCGAAGGTGCGCTGGAACACCGGATCCTCCGCGGCGGCCCCGAGCAGCGGCCGCAGCACCGCCTGGGCGCGCTGGCCGGCCTGGCGGCCGCCCTGTTCGTTGAGGGCGGTCGCATAGCTCAGCGCCACCGCCCGGTTGCTGGGCATGCGCTTGACCAGCGCCTCGAAGCGCTGGTCGGCGGCCTGGTTGCGGCCGGCCTTGGCCTCGGCCTCGGCCACCGCCACGGTCAGCCACCAGTTGTCCGGGTGCGCCTGCAGCAGGCTTTCCAGCGTCTGCGCGACCTCCTGCGCACTGCCGCCGGCACGCAGCCGGGCCAGCGCCAGGCCATAGCGCTGGGCATCGCTCAGGCCCTGTTTGCTGCCCTGGCGCAGGCCTTCGTACTCGCGGATCGCATCGGCCGGGGTGTTGGCGCTGAACACCCGCAGTCGCTCGCGGGCCCATTCGAACTGGCCGCTGGGGCCGCGCGCGTAGTTGGCGAACGGCAGTTGCAGGCCGCCGGGCAGCAGTGGGTTGCTGGGCGCGCCCAGTGGCTGGCTCAGCGACACGTCGTTCGGATCGACCCGCTCCTTGAGGGTGCCGCCGGGCACGCTGGTGGTCAGGGTCAGGGTGTTCTTCTTCATCTGCTCGGCGCGCTCGCGCGCCTCGCTGATGCGGGTGGTGGTGACCGGGTGGGTCATCAGGAAGTCGGGAGTGCTGTAGCCGCCCTGGTTGCCGCGCATCGCCAGCGACATGCGCTCGAAGAAGCCGGCCATCGCGTCGACGTCGTAGCCGCTGCGCGCCAGGGTGCGGATGCCCAGACGGTCGGCCTCCGATTCGTTGGAGCGGGTGTAGTCGATCTGCCGCTGCTGCATCAGCCCCAGGCCGCTGGCGATCGCCGCCTGGGTGGCGTCGCCGCTGGAGCGCCCGCCGGCCTGCTGCGCCGCGACCACCGCGGCGAGCATGCCGAGCAGGATCGGGATCTGGTCGCGCTGCGCCCGCTCGACCCCGCGCAGCACGTGCTGCTGGGTGACGTGGGCGATCTCGTGCGACAGCACCGCGGCCACCTCGTCCTCGCGCTCGGCGGTCAGTACCAACCCGGCGTTGACCGCCACGTAGCCGCCGAGGGTGGCGAAGGCGTTGATCTGGCGGTCGCGCAGCATGAAGAAGGTGAACTTCTGCTGCGGCTGGTCGCTGTTGGCGCCGAGCCGGGTACCCATGGTCTGCAGCCAGTCGTCGATCAGCGGGTCCTCGAGCACGTAGCCGTAGCTGCGCAGCTCGGCCAGCATCATCTTGCCGTACTCGGCCTGGCGCGCCGGGGTCAGCAGCTCGCCGGCCGAGGAGCCGATGTCCGGCAGCTTGTTCTCCTGGGCCGGCGCCACGGCGCAGGCGGTGGCCAGGGTGATCGCGAAGGCGAGCGGCAGCAGGCGCAAGACAGGCTCCAGGGGCAGGCGGACGCCGGGTGGCGGCCGGGACGACGGTGAATCCGGGATGATTCGCAGTGTTGCGGCAGCGGCCTCGAAAATCCACCCGGCCGCTACCATAGTGGCTTGGACCTTCTACACCGCCCGGAGTTTCCCGTGGACAACCCAACTGCCGACACCGGCCACGCCGGCGGCCCGCCGATCACCCTCTATTCCACCGCGATCTGCCCGTATTGCGTGGCGGCCAAGAACTTCCTCAAGAGCAAGGGCCGCAGCTGGAACGAGGTGCGGATCGACCTGGACCCGGCCGAGCGCGAGAAGATGGTCGCGCTGGCGCGGCGCACCAGCGTGCCGCAGATCTTCGTCGGCGACGTCCACGTCGGCGGCTACGACGACATGATGGCGCTGCACCGCGCCGGCAAGCTGGAGCCGCTGCTCGACGGCCACGCCCCCGAGGCGCAGGCGTGAGCGGCGCTGCGACGGGCGAGGGCGGCGCCTCCGGGGAGGACCGGGTCCGCGCGTTCACCGAGTTCCGCCAGCGCATGAACCAGCGCATCCTGGCCGAGCCGAACCAGGTGGTGCGGCGCTTCTTCGCGCTGGATACCCAGACCTACCAGGCCGGCGCGCTGGACGTGAAGACCAAGGAACTGCTCGGCCTGGTCGCCTCGCTGGTGCTGCGCTGCGACGACTGCATCAGCTACCACGTGGCCCAGTGCAAGGAGGCCGGGGTCAGCCGCGAGGAGTTCTTCGAGACCTTCTCGGTGGGCCTGGTGGTCGGCGGTTCCATCGTGATCCCGCACCTGCGCCGCGCGGTGGACTTCCTCGACACGCTGGAAGCCGGCGCCGCCGCGCCAGCGCAGCACGCGCACGACTGAGCCCGCTTCGGGCTGCCCCGATGGCCACCGGCGCCCGCGCTGGCGGCCGTCCGGTTTTGGGCGCCTTCACCGGCTTCGGGCATAATTACCGCTGAAACCTCCTTGCGCCTGCAGCCCCGGTTCCCGGGCGGCGCTCCCCCCTCTTGTACGGAAACCGCAACCCTATGACGCAGACAATCACGGTCATCCGTGGCGATGGCATCGGCCCGGAGATCATGGACGCCACGCTGTTCGTGCTCGACGCGCTGAACGCCGGCCTCACCTACGAATACGCCGATGCGGGCCTGGTGGCGCTGGAGAAGCACGGCGACCTGCTGCCGGCCGCCACGCTGGAGTCGATCCGCAAGAACAAGGTGGCGCTGAAGAGCCCGCTGACCACGCCGGTGGGCGAGGGCTTCAGCTCGATCAACGTGGCCATGCGCCGCCAGTTCGACCTGTACGCCAACGTGCGTCCGGCCAAGTCGTTCCCCAACACCAAGTCGCGCTTCGGCGCCGGCGTGGACCTGATCACCGTGCGCGAGAACACCGAAGGCGCCTACCTGAGCGAAGGCCAGGAAGTGTCCGCCGACGGCGAGACCGCACTGTCGATGGCCAAGGTGACCCGCAAGGGTTCCGAGCGCATCGTCCGCTACGCCTTCGACCTGGCCCGCGCGACCGGCCGCAAGAAGGTCACCGCGGTGCACAAGGCCAACATCATCAAGTCAACCTCGGGCCTGTTCCTGAAGGTGGCGCGCGACGTGGCGGCGAACTACCCGGAGATCGAATTCCAGGAAATGATCGTCGACAACGCGTGCATGCAGTTGGTGATGCGCCCGGAGCAGTTCGACATCATCGTCACCACCAACCTGTTCGGCGACATCCTGTCGGACCTGTGCGCCGGCCTGGTCGGCGGCCTGGGTCTGGCCCCGGGCGCCAACATCGGCGTGGACGCGGCGATCTTCGAAGCCGTGCACGGCTCGGCCCCGGACATCGCCGGGCAGGGCAAGGCCAACCCGTGCGCGCTGCTGCTGGGCGCGGCGCAGTTGCTGGACCATATCGGCCAGCCGCAGAACGCCGAGCGCCTGCGCAACGCCATCGTCGCCACGCTGGAAGCCAAGGACGGTCTGACCCCGGACCTGGGTGGCAGCGGCAACACCATGGGCTTCGCCAAGGCCATCGCCAGCCGCCTCTGAGCGGCCGGAAGATCGCAGAAAAAAGAAAGGGCGCCCCAGGGCGCCCTTTCTTTTGCTCGAAAACTTGTCTGAAGCCAAGCCCTCTCATCGATCAAGGGGAGTTCGCTTTTACGATTCCCCAATCCCGATTCCCGACTCCCGGCTTCAATTCCGCGACTGCAGCTTCGACAGCAGGCGCAGGAACTCCAGGTACAGCCACACCAGCGTCACCATCAGGCCGAACGCGCCGTACCACTCCATGTACTTGGGTGCGCCCTGTTCGACGCCGCTCTCGATGAAGTCGAAGTCCAGCACCAGGTTCAGCGCCGCCACCACCACCACGAACAGGCTGAACAGGATGCCGACCGTGCCGGAGGCGTGGATGTAGGGGATCTGGATGTTGAAGAAGCCAAGCACCATCGTGGCCAGATACACCAGCGCGATGCCGCCGGTGGCCGCGACCACGCCCAGCTTGAAGTTCTCGGTGGCCTTGATCATGCCGCTGCGGTAGGCGAACAGCATCGCGAACAGGGTGCCGAAGGTCAGCAGCACGGCCTGCAGCACGATGCCGTTGAAGCGCACTTCGTACATCGCCGAGATCGATCCCAGGAAAAAGCCTTCCACCAGCGCGTACAGCGGCGCGGTGATGGGCGACCATTCCTTCTTGAAGATCGTGATCAGGGCCAGGATGAAGCCGCCGATCAGGCCGCCCAGCGCGTAGCCGGCCACGCCAGGAGCGATCATCGCGTTGCCCGCGGCATCGATCGAAACCGACTGGCTCCAGGCGAATACGGCGGTGAGTGCTGTCAGCATCAACAGGATGCCGGTCTTGTTGGCGGTACCGTTCAGGGTCATCGCACCGCTGTCGCGCGCGACGACCGTGCCGTTGCCGGGCGAGACCACGTTGCCGCTGTGCAGATCGAGGAAGGTGGATTCCTTCAGGGCGGGGTTGCCGCTGCGAAGCATGCTGTTTTCTCCTTCAAAATGGCTCTCGGCCGATGCCGATGGCAAGCCGTGAGCATAGCGCAGGCGATGTTGCGTGCATGCGACGTTGACAGCGGGCCGCAAGCTTCCCACAATAGCCGACCTTTCCGGCCTTGGCCGCGAGGGATGTTCCGCCGGGGTATAGCGCAGTCTGGTAGCGCGCCTGCTTTGGGAGCAGGATGTCGGGGGTTCGAATCCCTCTACCCCGACCAATCCGATGTCCAACGGCGGAAAGGAATGCGACAATCCAGCCAGGGCGCCCGTAGCTCAACTGGATAGAGCACCGGCCTTCTAAGCCGGCGGTTACAGGTTCGATTCCTGTCGGGCGCGCCACATGGTGCCGGGCAGGAGATGCAAGGTTTCAATGGTGGCTGTAGCTCAGTTGGTTAGAGTACTGGATTGTGATTCCAGATGTCGGGGGTTCGAGTCCCCTCAGCCACCCCATTGATCGCGTGACCCGATGCTTCGCGGGGTGTTGCAACGAAGCAAAAAAGCACATAGAATGTGCGACTCAGTTTCAGGGCCGTTAGCTCAGTTGGTAGAGCAGTTGACTCTTAATCAATAGGTCCAAGGTTCGAATCCTTGACGGCCCACCAAAACAAAAGGCACCTGCTCCGGCAGGTGCCTTTTTCTTTGCCGGCCGGCCTGCAACAATGTGCCGGCAGGCGCCTTCCGGCGCCGCAGCGCGAAAGTGGCGGAATTGGTAGACGCCCTGGTTTTAGGTACCAGTGCCGCAAGGCGTAGGGGTTCGAGTCCCCTCTTTCGCACCATCCAGCCCCCGATGGCCCCTTGTGGCGATGGCGGGTTCTGCGTCGCCACGGCGGCCTCCCGGCCCTGCGCTGGCAGGCGCCGCGGGAATAGGCGAAACTATCCGGCTGCGGCGGCTGTCCCGTGCCCGCGCCAACCCGTACTTTTCTACATCGTGCCGAGAGCCGTGGGCTCCCGGTGGCAGGAGTCCACATGCAAGCTTCGATCGAAACCACCGGTACCCTGGAACGGCGTCTGACCTTCACCCTGCCGGAGGATCGCCTGGAAACCCATGTCGGCGGCCGCCTGCGCGAAGTCGCGCGCACCGCGCGGATCAAGGGCTTCCGTCCGGGCAAGATTCCGGCCAAGGTGATCGAGCAGCGGTTCGGGCCGCAGATCCGCGCCGAGGCGCTGGACGGCCTGCTGCGCGAGACCTTCGACTCGGCCGTGCGCGAGCACGAACTGCGCCTGGCCGGCAACCCGCGCATCGACCGCGCCGGCGACAACGAGCTGCAGTTCGTGGCCACCTTCGAGGTGGTGCCTGACTTCGGCGACATCGACGTGTCCAAGCTGCAGGTGATCCGCCACACCGCCGAGGTCACCGACGCCGACATCGAGCAGATGATCGAGAACCTGCGCCTGCAGCGTCGTACCTGGCAGCCGGCCGCGCGTCCGGCGCAGGACGGCGACCTGGTGACCCTGGAGACCTGGTCGCAGGTCGGCGACGAGCGCCTGCCGGCCGAGGGCGTGGAGAAGGGCAGCAGCGTGATCGGCTCGGGCGTCATGTTCCCGGCGATCGAGCAGGGCCTGGTCGGCCTGTCCAAGGACGAAGAGAAGACGCTGACCGTCGACTTCCCGGCCGACTGGCGCGTGCCGCAGTTCGCCGGCAAGCAGGTCCAGGTCCATGTGAAGGCGGTCGACGTCGCCGCGCCGGTGCTGCCGGAGGTGGACAAAGAGTTCATCAAGAGCTTCGGCGTGAAGAGCGGCGATGCCGAGCAGTTCCGCAAGGACATCCGCATCAACCTCGAGCGCGAGCTCAAGGGCGCGCTGATGAACCGCCTGCGTCGCGAAGTCGGCGAGCAGCTGATCGCCGCCTACGCCTCGGTCGAAATGCCGCCGCGCCTGGTCGAGAACGAAGCGCGCGCCATGCTGGCGCAGCAGGTCGAGCAGATGCGCCGTTCCGGCCGCGACCCGGGTCAGGTACCGGACGACGCCCACCAGGGCTTCATGGACGCCGCGCGCAAGCGCGTGCTGGTCGGCCTGCTGGTCGGCGAGGTCGCCCGCCGCAACGAACTGCGCCTGGACCCGAAGCGGGTCTCGGAGACGCTGCGCCTGATCGCCTCGACCTACGAAGAGCCCGAGCAGGTCATTGAGATGTACCGCAACGATCCCCAATTGATGGGGGGACTGCAGAGCCGTGTGATGGAAGAGCAGGTGATCGACTGGATCGCCGAGCGCGCCCAGCACACCGAGCAGGCGATGTCGTTCCAGGACGCGATCCGTCAATAAGACGACGCGTCGCCGCGTTGCGCAGCCGACCTGCGCGACGCGGATCCCGTTTCACCTCCCCGCGGCGGCGGGGCGCAACACGATGCGAAGCCCTGCACACCCCCGTGCAGGGACGGACCCCGAGCAGCAGGAGATCACCGCGTGGACAATGTGACCAAGGCCTTGAATCTGGTTCCGATGGTGGTCGAACAGACCAGCCGCGGCGAGCGCGCCTACGACATCTATTCGCGCCTGCTGAAGGAGCGCCTGATCTTCCTGGTCGGCCCGATCGACGACCACATGGCCAATGTGATCGTGGCTCAGCTGCTGTTCCTGGAAGCGGACAATCCCGAGAAGGACATCAGCATCTACATCAATTCGCCGGGCGGCGTGGTCACCGCCGGCATGGCGATCTACGACACCATGCAGTACATCAAGCCGGACGTGAGCACCATCTGCGTCGGCCAGGCCGCCTCGATGGGCGCGCTGCTGCTGGCGTCGGGCGCGGCCGGCAAGCGCTATGCGCTGCCGAACTCGCGGGTGATGATCCACCAGCCGCTGGGCGGCTTCCAGGGCCAGGCTACCGACATCGACATCCACGCCCGCGAGATCCTGACCCTGCGCGCGCGGCTGAACGAAATCCTGGCCAAGCACACCGGCCAGTCGCTGGAAACCATCGCCCGCGACACCGAGCGCGACAACTTCAAGAGCGCCGTCGACGCGCAGGCCTACGGCCTCGTCGACCAGGTCCTGGAGCGTCGTCCGGATGAGTCCATCCAGCCGGCATAAGGCTTGCATGTACTGCAAAACGCAGCGTATTCCGCAGGGCCGGGGTCGGGCTAGCGTCCTCCCGGCCCTGTGCTATTCTCGAAATCGAACCCCCGTTCATCGGGTGGGGTAACTGGGTAAGCGAAGCAATGAGCGAAGACCGGCAAGGCCGTTCCGGCGACAGCAACAAGATCCTGTACTGCTCGTTCTGCGGCAAGAGTCAACACGAGGTCCGTAAGCTGATCGCCGGGCCCAGCGTGTTCATCTGCGACGAATGCGTCGAGTTGTGCAACGACATCATCCGCGAGGAGCTCGAGGAGAAGGCGCAGTCGGCACGCAGCAGCCTGCCCAAGCCGCGCGAGATCCTGGAAGTGCTCGACCAGTACGTGATCGGCCAGCAGCGCGCCAAGCGTACGCTCGCCGTGGCCGTGTACAACCACTACAAGCGCATCGAGAGCCGGCAGAAGAACGACGAGGTCGAACTGGCCAAGTCCAACATCCTGCTGGTCGGTCCGACCGGCTCGGGCAAGACGCTGCTGGCCGAAACGCTGGCGCGCCTGCTCAACGTGCCGTTCACCATCGCCGATGCGACCACGCTGACCGAAGCCGGCTACGTCGGCGAGGACGTGGAGAACATCATCCAGAAGCTGCTGCAGAAGTGCGACTACGACGTCGACAAGGCGCAGCAGGGCATCGTCTACATCGACGAGATCGACAAGATCTCGCGCAAGAGCGAGAACCCGTCCATCACCCGCGACGTGTCCGGCGAAGGCGTGCAGCAGGCGCTGCTGAAGCTGATCGAAGGCACGGTCGCCTCGGTGCCGCCGCAGGGCGGGCGCAAGCATCCGCAGCAGGAATTCCTGCAGGTGGACACCAAGAACATCCTGTTCATCTGCGGCGGCGCGTTCGCCGGCCTGGACAAGGTGATCCAGCAGCGCTCCAACGACGCCGGCGGCATCGGCTTCGGTGCCAAGGTGAAGAGCTCCGAGCGCAAGCGCGAGGTCGGCAAGATCCTGGCCGACGTCGAGCCGGAAGACCTGATCAAGTTCGGCCTGATCCCCGAGTTCGTCGGCCGCCTGCCGGTGGTCGCCACGCTTGAGGAACTGGACGAGCCGGCGCTGATCAAGATCCTGACCGAGCCGAAGAACGCCATCACCAAGCAGTTCAAGAAGCTGTTCGAGATGGAAGGCGTGGAGCTGGAGTTCCGCCAGGACGCGTTGCTGGCCATCGCCAAGAAGGCGCTCAAGCGCAAGACCGGCGCACGCGGCCTGCGCACCATCGTCGAGTCGGTGCTGCTGGACACGATGTACGAGCTGCCGTCGCAGGAAAACGTCAGCAAGGTGGTGGTGGACGAGTCGGTGATCGAGCACAAGTCCGAGCCGTACCTGATCTACCAGACCCCGCCGGCGGCGCCCAAGGTCGCCTCCGCGGAGTGACCCTGGGCGGGCGGTGCGCGGCGACCCCGTCGCGCGCCCCGTGCCTGCCGGTAAGTCGCTGAAACATAAAGGGGTTCTGTTCTCCCCTTGCATCGTCCAGCCGATGGCCCCATAACGGGGCCATCGGCGTTTTTATGGCCGCCCGCATCGCGTTCCCGCCTCCCAAATCGGAATCCTCATGGCCCAGTCCCAATCCGAAGTCCTCGACCTGCCGGTCCTGCCGTTGCGCGACGTCGTGGTCTTCCCGCACATGGTCATCCCGCTGTTCGTCGGTCGCGACAAATCCATGCGCGCGCTCGAGCACGCGATGGAGGCCGACAAGCGCATCCTGCTGGTCGCGCAGAAGTCCGCCGAGACCGACGACCCGGCGGCGGCCGACCTGTACAACGTCGGCACGCTGGCGCAGGTGCTGCAACTGCTGAAGCTGCCCGACGGCACCATCAAGGTGCTGGTCGAGGGCCTGTCGCGGGTCAGCGTCGACAAGGTCGCCGAGCGCGACGGCGCGCTGCAGGGCGAAGGCCGCGAGATCGATGCCGCCGAATCGCGCGAGGAGCGCGAGGTCGAGGCGATCGCGCGCTCGCTGATGTCGCTGTTCGAGCAGTACGTCAAGACCAACCGCAAGCTGCCGCCGGAGCTGCTGCAGACCTTGTCGGGCATCGACGAGCCCGGCCGCCTGGCCGACACCATCGCCGCGCACATCGGCGTGCGCCTGGCCGACAAGCAGCGCCTGCTGGAAACCCTGGAAGTGGGCGAGCGCCTGGAGATGCTGGTCGGCCTGGTCGACGGTGAGATCGACGTGCAGCAGTTGGAGAAGCGCATCCGCGGCCGGGTCAAGTCGCAGATGGAGAAGAGCCAGCGCGAGTACTACCTCAACGAGCAGATGAAGGCGATCCAGAAGGAACTGGGCGACCTCGACGATGCGCCGGGCGAACTGGAGGAGCTGGCGCGCAAGATCGCCGAGGCCGGCATGCCCAAGCCGGTGGAGACCAAGGCCAAGGCCGAACTCAACAAGCTCAAGCAGATGTCGCCGATGTCGGCCGAAGCCGCGGTGGTGCGCAACTACCTCGACTGGCTGCTGGGCGTGCCGTGGAAGAAGCGCAGCAAGGTGCGCAAGGACCTGAAGGTCGCGCAGGAAACCCTCGACGCCGATCACTACGGCCTGGAGAAGGTCAAGGACCGCATCCTTGAGTACCTGGCGGTGCAGTCGCGGGTGAAGCAGATGAAGGGGCCGATCCTGTGCCTGGTCGGACCGCCGGGCGTGGGCAAGACCTCGCTGGGCCAGTCCATCGCCAAGGCCACCAACCGCAAGTTCGTGCGCATGTCGCTGGGCGGCGTGCGCGACGAGGCGGAGATCCGCGGCCATCGCCGGACCTACGTCGGTTCGATGCCCGGTCGCATCGTGCAGAACCTCAACAAGGTCGGCAGCAAGAACCCGCTGTTCGTGCTCGACGAGATCGACAAGATGTCGATGGATTTCCGCGGCGATCCGTCCTCGGCGCTGCTGGAAGTGCTCGACCCCGAGCAGAACAACGCCTTCAACGACCACTACCTGGAAGTGGACCTGGACCTGTCCGAAGTGATGTTCGTGGCGACCTCCAATTCGCTGAACATCCCCGGCCCGTTGCTGGACCGCATGGAAGTGATCCGCATCCCCGGCTACACCGAGGACGAGAAGCTCAACATCGCCGCACGCTACCTGGTGCCCAAGCAGCTCAAGGCCAATGGCCTGAAGCAGGACGAGCTGGAGATCGGTGCCGACGCGATCCGCGACATCGTGCGCTACTACACGCGCGAATCCGGCGTGCGCAACCTCGAGCGCGAAGTGGCCAAGATCTGCCGCAAGGTGGTCAAGGAGATCGCCCTGGCCGGTCCGCAGCCGGCCGCCCCGGCGAAGAAGGCCGCAGCGAAGAAGGGCGCCGCGCGCAAGGACAAGGCGCGCGTCAGCGTCGGCTCGAAGAACCTGGACAAGTACCTGGGCGTGCGCCGCTACGACTTCGGTCGCGCCGAGGAGCAGAACGAGATCGGCCTGGTGACCGGCCTGGCCTGGACCGAGGTCGGCGGCGATCTGCTGCAGATCGAATCGACCCTGGTTCCGGGCAAGGGCGCGGTGATCCTGACCGGCCAGCTCGGCGACGTGATGAAGGAATCGGCGTCGGCCGCATTGTCGGTGGTGCGTTCGCGCGCCGAGCGGCTCGGCATCGAGGCGGACTTCCTGCAGAAGCACGACGTGCACCTGCACGTGCCGGACGGCGCCACGCCGAAGGACGGCCCCAGTGCCGGCATCGCGATGGTGACCTCGCTGGTGTCGATGCTGACCAAGGTGCCGGTCAAGTCGGAGGTGGCGATGACCGGCGAGATCACCCTGCGTGGCCGCGTCTCGGCGATCGGCGGACTCAAGGAGAAGCTGCTGGCCGCATTGCGCGGCGGCATCCGCACCGTGCTGATCCCCGAGGAGAACCGCAAGGATCTGGCGGACATCCCGGAGAACGTCACCCGCGATCTGAAGATCGTGCCGGTGAAGTGGATCGACGAAGTGCTGGATCTGGCACTGGAGCGTCCGCTCGCGCCGAAGCCCGCCGCCGACGCCGAACAGGCGCCGTCGCGGCGCAAGCAGAAAGCATCCTCGAACCCGCGCGTCAAGCACTGACGCGCGCTGAACCGCACCCGCGCAAACGGCTCAAACCCGCGCCGTTGTTGGCTTTTCGGCTTGCGCGGGTATGGGCCCGCTGGTATAAATGCAGCGCTTGCGAGCACCGCGAACGGGCGTGCTTGGTAGTGCAAAACATATCCATCGGGGTCTCGCCCAGGCGAGGCAGGCCACGCCGACACCCGATCCTCAATCCGCGGTCTTCTGCCGCACATGGAGTCATCAAGAAATGAATAAAGCCGAACTGAACGACGCGATCGCCGCTGCCGCCGACATCTCCAAGGCCGAAGCCGGTCGTGCCATCGACGCCTTCGTGTCGGAAGTGACCAAGGCCCTGAAGAAGGGCGACAGCGTCACGCTCGTGGGCTTCGGCACCTTCCAGGTGCGCGACCGTGCCGAGCGCACCGGCCGCAACCCGAAGACCGGCGACTCCATCAAGATCGCGGCGTCGAAGAATCCGACGTTCAAGGCTGGTAAAGCGCTGAAGGATGCCGTAAACTAATCGACTCGCTAGGGTGCTTAGCTCAGCGGTAGAGCGTCTCCTTTACACGGAGAGGGTCGGGGGTTCGAAACCCTCAGCACCCACCAGAGCACCAAGCGACAGGTTTCAAAAGCGGAGTGGTAGTTCAGTCGGTTAGAATGCTGGCCTGTCACGCCGGAGGTCGCGGGTTCGAGTCCCGTCCACTCCGCCAGTTGTACCGAAGCCCCCGAGCGATCGGGGGTTTCGTTTCTCGCAGTCGCCCACGCGCCAGCGTTGGCCCGGCCGCTGCGGGAAAGCGGGCCTCGCGCCCGCCTCCGTTCAAACGCGGAGTGGTAGTTCAGTCGGTTAGAATGCTGGCCTGTCACGCCGGAGGTCGCGGGTTCGAGTCCCGTCCACTCCGCCATTTGTACGCGAAACCCCCGAGCGATCGGGGGTTTCTTTTTTTCCGCAGTGCGCTGGTTTTTGTCCTCGATGCGCTCCGGATTCGCCGCCTTGACGCATGAGCGGCGCGGGTTGCCGGGCCGCCGGTTCTGCCGCAAGGCGTGAAGCGGGTTAAACTGCGCGGCTCGCCAATAGGCCGTCGGTTCCCAATGCTGCAGAAACTTCGCGAAAAGACCTCGGGCTGGATCGCCACCGCGATCATCGGTCTGTTGATGATTCCGTTCCTGTTCGTCATCGACAACAGCTACCTCGGTGGCGTCGGTGCCAACAATGTCGCCAAGGTGCAGGCGCCGCCGTCGTGGTGGTCGTCGGCGCCGTCGTGGTGGCCGGTGTCGCTGCTGTGGCAGCACCACGAAGTGAGCACGGAGCAGTTCCGTACCCGCTTCGAGCAGGCGCGCATCCAGGCGCGCGAACAGCAGGGCGAGAACTTCGATCCGCGCGCGTTCGAAAGCATCGACAACAAGCGCAAGCTGCTCGATCAGCTGATCGACGAGCAGGTGGCGAAGCTGTCGGCAGAACGCGCCGGCGTGGTCATCGGCGATGCCGCGGTGCGCGATTACATCAGCTCCATGCCTGCGTTCCAGAACGACGGCAAGTTCGATCCGGAGCGCTACCGCCTGGCCCTGGCCTCGGGCACGCCGCCGCGGACGCCGACCATGTTCCAGCAACTGGTGCGCGACGCGCTGCAGCAGTCGGTGATTCCGTCGGGCATCGCCGAATCGGCGTTCGCCACCAAGCCGGAAACCGAGCGCCTGCTGAAGATGCTGGGCGAGACCCGCGACGTGGAGATGGCGTTGTTGCCGGAAATGCCGGCCGACACCGCACCGGTCAGCGACGCGCAGGTGCAGCAGTGGTACGACTCGCACAAGTCCGACTTCAAGCAGCCGGAAACCGTGACGATCGAGTACGTCGACCTCAACGCGGCCAGCCTGCCGCCGGTCAAGCCGGCCGACGAGGCGACGCTGCGCAAGCGCTACGACGACGAGAAGGCGCGCTTCGTCGAGCCCGACCAGCGGCTGGCTTCGCACATCCTGATCAGCGCCGGCAAGGACGCGGCCTCGCAGAAGGCGGCCGAGGCCAAGGCGGCCAAGCTGGCGGCCGAAGCCAAGCAGCCCGGCGCCGATTTCGCCGCGCTGGCCCGCGCCAACTCCGACGATCCTGGTTCCAAGAACGCCGGCGGCGATCTGGGCTGGGTGGAGAAGGGCGTGATGGTGAAGCCGTTCGAGGACGCGCTGTTCGCGATGAAGCCCGGCGAGATCGTCGGCCCGATCAAGAGCGAATTCGGCTATCACGTGATCCAGCTGCGCCAGGTCAAGGGCGGCGAAGGCAAGTCGTTCGAGCAGGTGCGCGACCAGCTCGCCAGCGAGCAGTTGAAGGCCGACAGCGAGAAGGCCTTCAGCGACCTGAGCGGCAAGCTGGTGGACCTGGTCTACAAGAACCCGACCGCGCTGGCTTCGGCGGCGAAGGAAGTGGGCCTGCCGGTGCAGACGCTGGGGCCGTTCTCGCGCGCCACCGCCAGCGGCATCGCCGCACAGCCGGCGGTGCTGCGCGCCGCGTTCTCCGACACCCTGGTGCAGGACGGCACGGTCAGCGACCCGATCAACCTGGGGCCGAACCACAGCGTGCTGATCCGCGTGACCCAGCACCAGCCGGAACAGATCCAGCCGCTGGCCAAGGTGCATGAGCAGGTCGTGGCCGCGGTGCATGCCGACCGCACCGCCAAGGCGGCCGCTGCCAAGGCCGATGCGCTGCTGGCGCGTTTGCGCAAGGGCGAGACCCTGCAGGCCCTGGCCGGCCCGGAGAAGCTGCAGATCAACCCGATGCCGGGTCTGCCGCGCAACGTGCCGATGCCGAGTGCGCAGGCCAGCCAGGCGATCTTCAGCGCGCCGCAGCCGGCCGACGGCAAGCCGTCGGTGGGCAAGGTCGAGCTGCCTGCGGCGCCGGGCACCGTGGGCAAGCGCTATGCGCTGTTTGCGGTCACCAAGGTGACGCCGGGCGACCTGAGCAAGGTGCCGGCCGAGCAGCAGACGATGTTCCAGCAGCAGCTGGCGCGCATCGAAGGCGAGGCCGATGCCAAGGCCTACGTCGATGCGATGCGCAAGCGCTTCAAGATCAGCGTGCAGGAATCGCAGCTGTAACCGCTGCTTCGACAGCGTAAAGCGGCACGCAACAGGCCCGGCATTGCCGGGCCTGTTGCGTTTCAGGGGCATCGACGTGTGCGTGGCTGATCGACGTGCGCGCGTCGCCGTGGGGAGAGGCGCGGCAGGTGCAGGCATGCGGCTGTGGTCGCCGGCAGGCTTGGTGGTGGCGAAGGGGGGGGGGGGCAAGCACGTCATGCCGTCGCTTTCGCTTGGCACGAGGCGCTGTGCGCGGTGGCGATCGAGTCACAACTGTTGCCGTAGTCGCGCGTTGCACTTGCTCCACATGCTGGTCCACATGTTGTGCAGCGCCGTCGGCACCACCGGCATTGCGCGCCGGGCCAGGATCTTCTTCACGCCGGACTAGGGGCAAGGCGCGCAGTTGTCGTCGGCGCTGGATGCCGTGATAGGCCTGCCTTGCAGGCGATCATGCTGGTCGTAGGCGCGGGGAAACGGGTGGTCATCCCCGCGGCGTGGCTGCACATCCGTGGACGTTGCAGCATGGGCCGAAGCTCGTCCCGCCGCAGCCGGAGCGCGATCAGTCCTCGTAGCTCAGCACCATGCCGGGACGCAGCACGCTGCGCGCGGACAGGCCGTTCTTCATCAGCAGCGCCTGCACGGTGATGCCGTAGCGCTTGGCGATGTTCCAGGCGGTGTCGCCGTCGCGCACGGTGTGCGTGTGGCGGGAGCGTGCGCCGGCGCGCTTGGCACGGTTCGGCGCGGGAGTGTCGTCGGCGCTGGCCACGGTGGCGACGACCGGGGTGTCGTCCTGCGCCGGCGGCGCGGTGTCCTGGGCCAGCACGGGGCCGCCCAGACTGCGCGGCGCCAGCACCGGCAGTGCGCGCTTGGCGCTGCGGCCGTTGCCCAGGGCCGGGTTCAGCCGGGCGAGCTGGTTGCCCTGCAGCGCCTGGCGCCGCGCCCATTCGTCCAGTGCCATGCCGGCGGGCAGGGTCTGCGCCTGCAGGATCGGAACGTCGCGATCCAGCGAGGCCATCCATTCGTCGCGGGTCTGCGCCTGTTCCAGCACGCAGGCCAGCGCGTGCAGTTTCTCGACGTAGGCATAGGTGACCGAGGACAGCCCGGGCAGCTTGTCCGGCTGCGCGTTCTGCGCGTTCATGCCGGCGCGGCGCATCGACTGCAGCACGCGGTATTCGCCGGCGTTGTAGGCCATGATCGCCAGGCGCCAGTCGCCGCCGAACATGCCGTGCAGGGTCTTCAGATAGCGCACTGCGGCGCGGGTGGAGTCCACCGCAGACAGACGGCCGTCGTAGCCGTTCTCCAGCGGGACATCGTGGTTGCGCGCGGTACCGGGGATGAACTGCCACAGGCCGGCGGGGCCGCTGCTGTTGCGCGCGGCCGGGCGGTAGCCGCTCTCCACGAACGGGATCAGCGCGAATTCGGTCGGCAGGTTGGCCGCACGCAGTTCGTCGACCACGTAGCCGAACAGCGGCAGCACGTCCTCGTCCTCGTCGGCCAGCCGCGACGGCGCGCGCGAGAACTGCTGCTGCCAGCGCGCATCGGTGGCGCCGGCGTCGCAGCGCGCATCGGCCAGGCCGTCGCGGAAGCGGGCGAGGATGTCATGCCCGTTACGGGTGGTCGGCGGCGGCAGTGCCGCCGCGTCCGTCGGCAGGCCGTTCAGGCCCGCCACGGTCTGCTCGAGTGCCGCCGCAAGCGGAGTCGCGGCCGCCGCGGGGGGCGCCGCCGACGCTATCGCCAGCGTCAGCGCCGCCGTCAACGCCAGCGCCCTCATGCGCGGAAATCGTCTTTCCAGCGCCTCAATTCGGCGAAGACTTCCACTTCGTCGCACACCCCCCGGCCGAGCCGGGCGCCGATCGCCTGCTGGATCGCCGCCGAAGCGGTGCGCAGGAACGGATTGGTCGCCAGTTCGCTGGCGAGAGTGACGGGAACGGTGGGGCGGGCAGCGTGACGCATGGCCTGGGCTTCCTGATGGCGCTGCCGCAGGGCAGCGTTGGTGGGATCGACCGTGACGGCGAATGCCGCATTGGCCAAGGTGTATTCGTGTCCGCAGCAGACCAGCGTCTGCCCCGGGAGGGCGGACAGGCGCTGCAGCGAACCCAACATCTGGGAGGGCGTACCTTCGAACATGCGCCCACAGCCCAGGCTGAACAGCGTATCGCCGCTGAACAGATGGCCCTGGCCGACGTAGGCCAGGTGCGAGCGGGTATGGCCGGGGACGGCGAGGGTATCGAACTGCCAGTCCAGCACCTTCACGACATCGCCGTCGCCGACCCGCTCGCACGAAAATCCGGCAATGCGGGGGTCGTCCGGCGCGTACACCGGCAGATCCGGCCAGCGTTCGCGCAAGACAGCGACGCCGCCGATATGGTCGTCGTGGTGATGGGTCAGCAGGATGGCGGCGGGTTGCAGCCCTTGGGCCGCGGCCTCCAGCACCGGCTCGGCCTGGCCAGGGTCGACCAGCAACGCACGCCCGTCGTCCGTGGCGATCGCCCAGATGTAGTTATCCTGGAATGCGGGCAGGGCGATCAGTCGCATAGAATTGGCACCATGCCTGCCGTGTCGCTCCCTCGTCAAGCCAACGTCTCATCCTGGTTTGATACTGCCGGGGCGCAGGCGTTGCTGCAGGCCGAGCAGCCGCTGATCCTCGACGCCTTGCTCAAGCGCCCCGCGCAACCCTGGCTGTGGCTGGCCCCGGTGCCGCTACCGCCCCCCGCGCGCGAGCTGCCGGGGCGGGGCGTGCGCCTGCACCGCAGCGCCTGCGGCTACGCCGGCGACCTGGTGTGCACGCTGCCACTGCCGCTGCCGTCGGAAAGCGTCAACGCCATCGTCCTGCAGCACGTGCTCGCCGCCGACGCGGCGGCGCTGCTGGAGGAATGCGAGCGCATCCTGATGCCGGGCGGCCGCGTGTGGCTGTTCGCGCTCAATGCGGTGAGCCCGTACCGGCTGCGCTGGCGCCGCCAGGGCCTGGTGGCGCGTCCGCCAGGTAGCTGGCGCGGCCTGCTCGAACAGGTCGGCTTGCCGTGCGTGGAGCAACTGCGCTATCTCGGGCCGGTGTGGCCGACCCGCGGCGGCGTCGGCCCGGCTACCTCCACCGCGCCGCTGCGCGCGGTCTGCCTGCTGCAGGCGGAAAAACGCACCGCCGCCGGCATCGGCCCCATTCCGTTGCGCGCGCCGGTCCGCTGGCGCGGCTCGGTCGCTTCCATCTGAACACGGAGTTTCATGAAGACTGTCGACATCCATACCGATGGCGCCTGCCTCGGCAATCCCGGCCCCGGCGGCTGGGCCGCGCTGCTGCGCTACAAGGGACTGGAGCGCGAGGTGGCCGGCGCCGAGGCGCACACCACCAACAACCGCATGGAGCTGATGGCCGCGATCATGGCGCTGGAGACGCTCAACGAGCCGTGCCAGATCGTGCTGCACACCGACTCGCAGTACGTGCGCCAGGGCATTACAGAATGGATGCCGGGCTGGGTGCGCCGGCAGTGGAAGACCGCCGGCGGCGATCCGGTCAAGAACCGCGATCTGTGGGAGCGGCTGCATGCGGCCGCGCAGCGGCATACGATCGACTGGCGCTGGGTCAAGGGCCACAACGGCGATCCGGACAACGAGCGGGTCGACCAGCTGGCGCGCAACCAGGCCCTGCACGTGCGCGCCGGCGGCGCCGCCGTCGCGACCTGATCTTGTCTTCCTTTTCCGCTGCGAGTCCCATGCGTCAGATCATCCTCGATACCGAAACCACCGGCCTGGAATGGAAGAAGGGCAACCGCGTCGTCGAAATCGGCGCGGTGGAACTGCTCGAACGCCGCCCCAGCGGGCGCAACTTCCATCGCTACCTGCGCCCGGACTGCGATTTCGAACCCGGCGCGCAGGAAGTCACCGGCCTGACCCTGGATTTCCTTGCCGACAAGCCGGAATTCCACGAGGTGGTCGACGAATTCCTGGAGTTCATCGACGGCGCCGAGCTGATCATCCACAACGCCTCGTTCGACCTGGGCTTTCTGGATTACGAACTGTCGCGGCTGGGCGAGTCCTACGGCCGCATCCTCGATCGTGCCACGGTGATCGACACCCTGCTGCTGGCGCGCGAGCGCTTCCCCGGCCAGCGCAATTCGCTGGATGCGCTGTGCAAGCGGCTGGGCGTGGACAACTCACACCGGCAACTGCACGGCGCGCTGCTCGATGCGCAGATCCTCAGCGACGTGTACATCGCGCTGACCTCCGGCCAGGAGGAAATCGGCTTCGCCCTGGCCGAGGACGGCGCCGCGCATGCGGCGGCGCAGGGGCCGGCATTCGACATGACCATGCTGTTGCCGCGGCCGCGGGTGTTGCCGACGGCCTCGGAACTGGAAGCGCACCAGGCGCGGCTGGAGAAGCTGCGCAAGAAGGCCGGCCGCGCGCTGTGGGACGACGCCGAACCGGTCGTGGTGGACGCGGTGGCCGGCTGAGGCCGCCTTGCGCGGGTGGCGCGTCTGCTACGCCAATCCTGGGGGGCTGGCTGGCTACGCGCCAAGCGCGCCATCGTTCGGGCGTGGACTGCTGGCGTTCGCTTTTTCGCGCTTCGACTTCAAGGGCGCGCGCAGCAGGGTGCCGCATGCCCGGGGTGGATGACACGCCCTAGTGACAGCGCACCAGGATCGCGGTGATGTTGTCCGAGCCGCCTTCGTCGAGCGCGGCGGCGACCAGCATGTCCACGCATTCCTGCGCGCTGCAGTCGTCGTGGCCCAGCGCGTTGGCCAGGCCGGCATCGTCCACTTCCTCGGTCAGCCCGTCGCTGCACAGCAGCAGGCGCATGCCCGGGCGCAGCTCGCCGGTCATCGTCGCCACGTTCAGGTGCTGCGGATCGGTGACGCCCAGCGCCTGGGTGACCACGTTGCGGTGCGGATGCGCGCGCGCCTGTTCGGCGGTGAGCGCGCCCTGCGCGATCAGTTCCTGCACGTAGCTGTGGTCCTGGCTGAGCTGGGCCAGCTTGCCGTCGCGCCACAGGTAGGCGCGGCTGTCGCCGACCCAGGCTACCTCGAAGCGGTTGCCCTGCACCCGCGCCGCCACCACCGTGGTGCCCATCGGCAGGGTGTCGTTGCGGCGCTGCGAGGCGCGGATGATTTCCTCGTCGGCGATGCGGATGGCCTGCGCCAGCGCGGTGCCGCCGCGCACTTCACGGACGATGGCCTCGCGCGCCAGGGCGCTGGCGACCTCGCCGCAGGCGTGGCCGCCCATGCCGTCGGCCACCAGCCACAACCCCAGTTCGTGGTCGCCGTAGTAGGTGTCTTCGTTGAGGTCGCGGCGCAGGCCGACGTGGGTGAGATGTCCGAATTCGATCATTGCGCGCCTGCGGCCGGCCGGTGTTTTCTGGGGTCGACGGGCATCATCGCGGTCGCGCGCGGATCAGGCAATCGCCGCGCGCGGCACGCAGCAGGCGGGGTTCATCGCCCCGCGGCGCCGGGGCGCTTGCGGTGGCTCGGCGCCTGGCCGCTTGTCCGCGCGCGGCGGGGACCGTATGATGCACGCCCCCGGTCCGCCGGGGACCACCCGGGAAGGTGGCAGAGTGGTTGAATGTACCTGACTCGAAATCAGGCAGGCGTTTATAGCGCCTCGGGGGTTCGAATCCCCCCCTTCCCGCCAGTTTCATCGCGCGCGCATCCTCCAGCGGTCGCAGAGTGTGATCGGTGCAGGAGTGGGGGGTGAGAAGCCCCGCGGGTTCGACCCATCGGCGACAGCCGATGCGCACGGCGCAGCCGCCCGCAGGGCGGGGTGCAGCATGCACCGAGTGCATCACCCCTTCCTGCCAGTTTCGCATCAGGCCCCGTCAGGGGCCTTTTGTTTTTGGGCGATCGCGACGCGTGCCGACGCCGCTTTAAGACGCGGCCGTTACACTCTCTTTTCTCCTGTTTTTGGTGTCTGCCATGTCCGAAATCCTGGTGCCCGTGTCCTTCGGCGAATTGCTCGACAAGATCGCCATCCTGCAGATCAAGTCCGAGCGCATCGAAGATCCGGGCAAGCTGGCCAATGTGCGTGCCGAACTGTCGGCACTGGAAAAGACCTGGATGGCGCATCCGGCGGCCGGCGGCGACGTGGCGCGCCTGCGCGCGGAACTGAAGGCGGTCAACGAGCGCCTGTGGGTGATCGAGGACGAGATCCGGATCAAGGAGAAGGCGCAGGCCTTCGACGAGGAGTTCATCAAGCTGGCGCGCAGCGTGTACTACGAAAACGACGAACGCGCGCGGCTCAAGAAGGAAATCAACCTGGCCCTGGGCTCCAGCTACGTGGAAGAGAAGTCCTACCAGGACTACCGCAACGCCTCGGTGTGAGGGCAGAGTTCCGGGAGGCGTTGCAGTCTCCCGGAACGCGCCGCACCTCAGTTGCGTGCGACCACCAGTCCGGTCAGGCGCCGCACGAGCGGCAGCACCAGCAGCAGGGTGGGGAAGGCCACCAGCCAGGACAGCGCCCAGGCGCCGAGCCAGAGCGTGCCGACACCGGGCGCCAGCCCGACGCTGCGCAGGGTGCTGATCATCGAGACGATGCAGGTCATCAGCACCGACAGCAGCAGCGGGGTGACCCAGGCGGCATGGCGCGGGGACAGCTTGCGGGAAAACAGCGGGAAACGTGACATTGCGGACTCTCCGTAAGCCGGTCGATCGAAGGCGCCACCCGCCAACGGCCTGCCAGGCCCGGGCGGGAAACAGCCCCGGACGGATCCGGCGCAGTTGGCGCGTTGATTGACGTAAACGCTTACGGCGGCTCCTGCGGGCCGGGTCGGCGGCAGGACGCGCGGCGATGGTAGAGCGGCGCCGCGGGCGCCGCAACCGGGCTCAGTGGCCGTGGTCGGCGCGATAGCGCTCGAATGCGGCGATCGCATCGTCCACCGCGATGAGTTCCATCACGCCGTCGAACTCGATCTTGCTGCCCCACTTCAACTGCGCGGCCGGCTTGCCCAGGTACTTGCGCGCGGCGGCGTCGTACTTGTCCACGCAGTAGCGGATGTCCGAATACGGGCCGCTGCGGCGCGGGTTGCTGGCCGCGTGCAGGCCCAGCACCTTGGTGCCCATGGCGTTGGCGATGTGCATGGGGCCGGAGTCCGGAGTCAGCACCAGTGCCGCGCGCTGCAGCAGCGCCGGCAGTTGCTTGAGCGTGTCGCGGCCGACCAGGTCGAGCACCGGCGTGCGCGCCGCTGCGACGATGGCGTCGGCGGTGCTGCGCTCCAGGTCGCTGCGGCCGCCGCACAGCACCACCCGCCAGCCCTGCGTGGCGGCATGGTCGGCCACCGCGGCGTAGCGCTCGGCATACCAGTTGCGACGCTGGTGGCTGGAGCAAGGTGAGATCAGCAGCGCCGGACGGCCGTCCTCGGGCCATTGCGCACGCGCCCAGGCATGGGCGTCCTCGGGCACCGGCAGGTCCCAGCGCACTTCGGTCTGGCGCAGCCCCAGCGGCTCGCAGAAGCTGCCGATCGCCTCCAGCACGTGGATGCCGGGGCGGTCGGGGATGCGTTCGTTGACGAACAGGCCGTGCAGGTCCTTGGAGCGGCTGCGGTCGTAGCCGATGCGGCGGCGCGCCGGCACGAACGCCGACAGCACGTTGGCGCGCAACGCCACCTGCATCTGCAGCAGCGCGTCGAAGCCTTGCGCCGGCAGGGCGCGGCGCAAGGCCCGCATGCCGGCCAGGCCGCTGCGCTTGTCGTAGGGGTGGAAGACCACGCCCGGCAGGCCGTCGAGCAGCTTGTGCCCGGCCTTGTCGATGATCCAGTGCAACGCCGGCGCCTGCGGCCAGGCGCGTTGCAGGGTCCGTACCAGCGGCACCACGTGGGTCACGTCCCCTAGCGCCGACAGGCGCAACAGGCACAGCGAAGGGAGCGTTGCCGGCATGGTGTTGTTAGACTCGCTGGATGGTTGCATTCGACGCCACCGAAGCGCTGACGCCGTACCGCGAGGGCCGCGGCTACGGGGCCATTCTGTTCGACCGCGAACGACTGCGGCAAGCCGAACCGGCGCTGTTCTCCGCCGCCGCCTGGGGCGAACGCGCGCGCCCGGTGGATGCCGGCGGCCGCGGCGGCGCCTGGTTCGTCGATGCCCCGTTCGGCAGCTGCGTGCTGCGCCAGTACCGCCGCGGCGGGCTGGTCGCCAAGCTGGTCCGCGACCGCTACCTGTGGACCGGCGCCGACCGCACCCGCAGCTTCGCCGAGTTCCGGCTGATGCGCGCGCTGATCGCGCGCAAGCTGCCGGTGCCGCGGCCGCTGGCGGCCTGCTATCTGCGCCAGGGGCTGCGTTACCGCGCGGCGATCCTGATGGAGCGGCTGGAGGGCGTGCGCTCGCTGGCCGATCGTGCGCATCTGGCGGGCCGCGGCGCGCCGTGGGAGGAGGCGGGTCGGCTGATCGCGCGCTTCCATCGCGCCGGCCTCGACCACGCCGACCTCAATGCGCAGAACATCCTGTTCGACGGCAACGGCCGCGGCTGGCTGATCGACTTCGACCGCGGCGTGCTGCGCATTCCCGCCACCCGCTGGCGCGAGCGCAACCTCAAGCGGCTGCGTCGTTCGCTGCTGAAACTGCGCGGCGAGCGCAGCGTCGATGCGGTGGAGAAGGACTACGCGCGCCTGCGCCGCGCCTACGACCTGGCCTGGGAGCGCGGCTGCTGATGACGGACTGGGCGCTGCGTTTCCAGGGCGTGGGCAATGCCTCGGCGGTGGCGCTTGGCTCGCCGATGGCCACCATCGAGCGCGATGGCCGGCCGTGGCTGACCATCGACTGCGGCGGCGAGGGGCTGACCGCCTACCAGGCGCACTACGGCGCGATGCCGCAGGCCTTGTTCGTCACCCACGTGCATCTGGACCACGTCGCCGGCTTCGAGCGGCTGTTCGTGGACAGCTATTTTTCCGAGCGCCGTGGCAAGGTGCGGTTGTACGTGCCGGCCACGGTGCTGCCGCTGCTGCACCGCCGCGTGGCCGACTATCCGAACGTGCTGGCCGAGGGCGGCGCCAACTTCTGGGATGCGTTCCAGCTGATCGCGGTGGGCGATGCGTTCTGGCACGAGGGCGTGCGCCTGGAGGTGTTCCCGGTGCGCCACCACTGGCCGGAGACCGCCTACGGCCTGCGCCTGCAGGGCGCGCTGGTGTGGAGCGGGGACACCCGGCCGATCCCGGAAATGCTGAACCGGTATGCCGACGACGGCGAACTGGTGGCCCACGACTGCGGTCTTCACGGCAACCCGTCGCATACTGGGGTCGACGACCTGGAGCGGGAATACCCCGCCGAGCTGCTGCAACGGACCATGCTCTACCACTACGCCAGCGCCGACGATGCCGAGGCCCTGCGCGCGCGCGGCCACCGCGTGGCGCGGCCGGGCGAGCGCGTGGCGCTGTCCGCGCCGCGCGCGCCGCAGGTCCCGGCGGGATGAACGCGCTGCCGCGCCCGCCGCTCGCGTCGGCGACGCCGGCGGACCGGCGCGGGCGGCCGTTGCGCGACCTGCGGCTGTCGGTGATCGAGGCCTGCAACTTCCGCTGCGGCTACTGCATGCCTGCCGACAAGGTGCCGGACGATTACGGCTTCGACGCCGCTTCGCGGCTGTCGTTCGCGCAATTGGAGACGGTGGCCCGCGCCTTCGTCCGCAACGGCGTCAACAAGCTGCGCCTGACCGGCGGCGAACCGCTGCTGCGCCGCGATCTGCCCGAGTTGGTGCGGCGGCTGGCGCGCATCCCCGGCGTGGACGATCTGGCCATGACCACCAACGGCGCGCTGCTGGCGCGGCATGCGCAGGCCTTGCGCGAGGCCGGCCTGCGCCGGGTCACGGTCAGCCTGGATGCGATCGAGCCGACGGTGTTCCGGAAGTTGTCCGGTGACCGTGGCGAGATCGCGCAGGTGCTGGAGGGCATCGACGCGGTGGTCGCGGCCGGGCTGGGGCCGGTCAAGCTCAATTGCGTGGTCCAGCGCGGCATCAACGACGACCAGGTGCTGCCGTTGCTGGCGCATTTCCGCGGCAGCGGCCATGTGCTGCGCTTCATCGAATACATGGACGTGGGCACCTGCAACGCCTGGCGCCGCGAGCGGGTGGTGCCGGCCGCCGAGTTGCGTGACCGCATCGCCGCACGTTGGCCGCTGCAGGCGCTGGCGCCGCACTACCCGGGCGAGGTCGCCGCGCGCTATGCGTTCGCCGATGGCGGCGGCGAGATCGGTTTCGTCACCTCGGTCAGTACGCCGTTCTGCGGCGATTGCCACCGCGCTCGCGTGTCCGCCGATGGCCATCTCTACACCTGCCTGTTCGCGGGCGAGGGCACCGATTTGCGGCCGGCGCTGGCGGGGGGCGAGGAGGCGCTGGTCGAGCGCGTGCGTGCGCTGTGGGAACGCCGCGACGATCGCTACAGCGAACTGCGCGGCGCGGCGACCGCCACGCGCGGCAAGCACGTCGAAATGTTCCTGATCGGCGGTTGAGCCATGGACGCCGCCGTGCAACGTGCGCTGGTCGCGCTGGAACTGGAATTGCTGGAACCGGCGGTGCGTGCCTCGGCGGCGCGCGTGGCGGAACTGCTCGACGACGCCTTCGTCGAGTTCGGTGCCTCCGGCCGCTGCTTCGACAAGCCGGCGGTGCTCCAGGCGTTACCGGCTGAGTCGGGCGCATTTCGCTACTGTGCATTCGACATCGATGTGCAGCTGCTGGAACCGGAGTTGGTGCACCTGCGTTATCGCAGCGAGCGCAGCGGCGGTGGCGAGCCGCCGCGGCAGGCGCTGCGCAGTTCGCTTTGGCGGTATCGCGACGGCCAATGGCGCATGCTGTTCCACCAAGGCACGCCGATCCCCGGCGGCGCTTGAAGATCGCGCCGTGGGAGCGGCAGCGCAATCCATGACCAAGAAGACCTCCGCCACGTCCGCGCGCGCCGCCGCGCCGGCGCTGACCCATCTGGACCCGCAGGGATTGCCGACCATGGTCGACGTCTCCGCCAAGGCCGCCACCGCGCGTGTGGCGGTGGCCGAGGCGCAGGTGCGCTTCCCCGCCCGCGTGGCCGCGCAGTTGCGCGCCGACGCGTTGCGCAGCGCCAAGGGCGGCATCGTCGACACCGCGGTGATCGCCGGCACGATGGCGGTCAAGCGCACCCACGAACTGATTCCGTTCTGCCATCCGTTGCCGATCGACGGCTGCCGCTTCGCCATCGACTGGCGCTCGCCGCAGGTGCTGGGCATCGAATGCACGGTGCGCACCGTGCACCGCACCGGCGTGGAGATGGAGGCGCTGACCGGCGCCAGCGTCGCCGCGCTGACCGTCTACGACATGTGCAAGGCGCTGACCCACGCGATGACCATCGGCCCGGTGCGGCTGGTCGGCAAGCGTGGCGGCAAGCGCGACGTCGGGAGCGTGGCATGAGCGTCCAGGTGAGCGTGCTGTACTTCGCCAGCCTGCGCGAGGCCGCGGGCCTGGAACGCGAACAGGTGCATACCGATGCGCCGAACCTGCGCGCGCTGTATGCCGAACTCGACGCGCGCCATGGCCTGCGCTGGCCGCTGGATCGCTTGCGGGTGGCGGTGGACAGCGCCTTCGTCGGCTGGGACGAGGCGGTGCGCGACGGCAGCGAAGTGGTGTTCATCCCGCCGGTTTCGGGAGGCTGAGCCATGTCCACCGAACCGCGTTTCCGGCTGGCCGACCGACCGCTCGACATCGCCACGCTGCGCGCCCCGCTGGCGCACGCCCAGGCCGGCGCCTATGCCAGCTTCGAAGGCTGGGTGCGCGACCACAACGACGGCCGCGCGGTCGACGGCCTGCACTACGAGGCCTACGCCGCACTGGCCGAGGCCGAAGGCCAGCGCATCGTCGACGAGGCCCTGGCCCGCTTCGCCATCCTCGACCTGCGCTGCGTGCACCGCGTCGGCGAACTGGCGATCGGCGACCTGGCGGTGTGGGTTGGTGTGGTCGCCGCGCACCGAGGCGCCGCCTTCGACGCCTGCCGCTACGTCATCGACGAGGTCAAGGCGCGCGTGCCGATCTGGAAGCGCGAACGCTACCGCGAGGGCGATGCGGGGTGGTTGCATCCGGAGGCGCAGGCGTCGTCGCGCGGATAGCGGCGTGCGCGATCGAGATCTAGGCTGATCGTTCGTCGTCGTAGAAGGGTGGTAACCCCGCCGGCTGACCTCGGCGCCCGCGTCGATCGATACCGTTGCTGCCTTCCGGCCCTGGCGGGGTTTTCGACCTAGCGTCGCGAGGGGCCGACGGGGCCACCATAGAGACGAAACCGCGCCAGTGGCGCGGTCTTTCCCTTTGAGTTCTTACGCCATGGGCGGAGCAACTCTGCGAGGGAAGCGCATTCGAATCTGGCGGAGAGAGGGGGATTCGAACCCCCGAAGCGCGGTTTAGACGCTTACACACTTTCCAGGCGTGCTCCTTCAACCACTCGGACACCTCTCCGGGTCTTGCGCGGGCCATGCGGTCCGGGCAAGGGCGGGAATTCTAGCCGTCATGGCCGCCGTTCACAAGGCGAGCCGCCGCGGTCGCGCTGACCGGCGTCACCTTTGCCCTGTTCATCGTCGCACGCAGCCCTGCGCCCGAGGCGGCGCGCGTCGGGACGGCGGCTGACCGGGCGACTGAACGATCGCGATGGCCCGGCGTGGCACAATGGCGGTTCAGATGAAGACGGTCGCCTGATGTCCTATCTCGTTCTCGCCCGCAAGTGGCGCCCCAAGCGTTTCGCCGAGCTGGTGGGGCAGGAGCATGTGGTCCGCGCGCTCACCAACGCGCTGGACAGCGGCCGGGTGCACCACGCCTTTCTGTTCACCGGCACCCGTGGCGTCGGTAAGACCACCATCGCGCGCATCTTCGCCAAGTCGCTGAACTGCGAGCAGGGCACCAGTGCCGACCCGTGCGGCCAGTGCGCGGCCTGCCTGGACATCGACGCCGGCCGCTACATCGACCTGCTGGAGATCGACGCCGCGTCCAACACCGGTGTGGACGACGTGCGCGAGGTGATCGAGAACGCGCAGTACATGCCCTCGCGCGGCAAGTTCAAGGTCTACCTGATCGACGAAGTGCACATGCTCTCCAAGGCGGCGTTCAACGCGCTGCTGAAGACCCTGGAAGAGCCGCCGGAGCACGTGAAGTTCCTGCTCGCCACCACCGACCCGCAGAAGCTGCCGGTGACGGTGCTGTCGCGCTGCCTGCAGTTCAACCTCAAGCGCCTGGACGAGGAGCAGATCCAGGGGCAGATGACCAAGATCCTGGCCGCCGAGCAGATCGAGGTGGATGCCTCGGCGATCGTGCAACTGGCCAAGGCCGCCGACGGCAGCCTGCGCGACGGCCTGTCGCTGCTCGACCAGGCCATCGCCTACGCCGGCGGCGCGCTGCGCGACGACGTGGTGCGGACGATGCTGGGCACGGTCGATCGCACCCAGGTCGGGGCGATGCTGGACGCCCTGGCCGATGCCGATGGGCAGCGGCTGCTGCAGGTGGTGGCCGGGCTGGCCGAGTTCTCGCCCGACTGGGGCGGGGTGCTGGAGGCGCTGGCCGAGGCCCTGCATCGCATCCAGGTGCGGCAACTGGTGCCGGGCGCGGCCATGCCCGCGCTGGACGGACTGGACCCGGCGCCGCTGGCCGAGCGCCTGCGTCCGGAGATCGTGCAGCTGTGGTACCAGATGGCGCTGAACGGGCGCCGCGACCTGTATCTGGCGCCGAGCCCGCGCGCCGGCTTCGAGATGGCGCTGCTGCGCATGCTGGCGTTCCGGCCGATGGGCGTCACGGCGCTGCCGGCCGGCACGACGACCGGCGCGGCCACCCCCACCCAGGGGCACGGCAATGCGACGGCGGCCGGCGCCAGTGCGCCTGCGGCGGCGATGGCGGCACCTGTCGCGGTGGCCGCCGCTGCCCCGGTGGCGCCTGTCGCTGCCGCGCCGGCGCCGGTTCCCGCTGCGCCCGTGGCGGCTGCGCCCAGTGCGGCGGCGGCCCCGCTGGATCCGCCCTGGGATCCGCCGGCACCGCCGGCGGCACGCCCAGCGCCGTCCGCGCCCGTCGCGACGCCGGCGCCAGCGGTCGTTCCGGCCGCGGCCACGGCTGCGGCCGCCGAACCGGAAATGGCGATGGTGCCGCCGCTGGCGCCGCCGCGCACCCACGCCGCCGTGTCCGATACGCCGCGCGCGCTGCACAGTGCCGAGGACTGGCTGGAACTGGTCGCCGATTGCGGCCTGAGCGGCCCCTCGCGGCAACTCGCCGCCAACGCCGCCTTCGTCAGTCATGCCGAGGGCGTGCTGCGGCTGTCGCTGTCGCCGGGCTTCGAGTACCTGCAGTCGGAACGCTCGCTGGGCGAACTGGCCGCGGCCCTGGCCGATGCGCTGGGCCAGCGGCCGAAGATCGTCATCGAAAGCGGTATCGCGGTCGATGCCGAAACCCTGCATGAGCGCTCGCACCGGCAACGCGGCGAGCGCCAGAACGCGGCCGAGACCGCGTTCATGAACGACCCGGCGGTGCAGGCGCTGATCCAGCAGCAAGGCGCGCGGGTCGTCCCCGATTCCATCCGTCCCTACGATGAGTGAACCACGATGCGCGGCAATATCGCCCAACTGATGCAACAGGCGCAGAAGATGCAGGAAAACCTGCAGCGCGCCCAGGAAGAACTGGCCAAGCTGGAAGTCACCGGCAGCGCCGGCGGCGGCATGGTCAACGTGACCCTGACCGGCGCCAAGGAGTGCCGCAAGGTGCGGATCGATCCGAGCATCCTGGCCGACCAGGAAATGGCCGAGGACCTGATCGCCGCCGCGTTCAACGACGCCTCCAACAAGATCGATGCCGAATCCAAGGCGCGCATGGGCGCGGCCACCGCCGGCATGCCGATCCCGCCGGGCATGAAGCTGCCGTTCTGAGGGGCCGGGATTCGGGATTCGGGAGTGGGGATTCGCGGTGTCTCGCGAGTGCGCTGCCTTTCCTGCTTCGGTGAATTCCTCTGGCAGGAGCGGCTTCAGCCGCGACCGGTCAGGTCACGCCGTCGCGGCTGAAGCCGCTTCTACGAAAACATCGCGTGACAGCGATGTTTCCCTTACGAATCCCCAATCTCCACTCCCGAATCCCCAACCACAATGAGCTCGCCGCTGCTCGAACAACTGATCGATGCGTTCCGCGTGTTGCCTGGCGTCGGCCAGAAGACTGCGCAGCGCATGGCGTATCACGTGCTCGAGCGCGAGCGCGAGGGTGGGCAGCGTCTGGCCGAGCGGTTGCACGAGGCGATCGAGCGCATCGGTCATTGCGCGCAATGCCGCGATTTCAGCGAGACCGAGCTCTGCGCGATCTGCGCCAGTCCCGCGCGCGACCGCCAGCAGCTGTGCGCGGTGGAGTCGCCGGCCGACCGGCTGGCGATCGAGCACGCCACCGGCTACCGCGGGCTGTACTTCATCCTGCAGGGCCGGCTGTCGCCGCTGGACGGCATCGGCCCGCGCGAACTGGGCCTGGACCGGCTCGGCGCGCGGCTGGCGCAGGGCGAGGTGGCCGAGCTGATCATCGCCACCAATTCCACCGTCGAAGGTGAGGCCACCGCGCATTACCTGGCGCAACTGGCGCGTCAGCATGGCGTGCGGCCGAGCCGGTTGGCGCAGGGCCTGCCGCTCGGCGGCGAGCTGGAGTACGTGGATCGCGGCACGCTGTCGCACGCCTTCGGCAGCCGCAGCGAAGTGCCGCGCACCGGCACCGGCGAATAACCGCCGCACGCGGCTGCGGTACGACGCCGAATTGGGCTATAACGGCGGCCCCTTCTTTCGTTCCGGGCGCGCTCCATGGACACCATCTTCGGCAAGATCATCCGTCGCGAAATTCCGGCCAGCATCGTCTACGAGGACGACGCCGTGCTCGGCTTCAAGGACATCGCGCCGCAGGCGCCGGTGCATGTGCTCTTCATTCCCAAGCAGGTGGAGATTCCGACCCTGGACGACCTGGCGCCGGAGCAGGCGACCCTGGTCGGCCGGCTGGTGCTGGCCGCGGCCAGCTACGCGCGCGAGCAGGGCCTGGCCCAGGACGGCTACCGGGTGGTGATCAACTGCCGCGAGCACGCCGGGCAGACCGTGTTCCATCTGCACCTGCATCTGCTCGCCGGTGCGCCGCTGGGGCG
This sequence comes from Xanthomonas sontii, assembly GCF_040529055.1. NCBI lineage: Bacteria > Pseudomonadati > Pseudomonadota > Gammaproteobacteria > Lysobacterales > Lysobacteraceae > Xanthomonas > Xanthomonas sontii. The sequence goes on along the minus strand of NZ_CP132342.1, from coordinate 4,625,471 downwards.
CTTCGGTACGCCCTGAGCAGCGGCTGGCGCGAACGTGCAGGCATAAAAAAACGCCGCTGGATCAGCGGCGTTTTTCGTTGCGGCAGAAACGCAGGGCTTACCACCAGCCCCAGCGCGGGCCCCACGGACCCCACGGGCCGCCCCAGGGGCCGTACGGATAGGCGGGCACCACTTCGACCTGGCGCACCACCGGCCACAGGTACACCACGTCCGCGTCCATCTTCGGCAGGCGGTAGTCGTACTCGCCGATGCGGGTGTTGTCGTAGCCGGACACGTGGCCGATGAAGGTCACTTCGCGGCCGGGTTCGAACACCGCCGGGTCGTAGAAGCCGGCGCGGCAGGCGATGAAGCGGCCATCGCTGGCGTCGGCGGCATCGCTGTCCGGACGGCCGCTGGCGTTGAGCGGGCGCGACAGCATCTGGAAGCAGGTCTGGCCCTGGCCGGGCGTGGTCTTGATGATCTTGCCGCCCCAGCGCACCGGCGCGCCGGCCTGATGGCCGGCGACCGAGTCGCGCGGGCTGACGGGCGCGAACTGGCCCTGCAGCGGCTTGGGGGCGGTGGCGCAGGCGCCGAGCGCCAACGCAGCGATCACGGGGAACAGCAGGCGAATCTTCATCGGGATGCTCCAGTGGGCGGACGGTGCCTGCGCAGGTCGCGCAACAATGAAGCGCTGTCCGAATCAGCGCCAGCGTAGCGCGCATCGGCGAAACGCCGGCTGAGCGGAATCAGGCTCGCATCGCCGGTTTCTCGCTGTACGCGAGCGGCCCAGGCCAGGGCCGGTTCGTGCGGGTCGCGGCCCAGCCCGCGCCGGGCGTAGCGCCGGCCCAGCGCCCGCCAGGCCCGCAGCAGCGGATCGCGTTCGCGCTCGCCGCGCGCCAGCCACCAGGCCATCGCACCCAGCAGCAGCGCCGCGAACCCGGCGAACAGGGCCACCAGTTGGCCGGGATCCAACTTCGGTACGCCGAATTGGCTGAGCAGGCGCTGCTGGCGGCTGGCGTCGAAGGACAGCACCAGGTCGTTCCAGCCGCGCCGCGCCCAGTCGGCGAGGTCGCGCCAGCGCCAGTCTGCGGCGCCGCCCTGCGCGCCGGCATCGCTGCCCAGGCGGTCCTCCAGGGTGTCGTAGATGCGTTCCGGCGCCACCGCCGCGGTCGGGTCCACCCGCACCCAGCCGCGTTGCGGCAGCCACACCTCGGCCCAGGCGTGCGCGTCCATGCGCCGCACCACCCAGTAGTCGCCGAACGCATTGCGGGTGCCGCCGGCATAGCCGGTGACCACGCGCGCAGGAATGCCGGCGCCGCGCATCAGCACCACGAACGCCGAACTGAAGTGCTGGCAGAACCCGGCCTTCTGCTGGAACAGGAACTCGTCCACGCCGTCGCGGCCGGGCAGCGGCGTCTCCAGGGTGTAGGCGAAGTCGCGGCGGATCCATTGCAGGGCGCGGGCGACGATCGCCGCATCGTCGGCGCCGGCCTGCTGCCGCCACTGCCGGGCCAGCGCCAGGGTGCGCGGGTTGTAGCCGGGCGGCAACGCCAGCGCGCGCTGCCGTTGCGCCGGCGCGAGATCGGCCTCCACCCGTTGCGGCAGCGCCGACCGCAGCCGCCAGCGGGTCAGCGCGCTGAGCGGGCGTTCGGTCTGCAGCACGGCGTCGGCCGTCAGCCGGGTGCCGGCCGGTGCCTGCCGCGGCAGATCCAGGGCGACCAGTTGCCGGCGGTCGGTCGGTTCCACCTCGAGCTGATAGTCCCAGCCGCCGGGTGCGAGCTGGATCGGCGGTGCCGGCGCGAAGGCGTTGTCGCGCTGCGCACGCCAGGTGCGGCCGTCGAAATCCCATAGCACCGGGCCGCGCCAGTAGCGCTGCGCCGGCGCCGGCACCGGGCCGAAGAACTGCACACGCAACGCCGGGGTGTCGTCGGCCAACAGGTCCAGCCACTGCCCCGGACTCATCGTGTCCGACAGGCCGGGTCGGCCCAGCGCGCGTTCCGGCACGCCCCACAGCGGCGAGCCCAGGCGCGGGAATAGCCAGAACGCGGCCAGCGCCAGCGGCAGGCCCAGCGCCAGCAGGCGGCCGACGCCGCGCAGTTGCCCGCGCAGCGGGCGCTGCGTGCTGTGCCCTTCCTGGTCGGCCAGGCGCTGCATGCACAGCAGGGCCGCGATCACCGCGGCCAGCCCCAGCGCCATCGTCACCGGCCCCTGGTCGAGCAGGAAGGCGGCGAACGGGGCGAACAGGGCGAAGCCGAGCAGGCTGCGCGCATCGCGCAGGCTCTTCAGTTCCGAGGGCTTGATCGCCAGCATCGCCGCCAGCAGCGCGCAGCCGGTATCGCGGCCGAAGCGCAGGCCGACCTGCCAGTACAGCGCCGCGAGCATGACCGCGACCAGGGCCAGGCGCAGCAGCGCCGGCAGCGGCCGCCACGCCGAACTGGCGCCGATCAGCAGCGCGGACAGCGCGATCAGCCAGGCCAACGTCGCGGGCAACTGCAGCAGCAGCGGCAGCAAGGCCAGCAGCGCCGCGCCAAGCGCCCAGGCGCGGCTGGCGGCGTGCAGTGCGGGCGAGCGTGGCTCAGTCATGCGGCAGCAGCGCCAGCGCGCGCAGGCACAGATGCCGGTGCTGCGGGCCGCGGCCCGGCCCCAGCGCCGGTTGCCCCGGCAGCAGCAGGCGGTAGCGGCGGCCGTCGCGCTCGGCTTCCTCGACCCAGCGCGCCAGCCGCGCGATGCGGCGTTCGTGCGGCAAGGCCGGCAGCGTGCGCCAGTCCAGCACCACGTCCACGCCGATCGGGCGTTCGTACTCGCGCACCAGCAGGGTGTCGCGGCGCGCCGAGTGCTTCCAGGCGATCGCCCGCGGCGCATCGCCGGCGCGGTAGGGACGTAACTGATGCAGTTCCTCGCCGAGCGCGTGCAGGCGGGTCTGGGTCGGGGTGCCGGCGCCTGCAGGCAGCGGCGGGCCGTCGGCTTCCGGTTGCGGATAGACCAGCAGTGGGGTGTCCGGCCAGAACCAGGCCCAGGCGTGCAGCAGGCCCAGCGGCTGGGTGGTGGAGACCTGGATACGCTGCAGGTCCAGCCAGCCGCGACGCTCGGTGGGCACCTCCAGGTCGGCCTCGTTGCGGTCGTCGCGGTGCAGGTCCAGGTAGGTGTGGGCGGCACCGTGGCGCACGCGCAGGCCGCGCCGTCGGCGCCCGTCGGCGGTGGCCAGCGCCAACCGCAGACGCAGCGGCTGCCCGGCCGCCACCGGCTCGGCCGACAGCGCTTCCAGCCGCAGCCCGGACAACTGCAGGTGCGCGGCGATGGCGCTGGCCATTGCGGCCGCGCCGAGCAGCATCGCCAGCAGCAGCGCCGGGTTGTTGTTGTAGTTCAGCGCGCCGAGCAGCATCGCCGCCAGCAGCAGCGCCAGGAAGCCGCCGAACGGCGTGGGCAGGATGTAGATGCGGCGCCGGTCCAACTGCACCGGCAGCGCTTCCGGCGCGCGCGGCGCGGCCAACTGCGCCAGTCGCTGCCGCCAGTCGCGCCGCCCGCCCGGCATCGGTGTCAGTCCACCGCGACGCTGTGCAGGATCGCCTTGGCCAGGGCCTGGCCGGACGCCGATTCCTGCTCGGCCACCAGGCGGTGCTCGGCCACAGCCACGAACAGCGCCTGCACGTCCTCCGGCAGCACATGGCCGCGGCCGAGCAGCAGCGCATGCGCCTTGGCCGCGCGCAGCAGGGCGATGCCGGCGCGCGGCGACAGGCCCACCCGTACGCCCGGATGCTGGCGGCTGCGCGCCAGCAGCGCCTGCACGTAGCCGACCAGCGCCTCGCTGGCATGGATCTGCTCCACGCCCTGGCGCAGCGTGGCCATGTCGGCCTCGCCGAGCAGTGGCTGCGCCTGTGCGATCAGGTCGCGGCGGTCGCTGCCGCTGAGCAGCGCGCGTTCGGCCTCGGCGTTGGGATAGCCCAGCGCCAGCCGCAGCAGGAAGCGGTCCAGTTGCGAGTCGGGCAGCGGGAACGTGCCGGACAGGTCCACCGGGTTCTGCGTGGCGATCACGAAGAACGGCGAGGGCAGCGGATGGGTGGTGCCGTCGAGGGTGACCTGCTGTTCGGCCATCGCTTCCAGCAGCGCGCTCTGCGTGCGCGGCGGCGCGCGGTTGATCTCGTCGGCGAGCAGCACGTGGGTGAACACCGGGCCGGGGTGGAACTGGAACTGGCGCGACTGCGCGTCGTACACCGACACGCCGAGCACATCGGCCGGCAACAGATCGGAGGTGAACTGCACGCGCTGGAAGCCCAGCCCCAGGCTCGCGGCCAGCGCATGCGCCAGGGTGGTCTTGCCCAGGCCGGGGAGGTCCTCGATCAACAGATGTCCGCCGGACAGCAGGGCGACAAACGCCATGCGCACCTGTTGCGGCTTGCCCAGGACCAGCGCGTTGACCTGCTGCTGTGCGCGCGTGAGCGCCTCGCGCAACGTATCGGTTAGCATTTCCGGCAAGCGGGGCGGAGTAGGCATCGCATTCTCGCAACGGTTTCAGGGAGTGTACGGGCAATGCAAGGGGAACAACGTGCACGCAGCGTCTTCATCGTGCTGTGGACGCTCGTCACCGCCGCCAAACTGCTGGTCGCCGCGCGCCTGCCGTTGTTCGTGGACGAGGCATTCTATTGGCAGGAAGGCCAGCATCTGGCGCTGGCCTACTCGGATCTGCCAGGGCTGACCGCGTGGCTAGCGCGGCTGGGCGTGGCGCTCGGCGGCGATCATCTGCTGGCGCTGCGTGCGCCGTTCCTGCTGCTGGGTGCGGCCGTGCCGTGGCTGATCGCACGCATCGCCACGCGCTGGTTCGGTGCGGTGGCGGGTTGGCGCGCCGGCAGCCTGGCCTTGCTGATGCCGTTGTCCGGCACCCTGGGCATCCTGGCGCTGCCGGACGTGCCGATGGCGCTGGCGACGATCCTGTGCATCGACGCCAGCGCGCGGCTGCTGCGCCAGACCGAGGCGCTGAGCGCGGTGGAGCTGGCGCTGGGCCTGGTCATCGGCGCGCTGAGCCATTACCGCTTCGTCGGCGTGATCGGCGTCGGCGCGATCGCGCTGCTGCTGATCCCGCAGGGCCGGCGCATGCTGCGCGATCCGCAGGTGTGGGTCGCGCTGGCGTTGGGCATGGTCGCCTGGCTGCCGCTGCTGGCCTGGAACGCGGACAATGGCGAGGCCGGTCTCAAGTTCCAGCTGGTCGACCGTCATCCCTGGAGTTTCCAGCCCGCCGGCATCGCCTTCCTGCTGATCCAGTTGCTGCTGGTCACGCCGCTGCTGGCGGTGGCGATGACCAAGGTGGCGCTGATGGCCACGCGCGGCGGCAGCAGCGGCACGCGCGTGCAGTGGCGGTATTTCGGCCTGCTCGGCGGGGTGTCCACGCTGGGCATCTTCCTGCTCGGGTTCTTCACCGACGCCGAGCGGGTCAGCTTCCACTGGCCGCTGCCGGGTTATCTGGCGCTGCTGATCGCCACGCCGGTGATCCTCAACGGCTGGAGCAAGCCGCTGCGCCGCGCCACCTGGCTGCTGGCCGGGCTGGGCCTGGTCGGTGCGTTCGGCTACTACCTGGCGGTGTCGGTGCCGGCGGTGCGCGAGCACACCGCCGGCGACAAGTACTACCCGCGCAACTTCGCCGGCTGGCGGCCGCTGGCCGGCGCGGTGCGGCGCGAACTGGCGAGCATGCCGCCCGGCACCCAGGTGCTGGCGGACAACTTCAAGGTCGGCGCCGAACTCGGCTTCGAACTGCGCGATCCCAACATCCAGGTGCTGCCGCATCCGTTGAACGACAAGCACGGGCGCAGCGCACAGCTGCAGCAGTGGGGTCTGCTCAGCGACGGCCACCGCGACGGTCCACGGCTGCTGGTGCTTTCGCCCAGCGACATGAAGTACCGGCTGCTGCTGCAGCGCTACCACGCGGTCTGCGACCTGGTCGGTCCGCTGCCGCCGTCGCGGGTGGTGTCCAGCGACCACGGCAGCCAGCGTTTCCTGCTGTTCGCGCTGCCGGCGCAGCGCGCGAGCGGGCCTTGCACCACGCCGGCGATGGCCTGGTTCAACACCCCGGACGTGGACGCCAGCGTCGGGCGTCGCTTCGACGTGTCCGGCTGGGCGTTCAAGGACGGGGTGGGGATCGACCGGATCGAGGTGCTGCTCGACGGCAAGGTCGCGGCGCAGGCGCACTACGGCGACGTGTACGACGTCACCAAGTTCTGGAAGATCTCCACGGATCCCAATCATCCGAACATCGGCTTCCGTGCCACCGTCGATGCCAGTGGCCTGGCACCGGGCACGCACTGGCTGGGCCTGCGCCTGCACGGCCGCGACGGCAGCGTCGAGGATTGGTGGGAACAACCGATCGTGCTGCGCCCGCACTGAGCTAGGATGGCGCGCCTTTCCACGCTGCCGCGCAGGACCGCACGCCGCCCATGTCCAGTTTCCCCTCCGATCGCCCCGCGGCCGCGCCGCGGATCGCGGTGTTGGTGCCCTGCCACAACGAGGCGGCCACCATCGGCCGGGTCGTGGCCGATTTCGCCACGCATCTGCCGGGCGCGCAGGTCCATGTGTTCGACAACAATTCCAGCGACGCCACCATTGCCCGGGCGCGGGCGGCCGGCGCGGTGGTGCGCGAGGTCGCGCTGCAGGGCAAGGGCAATGTGGTGCGGCGCCTGTTCGCCGACATCGAGGCCGACGTCTACGTGCTGGTCGACGGCGATGCGACCTACGATGCGGCGATGGCGCCGGCGCTGGTCGAGCGGCTGCTGCGCGACGGGCTGGACATGGTGGTCGGCGCGCGCCGCAGCGACGAAGCGGCGGCGTACCGCGCCGGCCATCGCACCGGCAACGTGCTGCTGACCCGCTGCGTGGGTTTCCTGTTCGGTCGCAGCTTCGACGACATGCTGTCCGGCTACCGGGTGTTCTCGCGACGCTACGTGAAGTCGTTCCCCGCGCATGCCGCCGGCTTCGAGACCGAGACCGAACTGGCGGTGCACGCGCTGCAACTGCGCATGCCGGTGGCGGAAGTGGACACCGCCTACGGCGCGCGTCCGGAAGGATCGCAGAGCAAGCTGCGCACCTGGCACGACGGCACCCGCATCCTGTTGACCATCCTGCGCCTGTTCAAGGCCGAGCGGCCCTTGCTGTTCTTCTCGCTCGGCTTCGGCGCCTGCGTGCTGCTGGCGCTGGCGCTGGCGGTGCCGCTGTTGCTGACCTATGCGCAGACCGGCCTGGTGCCGCGGTTTCCCACCGCGATCCTGTGTTCGGCGCTGGTGTTGCTGGGTGTGCTGCTGCTGGCCTGCGGGCTGATCCTGGACACGGTCACGCGCGGCCGCATCGAGGCCAAGCGCCTGGCTTACCTGGCGATCCCTGCCTGGCCGGCGGCGGACGCGCAGGGTGCGCATCATGGAGACGGCGCATGAGCACCACTGCTGCTGCGGCGCTGCGGCGCCCGACGCGCCGCCAGCGCCTGCTGGCCGCACTGGATCGCCGCTTCGCCTTCCACAGCCGCGGCAATGTGATCGCGGCGAGTGTGGCGGTCGCGCTCCTGGGTGGGCTGCTGTCGGTGTGGCTGGGTCAGGACGCCAACTGGGACCTGCGCAACTACCACCTGTACAACGGCTACGCCGCATTGCACGGCCGCCTCGGCATCGACCTGGCGCCGGCGCAGATGCAGAGCTACTTCAATCCGCTGCTGGACGTGTTGCATTACGCGCTGTTCGTTGGCTTGCCTGCGCCGCTGGCCGGATTCGCGATGGGCGTGCTGCATGCACTGGCGTTCCTGCTGCTGGCCGGCATCGTCTGGCAGGTGCTGGACCCGCGGCTGGACCGTGCGCGGCTGGTGCCGTGGCTGGCGCTGGCCGGGCTGTGCAGCGCCGCGTTCCTGTCCGAGTTCGCCGGCACCATGGGCGACAACACCAGCGCGCTGCCGGTGTTGGGCGCGCTGTTCGCCGCGCTGCACGCGCAACGCCGCCAGCAGGCCGCGGGGCAGGGCGTGGCGCTGGGCTGGTGGGCGCTGACCGGCGCCCTGCTCGGGCTGGCGATGGCCTGCAAGCTGACCAACGCCCTGTTCGCGCTGGCCCTGGGCGTGGCCGCGCTGGTTGCCGGCGGTCGCCCGCGGCAACGGATCGGCGGCGCCGCAGTGCTGACTACGGTGACGGTGCTCAGTTTCGCGCTGCTGGCCGGGCCGTGGCTGATGCGGGTGTGGCAGACTTTCGGCAATCCGCTGTTCCCGCAGTTCAACAGTCACTTCCTGGCGCCGCTGGCGCAGCCGGTGGCGGTCAGCGACACGCGCTGGTTGCCGAAGACGCTGTGGGAGTGGCTGACCTGGCCGCTGCAGTTCTCGTTGGCGCCGAACCGGGTCAGCGAGGTGCGCCTGCGGCAACTGGTGTGGCCGCTGCTATATCTGCTGGGCCTGGTGGCGTTTCTGCGCTGGGCGCTGCGGCGTCCGCGTGCCTCCGCGCCGGCGGAGGTGGTCGCGCCGGCGTGGCGCGCGGTGCTGGTGTTCGTGGTGGTCGCCTTCCTCGCCTGGCAGGCGGCCTTCAGCATCCAGCGCTACCTGGTGGTGCCGGAGCTACTGGCGCCGCTGCTGCTGTGGGTGGGGCTGCGGCGGCTGCTGCCGGCGCGCATCGCCGCGCCGGCGGCGCGTTGGACCCTGATCGCCTGTGCGGCCTTTGCGCTGTACGGCTGGGGCGAATGGGGGCACGAGCGCTGGGCGCGCGAGGCGTTCCGGGTGCAGGCGCCGCCGATGCCGCAACCCGAGCGCAGCCTGGTGCTGCTGGTCGGCGATGCACCGGAGTCCTGGCGCATTCCGTTCCTGCCCGGGCAGGCGGCGTACGCGTCGGTCGCCTCCAATTTCCCGGAAACGCCGGCCTACGCCACGCGGGTGCGCGAGATGCTGGCGGCGCGCGGGCAGGGCTACGCGATGCTGCCGGCGGAAGTGGATCGCAATGTCGAACGCCTGCAGCGGCTCAATGCGGTGGCCGCGCGCCTGGGCCTGGATCGCGGCCCCGATTGCGCGTTGATGCGGCGCCTGGCGCATCGCCCGGTGCGCGCCGGCGTGGAGGTGGATGCCGGTCGCTGTCGCTGGGTGCTGTTGCCGGAACGGGCCGTGGATGTCGCCGCCGCGGATCGCCAGACCCAGGCGCTGGCCGCACAGCAACTGGCGCGCTACGGCCTTGCGCTGCAGCCGGGGTCCTGTCGGATCTACCAATCCTGGGTCGGGCAGGCGCGCTTCCCGTATCAGTGGTGCCGGTTGCAGTGAGTTAGGGCAGCACGAAGCCCGCCTCGCGCAGCAACTCGGACAGCGCGATCAACGGCAGGCCGATCAGCGCGGTCGGATCCTGGGTCCGGATCGCGCGGAACAGGCTGATCCCCAGGCCTTCGCACTTGAAACTGCCGGCGCAGTCCAGCGGCTGTTCGGCGGCGACGTAGCGGGCGATGGCCTCGGCCTGCAGGTCGCGGAACTGCACTTCGGTGAGGTCGCAGGCGTGCAGGGTGCGCGCGCCGCGCTGCAGGCACACCGCCGTGTGGAAGCGCACGCTGCGCCCGGACATGGCCGCCAGCTGCGCGTGCGCCGCGGCCACCTCGCCTGGCTTGCCCAGCGGCTGGCCGTCCAGTTCGGCGACCTGGTCCGAGCCGATCACCCAGGCCTCCCCGGCAGTGGCCGCGACCGCCGCCGCCTTGGCCGCCGCCAGCCGCTGCGCCAGCGCCAGCGGCGCTTCGCCGGGCAGCGGGGTCTCGTCGACCTGCGGGCGCGCGCAGTCGAAGGGCAGACGCAGCCGTTGCAGCAGTTCGCGGCGGTAGGCGGAAGTGGAAGCCAGGATCAGCGCGGGCATCGGCGGAAGGGCGGGCGGCGGCAGGCCGGGGCCGGCAGTCTGCGGCGGCTGGCGCGGACCGGCAAGGCGGTTCGGTGCCGGGCTGGCAGCGGCCCAGGGGGCGGTTTGACAGCGGCCCCGGCAGTCCTTAACATTCTGCGGCTTATGTCCGCGAACGTGCCCGAACTGTTGGATGCCTGGCGGATGGTCGCAGCGCGCAGGGTCTTCGAAGACCGCCTGCCGCTCTCGGCGATGACCCGTCTGCAAGGCAGCCTGGCCGACACCGAAGGCGAATGCCGCTACACGCTGGAATTCGGCCGCGACGCTGTACTGCAAGTGTCCTATGTCGAACTGAAGATCGAAACCGAGCTGCCGCTGATCTGTCAGCGCAGCCTGCAGCGCTTCCTGCTGCCGGTGTCGAGCGTGCAGCGGCTGGGGCTGATCCGCAGCGAGGAAGAAGAAGCCGCGCTGCCGCCGGATCACGAGGCCTTGCTGGTGCCGGAAGACGGCATGCTGCGGCCGGCCGATCTGGTCGAGGACGAGCTGGTGCTGGCGGTGCCGTTGGTGCCGGTGGCGCCCGGAAGCGAGGCGGTCGATCGCGACTGGCCGGCGACCGAGGAAGAAACGAGCAAGGTCAACCCGTTCGCGGCGTTGGCGGCGCTGAAGAAACAGTAGCGGTCGGTCCGCCTGCCGCTGCCTGAGGTTGTTGCCGGACGCGCGCGTCCTGCGCGACGTAATGACGACAGATGTAAACGAACCGAGTTTGGAGCAATCCCATGGCTGTGCAGAAATCCCGTGTCACCCCGTCCCGCCGCGGCCAGCGCCGTTCGCACGACGCCCTCAGCGCCAAGCAGCTGTCGACCGATCCGACCAGCGGCGAGATCCACCTGCGCCACCACGTCACCGCCGACGGTTACTACCGTGGCAAGAAGGTGATCGCCACCAAGACCGCGCAGGTCGAAGAAGATTGATCCGTGCCCGTCCACCGCGCTGCGGCGGACGGAGTCACCCATCTTCACAGGCCGCGCCGCACCGGGGCGGCCTGCGTAACAGGCAACAGGAACCAGCATGAGCAAGCGGATCTATTCCAGGATCGCGGGCACCGGCAGCTATTTGCCTGAAAAAGTGTTGACCAACGACGATCTGTCGCACATGGTCGACACCAGCGACGAATGGATCCGCAGCCGTACCGGCATCCGCGAGCGGCACATCGCCGCCCCCGGCCAGACCGCCGGCGACCTGGGCTACGAGGCCGCGCTGAAGGCCATCGAAGCCGCCGGCATCGATGCCGCCGAACTCGACATGATCGTGGTCGGCACCACCACGCCGGATCTGATCTTTCCGTCCACCGCCTGCCTGATCCAGGCCCGCCTCGGCGTGGTCGGCTGCCCGGCGCTGGACGTCAACGCCGCCTGTTCCGGCTTCGTCTACGCGCTCAGCGTGGCCGACAAGTTCATCCGCAGCGGCGACGCGAAGACCGTGCTGGTCATCGGCACCGAAACCCTCAGCCGCATCGTCGACTGGACCGAGCGCACCACCTGCGTGCTGTTCGGTGACGGCGCCGGCGCGGTGGTCCTGCGCGCCGACGAAGACACGGGCATCCTCAGCACCCATCTGCATGCCGACGGCAGCAAGAAGGAACTGCTGTGGAATCCGGTCGGCATCGCCACCGGCCTGGGCGACGGCACCGGCGATCCGGCCGCCGGCGGCATCCAGATGAAGGGCAGCGAGGTGTTCAAGTACGCGGTCAAGGCGCTCGACGCCGTGGTCGACGAGACCCTCGAGGCCAACGGCCTGGACAAGCACGACCTGGACTGGCTGATCCCGCACCAGGCCAACCTGCGCATCATCGAAGCCACCGCCAAGCGCCTGGAGCTGCCGATGGAGCAGGTGGTGGTGACGGTGGACATCCACGGCAACACCTCCTCCGCCTCGGTGCCGATGGCGCTGGACGTGGCGGTGCGTTCGGGCCGCGTGCAGCGCGGCCAGTTGCTGCTGCTGGAAGCCTTCGGCGGCGGCTTCACCTGGGGCTCGGCGCTGCTGCGCTACTGAGCCTGTTTCCGCGCCCGGCGCCGTTGGCGGCGTCGCGGCGCGCGATCCGATGCCGGGCGCCGTGCGTCGTCGCCACGACGCGCGGTGATGCGCTGGCCGAACCCAATTCTCCTGAAGCCAGCGCGTCCGGCGCGTGCATCGCGTTGCGTGGTCGCGCGCGGCCTGTGCCGCGATGCGTCCGCGCCTGCCTTCCTTTCGCGACATCACGCCGCGCGCGAAAAGCGCGATTCGCCCAGCATGGGCGCCTGTGGGTGCGCGCTTTTTGCGTTGTCGCCTGGGCGTCCAGCCGCGCCCATCGGACATGCCCCTCGTTCCGCCTCTCCGCAGTGACGCGCTGCCAGCACCCTGGCCTGCGCGCACGATCGCAACGCCTTGCGCTGGCGTGCGTCCCGCGCTTCACGTGTGCTGTCGGCCTGGCACCGGGCGCCGACGAGCGAGGCACGACCGGCGGCACGCGATGGGTCGGCCGCCATTTCACATACGCCCGGGTACAGACGCCCGGCCGGTTTCGCCCGTATCATCGCCGCTCGATTTTCGCAGGGCCAACCGCGTGACCGATTCCACACTCGCCTTCGTCTTCCCCGGCCAGGGTTCGCAATCGCTGGGCATGCTGGCCGAACTGGCCGAATTGCATCCGCAGCTGCGCGACAGCTTCGCCGAAGCCTCCGAGGGCGCCGGCGTGGACCTGTGGGCGCTGAGCCAGGGCGGCCCGGAAGAGATGCTCAACCGCACCGAGTACACCCAGCCGGCGCTGCTGGCCGCCAGTGTGGCGCTGTGGCGGCTGTGGCTGGCCGAAGGCGGGGCGCGTCCGGCGCAGCTGGCCGGGCACAGCCTGGGCGAATACAGCGCGCTGGTCGCCGCCGGCGCCCTGTCGCTGCACGACGGCGCGCACCTGGTGCGGCTGCGCGGGCAACTGATGCAGGACGCCGCGCCGGCCGGCGTGGGCGCGATGGCCGCCGTGCTCGGCGCCGAGGATGCGCTGGTCGAAGAGGTCTGCGCGCAGGCCGCCGGCAGCCAGGTGGTGGTGCCGGCCAACTACAACTCGCCGGGGCAGGTGGTGATCGGCGGCGATGCCGCGGCGGTCGACCGCGCGCTGGCGCTGCTGGCCGAGCGCGGCGTGCGCAAGGCGGTGAAGCTGGCGGTCAGCGTGCCGTCGCACACCCCGCTGATGCGCGAGGCGGCCAACCGCCTGGCCGAAGCGATGCGTGGGCTGGCCTGGCAGGCGCCGCAACTGCCGGTGGTGCAGAACGCCGATGCGCAGGTGCACGAGGGCGTCGAGGCGATCCGCCAGGCGTTGGTCGAGCAGTTGTATCTGCCGGTGCGCTGGACCGGCTGCGTGCAGGCGCTGGCCGCCGGCGGCGCCACCCGCCTGGCCGAGTGCGGCCCGGGCAAGGTGCTGACCGGGTTGGTCAAGCGCATCGACAAGTCGCTCGACGGCCGCGCCCTGGGCACGCCCGCCGAGTTCGCCGGCGCGCGCGAGGCCTGGGCCTCCTGACCGCCGGTCGCCGCGCGGTGCGCCGTTCGCCCGCGCTGGTTTCCCTCCTTTCCCCCGGCGCCATGCGCCGTCCGTCTCCAAGGAAACGCAGATGAGCAAGCCATTGCAGGGCGAGATCGCGCTGGTCACCGGCGCCAGCCGCGGCATCGGTGCCGCCATCGCCGACGAACTGGCCGCGCAGGGCGCCACCGTCATCGGCACCGCCACCTCCGACGCCGGCGCGCAGGCGATCGGCGCGCGCCTGGCCGCCCATGGCGGTCATGGCCGCGCGCTGGACGTCACCGACGGCGCCGCGGTCGATGCGCTGATCGAGGCGATCGCCAAGGAATTCGGCCCGGTCTCGATCCTGGTCAACAACGCCGGCATCACCCGCGACAACTTGCTGATGCGGATGAAGGACGACGACTGGCAGGCGATCATCGACACCAACCTGACCAGCGTGTTCCGCACTTCCAAGGCGGTGCTGCGCGGCATGATGAAGGCGCGCAAGGGCCGCATCGTCAACATCGCTTCGGTGGTCGGCGTGACCGGCAATCCGGGCCAGGCCAACTACGCCGCGGCCAAGGCCGGCATCATCGCCTTCTCCAAGTCGATGGCCAAGGAAATCGGCTCGCGCGGCATCACCGTCAACGTGGTCGCGCCAGGCTTCATCGACACCGACATGACCAAGGCGCTGCCGGAAGCGCAACGCACCGCGCTGCTGGAGCAGATCGCACTCGGCCAGCTCGGCCAGCCGTCCGACATCGCCAACGCGGTGGCGTTCCTGGCCGGGCCCGGCGCCGGCTACATCACCGGCGAAACCCTGCACGTGAACGGCGGGATGTACATGCCGTGAGCCTGCGGCGCAACGGACGCGCCTAAGTGGCTGATCGGCCGGCATTTGTGCAGTGCTGCAAGGGCCAGTCGGTTTCCACTACACTACCCAACGCGGCCATCGCAGCCCGATGGCGTTTTGTGAGTCCCTCACAGGAGCACCGCACATCCGTGTGCGGGGATCCTAAAACTCGAACCACCACTACTCCATCTGGAGCGATATCCCAATGAGCACCATCGAAGAACGCGTCAAGAAAATCGTCGTCGAACAGCTCGGCGTCAAGGAAGAAGAAGTCACCAACAACGCATCGTTCGTCGATGACCTGGGTGCCGACTCGCTGGACACCGTCGAGCTGGTGATGGCCCTGGAAGAAGAGTTCGAGTGCGAGATCCCGGACGAAGAAGCCGAGAAGATCACCTCGGTGCAGCAGGCCATCGACTACGTCAAGGCGCACGTCAAGAGCTGAGGCTGCGTTCGCGATCGCCATCGGCGCCTGCGTGGGCCCGATGCGCGTGACAATCCCATGGGGCCGCGCATGCGGCCCTGTGTTTTTACAGCGTCAAGGCCGCGCGTATCGCGGTGAGGAGATTTCGCAATGAGCCGTCGTGTCGTCGTAACCGGCATGGGCCTGGTGTCGCCGTTGGGCAATGACCTGGCCAGCAGTTGGGAAGGGATCGTCAACGGACGCTCCGGCATCGGCCCGATCACCCAGATCGATGCGTCTCAGTTCACCACCAAGATCGCCGGCGAGATCAAGGATTTCGATCCGACCAAGTTCATCTCGTCCAAGGACGCGCGCAAGATGGATTCGTTCATCCATTACGGCGTCGGCGCCTCGTTCATGGCGCTGGACGATTCAGGCCTGGAGATCACCGAGGCCAATGCCGAGCGCATCGGCGCGATCCTCGGCTCCGGCATCGGCGGCCTGCTCGGCATCGAGGAACAGACCGTCAAATTCCACGAGGGCGGCGCGCGCAAGATCTCGCCGTTCTACGTGCCCAGCACCATCATCAACATGCTGCCGGGCCAGGTGAGCCTGATCAAAGGGCTGAAGGGGCCGACCTTCTCCGCGGTCTCGGCCTGCGCCACCTCCAACCATTCCATCGGCACCGCGATGCGCATGATCCAGCACGGCGACGCCGACGTGATGCTGGCCGGCGGCGCCGAGCGCGGCTCCTCGCCGACCTCGGTGGGCGGCTTCTGCTCGATGAAGGCGATGTCCACCCGCAACGACGATCCTGCCGCGGCCTCGCGGCCGTGGGACAAGGAGCGCGACGGCTTCGTGCTCGGCGACGGCGCCGGCGTGCTGGTGCTGGAAGAGTACGAACACGCCAAGGCGCGCGGCGCGCGCATCTACGCCGAGCTGGTCGGTTTCGGCGCCAGTTCCGACGCCTTCCACATGACCGCCCCGAGCGAGGACGGCGAAGGCGCCGCGCGCAGCATGGTGGCGGCGATGAAGGACGCCAAGCTCAACCCGGACCAGATCGACTACCTCAACGCGCACGGCACCTCCACGCCGCTGGGCGACCTGGCCGAGACCCTGGCGATGAAGCGTGCGCTGGGCGATCACGCCTACAAGACCATGGTCAGCTCGACCAAGTCGATGACCGGCCACCTGCTCGGCGCCGCCGGCGGTGCCGAAGCGATCTTCTCGGTGATGGCGATCCACGCCGGCATCATCCCGCCGACCATCAACCTGCACGAGCCGGGCGAAGGCTGCGATCTGGACTACGTGCCGAACGTGGCGCGCGAGAAGCAGATCGACGTGGCGATGTCCAATGGGTTCGGCTTCGGCGGGACCAACGGTACGTTGGTGTTCAAGAGGGTGTGAGGGGGCGTAGCCCCCTCGGGATTCGGGAGTAGGGATTCGGGATTGGGTAAAGCCGGCGCCTGATTGATGCCGCGCTTTTTCTCCCTGACACGGGTGCGCGGCATGTCCGCGCTGCCATCCCCGGCGCCGCGTCGCCCGGTGGCGCCTTCGCCGCCTCACGTTTTCATTCTTCCAGCGGATCTTCGATGCTGCGTACCGTTCCCTTGCCGGCCGAGGTCGATCTGCTGGCGCTGCATCGCCTGGCGCCGCAGCGGTATCCGGTGTTGCTGGAATCGGCGGCGTCGGGCACGGCGCAGGGGCGCTGGGATCTGTTGCTGGTCGCCGACGGGCAGGGCCTGCGGCTGGATCGCGATGGGGGCACCCGCGCGCTGGATGGCACGGCGGTCGCCGGCGATTTCCTCGATGCGCTGGACACGCATTGGCAGGCCGAACGCTGCGAGCGCGATGAGCCGCGCTGGCCGTTCCGTGGCGGCTGGGCGCTGCTGCTGGACTACGAACTGGCCGCGCAGGTGGAGCCGGTGCTGCAACTGCCGCCCTCCGCTGCGACCACGCCTGCGGCGCTGGCCTTGCGCTGTCCCGCCGCGCTGCTGCGCGATCACGTCACCGGCGACTGCGTCGCGCTGGCCGAGCCCGCGCATGCGGCGCTGCTGGACGCCGTGCTCGCCGATCTGCAGGCGCTGCCCGCGGCCGCACCGGCGCCGGCGTGGCAGGCGCCGCTGGCGATCGAGGAAGACCCGCCGCAGCGCTTCGTCGACGGCGTGCGCCGCATCCTCGATTACCTGCGCGCCGGCGACGTGTTCCAGGTCAATCTGTCGCGGCGCTGGTCGGCGCGCTTCGCCGCGCCGCTGGCGCCGGCCGCGCTGTACGCGCAGCTGCGCCGCGCCAATCCGGCACCGTTCGCCGGCCTGTTCGTCGGCCACGGCCGCGCCGTGGTCAGTTCCTCGCCGGAACGGCTGGTGTCGGTGCGCGGCGACGTGGTCGAGACCCGGCCGATCGCCGGCACCCGCGCACGCGCGCCGGGCGACGACGAGGCCGCGCGCATCCGCGAACTGGTCGGGCACCCCAAGGAGCGCGCCGAGCACGTGATGCTGATCGACCTGGAGCGCAACGACCTGGGGCGGATCTGCGCGCCGGGCAGCGTCGAGGTCGACGAGCTGATGACCGTGGAGAGCTACGCCCACGTGCACCACATCGTCAGCAACGTGCGCGGCCGGCTGCGTGCGGGCACCACCCCCGGCGAGACGATCCGCGCCACCTTCCCGGGCGGCACCATCACCGGCTGCCCCAAGGTGCGCTGCATGCAGATCATCGCCGAGCTGGAGCAGACCCCGCGCGGCGCCTACACCGGCGCGTTCGGCTGGCTCAACCGCGACGGCGACATGGACCTGAACATCCTCATCCGCACCGCCGAGGTGGACGGCGCGCAGGTGCAGTTCCGTACCGGCGCCGGCATCGTGTTCGATTCCGACCCGGAGCGCGAACTCGACGAGACCCGGGCCAAGGCGCGCGGCCTGCTGCGCGCGCTGGAGCCGTGAGCGGGGCCGCGCGATACCGGCCCATGCCGGCCGCGCGGTATCCTGCACGCCATTGAATTCGCTCCGAGGTGGTCGTGGCTTGGGCTAAACGCGGGTGTCTGACCCTGCTGGGAACATTGCTGGTGCTGGCGCTGCTGGTGGCCGCGGCCGGCGCCTGGTGGTGGCACAGCTATCGCGCCTTCGCCGAGCAACCGCTGCAGGCGAGCCAGCCCAGCGTGGAAGTGGCGCGCGGCGCCTCGCTCAACGGCGTGCTGCGCAAGCTGCGCGCCGCCGGCGTGAACCAGGGCAGCGACCTGCAGTGGCAGGTGCTGGCGCGCGAACTGGGCGTGGCCGGCAAGCTCAAGTTTGGCGAATACGCACTGCAGCCGGCACTGAGCCCGCGCGAACTGCTGCTGCGCATGCGCAAGGGCCAGGTGATCCAGTACCGCTTCACCATCGTCGAAGGCTGGAACGTGCGCCAGCTGCGTAGCGCCTTGAACGCGGCCACGCCGCTGGTACACACCACCACCGACCTCAGCGACAGCGAACTGATGGCCAAGCTCGGCCAGCCCGGCCAGCACCCGGAAGGCCGCTTCCTGCCCGAAACCTACCTCTACCAGCGCGGCGACACCGATCTGCAGGTGCTGCGCCGCGCGCATGCGGCGATGGACAAGGCCCTGGCCGAGGCCTGGGACGCGCGCGCCAAGGACCTGTCGCTGCAGTCGCCGGAGCAGGCGCTGATCCTGGCCTCGATCGTGGAGAAGGAAACCGGCCTGGCCGCCGAGCGCCCGCAGATCGCCGGCGTGTTCGTGCGCCGCCTGCAACTGGGCATGAAGCTGCAGACCGACCCGAGCGTGATCTACGGCATCGGCAGCGCCTACGACGGCAACATCCGCAAGCGCGACCTGGAGACCGATACGCCGTACAACACCTACACCCGCACCGGCCTGACCCCGACCCCGATCGCCATGCCCGGCCGCGAAGCGCTGCGTGCCGCCACCAACCCGGCGCCGGGCGACAGCCTGTATTTCGTGGCCATCGGCGACGGCAGCGGCGCGCATGCGTTCTCCGCCAACTACGCCGAGCACAACGCGGCGGTGGCGCGCTACCTGCAGCGCCTGCGCCAGGCGCGCAGTGACGCGGCGGTGTCGCCATGAGCGAGGCCGTGCTGCGTCACCATCGCTTCGTCAGCCTGGAAGGCGGCGAGGGCGCCGGCAAGACCACCGCGATCAACGCGATCCGCGATGCGTTGCAGGCGCAGGGCCACGAAGTGGTGCTGACCCGCGAACCGGGCGGCACGCCGCTGGCCGAGCGCATCCGCGCGCTGCTGCTGGACAAGACGCCCGGCGAGGTCGCAGAGCCGCTGGCCGCAGAGACCGAACTGCTGCTGGTGTTCGCCGCGCGCGCGCAGCACGTGCGCGAGGTGATCCGCCCGGCGCTGCAGCGCGGCGCCTACGTGGTCAGCGACCGCTTCACCGATTCCAGCTACGCCTACCAGGGCGAAGGCCGCGGCCTGGATCGCGCCTGGATCGCCGACCTGGAACGGCGCGCGGTCGGCCTGCAGCCGGGCCTGACCCTGCTGCTGGACCTGGACGTGCAGATCGGCCGCGCCCGCACCAGCGGCCGCGATCTGTGGCCGGACCGGATCGAGAGCGAGCAGGACGATTTCTTCCAGCGCGTGCGTGCCGGCTTCCGCCAGCGCGCCGCGCAGGACCCGCAGCGCTTCCGCGTCATCGACGCCAGCCAGCCGCCGCAGGCGGTCGCCCAGGCGGTCGCCGCCGCATTGGCGGCGTGGGTGCAGCAGCAACAGGAGCCAACGCCATGAGCGACGTGCCGTTCGCGCCGTGGCAGCAGCGCGCCTACGACCAGACCGTGGCCGCGCTCGATGCGGGCCGCCTCGGCCACGGCCTGCTGATCTGCGGGCCGGAAGGCCTGGGCAAGCGTGCGGTGGCGCTGAAGCTGGCCGCGCACGTACTGGGTCAGGGCGAGCCGGCCGCGGCGCTGCGCAGCGCGCAGTTGATCGCCGCCGGCACCCATCCGGACCTGCAGCTGATCTCGTTCATCCCCAACCGCACCGGCGACAAGCTGCGCACCGAGATCGTCATCGAGCAGGTGCGCGAGATCTCGCAGAAGCTGGCGCTGACTCCGCAGTACGGCGTGGCCCAGGTGGTGGTGGTGGACCCGGCCGACGCGATCAACCGCGCCGCCTGCAATGCCTTGCTGAAGACGCTGGAAGAGCCGCAGCCCGGCCGCTATCTGTGGCTGATCAGCGCGCAGCCGGCGCGCCTGCCGGCGACCATCCGCAGCCGTTGCCAGCGGCTGGAATTCAAGTTGCCGCCGGCCGACGAGGCGATCGCGTGGCTGCTGGCCCAGGACTTTCCCGAGAAGACCGCGCGCGAAGCGCTGGACGCCGCGCGCGGCCATCCCGGCCTGGCCGCGCAGTGGTTGCGCGAGGACGGATTGAAGCTGCGCCGGCAGGTGGCCGCGGACCTGGAGCAGGTCGCCGCCGGCAAGCTCGGCACGCTGGACGCCGCGCAGCGCTGGAGCGGGGACGCACTCGCCGAACAGCGCCTGGGCCATGCCGCCGACCTGGCGCTTGCCCAGGCGTCGCAGGCCGGCTTGACCGACCCGGCGCGATTGCACAAGCTGGCCGCGTGGTTCGACGCCGCCAATCGCACCCGCGACCTGCTGCGGACCACCGTGCGCGCCGACCTGGCGATCGCGGAACTGTTGCTGGCCTGGCGCGATGGCGATCGCCCGGCCCGGAGAGGGGCACAACGATGAGCGCGATGAGCGGACGCCAGGGCATTCTGTCGCTGGCGGTGAAGGACAAGGCGGCGCTGTACAACGCCTACATGCCGTTCGTGAAGAACGGCGGCATCTTCGTGCCCACCCCCAAGCGCTACTTCCTCGGCGACGAAGTGTTCCTGCTGCTGACCCTGCCCGATTCCAGCGAGCGCCTGCCGGTGGCCGGCAAGGTGATCTGGGTGACCCCGGTCGGCGCCCAGGGCAACCGCGCCGCCGGCATCGGCGTGCAGCTGCCGGACAACAGCGAAGGCGAGACCATCCGCACCAAGATCGAGACCCAACTGGCCGGCATCCTCAACGCCGACAAGCCGACCCAGACCATGTAGCGGCCGCGCGGCGACGCCGCGCCACCGACCTCGACAGGACCCATTGACGCCGCGCGCCACAGCCCTATAATGTGCGGCTCGCGACACGGGCGGTTAGCTCAGCGGTAGAGCATTGCCTTCACACGGCAAGGGTCGCAGGTTCGAACCCTGCACCGCCCACCACGGATTTGATTGTCATGAAAAAGCCGGCCTCGTGCTGGCTTTTTTGTTTTTGCAACTTTGGCGCCGGCTGCTCAATGGCCTGTTTAGGGTGTTTGGTGAAGCTGAAGAGGCTGATGCTAGAAGCCTTTCAGGCCAGTGCCGACGTGCCTCCCTTCCTGCCGCTTGCCACTCTGTGTGGCTGGCCCTGATTCCGCTAAAGTACCCACCATGACGAAAGACACCATCCCCGGGGGGCTGCTGATCGCCATCGAGGGTATCGATGGGGCAGGCAAGTCCACGCTCGCTCGAAGCCTTGCCGCAGCTCTTGAGGCAAACGGTGCGGTGGTTAATCTGAGCAAGGAGCCAACCACCGGCCCTTGGGGAATGAAGCTGCGAGATTCAGCTGCTGTGGGTAGGCTGAGCCCGGCGCAGGAGGTGGAGTACCTGCTTTTGGATCGCCAGCAACATGTGCATGAACTCATTGCGCCAGCGCTGGAGCGTGGCGAGATTGTCATCTTAGACAGATATTTTCCGTCGATGATCGCATATCAAGGGGCTGCCGGTTTGCCCGTAGATGAGCTCCTTCAGGCGAATAGCTTTGCACCTCGCCCGAATCTGCTGCTGTTGTTGGACTTGGATCCGCTAGTCGGCTTGCAGCGAATTCGCGCGCGCGGAGATGCTCCTAATCATTTTGAAACTCCTGATAATCTCGAGAAATGTCGAGCAATCTTTTTGGCGTTAGCAGACTCTCGCATGCGGCGTATCGATGCCAGTAAAGATGCAGAGGCTGTTCTGCTTGATGCACGTGCATATGTGGCTTGGGCTATAGGTGAACGATTGGCTGCCGCTGGCATGACAGTTGAGAATGTAGAGAAAATGGGAAGGCTTAATGCTGATGCATTTCTCTGATTGGTAGAGGGTGATCCTCAAATTTCGCGCTAATTATTTGATTGTCGTGCCGTGATGTGTCTTGGGTTTGGCTTCTTGGGTGGTTTTAATAATTTCAATATTTTTGATCGACTTCCTCAAGTTGATTAATTGAATTTAGCAAGCGAAGCGCATTATTTGGGTTGCGAAGTAGATAGGCGGTTTCCTCCATCGCTTTGTAGTCCTCTAGTGATAGCATGACTACGACTTTCTTGCGGCCACGCGTGATGATCACTGGCTCGTGGTTATTGACCACGCGGTCCATAATGTCCGCTAGAGAAGAACGTGCAGCACTGTAGGTGATTGTGTCCATGCTGTGCTCGAAGTTGTACAAGAATTTGTACGCTCATTAGGAGGCTTATCAATGGACATTATCAAACTAGCACTGTTGGTGACTGGCGATCTTCGGTCGAACGGATGGTGCTGTGGTTGGGCGCGTTAGGCTCACAGCCCGCTCACGGCATCGCTCGATACTGCACGCATGCCCGAAGGTCCCTCGATCGTCATCCTGAAGGAAGAAGCCGCCGCGTTCGCCGGGCGCAAGGTGTTGCGGGTGTCCGGCAACAGCAAGCTGGATCTGGAGCGGATGCGAGGGCGCAAGATCCTGTCGCTGCGCAGTTGGGGCAAGCATTTCCTGATCGAGTTCGATGCGTTCAGTGTGCGCATCCATTTCCTGCTGTTCGGCAGCTACCGGATCAATGCGCGCAAGGATGCGTCGGCGCGTTTGAGCCTGGGTTTCGCCAAGGGTGAGGAACTGAATTTCTACGCGTGTTCGATCAAGTTCATCGACGGTCCACTGGATGCGGCCTACGACTGGACCGCGGACGTGATGAATCCCGACTGGGATGCGGCGCAGGCGCGGCGCAAGTTGCGGCAGCGGCCGCATGCGCTCGCCGCCGATGCCTTGCTGGATCAGGACGTGTTCGCCGGGGTCGGCAACATCATCAAGAACGAGGTGCTGCACCGCATCCGTGTGCATCCCGAGAGCGAGATCGGCGCGTTGCCGCCTCGCAAGCTGGGCGAACTGGTGACACAGGCGCGTGAGTACAGCTTCGATTTCTATCGCTGGAAGAAAGCCTACGAACTGAAGAAGCACTACCAGGTGCACACCAAGACGGTGTGTCCGCGCGACGGTCATTTGCTCACGTATCGCAAGCAACTCGGCAGGGCGCAGCGGCGCGCGTTCTTCTGCGAGCATTGTCAGCGGCGGTATGCGTTGGCAGAGGTGCAGGCCGAGATTTTTAAGTAGTCCGTCCTGCCTGGTCAGTAGGTTCGAGGATGCGGGTGCCTCAAGCAGGAATGCACAGGTGCACCTTCAGCTGGCACGACGTTGATCCAGGCGCTACTGCGGCATTGACGCTTGCGACCTCAATGAAAATCCCGGCTGCGGATGTCCAGGCCGAGCAGCATGGGCGTCAGGTCTTCGAGGTGGGCGGCGATCAGGTGGCGGACCTTGCCCTCGGTCTCGACGCGGCCGCGCACCAGCAGCAGTTGGGATTCGAGCAGGGCCTGGCGCTGGCGTTCGGCCAGGCGCCGCCACACCACCACGTTGACCAGGCCATGCTCGTCTTCGAGGGTGACGAAAGTGACGCCGCTGGCGGTCTGTGGGCGTTGGCGCATGGTCACCAGGCCGGCTATGGAGACTGCACTGGCATGCGGCAAAGCGCGCAGCTCGCCGGAATGGCGGTAGCGGCGCGCGCGTAGCTGCGCGCGCAGCAGGGTCAACGGGTGCTTGCCCAGGGTGGTGCCGAGCGTCGCGTAGTCGGCGCGGATGTCTTCGCCCTGGCTGGGCAGCGGAAGCGCGACCTGCTGTTCGGGCGTCGCTGCGAGCGCTTCGAACAGCGGGCGCTGCGCCTCGACGCCGGCCACGGCCCAGCGTGCGCGATGGCGATGGCCGGCCAGCGCTTTCAACGCCCCGGCGTCGGCGAGCGCGGCGCGGGCCTTGTCGTCGAGTGCAGCGCGGTGGCACAGGTCGGCGAGGTCGTGGAATGGGGCGTGCGCGCGCGCCTGCTGCAGGCGCAGGGCGGCGTCCTCGGCCAGGCCGCGGACCAGGCGCAGGCCCAGGCGGATCGCCGGCTGCACCTGCGCGTCGGGACTATGCGCTTCCAGGCTGCAATCCCAGTCGCTGTAGCGCACGTCCACCGGTCGCACCTGCAGGCCGTGGCGACGCGCGTCCTGCAGCAACTGATCGGGGCTGTAGAAGCCCATCGGCCAACTGTTGATCAGCGCGCAGGTGAACGCGGCCGGTTCGTGGCACTTGAGCCAGCAACTGGCGTAGGTGAGCAGGGCGAAGCTGGCGGCGTGGCTTTCGGGAAAGCCGTAGCTGCCGAAGCCCTTGATCTGTTCGAAGATGCGTCCGGCGAATTCGGCGGTGTAGTTCCTCTCCAGCATGCCCTGCAACAACTTGTCGCGATGCGGTTCCAGCCCGCCGTGGCGTTTCCAGGCCGCCATCGAACGGCGCAACTGATCGGCCTGGCCCGGCGTGTAGCCGGCGGCGACCACCGCCAGTTGCATCACCTGTTCCTGGAACAGCGGTACGCCGAGCGTGCGCTTGAACACCTCGCGCAACTCGTCTGGCAGATCGTCGGTGGCCTCCTCGCCGCTGCGCCGACGCAGGTATGGATGCACCATGCCGCCCTGGATCGGGCCGGGGCGCACGATCGCCACCTGGATGACCAGATCGTAGAACTCTTTCGGCTGCAGCCGCGGCAGCATCGCCATCTGCGCGCGCGATTCGATCTGGAACACGCCGATGGTGTCGGCGCGTTGGATCATCGCGTAGGTCTCAGGGTCTTCGGCAGGAATGGTCGCAAGCGTGTAGTCGCGGCCGCGGTGCGCGCGCAGCAGGTCCAGGGTGCGCCGCAGCGCGCTGAGCATGCCCAGCGCGAGCACGTCGACCTTCATCAGTCCGACCAGTTCCAGGTCGTCCTTGTCCCACTGGATCACAGTGCGCTCGGCCATGGTCGCGTTCTCCACCGGCACCAGGGTGTGCAGCGCATGCTCGGAGATGACGAAGCCGCCGGGATGCTGCGACAGGTGCCGCGGGAAGCCGATCAGTTGGCCGGCGAGCACCAGCAGCCGCCGCATCACCGGCGTGTCCGGGTCGAAGCCGCGTTCGCGCAGCAGTTCCTGTGCAGACTCCACCGGATCGCGCTGGCCCAGCGCGGAGGACAGCGCATCGACGGTGTCGCTGGGCAGGCCCAGTGCGCGCGCCACGTCGCGCACCGCGCTGCGCGTGTGGTAGCTGATCGCAACCGCGGCCAGTGCGGCGCGCTCGCGGCCGTAGTGGCGGAAGATGTACTGGATCACTTCCTCGCGGCGGTCGTGCTCGAAATCGATGTCGATGTCCGGCCGCTCCTTGCGCTCTTCGGAGATGAAGCGCTCGAACAGCATGCCGATGCGGTCCGGATCGATCGCGGTGATGCCCAGCGCATAACACACCGCCGAGTTCGCCGCCGAGCCGCGACCCTGGCACAGGATGTCCTTGGAGCGCGCGAAGCGCACCAGGTCGTAGACGGTGAGGAAGTAGGACTCGTACTTCAGCCGCTCGATCACGCCGAGTTCGTGTTCGATCAGGCGCCGGGCCTTGTCCGGCACGCCGTGCGGCCAGCGCTGCGCCGCGCCGCGTTCGGTGAGGATGCGCAGCCACTGCGTGGGTGTGTGTCCGGGCGGTACCAGTTCGTGCGGGTATTCGTATTGCAGTTGGCCGAGGTTGAATGTGCAGCGCTGGGCGATGCGCACGGTTTCGGCCAGCAGCGCCGGCGGATACAGCGACGCCAGCGTGGTGCGCGGGCGCAGGTGACGTTCGCCGTTGGGATACAGGTGGGCACCGGCTTCGTGCAGTGGCAGGCGCTGGCGGATTGCGGTCAAGGTGTCCTGCAACGCGCGGCGGCCGCGCGCATGCATGTGCACGTCGCCGCAGGCCACGGCGGGCAGTTGCAGTGCATGCGCCAACTGCAGCCGCGCCTGCAGCAACGTGGCGTCGTCGGGGCCGCGCAGCAGTTCCACCGCCAGCCAGAGCCGCTGCGGGAAACCGGCTTGCAGCCAGGCGCCGTCCGCGGCGTCGTCGCCATCGCCGCGCGCTAGCCACAGGCACAGCAGGCCGGCGCCGTCGTCCGCGCTGGCCAGATCCTCGCGCAGCGCGCGGTAGCTGCCTTTGTCGGCGCGGCGCCGGGCCAGGGTGATCAGCCGGCACAGCCGCTGGTAGCCGTGCAGGGTCTCGGCCAGCAGCACCAGCTTGGGGCCGTGCTCGAACTGGATCTCGCTGCCGACGATGAGGTGCAGGCCCATGTCCCGGGCCGCCTGCCAGGCACGCACGATGCCGGCCAGGCTGCACTCGTCGGTGATCGCCAGCGCCCGGTAGCCGTGGTGCAGCGCGCGTTCGCACAGTTCCCAGGGGTGCGAGGCGCCACGCTGGAAGCTGAAGTTGGACAGGCAATGCAGTTCGGCGTAGTCGGGCAGGGTGGGGTCGGCTGGCGCGTGCGGCGTGCTGGTGGCGGGCGCGCTGGTTTGCGCAGGCGCCGGCGTCGGCAGCAGCCGCAGGCGCGGCGGCATGCGCGGATGCGGCGGGGTGTGGCTCATGCGAACCAGCCGTGCAGCATCAGTGCGTCCGGCGCGTCGGCCGGGGCGAAGGCCCAGGCGCGCTGGCCCTGGCGGGTGCGCACGACGTAGTAGTCGCGACGCACGTCGCCATCGTCCCACCAGCCGCTCTCGATGCGCTCCGGACCGGCCAGACGCTCGGGCGCGCGCTCGCGCAGCGGAATTGGCTGCTGCAGCAGCCAGCCGGGGCGTGGCGGTGCGGCGGCGGGTGTGCTCGTGCTGCGCGCCGTGCTGGATTCGGCGCGCCAGGCCAGTTCCGGGCGATGGTCGGCGTGCGCGCGCAGGCCGTGCACGGCGTCGTCGCCCAGGCGTGCGCGCAGGCGTTCGCGTAGTTGCTCCCACGGCAGCGCCTGTTGCGCGCGCTCGTCGAACAGTTCGCGCGCGGCCGGCACGAACGGCGGCAGTTCGTCGGCACACAGGCGCAGCGCCTGCACCGGCGCCGGCACGCTGGCCTGCTGCAAGCGCCCGCGCGCCAGCTCGAACAGCATCGCCGCATCGCGCTCGGCGGCGAGCAGGCCCACCGGCACCACGCTGGACTCCAGGTCCTCGTGTTCCAGCAGCAGGCGGAAGCGCTGCACGCCGCCGTCGCGTCCGGCCAGGAACGCGGCCAGGTCCTGGGTCAGGCGACGCAGCGGGAACAGCAGAGCCTGGTTGGATTCGGTGGCATAGCCCAGTTCCACGCGCGCATCGAAGCGGTCCGGCGGCAGGTAGTACTGCAGCGGCAGCGGCGCCTGCCCGCGCAACGCGTCCAGGTGCTGCAGCAGGGCCGGCGGATAGCGCCGCGCCAGCCCGGTGCGCGGCAGCGCGAACAGCTGCTGCAGGCGGCGCAGGCCCATCCGCGCGAAGCCCTCGGCCAGGGCCGGCGACAACCCGGCGCGGGCGATCGGCAACTGCCCCAGCGCGCGCTGCAGCGCGGCGTTGTCGAGCAGGGCGATGCCGTCGTGGGCATTGACCAGCGCGCGCGCGGCCAGCGGATGCGGCGCGACCACGATGCGGTGGCGGAAGCCCAGCGCGGTCAGTTCCTCGCGCAGTCGCGCCTCGAAACGCGGCCATGGCCCGAACAGGCCGAGGCTGGCCTCGATCTCCAGCAGCAGCGCGCCGGGGTAGTCGGTGCTGACCAGCGAACTGAAGCGGTACGCCCACGCCGCAAGGAACTGCTGGCTGCGGCGGCTTTCTTCGGCATCGTGCAGGGCTGTGGCGAAGCGATCGCACAGCGCTTGCGCGGTGACCAGCGATTGTCCGGGGCGCAGGCCGCGGGCGCGCGCGGCGGCGTTGACCGCCTTCAGCGTGCGCCGCTGCGGCGGGCCGTCGAGCAACGCCAGCGGTTCGTCCGGCGTCGGCCAGCGACGCAGGACGGTGTCCAGCGCCAGTTGCGGCAACAGGATGCAGGCCCAGCGCACGGCAGCGGCCTCACCCGGTCGCCAGGGCGGACAGGGCGATCGGCCGCGCCGGCGCCAGCCCGCCGCGGCACTTGAGCACGCGCAGTTGCGCCGGCGCGGCGTCGATGGCGATGCGCAGCGCGGCCGGCGACGGATTGGCGGCGGCCTTCAGCGGCCGGTAGGCGAAGCCCAGGGTGCGTCCGGTCTCGGCGGCCACCTGCAGCCGGCGCAGGGTCTTGTCGCCGGCCAGCCCCGGCCAGCACAGCACCGTCGCGCAACTGCCCGAACGCAGGCATTGCTCGGCGGCCCAGGCCGCATCCGCACCGGCACGGACGATCTGCACCTGCGCCAGCGCCACCCCGGCCTGGGCCCAGGCGGCGGGGTAGGGCAGGTACGGCGGATCGACCAGCACGATGCGGCCGCCGCCTTGCGACAGCCGTGCCAGGGTCGGCCACAGCAGCTGCAGCTCGCCGATGCCGTCGGCGGCGTGCAGCAGTTCGGTCAGGGCCATCTCCGGCCAGCCGCGCGCGGGCAGCACCGCGTCCAGCGCGGCGTGCCCGGTGGGCTGCGCGCTGGGCGGCAGCGCCGTCGGCTGGCCGCGCCAGACCCGGCGCTCGGCCAGCAGGCGATCGAGGGCGACGACGGCGGCCATCAGCCGGGCCGGATCAGGCCGCAGTAATGCCCTTCGATGGCGAAGTCCTGCCCGGGAGCGACCACGATCGGCGCATAGGCAGGATTGCGCGGCAGCAGCGCGATGCCATCGCCATCGGCGCGGTAGCGCTTGATGGTGAGTTCGCCGTCCAGCCGTGCCACCACGATCTGGCCGTTGCGCGCATCGGCGGCGCGGCGCACCCCGACCAGGTCGCCGTCGAGGATGCCGTCGTCGATCATCGAGTCGCCCTGCACCCGCAGCAGGTAGTCCGGGCGCAGCGCGAACACCGCGCGGTCCAGGCGCAACTGCTGGTCCAGGCCGATGTCGGCGCCGATCGGCACGCCGGCGGCGACCCGGCCCAGCACCGGCAACTGCAGTAGTTCGCTGCGGCTGCCGGCCTGCGCCGGGCGCAGGCTGCGCGCCTGCTGCGGCACCTGCGCCAGCAGCCCGGCCTCGACCAGCGCCTGCACGTGCTTGCGCGCGGCATTGCGCGAGGCGAAGCCGAAGCGTTCGGCGATCTCGGCCAGGCTTGGCGGCCGCCCGTCCTGCTCGATGCAGGCATGGACGTAGGCGAGGATGGCGGCGCGCTGCGGGGACAGGGTGGTCATGGTGTACATTTGTACACCTTTGGCGGTGCCTTTGGCGAGATGGGGGCGCTGAACGGGTTTGGCGTCTCCCGACGTGTCAGCTACGTCCAGCGCCATCCTCCGGCATCGCCCCGGCGTAGCGGGCGCGGGGGCGGATCAGCTTGCCCAGGGCCTGCTGTTCCAGGGCGTGGGCCAGCCAGCCGGCCTGGCGGGCGGCGGCGAACAGCACCAGGGCGTGCGCCGCCGGCAGGTCGTGGACGAAGCAGAGCGCGGCGAGCAGGCAGTCGATGTTCGGGCGCTGGCCGCTGCAGTCCTGGGCGGCGGCGATCACCGCGTCCACGTGCTGCATCCGCGCGCTGTCGCCGCTGCGTTCGCGCAGCAGACGCAGCACTTCGGCCGCGCGCGGGTCGCCGTCGGGGTACAGGGCGTGGTGGAAGCCGGGCAGGTCGTCGCCGCGCTGCCAGCGTTCGGCGATCAGGGCGGCGGCGCTGGGCGCGTCCTGGGCGTCGCGCAGCAGGGCGTGGGCGCGGGCGGTGGCGCCGCCGTGGCGCGGGCCGGACAGGGCGGCCAGGCCGGCGCTGACGGTGGCGTGCAGCGGCGCGCCGGTGGAGGCGACCACGCGGGCGGCGAAGGCGGAGACGTTGAGTTCGTGGTCGGCGCACAGCAGCAGCGCGGCGCGCACCAGTTCGGCGAAGTCGGCGTCGCCGGGACGCCAGTGGTCGGCGATCAGGCGATGCAGCGGGCGTGCGTCCGGCGCGGTGCCGACCAGCAGCGCGGCGTTCTGCCGCAGCAGGGTGGCGGCGATCTCGCGGCGCACGCCGGGGGCGGCGTTGAGCGACTGGCGCAGGTCCAGGGCCAGCAGCGGGATGCAGGCCATGGCGCGTTCCAGCGGCGGCAGCGCGACATGCCCGGCCAGCGGCGCCAGCACCGCCGGCCACGGCGCGACCGGGGCGCTGGCGAACGGGTCTTCGCCGTCGGGGCAGTCCCACAGCAGCCGCGCGACGTCCTCCAGGCTGGCGCCGGCGCGGACCATGGCCACCGCCGAGCGTCCGCGGTAGTAGGGGCCGTCCGGGCGGATCAGCGAGATCCGCGTCTCCAGCACTGGCAGGCCGCGGTCCAGGCTCTGCGCGGCACCGCGCGCGGCGCCGCGGCCGGCGCGTTTGCGCTGCGCCAGCCGCTCCACTTCGGCGCGCAGATAGGCGCGGCTGCGGTGGTCGGGACCAGCGCGCGAGCTGAGCAGGCCGCGGCTGACATAGGCGTACAAGGTGGCGCTGCTGATGCCGAGCAGGGCGCAGGCCTCCGCGGCGGAGATCAGGTTGCGGTCGGGGCTGTCGGACATGAAGGGATGATAGGTTGATTCATTGAATCAAGATTGATCCGTGCCGGCGAGAGTGCCAGATTGGCGCCCATCGCGGAACGCCCGGCGGGGTGTTGCCGCCTCTTCGTCAGGAGTCGCCCATGTCCCTCGTTTCCCCCGGCGCCGGTTTTCGCGCCGCCCTGGCCGCCGAAGCGCCGTTGCAGGTGATCGGCGCGATCAACGCCAACCATGCGCTGCTGGCGCAGCGCGCCGGCTACAAGGCCATCTACCTGTCCGGCGGCGGCGTCGCCGCCGGCTCGCTGGGCCTGCCGGACCTGGGCATCAACACGCTTGAAGACGTGCTGATCGACGTGCGCCGCATCACCGACGTGTGCCCGCTGCCGCTGCTGGTGGACATCGACACAGGCTTCGGCCCGAGCGCGTTCAACATCGAGCGCACCATCAAGGCGCTGATCAAGGCCGGCGCGGCGGCCTGCCACATCGAGGACCAGGTCGGCGCCAAGCGCTGCGGCCACCGCCCGGGCAAGGAGATCGTCAGCCAGGGCGAGATGGTGGACCGGGTCAAGGCCGCGGCCGATGCCAAGACCGATCCGGACTTCTTCCTGATCGCGCGCACCGACGCGATCCAGACCGAGGGCGTGGACGCGGCGATCGAACGCGCCATCGCCTGCGTGGAGGCCGGCGCCGACGGCATCTTCGCCGAGGCCGCCTACGACCTGGACACCTACCGTCGTTTCGTCGACGCGGTGAAGGTGCCGGTGCTGGCCAACATCACCGAGTTCGGCAAGACACCGCTGTTCACCCGCGACGAACTGGCATCGGCCGGCGTGGCGATCCAGTTGTTCCCGCTGTCGGCGTTCCGCGCCGCCAACAAGGCCGCCGAGGACGTATACACCGCGATCCGCCGCGACGGCCATCAGCAGGGAGTGCTGGAGCGCATGCAGACCCGCGAGGAGCTGTACGAGCGCATCGGCTACCACGCCTTCGAGCAGCGCCTGGATGCGCTGTTCGCCGGCAAGGGCGCATGATCGGCGGCGATTTTCCCGCCCGAGTCCGTCCATGAATCCCAATGCCGGTCCCTCTTCGTCGCTGCGCAGCCGCATCGATCGCCGCCAGACCGCGCGGCAGCTGCTGCAGACCGAACTGGAGAAGCTGCCCGAAGCCGAGCGCGAGGTGGTGGAGCGCTTCATCGCCAAGCGCCACGTGGCCCGCGACATCGTCAAGCAGGCCGACCGCGAGCGCTCGCTGGGCGAGCGCGTCGCCGACCGCGTCGCCGAGATCGGCGGCAGTTGGACATTCATCATCGGCTTCTGCGTGGTGCTGCTGGGCTGGATCGCGCTCAACAGCCTGGTGCTGGCGCACGCCTTCGATCCGTATCCCTACATCCTGCTCAATCTGTGCCTGTCGTGCCTGGCCGCGATCCAGGCGCCGGTGATCATGATGAGCCAGAACCGCCAGGCGGCGGTGGACCGCCTGCGCGCGCAGAACGACTACGAAGTGAACATCAAATCCGAACTGGAAATCCTGCAGGTGCACGAGAAGCTCAACCAGCTGCGCGAGCAGGACTGGGCGACGCTGGTGGATCAGCAGAACCGCCAGATCGCCATGCTGCAGCAACTGCTCGAGCGCGCCGGGGCCTGGCCACCGGCGCCGCACGCACCCTGATCCACTGCGTCCATCCGACCGCAACACCGGGAGATTCGCCATGAACGACACCGCTCCGCAGACCGCCCCCGCCTTCAAGCCGAAGAAATCGGTGGCCCTGTCCGGCACCGCCGCCGGCAACACCGCGCTGTGCACGGTGGGCCGCAGCGGCAACGACCTGCACTACCGCGGCTACGACATCCTGGACCTGGCGCGCACCAGCCAGTTCGAGGAGATCGCCTACCTGCTGGTGCACGGCAAGCTGCCCAGCAACAGCGAGCTGCGCGGCTACAAGGCCAAGCTGCGCTCGCTGCGCGGCATCCCCGCCGCGGTCAAGGCCGCGCTGGAGCAGTTGCCGCCGTCGGCGCATCCGATGGACGTGATGCGCACCGGCGTGTCGGTGCTGGGCTGCGTGCAGCCGGAGAAGGACGACCACAACCATCCCGGCGCGCGCGACATCGCCGACAAGCTGATGGCCAGCCTCGGCTCGATGCTGCTGTACTGGTACCACTACAGCCACAACGGCCGGCGCATCGAGGTGGAGACCGACGACGACTCGATCGGCGGGCATTTCCTGCGCCTGCTGCACGGCTTCAAGCCGCACGAGGAATGGGTGCAGGCGATGCACACCAGCCTGATCCTCTACGCCGAACACGAGTTCAACGCGTCCACCTTCGCCTGCCGGGTCATCGCCGGCACCGGCAGCGACATGTACAGCGCCATCGCCGGCGGCATCGGCGCGCTGCGCGGGCCCAAGCACGGCGGTGCCAACGAGGTCGCCTTCGAGGTGCAGAAGCGCTACGACACCCCGGACGAGGCCGAGGCGGACATCCGCGCGCGGGTCGAGCGCAAGGAAGTCATCATCGGCTTCGGCCACCCGGTGTACACGGTGTCGGACCCGCGCAACCAGGTCATCAAGGACGTGGCGCGCGAACTGTCCGAGGCGCAGGGCAGCCGCAAGATGTACGACATCGCCGAGCGCCTGGAGACGGTGATGTGGGACATCAAGAAGATGTTCCCCAACCTGGACTGGTTCAGCGCGGTCAGCTACCACATGATGGGCGTGCCGACGGCGATGTTCACCCCGCTGTTCGTGATCGCCCGCACCGCTGGCTGGAGCGCGCACATCATCGAGCAGCGCGTCGACGGCAAGATCATCCGCCCCAGCGCGAACTACGTGGGGCCGGAGGATCAGGCGTTCGTGCCGATCGATCAGCGCAAGTGATGCGCCTGTACGCCTCGACCCCGAGTGACACTCCCCTCTCCCACCGGGAGAGGGGTCGGGGGTGAGGGTACGGGCGCAGCCTCGTGGTGTTCGGTCGCAAGAGCTTCGCCCGTACCCTCATCCGCCCCTTCGGGGCACCTTCCCCCAAGAAGGGGGCCAAGGTCCCGAAGGGAGAAGGGGTTCCGTCTTCGCTTTTTCTCTACTGTAGCCAGCCATGAACAGCCACTACCGTAAATCCCTTCCCGGCACCGCGCTGGACTACTTCGACGCGCAGGCCGCAGTCGATGCGATCAGCACGGGCGCCTATGCCGGCCTGCCCTATGTTTCGCGGGTGTTCGCCGAGAACCTGGTGCGTCGCTGCGATCCGGATCTGCTGCACGACGCCTTGCTGCAGTTGATCGAGCGCCGCCGCGACCTGGATTTTCCGTGGTTTCCGGCGCGGGTGGTGTGCCACGACATCCTCGGCCAGACCGCGCTGGTCGACCTGGCCGGGCTGCGCGATGCCATCGCCGAGCAGGGCGGCGATCCGGCCAAGGTCAATCCGGTGGTGCCGGTGCAGTTGATCGTCGATCACTCGCTGGCGGTGGAGTGCGGCGGCGACGATCCGCAGGCCTTCGCCAAGAACCGCGCGATCGAGGATCGCCGCAACGAGGATCGCTTCCACTTCATCGACTGGAGCAAGCGCGCGTTCCGCAACGTGGACGTGATCCCGCCGGGCAACGGCATCATGCATCAGATCAATCTGGAGAAGATGTCGCCGGTGATCTACGTGCACGACGGCGTCGCCTTCCCCGATACCTGCGTGGGCACCGACAGCCATACCCCGCACGTGGATGCGCTGGGCGTGATCGCGATCGGCGTCGGCGGGCTGGAAGCGGAGAGCGTGATGCTCGGCCGCGCCTCGTGGATGCGCCTGCCGGACATCGTCGGCGTCGAGCTGAGCGGCCGGCCGCAGCCCGGCATCACCGCCACCGACGTGGTGCTGGCGTTGACCGAGTTCCTGCGCCAGGAGCGTGTGGTCGGCGCCTATCTGGAATTCTTCGGCGAAGGCGCCGCCGCGCTGACCATCGGCGACCGCGCCACCATCTCCAACATGTGCCCGGAATACGGCGCCACCGCGGCGATGTTCTACATCGACCAGCAGACGCTCGACTACCTGCGCCTGACCGGGCGCGAGGAAGCGCAGGTGGCGCTGGTGGAACAGTACGCGCGCACTACCGGGCTGTGGGCCGATGCGCTGGCCACCGCGCAGTACGAGCGCGTGCTGCGCTTCGACCTGTCGCAGGTGGTGCGCAACATGGCCGGCCCCAGCAATCCGCACAAGCGCGTGGCGACCACCGAGCTGGCCGCGCGCGGCATCGCCGACGCCAGCAAGCTGGCCGCCGGCCAGGCCGAGCAGGCGCAGGGGCGCATGCCCGACGGTGCGGTGATCATCGCCGCCATCACCAGTTGCACCAACACCTCCAACCCGCGCAACGTCATCGCCGCCGGCCTGCTGGCGCGCAATGCGCGCGCGCGCGGCCTGGCCCGCAAGCCGTGGGTGAAGACCTCGCTGGCGCCGGGTTCCAAGGCGGTGCAGCTGTACCTGGAAGAGGCCGGCCTGCTGTCGGACCTGGAGGCGTTGGGCTTCGGCATCGTCGCCTTCGCCTGCACCACCTGCAACGGCATGAGCGGCGCGCTGGATCCGCGCATCCAGCAGGAGATCGTGGAGCGCGACCTGTACGCCACCGCGGTGCTGTCGGGCAACCGCAACTTCGACGGGCGCATCCATCCCTACGCCAAGCAGGCGTTCCTGGCCTCGCCACCGCTGGTGATCGCCTACGCCATCGCCGGCACGGTGCGCTTCGACATCGAGAAGGACGTGCTGGGCACCGACGCCGACGGCCGCGAGGTGCGGCTGAAGGACATCTGGCCCAGCGACGCCGAGATCGATGCGGCGGTGCGGGCGGCGGTGAAGCCGGAGCAGTTCCGCCGCGTCTATGCGCCGATGTTCAACGTGCGCGTGGAGCAGGGCGCGCCGGTGGCGCCGCTGTACGCCTGGCGCCCGCGCAGCACCTACATCCGCCGCCCGCCGTACTGGGAAGGCGCGCTGGCCGGCGAACGCACGCTGCGCGGCATGCGCGCGCTGGTGGTGCTCGGCGACAACATCACCACCGACCACCTGTCCCCGTCCAACGCGATCCTGGCCGACAGCGCCGCCGGCGAATACCTGGCGCACATGGGCGTGCCGGAGGAGGACTTCAATTCCTACGCCACCCATCGCGGCGACCACCTCACCGCGCAGCGCGCCACTTTCGCCAACCCGAAGCTGATCAACGAAATGGCGGTGGTCGACGGCAAGGTGAAGCAGGGCTCGCTGGCCCGGCTGGAGCCGGACGGGCAGGTGCTGCGCATGTGGGAGGCGATCGAAACCTACATGGCGCGCAAGCAGCCGCTGATCGTGATCGCCGGCGCCGACTACGGCCAGGGTTCCTCGCGCGACTGGGCGGCCAAGGGCGTGCGCCTGGCCGGGGTCGAGGCGATCGTGGCCGAGGGCTTCGAGCGCATCCACCGCACCAACCTGATCGGCATGGGCGTGCTGCCGCTGCAGTTCCTGCCGGGCACCACGCGTACGACCCTGGGCATCGACGGCAGCGAGACCTTCGACGTGGTCGGCGCGCGCACGCCGGGCGCCACGCTGACCCTGCGCATCGTGCGCAAGGACGGCGCCGTGGTGGAGGTGCCGGTGCTGTGCCGCCTGGACAGCAACGAGGAAGTGTCCATCTACGAGGCTGGCGGCGTGCTGCAGCGCTTCGCCCAGGATTTCCTCGAGGACGCCCGCAGCGCCTGAGCCGGCTGCCGCTGTCATCGGGCGCGTGCCATGCTGGCCGCGCCCGCCACCGCCGAGGAGACCGCCATGACCACGTCCGCCGCCACCACCGCGACCGTCCACCTGCATCGCGTGCTGCGCGCGCCGGCCGAGCGCGTCTACCGCGCCTTCCTGGAGCCGGCGGCGCTGGTCAAATGGCTGCCGCCGCATGGCTTCGTCGCCACCGTGCATGCGCTGGACGCGCGGGTGGGCGGCAGTTACCGGATGAGCTTCACCAACCTCGGCACCGGCACCAGCAGCGCCTTCGGTGGAACCTACCTGGAACTGGTGCCCGGCCAGCTGATCCGCCACACCGACCGCTTCGACAACCCGGACCTGCCCGGCGAGATGATCGTGACCGTGCGGCTGCGGCCGGTGGCCTGCGGTACCGCGCTGGAGATCGTGCAGGAAGGCATCCCGCCGCAGATCCCGGTGGAGTTCTGCCATCTCGGCTGGCAGGAGTCGCTGACCCTGCTGACGCAACTGGTCGAGCCCGAGATTCCCGATTCGCCCTGATCCGCCGTCTCTTCTTTTCGTACGCACCCGGAACCGCCATGGCCCACGCTCCGCAACTCCGCATCCCCGCCACCTACATGCGCGGCGGCACCTCCAAGGGCGTGTTCTTCCGCCTGCAGGACCTGCCCGCGACGGCGCAGACGCCGGGCCCGGCGCGCGATGCGCTGCTGCAGCGGGTGATCGGCAGCCCCGATCCCTATGCCAAGCAGATCGACGGTATGGGCGGGGCGACCTCCAGTACCAGCAAGACCGTGATCGTGGCGACGAGCACGCGCCCGGACCACGACGTGGACTATCTGTTCGGCCAGGTGGCGATCGAGCGCGCGTTCGTGGACTGGAGCGGCAACTGCGGCAACCTGTCGGCGGCGGTGGGGCCGTTCGCGATCGCCGCCGGGTTGGTGGATCCGGCGCGGATTCCGCGCGATGGCGTGGCCACGGTGCGGATCTGGCAGGCCAACATCGGCAAGACCATCGTCGCGCAGGTGCCGATGACCGACGGCGCAGTGCAGGAAACCGGCGATTTCGAACTGGACGGGGTGACCTTCCCTGCGGCGGAGATCGCGCTGGAATTCCTCGACCCGGCCGCCGACGAGGACGGCGCCGGCGGCGCCATGTTCCCCACCGGCCACCTGGTCGACACGCTGGAGGTGCCCGGCGTCGGCAGCCTCCAGGCGACCCTGATCAACGCGGGTATCCCCACGATCTTTCTCGAGGCGCAGGCGCTGGGTTACCAGGGCACCGAACTGCAGGACGCGATCAACGGCGATGCGCAGGCGCTGCAGCGCTTCGAGACCATCCGCGCGTACGGCGCGCTGCGCATGGGCCTGATCGCCACGCTTGAAGATGCGGCGACCCGCCAGCACACGCCCAAGGTCGCCTTCGTCGCGCCGCCGGCCGACTACACCGCCTCCAGCGGCAAGCCGGTGGCGGCCGCCGACATCGACCTGCTGGTGCGGGCGATGTCGATGGGCAAGCTGCACCACGCGATGATGGGCACCGCGGCGGTGGCGATCGGCACCGCTGCGGCGATCCCCGGCACCCTGGTCAACCGCGCCGCCGGCGGTGGCGAACGCACCGCGGTGCGCTTCGGTCATCCCTCCGGCACCTTGCGGGTCGGCGCCGAGGCGCGCCAGGTGGACGGCCAGTGGGCCGTCACCAAGGCCTTGATGAGCCGCAGCGCGCGCGTGCTGATGGAAGGCTGGGTGCGGGTGCCGGAAACGCCGGCCGGTTGAGCCGGCAGGCCGTGCGGAGGCGCCAGCGCCGCACGGCGCAATCAACGGTGGCGGGACCGCTCAACTGCAGTCCGCGTTGAGCGACGGGTAGGCCGTGTTGAGCAGCCACTTGCCCGCCGTGCCTTTCGCGCCCGGAGAGTTGGCGTACCAGAAGCAGACCTTGACCGGGGTGAACTTGCGCCAGTTGGTGCAGATGCCGTCCCCGTCGGCGGAGGTGCAGGCCCATCCCGCGGTGATGCCGACACTGGCCGCATCGACGATGTCCTTCGCGCCGCCACCGGTGCCGCAGTCGACGTGCTTGCCGGTCTTGGCCGCTGCCCAGTTGTTGAAGGCGCCCTGGAACGTCGCCCAGTTGGCGAACGCCGATTTTCCGAGCTGACTCTGCGCGCCGCTGGGCGGCAGCGGCGTCGTGGCGTTCTGCATGTGCAGGCCGACATGCCCGCCAGTACCGCCAGCGTCGCGATTGGCGGTGTCCGACGCGGTGCTGGCCACGATGTTGTCGACCGCGGTGCAGGTCTTGGCCTGGGCGGAACAGGTGAGCAGCGTCGCGCAGAACGCGACGAGGGACAGGGATCGGGGTGTGAACATCGAGTCTCTCCAAAGGCAGCGCGGATGCGCGCTCTTCAGACGTCAGTGGCGGTCGCTGTGTGAAGCGGCGCGTGGCTTGCGATGCGATTTCGTGCGGCCCGGTTGGGCTTGCGGCAGCGGGATGGCCTTTTGCTGCTTGCCTTTCGGCCGCGGGCGCAGGACATGCGGTTTGGCATGGGTGCTCGGAGGAGCGGCGTGGCATGGTTGAAGCATTACCGGGGCGTGTTGCTTCCACCGGCGCTCAAAAACGGCCTGCAGCCTGAGAACTTCGCGCGTCGGGACTGAAGTCCCTCCCACAAGAGCATGCACAGCGCGCAGTCGCCGGCACCGGCACCGGCACCGGCACCGGTGGCGGTGGCGGTGGCGGTGGCGGAGCATGGGACCGCGAGATGCCTTGTGGGAGGGACTTCAGTCCCGACGCGACCAAAAGCGGCTGCGGCCATCCGAAAAGGGAAGCCGGCCCGGGCCGGCAGGCGAGCAGCCCCCGCAACGGCCCCGCTTTTGCCAATCCCGACTCCCCAATCCCAAATCCCCGCCTCCCCAGGTGACGCCGGCCGCCGCAGGTTGTATATTTTGTGTTAATTATGCTGCGGCGCGGCAAGGACTCGGCGCGCTCCCGATTACGCCCACCCATCCCGGAGTTCCCATGTCTGCCAGTTGGTCGCTGCGCGCCAGTGCGCTTGCCGTTGCCGTCGTTTCCGCGCTTTCGTTCCCCGCCGCCGCCCAGCAGGCGGACAGCACCGACGGGGTCGCCCGTCTGGACACGATCAAGGTCACCGCCGAGCGCCGCGCCGAGGACTCCAAGGACGTGCCGGTGTCGGCCAGCGTGCTGCGCCCGGAATACCTGGACGCCATCGCCACCAGCGGCTCGGACGTGCGCGTGCTGGCCGGCAAGGCGCCCAGCCTCAACGTCGAGTCGTCCAACGGCCGCGTGTTCCCGCGCTTCTACATCCGCGGCTACGGCAACACCGACTTCAACACCTACGCCTCGCAGCCGGTGTCGCTGATCTATGACGACGTGGTCGCCGAGAACGCGTTCCTGAAGGGCTTCCCGATCTTCGACCTGCAGAGCCTGGAAGTGCTGCGCGGTCCGCAGGGCACGCTGTTCGGCCGCAACACCCCCGCCGGCGTGGTCAAGTTCAACTCGGTCAAGCCGACCATCGGCGCCAACGACGGCTACGCCAGCCTGTCCTACGGCACCTACGGCACCATGACCATGGAAACCGGCCTGAGCGTGGCGATGGGCGACAAGTGGGCCGCGCGCCTGTCGGCGCTGGGCCAGCGCCGCGGCGATTGGGTCGACAACACCATCGACAACCGCTCCTTCGAAGGCTACATGGATTCGGCGGTGCGCCTGCAGGTGCTGTTCCAGCCGGGCGAGGACTTCAGCGCGCTGTTCAACGCGCATGCGCGCCACCTCGACGGCACCGCGCGGCTGTTCCGCGCCAACATCTTCCAGCCGGGCACCAACCAGCTGGTCGCCGGCTTCGACCCGGACAAGGTGTCCATCGACGGCAAGAACACCCAGGAACTGCAGACCTACGGCGGCAGCGCCAACCTGACCTGGGACCTGGGCGACATCGTGCTGCACTCGATCACCGGCTACGAGGGCATCGGCAAGTACTACAGCCGCGGCGACATCGACGGCGGCTACGGCGCGGTGTTCGCGCCGCCGTCCGGCCCCGGGGTGATCCCGTTCCCGGTGGAAACCGCCGGCGGCATCAAGAACCTGGACCAGTACTCGCAGGAGCTGCGCGCCGAGTCGCAGTACGCCGGGCCGCTGAACTGGCAGGCCGGCCTGTACTACTTCAACGATTCGGTGGAAGGCGAGAACTACACCTACAACACCCTGGCCGGCGGCACCCTGTCCAGCTACCAGCTGACCCGCCAGCGCAACACCTCGTGGGCGGCGTTCGGCTCGCTGAACTACGCGGCCACCGAGCGCCTGAACCTGCGCGCCGGCATCCGCTACACCTACGACAAGAAGACCTTCGACGTGCTCGCGCTGGACCGCGTGACCCTGCAGCAGCCCTCCAGCGGCAGCACCGACAATTCCAAGGTCACCGGCGATCTCAGCGCCACCTACACCATCAACGACGACGTCAACGTCTATGCGCGCGCCGCCCGTGGTTTCCGCGGCGCCAGCTTCGGCGTGCCGTCGGCCACCGCGCCGCTGACCGTGGCCGCACCGGAGACCGTGGATTCGTTCGAGGTCGGCATCAAGTCCGACCTGTTCGACAAGCGTGCGCGCCTGAGCTTCGACGTCTACGACTTCAAGGTGAAGAACCAGCAGCTGACCGCGGTCGGCGGCGCCTCCAACGACGTGCGCCTGCTCAACGCCAAGGCCTCCAAGGCGCGCGGCGCCGAGTTCGACTTCGAAGCGCTGCTGACCCAGAACCTGCGCATGACCCTGGGCGGCGCCTACAACTGGACCCGCATCGAGGACCCGACCCTGTCGGTCGGCGTGTGCCGCACCTGCACCGTGACCGATCCGATCAATGCCTCCGGCCGCGCGCTGATCGACGGCAACGTGCTGCCGCAGGCGGCCAAGTGGATGGGCAACGCGACCCTGCGCTACGGCATCCCGGTCGGCGACGACGCCGAGTTCTTCTTCTTCACCGACTGGTCCTACCGCAGCGAGATCAACTTCTTCCTGTACGACTCGCGCGAGTTCGTCGGCCAGCCGCTGCTCGAGGGCGGTGCCAAGATCGGCTACAACTGGGGCGCCGGCGCGTACGAGGTCTCGGTGTTCTGCCGCAACTGCACCAACCAGATCCGCGCCACCGGTGCGATCGACTTCAACAACCTCACCGGCTTCATCAACGATCCGCGCATCGTCGGCGCACAGTTCCGCGCCAACTTCTGATCCGCGGCCTCGCCGTTGCAACACCGACCGCCGGCTATCATGCCGGCGGTTCTTTTTTGGGAGACGCGCATGCGCGTGCTGAAGCAATGGGCGGCGTCGGCGCTGCTGATCGCGGCCGTGTGGGTGAACGATGCGACGGCGGCCACGGCGGCCACGGCGGCAACAACGGCCGCGTCGCTGCAGAAGGTGGTGGTGTCCACCGACGTCGGCGACGACATCGACGATGCGTTCGCGCTGGCGCTGCTGTTGCGCAGTCCGGAGCTGCAGGTGCTGGGCATCGCCTCGGCCTGGGGCGATACCGGCCTGCGCGCGCAGCTGCTGCAGCGGCTGCTGCAGCAGGCCGGCCGCAGCGACATCCCGCTGGCGATCGGGGAGCGCACCGACAG
Organism: Xanthomonas sontii; assembly: GCF_040529055.1. Classification (NCBI taxonomy): domain Bacteria; kingdom Pseudomonadati; phylum Pseudomonadota; class Gammaproteobacteria; order Lysobacterales; family Lysobacteraceae; genus Xanthomonas; species Xanthomonas sontii. The sequence continues at coordinate 4,583,938 of NZ_CP132342.1, read as the reverse complement.
TACCATCCCCTTCAGCCAGGCGCGCTGGGCGGCGAAGGGCACGCTGCCGCGCAAGGTGCCGGATGCGGCGCAGTTCATCCTGGACCAGGCGCGGCGCCATCCCGGCGAAGTCAGCCTGCTGGTGCTCGGCCCGCTGACCGACGCGGCGCGCGCGCAGCAGCGCGATCCGGCCGGTTTCGCCCAGCTCAAGCAGGTGGTGCTGATGGGCGGCTCGGTGCGCGTGGGCTACGGCAAGTCGCGCTACCGCCCGCCGAGTCCGCCGGCGGCCGAGTACAACATCGCCGCCGACATTCCCGCCGCGCAGCGCGTGTTCGGCGCCGGCGTGCCGATCGTGATGCTGCCGCTGGACGCCACCCAGGTGACCCTGGAGGAGCCGGAGCGGGTGGCGCTGTTCGCCCATGGCGAGCCGCTGACCGATGCGCTGGCGCAGCTCTACTACCAGTGGCGCGACACCGACCAGCCCTGGGCCAGCGCCACCCCGACCCTGTTCGACGTGGTGCCGGTGGCGCAGTTGCTGGATCCCGGCCTGTGCCCCACCGTGCCGCTGCGCATCGTGGTCGACGACAAGGGCTATACCCGCGAGACGCCGACGGCGGACGCACCGGGCGCGGTGGCCAATGCGCAGGTCTGCCTGGCACTGGACCGGCCGCGGCTGATCGCGCTGTACATGCAGCGGCTGCTGCGCTGACGTGTGGTCGCGACAAGCGGGGCAGTGGGCCGATCCGTTGCACTGCAGTCGGGACTGAAGTCCCTCCCACAAGAGGCTCGTGCGCTGGTGCTGTGGATGTCGGCATGGCGCATGGGATTGCCCGCTCTGGAAGCAGCTTCATCGCGACAAGCGCAGCCACTGGCTGATCCGTTGCGCTGCAGTCGGGACTGAAGTCCCTCACACATGAGGCGCGTGCCTTCGGTGCTGTCGGCATGGGCGATCGGATTGACTCCCCTGTGGGAGGGACTTCAGGGCACCTCTAAAAACCCCGCCTTTGGCATCATTGGTCTGGAGAACACGCCGAGGACGCCACGATGATCAGCCTGTTTGCCGGCCACGAACGCGAAGCCAAGCGGCAGCAGATCGGCGATCCTCTGGCTCTGCTGTCACGGCATATCGACTTTGCCGGGATTGCTCACGTCGTAGACGCGAAGCTGTCCTTGGGTACTGGCAAGCGCGGTGGCCGTCCGGCTTGGCCGACGCAGGTGATGATCAAGCTGCTGCTGTTGCAGCAGTTGTACAACCTCTCCGACGATGCGCTGGAGTACCAGGTGCTGGATCGGCGCAGCTTCCAGCAATTCCTCGGACTGGAACACAGCGGCAAGGTGCCCGACGCCAAGACGATCTGGGTGTGGCGCGAACGGCTCAAGACCAAGGATCTGATGGGCGACATCAGCGCGGCGATCGGTGAGCAATTGCAACGTGCCGGGTTCATTGCCCGCGGCGGTCAGATCATCGACGCCAGCATCGTCAGCGCTCCGATCCAGCGCAACACGCGCGAAGAGAACGCGCAGATCAAGCAGGGCGATGACGTCGGCCAGGACTGGAGCGATGCCAAGCGTGCGCAGAAGGATATGCAGGCACGTTGGACCAGGAAGCATGGGGTGGCGTTCTACGGCTACAAGCTGCACGCCAGCACGGACCGTCGCTGGGGCTTCATCCGCCGCTACGACGTGAGCGCGGCCAACGTGCACGACAGCCGTCACTTCGAGCAGGTGCTGGACCCGGACAACACCGGCCGCACGGTATGGGCCGATAGCGGGTATGCCGATGCAGCGCGGGAAGCAGACCTGAAAAGGCGTGGTTACCGCCCCGCGATCCAACATCAAGGGCATGCGCGCAAGCCCTTGAGCGAGGCAGCAAAGCGCCGGAACCGTCGAATTGCCAAGGATCGGGTGTTCGGCGAGCACCCGTTTGCGCGCTTGGCCCAACAAGGCGGCAAGTTCGTACGCTGCATCGGCTTGGCGCGGGCAAAGGTGGTGATCGGGCTGAAGGTCGCCAGCCATAACGTGATGCGGCTGGCACGGCTACAGGAGCGGGCCATGGCGCCAGCGTGATCGGCTGAGGTAGCCCAGCGGCCACCTCAGCCTCCCAACCACCACGATCAGGCGCCGCTCTGGTGCCGTTGCGACAGATGCTACCCCTGGCTCCAGGTCGTGGCAGGTTGTTCGAGGTGCCCTTCAGTCCCGACGAGTGGAGCCATCGGCGCCTCCACTGCCGCCGCGCCGGGACCGAAGTCCCTCCCGCATGACCTCGAACGAAGGTGAGCGGGTACTCAGGGTAGAAGCGGCTTCGGCCGCGACGGGCGTTCCCGGGGATGCCTGTCGCGGCCGATGGCCTGGGGCCATGTAGAGCTGGGGGCTCCACGGCGGCCGGTGGCGCGGTTGCGGGGCGTGCTTCCGCGCCGACGGTGGCCTGCCGCGCACACGCCGACGGATGGCGCACCTTCGCCTCTCCAGCCGTCGCGCCGGCGCTTTATACTCGCGCCACATTCACGGAGCGAACGCATGCACACGGATTCGAAGCGGCGCTGGGCGGGCCTGCGCGCAGGGTTGATGGGAACGTTCTTGCTACTGGGCCTGGCGTTGGCGCTGGGCGGCTGCAAGCGCAACGAATCCGGGCAGCTGCCCGAGGCCAGCGGCGAGCCAGTGAAGGGGCAGAAGGAAGCGATGAAGGGCTTCGGCCTGGTCCGCGCCTATCCCGACCAGAAGAGCGACGGGCTGTCGCTGGCGCTGGAGTTCTCGCGGCCGCTGGTCGGCACCCAGGATTTCGACAAGCTGCTGCGCTTCGAGGAGAAGGTCGGCACCGACGAGAGCGCCTGGTCGCTGTCCGACGACGGCAAGACCCTGCGCTATCCCTACGTGGAGGCGGCCAAGGACTACACCGTGGTGATCTCGGCCGACCTGCTGGCCGCCGACGGCAGCCGCCTGGGCAAGCCGCTCAAGCAGAAGGTCTACACCGGCGAACTGACCCCGGCGGTCGGCTTCGCCTCGCAGGGCAGCGTGCTGCCGGCGCGCGAGAGCCGCGGGCTGCCGGTGGTCTCGCTCAACGTGCCGGAAGTGGACGTGGAGTTCATGCGGGTCAAGGAGGGCGCGCTGCCGACGTTCTTCGCCCAGTACCAGCGCGGCGGCCGCCGCGGCACCTGGGAGCTGGACAGCGACTACGGCGAGCACACCCCGATCTCGCAGATGGCCGACTCGGTCTACGTCAACCGCTTCGTGCTCGGTGGCGACAAGAACGAGCGCGCGCTGACCTACCTGCCGATCCAGGAGATCAAGGAACTGCAGGCGCCTGGCCTGTACTTCGCGGTGCTGCGCCGCCCCGGCAAGTTCGACAACGAATACGACACCGCCTTCTTCACCGTCAGCGACATCGGCCTGCACGCGCGCGCCTACAAGGACAAGCTGTTCGTGCACACCGCCTCGCTGCAGAGCGGCGAGCCGCTGAAGAAGGTGGAGCTGCGCGTGCTCGGCGCCGACGGCGAGCTGTTCCTGAAGGGCCAGACCGACGACAACGGCAACGCGCTGCTGAACTACACGCTCGACGCCGGCCAGGTGCTGGTGGCGCGCAGCGGCACCGACCTGTCGATGCTGCCCTTCAACCAGCCGGCGCTGGACCTCAGCGAGTTCGCCGTCGCCGGGCGCGAGAACGCCTGGTTCGACGTGTTCGCCTGGTCCGGCCGCGACCTGTACCGCCCCGGCGAGACCGTGCGGGTGTCGGCGCTGCTGCGCGACAACGACGGCAAGCCGGTGCCGACCACCGGCAAGGGCGCGCAGCCGGTGTTCCTGCGGCTCAAACAGCCCGACGGCAAGATCTTCCGCGAGACCCGGCTGCAGCCGGGCGAGCAGGGCTACTTCAGTTTCGAGCAGCTGATCCCCGCCGATGCGCCGACCGGGCGCTGGCAGGTGGAGTTCCGCACCGACCCGACCAGCAAGGAAGCGGTGCAGGGCATGACCCTGCGCATCGAGGAGTTCCTGCCCGAGCGCATGAAGCTGGACCTGGACAGCGCGCAGAAGACGCTCAAGCCGGGCGAGCCGTTCAAGCTGCAGGCCACCGCCGCCTACCTGTACGGCGCGCCGGCCGCGGGCAACCGCTTCACCGCCAAGCTGGCGGTGGCGGTCGAGCAGCATCCGGTGGAGGCGCTGCCGGGCTACTTCTTCGGCGACCCGACGCTGCAGTTGCCGCGTGAGGCCAAGGACGTGGTCGATACCGAGTTCGGCGCCGACGGCAAGCTCAGCGAGGACCTGGCGCTGCCCGACGAGGCCAAGCCGACCAGCACCATCGCCGCGTTGGTCTCGGCCAGCGTGTACGAGACCGGCGGCCGCACCGTCACCCGCACGCTCAAGCGCGTGCTGTGGCCGGCGCCGGCGCTGGTCGGCGTGCGCCCGCTGTTCGACGACAAAGACGGCGCCGACGCCAACGCCAATGCGCGCTTCGAACTGATGCGGGTGGATGCGCAGGGCAAGCCGCAGCCGGCCAAGGGCCTGAAGGTGACCCTGGTGCGCGAGCTGCGCGACTACCACTGGGCGTTCACCGACAACCGCTGGGACTACGACTTCACCCGTCGCTTCGAGAACAAGCAGACGCTCACCGTCGATGCCGGCGCCAGCGCCGCCAAGTTCGATTTCCCGGTGGAGTGGGGCGAGTACCGGGTGGACGTGTTCGACCCGGCCACCGGCCTGACCACGCGCTATCCGTTCCATGCCGGCTGGAGCTGGAACGACGAGAACCGCGGCCTCGATGCGCGTCCGGACAAGGTCAAGCTGGCGCTGGACAAGACCGGCTACAAGGCCGGCGACACGCTCAAGGTCACTCTGACCCCGCCGCACGCCGGCCCCGGCCTGCTGATGGTCGAGAGCGACCGCATGCTGTACGTGCAGGACATCGACGTGAAGCCGGGCAGCACGTTTGAGATCCCGGTGACCAAGGACTGGGAGCGCCACGACGTCTACGTCACCGCGCTGGTGTTCCGCGGCGGCTCGGCACCGAGCAAGATCACCCCGGCGCGCGCGGTCGGCGTGGCCTACGTGCCGATGGACCGCAAGGCCCGGCGCGTGGCGGTGGGCCTGGTCGCGCCCAAGCAGATGCGTCCGGAGCAGCCGCTGCCGGTGACGGTGAGCGTGCCGGAACTGGCCGGCAAGCAGGCGCACGTGACCATCTCCGCGGTGGACGTGGGCATCCTCAACATCACCCGCTTCCCGGTGCCCGACGCCAATGCGCAGTTCTTCGCGCAGCGGCGCCTGGGCGTGGATGCGTACGACATCTACGGCCGGGTCATCGAGAGCTTCGAGGGCGGCACCGGCAAGCTGCGCTTCGGCGGCGACATGGCGCTGGCGGCGTTGCCGCAGGCCAAGCGGCCGACCGCGCGGGTGCAGACCGTGGACCTGTTCTCCGGTCCGGTGCAACTGGACGCCAAGGGCAGCGCCCGCGTGCAACTGCCGGTGCCGGACTTCAACGGCACCCTGCGCGTGTCGGCGCTGGTCTATTCGGACGAGCGCTACGGCAACCGCGACGTGGAGACCCTGGTGCGCGCGCCGATCGTGGCCGAGGCCAGCATGCCGCGGGTGATGGCGCCGGGCGACCGCAGCACGGTGACCCTGGACGTGCAGAACTTCACCGGCCAGCCGGGCGAGTTCAAGGTGCGGGTGGATGGCGAAGGCCCGCTGGCGATCGCCGACAACGCGCGCAGCGCCAAGCTGGGCAAGGACGGCAAGGCCACCCTGAGCTTCCCGCTGGTGGCGCAGGAAGGCTACACCGTGGCCAAGGTGCGGGTGCGGGTGGAAGGCAATGGCTATGCCGCCGACCGCCGCTACGACCTGCCGGTGCGCGCGGCGTGGCCGTCGGTGCTGCGCACGCAGACCCGAGTGCTGGACACGCTGGCGCCGGTGACCCTGGGCGCCAGCGATGCCGAAGGCCTGATGGCCGGCTCGGTCAATGCGCGCATGCTGGTCAGCGCCTTGCCGCCGATCCCGTTCGCCAGCGCCCTGCAGGGCGCGCTGGAATACCCCTACGGTTGCGCCGAGCAGACCACCAGCAAGGGCTACGCGGCGTTGCTGCTCGACGACGCCACCGCGCGCCTGCTCGGGGTCAAGGGCCTGGATGCGGCCACGCGCCGCGCGCGCATGGAAGGCGCGTTCGGGCGGCTGGCCTCGATGCAGGTCTCCAGCGGCCACTTCTCGATGTGGGGCGACGACGGCTACGTCAATCCGGGGCTGACCCCGTACATCGCCGAGTTCCTGCTCGACGCCAAGGACGCCGGCTTCGCGGTGCCCGACAACGTGCTGCAGAAGGCGTTGAACCGGCTCAGCGAGGACCTGCTGTCCGGCGGCAACAACTTCTACGGCCAGGACCGCCGCGAGAACCTGAAGTTCGCCAACCAGGCCTGGTCCGGCTATGTGCTGGCGCGGGTCAACCGCGCGCCGCTGGGCACGCTGCGCGCGTTGTACGACAACGACCGCGGCAAGGCGCTGACCGGCCTGTCGCTGGTGCACCTGGGCGTGGCGCTGTCGCTGCAGGGCGACAAGAAGCGCGGCGAAGCGGCGATCGCCGCCGGGTTCGCCAAGGACAGCGCCGACCGGCCGCGCTACTTCGGCGACTACGGCAGCGTGGTCCGCGACGATGCGCTGATGATCGCGCTGCTGCACGAGCGCGGCCTGGCCAAGCCCGAGTACGACGCAAGGGTGATGGCGCTGGGCCGCGAGCTGGACGCGCGCCGCCGCGGTGGCTGGCTGTGGCTGAGCACGCAGGAGCAGGTGGCGCTGGCGCGCATGGGCAAGGCCTTGCTCAACAGCCAGACCGCGCAGGTGTCCGGGCAGTTGAGCATCGGCGACAGCAGCGAGGCGATCGCCCCGGCCAAGGCCTTCGGCCGCCAGTTCGGCGAGGCCGAGCTGGCGCGCGGCGTGCACTTCGTGCCGCAGGGCCAGCCGCCGCTGTACGCCAGCCTGGAAATCGCCGGCGTGCCGCGCACCCCGCCGGCGGCCGACGACAGCACGCTGAAGGTGGAGCGCAGCTTCTACGGCACCGACGGCAAGCCGTGGACGCCGCAGCCGTTGAAGGAGGGCGAGGCGCTGATCGTGCGCGTCACCATCACCTCCGACACCAGCATGCCCGACGCGTTGCTGACCGACCTGCTGCCGGCCGGCCTGGAGATCGAGAACTTCAACCTGGGCGACGCCAAGCAGTGGGCCGACGTGGTGGTGGACGGCATCGAGATCAGCGACCGCTCCAACGCCGCCGACGTCAAGCACGAGGAGTTCCGCGACGACCGCTACGTGGCCGCGCTGAGCCTGTCGGCGGGCAGCAAGGCGCAGGTGTTCTACCTGGTGCGCGCGGTGACCCCGGGCACCTACACGGTGCCGCCGTCGCTGGTCGAGGACATGTACCGCCCCGACCTGCGCGGGGTGGGGCGCAGCAACCCCGGCACGATCAACGTCGTGCAGCCCTGACCTGCTCCCCTCTCCCTTCGGGAGAGGGGCCGGGGGTGAGGGTCCGACCGCCAGGGAGCCCAACCAGCACGCCGCACCAAACTCCCCTCTCCCCCCGGGAGAGGGGTCGGGGGTGAGGGTACGACCGCCAGAGAACCCCACCAGAAACGCCGCACCAACCCCCTAGGGGCCGGGGGGGAGGGGCCGCCGACCAGCACTGTCAGCCAGAAGGGACGGCTACCATGACCGCCGCACCCAGCGCGCCGCCGCCGGCGCACGCCTGGTCCGCCTTTGCGTCCCCTCTCGTTCCTGGAGCTTGTCATGCCCCCCGCATCCTCCCCGCCTGCCGCATCCCACTTGGACACCGTGGTATTCGATCTTGGCGGCGTCCTCATCGACTGGAATCCGCGCCATCTGTACCGCCGCCTGTTCGACGACGAGGCAGCGATGGAAGCCTTCCTGCGCGAGGTGTGCAGTCCGCAGTGGAACGAGCGCCAGGATGCCGGGCGGCCATGGCAGGAGGCGGTGGCCGAACTGAGCGCGCTGCATCCGACGCACGCGCCGATGATCGCCGCCTACCACGCGCGTTGGCCGGAGATGCTCGGCGGGTCGCTGGACGCCACGGTGGCAGTGCTGGACGAACTGCGCGGGCAGGGCGTGCGGCTGTATGCGTTGACCAACTGGTCGCACGAGACCTTCCCGATCGCGCGCGAGCGCTACCCGTTCCTGCAGTGGTTCGAGGGCGTGCTGGTGTCGGGCGAGGAGCGCCTGGTCAAACCGGACCCGGCGATCTTCGCGCTGCTGTGCGAACGCTATGCGATCGACCCGGCGCGGGCGGTGTTCATCGACGACGCGCCGCGCAACGTGCACGCCGCCGCGGCCACCGGCATGCACGCGCTGCAGTTCCGCGACGCCATCACCTTGCGCGAGGACCTGGTCGCGCTGGGCCTGCTGCCGCCGCGCGCGCCAGCGCCCTGATCCACGCCGCGCCGTCGCCAGCGCAGCGTCCTGGCGGTCACGGTGCGGCGCCTTGCGCCGACAGCGATGCCATGGGCCGTTCCACGCCCTGCGAGCGGCCGGCCGTTGGCCGATGCCGTACAGAACGCCGTGGCCACTGCCGCGCGGGCGCTGTCGCCAGGCTTTCCGCTGGCCGCCATCGCAGCGTCATATCCCTGGGATTAAATAACGAACTTTAAGTTAATTAATTCGGTCAACCAGGGGACATCGCCATGCAACCACTCACCCATCGGCGCCGCGCGCTGATCGTCTGCGCGCTCGCCGCCAGCTGCCAGGCCGCGCTCGCGCAAGATGCCGCATCCACCACGGCGACGCTCGCTGCCGACGCCAGTGCCGTCGCGGCCGCCACCGCACCGGCCGTCGGCGACGCCACGCCCGACACCACGCCCGACACCACGCCCAGCGCCGCCGCCAGCGACGACGGCACCACCACGCTGTCCAGCGTGATGGTCACCGGCGTGCGCAAGGCCAATGCCGCCGCGATCGAGAGCAAGCGCGCGGCCACCAACATCACCGACGTGGTCAGCTCCACCGACGTGCGTGCGCTGCCGGACACCACCATCGTCGAGGCGCTGCGCCGCATCCCCGGCCTGTCGGTGCTGCCGGCCACCGACAACGAACATCCGCGCGACGAAGCCGCCACCCCGGTGCTGCGCGGCCTCGGCCCGTCCTACAACAACGTCACCATCGACGGCCTGACCGTGGCCTCGCCGGGCACGCCCAACGGCACGCTGGGCTCGATCACCCGCGGCGTGCGCCTGGACATCCTGCCGGCGTCGATGGTCAGCGAACTGCAGGTCATCAAGACCTTCACCCCGGACCTGGACCCGAACGCCACCGGCGGTGCGATCAACCTCAAGACCCGCAGCGCGTTCGAGAACGGCGGCAAGCCGTTCTTCACCGCCGAGGCCTCGCTGGGCCATGCCAACGACGTCGGCAAGCCGCGCGACCAGGACGACCCGGGCTACCGCCTGCTCGCCACCGGCAGCCGCACCTTCGGCAGCGAAGGGCAGTACGGCCTGACCCTGTCCGGCAACTACCAGACGCTGAGCAGCTACACCGAAACCCACATGACCACCGACACGGTGCACTACGGGTTCTACGACAGCACCGGCGCGCTGCAGAGCGGCACCAATCTGGGTAACGGCTGGGCCGTGCCGCAGCAGGACAAGTACTGGTACGTGATGGACAAGCGCGACCGCTACGGTCTCACCGGCAAGTTCGAGGCGCGGTTGAGCGAATCCCTCCAGGCCTACGCCATGGCCGGCTACTACTATTTCCGCGACAACATGGAGCGCAACGAGGTCATCCTCGATCCGCGCAACCGCAACCGCGTCTACAACCAGACCGCCACCAGCGGCACCTACCCGGTCGGCGACGTGGAAGTGGGCTACTCCAACCAGATCACCACCACCCGCACCAAGCTCGGCCAGACCGGCTTCGAATGGCGTCCGGACGACCGTCAGGTGCTGTCGGCGCGCGCGTCCTGGTCCGATGCCACCTATGCCGAACCGATCAAGATGATCAAGTACGTCACCGGCGCGCAGCGCCCGGCGGCGGTGCCCACCGGGCAGACCGGCCCCGGTGTCACCGTGGTGCCGACGGCGGCCTATGGCTTCAACTACGACACCTCCGCACTCAACCAGCGTTTCCCGATGGCGGCGCAGGCGTACTACAACTACGACAACTACAGCCTGCTGTACTGGCGCCCGGACTACCAGCGCAATGCGCGCGACAAGGTGCTCACCGGGCGCCTGGACTACGCCTTCAACCGTGGCGAGATGGACCGCGGCGTCGGCTTCGGCAGCGGCCTGAGCTACACCCGCGACGAACCCGGCTTCGATATCTACCGCGTCGAATACCAGCCCAACCGCAGCGCGCCGCCGCTGAAGATCGCCGACGTGCTGGCGCCGTCCAACGCGCCGATGCGCTACCTGGGCCTGAACCTGATCGCGATCGATCCGGACAAGGCCAGCCAGGTGCTGAGCGCCACGCCGCTGAGCGCGTTCAACCGCACCGACCAGAGCGCCTTCAGCAACCAGGACAACTTCAGCCATCGCGAGGAGATCTTCGGTGCCTACGGCCTGGTCGGCTATCGCGCCGACGATTTCGATGTGGAAGCCGGCCTGCACTACGACCATACCGACCAGTCCACGGTCGGCCGCCAGCGGCAACTGGATGCGGCCACCGGCAGCTACGTCTACGTCGATGCGCCGACCGAGTCGCGCTACGCCAAGGTGCTGCCGTCGGCGGTGATGACCTACCACGTCAACGACCGCCTCGACCTGCGCGCCGGCGCCAGCCGCACGCTCGGCCGTCCGCCCTACGACGCTTACGCCGCGCGCACTTCGATCGGCTTCGTCAACAGCAGCGACATGGGCAATCCCAACGCCCAGGGCGTGACCGTCACCATCGGCAACCCCGACATCAAGCCGCGCGTGTCCACCAACCTGGACCTGTCGCTGGAATGGCGCCTGCCCGACGATTTCGACGGCATGCTCGCCGCGGCACTGTTCGACAAGCGCATCCAGGACGAGATCTTCACCCTCTCGCGCACCGACCAGTTCAGCTTCAACGGCACCACCTATTCCAACGTGCTGATCAGCACCCCGGCCAACGCCGCCAAGGCGCACGTGCGCGGCCTGGAACTGAGCGCAGTGTTCAACACCCTGTTCCCAGGCGTGCCGGCGCTGTCCGGCCTGGGCGCCAGCGCCAACCTGGCGCTGCTCGATGGCGGCATGGACGTGCCGTTCACCAGCGGCAGCGCGCCCAACCTGGTGCAGAGCCAGCGCACCGTCGATCGCCTGGTCGGGCAGCCGGACTACACCGCCAACGCCTCGCTGTTCTACACCGTCGGCGGCGTCGAACTGCGTGCGGCCTACAACCGCCAGGGCAAGGCGCTGCGCGCCATCGTCAGCAACATCGCCTGGCAGGATCTGTACTGGGCGCCGCGTTCGCAGCTGGACCTGTCGGCGACCTGGGCGGTGAGCAAGCAGCTCAGCGTGGTCGGCCAGATCAGCAATGTCACCCACAGCCGCCTCACCAGCTTCACCGGCCCCGGCGAGAACCTGCTGAAGGACAGTTATTCGATGCCGACCACCTACTGGCTCGGCCTGCGTTTCACCCCGTCGCTGTGACCGTTGCCGGAGACCTTCCATGAACCTGCTTTTCTCGCGCGGCGCGATCATTGCCGCACTGCTGACCGCGACGGCCCCGGCCATCGCCGCCATCGCCCCGATCCAGGCGCGCCTGGCCGCACCCGACGGCGGCATCTTCGTCGTCGCCCACCGCGGCTGCCACAATCCCGCGCCGGCGCACGGCTTTCCCGGGCACGCACCGGAGAACTCGCTGCTGGGGCTGGAGCGCTGCGTGACGCTGGGCGTGGACATGCTCGAAACCGACATCCGCCGCGCCGGCGATGGCACCCTGGTGATGTTCCATGACGCCACCGTCGACCGCACCACCGACGGCACCGGCAAGGTCGCCGAACTGACCTGGCCGCAACTGTCGCGGTTGCGCCTGCGCGACGACGAGGGCGGCGCCGACGCGCCGCTCACCGACCAGCATCCGCTGACCCTGCAGCAGATGCTGGCCGCGGCCAAGGGCCGGATCATGCTCAACCTCGACGTCAAGGCGCCGATCTACGCCGAGGTGGTCGAGGCGGTGCGCCGCGCCGGCATGGAGCGGCAGGTGGTGGTCAAGACCGAAGTCGGCGTCGCCAGCCAGGATCTGGCATCGATGCCGCCGTTCGACCGGATCAACTTCACCCCGGTGCTGCTCAACCCGCCGGGGACCGACGACCTGGTGCAGACCGTGCGCACCCAGACCGACGGCAAGGTGCGGCCGGTGGCGATCGAACTGCCGCGGATGCGTCTGGCCCAGTTGCCGGCGGTGGCGGCGCTGGCCAGGCAGCGGCAGGTCCGGCTGCTGGTCAATACGCTGTGGGAGGGCTTCGTCGCCGACGTCGGTGGCGATGCCGATGCGGTGCGCGATCCGGAGGCGGTGTGGGGGCGGCTGTACCGCGCCGGCATCGGCGCCTTCCAGACCGACGAACCGGAAGCGCTGCTGCGCTATCGCGCGTCGCTGGAAAAGCCCTGACCGGCGCATGGCCGTTCAACTGTCCGTAATCGGTCGCTGCGCGACCGCTTGCGGACGCCGCGGCCGCGCGCGCCGCGGTCGCGGCGCAACGGATTCAATGGGTTAGCGCGGTTCGCCGATTGGCATGCAGCCTGCTGTACAGCAGGCATGGATATCGCGAAATCACCGAACCGTTCGTTCTGGCGCCACCGCCGCCGCTGGCTGGTGGCAGCCGCTGCCGTGGCGATCGTCCTGGGCGTGGCGCTGCTCGGCAGCGGCCGCGCCGCACCAAGGGTGGCGCGCAGCGAAGTGTGGATCGATGCGGCCACGCGCGGCGAGATGCGTCGCGAGGTCCGCGCCAACGGCGTGCTGGTGCCGCGGCAGATCCGCTGGATCACCGCCGGGGCCCCGGCCACCGTGCAACAGCAACGGGTCGAGGCCGGCGCGCGCGTGCTGGCCGATACGCCGATCCTGCAACTGGTCAATCCGGAACTGGAGGCCGGCCTGGATCGCGCACGCGCCGCGCTGGCCGGCGCCGATGCCGACCTGGCCGCACTGCACGCCGCGTTGGCCTCGCAACTGCTGGACCAGCAGGCGCTGCAGGCGCAGGCCGAGTCCGAGTTGCAGATCGCGCAGATCAAGGCCAAGGCCTACCGGCGCGGCCACGACGGCGGCGCGATCTCGGCGATCGATCTCACCCAGAGCCAGATCGTCGAGGCGCAGCAACGCGGCCGTGCCGATATCGAACGCAAGCGCGTCGCCGCGTTCCGGCAGAACATGGCCGCGCAACTGCGTGCGGCACAGGCACGGCGCGAGCAGGCCGCCAGTGCGCTGGCCATCGCCACGCAACAGGCCGACTCGCTGCAGGTGCGTGCCGGCAGCGACGGCATCCTGCAACAAGTGGACGTGGAGCCCGGCCAGCGCGTCGAGGCCGGCGCGAAGCTGGCGCGGGTGGCGCGCCCGGACGACCTGCTGGCACGCCTGCAGGTGCCCGAAGTCCTGGCCAAGGACGTGATCGAAGGCCTGCCGGTGGCGGTGGACACGCACAACGGCGTGGTCGGCGGGCAGGTGGCGCGGATCGATCCGGCGGTGCGCAGCGGCAGTGTGGCGGTCGACGTGCGGCTGACGCCGCCGTTGCCGCTCGGCGTGCGCCCGGACCTGTCGGTGGACGGCCGCATCGTGCTCGGCACGCTGCGCGACGTGGTCAGCATCCCGCGCCCGGCGCTGGCCGTGCCCAACGCCGCCGGCAGCCTGTTCGTGCTGCGCGACGGCGGCGACACCGCGCAGCGCATCCGCGTGCGCTTCGGCGCCGCCTCCAGCGACCGCATCGAAGTCCGCGCCGGCCTGCGCGCCGGCGACCGCGTCGTGCTGTCCGACACCAGCCAGTGGAATGCCGACGCCACCTTGCGCTTACGCTAGCCTCACCAGGAGAGATCCCGCATGACCGCAGTTCCCGCACCATCCGCCGCGCCGCTGATCCACCTGCACGGGCTCAGCAAGGTCTTCCACACCGAGGAAGTGGAAACCCACGCCCTGGCCGAGATCGCACTGGACGTGGCGCCTGGCGATTTCGTCGCCATCACCGGCCCGTCCGGCTGCGGCAAGTCGACCCTGCTGTCGATCCTGGGCCTGCTCGATGCGCCCAGCGGCGGCACCTACCGGCTCAACGGCCGCAGCGTCGCCGAACTGGACACGGTTGGCCGCGCACGCATCCGCAACGCCGAGATCGGCTTCATCTTCCAGGCCTTCAACCTGATCGCCGACCTCACCGTTGAAGAGAACGTGGCGCTGCCGCTGACCTACCGCGAGGGCGCCCAGCGCAGCCAGATCCGCCAGCGCGTGCGCGAGGTGCTGGAGCTGGTCGGCATGCAGCATCGCCAGAAGCACTATCCGGGGCAGTTGTCCGGCGGCCAGCAGCAGCGCGTGGCGGTGGCGCGCGCGCTGGCCGGCAATCCGACGATCCTGCTCGCCGACGAACCGACCGGCAACCTGGACAGCCGCAACGGCGAGGCGGTGATGCAGTTGCTGGAACAACTGCACGACAACGGCACCACCTTGTGCATGGTCACTCATGATCCGGCATTCGCGCGGCGCGCGCAGCGCATCGTGCACATGCTCGACGGCCGCATCGTCGACGAAGACACCTTCGAGCGTTTGCGCCACGAACAGGACGTGGCGCTGCCGGCACGCGCCGCGGGACAGGCACGATGAGCGCCGCCCTGCAGTGGGCCGAGATGCGGCAATCCTGGCGCACGCTCGCGCGCAAGCCGGGCTATCTGCTGCTGGCGGTGCTGACCCTGGCGCTGGGCGTGGCCACCACCACCGCGGTGTTCGCGCTGCTCGACCAGGCCTTGCTGAAGCCGCTGCCGTTCCCGCAGCCGGAGCGGCTGGTCACCCTCGGCCTGTCCAGCGACCCTGGCCGCAATGTCGCTGCACCCGGCTATTACCCGGTGTTGCGGCGCATGTCGAGCCTGCAGTCGGTGGGCATCGCGCGCGGGTTCCCGGTGCCGGCCAACGTCGCCCGCGGCGCTGCCAGCGAGGTGGTCGCCTCGATCAGTGCCGATGCCGGCTTCCTGCGCACGCTCGGCCTGCCGATGGCGGCCGGGCGCAACTTCAACGACGAGGAAAGCCGGCCCGGCGGGCCGCAGGCGGTGATCCTCAGCCATCGTTTCTGGCAGCGCTATTTCGATGGCGACCCGTCTGCGGTGGGACGCACCCTGCAGGTGGAAGGCAAGCCGGTGCAGATCGTCGGCGTGCTGCCGGCGGAGTTCCCCTGGGCCGAGCCGTTCGACCTGATCCGCAACATGCAGCCGGACCTGGCCGCGACCAACCTGTCCACCAACGAGATCGTGGTGGCGCGGTTGCGGCCCGGCATCAGCGTGGCCGCGGCGTCCGCGCAGACCGCGACGACGCTCCAGGCCCTGTTGCGTAACAGCCCGCACATGGACGCGTCGTGGTGGGCGTCGCTGCAGCGACGGCCGCCCAACGCGCTGCCGCTTCAGGACAGCCTGTACGACGCCAACAGCGGCAACACCCTGTGGCTGTTCTTCGCCGCGGCCGCCTGCGTGCTGCTGATCGCCGCGATCAACCTCACCAGCCTGATGCTGTTGCGCGCGCTCGGGCGCAGCCACGACAGCGCGGTGCGTGCCGCGCTGGGCGCCTCGTGGCTGCGCTTGAGCCTGCCGGCATTGGCCGAAGGCGTGCTGATCGGCGCGCTCGGCAGCCTGGCCGGCCTGGTGCTGGCCTGGCTGGGCCTGCGTCTGCTCGGCGGCTGGGTGCCGCTGATGTGGATGCGCGGCGAGGCGCCGCATCTGAGCGGCGCCAGCGTGCTGTTCGCGCTGCTCGCCGGCGGTGCGACGGCGCTGTTGGCCGCAGCGCTGGGCATCGTCCGCGGCCGCCGCCGCAATCTGGTGACGGAACTGGCTGGCGGTGGGCGCGGCGGCTGGAGCCTGCAGGCCGGCCGCCTCGGCCGTGTCCTGGTGATCGCGCAGGTGGCCATCGCCGTGGTGCTGCTGATCGGCGCGGCCCTGTTCACCCGCACCCTGCAGAAGCTGGCGGAGGTGCCGATGGGCTTCGAGAGCCGCTCGGCGGTGGTGTTCACCCTGGCGCCGGTGAAGGAGCGCTACATCACCGCGGCCGATGCGGTGGAGCAGACCCGGCGCATCGTCGCGCGCTTGCAGCAGGTGCCGGGCATCGACCGCGTGGGGGTGTCGACCAATCCGCCGACGGCGACGCGGTTGAGCTGGAGCGTGGAGATCGATGGCGCGTCGTCCGTCGACAGCCAGTACCGGTTGGCCACGCCGCAGTTCCTGGAGGTCTTCCGCATTCCCTTGCTGGCCGGGCGCGGGATCGCCGACAGCGATGTGGCCGGAGGCGAGCGGGTCTGCGTGGTCAGCGCGAGCTTCGCTGCGCGTTACCTGCACGGGCAGGCGCTGGGCAAGATCGTCAGCTTGCCCGACGACGGCGGCGACCACCGCGTGTCGATGCGCGTGGTCGGCGTGGTCGGCGACGTGCGCCACACCAGCCCGGCCGAGCCGCCGGAGCCGACCGTGTACCAGCCGCTGGCGCAGATGAGCGAGCCGATGTGGCAGATCCTCCGCGGCTTCGGCGCGCTGACCTATGCGGTGCATCTGCGGGCCGGCGCACTGGGTGCCGACGAGCGCGCGCTGCGTGCGGCGATCGACGAAGTGGCGCCGCAGCAGCCGATCGCCGAGCTGCAGCCGATGCAGGCGTTGGTCGCCAGCACCACCGGCGAACAGAAGCTCAACCTGCTGCTGGTCGGCCTGTTCGCTGGGCTGGCGCTGTTGCTGGCCGCGGTCGGCCTGTATGCGGTGATGGCAGTGGCGGTGGCCGCGCGCCAGCACGAGTTCGGCGTGCGCGCCGCGCTCGGCGCACCGCCGGCGCGGCTGCGGCGGCAGGTGCTGGGCGAGGCCGGCGTGCAGATCGGGGTGGGCCTGCTGCTGGGCCTGGGCGTGGCGATGGCGCTGTCGCGGCTGCTGCAGCGGTACTTGTTCGAGGTACGCGTGGCCGATCCGCTGGCGATCGGCGCGGTGCTGCTGGTGCTGTCCGCGGCCGGCCTGCTCGCCGCGCTGGCGCCGGCACGACGCGCGGCGCGGGTGCCGCCGATGCAGGCCTTGCGCGCCGAATGATGCGCTTTGCGTTCCGATGCGGGTACGCCACGCCCGGCGCCGTGGCGCCTGTCCGCCACGCCCGGCCGCTAGACTCTGCGCCATGACCGACGCCCGCACACCGCCCTTGCCGCGCATTCTCGTCGTCGACGACCAGGCCGACGTGCGCGAGGCCCTGCGCATGCTGCTCAAGAGCGCCGGCTACGGTATGGTCGGCGCCGAGTCGCCGGAGCTGGCGCTGGCCTGCCTGCGCGGCGACGCGTTCGCCGCGGTGCTGGTGGACATGAACTATGCGCGCGACACCACCTCCGGCGCCGAAGGCCTGGCCTTGATCGCGCAGGTCGCCGCGCAGTGGCCGGGGCTGCCGGTGATCGCGATGACCGCCTGGGCCAGCATCGAACTGGCGGTGGCGGCGATGCGCGAGGGCGCGGTGGATTTCATCGAAAAGCCCTGGCAGAACGCGCGGGTCCTGGCGGTGCTGGAGAGCCGCATCGCATTGGATCGCAGCCGCCGCGCCGCGCAACGGCTCGGCGAGGCGCAGGCGCTGTTGCTGCAGGACGGCGCGGCCGGCTTCGTTGCCGAATCGGCACCGATGCAGCGCCTGGTCGAGGATCTGCTGCGCATCGCCGGCAGCGGCGCCAACGTGCTGCTGCTGGGCGAGAACGGTACCGGCAAGAGCCTGCTGGCGCAGTTGCTGCACCAGTGGTCGCCGCGCCGCACGCAGGCCTTCGTCAAGGTCAACATCGGCGGCCTGGCGCCGACCCTGTTCGAGGCCGAACTGTTCGGTCACGTGCGCGGCGCCTACACCGACGCGCGCCAGGACCGCGCCGGCCGTTTCGAACTGGCCGATGGCGGCACCCTGTTCCTGGACGAGATCGGCAACCTGCCGCTGCAGCAGCAGCCCAAGCTGCTGCGCGCGATCGAGGACGGTGAGTTCGAGCGGCTCGGTTCCTCGCGCACGCAACGGGTGGACGTGCGCATCGTCGCGGCGACCAATGCCGATCTGGAGGCGGACGTGGCGGCCGGCCGCTTCCGCCAGGATCTGCTGTACCGGCTCAACACCTTCCAGGTGCGCGTGCCGCCGCTGCGCGAGCGCGGCGCCGACATCCTGCCGCTGGCGCGGCATTACCTTGCCGCCGCCTGCACCCGCTATCGGCGGCCGCTGCCGACGCTGGCGCGCGACGCCGAGCGCGCCCTGCTCGGTTACGCCTGGCCCGGCAATGTGCGTGAGCTGGCGCATGCGATGGAGCGTGCGGCGCTGCTGGCCGACGGCAGTACCCTGGGCAGCGACGACCTGCGCCTGCAGCCGGCGACGAATGCCGTGCCGGCACTGTCGACGCAACTCACCCTGGAAGAAGCCGAGGCGCTGCTGCTGAAGCAGGCGCTGGCGCAGCACCAGGGCAATCTGCAGCGCACCGCCGACCAGCTCGGCATCACCCGGCAGAGCCTGTACCGGCGCCTGGGCAAGCACGGGCTGCGCAGCGATGACGCCGGCTGAGCGACAGCGCTTCCGGCCGCTGTGGCTGGTGGCGCCGGCCGCGCTGGCCTTGGTGCTCGTGCTCGTCGCCGGCGCGCCGCGGCTGCCCGAGGCGATCGTGCTGCTGCTGTGCGTGCTGGTGCTGACCATGGCGCTCTGGCGCTGGCAGCAGCGCGATGCCGGGCAGCGCCTGCGTACCCTCGGCGGCCTGCTGGACGCGCTGCGCGAGGGCGATTACAGCGTGCGTGCGGCGCAGGACGCGCGCGATGCCGACGGCCTGCTGGCGCGGTTCAACGCCCTGGCGCAGCGCCTGCAGGACGAACAGCGCGATTCGCACGAAAGTCTGCAACTGCTGAGCAAGACCCTGGCGGCGCTGGACGGGGCGGTGTTCGCCTTCGAACAGGACCAGCGCCTGCGCCTGGTCAATCCGGCCGGCGAGCGCCTGCTCGGCGTCGCCGCCCCGCAGGCCATCGGGCAATCCGCGCAGGCGTTGGGACTGGCCGGCTTGTTCGATGTGCCGTCGGGCAGCATCCAGGCGCATGCGTTCGCCGGACAGCAGGGGCGCTGGCAGATCGGCCACGCCGCCCTGCGCAGCCGCAGCCAGGCCGGGCGGCTGCTGCTGGTGCAGCCGATGGAGCGCGCGCTGCGCGAGGAGGAGGCGCAGGCCTTCCGCCGCCTGCTGCGCGTGCTCAGTCACGAGATCAACAACTCGCTGACGCCGATCGCCTCGATCGCCGACACCCTGGCGCGCCTGCTGACGGCCGCGCCGCAGGCGCTCGACGCCGAGCTGCAGACCGATCTGCACAACGGACTGGGCGTGATCGAACAGCGCAGCGCGGCGCTGCAGCGGTTCCTGGGCGGCTACGCGCGGTTGGCCAGGCTGCCCGCGCCGGTCCCGGCGCCGGTGGCGCTGGCGCCGCTGTGCGCGCGCGTGCAGCGGCTGCTGGACGATGCACGAGTGCAGGTCGAGGTCGCGCCGTCGCTGCATGCGTGCGCCGACGCCGATCAGCTCGAGCAGGTGCTGATCAACTTGCTGCGCAACGCCCTGGAAGCCGGCGGCAGCGCGCCGGTGACGCTGCGCGCGAGTGCCGACGGCGCCAGCGTGTCGATCGAGGTGAGCGACGGCGGTGCCGGCCTGCCGCCCAGCGACAATCTGTTCGTGCCGTTCTTCACCACCAAGCCCGGCGGTTCGGGCATCGGCCTGGTGCTGTCGCGGCAGATCCTGGAAGCGCAGGGCGGCAGCCTGAGCCTGGAGGCCCATACGGACGCGCAAGGCAGCGTGGCGACGCTGCGATTGCCGCTGGCGTAGTGGCAGAAGGAGCGCATTGTTGCTGGTGCCCCGGAGCAGTTGGGCACCCATCGTCGGCGATACCGAACGGGCAGGGGATATCCCGCTCGCCGCGTCGCCACCGCAACAGGCAAAATGGCCGCTTCCATCGGGAGCCCGCATGCCACTGGACGACACCGCCGCCCCGCACGCCGCGCGGCGCCCCCGGCGCTGGACGCGCCTGCTGCCGTGGCTGCGCTGGGGCACGGTGGCGCTGCTGTCGAGTCTGTTGTTGCTGGACCTGGCGTTTCCGCTGCCGCTGCCGAAGTCGCGCGACACCTCGACCCTGGTGGTGGCCGCCGACGGCACCCCGCTGCGTGCCTTCGCCGACAGCAACGGCGTCTGGCGTTATCCGGCCACCCCGGACAGCGTCTCGCCGCTGTATCTGCAGGCGCTGCTGAACTACGAGGACCGCTGGTTCTGGCGGCATCCCGGGGTCAATCCCTGGGCGCTGCTGCGCGCGGCCAAGCAGTGGCTGTTCTCGCGCCACATCGTCTCCGGTGGTTCCACCCTGACCATGCAGGTGGCGCGCATCCTGATGCCGCCCGAGGTCAGTACGCGCACGCCGTGGGGCAAGGCCCAGCAGGCGCTGCGTGCGCTGCAGCTGGAAGCACACCTGAGCAAGCGGCAGATCCTGCAGCTGTACCTTGAACGCGCGCCCTACGGCGGCACCATCGAAGGCGTGGAGGCGGCGAGCTGGGCCTACCTGGGCAAGCCGGCCGCACGCCTGTCGCAGGCCGAGGCGGCGCTGCTGGCGGTACTGCCGCAGGCACCGAGCCGGTTGCGTCCGGACCGGCATCCGGAGGCGGCGCGCGCGGCGCGCGACAAGGTGCTCGAACGCATGGTCGCGCTGCGCGTGTGGCCGCGCGCGCAGGTCGACGATGCGCGCATCGAACCGGTGGTGGCGCGCTCGCTGCAGACGCCGCTGCACGCCGCGCTGCTGGCCGAGCGCCTGCGGCAGCAGCACCCGCACGCCGCGCACATCGTCTCCACCCTCGACGCCGACCTGCAGCGCACGCTGGAGGACCGGGTCAGCGCCTACTTCTCGCAGTTGCCCGAGCGCACTTCCGCGGCCTTGCTGGTGGTGGACAATCGCGACCTGCAGGCGCGCGCCTACATCGGCTCGGTGCAGTTCGGCGACCGCCGCCGGCTCGGCGACGTGGACATGGTGCAGGCCTGGCGGTCGCCAGGCTCCACGCTCAAGCCGTTCCTGTACGGCATGGCCCTGGGCGATGGCCTGATCCATTCTGAGAGCCTGCTGGTCGACGCGCCGCAGAGTTTCGGCGACTACCGCCCGGGCAATTTCGACGAAGCCTTCAACGGCCCGATCGGCGCCGCCAGCGCCCTGCGTTTGTCGCTCAACGTGCCGGCGGTGGACCTGCTCGACCGAGTCGGCCCGGCGCGCTTTGCCGCGCGCCTGAGCAACGCCGGCATCGGCCTGAAGTTCCCGCGCGGCAGCACGCCCAACTTGGCGCTGATCCTCGGCGGCACCGGCGCCAAGCTGGAGGAACTGGTCGGCGCCTTCGCCGCGCTCAACCGCGACGGCATCGCCGGCCACGTGCGCTACAGCGCAACCGACCAGCGCATCGAACGGCGGCTGATGTCGCCCGGCGCGGCCTGGATCGTGCGCGAGATGCTCGAGGCCAATCCGCGTCCGGGCTACGGCGTCGGCACCTTCGACGTCGGGACGCGCCCGCGGGTAGCGTGGAAGACAGGCACCAGCTACGGCTACCGCGATGCCTGGGCGATCGGCAGCACCCGCCGCTACACCGTCGGCGTCTGGGTCGGCCGCCCCGACGGCACGCCGCTGCCCGGCCAATACGGCGCGGTGACCGCGTTGCCGCTGATGTTCGAGACCATCGACAGCCTGCCGCGCCTGCGCGGCGACAACGCACCGCGGCCGATGCCGGCGACGGTGCAGCAGGTGGACGTATGCTGGCCGCTGGGCATCGCCGCCGAGCAGACGCCGCCGGCGTTGTGCCAGCGCCGTTTCTCCGCCTATGCGCTGGACGGCGCGGTGCCGCCGACCTTCGCCGAGCGCGACGCGCGGCTGTGGAGCGCCGGCCGCGAGACCGTGCAGGTGGACGCGCACAGCGGCCTGCGCCTGTCGCCGGACTGCGCGCAACCGCACGAGGCGGTCACCCGCGACCTCGCGCGCTGGCCGGCACTGCTGACCCCATGGCTGCACGCCAGCGAGCGCCAGGCCGGGCAATTGCCGGCGCTGTCACCGGACTGCCGCGACGACGGCCGTGGCCGCAGCGACGTATTGCGTATCGAAGGCCTCAACGACCGCGCCACCCTGGCACGCGCGCCGGGCAGCACCACGGTGCGTCTGCAGGTGCGCGCACTGGGCACGAGCACCCCGGTGGACTGGCTGCTGGACGGTCGCTGGATCGCCCGCACCGAGGGCGCACGCACCTTCCAGCGCGACTTCGCCGACGCCGGCGACCACACCCTGACCGCCCTGGCCAGCAACGGCGCCTGGACCCAGGTACGGTTCCGGGTGCTGCGCTGAGCAGCGGTGGCGCGCGCGCCTTCGTAGAAGCCAACAGTCATGCAACCAGGACGACCAGAGTAGGCGGGCGATCCGATCTAGGAAGCAGTCGGGACTGAAGTCCCTCCCACATCGCTCCCGGACACCGATAACTGCGGTCCCTGTGGGCGGCTGTCGCTTGGCTTTGGCTTTGGCTGTTGCTTTGGCTTTTGATTTGCCGGGTTCCCTTCCGAAGCGGCGGCCAGCGCGGGGAAACACCCGAAGGGCGGCGCACAGGGATGTGCGCCGTCCGCGGCAGGGGCAGGATGCCCCTTCCGCGGATCCCCGGGATGGACGCGGACCCGGAGCACGCAGCGCGGAGGGCGCGAAGGCAGGGCGCGCTTGACCAGCCTTCGGCTGTGGTAAAGCGCTTCTTTTGGTTACCTTTTCTTTGCGCGAGCAAAGAAAAGTAACTCGCCCGCCAGGGCGAAAGCCTTTGCTTTCGCTTGAGATTTGCGTACCGCGCGAAGAGAAAAACATAGGAGCGGCCGCAGCCGCAACAGAATCCATCGGGAAGGTCTGTCGCGGCTGAGGCCGCTCCTACGAGAGGGCGTAACGCTGAACCGGCTTACTTGCCGATCCAGCCTTCCAGCATGTCCGAGAACTCGTCGGCGTGCTCTTCCTCCTGGGCCAGGATGTCTTCCAGGATGCGCTTGGTGGTGGTGTCCTTGTCGCCGACGAAATTGATCATCTCGCGGTAGCTGTCGATGGCGATGCGCTCGGCGATCAGATTCTCCTTGACCATGTCGCGCAGATCCTCGCCTTCCTTGTACTCGGCGTGCGAGCGCGCGGTCAGCGTGTCCGGATTGAGGTCCGGCTCGCCACCCAGCTGCACGATGCGCTCGGCCAGCTTGTGCGCGTGCGCCTGCTCCTGCTGCGCGTGCTCCAGGAACTCGGCCTTGACCGCATCGGCGAGCATGCCGGCGGCCATGAAGTAGTGGCGGTAGTAGCGCAGCACGCACACGTACTCGGTGGCGAGCGCGTCGTTGAGCATCTTGATCACCGCCTCGCGGTCGGCGCTGTAGCTCTTGGTGATCGCGCCGTCTTCGATGCTCTGGCGGGCGTTGGCGCGCAGCGTGGCAGTGTCGGTGAGGCCGGCGGTGTGCTGCAGCGGCTTGGCGTCGGTCTTCGGGGTGGCTGGCTTGTTGGACATGGCTGGCCGTTTCCTGTGGTGGGTAAGGGGATCAGTCGGGAAGGTGCTGCAGCACGTAGTCGGCGGCGGAGACCTTGAACTCGCCCGGCGCCTCGACGAACAGCGCCTGCACCACGCCGTCGTCGGCGTACAGCGCGAAGCGGCGCGCCCGCACGCCCATGCCGTAGCTGCTGGCGTCCAGTTCCAGGCCCAGCGCCTTGGCGAAGTCGCCATTGCCGTCGGACAGCATCTGCAGGCCCTCCGGCACCAACTGGCTCTTGCCCCAGGCCTGCATCACGAACGGGTCGTTGACCGCCATGCAGTACACCTCGATGCCGCGCTTGCGGAACTCCTCGAAGTGCTCCACATAGCCGGGCAGGTGCTTCTCCGAACAGGTCGGGGTGAAGGCACCGGGCACCGCGAACAACAGCACGCGGCGGCCGTCGAACAGGGTGCGTGTGTCCACGGCTTCCACGCCGTCGCGGATGCGCTGCAGCACCACTTCGGGAATGCGTTCGCCGGTCTGGATGGGCATGTCGGGCTCCTTGGATGAACCGAGTCTAGAAACGGAAATGGGAAGGTGGCGTCAACGCCTTGAAAAGCGCCGCGGCAGGCCTATCTGACCGGCATGGACGGCGGGCCGGTCCCGCCGCCGCGAACCGTCCCCTCCGGGGTGTACCTCAGTCACGTTTCAGGAGACCACGATGAGCATCGTCCGTTATCGCCAGTGGCCGGCCCAGGCCGCATTCCAGAACGAGATCAAGCAGGTGTTCGACCGCTTCTTCGACCCCAACGGCGGCACCGACGAATCGGCCGTCGTCACCGCGCAGTGGGTGCCGCGCGTGGACATCAAGGAGGAGCCGGAGCGCTTCGTGCTGTACGCCGACCTGCCGGGTATCGACCCGTCGGAGATCGAGGTGTCGATGGACAAGGGCATCCTCTCGATCAAGGGCGAGCGCAAGAGCGAATCGGCCGCCGACACCGAGCGTTTCTCGCGCATCGAGCGCCGCTACGGCAGCTTCCATCGCCGCTTCGCGCTGCCCGACAGCGCCGATCCGGACGGCATTTCCGCCACCGGCTACCATGGGGTGCTGGAAGTGCGCATCCCCAAGCGTCCGGCGAGCACGCCGCGCCGTATCCAGGTCGATACCGGGGCCACGATCGTGCAGTAAGCGCCTGCTCGCAGCGGCGCCGCCACCGCGACGCCGCGCCCTCGCAGCCGGCCGTAGAATGGCCGGGCGATGGCGCAGTGCATGCAACCGGCCCGTTGCCGCAAGGCGGCGGGCCGACTCTTTTTGAGGTGATGGATGGAATTCAAGGATTACTACGCGACCCTGGGCGTGGAACCCAGCGCCGGCGATGCCGAGATCAAGACCGCGTACCGGCGACTGGCGCGCAAGTACCATCCCGACGTCAGCAAGGAGCCTGGGGCCGAAGAGAAGTTCAAGGCGATCAACGAGGCCTACGAGGCCTTGCGCGACCCGCCCAAGCGCGCCGCCTACGACCAGTTGCGCGCGCAGGGCTACCGGCCGGGCGAGGAGTTCCACGCGCCGCCGAACTACGGCGGCGCGCAGGGCTTCGACTTCGAGGAAGTGTTCGGCAACGGCGGCGCCGGCGGCGGCTTCAGCGATTTCTTCGAGAGTCTGTTCGCCCGCCAGCAGCGTGCCCGCCAGGGCGGCGCCGGCCCCGGTCCGGGACCGGGCGCGCCGCGCGGCGACACCCGCGCCAAGCTGGCGGTGCCGCTGGAGGCGGTGTACGCCGGCGACAGCGTGCGCATCACCATCAACGGCAAGCAGCTGGACGTGCGCGTCCCCAAGGGCGTGCGCCCCGGCCAGGTGATCCGGCTGGGCGGGCAGGGCAACGGCGGCAGCAACCTGCTGCTGGAGATCGAGTACGCCGCGCATCCGCAGTTCGAGGTGGACGGCCGCAACATCCTCTACACCCTGCAGGTGACGCCCTGGCAGGCGGCGCTGGGCACCAGCATCAGCGTGCCGACCCTGGGCGGGGCGGTGGAACTGAAGATTCCGCCGGAGTCCGACGCCGGCCGCAAGCTGCGCCTGCGCGGCCGCGGCCTGCCCGGCACCCCGCCGGGCGACCAGATCGTCGAACTGGAAGTGCTGGCGCCAGCGCCGGAAACCGAAGCGCAGCGCAAGGCGTATCGCGGGTTGGCCAAAGCGTTTGGCGAGGCCGTGTGAAGTGAGGCGGGATTGGGGAGTCGGGATTGGGGATTCGCAAAAGCGGGCTCCCCTCGCGCTGTGGCGTCGTAGGAGGGGCTTCAGCCGCGACAGGCGTTACCGGTAACGCCCGTCGCGGCTGAAGCCCCTCCTACAAGGCGCGCCGATTGCATGCGGCCTTACGCCGCGCACTCAAACGCCGCCCGGAAACCCGCCCTTACGACTCCCCAATCCCCAATCCCGATTCCCGGCTTTTAAGGCGCATCCTCGCCACTGAACACACGCTCGATCACCTCGTACAGCTCGTCCTCGGAGAACGGCTTGGTGATGTAGGCGCGGGCGCCCTGGCGCATGCCCCACATGCGGTCGGTGTCCTGGTCCTTGGTGGTGACCAGGATCACCGGGATGTTCTGCGTGGTCGGCTCGCGGCGCAGGGTGCGGGTGGCCTGGAAACCGTTGAGGTTCGGCATCACCACGTCCATCAGCACCAGATCCGGCAAGGCCGCCTTGGCCGCTTCCACGCCGGCGGCGCCGTCGGTGGCGGTGATCGTTTCGTGCCCCAGTTTTTCGACGATGCGCTGGATGCCCAGCAACTGCGACGGCGAATCGTCGACGATCAGAATGCGTGCCATGTGGTTCCCCCTAGGAGGCTCCGAGTGTAGTGGCAGCGGCGCGAAGGCGGAAAGCGTTGCGTGTCACAAAGCGTCGGCGTGGCTACGCGCTTGGATCCAGCCGCACCACGGTGCGCCCGAACGACTGCCCGGCCAGCATCGTCGCGAACACCTCCGGCAGGCCGGCCAGGTCCACTTCGCGGGTGCAGATCGTCTCCAGGTGGCGCGGCTTCCAGTCGCTGCCCAGGTGCTGCCAGATGCGGTCGCGCAGGTCGCGGGCGGTGCCGGCCGAGCCGATGCCCAGCAGCGACACCCCGCGCAGGATGAAGGGCATCACCGTCATGTCCAGGTCCGCGGTCGCGGCCAGGCCGGCGCTGGCGACGTTGCCGTACGGTGCCGTCTGTGCCAGCAGGCTGGTCAGCATCGCCCCGCCCACGTTGTCCAGGCCGCCGCCGAAGCGCACCGATTCCAGCGGCCGGCTGGTCTGCAGGGCCTCGCGGCCGAGCACCTGGGTGGCGCCCCAGGCCTTGAGCTGCTCGGCGCGCTCGGCCTTGCCGCTGACCGCATGCACCTCGAAGCCGGCGCGGCTGAAGATGTCGACCGCCAGCGAGCCGACCCCGCCGGTGGCGCCGGTCACGCACAGCGGGCCGAGCGCCGGGGTCTGGCGGTTGTCGAGCAGGCGCAGCAGCGCCAGCGCCGCGGTGAAGCCGGCGGTGCCCAGCACCATGCTCTCGCGCAGGCTCAGCCCGGCCGGCAGCGGCACCACCCACTTGGACTCCAGGCGCACGTATTCGCTGTAGCCGCCGTCGCGGGTCTCGCTGAGGCCGCAGCCGGTGACCAGCACCGCGTCGCCTTCCTTGAACGCCGGGTCGCGGGAGGCGACCACGTGCCCGGCCACGTCGATGCCGCCGACCAGCGGGAAGCGGCGCAGGATCTTGCCCTGGCCGGTGCCGGCCAGCGCGTCCTTGAAGTTCACCGACGACCAGGCGGCGCGGATCACCACCTCGCCGTCGCTGAGCTGGTCCAGCGACAGCGGGGCGAGGCCGGCGTGGTAGCCGGTGGCGTCCTGATGGATGCGGAAGGCGGAGAACTGGGCGGGAACGGACATGGAACACCTTGGTCGGCACGCAGGAATGCACCAAGATACCCTTTCGAAACGGCGGGTCTGCCCCATCTTGTAGAATCGGCGACTCATTATCCGGTGACCGGCGCGTGACCGACGCGGCGCCACCTTCCTTCTTGGAGCATGCATGGCCTGGAACACACCTGGCGGCAAGGGCGGAGACGGCCCCGACAATCACGGGCGCGGTCCCTGGCCGCCGCGTGGCGGCAATGGGGGAGGCAGGTGGGGCGGGTTGCCCGGTCCGTTGAAGGACCTGTTCGGCGATGGCGGCGGCATCGGCCGCTGGATCCTGGGTGCGGTGGTGCTGGTGCTGCTGTTCAGCAGCTTCCAGTTGATCGGCGAGCAGCAGCGCGGCGTGGTGCTGCGCTTCGGCCAGTTCTCGCGGATCCTGCAGCCGGGCCCGAACTTCAAGCTGCCGTGGCCGATCGAGACCGTGCGCAAGGTCGATGCCACCCGCATCAAGACCTTCGACAGCCAGCTGCCGGTGCTGACCGGCGACGAGAACATCGTCAACGTCTCGCTCAACGTGCAGTACCGGGTCGAGGACCCGCGCACCTACGTGTTCGGCGCGCGCAACGCCGACCTGGTGCTGGAGCAGGCCGCGCAGAGCGCGGTGCGCGAACAGATCGGCCGCTCGGATCTCAACACGGTGCTCAACAACCGCGGGCCGATGGCCGTGGCCGCGCGCGAGCGCCTGCAGGCCGCGCTGAAGGCCTATCACACCGGTCTGATCGTGACCGGCCTGACCCTGCCCGACGCGCGTCCGCCGGAGGAAGTGAAATCGGCCTTCGACGAGGTCAACGGCGCCCAGCAGGTCAAGGAGCGGCTGATCAACGAGGCCCAGGCCTACGCCGCCAAGGTGGTGCCGGAGGCGCGCGGCCAGGCGGCGCGCACCCGCACCGTCGCCGAAGGCTACAAGGAAGCGGCGATCGCCCGCGCGCAGGGCGACGCCGAGCGCTTCACCCTGCTGCAGCAGCAGTACCAGAACGCGCCGGAGGTCACCCGCAGGCGGCTGTGGCTGGAGACGATCCAGCAGGTGCTGGCGGAGAACCGCAAGGTCATCGGCGGCGACGGCCGCCAGCTGATCTACGTGCCGATGCCCGCCGACAGCAAGGCGCCGGCCGCGGCGACGCCGCCGGCGCCGACCACGTCGCTGCCGACGGTGCCGCAGGAGGTGTTGATGCCGGCGTTGAGCAGCAGTTCGGCCGAGAGTGTCCGCAACCCGGAGCGCACGCCGCGCCCGACCGGCCGTGAGGAGATCCAGCGATGAAACTGTCATTGTGGGCGGGCATTGCCGTCGTCGCGCTGTTCGCGCTGCTCAGCTCGGTGTTCGTGGTGCCCGAGGACAAGGCGGCGATGGTGCTGAACCTGGGCCGCGTGGTGCGTGCCGATCTCAAGCCGGGCCTGCACTTCAAGGTGCCGCTGGTCGAGTCGGTACGCATGTTCGACCGCCGTTTCCAGGTGATCGACACCAACCCGGCGCGCTACTTCACCGCCGAGCAGAAGGACGTCAGCGTCAGCTTCTTCGCCATCGGCTACATCTCCGACGTGCGCGCCTTCTACCGTGCCACCACCGGCGGCGACGAGAAGGTGGCCAACAGCCTGCTGGCGCCGATCATCACCGACTCGCTGCGCAACCAGATCAACTCGCGCACCCTGCAGCAGCTGGTGTCCGGCGACCGCAGCGAACTGATCGCCAAGCAGCTGGTGGCGATCAACGCGGCCAGCAAGACCCTGGGCATGCAGATCGTCGACCTGCGCATCAAGCAGATCGACCTGCCGACCGACAGCCAGGTGATCACCGACGTGTACGAACGCATGCGCGCGCAGCGCAAGCAGGAAGCGGCCAAGCTGCGCGCCGAAGGCGAGGAGCAGGCACTGACCATCCGCGCCCAGGCCGACCGCGAGAGCACGGTGCTGGTCGCCGAGGCCGAGCGCGACGCGCAGAAACTGCGCGGCGAAGGCGATGCCGAGGCCGCCAGCGTGTACGGCAAGGCCGGCTCCGCCGACCCGTCGTTCTACGCCTTCTACCGCAGTCTGGAGGCCTACCGCGGCGCCATGGCCGACGGCAACGGCGTGATCGTGCTCGACAAGAACGATCCGTTCCTGCAATACCTCAAGAGCGATCGCTGAGGGCGGGATTGGGGAGTCGGGATTGGGGATTCGCAAAGGCGGGTCCCCGGTCTCTGACGACGTGCAGGATGGCCGGTTGCAGACGCCGGTACCCGGCGCAGGAAGCCTTTTGTGGGAGCGACTTCAGTCGCGACGGGCTTCACCGGGAAGGCTTGCGCCACTTCAGCCGCTCCTGAACGATCAAGCCGCTTCAGTGTCGACGCGGCCCACCCATCCCCGCTTGCCGAGACCCCCATGCACGATCTGATCGCCGCGGTGTGCCTGGTCGTCGTCTTCGAAGGTCTGATCCTGTTGGTCGCGCCGGAGGCCTGGAAGCGGATGGTGCAGCAGATGCTGGCCATGCCGGTCACGCAGTTGCGGATCGCTGGCGGGCTGGCCCTGGCGGTGGGATTGCTCGCCTTGCTGTGGGTTCGCGCCTGACCGCATCCTGATCGCGCCCCGCTGGGCAGGTCGCTGAACGCGGCAGGGGAAGGGGTGGTGACCGCCACCCAAAACCCGGATAATGCACAAAAGCCGGCCGGGCCCGCTCCACGCGAGCGTCTCGACCGGCTTTTTCCGTGTATGGGTCCTGCCGCCGCCTGGACGCTCCCCGATGGAGCGGCCGCATCGGTGTCGGCAGGTCCCCGCACGGCCACCACATCCGCGTGGCCCCGACGGTCGCGCAGCAAACCAGGAGTTACCCAGCCATGGGTCAGTCAGTTGTCGTGCTCGGCGCCCAGTGGGGCGATGAAGGCAAAGGCAAGATCGTCGATCTGCTCACCGAGGAAATCGGTGCCGTCGTGCGTTTCCAGGGCGGCCACAACGCCGGCCACACCCTCGTCATCAACGGCAAGAAGACCGTCCTGCACCTGATCCCGTCCGGCATCCTGCGCGCCGACGCGCTGTGCCTGATCGGCAACGGCGTGGTGATCTCCCCGGCCGCGCTGCGCAAGGAAATCGAGGAGCTGGAGACCTCCGGCGTGGAAGTGCGGTCGCGCCTGAAGATCTCGCCGGCCGCGCCGCTGATCATGCCGTACCACATCGCCCTGGATCAGGCCCGCGAGAAGGCCGCCGGCGGCAAGGCCATCGGCACCACCGGCCGCGGCATCGGCCCGGCCTACGAAGACAAGGTGGCGCGCCGCGGCATCCGCGTCGCCGACCTGCATTACCCGCCGCAGCTGGAAGAGCTGCTGCGCACCGCGCTGGACTACCACAACTTCGTGCTGACCAAGTACCTGGGCGTGGAAGCGGTCGACTTCCAGAAGACCTTCGACGAAGCGCTGGCCTTCGGCGAGTACGTGCAGCCGATGAAGTCCGACGTCGCCGGCATCCTTCACGACCTGCGCAAGCAGGGCAAGCGCGTGCTGTTCGAAGGCGCGCAGGGTGCGCTGCTGGACATCGACCACGGCACCTATCCCTACGTCACCAGTTCCAACACCACTGTCGGCGGCGCACTGGCCGGCACCGGCGTGGGCGCGCAGGACATCGACTACGTGCTGGGCATCGCCAAGGCCTACGCCACCCGCGTCGGCGGCGGCCCGTTCCCGACCGAACTGGACGACGAGATCGGCCAGGGCATCCGCGACCGCGGCGCCGAGTACGGCGCTTCCACCGGCCGTCCGCGCCGCTGCGGCTGGATGGACATCGTCGCGCTCAAGCGCGCGGTGGCCATCAACGGCATCTCCGGCCTGTGCATCACCAAGCTCGACGTGCTGGACGGCATGGAGAAGCTGAAGGTGTGCATCGCCTACGAATACCGCGGCAAGCGCACCGAATACGCGCCGCTGGACGCGCAGGGCTGGGAAGAGTGCACCCCGGTGTACCTGGAGTTCCCGGGCTGGAGCGAGAACACCCACGGCATCACCGTGTGGGACGAACTGCCGCCCGCCGCCCGCGCCTACCTGCGTGCGCTGGAGGAACTGGCCGGCTGCCCGATCTCGATCGTCTCCACCGGTCCGGACCGCGAACACACCATGGTGCTGCAGGATCCGTTCGCCTGAGGCGGGCAGCACGCGACTCCTTCTCCCGCATGCGGGAGAAGGAAGTGCCGAGTCTCCAGAAAGCCCCGCGACAGCGGGGCTTTTTATTTCGCGCCGCACACTGATACGCGTAATGCGGTGCGCCGTGCATGCACGTGGGAGGGACAACTGACCGAGCCGCGTGCGCGCGCTTTCTGGTTGCTCGATGCAATCGGAGTTGCCGGAGTGCCGTTGCGGACACTGCAGTCCGCGTCCATCTGCGGCTGCCGCAAAGCTGCGCTAGCATTCCGCGCGGCGCCCGCATGCCGCCACTCGACAAGGACGAACGCCG
Source organism: Xanthomonas sontii (assembly GCF_040529055.1). Lineage (NCBI taxonomy): Bacteria > Pseudomonadati > Pseudomonadota > Gammaproteobacteria > Lysobacterales > Lysobacteraceae > Xanthomonas > Xanthomonas sontii. The sequence continues at coordinate 4,552,004 of NZ_CP132342.1, read as the reverse complement.
ATGTTCGCTGCACTGTTCGACACGCTGTTCCGCCGCACGCCCAGCCCCGACGCCTTCGCCAGGCTGTACACCGACGCCCTGCGCGCGCGGGGCTATCGCGAGGATCTGGTTTATCAGCCCGACGCGTTCCGACTGGTCGGCGGCAATGGCTACACCATCTATCTGCACAACGCCTATCAGGCCTACAGGGCCGCGACGCGCAAAGGCCGCGCCGAGGCATTGCGCGCCTATGTGACGTCCTCGCTCAACGCGCAGGAAGAGAGTGGCCGGGAAAAGACATTCGACGAGGTGCGCGCGACGCTGATGCCGGTGATCCGCAATCGCGGCATGTTCGAGGAGCTGCGGCTGGAGCACCTGCTGGAGAAAGGCCTCGATGCGCCATTCCCATATGCATGGCGCGACATCGCCGAGGATTGCGTCGAGCTGCTGGCGCTGGATCTGCCCGACACGATCTCCACGCTATTCCAGGGGCCGCGCGCGGCATGGGGGATCACCCTGGACGAAGGCCTGGCGATCGCCCGCGACAATCTGCGTGACGCGACCGCCGACCATTTCGTCGAAGTCGCACCGGGCGTATTCCGCGGCGCGTGGCAGGATGCCTACGACACCAGCCGCGCCTTGCTGCCCGACGTGCTGTATCGCGTTCCGGTGGCAGGCAATCCGCTGTTCATGCTGCCGGCGCGCGACTGCCTGCTGGTGGTGGGCGACCGGGACGCCGCCGCCATCGGCGCGATGCTGGAACTGAGCGTGGAAGCGGCCGCGCAGGGCCGCAACGTCTCCGCGCTGGTGTTCACCTACGACGAGGCGCGCCGCATGGTGCCGTTCGCGCTGGCGTCGCCCGAGCATCGCCAGCGCCAGGCGGACCTGCGCCGGCTGCTGGACGCGCCTGCCTATGCCGATCAGAAGGCGGCGCTGGACAAGCTCCACGACGCGACCGAGCAGGACATCTTCGTCGCATCGTTCAGCGTCTACCAGGAGCGCGACGACGGCGCGCGGCAGTTTTCGCTCTGCACCTGGACCAAGGGCGTCGATACGTTGTTGCCCAGAGCCGACCGGATCGCCCTGGTCGTCCCGCGCGACGACGCCGAGGAGGACGCGGTCGTCCTGGTGTCCTGGGACGAGGCTGTTGCCGCGTTTGGCGACCTGATGGAGCCCCAGCCGCCGCTGTATCCGCCGCGTTACCGCGTCCAGACGCTTCCCGATGACGCGCAACTCAGGCAGCTGACGCCGCCGTGATGGGGCTTGGGGGGCGGAGTTGGGGGATGCATGGATGTGCTGCGTGCTCGGACCCTCACCCCAACCCCTCTCCCGGTGGGAGAGGGGCTAGTTGCGGTCCCACGGGTAAAAGCGCATGCAGGCGTAGCGTGAGTAACGTGGCTTCTTGCATGGGATGGAGCTCAAGAAATTGCCCGTGTGGCCGATAGCCTTGCACGGGTCGGCGTTGTTGCACGCCGGCAACGGCGTGCGTGGGACCAGAGTGCGACGATATCCGCCGCATTCACGGATCCGGCGTGTGCTGCGGCATCTTGGGGAGAACGGCAGTGCGCAGTCGCTTGATCTTGCAGTCGCTCGGGATGCTGCTGTGCGGGAGTGTGTTGGTATCGTCCGCGGTGGCGCACGCGGCCGCGATGCAGCGGTGCGCACCGGCGCAGGCGTTGCCGGCCTGCGTGGCGGCGGTGCGTGCCGCAGACCCGGCGGCCGCGCTGCAGATGGGCATGCCGGCCTGGGACGCCGCGGCCGACAAGCAAGGCTCGATCGCGCTCGGCCTGGAACTGGTCGATGCGGCCGCCGCCGCGGGCCAGCCGAACAGGGTGGTCTCCATCGGCTCGGCGCTGCTCGCCCAGCCGTTGTCGCCGCAACAGCGGGTGCGCCTGTTCACGCAACTCAATGCCGAGATCTGGCGGCCGCGCGACGCGCTCCGCATCGCGCAGCTCGAAGGCGAGATGCGGCGGCTGGAAACGGAACTGCCGCACGATCCGCACATCGCCGAGCTGTGGCGACTGCTGGCCCGCTCCTACTACAAGATGGGTGCGCAGGACGACGCCTTGCGGGTCGCCCGCATCGCATTGTCCAGAGTACGTCGGCATCCGGATCCGGTGGAATACAAGGCCAACCAGACCGTGTTCCTGGTGTCGGCTCAGCAGGGGCGCATGCCCGATGCCATCGCCGCCCTGCTCGAGGCGGAGCGTGTGGTCAAGGCACTGGGCAAGCCCGACGACGTCTCCATGCTGCACAACGCCACCGGCGTGTTCATCTATGCCCACGAATGGAAAAAGGCGATCGCCTACGGCCAGCGTGCGCTCGCTGCCTACGATGCGATGCCGTACAAGGACCTGACGCGCGCGGACATACTCAACAACCTGGGCACGGCCTATCAGGGCGCAAACGAACTGCAGCGCGCCGAAGCGATCTACCGGCAGGCATTGGCGGCGGGACGTGCCGATGGCAAGACGTCGCTGATCGGATTGCTGAACAACCTGGGCAACCTACTCGCGCTGCAGCATCGCCCGCGGGAGGCGTTGCCCTTATTGCGCGAAGCGGCCGCGATGCTGGAGGGGGCGGCGCCAGGCGGCGATCATGGCGAGGGAGGCATCGTCTATTCCACGCTCGGCAACGTTCTGGCCGATCTCGGCCAACGCGACGCCGCGGCCGCCGCGTTCGAGCGCGCGCGGCAGATGTTCACGCAGTGGGACAACGTCCCCCGGCGGCTGGAACTGTACCCGCGCATGATCGACAACCTCGACGCACTCGGCCGCGACCGCGAGGCGCTTGCCCTCATGCGCGAGTACAAGGCGGTCAACGACAAGGCGGTGAACGTCGAATCCAAGACCCGGATCGCCGAGCTCGAATCGGCGGTGGACCTGGCGCGCAAGAACAGCGAACTGGCTGCACTTGCCCGCACCCGTGCCGCCGAACAGGCGGCGTATGCGCAACTGCAGGCGCGCGCGCAGCGCCAGCGCAGCGTGCTCTACGGTCTACTCGCCGCACTGCTGGCGCTGGCCGGCTTTTTCCTGCTCAAGGTGCGCGAAGGCCGCGCGCGTCGGCGCATCAACGCGGAACTGGCGCGCAAGAACGAGGAGATCCAGGCGCAGCACCGCGAACTGGAACAGCTCGCCGCCACCATCCGTCGCCAGAGCGAGGAAGACGCCCTCACCGGCCTGCGCAATCGCCGCTACGTCACCGCCTGGCTGCAGGCGCGCGAGGCTGCAGCGACGCCCGAGCGCACGCAGGAACCGCTGCTGATCGCCCTGCTGGACATCGACCACTTCAAACGCGTCAACGACCTGCACGGCCACGAAGGCGGCGACCACGCCCTGATACGGCTGGGCGATCTGCTGCGCGAGTGTGCGCGCAGCTCGGACATCATCGCCCGCTGGGGCGGCGAAGAGTTCCTGTGGATCTGCCCGGGCGGCACCCTGGCCGACGCCCCGCGCCTGTTCCGCCGCCTGCGCGAGCGCCTGCAGGCCGACCCGCTGGTGCGCCCGACCGGCCGCATCGCCCTCACCGTGTCGATGGGCGTGAGCCTGTTCCCCGCCTACCCCGGCGGCGACTGGCCGCTGAGCCTGCGCATTGCCGACGCCGCCCTGTACCGCGCCAAGCATGCCGGCCGCGATCGTTGGGTGGGGCTGACGCTGGACGGTGTGGCCACAGATCTCGGCGCCGATGTGTCGTTGGAGACACTGGAGGCGGAGGGGCTGCTGCGGCAGACCGAGGGTGGGGGCGATGGAGTGGTGTTTCTGGTGGGGCAGGGGGTGGTGTGAGTTGGCGCTGGGAGGGATGCAAGATCAAAGCGGATCAAGCGACGAAATTTACCCAAAAAGGGTAAACTAATACCCATAATGGGAAGAAAATTGTCCATGTGGGTAGTAAGCTGCACCGCATGGTCAACAACCTGCTCAATCCCGCGGGCGTAGGCGAGGCGTTGCGCTCTTCCCGCGCGCTGACGCTGGGCCTGGCGGATGCCTTGTTCACTCGCACCCAGCAACGCGTGTTAGGCCTGTTGTACGGTCAGCCGCAGCGCAGCTTTGGTGTCGGCGAACTGATCGCCGCTGCCAGCGGCGGCTCGGGCGCCGTGCAGCGTGAACTGACCAAGCTGGCCGACGCCGGCTTGCTGACGGTACAGCGCATCGGCAACCAAAAGCGCTACCAAGCCAATCCGCATTCGCCCATCCACGACGAACTGCTCGGCATCGTGCAGAAGACCATCGGCCTGGCCGGCCCGCTCGGCGAGGCCTTGCAGCCCATCGCCGACGACATCGTGGCCGCCTTCGTCTACGGATCGGTCGCCAAGCACAGCGACACCGCGCGCAGCGATATCGACCTGATGGTGATCTCCGATACGCTGGGCTATGCCGACCTGATGCGCGCGCTGGATGGCATGCATGCGCGGCTGGGCCGCCCGGTCAATCCCACGCTGTACACGCGTGCCGACTACGCCAAGCGCCTGCGCGACGAAAACGCATTCCTGCAGCGGGTGCTGCAGCAACCCAAGATCTGGGTGATTGGAGGCATGGATGACCTCGCCACTTGAAAACCTGTCCGGCTCCGGCAAGCAACTCAGCGCCGAACCGACCGACCAACGCGAATTCGACGGCCTGATCCGCTCCGGCCTGGCTCGCCTGGGCGACGCCAAGAACGCCACGCTCGCCCTGGAAAGTCGCTTCGACCTGGCCTACAACGCTGCGCACGCACTGTGCCTGGCGGCACTGCGTGCCAAGGGCTACCGCGCCAACAACCGCTACATCGTGTTCCAGGTGTTGCCGCACACCTTGGGCCTGGGACCGGAGGTGTGGCGTGTGCTGGACAAGTGCCATCACCAGCGCAACGTCGCCGAGTACGAGGGCGAACTGGATGTGAGCGAGCGGCTGGTGCTGGATTTGATTGCGGCGTGCGATGCGGTGCGGGTTGCGCTTGGGCTTGACGCATAGGTGAGTGCCGCCGCATTGAAACAACCATTCCTGCAAGGAGCATCGCAATGGCGAAATCCAACAAGCGGAGTATCCGGCCCATGTCAGCGATGAAACGTGCGTCCTTTCCTGCGCTTCAGGTCGATCCGGCGCTATGCGAGGAGGCAGAAGGTACATCACATCTCGTCGCACGTGGGTTGGCATCCCGCGCCAAGGCCCGTCGCTCGGGTCGCTATGTCGAGGCAAACGACGTGTTGGCGGCGCTGCAGTCCCGGTTGGACACGGCATGCAAGCCGGGAGCCTAGCGGTAAGCCCCCAGCGTGAAGGCGGCTATCATTGAGCATGCGTCCCGCACCAAAGACACCGGAGACATGGAGAGCCGATGGCCAACATCACCAAGCGCCGCAAAGGCGAGCTGATCCGCATGCTGTTCCAGATCCTCAAGGCGCAGCCGGAGGGAATGCGGGCCAGCGACGCGCTGGAGGTGCTGGCCAAGCAGGTCACGATGACCGAGTACGAGGCCGGGGACTACCAGACCGGCGGCCGCCGTTTCGAGAAGATCGTGCGCTTCAGCACCGTGGCGCCGGTGAAGGCCGGTTGGCTGGTCAAGGACAAAGGCATCTGGACCCTGACGCCCGACGGCGAGGCCGCCTTGCAGATCTATCCCGACCCCGAACAGTTCACCCGCGCGGTCGGCCAGCTCTACCGCAAATGGAAGAGCGCCCAGCCCGACCCGATCGAGGACGAGGAGGGCGAGGAAGAACTCGACGAAGGTTCGGCCACCATCACCCTGGAAGAAGCCGAGGAGATGGCCTGGACCGAGATCGAGGCGTACCTGGCGGCGATGCCGCCTTACGATTTCCAGGAACTGGTCGGCTCGCTGCTGAAGGCGATGGGCTACCACGTCGCCTGGATCGCCCCGCCCGGCAAGGACGGCGGCACCGACATCATCGCCTACAACGACCCGCTCGGCACTCGGCCGCCGCGCATCAAAGTGCAGGTCAAGCGCAACGCCAACTCTCCGCGCATCGACGTGATGGGTCTGCGCAGCTTCATGGCCGTCCTCGGCGAGGGCGACGTGGGTCTGTTCGTAGCTCTGTCCGGCTTCACCAAGGATGCGGACTACGAGGCACGGCAGTCGCATCGGCGGATCAGCCTGATCGATGCGCGCAAGCTGCTTGGGTTGTGGACGGAGCACTATGCGCAGCTCGACGACGTCGCACGGGCGCGTCTGCCGCTCAAGCCTGTTTGGTTCCTGGCTGGGGATGAGTAAGGACGGATTTCGTACTTGGTCTTTTTTCGCTGGGAGCGCCTGTTGTGCTGGGCGGCTAGCTGGAAACCGGGGCCTACTTCAGGGAGTTGCTATGCACGTGAAACGTATAGATACGAGCTTCTGGTTCGAGCACCTTAACGGCGTCCGGCTGTACCCCTGAAGAGTAAAGCGCCGCGATACAGGTAGAGTGGCCTTTCGGGTTGCACAGCCGGGTACTGGCGCCAATCGAAGCGTAAACCAGATCGAGTTGGGGGATGTCAGGAAAGTCTTCCATCACCTATCCGCTTTGGGTTACTCCGTTCGCATGTGTGCGCTGGATTCAAGGCTCAATGGTCTCTACAGCAAAGACGGATACAGCATCGTCCGCACTTCTGAATCCTGAGTCGATGTTGCATCCAGCCTTGTGATTAGCCTTTGTGCGCGGCGGTGAGGCACGCCTTTGACATATGCGCATGCTGCTTGGTTGGATCGTTGGCAGGAAACCTGCGCGATGAAGATGCTTCGCCAGGGGCAGCGGTTGCGGTCTGCTGGCTGAGCGCGGCCTGGTCAACGCTGCTGAAGTGGTGTTGCTTGGCCAGGGCGTACAGGCTGGCGCTGACGCGGTCGTTGTCGGCCGGGTTCAACTGGCCAGGGCCGTTGAGGCCTTGGACCTTGTCGCGGATCTGCTGCAGCAGCGTGTGATCGGGATGGTCGGCGCGCGTGGGATCGGCCGCGGGGGCGGGTGCGCGCTGCCGATCCTGTTCGCCCGGTGCGTGATACCGCAGTTCCTCGGTGCGTTCCGGCGACAGCATGCGGTGGCCGATGCCCGGTTCGAGGCGTCCAGGGAAACCCCGCACCGGCACGTCCATCAGCTCGCCGAAGGTGCGGTAGGCGGAGTTGCTGTTGATGGTCTCGCCGAAGACCTTGAAGCCGTAGTTCGGATAGTCGCGGTCCTGGGCGTTGAGTTCCGGCACGGCGCGCACCGCGGTATTCCAGCGCTCCAGGATCTCGTGCTCGTTGCCGGTGGCGACCGTGCGCGCCGGCTGGTCGTCGCGGATGTAGGTGGTGCTGTCGACCTTCTCGCCGATGGAGCGGGCGTAGGCGGGATCGTGCGGGTGGTGCCAGGCGCGCAGCGAGTGCCGGGTGGCGTCGGTGCCGATGGGGATGGCCTGGCCGGTCTGGCGATCGGTGGCCAGGCCATGCAGTTCCGCCACGGCCTTGCCGTGTTCGTCGCGCAGCACCCAGAAGGCGTGGCCAGCGATGCCGATGACGCCGAGCGAGCGGGCTTCGATGGCGTAATTGGGCATGGTCGTGTCCTACCTTGGTCGCTGTACGGCGCGGGAGTCAGAACTATCGTGTGCTATTCGGGCTCACAGCGGCCGCGTGGCGACGCAGCGATCCAACGCGGTCTTGAGATCTTGCATCGCCTGGTCGACGCCCAGGTCGACGAAGTAGGCGCCAGCGCCCTTGAGGGCGAGCTTGGCTTGGCTGGCGCCCGGTGGGCGCTCCAGGCGCAGGCGAAAACCGCTGCGGTTCGTTTCGGGGAAGTCGCCCGATTCCAGGATGCCCTTGGCCGGGTCTTCGCGGGTGACCTTGGGCCAGGAACTGCTGGTCTCCGACAGGGTGGCGATGCTGGATTCGGCGCAGTCGAACAGGCGCTGGTTGGGCAGGTCGGCCGGGACGCTCAGCACCTCGGAGGCCATGGGCGTCTTGCGGGCGGCGGCGGGCATGCTGCAGGCGCTGGCGACCAGCGCCAGGCCGGCGAATTGGGCGATGCGGTGCCATGGCGTCATGAGAACGTTCCCTGCGTGGGCGGTGGCGAGCTTCCTGCTCGGCGCATGATGCCGGATGCGTCTTGGGCTGTTGCGCGGTCAGCGCCGTGCGCGACGCCAGGCGATCAGGGCCACGGCAGCCAGGGCGGCGACGGTGCCGACGGCGGCGACCTGTGCCGCGCGCTTGGCGCGTTGTTCGCGCAGGCGCAGCGCGTCGCCGCTGGCGTCGTCGGCGGACAGCGGCGAGCGGTACACGCTGTGCGCGGCGGCGCGGCCGGAGATGGCGGCACGGCGCGCGGGCGGGGTCGGGGCGCTGTCGGTGGCGGTGTCGTCCACGGCGTGGGCGGTGTCGGTGATCATGGTGGGTTGCATCCTCGGCGCTGCGTTCATGCGTGTCTGTCGATCGAGCGGTCGGTTGGTGGCTGACGCCCTATCTTTCCAAGCGCCACGTTAACGCGGCGCGGGGGAAAAGTAATGTGCAGACGCGGCCCCCTGGGCACCCACTCAGCCGACCGGGCGGACCATCAGCAGCACGCGGCTGCCGTAGGAATCGGCTTCCTGCACGGGCTGCCAGCCGTGGCGGGCGTACAGGCCGCCGTCCAAGTGCTCGGTCTGCAGGTACAGGGCGTCCAGGCCCAGGTCCGCGGCGTCGGCCAGGGCATGGGCGAGCAGGCGGCCGGCGATGCCACGTCCGCGATAGGCCGTGTCCACGTACATGCCGCCCAACCAGTATGGGTATTGCGGGAAGGCGTCCATTTCCCGGTATTTCAGCTGCACGGCGGCGATCAGTCGAGGGCCGTCGAAGGCCGCCAGCACGCGCGGCAGGTCGTGCGCATTCGGGGCGCGCTGCAGTTGGCGCAGTTCGTCGTCCAGCGAGAAACCCGCTTCGCGGCCCCAGGCCGCGTGGTACCAGGCGGCGATCTGCGGTAGTTCCGGGGCGTGCTGGTCGAGATGACGGACGTCCATGTGTGCGAGCGTTGCGGTGGTGTGGGAAGAGCGAAGTGTAAGCGGGGAACGCGCCTGGACCAGGGCAGGGCTGCGCGGCAGCCCGCGTCCGTGCGGGCTGTCGGCCCATCACGCATGCAATGGGACGCCACACGCGGCTTGAACAGCAGCCACGTCCACCCGCATCTCCACGCGCTCACGTCGGCAAGTTTGGCGATAATGCCGGCCTGTTCCATCAGGATCGCCGCATGACCGCTCTCACCGAACGTTACGCGCGCGCCGTGGACTACGCGCGCATCGCCCACGCCGGCCAGTTCCGCAAGGGCGGCACGGTGCCGTATCTGAGCCACGTGCTGGGCGTGTCGACGCTGGTGCTGGAGGCCGGCGGCGACGAGGACCAGGCGATCGCGGCGCTGCTGCACGACGTGGTGGAGGATTGCGGCGCCGGCCATGAGGGCGTGATCCGCGCGCAGTTCGGCGAGGCGGTGGCGGACATGGTGATGGCCTGTACCGACGCCACGGCCGAGCGCAAGGCGGTGCCCGCGGACGTGCCGGCCAAGCGCCGCGACTGGCGCATCCGCAAGCAGGCGTATCTGGCGCATCTGGCGCAGGCCCCGGACGCGGTGCTGCTGGTGTCGGCCTGCGACAAGCTCTACAACGCGCGCAGCATCGTCGCCGACCTGGAAGATCCCGAGGTCGGTGCGGCAGTGTTCGAGCGCTTCACTGCTGGGCGCGACGGCACGTTGTGGTACTACCAGGCGCTGCATGCGATCTACGCCGAACGCGGTGTGGCGGTGCTGCGCGCCTTCGCCAGTGCGGTGACGCGGATGCAGGCGTTGGCCGCGCGTGACGAGGATGCCGACACGCTGGCGGCGCCTGCCTTGAGCTGAGACTTGCGTCGCCGGAGAAGGTGCGCCGTTCTGCGTCGATAGCGGGCTGAACACGCCGCAGCAAAGTCGCCGCGACACGCTCGTGGCAGCCGACCGGCTAAGCTTGCGCGCTCCTTCGCGTTGCCGGTCCTGCCCATGTCCACGCCTCCCGCTTCCGCCGCTTCCGGCTTCGTGCGCGTCCGCGGTGCGCGCGAGCACAACCTCAAGGATGTGGACGTGGAGCTGCCGCGCGATGCGCTGGTGGTGTTCACCGGCGTGTCCGGTTCGGGCAAGTCGTCGCTGGCGTTCGGCACGCTGTTCGCCGAGGCGCAGCGGCGCTATCTGGATTCGATCTCGCCGTATGCGCGGCGCCTGATCGACCAGGCCGGCGTCGCCGATGTGGACGCCATCGACGGCCTGCCGCCGGCGGTGGCGCTGCAGCAGCATCGCGGTGCGCCGAGCACGCGCTCGTCGGTGGGCAGCGTCACCACCATCTCCAACTCGCTGCGCATGCTGTATTCGCGCGCCGGCACGTATCCGCCGGGGCAGGACATCATCCATGCCGACGGCTTCTCGCCGAACACGCCGGCCGGCGCCTGCCCCACCTGCCATGGGCTGGGGCGCATCTACGACGCCACCGAGGCGTCGATGGTGCCGGACCGTTCGCTGAGCATCCGCGAGCGGGCAGTGGCGGCGTGGCCGCCGGCTTGGCACGGGCAGAACCTGCGCGACATCCTCACCACGCTCGGCCACGACGTCGACGTGCCGTGGGCGAAATTACCGAAGAAGACCCGCGACTGGATCCTGTACACCGACGAGCAACCGACCGTGCCGGTGTATCCCGGCTTCACCCTGGCCGAGACCCAGCGTGCGCTCAAGCGCAAGCAGGAGCCGGCGTACATGGGCACCTTCAGCAGCGCGCGCCGTTACGTGCTGCATACCTTCGCCAGCACGCAGAGCGCGCTGATCAAGAAACGCGTGGCGCAATACCTGATCAGCACCGCGTGCCCCAGCTGCGACGGCAAGCGGCTGCGCCGCGAGGCGCTGTCGGTGACCTTCGCCGGGCTGGACATCGGCGAACTGTCACAGCGCCCGCTCGGCGAGGTGGCCGAGCTGCTGCGTCCCGCGGCGGAAGGCCGCATGCAGGGCCGATCGCGGCATCCGGAGCAGGCGCTGGCCGCGCAGCGCATCGCCCAGGACCTGCTGGCGCGGATCCAGGTGGTGGAGGCGTTGGGCCTGGGTTATCTGACCCTGGAACGCAGTACGCCGACGCTGTCGCCGGGCGAACTGCAGCGGCTGCGCCTGGCCACGCAGATCCGCTCGCAGCTGTTCGGCGTGGTCTACGTGATGGACGAGCCGTCGGCGGGCCTGCATCCGGCCGACACGCAGGCGTTGCTGGGTGCGCTGGACCAGCTCAAGGGCGCTGGCAATTCGCTGTTCGTGGTCGAGCACGAGATCGACGTGATCCGCCATGCCGACTGGATCGTCGATGTCGGCCCCGGTGCCGGCGAGCACGGCGGGCAGGTGCTGTACAGCGGTCCGCCCGCGGGATTGGCGCAGGTGCAGGCCTCGTCCACGCGCCGCTACCTGTTCGCCGAACCGCACGCCGCTGCGCAGGCGTCGCGCTCGCCGGAGGCCTGGCTGCAGTTGCGCGAGGTCAGCCGCAACAACGTGGTCGCGCTGGACGTGGACATCCCGCTGGGCGTGTTCACCACGGTCACCGGCGTGTCCGGCTCGGGCAAGTCCTCGCTGGTCAGCCAGGCGCTGGTGGAATTGCTGGGCACGCAACTGGGGCAGGCGCCGGCCGAGGCGGACGAGGAACTGGATCCGCTGGAGCGCGGTGCGCGCGTCGCCACCGATGGCTACATTGCCGGCGGCCTGGAACACGTGCGGCGATTGGTACAGGTGGACCAGGCGCCGATCGGGCGCACGCCGCGCTCCAACCTGGCGACCTACACCGGCCTGTTCGACCATGTGCGCAAGCGCTTCGCGGCCACGCCGGCAGCGCGCAAGCGCAAGTACGACGCCGGGCGTTTTTCGTTCAACGTCGCCAAGGGCCGCTGCGAGACCTGCGAAGGCGAGGGTGCGGTGAGCGTGGAGCTGCTGTTCATGCCCAGCGTGTATGCGCCGTGCCCGACCTGCCATGGCGCGCGCTACAACGCCAAGACGCTGGAGATCGAACTGCGCGGCCAGAACATCGCACAGGTGCTGCGCATGACCGTGGCGCAGGCGCTGGAGTTCTTTGCCGACGATGCGGCGATCGCGCGGCCGCTGCAGGTGCTGATGGAGGTGGGCCTGGGCTATCTGCGCCTGGGCCAGCCGGCCACCGAACTGTCCGGCGGCGAGGCGCAGCGGATCAAGCTGGCCACCGAACTGCAGCGCGCGCAGCGCCGCGGCACCGTGTACGTGCTGGACGAACCCACCACCGGTCTGCATCCGGCCGACGTGGACACGCTGCTGCGGCAATTGCACGGGCTGGTGGAGGCGGGCAACACCGTGGTGGCAGTGGAGCACGACATGCGCGTGGCCGCGGCCAGCGACTGGATCATTGACATGGGGCCAGGCGCGGGCGGGGCGGGCGGCAAGGTCGTGGCGGCGGGCGTGCCGGGCGTGGTGGCGACGCATGCAGGCAGCCGAACGGCGCCTTTCCTGGCTGCGGAATTGGCGGGGTAGGCGCGCGCGTCGCGGCGCGTGGTCTTCGCCAGTTCCGACACGGCGAGGGCATGCCGGAATGCACGATGCTGCAGTCGCAGCGAGCGAAGCCTGCCGGGTGCCTGACCCTGCAAAGCGTCGGGACTGAAGTCCCTCCCACAGTGCACCCGGGTAAGGCTCCGCACGGCTCTGCGGGAACGGCTCCGTGTAGTCTCAAAACCGCCTGGAGCCGCCCCCGCGATGAGGTCTCATGCCGCATCGCGCATCGCGCATCGTGACGCGGCAGCCCGCAGTGCCGCCCACGTTGGCCACGCGCCGGCCACGGTGGCGACCGCGTGGCCGCCACCGCCAGACCCTGCAAAGCGTCGGGACTGAAGTCCCTGCCACAGTGCACCCAGGTAAGGCTCCGCACGGCTCTGCGGGAAGGGCTCCGTGTAGTCTCAAAACCGCCTGGAGCCGCTCCCGCAATGAGGTCTCATGCCGCATCGCGCATCGTGACGCGACAGCCCGCAGTGCCGCCGACGTGAAACGCCGCCCACGTTGGCCACGCGCCGGCCACGGTGGCGACCGCGTGGCCGCTACCGCCAGCGGTTGCCGCGGCGGCGATCAGCCCAGCAGTTCGAAGCTGGCCGTCAGCCCCGGTGCCTGCGCCGAAGGCGCGACCCACAGATCGAACTGGCCCGGTTCCACCGTCGGCTTGAGCGCCTGGCCCACGAACAGCAGATCCTCGCGGCGCAGCACGAAGTCCACGCTGGCGCTGCCGCCGGCCGGCACCGCGACCTTGCGGAAATCCTTCAGTTCGCGCACCGGGCGGGTGATGCTGGCGCTGCGGTCGCGGACGTACAGTTGCACCACTTCCTCGGCGTCGCGGTGGCCGCGGTTGTGGATGCGTGCGGCGATCTTCAGCGTGCCGCCGGCGGCCAGCCGCGACGTGCTCAAGGTCAGTTCGCCGTACTCGATGCGGCCATAGGTCAGGCCGTGGCCGAACGGGAACAACGCGGTGTTGGAGATCGTGCGGTAGTGGGTGGTGAAGGGCGTCAGCGCATTCGGGCGCGGATCCGGGCGACCGGTGGGCTTGTGCGCGTAGTAGTACGGCGACTGCCCGGATTCGTGCGGGAAGCTCACCGGCAGGCGCCCGGAGGGGCCGTGCACGCCGAACAGGATGTCGGCCAGCGCCGGGCCGGAGGCCGAGCCGAGGAACCAGCTGACCAGGATCGCCGGCGCGTCCAGCACCGCGCCGTCGAGCACCAGCGCACGGCCATTGCTGAGCACCACCACCACCGGCGTGCCGGTGGCCGCCACGGCGGCCAGCAGCGACTGCTGCGCGCCGGGGATGCTGATGTCGGTGCGCGACTGCGCTTCGCCGGAGTAGCGCAGCGGTTCGCCGATCGCCAGGATCGCCACGTCGGCGGCGGTCGCTGCGGCCACCGCCGCCTGCACGCCGCCCGGCAGTGCGTGTTCGAACGCGCAGCCTTCCACCACCTGCAACGCGGCCGGATCGGCCAATTGCGCGCGCAGGGCCGTGGCCAGGTCGTTGCCGCTGTCGTCGCCGCCGAACAGCGTCCACGGTCCGGCGCTCTCCACCCAGTTGCTGGCCATCGGCCCGATCAGCGCGATGCGCTGGCCCTGGCGCTTGAGCGGCAGCAGTTCGCCCTCGTTCTTGAGCAGCACCACCGATTTGCGTGCGGCCTCGTGCGCCAGTGCCAGCGTCTCCGGGCGCCGCTGCCGCGCCTGCGCGCGCTCGGGCACGATGCGCAGGAACGGGTCGTCGAACAGGCCCAGCGCGGCCTTGAAGCGCAGCACGCGGCGCACCGCGTCGTCCAGCCGCGCCATCGGCACCGCACCGTCGGCGACCAGGCCAGGCAGGTGCTGCAGGTACAGCCCGCTCTGCATGCTGATGTCCACGCCGGCCAGGAACGCCAGCCGCGCCGCGTCGCGCGCATCGCGGGCGTAGCCGTGCGCGACCAGTTCCAGGTCGCCGGTGTAGTCGGAGACGACCAGGCCGCTGTAGTTCCACTCGCCGCGCAGCACCTGGCTCAGCAGCCAGGTGTTGGCGGTGGCGGGCACGCCGGACAGCTCGTTGAAGGAAGCCATGGTGGTCACCGCGCCGGCGCCGAAGGCGGCCTGGAACGGCGGGAAATACACCTCGCGGAGGGTGCGCTCGGAGATGTCGACCGTGTTGTAGTCCAGGCCGGCCTCGGCCGCGCCATAGGCCGCGAAGTGCTTGGCGCAGGCGGCCAGCGCATCGGCATGGTCGATGCCATCGCCCTGGAAGCCGCGCACGCGGGCCTCGGCGAAACGCCGGCCCAGCAGCACATCCTCGCCGCTGCCTTCCACGCCGCGGCCCCAGCGCGCATCGCGGGCGATGTCGACCATCGGCGCGAAGGTCCAGTCGATGCCGACCGCGCTGGCCTCCAGTGCGGCGGCACGCGCGGTGCGTTGCGCCAGCTCCGGCTCGAAGCTGGCGGCTTCGCCCAGCGGCACCGGGAACACGGTGGTGAAGCCATGGATCACATCGGCGGCGAACAGCATCGGAATCTTCAGCCGGCTCTCCAGCGCGGCCTGCTGCAGTTGCTGGTGCCAGCGCACGTTGGAGCCGTTGAAGATGCCGGTCAGGCGTCCGGCGCGCGCCGCGGCCAACTGGCCCTCGGCGGTGGGGCGCACGTTGACCGGATTGGCGGCGGCCGCCGCATCGGTCTGCTGCGCCGAACCGAACAGGGTCAGCTGCCCGGCCTTCTCTTCCGGCGTCATCCGCGCGATCAGCGCATCGATGAAGGCCGGCGTCTTCGCTGGCGTGCGCGGCAGGGCCAGGCCCATCGGCACGTGCGACAGCAACGCGAACGAACCGGCGCCGAGCAACAGCCCGCGCCGTGTGGTACGAAACGTCATCGGCAAATCCCCTGTTTGGACCCCGATGGTCACGCTACCTCATCGGGAGCGAGAAGTTGTGATGCGGTGCACGATAATCGCGGGTCGGCAGGCACGCTCCCTGGAACATCACCATGTAGCCGCGTGATCGCGGTGGGGCGACCGGCAGGGGCGATGCCGTCGCCAATCTGGGCGTAGACGTCGCGCTTGGCGCAGCCGCGCCTTGCTTGCTCAGACCGCTACCAATCCAGCGTTTCCAGAAAGCGCGCGGCCTCGACGTCGCTGCCCAGATAGGCGGCCATCGACGCGGCGACCGCGTTGCGGGCAGTGGCGCACAGCGCGGCGCTGTCGTCGAATGCGGCATCGCCGAGTTCGGCCATGGTGTTGGCCATGGTCGCCAGACCACCGAATGCGATCTCCAGGCTGGCGGCCAGCGGTCGGGGGCGCCATGCGCCGGCCCCGTGGAACGCGAACAGCACGCCGCCGCTGGCGGTGTCGAGGATGACAGGATCCGCGCCCTGGTCCGCGATCACCAGCCAGTGGTCGTGCCAGGCGGCAATGGGCTTGCCGTCGATCGCGTTCCAGCGGTAGCCGGCCTGCAGCGCCCACAGCTTGCACAACGGCGGAATGTCGAGCGGGTTGCCGCCGAGTTGCAGCGACAGGCCGGTCGGGCCGGTCGTGGCGTCGCGGATGTCGCCCCATGGCCCCACCTGCGCATAGAAGTCGGCGAGCACCTGTGGCAGCGGCAGCGTGCCCTGCCAGTCGGATGCAGGTTGCGGACGCAGTTCGCCCCAGGAGGCGAGCAGCGTGCGGAGGGTGGCGTAGGACATCGGGCGTGTGGCGACAGTCGACCTGAGGCGCATTATGCCCGGCGCGTGTCGTGCGCCGTGTGCATGATGCCGTGCCGGCAGCGCTTGCAACGGGCACCTGGCGCGTGCGGCGCTGCGGCCGACGACAGGGCTGGTTGTCCAGCCCGATGTTCTGCGCCGCGCTGGCTTGCGGCACGTGGACCAGCTCGTGCGGCACCTGCCGCGACGCTGTCGGGGTCCCATTGCAGGCGCACATCGGACCGCTCGATCGCGTCTTTCCACGCGGCCTGACTGGCGAATCGCGCCGGATCGAAGGTCGACTGGGCCGTGGCACGCAGTAGGGGGTCGAAGCAGGCGCGTGGCAGCCGGATCGCCAGGATCCGCTCCTGCCTTGCTTCTGCGCCCAACCGGCGCGGGACATCATCCACAGGAAATTCGGCTTGATCCAGCTCATCCGGTCGTAGCTGAACTCGCCGCCGAAGCGCTGGTGGTCCAGGGCGAACTGCGCAATCGCAGGGCGATCCACCTGGTAGACATCGATCGCATCGGTGTCGAAGCACGACAGGATGTCACGGCCCTGGCGCGGCCAGGTGAGCTGCAAGGCAGCGCAAGGAAGGGGATGCGGCGTCGCGCAGCCTACGTCGTCGCAGCAACGTCGTCGATCCGCTGCCGCGTCTCTCGTATCGGCCGGATGCCGCGCGATGCGTTCGCCTGGATCGGGACGCCAGCCGTAACGCCCCTGTCAGGGCTGAAGCCTCGACAACAGGCGCGGTTGCGCGGAGGTGCTTGCCCCCCGTGAGGGCGGCGCTGACTTCCTTCGCGATCCAGTTGCCCGTCGGCGTCGTCGAAAGGCATGCTGTGCGGGACACGCAACGAGCAGGGCCGTTCCATGCAGCGCCCTGGGTGCTTTCGCGCGTGCGGCCGCACTGAATCACTCAGCCTGCGCTCGCCTCCAGACTCGCGCGCTGAGACCCGCACTGGCTACCCTGGTGCACCCCGTTCCTCGGAGCCCCCATGAGCCGACGTTCCGGCAGCGCCGATCTGCCCCTGCATGGCGGTCGCGTGCCGCACTGGCTGGGCGCGCGCATGACCCGGCTCGGCGCGGTGATGTGCCAGGCCATCGTGCACAGCTATGGCCGCGACGAATTGCTGCGGCGCCTGGCGCATCCGTTCTGGTTCCAGTCGCTGGGGGCGGTGATGGGCATGGACTGGCATTCCTCCGGCATCACCACCAGCGTGCTGGGCGCGCTCAAGCGCGGCCTGGCGCCGCTGTCCGGCGAACTGGGCATCCACGTGTGCGGCGGCCGTGGGCGGCATTCGCGGGCCACGCCGGACGAACTGCAGGCGGTGGGCGAGCGCACCGGCCTGGACGGCGCGGACCTGGCGCGGGTCAGCCGCCTGGTGGCCAAGGTCGACAGCGCTGCGGTGCAGGATGGCTTCGACCTGTACCTGCACGGCTTCATCGTCAGCGACGACGGGCGCTGGGTGGTGGTGCAGCAGGGCATGCACGGCGCGCGCAAGCAGGCACGCCGCTACCACTGGCTGTCGGAAGGCCTGAGCAGCTTCGTCGATGCGCCGCATGCGGCGATCGACGGCCCGCGCCAGGGCCGCATCGTCAATCTCGCCGATCATCGCGCCGCCGCCGCGCGTGCGGCGCAGGTGGCGCTGCTGCAGACGCTGGCACCGGAGCGCATCGCCCGCGAATACGCTGCGCTGGAGGCCGCGCAGACGCCGGCATCGGCCGCCGCGGCGCCGACCCACGCCGCGCAGGGGCGGGGCGCCACCGCGCTGGCCGCCGATGCGCTGTTCGCGGAGACCGGCGACCTGTTCGCGCCGGCGGCCACCACGGTGCCCGAGCGCCGGCCGGCCGACCTGCCGCATCTGTCGCTGCCCGACCACCACGACGTGCGCGGCAGCGACATCGTGGTGCGGCGACTGCACGGGGCGCTGGCCGCCGCTGCCGAATGCGGCCCGCGCGATTTCGCCGACCTGCTGCAGGTGCCGGGCGTCGGTGCGCGCACGGTGCGCGCGCTGGCGCTGGTGGCCGAGGTGCTGCACGGCGCGCCGTGCCGTTTCAGCGATCCGGCACGGTTCTCGCTGGCCCATGGCGGCAAGGACCGGCATCCGTTCCCGGTGCCGACGCGGGTCTACGACCACACCATCGGCGTGCTCAAGACGGCGGTGGCGCAAGCCAAGCTGGGCCGCGAGGAGAAACTGGACGCGATCCGCCGCCTGGACGCGCAGGCGCGCCTGCTCGAACCGACCGTGCGCGGGCCGTCGGTGGACGACTACATCGCCGAGGAACGCGCGCAGTCGCATGCCTATGGCGGGCGCAGTGTGTTCGGCTGGGAGCCGGCGCCGGAGGCTGTGGCGGAGAGACGCACCGCACGCGCAAAGTAAGAGCTCGGCTAGTGGCCTGGCTACGACGCGATCGAACCGGCTGTCGGGTGTCGTGCAGGCGTCGACGGCGATTCGCCCGCGATGCGCGAATCCATCTGCGCAACCGACCTCGTTGCAGTCGGGACTGAAGTCCCTCCCACAAGCAGGGACTTGTGGTCAGCGCTGCCGTCGGCACTCGCGCAGAAGATCACGGTTGCGCCTCTCCGGGAGTCCGCTGTCATGCCATAGCGCTGGTCGGAGGAGGGGACGCGGTCTGAGCGCGTGCCAGGTTCCTCCCGTTCGAGCGATCGCCCGTATCATGGCCGCCCCCGGCGCACGGCGTCGGTGGCTCCGAACGACGCGTACGCCGAAGGACGTTTTCCCCAGCATGTGGTCTGCCATCAGCAACTTCGGCGACGCGGCGATGACGCTGCCGCTCGCGCTCGTCTGCGCACTGTGGCTGGCGCTGGGTAGCGCGGGATGGCGTGCTGCGGCGACGTGGCTTGGCCTGCTGGCAAGCGCCGCCGCCCTGGTCGGGGCAACCAAGATTCTCTACGCCGGCTGTGGGGTGGAGCTGCGCGCGCTGCAGTTCCGGGTGATCAGTGGACACACCATGCTCGCCGCCTGCGTATGGCCGATGGCCTGCATGCTGTGCCTGCGCGCCCGTCCGCGGCCGCGGCTGGCGATCGCCTGCGGTTTCGCCATCGCCAGCGTGATCGCCATTGCCCGCGTCTACGCGCGAGCGCACAGCCTGTCCGAGGTCGCGGCCGGTGTGGTAGTCGGGGCCGCGACGACGGCGTGCTATCTGCAGTGGCGCGGTGCGCCGCAGCTGGCTGCGCGCCTGCGCATCTACGCCATCGTGTCGGTGGTCCTGGTCGGCACGTTGATGTACGGACGCCACGCGCCGATCCAGCATGCCATCCAGACCTATTCGCCGGCGTTGTGCGGTCGCGACAGCTGATGGCGCCGTCTTCCGCGTGCAGGCATATGCACGTGCGCTTCGCCTGTCGTATGCCTGCTCTTGACCTGCGCGTTGCTACACCCGGAGCCGATGGCCGTCGTGGCCGCTTTCAGGAGATGTATCGATGCCGGAGCAATCCACCACCACCCGTGCGCGCCGCGCCAAGCGCGAAGGCAAGGCCGGCACGACCCAGGCCGGCGAGTTCGTGCGCGAGGAAATCGACCGTGTGCGCGAGGGCAAGACCCAGGTGAAGTCGACCAAGCAGGCGATCGCCATCGGCCTGTCCAAGGCGCGCCGCGCCGGGGTCAAGACCGGCGCGTCGAAGACCGCGTCGAAAGCCACCAGGAAGAAGGTTGCGCAGGAAGAGGCCAAGGGCGGCAAGCAGGCCAAGCCGTCGCCAACGCGCTCGCGCGGCGCCAAGAAGGCGCTGAAGACCGCCAGCAAGGGTAAGAGCGCGACGCAGACCGTGGGCAGCCAGGCGCTGTCGACGCAGACCAAGCGCGCGGCGAAGAAGCGCAGTGCCAGCAGCCGCTCGGCCGCGGCGAAGAAGGCCGCGCAGACCAAGGGCGCGACGGTGCGCAAGAGCGCGGCCAAGAAGGCCGCGAAGACCCGGGCCAAACAGGCCGGTACGCGAACGGCTGCCGCCAAGAAGCGCACGGCGAAGACCGCTTCGGCCAGGAAGACGCCGGCCAAGAAGGCCGCGAGCAAGAAGGCGGCGAGCAAGACTTCTTCGGCAAAGAAGACTGCGACGAAGAAGACGGCCTCGAAGAAGACGGCATCCAGGAAGACAGCGTCGAAAAAGTCGACGGCGAAAACCTCGGTCGCCAGGAAGACGCCAGCGAAGAAGAGCGCATCCAGCAAGCGTAAGACCAGCAAGCGCGCAGGCAAGACGTCGTCCGCGCGCACACGCGGTTCGCGCTCGAGCGGCTAGTCGCTCCATGGCGCGCGGCGGCGGATGCCACCGCCGCGCGTCGACGCATCCGCGATCGACGCGACTTGCCGGGGTCTTACAGCTCGGTGTACTTGGTGATGCGTCCCTTGGCGCGCTCCACCGGATACTTGGCGGCGTTGGCCAGCATCTTGAGTTGCGCGGCGTCGATCGGATCGATCTCCAGCTTGTCGCACAACTGGACCAGATACAGCAGCACGTCGGCGATCTCGCTGCCGACCTGCTGCTTTTTTTCTGCAGACAGTTGCTTGCTCTGCGCATCGTCCAGCCACTGGAAGTGCTCCAGCAATTCCGCCGCTTCCACCGACAGCGCCGCGGCGAGATTGCGCGGACTGTGGAACTGACCCCAGTCGCGGGCGTCGGCAAAGGCGCGCTGGGCGGCCTGCAGGTCGTGGAGGCTGTCGGGCATGGCATCGGCTCGCAGTGGGGACGGCGCATGGTAAAGCAGCAATCACGCGCGCAGGCACTGCGGTCGCGACATCGGACTCACGGCGTGGTCACCGACGATGCACGGCATCGGCGGCGACACTGCGGGCACGTGTTCGCAGACGAAAGGACCTACCCATGCAAGCTCTGACCTATCACGGCACCCGGGACGTGCGCGTGGAAACCGTTCCCGACCCGGTGCTGGTCGAGACCGACGACATCATCCTGCGCGTCACCGCCACCGCGATCTGCGGCTCGGACCTGCACCTGTACCGCGGCAAGATCCCCGATCTGCACACCGGCGACGTGCTCGGGCACGAGTTCATGGGCGTGGTGGAAGACGTCGGCCCGGATGTGCAGCGGGTGAAGAAGGGCGACCGCGTGGTGATCCCGTTCGTGATCGCCTGCGGCGAGTGCTTCCATTGTCGCCTGACCGAATACGCCGCCTGCGAGACCACCAACACCGGCAAGGGCGCGGCGCTGAACCAGAAGGGCATCCGTCCGCCGGCGGCGCTGTTCGGCTACAGCCATCTGTACGGCGGCGTGGCCGGTGGCCAGGCGGAGTACGTGCGCGTGCCCAAGGCCAATGTCGGCCCGTTGGTGGTGCCGGACGTGCTGCATGACGAGCAGGTGCTGTTCCTGTCCGACATCCTGCCCACCGGCTACCAGGCCGCGGTCAACGCGGGCGTGCGTCAGGGCAGTACCGTGGCGATCTTCGGCGCCGGCCCGGTCGGGCTGATGACCGCGGCCTGCTGCCGCATGCTCGGCGCCGAGCGGATCTTCATGGTCGATCGCTATGCGTACCGGCTCGACTTCGCCCAGCGCACCTACGGGGTGATTCCGCTGAACTTCGAGGAGATCGACGATCCGGCCGACATCATCGTCGGCCAGACCGACGGGCGTGGCGTGGACGCCAGCATCGACGCGGTGGGCTTCGAAGCCAAGGGCAGCACGGTGGAGACGGTGATGGCCACGCTGAAGCTGGAAGGCAGCAGCGGCACGGCGCTGCGCCAGTGCATCGCCGCCACCCGCCGCGGTGGCACGGTCAGCGTGCCGGGCGTGTATGCCGGTTTCATCCACGGTTTCCTGTTCGGCGACGCCTTCGACAAGGGGCTGAGCTTCAAGATGGGCCAGACCCATGTGCAGCGTTTCATGCCCGAACTGCTGGAGCACATCGGCGAGGGCCGGCTGCGGCCCAACGAGATCATCACCCACCGCCTGAGCCTGGCCGAGGCGGCGCAGGGGTATTCGATCTTCGACAAGAAGGAGCAGGACTGCCGCAAGGTGATCCTGACGCCGTGACCGTGGTGTGGCCGGGTGCCCCATGGCGGGTCACCCGGCCCCGGGCCCGCGCCTGAAGGTGTCGGAACGGGCGTAAAGCATGGTGCGTTGCACCACCTGCGAGGCGGTCCTGCGCGCCTGGGCATGGGCGTTCGGCCTGCCTGGCGCGAATGGGGGACATAGCGCCAACCGTCCGTCGCGAGCAGGTGAAGATTTCACGCCTCCTTCACCTTGCTCCGATGTAGACGCGCCGCCCCGAGGCTCGGGATAAGTTTTTCCCGCCGTCGCCGTCAGGCGGCCACGCGGGAGTGGCCGGCCCGCTTCTTGTCAAGTGCGTGACAAGCTTTTTGACAACGAATCAATGACTTGGATGTTCCGGTGCGGTGAGGGTGGCATCGGCAGCTTGTCCACAGGGGGTGTGGATGACTTCTGCATAAGGTTGTGGATAAGGCCGATGCCGGCCCGTGACACAACAGTGTCAAGAGGGGTGGCGAAAAATTGACCAAGCGATTTTGCGGCCGCCAGTGGGCCGCACCTTGGGGCCTGTGCCGTGACCTCGCAGGGGGCATATCCGGGGCGCGGTCGGGGCGGTGGCGACGGGCGCCGATCGCCTCGCGGTCGTATCGGTGCCTGTGCGGCACGGCAGTCCGGAGCACGCGCGGCGCGACCATCAGGCGAGGGTGTGGCTGTCCCGGGGCGATGGCATCGCCAGCGTGCCGAAGATCCTGGATCGCGACCAGCGTGTGGCCCCGGGTTCCGCGTGAAACCGGCGCCCTGCCAGCTTTCCCTGCATCGCCATGGCGCCAGCCGTGCGGCGCCATGGCGGAAACCGCTGCCCTGCTCAGGCCAGCAGGCGCAGCTTCGGCTCGCGGCTCCACTGGCGGGTCTTGGCCGCGGTCACGAAGCCCTTGTTGTCGCTGGCCTCGACCACCCCGGCATCCTTCTGCACATTGCCGGCCTTCAGCAGCGGCTGCGCGCCGGCGTCGGCGGCGATCGCCTTGAGGTGGGCGAAGGCGTTGCTGACGAAGTCGATGGCCGCCGACTCCTTGCTCAGCCGCTTGCCGGCCTCGGCCGACAGCACCACCGCCACCGCGTCGAACACGAACGACGGCGTGCCGGCCAACTGGCCGTCGGCGGCCAGGCGCTTGCCGTCGCTGAGGACGGCGCCGCCGAGCTTGGGCGCGACGATCTTGACCGCCGCGCCGGCGTCGGTGGCGGCCTTGCGCAGGTCGCGCACCAGTTTCGCGTCCGAGCCCTCGTCGATCAGGATGCCGATCGCGCGGCCCTGCAGGGTCGGCTTCATGCGGCCGATGAGCTGCAGCGCCGGCGACAGCGGCAGGTCCTGCGGCGCGACCGCGGCCGGCGGCGCCGGCGGCAATTTGTCCAGGCCCAGGCCGTCGGCGACGCGTTGCGCCAGCTTGGGATCGACGTGGCGCAGGTGCCCGACCACCGCCTCGCGCACGTGCGCGGTGTCGACCTTGGACAGCTCGAACACCAGCGCCGAGGCCACGTGCGCCTGTTCCGGCTGCGTCTGGCTGCGGTAGAACATCCGCGCCTGGCTGTAGTGGTCGGCGAAGCTCTCGGCACGCACACGGCCCTTGGCGCCGTCGTCGGGCTGGGTGCGGTGGCTGACGAAGCCGCGCGCGGTCTCGCGCGGGCTGTCGGCCTGCAGCGAGCTGGGTTCGTAGGCGACGCGGCCCTTGGGCACGCCCATCTGCATGTGGCCGTCGCGCTGCATGTTGGCGAACGGGCACTTCGGCGCGTTGATCGGCAACTGGTGGAAGTTGGGCCCGCCCAGGCGGCTGAGCTGGGTGTCCAGGTACGAGAACAGGCGGCCCTGCAGCAGCGGGTCGTTGGAGAAGTCGATGCCGGGCACGATGTTGGCCGGGCAGTACGCCACCTGCTCGGTTTCGGCGAAGAAGTTGTCCGGCCAGCGGTCCAGCACCATGCGCCCGACGATCTGCAGCGGCACCAGTTCCTCCGGGATCAGCTTGGTGGCGTCCAGATGGTCGAACGGGAAGGTGTCGGCCTGTTCCTGGGTGAACAACTGCACGCCCAGTTCCCATTCCGGAAAGTCGCCGCGTTCGATCGCCTCGAACAGGTCGCGGCGGTGGAAGTCCGGGTCGGCGCCGGCCAGCTTCACCGCCTCGTCCCAGATCGTGGACTGCAGGCCGAGCTTGGGCCGCCAGTGGAACTTGACGAAGGTGCTGCGGCCCTCGGCGTCGAGCAGGCGGAAGCTGTGGATGCCGAAGCCTTCCATCATGCGCAGCGAGCGCGGGATGGTGCGGTCGCTCATCGCCCACATGATCATGTGCAGCGACTCGGGCATCAGCGAGACGAAGTCCCAGAACGTGTCGTGTGCGCTGGCCGCCTGCGGGAAGCCGCGGTCCGGCTCCATCTTCACCGCGTGGATCAGGTCGGGGAACTTCAGCGCGTCCTGGATGAAGAACACTGGGATGTTGTTGCCCACCAGGTCCCAGTTGCCCTCCTTGGTGTAGAACTTGACCGCGAAGCCGCGCACGTCGCGTGGCGTGTCCACCGAGCCGGCGCCGCCGGCGACGGTGGAGAAGCGGGTGAACATCGGCGTCTTCACCCCGACCTCGGTCAGCAGCGAGGCAGTGGTGTACTTGGCCAGCGACTTGGTCAGTTCGAAGTAGCCGTGGGCGGCGCTGCCGCGCGCGTGCACGATGCGTTCGGGAATGCGCTCGTGATCGAAGTGGGTGATCTTCTCGCGCAGGATGAAGTCTTCCAGCAGCGTCGGTCCGCGCGGCGTGGCGCGCAGCGAGTTCTGGTTGTCGGCGACCGGAATGCCCTGGTTGGTGGTCAGCGGCGGATGCGTGCCGCCGGCCTGCTGGTGCAGTTCGTCGCCATGGCCGCGCTGATCGGCGGGCGCGGCGGTGGAGGCGAGGGCGGTGGACGATGCGGAATCGCTGGGCGTGCGCTTGCGGCTGGCCATGGGAGATCGCTCCGGTGCGTGGCGGAAGAAGGCGTCGCGGTGGGGTGCCCGGTGCGTGAGGATGCGGGCGCGGCGGAAGTCCCGATCCTGGGCGGCGCGGCGTGAACGAGCCGTGCAACGCGCCGCATCGCGCGCACTTGTCTACCTCGGTACGCGCGTTGCGCACGCATAAAAAAACCCAGCCTCGCGCACGAGGCTGGGTCTGGGGTGCAGCGTCGAACGAGAACGCGGCTCAGACCACCGCGTCTTCCTTGTACGCATCCACCGGGATGCACGCGCACATCACGTTCTTGTCGCCGTACACGTTGTCCACGCGCGCCACCGGCGGCCAGTACTTCTGCTGCTTCAGCGTCGGCAGCGGGAACGCGGCCAGCTCGCGCGGGTAGGCGTGGGTCCACTCGCTGGCGGTGACCTGCGCGGCGGTGTGCGGGGCGTGCTTGAGCGGGTTGTCCTCGCGATCCAGGCGGCCGTCCTCGATCGCGGCGATCTCCTCGCGAATCTGGATCATCGCGTCGATGAAACGGTCCAGCTCGTGCTGCGATTCGCTCTCGGTCGGCTCCACCATCAGCGTGCCGGCGACCGGGAAGCTCAGCGTCGGCGCGTGGAAGCCGAAGTCGATCAGGCGCTTGGCGATGTCCTCGGCGCCGATACCGCTGGTCTTCTCCAGCGGGCGCACGTCGAGGATGCACTCGTGCGCGACCAGGCCGTTGCGGCCGGTGTACAGCGTCTTGTAGTAGGGCGCCAGGCGCTTGGCGATGTAGTTGGCGTTGAGCAGCGCGACCTGGGTGGCCTTGCGCAGCCCGCTGTTGCCCATCATGGTGATGTACATCCAGCTGATCGGCAGGATCGAGGCGCTGCCGAAGCTGGCGGCGCTGACCATGCCGACCTCGCCGTCGCCGCCCAGGGTCTTGGGCAGGTACGGCGCCAGATGCGCCTTCACCGCGCACGGACCGACGCCGGGGCCGCCGCCGCCGTGCGGGATGCAGAAGGTCTTGTGCAGGTTCAGGTGCGACACGTCCGAGCCCCACTTGCCGGGCTTGGCCAGGCCGACCAGCGCGTTCATGTTGGCACCGTCGGTGTAGACCTGGCCGCCGTGCGCGTGCACCGCTTCGCAGATGGCCACCACGTCTTCCTCGAACACGCCGTGGGTGGACGGGTAGGTGATCATCAGCGCGGCCAGGCGGTCCGAATACTTCTCGGCCTTGGCGCGGATGTCGGCGACGTCGACGTTGCCGTTGCCGTCGCACTTGGTCACCACCACGGTCATGCCGCACATCTGCGCCGAGGCCGGGTTGGTGCCGTGCGCCGATTCGGGGATCAGGCAGATGTCGCGATGGCCTTCGCCGCGGGCGCGGTGGTAGGCGCGGATCGCCAGCAGGCCGGCGTACTCGCCCTGCGCGCCGGAGTTGGGCTGCAGGCTGACCGCGTCGTAGCCGGTGCACTCGACCAGCATCGCCTCCAGTTCGTCGATCAGTTGCTTGTAGCCGACGCTCTGCTCGGCCGGGGCCAGCGGATGGATCGCGCCGAACTGCGGCCAGGTCACCGGGATCATCTCCGCGGTGGCGTTGAGCTTCATGGTGCAGCTGCCCAGCGGGATCATGGTGCGATCCATCGCCAGGTCCTTGTCGGCCAGCGCGCGCATGTAGCGCAACAGTTCGTGCTCGCTGTGGTGGGTGTTGAACACCGGGTGCTGCAGGAACGCGCTGTGCCGCAGCAACTGCGGCGGCAGTGCGTCGGCGGTGGCGGCGTCGAGCGCGTCCACGTCGGCCTGCGCGCCGAACAGCTGCGCCAGCGCGACCACGTCGGCGCGGGTGGCGGTCTCGTCCAGGCTGATGCCCAGCGACGCGCTGTCGATCGCGCGCAGGTTGATGCCGGCCGCACGCGCCTTGGCGTGGATGGCCTCGGCATCGACGCCGGTGACGTGCAGGGTGTCGAAGAAGCGCTCGCCGACGGCGACGCCTGCACCGCGCAGCGCGGCGGCGAGGATCGCGGCCAGGCGGTGGGTGCGGCGGGCGATGCGCACCAGGCCCTCGGGGCCGTGGTACACCGCGTACATCGAGGCCATCACCGCCAGCAGCACCTGCGCGGTGCAGATGTTGGAGGTGGCCTTCTCGCGGCGGATGTGCTGCTCGCGGGTCTGCAGGGTGAGGCGGTAGGCGGGGTTGCCGGCGGCGTCGATCGACACGCCGATCAGGCGGCCCGGCATCGAACGCTTGTAGGCGTCGCGGCAGGCCATGAACGCGGCATGCGGGCCGCCGAAGCCGAACGGCACGCCGAAGCGCTGCGAGTTGCCGACGACGATGTCCGCACCCCATTCGCCGGGGGCGGCGATCAGGGTCAGCGCGAGCAGGTCGGTGGCGACGGCGACCAGGCCGCCTTGCGCATGCACCGCGTCGGCCAGCGCCTGGTGGTCACCGATGTGGCCGAAGCTGTCCGGATACTGCAGCAGCACGCCGAAGCACTCGGCCTGCAGCGCTTCCTCCGGCGTGCCCACGCGCAGCACGATGCCAAGCGGCTCGGCGCGGGTGCGCAGCAGTTCCAGGGTCTGCGGGTGCACCGCGTCGTGCACGAAGAAGGTGTCGGACCTGGACTTGGCCGAGCGCTTGGCCAGGGTCATCGCCTCGGCCGCGGCGGTGGCTTCGTCCAGCAGCGAGGCGTTGGCGATTTCCATGCCGGTGAGGTCGGCGCACATGGTCTGGAAGTTGATCAGCGCTTCCATGCGGCCCTGCGAGATCTCCGCCTGGTACGGGGTGTAGGCGGTGTACCAGGCCGGGTTCTCGAGGATGTTGCGCAGGATGACCTTCGGCGTGTGGGTGCCGTAGTAGCCCTGGCCGATGAAGCTGCGGAACACGGTGTTCTTGTCGGCGATGGCGCGGATCTTGGCCAGCGCCTCCTCCTCGGTGATGGCGTCGGGCAACGCCAGCGCGGCGGGCGACTTGATGTTGCCAGGCACGATGGCGTCGGTCATCGCCTCCAGCGAGTCGTGGCCGACGGTGCGCAGCATGTGCGCGATCTCGGCGTCGTTCGGGCCGATGTGGCGCTCGATGAAGGCGCAGTGGTGTTCGAGGTCGCGCAGCGAAGAGGTGTGAGACATGGCAGTCGTCCGGCTGAGGAAGGCACGAGGAGGCGGGGGACGCGCGCAAGGCCGTCGTCGGGCCGCAGCGGCGGGCACGATCGACGGGAAGCACGCGTCTTCCCAATGCCCCTCTGTCCTTTTGCCTGAGAGTTTGGAAGCGGCGGCTGGCGCTGCGCTTCGTGCCCCTTCGGCGCCGGGTTTGACCGGTCTCTCCAGAGTCTTGGTGCGGGTGGTATCGGGCCTGAGCGATTACGGGCGTTTGCGCCTTCGGCAGCGGGTCGCCCCGCTTCTCCCACCTTGCTGCGCCGCGATTATAACGTGGCCGGCGGCGCCCACGGCGGGCCGCACGCACCCACGCCAGCCTGAATGGGCGAGCCGCGGCGGATGCGCGCCTGCGGCCGCAGCGCGTATCATGGCCGCACTCCCTTTTCTCGCGCCCG
This sequence comes from Xanthomonas sontii, assembly GCF_040529055.1. Lineage (NCBI taxonomy): Bacteria > Pseudomonadati > Pseudomonadota > Gammaproteobacteria > Lysobacterales > Lysobacteraceae > Xanthomonas > Xanthomonas sontii. Next base: position 4,523,462 of record NZ_CP132342.1, on the reverse strand, counting down.
TCCATGCCGGACGGCGTCGCCGCGCGTGCGTCCGTCCTGCGGCCGCCGCGGCCGGCTTTCAGGATGATGTCCCCATGACGCTCCCGTCCGTGTCCACACGCCGCATGGCCCTGTTGCTGGCCGGGCTGGCGATGTTCGGTCCGTTCTCCATCGACACGATCTTCCCGGCGTTCCCGCAGCTGGCGCAGCGCCTGCATGCCGATCCGGTGGCGATCCAGCAGACGGTGAGCGTGTACCTGCTGGCCTACGCGCTGATGGGCCTGGCCCACGGGCCGCTGTCCGACGCGCTGGGGCGGCGCAGGGTGATCGTGGCCGGGCTGGTCGTGTTCATCCTGGCCTCGGCCGGCTGTGCGCTGTCGCGCGACCTGCCGACCCTGCTGGTGTTCCGCGCGCTGCAGGGTGTGTCGGCCGGGGTCGGCATGATCGTCGGGCGGGCGGTGATCCGCGACCTGTTCCACGGCGACGACGCGCAGCGGCTGATGAGCCAGGTGTCGATGCTGTTCGGCATCGCCCCGGCGATCGCGCCGATCATCGGCGGCTGGATCCTGGGCAGCGGCCGCGGCTGGCCGACGATCTTCTGGTTCCTGGTCGGCTTCTCCTCGTTGCTGCTGGTCGCCACCCTGCGCTGGATGCCGGAGACGCATCCGCCGCAGGCGCGCACGCCGCTGGCGCCGCGCACGCTGCTGCGCGACTACATCGGCATCGCGCTCAATCCGCGCTTCCAGCGCCTGGCTGCGGCCGGCGCGTTCAATTTCGGCGGGGTGTTCCTGTACATCGCCTCGGCGCCGGTGTTCATGATCGACCTGCTGGGCAAGACCGAGCGCGACTTCGCCTGGCTGTTCCTGCCCACCATCGGCGGCATGACCCTGGGCGCGTTCCTGTCCGGGCGCATGGCCGGGCGGCTCGGGCCGATGCGCCAGGTGCGCTTCGGCTTCGTCTGCTGCGGCCTGTCGATGGCCGGCAACATCGCCTACACCGCGCTGGCGCCGGCCATCGCGCTGCCCTGGGCGGTGCTGCCGATCTTCTTCGCCGGCCTGGGCACCGCGCTGATCTTCCCGATCCTGGCGCTGGCGGTGCTGGACATGTATCCGCGCCAGCGCGGGCTGGCCTCCTCGCTGCAGGCCTTCACCCAGTTGATGGTCACCGTGCTGGTGGCCGGGGTGCTGTCGCCGCTGCTCAGCGGCCATGCCCTGCACCTGGCGCTGGGCTCGGGCGCGTTCTTCCTGCTCGGCTGGGGTTTCTGGCGCTGGGAGCGGCGCAGCGGCAAGCGCCTGCCGCGGCCGGATGCGCAGGTGCCGCGGCTGGAACCGGCCGACCCGCTGTGAGCATCGCCGCGGTTGGGCTATCGTCGTCGGTTCATCGTTGAGGAAACCGCATGTCCATCCAGTCCAAGCAGCGCCGCGACCTGCGCAAGAAGCTGGCCGAGCGCCTGCGCCACCGCGCCGAGGGCGCCGCGCCGGCCGCGCCCATCGAACCGCATGCGGAACTGCGCGACCAGCAGCGCACCTTGCTGGCCGGCATCGTGCGCCGCGACGGCGAGTGGGTGCTGGGCATGGACGGGCGCATCGCCGGGCAGAGCGAGAGCGCCGCGCAGGTGCTCTCGCTGATCATGCAGGCAGCGGAGCTGCACGAGCGCGCCGGCACGCCGGTGCGGTTGATGTACTCGGACGCGCTGAAGGACGCGGCGCAGGCCGATGCGCAGGCGCAGGGCCTGAGCTTCGAGGAGTTCAAGACGCGCCACGCCCAGGTCATGCGTCGCGACGACGGCGCGGCGGCTCCGGCCTGAGGCCATGGGCCAGAGCGCCGGCCAGGCTGCGCAGGAGGCCGTGTCGCTGGCGCGGGTGCGGCGCCGCGACGGCATCGCGCTGATCCAGGCGCACCGCGCCAGCGTCGCCCTGCATCACCCGTGGACCTACCCGTTCACCGATGTGCCGGGCTTCGAGGCCTGGTACGCGCAGACCCTGGACGGCAGCAACATCGCCCTGCTGGCGCGCGAACGCAGCAGCGGCGCGCTCGCCGGCCTGTTCACCTTCAGCCAGGTGGTCGGCGGCTGCTTCCAGAGCGCCTACCTCGGCTACCACGCCATGGCCGGCTGCGAAGGCCGCGGGCTGATGACGCATGCGCTGCGCCTGTGCGTGGCCTACGCGTTCGCCGAACTGGGCCTGCACCGGGTGGAAGCCAACATCCAGCCGGACAACACCCGCTCGCTGGCGCTGGCGCAGCGCGCCGGCTTCCGCCGCGAAGGCTATTCGCCACGCTACCTGCGCATCGGCGGGGTGTGGCGCGACCACGAGCGCTGGGCGCGGCTGGCGGACGACTGAGCTGGCGCACCGCGGTCGGCCTGGGCGGGCCGGCGTGGACCTGGCTGCGCAAAACGGACGGTGACAGCGTCGCTGGCTGGCTCGGGACATGCCGCGACGAAATGTCGGAGTTTTCCTACCCCGATCGGCGAAACCATTGGCGTGCCTGGCTTCGCTGAATGTGCTTCCCTACGGGGCCGCATGGAGCGGTGGAAATGGAATGCACATCATGCAAGAGTCCGCCGCACCCTGCCTCATCCGCTCATAAAGGACTATGGCCGCAGCAGGTTCCCCAATCCGACCACCCAGTGGCTCCGCTGCTGCCGCCGACGGCTGTCCGGCGGCCTCTGCCGCCCACGCACAGCAGCTGGAAACCGTCGCTGCGCCCTGTATCGCACGAGACCTGCCGAGATCGCCCATGACCCACTCCTCGACCCGTCGCCCCCGCCTGTCGCGCCTGTTCGCAGGTGTCGCGCTCGCCGCCCTCCTGGCTGCAGGACCCGCCAATGCCACCTGGATCGTCAACGACCCGATGTCGATGGCCAAGGCGTTGCAGGAATACGCCGAGCAGGCCAAACGCTGGGGCGAGACGATCAAGCAGTACCAGATGCAGTTGGAGCACTACCAGCAGCAGCTCATCAAGCTCCAGCGGCTGCAGTTCGGCGACTCCACCATGGCCGACAACTTTCCCGAGCGTCCCCAGGACTACGGGCTGGAGGACAGCTGCCCCGGCGCGAGCCAGAGCGGCATCGCCGGATTGATGAACCAGTTCAAGGCGCTGGCGCCGGACATGAACGGCAGCGCGGTCGACGAGCAGATGAAGGTCTGCGCGCGCATCGTGATGGCCAAGAACGCCCAGTACAACGAGACGGTGCGCATGCTCAAGCGCCTGATCCAGCGCAACGAACAGTTCAAGCAGGTGCAGTCGCAGCGCGACGGCATTGGGACCAGCCAGGGCGCGCTGGCCGCCAACGACAACGAGGTGCGGCGCTTCGTGGCGCAGAACGCCATGGACCTGGATTACTGGCAGGCGCAGATGAAGGCCTACGACGCCTACATCGTGGCGCTCAAGGACGACCAGTCGCGATTGGCGCGGCGGGCGCTGGATGGCAACAAAAACAACATCCTGGGGCAGGTGATCCAGGCGGGCGTGCTCGCTGGGGCGCTGTCCAAATGATGGCACCGGCAACTCCAACACAGCACGCGACATCGGGTAGGCACGCAGCATGAACGGATTCTTCGACACCGCCACGCACTGGATGCAGCCGTTGGCGGACGCCAATCTGGGCGACTTCCTGTTCTTCCGGTTGGTGAACAACTACTTCACCAACGAGATCGCCGAGTTCGGCCTTGAACTGATGCGCCGCGCGATGCATTGGGTGAGCGTGATCGCGTTGACGGCGACCACGTTCTGGATCCTGATCCAGGGCTACCGCATCGTCACCGGGCAGTCGCGCGAATCGGCGATGGCGACGATGGTCAAGGCGGCCAAGGTGGCGGTGATCCTGATGATCGCGTCGACCCTGGGTGCGAACGGCGCGGCGTTGCACAAGGCGATGACCGACAACCTGGACATGGAGATCCACGGGTTGTTCACCGGAGACGACACCAGCAGCGCGGCCGACTCGATCGACGACAACCTGAAGTACACCCAGCTGGCCCTGTCCGCGCTCGACGCGGTGCGTGTGGACGCCAACGATCCCGAATCGATCGAGAAGAAGGGGCGCTCGATGCTGCTGGCCAGTTTCGGCACGGCCAGCCCGCCCATGGCGGCGGGCGCGATGTTGCTGCTGTTCAAGTTCACCATGGCATTCCTGGTGGGCATCGGCCCGATCTTCATCTTCTTCCTGATGTTCGACCAGACCAAGGACCTGTTCCGGAAGTGGCTGTTCTACGTGATCGGCACCCTGTTCTCGATGTCCATGCTGTCGGTGGTGTCGGCGATGGTCTTGAAGTTCACGGCCAAGGTGGCGGCGGCGTACTGGGCGATGAAGTTCATTCCATTGGCCAACGCCGAAGGCCTGTCGTCCCAGGCGTTGCAGCAGGGCGGGATTGGGTTGCTGATGACGGTGCTGATCGTCACGGTGCCCACGATCGCGGCGGCGGTCTGGCAAGGCAACATGGGTACGTTCATGACCTACACGGCCTTCGGCCCCGCGACTGCGTCTTCGCCGGGGCCACAGGGGCAGCCGCCGGGGTCTTATGTTCCGCCGCAATTAGCAAAAGACGACTCGGCCCAACAGTCGAGAGTGTCGCCTCTCGTGGGCGGAACGCCGCAATCAGCGGCGTCCCCTGAAGGTAGTGGGGCGAGAGGTAACGCCAACGGCGGTGGTTTCCGAATTAGTTAGGAATTTATCAATATGATTTCCTGTCGAATTGCTATCTATCTAGTGCTGTGCTCAGTCGCGGGTGTCGCGTATGCAGAGGGCGGTTGCCCGCCTGGGCAGTATCCGATAGGTGGGCAGGGTGCGGCTGGATGCGCTCCGATTCCCCAAAGTGGCTCGGTTGAGCAGCAAGCGCCACGTCCAAGCGGTCGTTGGGTAAAGACTTGGGGCGCAATCGCCATAGGTGCCATCGACTCGATCACCAGCTATGGCGTCACGACGGGGAAACCTTCCAAATTCGACGCGGAAAGTGATGCGTTGAAGCGCTGTAGTTCTCATGGAGAAAAAAATTGTCGAATTGCTCTGTCTTATAAAAACCAATGTGCTGCGGTGGCTGCACCTTTTGTGGGTGATAAAACGGTAGTCAATGGGTTCTCCGAGTTCGCTGGTTCTGCAACCATCGAAAATGCTAGTGAGCGTGCTATGGCTGGATGTCAGAAGGGGAACAAAGAGGCTCAAGGCATGAGTTGCAAGGTGGTGTATAGCGCATGCACCGAGCCGATTTTTGAGCGCTACTGATCGCGGCGGGATGTAGTGATCTATTGATGAGATTTTTTGCGAAATGCTGTTGGAGATGGGTTGTCAAAATGTTGCTGGGTTTGCCGTGAGTCATCCTGAAGAAGGAATTTACTTGGCAAGGGTGGGGTTATGAAGATGCGAGAGTTTTTTGCTACGCTACTGTTATCCGCTATTACATTGCCATCGTCAGCGCAGACCGACGGCTACTACGAGTTCATTCCGTACTACGACAACGATCCGTTTCTCTTCTGCACGATCGGCGTGCCGAGCGACTGCTGGGCGCCGATCAATCCCGCCACGGGCGCGTTCACCGTCACCAACCCGTACTGCTACAACGCGTACTCGTCGGCGATGTATGCGCGTGTTTGCCCCCATGCATTCACGAGCGGGAAGATGGGGTCAGCGGCGGCGACACCGCGCTCTTCCGTGGTACGGGATAGCGCTGCCGTTCCCTGACTTGGTCGATGCAGGAGCCGTGACATGTCCCAGGTGCTGTGGTCGAAGGAGTGGCAGCTATGTGTGCGGCGCACGTGTGCGCTGCTGACCACGGCGCTGCTCGCACTGCTGCTCACCGCCGGGATGGCTGCGCTGGCCTACCGTCATACGGGCGGTGCGGCCCTGCTGATAGCCCAGGCGCTGGCGGTGTTGGGTGCTCTGCTGCAACTGGGCATGGTGGGCATGCTGGCGCTGCTGGTCGTGCGCGCGTCGCGCACCTGGTGGCGCCTGCGCTCCGGTGGCAAGCGCACGGTGCAGTCCAGGCAGTTGTGCCATGCCATCCTGCAGGTAGCCGGGATGACCTTGCTGATGTGGTTGTCTGCCCTGGCGGCCGTCGCGCTCCCTGGTTCCCTGCCGCTCTTCATCCAGGTGCCGGAACTGGGCCTGTCGCTGCCGATCTTGATCGCCTTGCTGCTCATGCAACGCCTGCACGTGCGCCATGGCTGCCGCCGGCTCACCGACGCCCTTGCCGCCGCCGAGCATGCCGCGCGGCGCACCCTCGTGGCCTGAGGCCCTTTCCGTGAACGCCAAGATCCTTTGCGCTTTTTCCCTTCTGCTTTTGTTGACAGGATGCAACCCGATGAACACTGCCTCGGAGAATGCCGCCAATCCTCATGTCGACGCCCATGGTGACCCGGTGTACCGCAAGAATCCGCATCCGACGCAGGCGTATCGGATCACGATGACGATTGAGGATGCGCCGGGGCCGTTCCGATACGTCTCGGGCGCCACGTTCTACGACATGGTCAACCGTGACGCATGCGCGCCGGTGGATCCGGTGCTGGGCATGTCCACGAAACGGAAAGAGGACAGTATTCCGATCCAATTCCAGAAGGTGGATGACAGCACCTATGTGGCGATCATCCATGCAGATGGAATGGTGGATGCGGACTACTATGGCAGGGGTATCTGCAAATTTGAATTGGGTAGTGTCGGGGTCACGCTGAGTGCGTCCGGAAGTGCCGAGGACACGCGCTTCCAGCCCGCATTGCTCAAGAACGAAATCGAGCAGCCGTCGCGGAAGACCACATATTTCTGGAAGGGAAGGTATCCGAAGGAAGAGATGCCCGGATTCCCCGATAGCGGCCGGTCGAGCCTTGATGAATTCAACGAACAGGCGCGGGCAGATACCTTCAAAGTTGTGCTGACAACGCAGAGGGCTGTGCCGTGAGTCTGAGCAGTCAGCAATATGCCGAGCTTGCGCGTGATGTATATGACGCGCCGCAGGAGACTGGGCGTAACAGCAAGGCGGTGGATATCGGAGGTGTCTTCTACAAGCGCCTGGAGTATGTGGACCGACCCAGCGGCTACCAGGGCATCCTCTATCAGCGCATGGACAGTGGCGAACTGATCGTTGCCCACCGCGGGACCGAGTTCGATCGCCAGCCGCTGCGCGATGGGCTCGCGGTGGATGGAGGCATGGTGATGACCCGTCACAACGCGCAGGTGGCCGACGCGGTCGCGTTCACGTCGCACGCATTGGAGTATGCGGACAAGCTCGCCAAGGATGGCGCGGCTCCGGTTGTCACCATCACTGGGCACTCCCTGGGCGGGGCTTTGGCCGAGGTCACGGCCCACCACTTCGGCCTGAAGGGCGAGACCTTCAACGCCTACGGCGCGGTCAGCCTGGATCGCCGAATCCCCGAAGGCGGCACCGACGTCGTCAACCACGTCATGGCCGGCGACCCGGTCAGCGCCGCCAGTCGGCACTACGGCCAGGTCCGCATCTACGCCACGCCCGAGGAAGTCGCCACGCTGCAGCGCGCCGGCTACGACAACAGCAGGGGCGGTTGGGATGCGCGCAAGCCCTTCAGCGCGGTCGGTGGGTTGATCGTCGAGTCGCACCGCATGCACAACTTCCTGCCGGTGGATGGCAACGGGCGGCCCGACCGGTCCGTGCTGGAAGATCCGGCGGTGCAGCAGCGCGCCGCGCAGTACGCGCCGATGATCGGCAGGTACCGCGAGGATGTCGAATCCATGCGCATCGGCACCACGCTTCTGGCGCGCGGCGTGCGCGGGCTGGCCGGTGACGCCGTCGACGAACTGCGCGGGCCATTGCCGCCGGGCGAAGGCCGGCAGGGCATCGGTGCGCCGGAATGGTCGGAGCACATGCGGCGGCTGCATCTGCCGAAGCAGGACGCCCACGCGCCGCAGGGTTGGCACGTGCCGCTGAAGGTGCCTGAGCAGGAGGCGGCGGTGCGGGACGGAGACCCGCTGTTTCGTGCCATCAAGGAGCGATTCCCGGCCGCTACGCCGGATGCGACGCTGAGGCATGCCGCGGCACAGGTACAGCGCGACGGCATGACGCGGCCCGAGCAGATCAAACACGTCATGGTCGATGGCGGCAACGCCTGGATCGAAGGGTATACGCCGGGGTTCCGGGTGAAGGTCGATCTCTCTGCGGTGCCATCGCGACCCGAAGAGGCGATCGCATCACCCGCCAAGGACGGGGTGGCGCTCGCTTTGCCGCAGGCCGACAGCGAGGCGCAGCACGTGTCTGCACGGACGCGATGAGCGCTTCAGGCATGTCGCAGCTTCTTTTCCAGCCTGACTGATCCGCACGCCGCGTATCTCCTCTGCGCGCTGACCTGCACTGTCTGTCCTGACGACTGCGCTTCGGCGTTGCGGCCGCCGCGCCGCGTCAACCTTGCTTCTGCGCCGGGACTGCAGTGGGTTGCGCTGCGGCAGATGCGGCCTCCCATCCGCACATCCGCCCCTGGTTCTGTTGCTTGAGCCACTCCTGCATCGGCGCGAAGTATTCCAGCAGCGGGCCGGCGTCGATGCGCTCGCTGCCGGTCAGCTCCTTGAGCGTGGCCTGCCACGGCTGGCTGGCACCACGTTGCAGCATCGACCAGAACTTCTGTCCGGCCTCCTTGTTGCCGTAGAAGGTGCACTCGTACAGCGGGCCTTTGTAGCCGGCGGCGTCGCACAGGCTCTTGTAGAACTGGAACTGCAGGATGTGCGAGAGGAAGTAGCGGGTGTAGGGGGTGTTGGCCGGCACGTGGTACTTGGCGCCGGGGTCGAAGAAGTCCTCGCCGCGCGGTGTCGCCGGCGCCACGCCCTGGTACCTGGCCTTCAGCTCCCACCAGGCCTGGTTGTAGCGGTCCGGGGCGATCGAGCCGTCGAACACGCCCCAGCGCCAGCGGTCGATCATCAGCCCGAACGGCAGGAACGCGACCTTGCTCAGGGCCATGCGCATCTGCGCGTTGATCAACGCTTCGCGGCCGACCTGCGGTGCGTCGACCAGGCCGATCGAATGCAGGTACTGCGGGGTCATCGCCAGCACCACGGTGTCGCCGATGGCTTCGTGGAAGCCGTCGTTGGCACCCGCCTGGAACAGCGGCGGCAGCGGGTTGTAGGCCAGGTCGTAATAGACATGGCCGAGTTCGTGGTAGATGGTGGTGAAGTCCTCTTCGTTCGGCTTGACGCACATCTTGGTGCGCACGTCGCCGGCCATGTCCATGTCCCAGGCGCTGGCGTGGCAGACCACGTCGCGGTCCAGCGGCTTGATGAACTGGCTGCGCGTCCAGTAGCTGTCCGGCAGCCTGGGCATCGCCAGCGAGGTGTAGAAGTCCTGCGCGCGCTCGGTCATCTGCCGTGCGCTGAGCAACTGCGCCTCGCGCTGGGCCATGAACCGCGCGTCCACCGAGGTGTCGCCGTTGCGCCGCGCCAGCGCCGCGCTCAGGTTGCCCTGGTACTGCCGCTCCAGCGCGTCGGTGATGTCGAGGCTGCCGGCGCCGGGGTAGGGCTGCAGCAGGTCCCACAGGTTGCTCCAGTCCTGCTGCCACATGTTGCCCATCAGGTGCGCTGGCAGCAGGCCGCCGTCCAGTTCGCCCTTGTCCTTGCCGTATTCGGCGTCGAGCTTGCCGCGCGCGTAGCAGTGCAGTTGTTCGTACAGCGGCTTGACTTGGGCCCACAGCCGGTCGGTTTCGGCGGCGAGCTGTGCCGGCGGCATGTCGTAGCCGCTGCGCCACAGTGCGCCGGCGTCGGCGTAGCCCATGTCGCGCGCGCCTTCGTTGACTAGTTCGACGAAGCGCTGGTAATCCTTGCGCATCGGTTGCACGGCGGCGTGCCAGCCCTGCCAGGCATCCAGTTGCTGGTCGTAGTCGCGGCTGCGGCGCAGCACGTCCTCCAGTTCGCCCAACTGCCGGCAACGGCGCGCGTCGCCCTCGCCGGTGCAGTAGGACGCGGCGCCGTAGGCGCCCTCCATCTTCGTCGCCAGGGCGGCCAGTTCGCCCAGCCGCGCCGGATCGCGTGGCGCCGGCATCGCGGTCATCTGCTGCAGCAGGCGCAGTGCGCGGGCGCTGTCGGCCGACATCGGCTTGCCGTCGTAGCGCCGGGCCTGCGCGATCCAGCCGTTGAGCGTGGTCAGCCAGCGCGCGTTGGCCCTGGCCGCCAGTCGCTCGCTGTCGCCGTTGATGTAGGTCGCCGACAGCCACTGCGCCGCGGTCAGTTCCGGCAGCAGCGCGCGGTACTCCTCGTTGATGCGGGCGACGAACTGGTCGGCGCTCTCGCCCTGGGGCTGGGCCGCGGCGGGGGCGGCGGTCTCGGCCGCGGGTTCCTTGCGGCAGGCGGACAGCGTCAGCAGGCTCGCGCCGAGGCACAGCGCGAGCAGCGGAGAGCGATGGGTCACGGCGAATCCTTGCAGGGCGATTGCCCGGAAGGCTAGTGGCCCGCCCGCACCGCCGCAAGTTCGGGCGGCGCGTCCCTGGCCGCGCCGCGGTGTCCAGTCACGCCGTGGCGACGCGTGGACGGGTGGTCATTGCGGCTTGCTGCACTGCGCGAACAGGTCGCGCGCGTGGTCGTAGACGCCGGTCCTGACCTGCATCAGGCCCAGCACCGACGGGAACAGGTTGTCCTGGTCGGCGTAGCGGCGCGACCGCGCCTGCAGGCAGGCCAGGTCCAGGCCGCGCGCGCTGGCGAAGCCGGGCGAGAACCACATCACCATCGGCACGTGGGTCTGCTCCTGCGGCGCGATCGCGTAGGGCACGCCATGCAGGTACAGGCCCTTCTCGCCCAGCGACTCGCCGTGGTCGGAGAGGTAGATCATCGCGGTGTCGTAGTCGGGCATCGCCTGCAGCGCGTCGATGGTGCGCGCCAGCAGGTGGTCGGTGTACAGCAGCGAATTGTCGTAGGCGTTGGTGATCAGTTCGCGGCTGCAGTTGCCCAGATCGGCGGTGTCGCAGGTCGGGGTGAAGCGGCGGAACGCGGCCGGGTAGCGCTCGAAGTAGCTGGGGCCGTGGCTGCCGAGCTGGTGCAGCACCACCACGCGGTCGCCGGGCTTGGCGCGCACCTGCGCCGCCAGGTCCTGCAGCAGGATCTCGTCCATGCAGCGTCCGTCCTTGCACAACTGCGGATCCTTGGCGTCGTCCAGGTGCTGGATCTGCAGGCCGTCGCACACGCCCTTGCAGCCGGACTGGTTGTCGCGCCACAGCGTGCTGATGCCGGCGTGCTCGAGCACGTGCAGCAGCGACTGGTGCTTGCGGATGTTGCTCTCGTTGTAGTCGTGGCGGCCGAACGGCGAGAACATGCACGGCACCGACACCTCGGTGCTGGTGCCGCAGGAGTGCATGTCGGGGAAGTTGATCACGTCGCGCTTGGCCAGCTCCGGCGTGGTCTGCCGCGCATAGCCGTTGAGGCCCCAGTTCTGCGCGCGGGCGGTTTCGCCCAGCACCACCACCAGCAGCCGCGGCTTGCTGCCCGGCGCGCGCGCGGTGGCCTTGGCGTCGTGTTCCAGCGGCAGCTTCGGCGCCTTGCGCGTGGGGCTGTCGGACTTGAAGTTCTGCCGCAGCGCGACCAGGTAATTGATCGGCGTGGCCAGGTAGCGGATCTCGCGATGGTTGCGCATCATCGCCGACAGGTCCTGGAACGACAGCATCGCAGCGACGCCGCCCAGCGCCAGCATGCCGATCAGGAAGCCGGCACGGATCGCCAGCGCCTTCAGCGGCGAACGCCGGATCAGCCGCACCCGCCACAGCACCAGGATCGGCAGCGCCGCGTAGAACAGCAGCGGCGCGATCAGCGCCGGGGTCATCAGCTCGCGCGATTCCTTGTGGTCGGTGGCCAGCACGTTGCGCAGCATGTCCGCGTCCAGGTAGACGCTGTAGCTGTTCATGTAGTGCGCGGCGAACGCGGTGGTGATCAGCAGCACCGTCAGCACCGGCTTGGCGATGCCGCGCCACAGCAGCAGGCCCAGCAGCAGGCCGTGCACCGCCAGCAGCAGCAGGAACAGCGACAGCGCCAGCTTCACGTCGCCGCCGTGGCCGCTCATCGCGCTGCGCCAGAACATGCCGTTGCAGGCCAGGGCGAAGAACGCGCTGGCCGCCAGCGCCAGCATCTCGTTGCTCAACTGCGGACGCCAGGCCCACCAGTGGGCGCGGGAGGCGGTGGACGGCGAGGGCGGGGCGACGGAATGGCTCATGCGGCGGAATCGTTGGTAGTGGAAGGGCGTCGATCGGCCTGCGACAGGGTCGCGCGCGGCCACAGCATCGCCCGGTACAGGCCCAGTGCCACGCCCCAGCACAGGGCCAGCGTCCACAGGTCGTGCGACATGAAATGCGCGCCGCGCAGCTGTTGGCCGAGACCGAACAGCAGGCCTCCCCCGAGGCCGATCGCCAGCGCCGGCCAACGCCAGGCCGGCTTGAGCGCCAGCGCGACGAAGTACAGCCCCACCCAGGCATAGCCGGCACTGGAATGACCGGCGGGGAAGCATACCCCGCGCGGCATGCCCGCCGGGCGTGTCTCGAACAGGCCCACGAAGATCCGCTCGCCGCCATAGCGGACCAGGTCCCAGGGGCAGTCCATGTGGGTCACCGACTTCAGCAGCGACACCACGCCGGTGCTCAGCGCCACCGTCAGCAGCAGGTACAGCAGCGGCAGCCGGTAGCGGCGGGCATCCGGACGGCGCCAGGCCCACACTGCCAGCGCGGCGGTCACCGCCCATGCCGCGGCGCTCAGCATCTTGCCGTCGTGGTGGATCAGGCTACGGGTCAGCGCCGCATCCTTCAGCGCCCACTGCCCGCCTTCCCAGCGATACAGCAGGTCGGCGATCCAGAAATCCCCGCCCAGGCCCATCAGCACGCCACTGGCCAGCAGCACCAGCGCCAGCGGCACCCAGAGGTGGAACAGATAGAAATGCCGGCGTGCGCCGAGGTGGGGCGCCGCCGCAGCGGACAATCGCAGGGGCGTACTGATCATGGTCGACGAAAGCGGCCAGGGACGGCGGGAAAGTGGGGCATGGTCGGGTTGCCGGTGTCGGATAGCTGTCGGAACTGTCGGTGAGAGGGCCAGGGCTTCAGCGAAGGTTGCGCACGGCCGCACTGATGCAAGCGCCGGGCCACGCGTGCCGGTGGCCGGCGCGGAAGGCAGCCTGACGGCGCCGTGTTGGGATCCTTTCCAGGTTTTATTGAGATTCGATCAAGGCGCGCGGCCGTTCTGACGGCGTTCCGACACGCTTCCGCTAGCATGGGCAGGTCCGTCCCCCGAATTCGAGCGCGCCCATGCGGCTGCTGGTCATAGAAGACAACCGGAACCTGGTCGCCAATCTGTTCGACTACTTCGAGGTGCGCGGCCACACCCTGGACGCGGCGCCCGATGGCGTGACCGGCCTGCACCTGGCCACCACCCAGCGCTACGACGCGCTGATCCTGGACTGGATGCTGCCGCGCCTGGACGGGCAGCAGGTGCTGCGTGCGCTGCGCGAGGAACACCATGCCGACGTGCCGGTGATCATGCTGACCGCGCGCGACGAGCTGCCGGACAAGATCGCCGGCTTCCGTGCCGGTGCCGACGACTACCTGACCAAGCCGTTCGCGCTGCCGGAACTGGAAGTGCGGCTGGAGGCGTTGCTGGTGCGTGCCAGCGGCCGCGGCCGCAGCAAGCTGCTGCGCGTGGGCGACCTGCAGTTGGACCTGTCCACGCTGGAAGTGACCCGCGGCGGGCGCACCCTGCATCTGTACCCGGCCTGCCGCAAGCTGCTGGAGGTGCTGATGCAGGCCAGCCCGGCCGCGGTCACCCGCGATCGCCTGGAGCAGGCGCTGTGGGGCGACGAGCCGCCGGACGGGGACATGCTGCGTTCGCACATCTACGACCTGCGCCGCAGCGTCGATGGTCCGTTTGCGGCCAAGCTGATCCACACCCTGCCGCGCATCGGCTACCGCCTGGCGGTGGTCGGCCCCCACGAGGGCGAGCATGCCGACTAGGGCCGGCCTGCGGCAGCGGCTGACCCTGTGGCTGGTGGGCTACGCGGCGCTGCTGTCGCTGGCGGTGTTCGTGCATGGCTACATCGTCAACGACCAGGCCGAGCAGCTCACCTGGCGCTCGTTGCTGACCTCCGAACTGGACCACTTCCTGGCGCGCAGCGCGGCCGACCCGGACTATCGCTGGATCGACACCCGCACCGTTAGCCTGTACGGCGACGAGGGTGGCGCACCGCTGCCGCCGGCAGTGACGGCGCTGGGTCCGGGCCTGCACGACGAAGTGCAACTGGAAGGCAGCGAGAAGGTCGTGCTGGTGCAGGACGTGCGCGGCCGCCGCCTGGCGCTGGCGCTGGACATCACCGAACTGCACGACCACGAGGACAACCTGGCGCTGTGGATGCTGGTGTCCAACGCGGTGGCGGTGCTGCTGCTCGGCGCGCTGGTGGCCTGGGGCATGGGCCGGGTGGTGCAGCCGCTGATCGACATGGCCCAGCGCATCGGCAGCCTGCGCCCGGACCGGCCCGGGCAGCGCATCGAGGTGCATCCGCGCGCCAGCGCCGAGCAGGTGGTGATCGCCGAAGCGCTGAACGACTACCTGGCGCGCAACGACCTGTTCGTGGAGCGCGAGCGTGCCTTCATCGACAGCACCAGCCACGAACTGCGCACGCCGGTGGCGGTGATCGGCGGCGCCGCCGAACTGGCGCTGGAGCAGCACGACGTACCGCCCAGCGTGCGCAACCAGTTGCTGCGCATCCGCCGTACCGCCAGCGGCGTCGGCCAGCTCATCTCGCTGCTGTTGGTGCTGGCCAAGGATCCGGCGCGGATGGCGCGCGGCAGCGACCTGGTGCGGCTGGACCAGTTGCTGCCGGAGATCGTCGAGGACCACCGCCACCTGTGCGCGGACAAGCGCCTGGAGCTGGCCCTGGCGCCGATGCCGCCGTGCGAGGTGGAGACGCCGCTGGCGATCCTGCAGGTGGCCATCGGCAACCTGCTGCGCAACGCCATCGAGAACAGCGACAAGGGGCAGATCCAGATCACGATGTTGGCGCCGGGCGTGGTCTGCATCGATGATCCCGGCCACGGCATGAGCCCGGAAGAGATCAGCGCGATCTACATGCGCATGGCGCGCGGCGGCGGCAGCCGCGAGGGCAGCGGCATCGGCCTGGACCTGATCGCGCGGCTGTGCGAACACCTGGGCTGGGCGCTGCACCTGGATTCGCTCGCCGGCAGCGGCACCCGCGCGACGCTGGACCTGAGCAGCGCGCTGAAGCGCCCCGGCGCGTCGCCGCCGTCGCCCGCGTCGTAAGGACGACGGGCTAGGCTTGCGCCGGCAGCAGCCCGCGGTGCGCCAGCCAGGCGCGCGCGTCGTCGGCGTCCTGTTCGAACCAGGCGCGGGTGGAGCCCAGCCGGTAGGTGTAGCCCCAGGCGTCCATGTCCGCCATCAGCTGCGCACGGCCCACGCCGGGCAGTGCGTCGGCCAGCACGATCTGCAGGTAGCAGGTGGCGTCTTCTTCTTCCACCGAGTCGGTGGCGTCGGTATGCACCTGCGCGCGCCGCTGCGGCGGCAGCACGATCAGGTGGCAGGCCTCGTGCAGCAGCGAATGCACCGGCGTGTCGTCGCGCACGTAGACGTCGCTGGCGATCACCCCCGCCTCCGGCTCGCCCCAGTAGCTGCCGGGAATGGCGGCGCCGTCGGCGACGCGGTGCAGGGTCAGCCCGTAGCCGGCCAGCAGCGCGCGCGGCGCGTCCAAGCCGATCGTGCCCACGGTCAGCACCTGGGCGGCGGCAGCGGGAAGGGCGGCGTCGGTCTGCATCGTGTGGAGTTGGTCGGGATGGAAAAGGCGCGGCGGGCGCGCCCGATCACGGCAGGCACAGCGCGTCGCGGCGCCGGCCCGGATCGACGCGTCAGCCGCGGCGGCTGCCACGGCCGACGCGCGGCCTCAGGGCGTCGGCCCTTCCGGCAGGGCGACGGAGATGTCGAGCACGTCGTGCTCGCCGTCCTTGACCAGGTCCACCTTGACCGCGTCGGCGTCGATGTTGACGTACTTCTTGATCACTTCCAGCAGCTCGCGCTGCAGCAGCGGCAGGTAGTCCGGGCCGCCGCGCTGGCTGCGTTCCTGCGCGATGATGATCTGCAGGCGGTTCTTCGCGGTCTCGGCGGTGTTCTTCTTGGTCTTGAGGAAATCGAATAGTCCCATGCTCACCCTCCGAACAACTTGGTGAAGAAGCCCTTCTTCTCCACGGAGATGAAACGCATCGGACGTTCCTCGCCGAGGATGCGCGCCACGGCGTCCTCGTAGGCCTGGCCGGCCGGGGATTCGGCGTCCAGGATCACCGGCTCGCCCTTGTTGGAGGCATTGAGCACGTCGCCGGATTCGGGGATCACGCCGATCGCCTTCAGGCCGAGCACTTCCTCCACGTCGCCGATGCTGAGCATCTCGCCGGTTTCCACGCGCGCCGGGCTGTAGCGGGTCAGCAGCAGGAACGCGGGCAGGCTCTTGCCGCTCTCGGCCTTGTGGGTCTTGGAGTCGAGCAGGCCGAGGATGCGGTCGGAGTCGCGCACCGAGGACACTTCCGGATTGACCACCACCACCGCGCGGTCGGCGAAGTACATCGCCAGGAACGCGCCCTTCTCGATGCCGGCCGGCGAATCGCAGACGATGTAGTCGAAGCCGTCGGCGGCCAGGTCCTTGAGCACCTTCTCCACGCCTTCCTGGGTCAGCGCGTCCTTGTCGCGGGTCTGCGAGGCGGCCAGCACGAACAGGTTGTCGAAGCGCTTGTCCTTGATCAGCGCCTGCTTCAGCGTGGCTTCGTTGTGCACCACGTTGACGAAGTCGTACACCACGCGGCGCTCGCAGCCCATGATCAGGTCGAGGTTGCGCAGGCCCACGTCGAAGTCGATCACGGCGACCTTCTTGCCGCGTCGCGCCAGCCCGCAGGCCAGGCTCGCGCTGGTGGTGGTCTTGCCGACGCCGCCCTTGCCGGAGGTGACAACGATAATTTCAGCCAAAGGACTATCTCCTGATACGTTCGAGGTTGGGCCGCGTCAGTCTTGCGCGGCGATCATGATCTGGTCCTGCTCCAGCCAGACCTGGACGGCCTTGCCACGCAGTTCCTTGGGAATATCGTCCAGCACCTTGTAGTGGCCGGCAATGGCGACCAGTTCGGCGTGGAAATCGCGGCAGAAGATCCGCGCCTCGGTGTTGCCCTGGGCGCCGGCCAGCGCACGGCCGCGCAGCGTGCCGTAGATGTGGATGCTGCCGTCGGAGATCACCTCGGCGCCGGCGCCGACGGTGGCCACCACGGTCAGGTCGCAGTTCTCCGCATACAGCTGTTGTCCGGAGCGCACCGCGCTCTTCTGCATGCGCCCGGGTTGCGGCCGCGCCGCCGGAGCGGGCGGTGGCGGAGGCGGGGGCGGCGGCGAGACCGGTGCCGCTGCGGCGGCGGGCGCGCCGCCATCGAAGCGCTCGTACTGCGCACGGAACTTGGCCAGCAGCGGCAGACCCAGCGCCACCGACAGCTCCTCGATCTCGCGGGTGCCGTAGGCCAGCGCCACCGGCAGCACGCCGGCGTCGCGCAGCCCGTCCAGCAGCGCCTGCGCGGTGGCCACGTCCGGGGTCTGCGCCAGGCCGCCGAAATCGATGATCACCGCGGCACGGCCGAACAGCTTGGGCGCGCGCTGCACGCGCTCGCGCATCTCCTGGCTCAGCCGCGCCACGTCCAGCGTGCGCACGCGCAGGTTGGCGATGCCGACCTGGCCGATCTTCAGTTCGCCGGCCTGCTCGAAATCCAGATTCACCGACGACACGCTCAGGTCCCGGTCGGGCGCTGCGCCCGCTGCAGACGATGGGCGTGGCCGGCCCAGGGCAGGTCGGGCAGGGTGTCGCCGTAGGTTTCGCGCACCCAGGCGTAACTGCACAGATCCTTCAACAGCATGCTCGCACGCACCTCCACTTCGTTCATCGTGTTCTGGCCCACTTCGCGGAAACCGAAGCTGCCATGGAACAGCAGCGCCGCATCGGCGCCGTGATCCAGGAAAACCTCGCACGCCAGTTGCGGGTAGCGCAACTCGGCGTAGCTCTGCACGTCGGCGTAGAACGCCCGGCCGACGCCGCCGCCGCGGCGGCGGCTGGCCACCACGATGCGGTCGATATAGAAAAACTGCGGATAGCGCTCGCGGAACCAGGCGAAGTTGCTGCTGTCGTGGTCGCTGTCGCTGCCGAAGCCGACCAGGAAGCCGGCCAGGTTGCCGTCGCGCTCGGCGACGCGGAAGTACTCTGCGGTTTCGTAGAAGCGGTGCAGCTTGGCCGAATCCAGCGGCAGGATCGCCAGTCCGGCGTTGTTGTTCAGGGCCAGGACCGAATCGAGCTCGTGCTCGCGCACGTCGCGGATGACGATCGACATTGAGACTCCATTGCTGATGCGCGCGCGGCCCCGTGCGGACCGCAGGGGCGGATTATCGCACGCGCGACCCGGGGCGGCGAGCCGCCCCGGCATGACTTCCGTGGGAGTGCAATGCGCGCCGTTCATCCTAAGATGGCTGCATGTTGGGATATCTCAGCCATACCCGCGTCCTGCGCTATGCCGGCCTGTTCACCTGGGCCGTCATCTGCATGCCGTTGCTGTACCTGTACTGGGAGCCGGTCGAGGAATCGGGACGGATGCCCAGCGGCGAGGTGTGGCTGCTGCTGACCAGCTACCTGGGCTTCGGCGTGGTCTATTTCCTGCTGACCCGGCGCCTGCACAGCGGCGACGGCGTGCGTTGGTACGACCGCGGCATGCTGGTGCTGCTGACCATCTGCGCGCTGGCGGTCGGCTACCTGCACCGCTCGGGGCTGGGCAGCATCCTGATGATGGTCGCGGCCGGGGTGATCCCCTGGCTGCTGCCGGTGCGCGCCGGCGTGGCCTGGCTGCTGCTGAGCCAGCTGGCGGTGCTGCCGGTGTACCTGACCATCGGCTTCCCGCCGTTCGAGGCGCTGATGCAGTCGCTGCTGTACGGCGGCTTCTCCATGTTCATCTTCGTCACCAGCCTGGTCGCGCGCCAGCAGACCCAGGCGCGCGAGGAGCAGCGCCAGCTCAACGCCGAGTTGCGCGCCACCCGCGCGCTGCTGGCCGAAAGTGCCCGGGTCAACGAGCGCACGCGGATCTCGCGCGAACTGCACGACCTGCTCGGCCACCACCTGACCGCGCTCAGCCTGAACCTGGAAGTGGCCGGCCACATCACCGAGGGCCGCGCGCAGGAGCACGTGCAGCAGGCGCATACCCTGGCCAAGCTGCTGCTGACCGATGTGCGCGAGGCGGTCAGCCAGTTGCGCGACAGCGGCGCGATCGACCTGGCGGCGGCGCTGCGGCCGCTGGCCGAGCGGGTGCCGTCGCTGCAGATCCATCTGCAGGTGGAGGAGCCGCTGACCGTGGAGGATCCCGAGCGCGCGCACGTGTTGCTGCGCTGCACCCAGGAAATCATCACCAACGCGGTGCGCCACGCCCAGGCCGACAATCTGTGGATCGAGGTGCGCCGCGACGGCCCGCAGGTGGTGATCCAGGCGCGCGACGACGGCCGCGGTTGCGAGACCCTGGCCCCCGGCAACGGCCTGCGCGGCATGCGCGAGCGCCTGAGCCAGTACGGCGGCAGCCTGGACGTGGTGGCCGCGCCAGGTGCCGGCTTCCGCCTGCGCGCCGCGGTCCCCGGCGCCGCCACCCTGCTGCCGCCCGCCGTTCCCCAAGGAGTGTTGTGATGATCCGTGTGTGTCTGGTCGACGATCAAACCCTGGTGCGGCAGGGCATCCGCTCGCTGCTGGCGCTGGACGGCGGCATCGAGGTGGTGGCCGAGGCCAGCGACGGCCGCCAGGCGGTGGAGCTGATCCCGCAGGTGCTGCCCGACGTGGTGCTGATGGACATGCGCATGCCGTCGATGTCAGGGCTGGAGGCGCTGCAGACGCTGTCGCGCGCCGCCGCGCTGCCGCCGACCATCATCCTGACCACCTTCGATGACGACCAGTTGGTGCTGGCCGGGCTCAAGGCCGGGGCCAAGGGCTATCTGCTCAAGGACGTGTCGCTGGAGCAACTGGTCGGCGCGATCCGCACCGTGGCCGCGGGCGGCTCGCTGGTGCAGCCGGCGGTGACCCAGCGCCTGCTGTCCGGCCTGGAGCACATGCGCAACGACTTCGTCAGCCTGGACCGGCCCGACCCGCTGACCGACCGCGAGACCGAGATCCTGCGGCTGATGGCCAGCGGCTTCTCCAACAAGGAGATCGCCAACTCGCTGGGCGTGGCCGAGGGCACGATCAAGAATCACGTCTCCAACATTCTCTCCAAGCTCGGCGTGCGCGACCGGACCCGTGCGGTGCTGAAGGCGTTCGAGCTGCAGCTGGTCTGACCGAGCAGGATGCCCCCGCCCGGCGCCGCAGGTGGTCTGAACGAGACAGGATGACGGCCGGCGGAGGCGGATCGCGCGCACGCCGGCCGGGTCCCGTGTCACCGGAGGCCATGCAAACCGTGCCGGCATGACGTTGTCGGGCCTGTCGCACGCAGGCAAGTGGTCTGGCCTCGGCTAGGCGTGGCCCGGACACGTCCGGCTGTCCGAGAGTGCCGCCGTTGCTCGATTCGATGCGGGCAGGTCCTGAGTGCGCCCGCCTGTCCGCCGCCGCCGCCGGGACAATGGTCTGGTCGTCCCTGGCGCCGCGCACACCGGCGCTGCCGGCACCGCGCAAGGCCGTTGCGGCGCGGGGCGAAGCGGCATTCCGTGATGTGCTGACCACGGACAGCGAAGCCTGCTAGGATGGGCGCTTCGCTTCATCAACCCGGCCGTGGGATCGGCCCCGGAGACCTCCTGAATGACCCGTATTATCGAGTTCCTGATCGCCCTGGGGATCGTGGCTGGCCTGTTCGTCATTGTCGGCGTGGTGCTGCCCTCGGAGCGTCACATGTCCGAAAGCGTCGAGACCAATCGGCGCATGACCATCGTCTATGACACGGTCAACAGCCTGCGTCGGTTCAAGGACTGGAACCCCCTGGTGCTGCGCGACCCGCGCATCGAGCTGAAGCTCTCCGGCCCGGAATCCGGTGTCGGCGCGCGCCTGGACTACAGCTCCAAGGAGGGCTACATCGGCAAGGGTAGCTGGACCATCACCTCGACCGAGAAGAACAAGGACGTGGTCATCGCCATCGAGGACGAGACCAAGGGCAAGGACAAGACCACCACCTTCAAGCTCGAGTCGACCGGCAAGAACGGCCGCAACGTGAAGATCACCCAGGACTACACCGTCAAGTACGGTTGGGACCTGCTGGGTCGTTACGCCGGCCTGTACGTCAGCCGCCACGTCGGCGACGACATCAAGCTGGGTCTGTCGCGCCTGAGCAACGTGTTGGCCACCGTGCCGAACGTGGACTACCGCTCCGACGACACCCCGCTGAAGGATCTGAAGGTCGTCGACGTCCCGGCCGAGGACCTGCTGGTGGTCAACGCCGGCAACATCGACCGCGACAACGACTCCATCAAGAAGTCCATCAAGGACAACCAGGAGTGGATCAAGCGGGTGATGGACGCCAACGGCCTGGAAGCGGCCGGTCCGGTGCGCATCGTCACCACCGACTTCGGCTCGGACAAGTACGCGTTCGACGTCGCCCAGCCGGTCCGCAAGCGTGCCGGTGGCGCGCCGAAGGACGACGCCAAGAAGGATGAGAAGAAGGACGACAAGAAGGACGACGTGGCCGCCGCGCCGGTCGATGCCACCCCGGTTGCCGCCTCCGGCGAGCCGCTGAAGGTGACCATCCCGCAGGGCGCCCCGGTGACCTACCTGCGTACCGAAGCGCACCGTTCCGCCTTCGCCAGCTACACCGGCCACATGGCGGGTCTGGATGCGGCGCGCAATGCGCTGCGCGCCTGGGCCGCGACCAGCGGCTACGACGTGACCGACCGTCCGTACGAAGCCTGGAAGGGCGGCGTGGACAAGTCGTTCACGCCGGAAGGCACCTACGACATCTACTGGGCGATCAAGTAAGTCCTGCCCTGGTGGACGAGTGAACCGGAACGCGCCGCATCTTGCGGCGCGTTCTGTTTATGGGGCCGGCAAACGCTGCCGCGCTCCCGGAGGAAACCCTCATGCTGACGTTCGATCGCCGTACGCGCGGGCCGTTCTGGCTGTGCAGTGCCGGCGCGCTGCTGGCGGCCGTGTCCATCGGCCTGTCCGCCTATGCCTCGCACGGGGTGGCCGAGCCCCTGGCGCAATCGCACCTGCAGACCGCGGCGCTGTACGCCTTCGGCCACGGCGTGGCGCTGGCGGCGCTGGGACGCCGCAGCGAGCGCCTGCTCGGGCGCCTGGCGCTGTGTCTGTTGCTGCTAGGCACCGTGCTGTTCTCCGGCAGCCTGGCCGGCAACGCGCTGGCGCAGTGGCCGACGCGTCTGGCGCCGATCGGTGGCACCACGCTGATGCTGGGCTGGCTGCTGTGGGCGGTGGACGCGCTGCGGCGCTGAACTCAGGGCGGGCTTAAACTCGCAGTCCGGATCAGGCAACTGATGGCGGCGGTCGGGTGTGCGCCAGCACGCATCCTGGCGTCGCGCTGCCGCCCGTGGGCCTGGCGGCGGCGCTATGTGTCGCTTCAGTGTGCTGGCGGCACGGGTACGTCCGTGATGGCTGCTTCAGCGGTCGTGGACTCAGGTGGACGTATGCGGAACAACGGGTCGTCACTGAGCCTTGGCCGTTGCGACGACGGGAAGCGTCGCTCCTGCTGCAGCCAACGGTGGTACTGGAAGGTGCCTCGCGCGGCACTTAAGTAGACCAGCAGGATGATCACGCCCAGCACCATCCCATTGAGATTGCCGGACGCCAGCAAGATCAGTCGCGCCAGAATGCAGTACCCCACCAGCAGAAGCGCGGCGATCCTACTATGGCGATGCAGGCCGTAGGCGCACACCCCGATCAGCACGACGTCGATGCTGAAGAGGATGCCGCCGCCAACGCTGCCATTCGCGAATTGCATGATCGCGAAGATGAGGCTGATCGCAGCGCTCAGCCAGGCAACAATACAACCGACCGCGATCTTGCGTGTGATGGTATCGGGTGCTTTCGCCAGAGGTGGTGCGCTTTGTGCGCTCTGCGCTTGCGGCGTGGCATAGGGGTTTTCCGGCACGAGGCGACATCCTTGCGTTGGGCGAGACATCGTTATCGGCCAGCGCCGCAAAAAACTTCATTGTTGCAAAGTGTGCCGGTGCATCTCGATAGGGCTGAGTCGGCCGCAGTGCTCCTACGCCGCGGCTATTACTGGTCGCCGACCAGGTCCACCTGCGCCTTCAACCGCACCCACGCGTCCTGGCTGGGATCGTTGACCGTGACCTGCACGGTGTAGGTACCGAGCGGGTCGCTGTCCTCGAAACGCAGTTGCACCGACAGCGGCGCCAGTTCCAGCAGGCCGGCGGCGGCCGGTGGGCCGCCCATGCCCAGCGGCCGCATCGGGTCCTGCAGGGTGGTGTTGCCGTCGGGGCCGAGCACGCGCAGGCTCATCTGCGCATCGCAGGCGCCACCGTTGTTGGGGCTGGGCGCGCAGCCGGCGTACAGCAGCGCCACGCGCAGCAACTGGCCGCGCTGCACGCGCGCGATCGTGCGCAGGTTCGGCGCATGCGCGGCCTCGGTCTGCCCCCACTCCTGCGCGAACGCGCTGAAGTCGGCGTCGTCGGCGATCTGCAGTGCGGCGGCGAAGGCCTTGTCGTGGCCGCGCTCGGCGCTGTCCGGCAGCGCCTGGCCCTGCCGGTCGTGCCATTGCGCGGCGGCGCAGGTGGGCAGGGCCAGGGCCAGCAGGGTCAAGGCCCGCCAGGCGGCGGTGCCGGCGCGCGGCCGGCGGGTGTCGGAACGGGTCATGCGCAAGCGGCCTCCTGCCAGCACCAGTGCCAGGGTTCGTAGACGATGCCATGCGGGTTGTCGCGCGGATAGCTCATGCGGTAGCCGAAGGCGCCGGCGTGGTCGCGCAGCCAGGCGAAGGCCGGCGTGCGCTCGAAACTTTCCTCGGCCGGCGGCTCGCCGGGTGTGCCGATGTCCAGGGCGTGCCCGCTGTGGTGCTCGCTGAAGCCCGGCGCGGCATTGACCGCGAGGATCTGCTCCAGGGACTGCCCGCGGACGAACTTGCGGGCAAAAATGCCCAGCTGATACGCGTGGCTGCGATAGCCGGAGATCGCCTCCAGCACCACGCCATCGCGCGCGGCGGCATGGCGCAGCGCGTGCCAGGCGCGTGCGGCGCCGGCGCTCAGCCACAGCGGGCGTCGGTAGCGGTCGTCGCCGGCCGCGTGCAGGGTGGCCGGTTCCGGCTGCAGCGGCAGGCCGGTGCGTTGCGCGTAGGCGTCGGCGGCCAGGCCCAACTGGTCCAGTTGGGCCTGCAGCGCGTGCAGCGGCAACCAGGTCTCATCAGCCGCCATCGTGCCGCGTGCGGGCAGCGCGTCGAGGCGATCCAGGGCCGCGTCGATGCCGGGTTCGTGCATCAGTCGCGGCACCAGCGCGTGCAGTCCGTGTGCGTTCGCGGTCGCCAGGTAGCGCCCGTCGTGCTTGCGCCGCAGCAGCCAGGTCGCCTGCGCGAGCTGGCGCGCGTCGGCGTTGCTGCGCGCGCGCAGTCGCGCGGCCGGCAGCAGTTCAATGGTCTCGGTGTTGAGCAGCAGGCTGGGGACGGTGCGCATCGGCACAGGGTAGGGCCAAGCAGCGCGGGCGGCCAGTCGCGGGGCGATCCTGCCGCGTTGCACACGACGCGGCAGACGCGGCTCAGAAGAACTCGTCGAGCAACTGGTGGAACTGCAGCCGCGTGAGGTCCGGCGTGGCGATGCCGTACGCGGCGAAGAAGCGATCGGCGAGCGCCGGGTCGAATTCGTCCAGGCAACTGGCCAGGATCGCCAGGTCCTGGTACGGGTCGGCGACGCCGGCGCGGCCGAGGTCGATCACGCCGACCACGTGGTCCGGCGCGTCGAGCAGGATGTTGTCCAGCGAGTAGTCGCCGTGGCTCAGCACGCGTTCGTTGTCCAGCGGCAGCAACGCGGTCATCGCCTGCCACACCGCCTCCGCCGACCAGCCGGCACGCGCGGCGTTGAAGTCCTCGGTGTCGACCAGGCCCGCCTGCAGCCGGCGGTGCGCAGCGGCCAGGCGCAGCGGGTGAGTGGCGTTGAACGGACAGCTGTCGATCGGCGTGGCGTGGAAGCGGCGCAGGAACTCGGCCAGCGCCTGCGCGATGCGTTGCGCCTGCGCGGGCGCGTCCTGCAGCCATTGGTAGGCGGTCCTGCCCGGCAGCGCTTCGCTCAGCAGCCAGGCGCCGGCGGCGTCGGCCTCGAAATGCAGCACGCGCGGCACGCAGCCCGTTCCGCGCAGCCAGTGCAGCCGCGCGAACTCGTCCACCACGTCGTCGTGCGAGGCGCCGGTGCCGCGCTTGAGGTACAGGTCCGGCGTGCCGGTGCCGCCGAGCCGATAGACCATGGCGCCGGCTTCGCCGACCAGATTGCGGTGCCAGTGCAGGCCGTGCAGCCGCGCCGACAGCGTCGGCGGCAGCGCCGGTGCGGTGGCGGGAGTCTCGCGGGGCGCGGTGTGGTCCATCGGACCGATCCTTGAGGCGTCATGTGGAGGCGGCGGCGTCGTCGCCGTCGTCGCGACGCGCGCGGCTGGCGACGAAGACGCGCGTGGCTGGTGGCCCAGCATATATCGCTTCGCGTACGCCAGAACGCTCGACGCGGTGTGCTCCACGGATCGGGCGCGTCGCGCGGCGAGACCTTGCCGCAGCGCGCAGCATGTCGTGTCCTGCGCGGCAGGTCGCAGTAGCGGCCGACGCGGCGAGGTGCGCCGGACTCAGGCCATGCGGCGCGCCGTGCCGCGCGTGTCTTCGCCGCCGTGTGCTTGCGCCGCGAGCGTCTGCCATTCCTGCAGCACCTGCCTGGGGTGTTCGACGCTGAGCAGCAGCCAGCCGCCGGCGTGCAGCGGAACGGCCAGGACGCGATCGCTGGTGATCAGGCAGAACGCCTTGTGCCCGTCGCGGGTGCGGTAGTGGCCGGCATGGAAACCGGGGTAGCCGAAACCGAGCAGCTTCAAGGCCGGCTTGAAGCCGGTGTGCTCGGACAGCGCGATCACGCGCGCGTCCCCCAGGCGCAGCGCGGCCAGCGGTACGCGCTTGGTCAGGAACGTCGCACGCACTTCCACCAGGCCCTCGTGCAGCAGCACGCGCTGCCGCGCGAAGGTGGCGGTGCCGGCCACGCCGATCAGCGCCAGCAGCCCGAAATGCCACCACAGCGCACCGGGTCGCGCGGCGTGCAGCGCGAAGGCAGCGATCACGGCGGCGACGAGCAGCAGCGGCAGCCACAGCCACAAGGCCAGGCCCAGCCGATGCGCCGGCGCCACCGGATACCGCCGCGCCGGGGAGGGCGACGTGGATCGCAGCCGGCTCATGGTGCGGCGCCGTGGCTGGCGGGCAGGGCGCGCACCCAGGCGGCGACATCGGCGATCAGGGCCGGGTCGACGTGGCCGGGCGTGGCGTACTCGGCCGGTCCGGGGGCGCCGCTGCCGGCGATGCCCAGGTGGTTCAGCGCGGCGTAGCGGTGCAGGGTGGCATGCGGATCGTCGGCCAGCGCCTGTTGCCACCGTTGCCAGTCCGGCGCGGTGACCTGGAAATCGCGCTCGCCCTGCAGCCACAGCACCGGCATCGGCCCGAGCGCGCGGACGTCGGCGACCGGATCGACCTGTTCGATCGCGCGCCAATAGGTGGCGGGTACGTCCAATGGCGAATCGCTGCGCGCGACCTCGCCACTGCCGCGGACCTTGGCCACGCGGCGCTCGAGCTCGGCCAGCGCCACCTGCCGCTGCGGCGACGGTGGATGTTCCTGGCTCAGCAGGTAGCGGTTCTGCTCGATCAACAGGTCCAGCAGCGGTCGCGCCGGCGCCGCCCACAGCACGATGCCGGCGGTCTTGCCGGAGCGGCGTGCGATGCGGGCGGCGAGCATGCCGCCCTGACTGTGGCCCATCACCACGATGCGCGCAGGGTCGATGCCGGGCGTGCGCGCCAGCGCCGCCACCGCGGCGACGGCGTCGTCGGTGGTCTCGTCGTCCATGGTGAACCCCTGGTTGATGCGCCCGGCAAAGCTCTCCGGCAAGGCGAAGGTGCGCTTGTCGTAGCGCAGCACCGCGATGCCCTGCGTGGCAAGCCCGCGGGCGACGTCGAGGAACGGACGGTTCGGGCCGATGGTCTCGTCGCGGTCCTGCGGGCCCGAGCCGTGCACCAGGACCACCGCCGGGAACGGACCCTTGCCTGCCGGCAGGGCCAGCGTGCCCGGCAGCGGACCGACCGCAAACGCCTGTTCGCTGAAGCCGGCGTCGGCGGCGGGCGGCGTCGGTGCCGGCGGTGGTGCGGGAGTGAACAGCAGGCCGGCGATCCTGCCGTCCGCGTCGATCGACACATGCGCCAGCAGTGCGCCACGCTCGAACTGCAGGCGCTGTTCGATCACGCGCAGCCCGTGCTGCTCGCGTTCGCTGGCCGGGCCGCGCTGCTGCAGCGCGCCCAGTTGCGTGGACAGCGTGCGCCAGGCCTGGGCCAGCTTTTCGGGTGGCACCGCCTTGGCCATCGCCGGGGTGAACTCGGCCTCGACCGCGGCCAGGTCGCCGGCCTGCAGGCGATCCAGCAGCGCGCTGGCAGTCTGCTGCGGCGTCGCGGCCAGCACCGTGAGCGGAGCGAACAGCGCCGTCAGCACAGCCGCGAGGACCCGATGCCGGCGCATGTCAGCCCTCCCGCTTGAACAGCAGCAGCGGCTTGGTGCCCGGTAGTGCGATGACGTTGACCAGTTCCCAGCCGAGCTTGCCGTGCTTGTTCAGGTC
This sequence comes from Xanthomonas sontii, assembly GCF_040529055.1. Taxonomy (NCBI): domain Bacteria; kingdom Pseudomonadati; phylum Pseudomonadota; class Gammaproteobacteria; order Lysobacterales; family Lysobacteraceae; genus Xanthomonas; species Xanthomonas sontii. Next base: position 4,495,743 of record NZ_CP132342.1, on the reverse strand, counting down.
GGCCTGCAGTTCGTCCAGTTTCAGACCCAGCATCAGCGTGGTCTTGGCCTCGACGGTGAGGTACTCCCAGCGCTTGCTCATGAGGTGCGTTCCTTGTCGTCGCCGGGCTTGGGCAGCCGGCCCGCCTTGCGCAGCGCGTCGCGCAACACGTATTCGATCTGCGCGTTGAGGCTGCGCAGTTCGTCGTCGGCCCAGCGCTGCGCCGCCGCCAGCACGTCGGCGTTGATGCGCAGCGGATAGGCCTTCTTCTCGCTCATGACCGCTCCCGCCGCGCGGCGTCGCTGCGTCGCAGGTGCAGCAGCATCGACACGATCAGCGCGTTCACCGTCAGCAGCAGTGCGATCGCCACCGCATAGACGCCGGCGCGCTGGCCGCCGGTCCAGTACAGCGCCGCCGCGCCGAGCAGGATCGCCAGGCCGATCAGCGCCCAGCGCAGGCCCAGCCCGCGCGCGCGGTCGTCGCCCTTGCCGCCGACCCAGGCGGCGATGACCAGGGCCGGCAGGCCGGAGAGGGCGAGCGCCAGCGGCGCGATGGCGGCGTGCATGGACATCGGCACCTCAGTACAGCGAGCCGGCGTTGACGATCGGCTGGGTGCCGCGGTCCGAGCACAGCACGGTCAGCAGGTTGCTGACCATGTGCGCCTTGCGCTCCTCGTCCAGCGCGACCACGCCGTTCTTCTGCAGTTCCGCCAGGGCCATCTCGACCATGCCCACCGCGCCGGCGACGATGCGCGTGCGCGCGGCGATCACCGCATTGGCCTGCTGCCGCTGCAGCATCGCCTGGGCGATCTCCGGGGCGTAGGCGAGGTGGCTGATGCGCGCCTCGATCACGTCCACGCCGGCCTGGGTCAGGCGTTCGTCGAGGTGGCGCTTGAGCTGTTCGCTGATCTCGTTGGGATGGCTGCGCAGCGAGATCTGCCCGTCCTCGTGCTGGTCGTAGGGATAGCTGGTGGCCATCGCGCGCAGTGCCGCCTCGGACTGGATGTGCACGAAGCTCTCGTAGTCGTCGACGTTGTAGACCGCCTCGGAGGCATCCATCACCTGCCACACGATCACCGCAGCGATCTCGATCGGGCTGCCGTCCAGCTCGTTGACCTTGAGCCGCCCGCTCTCGAAGTTGCGCACGCGCTGGCTGACCTTGCGCTTGCTGAAGAAGGGGTTGTTCCAGCGCAGGCCCGGGTCCTTGACCGTGCCCACGTAGCGGCCGAACAGGCTCAGCACCGCGGCCTGGTTCGGTTCCAGTGCGTACAGGCCGACCACCAGGAACAGCGCGACGGTCAGCACCGGGATCGCGACCAGCAGGGTCCACGGCATCGCCGACGGCTGCAGCACGCCGGTGGCGATGATCGCGCCGGCGCCGGCCACGAACACCAGGACCAGGCCCACGATCATCGGGATGCCGGGCAGGGAGGAACGGGGCTGCTCTTTCATGGTGGACGTCCTTGGGTGGTTGGACGGAAAGATATCAAATTGATATCAGGTTGCAAGAGGCGGGGAGTGGGGAATCGGGAATGGGGAATCGTGGAAGCGGGTTCATGGGGGCGGGCGGGTCTAGGGGAGCCGGCTACCCACCTGCGTGCGGCATCCGCTTTTGAGGACCGGGAAGGTGCTGAAGTCGCGCGGTATGCAGAGGCGGGCAGCCCGGGTGTCGACTTGGCGGGCGTCGGCGGTGTGCATCCATCGGCCGCGTGCCGTCACGCCGGGGGCAGCAGACCCAGCGCTTTTACGATTCCCCAATCCCGATTCCCGATTCCCGGCCGCCGAGGCGGCCACTCACCCGCCGAGAATCAGCACCGGGCTGCGGAAGCCGCTGAGGTGGTGGGTGCCGGTGGCGATGTCGCTGCGGTAGCGGCCGGGGATCTCGATCTGGCAGCGTTTGCCGATGCGCACGCCGGGGCCGATGTCGACCTGCCGGCCGAGCGTGGCCTGGGCGCCGATCTGCGCGTCGGCACCGAGCGTCACGCCGGCCTCGATCCATGCCGAGGCGCCGACCTTGACCGCCGATTCCAGCACCGCCGCCGCGCCGATCCAGGCGTTGAAACCGATGTCGCAGTGCGCATCGACGATGGCGCCGGCGCCGATCGCGCAGTTCTCGCCGACGCGCGCGCTCGCGGCCACCTGCGCGCCGCGGCAGATCAGCGGCGGCATCCTGAAGCCGCGCGCCTTCAGTTCGCCCATCAGCTCCTGGCGGCGGAAGTTGAGGAACTGCGCGCCCCAGGCGACGAAGGCGGTGGCGCCGGTGTCGGCCAGTGCGTGTAGGGCATCCAGGTCGAAGCGGTAGTCCTTGCCCTGGGCCACGTCCACCGGGTGCAGCACGCACTCCGGCGCCGCCTCGGCCCAGGCCGCCAGCGCCCAGCGCAGCAGCGCACCGCTGCCGACCACGTACTTGTCAGAGGACATGGCGGCCCTCCATGACGTCCATGTACCAGCGTTCGATCTGCATGTTGGCGTGCTCGTAGTCGCCCAGCACCGCGCGCGGGGCGCCGGCGCGCAGTCCCGACTGCACCTGCTCCATGATCTCGATGTCCTCGCGCAGTACCTTCTCGGCGCCGTGCAGGTGCCCGAGCAGCACCGCGTCGGAACCGGGATAGTGATGCTTCTTGCGCGCGGTGACGTAGTAGACCAGCAGGTCGGTGCGCTGCGCCGATACCGGCTGGTGGTGCTCGATGATGAAGGAATAGCCACCCGAGCCCGAGGCGATGTGCAGGTTCGGGTACAGCAGCCAGTTCAGATACCAGTCGTCGTTGCCGAAGCGTTCGACGTGCGCGTGCCAGGGGTAGTGCGCCATCGCCACCAACGGCTCGTTGAGCCCGCCGCTGCTGAAATCGCGCAGGCGCGCCAGATGCGCCTCGCGCGAGGCGCTGCCCTCGGCATGGTAGCGGCGCGCCTCGGCGACGCCGGCATCGTCCATCTGCACCTGGAACTTCACCTGCTGCGCCAGCGTGCGCGCATGCACGAACCGCGGGTGCAGCGCGTCGCGCAGGTTCTCGTAGGCCAGCTTCCAGTTGAAGTCGGCCTCGAAGGTCGCCACCAGCACTTCGTCGTCGAACTGTTCGGAAGCGGCGCGCAGCATCTCCAGCGCCTCCAGCGAGAACTGCGCCTCCAGCGGCATCGGCGCGGGCGACAGGTTCACGAACACCAGCTTGCCGATGCAGGCCACCGCGAAGCGGCGCAGCCGCAGGCAAGCGCGCGCCTCTGGGGCCAGGCGATAGGCATCGTCCTGGAACGGGATGTTGTCCACGCCGCCGTCGGCGCCGTAGCGCCAGCCGTGGTAGCTGCAGACCAGCGGACGCACGCCCTGCGGTTGCTGCTGCAGTGGGTTCTGCCGGTGCAGGCACAGGTTGTCGAAGGCCCGCAGTTCGCCGTCGATGTGCTGCACCACCACGTCCACCCCGCAGATCGAGCGGCGCACGAAGGCGTTGGGCTTGTCCAGCAGCATGCGCGGCGCCACGAACTGCCACAGCGGCTTCATCAGGAGCTCGCGCTCGCGCGCAAACCAGGCCTCGTCGATGTAGGCCTCGGCCGGCATTAGCGAGTGCATGAGCGCGCCTCGGCGGTGCGGCAGGGCGTGCCGTGGCGGTGTTCGGCGCTGTGTGCGTGCATGGCGACATCCCCAGTGACGCTGCGGAAGATAGCACCTCGCTGCGCGCCGACGATGGCGCGGCCGGTCCTGTGCCGGGGTGGGGCGCTGGCCCGGTAGAATACGGCTCCCCTCTTCGCGCAGGCGCCGCCGCCATGGTCACTCTGGGAACCCCGCTGTCCGCTTCCGCCACCCGCGTGCTGCTGCTTGGCTCCGGCGAGCTGGGCAAGGAAGTGGCGATCGAACTGCAGCGCTTCGGCGTGGAGGTGATCGCGGTGGACCGCTATGCCGACGCCCCGGCGATGCAGGTCGCGCATCGCAGCCACGTGGTCGACATGCTCGATGCGATGGCGCTGCGCGAACTGATCGCGCGCGAGCAGCCGCACCTGATCGTGCCGGAGATCGAGGCGATCCACACCGAGACCCTGGTGGCGCTGGAGCGCGACCTCGGCCAGCGGGTGATCCCGACGGCGCGTGCGGCGCGGTTGACCATGGACCGCGAAGGCATCCGCCGCCTGGCCGCTGAGACCCTGGGCCTGCCGACCTCGCCGTACCGCTTCGTGGACACGCCCGAGCAGTATCGCGAAGCGATCGCCGCGGTCGGCCTGCCGTGCGTGGTCAAGCCGGTGATGTCGTCCTCCGGCAAGGGCCAGAGCACGCTGCGCAGCGCCGCCGATATCGACGCGGCGTGGGAATACGCGCAGACCGGCGGCCGCGCCGGCGCCGGCCGCTGCATCGTCGAGGGTTTCATCGACTTCGAGTACGAAATCACCCTGCTGACCGTACGCCACGCCGGCGGCACCGCGTTCTGCGATCCGATCGGGCACTGGCAGAAGGACGGCGACTACCGCGAGAGCTGGCAGCCGCAGCCGATGTCGGCGCTGGCCCTGCAGCGCGCGCAGGACATCGCCCGCGCGGTCACCGACGATCTCGGCGGCTGGGGCCTGTTCGGCGTGGAGCTGTTCGTCAAGGGCGACGAGGTCTGGTTCAGCGAGGTGTCGCCGCGGCCGCACGACACCGGCCTGGTCACCCTGGTGTCGCAGGAACTGAGCGAGTTCGCCCTGCATGCGCGTGCGATCCTCGGCCTGCCGATTCCGGCGATCCGCCAGAACGGCCCGTCGGCCTCGTGCGCGCTGCTGGCGCACGGCGAAGGCGTGCCACGCTTCGGCAACGTCGATGCCGCCCTGCAGGCGCCGGACACTGCCCTGCGTCTGTTCGGCAAGCCCAGCGTGCACGGCCACCGCCGCGTCGGCGTGACCCTGGCCCGCGGCGCCGACATCGAACAGGCACGCCAGACCGCCCGCGACGCCGCCGCCGCCCTCACCATCGACCTGGACGCATAAAACGGCGAGCGCCCGGAAAGCGGGTGCCAAAGGGGACCCGCTTCCCCATTCCCCATTCCCGTTTCCCCATTCCCAGCTTCTAGGCCGGCGGCGCAAACCGTGCCGCCGCCAGGCGAATGCTCCACACCAGTTCGACCATCGCCAGGTTGTTGAGCAGGGCCTCGCCGCCCAGCACCAGCCAGTAGCCGGCGCCGTCGACCCAGAACGGCACGAACGACCAGTCCGGCAGCAATAACTGCGGCTCGCTGTAGAACGCCACGTAGCGGTGCGCGCCGTGCCAGCCGCGCGCGCTCTGGCGCTGAGCGAAGCCGGAGAAGTCGGCCGCGGCCACGCTCAGCGTGTCGGCCTGTTCCTGGTCCAGGCCGGCATGGCCCAGGCAGAAGCCACTGTCGGAGGCCAGCACCGCGCGGCGTTCGGCCGACAGCGGGGCGATCACATGCTGGGCGAAATCGTCCAGGCGGATTTCCGGGCCTGGTACCGCGCGCCGCAGCAACTGCACCCATTGCTGTTCGCGCGCCTCCTGCAGCAGCCGCTGTGCGTCGCCGCCCACGCGCTGGCGCCACTCCTGCAGCGACAGCGCGCCGTGCGCACCGAGCAGCAGTTGCAGCGCGCGCTGCAGGCGATCGGGTGTGGCGCTGGCGAAGCCGTGCAGCACGCCGTGCGGGGTCGGCATCAGCCAGGTCGGTTCGGAGTTGGTCGGGTCGGGGGCGGTCATCGCGGCGCACTCGCGCTGGAAAAGGACAGGGCGTCGACGTTGCGGCCACCCAGCGGCTCGCGCTGCTGCAGCCAGCGCGCGGTGCTGTCCCAGCGGTCGCCCAGGGCCAGCGCATGGCGGCGCAGTTCGCGCGTGGCGAGCATGAAGGCGAGCTTGTCCTGGCAACTGATGCAGTAGTCCAGGAACTCGCGCTCGCAGCGCGCCGCGGCGATCGGTGCGCCGTCGCACAGCGCGTCCACCACCTCGCGCACCATCCGCCGCGAATGGTCCGGGCTGGCCCGGCGCACCCGCGCCGGCACGTCGGCGGACGGCCGCGCCAGCACGCTCCAGCGCGTGGCCAGGGCGTTGATCGGCAGCAGCGCGTGGCCCTGGCTGTGGCGCTGGAAGGTCTCGGCCACGTGCGGCGCCAGATGCGCCGCGGCCATCTGCAGCGCCAGCTGGCGCAAGGCGACGTCGTGCCGCGGCAAGGCCACGAACAGGTCGGCCAGCACGCCCTGGGTCGGTTCGTTGTCGTGCAACTGCAGCGCGGCGTGCAGCCGCGCCAGGTGCGCGGCGGCGTCGCGCGGGTCGCGCAGCAGGGCGCGGGCATGGGTGCGCATCACCAGGCGTGCGGGATCGCGAGCGGGAAGCGTGGGCATGGGCGCCTCAGTCCAGCAAGGTGTCGATCAGGTCGATCATGAATTCGGCGTCCTCCGTGGCCATCGCCTCGAAGCCGCGTTCCAGGCCCAGCGCGTCGAGCACCGCCTGGTCGTCGCGATGCGCGGCATCGCCCAGCGCCAGCAGGGCGTCGCGCAGTACCGGCAGTTGCGGGCCCAGGCGCGGATGCGCCAGCAGCACGTGGCCGATGTCGCACAGCGCGCTTTCCACCAGCGGGCGCAATCGCGCGCGGGTCAGGCGCGACAGGCCGTGGTAGGCGGTGGCCAGGAACAGGCCGGCATCGGCTTCGCCTTCCAGCAGCAGCCGTGCCACCGCGGCGTAGCTGCTGGCCGGGCGCCAGGCGATGCGTTCCGGCTCCAGGTCGGCCGGTTCCAGCAGGCGCAGGCCGATCAGGCGTACGTCGTGGTTGGCGGTCAGGGCGATGCGGCAGCCGTAGGGCAAGTCTTCCACGCAGCGCGCCGGCGCCTCGGCCGCGGTCGCGATCACCACCTCGTCGGCGTGCCCGCGCGGCCTGACCAGCGGCAGGTAGCCGCGGTCGCGGATCAACGCGCTGGCGTCGAACGGGCTGGCGTACACCAGGTCGACGACGCTGTCGTCCAGCAACTGCCGCTGTTCGGCGGCATCGGCCGGCATCAGCAGGCGCAGGCCGAGGCCGGCGCGGCGCTGCAGCACCGTGCTGAGCAGGTACCAGCCGCCGAAGTACTCGGGCGCGAAGTCCGGCGCGACCAGGAACGTGCAGCTCATGCCAGCGGCTCCGCGCGTTCGTCCTGCAACCACTGCGCGTACAGCGGCTGCAGCGCGTCGATGCGCCGCCGCGACGGCTTGCGCCGCACCGAGGTGAAGCCGACCACGCGGCCGTCGCGGACGTTCGGCAACGCGGTGGCGTAGACCCAGTAGCAGGCGCCGTCGCGGCGCAGGTTCTTGACGTAGCCGTGCCACTTCTCGCCGGCCAGCACGGTGTCCCAGAGTTCGCGGAATGCGCGCCGCGGCATCTCCGGGTGGCGCAGGATGCAGTGCGGCGCGCCGATCAGCAGTTCGCGCGGCCAGCCGCTGAGCTCGACGAAGGCGTCGTTGGCGTGGGTGATGATGCCCTCCAGGTCGGTGCGCGAGACGATCAGGCGCCCGTCCGGGTAGGCCACCTCGCGTTCGCTCCAGTACACCGTGCGGCGGCTGCCGTCGTGGTAGCGCAGCTCGGCGCTGCGGTGCGGCTCGTGCGGCGCTTGCATCGGCGGCAGCGGCATGGCGGCGCCCCTACAGGATCTGTTGCAGCGCCTGCGCGGCGCGCTTGATGTCCAGGAACACCAGGCCGAGCTTGGCGCTGGGTTTGGCCAGCACGGTGAGCACCGCCTCGCGGCCGGCCGCACTCATGATCACGTAGCCGAGTTCGCCCTGGATCAGCACCCGCTCCAGCGCGCCGCGCGCCAGTTCGCGCGCGCTGCGCTCGCCCAGGGCGAGCAGCGCCGCGGACATCGCGCCGACGCGGTCCTCGTCCATGCCCTGCGGCATCGCCGAGGCGATCATCAGCCCGTCCAGGGAGATCAGCGCCGAGGCCTCGATATCGGCGGTGGCGCCATTGAGGCCTTCCAGCGCCTGTTGCAACTGTTGCGTTCGCATGCTCGCCATCCGCTTGCGCATCCCGACCGGGTGCGGGAGGCATTGGACCGCGTCGGCGCGGGTTTGCCCTTGATCTGGATCAAGGCCGATGGCGGTGCCCGGCGCAGGCGCTGCGTAGGAGGGGCGATCCGATGGGCGGCACCGCTGCCGCGAAGGGGGCAGGCCCTGCTCACACCGGCGCCGCCTCGCGGCCGGCGGTCAACGCGGCCGCGCGGGTGCAGGCCGCTCGCCAGGCGCCTGGCGCGCCGGTCAGGCCGCCTGTGGGGTGTTGCTAGGCGGCGCCATGCTGCGCGCCGCCCCGGTCCTCCTGCGCTTACCGCCCCGCGGCGACGTCGACCCAGACCAGGTGGTGGTCGCTGCCGTCGGCGATGGCGGCGGAGGCGTCATTGGAGGCCGGCCAGAACACGCCGCTGTCCAGGTAGCGGAAGTTGCGCGACGGCAACACGTAGTCCAGGCGCATGGTGCCGGCCTTGGGGCCGAAATCGCCGGTGACCTGCTGCGGTGGGCCGCGATGGTCGATGCCGGTGGCCGCGTAGGCGCGCGTTGTCTCCTCGCCGCCAGCGCTGTGCGGGGTGGGGTATTGCAGGACGCGCGGATGCGTCACCAGCGCGCGGATCGCGTCGTGGCGGCCGTCGCCGTCGATCACGTCGTTGTTGAGGTCGCCGAGCATCACGAACTGCGCATCGGCGGCCAGCCCGCCGCAGCGGCCGGCGTCGTCGCACAGCCAGCGCGCCTTGCCGCTGCCGGCATCGTCCAGGTACTCGCGCCACAGCCGCAGTTCGTCGTGGTTGCGTGCGGCGTTGCGCTTCTCCGCGCCGTCGAACACCGGCGGGGTCGGGTGCGCCACCAGCGCATGCAGCACGCCCAGCGGGGTGCGCACCGGCACGTCCCAGTGCGACTTGGACGACAGCCGCAACTGCGCCCACACCGCGTCGCTGTGGAAGAAGCGGCCGGTGGCCGGGTCGACCGGGCGCAGCGCGTCGGGCATCGCGCTCCATTTCAGCAGGCGGAAGCTGCGCACCGCCGCGGTGTCGATCGGGTACTTCGACAGCAGCAGCATGCCGTACTGGCCGGGATGCAGGCCGTAGCCCCAGGCGTCGTTGCCGCGCGCGCGGCCTTCGCCGCCGACATGGCCGTCGTTGTCCAGGTCCAGGCCGCTGGGCACGCCGGTGTTGACCGGGGCCAGGTAGCGGTAGGGATAGCGCAGCGCCGCGCCGCCGTGCGGTTGCGGCACCGCGAGGTAGCGCTGCTCGAACAGGTCGGCGGCGCGGTGCGCCTCGTCGTAGTCGAACTCGTTGAGCAGCACGATGTCCGGGCGCACCTGCTGCAGCACCGCGGCGATCTTGCGCGCCTGCGCGCTGTCGCCCTGCAGGGCGGCGATCAGTGCGCCGGGTTCGTCGGCATTGAGCGAGGTGTTGTAGGTGGCCAGGCGCAGCGTCCTGGCGGCGGGCGCGGCGGCGTCGGTCATCGGGGAGGACGTGGGAGCGGTGTGCGCGCAGGCGCCGCACAGCAGGGTCAGGGCGAGCAGGAGGAGGCGTGATGTCATGCGCCGATTTTCGCATGCGCGGCATGTCGGCACGATGGCGCCGCGACGTGCGGCGGCATCGGCTGGGCAGCGCGGTAGCGGTTGCCGTCGGCTAGCCGCCGAGCTGGCGCAGATAGTCGTCGAAGTCGCGCCAGTGGCGGCCGTCGTAGGCCTGCAGCGGCCGGAAGCGGCGTTTGTAGTCCATCTTCTGGTGGCCGCGGATCCAGTAGCCCAGATACAGGTGGCGCAGGCCCTCGCGTCGCGCCCAGGCGATCTGCTGCAGGATCGCCAGGGTGCCCAGGCCGCGCGCGCCGGCGTCCGGGTCGTAGAAGGTGTAGACCGCCGACAGCGCCTGCGCGGCGATATCGGTGACCGCTACCGCCAGCAGCGGCCCGCGCCGTCCGTCCGGCATGCGTTGCCGCAGCTCCAGGAAGCGCCCATGCGACCAGCGGCCGATCAGGAACTGGTCGAATTCGTGCGCGCCGTGATCGTCCATGCCGCCGCCGGGATGGCGGTGGCGCAGGTAGCGCTGGTACAGCGCCAGCTGTTCCTCGCTGCGCTCGGCGGCGACGATGCGGACCTCGACATCGGTATTGCGCGCCAGGCAGCGGCGCTGGCTGCGATCGGGCACGAACTCGTCGATCGGGATGCGCACCGCAACGCAGGCGCGGCAATGGTCGCAGTGCGGGCGATAGACCAGATCGCCGGAGCGGCGGAAGCCCCAGCTCAGCGCCAGCGGATACAGCGCGCCCAGGCGTGGATCGTGCGGGTCCAGCACCAGGTCGCGGGCCTGCCGCTCGGGCCAGTAGCCACACGCGTGCTGGCCGGTCTGGAACAGCCGCAGGTCGTCGCTGGCGTCGGAATGGATGGCCATGCGTCGAGCATAGCGCTTCGCCATCGCAGGGGCCGCGACTGTCCCGTCGATGAATGCGCCCGGCGGCGGGTCAACCGCGGCGGCGACGGGGCGTTGTCAGCAGGGAAGGCGCCGCGGTGCCGGCCCGCGATGCGGGCCGCTTGCGGCGCCGGACGCCTGCCGTCCTCGGCAGGTTCCTCATCATCCTCAGGGAGTGACCCATGAAGTCTCGCAACCCGCTGCTCGCCCTGGCCGTGCTGGCCGTGCTGGCCGGTACCGCCTACGCCGTTCCCCCGCCGCCGGCCGATCCCGCCGCGCCCGCCGATGCCGGCGGCATCGCCGCGCTCGACAAGAACGGCGACGGCGTCATCGACCGCAGCGAGGCCGCCGCCGATCCGCGCCTGGCCCAGCATTTCGACGCCATGGACAAGAACCACGACGGCAAGCTCAGCCGCGACGAGTGGCCGCGCCACGGCCGTCACGGCGGCCCGGGCGACCACGGCGTGCCCGGCGCGATGATGGCCAAGCTGGACACCAACAAGGACGGCCGCATCAGCCGCGCCGAAGCGCAGGCCGATCCCAAGCTCGCCGCGCGCTTCGACAAGATGGACGTGAACAAGGACGGCTACATCGACCGTGCCGACTTCGAACTGCGCGCCAAGCAACATCGCGATGCCTGGTTCACCGCGGCCGACACCAACAAGGACGGCATGCTCAGCCGCGCCGAGTTCGATGCGGCGCAGGCCAAGCGCTGGGCGCATCGCCCGGGCGGGCAGCGCGGTGGCGACGCACCGCCGCCGCCGATGCCGGCGCCGGACAGCAACTGAGCCATCCGCCGCGGCGGTGGCCGCGGCGTCACTGCACCAAGGCGCCGATCGACAGCGCCCCTGCGCCCCGCGCGCAGGGGCGTTCTTGTTTTTCCATCGGCCGAAACCTGCCGTCGCGTGCAGTGCAGTGCGGCGCAGGTGCAGCGCGGGACGTGCGTGGTCGCGCGGGGCGCGTCGGCAGCGTCGCGGCCGGTTGCGGTGGCGGTCTCCGCTACGGCGGACACCGCGCGCAGGATGCGATCGCCGTGCCGATCGGATTGCCGTCGCAGCGCCTGGTGTCGCGCCGTCGCGCAAGGACGATCATCGGCAGGGCGTCATCGCCAGAGGCGACGTCCACCGCATGCGTGGACCTGCGTTCGGCGCGGCTCAGTTGCCGCGCGGCGCCGGCTGCACGCGCACGCGCACTTCGTCGCTGCCGGTGTCCTGCGCCGGGGGCGTGGCCGGTTGCGTCGCGGGTGCCTGTGCCGGTGCGTTGATCGGCGCGCGGTTGTCGCGATGGCGCAGCACGGTGATCAGCGCCACCGCACCGATCGCCAGCAGCAGGGCGATGCGGATGCGCCAGGCCCAGCGCTTGCCGCCGTCCGCTTCCACCTGCGAGCGGAACTCGTTCAAGTAGGGCGCACGGCCCTGTTCCGGATCGCGGCGGGTGCTGTCGAGCAGGCCGGCGTCGCGCAGCAGTTCGCGTGCACGCGGCTGGTCGTCGGCGTGCACCACCCACACCGTGGGCTGCGCCTGCGCCGCGACCGGGTCGAGATAGCTGAACTGGCCGCTGCGCCGGGTCCGGTAGGAGCGGCCGTTGCTCAGGCGCACGTCGATGCCGGCGTCGCGCAGCAGGGCGGCGACGCCTTCGGCGGTTTCCACGCGTTGGCTGCTGAAGATCTGACGCATGTTCGTGTCCTCAGCGTTTTGCCGGCACCTGCGCCGCGGCGTCGGCGTCGGGGACCACGCGGATCAGGCCTTCCTGTGCGGTGCTGGCCACCAGGGTGCCGTCGCGGGTGAAGAACTGCCCGCGCGCCAGGCCGCGCGCGCCCTGCGCGCTGGGGCTGTCCAGCGAGTACAGCAGCCAGTCGTCGGCGCGGAACGGACGATGGAACCACAGCGCATGGTCGAGCGAGGCCATCTGCACGTTCGGCGTGTAATAGCTGATGCCGTGCGGGAAGGTGGCGGTGCCGAGCAGGTGGAAGTCGGAGGCGTAGGCGAGCAGCGCCTGGTGCAGTTCCGGCGCATCGCCGACCGGCTCGCTCAGGCGCAGCCACATCTGCTGGAACGGCGGACGCTTGGGCGGATTCAGTTCGTCGCGCGGATACACGTGGCGGAACTCGAACGGGCCGCCGCGCGAGAGCCAGCGCTGCACCTTGGTCGGCAGCGTCGCCAGCACGTCCGGGCGCGCCGCCGGAGTCGGCTCGATGTCTTCCGGTTGCGGCACTTCCGGCATCTTCAGCTGGTGGGTGGCGCCGTCCTCCTGTTCCTGGAACGAGGCCGCGCAGAAGAAGATCACCTTGCCGTGCTGGATCGCGGTGACCCGGCGCACCGAGAAGCTGCCGCCGTCGCGGGTGCGGTCCACGTCGTAGACGATGGGATGCTCGATGTCGCCGGCGCGCAGGAAGTAGGCGTGCAGCGAATGCACGCGGCGCGCGTTCTCCACCGTGGCCTGCGCCGCCGACAGCGCCTGGCCCAGCACCTGGCCGCCGAACACGTACTTGGTGCCGATGTCGCGGCTCTGGCCGCGGAACAGGTTGTCCTCCAGCCGCTCCAGCGACAGCAGCTCGATCAGTTCGGAGACGACGGGGGCGGGCTTGGCGGACAAGAGACGGGGCCTGGCGACGGACGTGCGCCGATTATAGCGGGCCGTCCGCGCCCGCCCGCGTGCCCGCTCCGCTCAGCCCTTGCCCAGCCGCGCCACCAGCGCGCGCAGTGCGGCCTGGGTGTCCGGCGCCTGCCAGTCGTCGATCAGCCGCTCCAGCCCGATGTGCTCGTCGGCCAGCGCCGCGCGCAGGTCGGCGCGGGCGATGGCACGGGTCTGCAGCATCGGCTGCCGCGGGCGCTTGAGCAGGTCCAGCAGCCAGGCCAGCGCGCGCGCCACCACCAGGTCGGCGTCGACCAGTTCGTCGACCAGGCCGATCTCCAGCGCGCGCTCGGCGCTGACCAGGTCGCCGCCGACCAGCAGGCGCTCGGCGCGGTGCGCGCCGACCACCCGCCGCAGCAGGCGCTGGATGCCTTCCGGGGCGACCAGGCCGACCTGGGTCTCGTTGAGGCCGATGTGCAGCGGATGCGCCGCATCGGGGCTGCGCGCCATCACCCGGTAGTCGCAGCACAGCGCCAGCACGCAACCGCCGGCCGGGGCGTGGCCGGTCAGCGCTGCGACCACCGGGATCGGGCTGGCGGCCAAGGCGCGCGCCGCGCCGAAGAACTGCTGCCAACTGCCCAGCAGCTTGGCGCGGTCGTCGCCATGGCTCAGCAGGTGCGGCACGTCCATGCCGGCGGAGAACAGGCGTTCGTTGCCCGACAGCACGATGCCGTGCGCGCCCTCGGCGCCGGCCTGCTCGATCGCCTGGATCAGGTGCCGGCACAGATCGGTGTCCAGCGCATTGACCGGCGGCCGCGCCAGGCGCAGTTCGCGGAGGGGGCCATGGTTGATCACGTCGATGAGCGTCGTCATGCTGCGGTCTGCTTTCGAAGAAGGAACCTCGGCGATGATAACCAAACCATTCGCTGGCGTATTGTTCGTGCTGTGTGCGGTTGCCGCCACTGCGTCGGCCGCGGAACCGGCGTGCGTCACTCTGGAGCAGGGCTGGGCGCGCTTGCCGCCGAATCCGGCGATGCCGATGACCGCCGGCTACGGCGTGCTCCACAACGGCTGTGGCAAGCCGGTCACGGTCACCGGGGCCAGCAGCCCCGCTTTCGGCGATGTGTCGTTGCATGAAACCACGCTGGTGGCCGGAGTCAGCCGGATGCGCGCGGTCGAGCGCGTGCCGCTGGCGCCTGGCGCCAGCGTGGAACTCAAGCCCGGCGGCATGCACCTGATGCTGATGCAGGGCAAGGGTGCGCTGACCGAAGGCCAGGTCGTGCCGCTGCAGTTGCAACTGGAAGGCGGCGGCAAGGCTGATGCGACGCTGACCGTGCGCAAGCAGGCGATGTAGGGGAGCCTCCTCGGGAAAAGGCGCCTCCCCTTGTCGTAGGAGCGGTTCTCGTCCCCTTTTGTGGGATCAGCCGCGACGGGCGAAGCCCAGCGTCGGCTGAGACCACCCGTCGTCGGGACTGAAGTCCCTCCCACAAGGAGCGCACGCCGCTCCTGCGTGGGCAGCGCCGCTGCGCTGCGGACTATGCGCCGGGCCACGCCCGGCGCAAGCGCAGGCCTCAGCTCGTCGCCTTGCGTACGGCGTCCGGCAGCGGCGCGCTCTTGCCGGTCTGGGTGTCCATCCACACCACCACCACGTGGCCGTCGGAGTACAGCCGGCTTTCGTCCTGCTGGTCGACGATGCGGTGGCCGATGGTCACGCTGCTGGTGCCCAGGCGCTCGACGAACAGTTCGACCAGGATGTCGTTGGGCCACACGATCGGTGCGCGATAGTTGACGTTGGTCGCCGCCACCACCGGGGCGATGCGATCGCTCATCGAGACGCCTTCCACGCCCAGCATCCAGCGCACGCGCGCCTCTTCCAGGTAGGAGATGTACTTGGCGTTGTTGACGTGGCCCATGCTGTCCATGTCGCGCCAGCGCACGCTGATCGGGATGCGCGCCAGGATCTTGTGTTCGCTGCTCATCAAACGTCCTTCTTCTTCTTGGTGCCGGTGCTGGTGGTGCTCTTGCTGACCTTGCCGCTCTTGGCGGCCACCGCCTGCTTCTTCGCAGGCTTTTCCGGCTTGACCTTGCGCGGCGGGCGCGCGTCGGGCTTGTTGGCCATCGCCGCCGGCTGCTCCGGGCGCGCGCTGGTGGAGGGCAGCATCCGCGCCAGGAACTGGCCGGTGTACGACTGCGGGCAGGCCGCCACGTCTTCCGGCGTGCCGGTGACCAGGATGGTGCCGCCGCGGTGGCCGCCTTCCGGGCCGAGGTCGACGATCCAGTCCGCGGTCTTGATCACGTCCAGGTTGTGTTCGATCACCACCACGGTGTTGCCCTCGTCGCGCAGCTTGTGCAGCACGCCCAGCAGCGCCTCGATGTCGTGGAAGTGCAGGCCGGTGGTCGGCTCGTCGAGGATGTACAGGGTGCGGCCGGTATCGCGCCGCGACAGTTCCTTGGACAGCTTCACGCGCTGCGCCTCGCCGCCGGACAGGGTGGTCGCGCTCTGCCCGAGCTTGATGTAGCTCAGGCCCACGTCGACCAGGGTCTCCAGCTTGCGCGCGATCGACGGCACCGGCTCGAACAGCTTCAGCGCATCCTCGACGGTCATCTCCAGCACGTCGTTGATGTTGAAGCCCTTGTACAGGATCTCCAGCGTCTCGCGGTTGTAGCGCTTGCCGTGGCAGACGTCGCAGGGCACGTACACGTCCGGCAGGAAGTGCATCTCCACCTTGATCAGGCCGTCGCCCTGGCAGGCCTCGCAGCGGCCGCCGCGCACGTTGAAGCTGAAGCGGCCCGGCGAGTAGCCGCGCGAGCGCGCTTCCGGCACCTGCGCGAACAGTTCGCGCAGCGGCGTGAACAGGCCGGTGTAGGTGGCCGGATTGGAGCGCGGGGTGCGCCCGATCGGCGACTGGTCGATGTCCACGACCTTGTCGAACAGGTCCAGGTGCTCGATCTCGCGGTACGGCGCCACGCTGTGCGAGGCGCCGTTGATCTCGTTCGCCGCCAGGGTGAACAGGGTGTCGTTGATCAGCGTCGACTTGCCCGAACCGGACACGCCGGTGATGCAGGTCAGCAGGCCGGCCGGGATGTCCAGGTCGACGTTCTTGAGGTTGTTGCCGGTGGCCCCGCGCAGGTGCAGGGTCATCTTCGGGTTGGCCTTGTGGCGCTTGGCCGGGATCTCGATGCGGCGCTTGCCGGACAGGTATTGCCCGGTCAGCGAGCGCGGCGCCTTCAGCAGGTCCTGCACGCTGCCCTGGCCGACCACCTCGCCGCCGTGCACGCCGGCGCCGGGGCCGATGTCCAGCACGTAGTCGGCCAGGCGGATCGCGTCCTCGTCGTGCTCGACCACGATCACCGTGTTGCCGAGGTCGCGCAGGCGGGTGAGGGTGCCGAGCAGGCGTTCGTTGTCGCGCTGGTGCAGGCCGATCGACGGCTCGTCGAGCACGTACATCACCCCGACCAGGCCGGCGCCGATCTGGCTGGCCAGGCGGATGCGCTGCGCCTCGCCGCCGGACAGGGTGTCGGCCTTGCGCTCGAGGGTCAGGTAATCCAGGCCGACGTCGACCAGGAAGCCCAGCCGTTCGGCGATCTCCTTGACGATCTTGCTGGCGATCTCGCCGCGCCAGCCGGGCAGGTCGAGCTGGCGGAAGAAGCTCAGTGCATCGTCGATCGGCAGCACCACCAGGTCCGGCAGCGGGCGGTCGGCGACGAACACGTTGCGCGCGGCCTTGTTCAGGCGCGCGCCCTTGCAGTCCGGGCACGGCCGTTCGCTGATGTACTTGGCCAGTTCCTCGCGCACCGCCGGCGATTCGGTCTCGCGGTAGCGGCGCTCCAGGTTGGGGATGATGCCTTCGAAGCGATGCTTGCGCTGGGTGCGGCCGCCGGCATCGGTGAAGTAGGTGAAGGTGATGGTCTCGTCGCCGCTGCCGTACAGCACCGCCTGGCGCACGCTCGCCGGCAGCGACTGCCAGGGCGCGTCGACGTCGAACTTGTAGTGCTTGGCCAGCGAGGCGATCAGCTGGAAGTAGTACGCATTGCGCCGGTCCCAGCCGCGTACCGCGCCGGCCGACAGCGACAGCTCCGGATGCACCACCACCCGCTCGGGATCGAAGAACTCGGCCACGCCCAGGCCGTCGCAGCTCGGGCAGGCGCCCATCGGCGCGTTGAACGAGAACAGGCGCGGTTCCAGTTCCGGCAGCGAGTAGTCGCAGACCGGGCAGCTGTACTTGGAGGAGAACAGGTGCGGCGCGGCCGCGGTGTCGTCCAGCGACTGCACCGACACCATGCCGTCGGCCAGCTTCAGCGCGGTCTCGAAGCTCTCGGCCAGGCGCTGCTTGATGTCCTCGCGCGGGCGGAAGCGGTCGATCACCGCCTCGATGGTGTGCTTCTGGCGCAGCGCCAGCGCCGGCACCGCGTCGATCTCGTACAGCTCGCCGTCCACGCGCACGCGCACGAAGCCCTGCGCGCGCAGTTGTTCGAACACCTGCGCATGCTCGCCCTTGCGCTCGCGGATCACCGGCGCCAGCAGCATGTAGCGCTGCTCCGGGTCCAGGGTCAGCACCTGGTCGACCATCTGGCTGACCGTCTGCGCCTCCAGCGGATAGCCGTGGTCGGGGCAGCGCGGCTGGCCGACGCGCGCGTACAGCAGGCGCAGGTAGTCGTAGATCTCGGTGATGGTGCCGACGGTGGAGCGCGGGTTGTGCGAGGTCGACTTCTGCTCGATCGCGATCGCCGGCGACAGGCCTTCGATGTGATCGATGTCGGGCTTCTCCATCACGCTGAGGAACTGCCGCGCGTACGCCGACAGCGACTCCACGTAGCGGCGCTGGCCCTCGGCGTAGATGGTGTCGAACGCCAGCGAGGACTTGCCGGACCCGGACAGGCCGGTGATCACGATCAGCTTGTCGCGCGGCAGGTCGAGGTCGAGGTTCTTGAGGTTGTGCGTCCGCGCGCCGCGGATGCGGATGTAATCCATCGCCATGAAGAGATTCCGGAATGTGCCGGCCGTGGCGGTGCCGCTGGCCAGTGTGGGGGCGGAAAGGGGACGGCAATCGATCAGCGTACCCAGCTTGTCAGGTGGGGGCAATTGCCGCAGATCCCAGCGCCGCCGGGCGCCGGCGGCTGGCTGGTTCAGGTAGCCGCGCCGGCCCGCGGGGCTTGACAGTCCGGGCCTGGGTGGGCTTGACCCTGCCGCGCGCGGCGGCTTACAATCCCGCTCCTGTCTGCCCGAAACGGCACGGCAGGAACGACCACAATAACTACAGAGGAAGTCTGGTCATGTACGCAGTACTGGTCACCGGCGGTAAGCAATACCGCGTCGCGCAGGGCGAAACGCTCCGCGTGGAAAAGCTCGAAGTCGAAGCCGGCAACGAGATCACGTTCGACAACATCCTGATGCTGGGCGACAGCGACGGCATCAAGATCGGCGACGCGCTGAAGGGCGCCGCCGTCACCGCCAAGGTCGTGGCCCACGGCCGCGCCGACAAGGTGCGCATCATCAAGTTCCGCCGCCGCAAGCACCACATGAAGCGTCAGGGTCATCGGCAGCACTACACCGAAATCGAGATCACCGGCATCGCCGGTGGCGACAAGAAGTAAGGAGCAGCAGTCATGGCACACAAAAAAGGCGTAGGTTCCTCGCGCAACGGCCGCGACTCCAACCCGAAGTACCTGGGCGTGAAGATGTTCGGCGGCCAGGCCATCGAAGCCGGCAACATCATCGTGCGTCAGCGCGGCACCCAGTTCCACCCGGGCGCCGGCGTCGGCCTGGGCCGCGACCACACCCTGTTCGCGCTGGTCGACGGCAAGGTCGAGTTCTCGGTGAAGGGCGCCAAGAAGCGCCGCACCGTGAGCGTGGTCACCGAGGCGTAAGTCGCCGGTGTCCAGGGCCTGCGCCGTGGCGCAGGCTTGCTGACGAAAGCCCCGCTTCGGCGGGGTTTTTGTTTTGCGGCTGGGAATGGGGAGTGGGGAATCGGGAATGGCAAAGGCGCCTCCCGTGAACTCGCCCTGTCCTGGTTGCGTCAGGCAATGCAGTGATGGAGTTTGCCGATCTGTGGCTGCGACATAGAATCGTCGCCGCGGTGGCGGCTCGCTTTTTCCATTCCCGATTCACCATTCCCCATTCCCGGTTGTTATCCATGAAACTCGTAGACGAAGCGGAAATCCAGGTCACGGCCGGCAATGGCGGCAATGGCTGCATCGGCTTTCGCCGCGAGAAGTTCATCCCGCTGGGTGGGCCTGATGGTGGCGATGGCGGCAACGGCGGCAGCGTGTGGCTGGTCGCCGACGAGAATCTCAACACCCTGGTCGACTTCCGCCACCAGCGCGCGTTCCGTGCGCAGCGCGGCGAGAATGGCATGGGCCGGCAGATGTACGGCAAGGCCGGCGAGGACCTGACCATCACCGTGCCGGTCGGCACCGTGGTGATCAACGTCGAGACCGACGAGGTCATCGGCGACCTGGTCGCGCATGGCGACCGCCTGCTGGTCGCGCAGGGCGGCAAGGGCGGCCTGGGCAACATGCATTTCAAGAGTTCGGTGACCCGCGCGCCGCGCAAGGCGACGCCGGGCGAGGAGGGCGAGGAGCGCACGCTCAAGCTGGAACTGAAGCTGCTGGCCGACGTCGGTCTGCTGGGCTTCCCCAATGCCGGCAAGAGCACCTTCATCCGTGCCGTGTCCGCGGCGACGCCGAAGGTCGCCGACTACCCGTTCACCACGCTGTATCCGAACCTGGGCGTGGTCAGCGTCGAGGCCTACCGCAGCTTCGTGATCGCCGACATTCCCGGGCTGATCGAGGGGGCCGCCGATGGCGCCGGCCTCGGTGCGCAGTTCCTGCGTCACCTGCAGCGCACCCGCCTGCTGCTGCACCTGGTGGATCTGGCGCCGATGGAGGGCGGCGTGGATGGCGTATCGCCGACCGAGCAGGTGCGCGCGATCGAGCGCGAGCTGCAGAAGCACGACCCGGAGCTGCTGGCCAAGCCGCGCTGGCTGGTGCTGAACAAGGCCGATCTGATGTTCGAGGACGAGGCGCGGGCGCTGGCCGACCAGGTCGTCGCCGAACTGGGCTGGACCCAGCCCTGGTACCTGGTGTCGGCGCTGGGTCGCGAAGGCACCTGGCCGATCATGAAGGACGTGATGGCGTTCTTCGACCGCCAGCGCGAGGAGGCGCTGGAGGCGGCCGCCAATGCCTCCTGAGCGTCGCGCCGTCCCGCGGCGCGCGGGGCAGGGTGACGCGCACACGAAAAACCCGGCCGAGGCCGGGCTTTTTCGTGGTGCTGCCGGAAGCGTGCGCGCTTCCGGCGTCGACGGCAGCCGATCAGGCGGCGGTCTTGATCGCCTTGATGCGGGCGCTCAGGCGGCTCTTGTGACGGGCAGCCTTGTTCTTGTGGATCAGGCCACGCGAGCTGAAACGGTCGAGGATCGGCTGGGCGATGGCGAAAGCGGCTTCGGCGCCGGCTGCGTCGTTGGCGTCCAGGGCCTTGATGACCTTCTTGACGGCGGTGCGCAGCATCGAACGCTGAGCCGTGTTGCGCGCGTTGCGCACGACGGTCTGCTTGGCGCGCTTCTTGGCGGACTTGATATTGGCCACGGTGGTGGTTTCCTGGAAAGCTGTGTGGTGGATAAAAACAAGCGGGAGAGTATGAAGCGTCCGAATATTCGCGTCAAGTCAATTGTCAAGAGGGCTGCCGCATGAGCCAGCCGCGCATGCTCCGCGGGCTGCTCTCGTTCAGCAGCATGACCATGGTCTCGCGCGTGCTGGGACTGGTGCGCGACCAGGCCATCACCATTTCCTTCGGCGCCAACGCCACCACCGACGCGTTCTGGGTGGCGTTCCGCATTCCCAACTTCCTGCGCCGGCTGTTCGCCGAGGGCTCGTTCGCCACCGCCTTCGTGCCGGTGTTCACCGAGGTGAAGGAAACCCGCCCGCACGCCGACCTGCGCGCGCTGATGTCGCGGGTGTCCGGCACCCTGGGCGGGGTGCTGCTGCTGGTCACCGCGCTGGGGCTGATCTTCACCCCGCAGGTGGCGATGCTGTTCAATCCTGGCGCTACCGACGACCCGGCCAAGTTCGGGTTGATCGTCGATCTGCTGCGGTTGACCTTCCCGTTCCTGCTGTTCGTGTCGCTGACCGCGCTGGCCGGTGGCGCGCTCAACAGCTTTCACCGCTTCGGCCTGCCGGCGCTGACCCCGGTGATCCTCAACCTGTGCATGATCGCCGGCGCACTGTGGCTGGCGCCGCGGCTGCAGGTGCCGATTCTGGCGATGGGCTGGGCGGTGCTGGTGGCCGGCGTGCTGCAGTTGCTGTTCCAGTTGCCGGCTTTGCGCGGCATCGACCTGCTGACCCTGCCGCGCTGGGGCTGGCGGCATCCGGACGTGCGCCGGGTGCTGTCCCTGATGGTGCCGACCCTGTTCGGCTCCTCGATCGCGCAGATCAACCTGCTGCTGGACACGGTGATCGCCTCGTTCCTGTACGCCGGCTCGCAGAGCTGGCTGTCGCAGGCCGACCGCTTCCTGGAGCTGCCGCTGGGCGTATTCGGGGTGGCCCTGGGCACGGTGATCCTGCCGGCGCTGTCGCGGCACCACGTCAAGACTGATCGCGCGGGCTTTTCCAGCGCGCTGGACTGGGGGCTGCGCACCACCTTGCTGATCGCGGTGCCGGCGATGCTGGGGCTGATGCTGCTGAGCCAGCCGCTGGTGGCGACCCTGTTCCAGTACGGCAAGTTCACCGCCTTCGACACGCGGATGGCGGCGATGTCGGTGTTCGGGCTGAGCTTCGGCCTGCCGGCGTTCGCCCTGCTCAAGGTGCTGCTGCCGGCGTTCTATTCGCGCCAGGACACGCGCACGCCGGTGCGCGCCGGCGTCGCCGCGCTGGTCGCCAACATGGCGCTGAACCTGCTGTTCCTGGCGATCCTGTACCAGTTGTGGGTGCCGGCGGAGCTGCGCGCGCAGGGCGTGCGCGCGGCGCTGGCGGCGGTGCCGGGCCTGCACCTGGCACTGGGCCTGGCCAGTGCGGTGGCCAGCTACCTCAACCTGTCGCTGCTGTGGCGCTGGCTGCGCCGCGACCAGGTCTACCAGCCCAAGCCGGGCTGGAGCGGCTACCTGCTGCGGCTGGGCGTGGCCTGTGCGGCGATGGCCGCGGTCCTAGCGCTGGGCCTGCACTGGCTGCCGGCGTTCACCACCATGGACAAGTGGCACCGGATCGGCAGCCTGTTGCTGCTGGTCGGCGGCGGCGGCGCGGTGTATCTGCTCGCCTTGCTGGCGCTGGGGTTCCGGCCGCGGGATCTGCGCGAGCATTGAAGCCGGGGTCCGGGGTCCGGGGTCCGGGGTCCGGGGTCCGGGGTCCGGGGTTCGGGGTTCGGGGTTCGGGGTTCGGGGTTCGGGCCCCGGGACCCGGGACCCGGGACCCGGGGCCCGGGAGTTTCCGCGAGTGCCAAGCGCTTGCGATTGCACTGTGGGAGGGGCTTCAGCCCCGACGGGCGTTCCGGGGAAAGCCCGTCGGGACTGAAGTCCCTCCCGCAGAAAGCGACTACTCTGTTTTTGATGATCGCTTTGCAGTGGGTTTGCTCCGCACGCCGATGCTGCCGTCCCGGGTCCCGGGTCCCGGGTCCCGGGTCCCGAGCTCCGAGCCCCGAGCCCCGAGCCCCGAGCCCCGAGCCCCGAGCCCCGAGCCCCGAGCCAAGCCCCCACCCGCTATACTCGACGGTTACGCATCATCGACCGGCGCTTCCAGCGCCGGCGCTTCGGACCGAGGAATGAGCAGGCTGTTTAGAGACGTCGAGGGCGGGACCCTGTTCCCGCAGGGAAGCGTGGTCTGCATCGGCGCCTTCGATGGCCTGCACCTGGGCCACCGCGCGCTGGTGCGGCAGGCGATCGCGCGCGCGCGCGAAGCGGGCGTGCCGGCGGTGGCGCTGAGCTTCGAGCCGCTGCCGCGCGAGTTCTTCGCCCCGGCCGCGCCGCCGCCGCGGTTGACCCTGGCCCGGGCCAAGGTGCAGGGCCTGCTCCAACTCGGCATCGACAGCGTCGGCCTGCTGCGCTTCGACCGGCGCATGGCCTCGATGAGCGCGGAGGACTTCGTGCAGCGCGTGCTGGTCGAGCGCCTGCGTGCGCGCGAGGTCTGGATCGGCCCGGCGTTCCGCTTCGGCCACAAGCGCGGCGGCGACATCGCGCTGCTGCGTGCGCTGGGCGCCCAGCATGGCTTCGCCGCCGACGAGATCGCGCCGGTGCACCTGCGCGAGGAGCGCATTTCCAGCACCCGCATCCGCGAGCTGCTGGTGGCCGGCGAGTTCGCCCATGCCGCCGAACTGCTCGGCCGCCCGTATGCGATCGGCGGCCGCGTGGTGCGCGGCAAGCAGCTCGGGCGCACGCTCGGCTATCCCACCGCCAACCTGCGGTTCGCCCGCACCCCGGCGCTGTCCGGCATCTACGCCACCTGGGTGCACGGGGTGGCGGCGCAGCCGTGGCCGTCGGTGTCCAGTTTCGGCACCCGCCCGACCGTGCAGGGCGTGGAGCCGCTGCTGGAAGCGCACCTGTTCGATTTCCAGGGCGACCTGTACGGTCGCCACATCGAGGTGGAGTTCGTCGCCAAGCTGCGCGACGAGGAAACCTTTGCCGATCTGCCGGCGCTGACCGCGCAGATGCACCGCGACGCCGCGCTGGCGCGGCAACTGCTCGCTGCGCCTGCTGGCGCGGGCCTGCCGCCCGTGCCCGCCGCCCCGCGCGCGGACCTCCCCCTGAAGACCACCGACCGGTAACTGCCCGTGACCCAGGACTACAAAGCCACCCTCCATCTGCCGGCGACCGAGTTCCCGATGCGCGGCGACCTGCCCAAGCGCGAGCCGGACATCCTGGCGCGCTGGGAGAGCGAGGGTCTGTACACGCGGCTGCGCGACAACGCCCAGGGCCGGCCGCTGTTCGTGCTGCACGACGGCCCGCCGTACGCCAATGGCGCGATCCACCTCGGGCATGCGGTCAACAAGATCCTCAAGGACATCATCGTCAAGTCCAAGTACCTGTCCGGCTACGACGCGCCGTACATCCCGGGCTGGGACTGCCACGGCCTGCCGATCGAGATCGCGATCGAGAAGAAGTTCGGCAAGGTCGGAGTGAAGCTGGATGCGGTGGAGTTCCGGCAGAAGTGCCGCGAATACGCCAACGCGCAGATCGACATCCAGCGCCGCGACTTCAAGCGCCTGGGCGTGATCGGCGACTGGGACAACCCGTACCGCACGCTGGACTTCCATTTCGAGGCCAACGAGATCCGTGCGCTGGCGCGGATCGTCGAGAACGGCCACCTGACCCGCGGCGTGAAGCCGGTGCACTGGTGCTTCGACTGCGGTTCGGCGCTGGCCGAGGCCGAGATCGAGTACGCCGACAAGCAGTCGCCGACGGTGGACGTGGCCTACACGGCCCGCGACGGCGCGGCGCTGGCCGCCGCGTTCGGCGCGACCCTGCCTGACGGCGCCGAAGTGGCGGTGCCGATCTGGACCACCACGCCGTGGACGCTGCCGGCCTCGCTGGCGGTGTCGCTGGGGCCGGAGCTGGTCTATGCGCTGGTCGAAGGCCCGGCCCGCGACGGCCGCCGTCGCTGGCTGGTGTTGGCCGACGCGCTGGCCGAGCGCGCGCTGCAGCGCTACGGGGTGGATGAGGTGGTAGTGCACGGCCGCGTCGCCGGCGCGGCGCTGGAACACCAGGTGCTGGCGCATCCCTTCTACGACGAGCGCGACGTGCCGGTGATCCTCGGCACCCACGTGTCCGACACCGACGGTACCGGCGCGGTGCACACCGCCCCCGGCCACGGCCAGGAGGACTACGTGGCGGTCAAGCCGTACGGGCTGCTGGAGCGCTACGGCGCGGCGCAGATCAACCCGGTGGATGCGCGCGGCGTGTACCTGCCGTCGACCCCCGCGGTCGATGGCATGGAGCTGGCCGGGCTGCACATCTGGAAGGCCAACGACGTCATCGCCGACCTGCTGGCCGCGCGTGGGCTGCTGCTGGCGCGTGCCAGCATGGTCCACAGCTATCCGCATTGCTGGCGGCACAAGACCCCGATCGCGTTCCGCGCCACGCCGCAGTGGTTCATCTCGATGGAGCAGGCCAACCTGCGCGCCGAGGCGCTGCAGGCCATCGAGGGCGTGCACTGGTACCCGGCCTGGGGCCAGGCGCGCATCGCCGGCATGGTCGCCGGGCGCCCGGACTGGACGATCTCGCGCCAGCGCACCTGGGGCGTGCCGATCGCGCTGTTCGTGCACCGCGAGACCGGCGAGCCGCATCCGCGCAGCACCGAGCTGATGCGCCAGGTCGCCGACCGCGTCGAGGAGGGCGGGGTGGACGTGTGGTACGCGCTGGACGCCGCCGAACTGCTCGGCGACGAAGCGGCCGACTACGAGAAGATCACCGACATCCTCGACGTCTGGTTCGATTCCGGCGTCACCCACGAGGCGGTGCTGACCGAACGCGGCCTGCCCAAGCCGGCCGACCTGTACCTGGAAGGCTCCGACCAGCACCGCGGCTGGTTCCAGTCCTCGCTGCTGACCGGCGTGGCGCTGGACCACGCCGCGCCGTACCGGCAGTGCCTGACCCACGGCTTCACCGTGGACGAGCACGGCCGCAAGATGTCCAAGTCGCTGGGCAACGGCATCGAGCCGCAGGACATCATGAAGACGCTGGGCGCGGACATCCTGCGCCTGTGGATCGCCTCGGCCGACTACAGCAACGAGATGTCGCTGTCGCAGGAAATCCTCAAGCGCAACGCCGACGCCTACCGGCGCCTGCGCAACACCGCGCGCTTCCTGCTCGGCAACCTGCACGGCTTCAACCCGGCCGTGCACCTGCGGCCGCTGCCGGAGCTGGTGGCGCTGGACCGCTGGATCGTGCACCGCGCCTACGAGGTGCAGGAGCAGATCAAGGCCGCCTACGCGCGCTACGACTTCGCCGCCATCGTGCAGGCGCTGCTGAACTTCTGCAGCGTGGACCTGGGGTCGCTGTACCTGGACGTGACCAAGGACCGGCTGTACACGATGGCCGAGGACTCGCTCGGCCGGCGCTCGGCGCAGACCGCGATGTTCCATGTGGCCGAGGCCTTCGTGCGCTGGATCGCGCCGATCCTGAGCTTCACCGCCGACGAGCTGTGGGGCTACCTGCCGGGCGCGCACCTGGGCAACGTGCTGTTCGCGACCTGGTACGAAGGCCTGGCACCGTTGCCGGACGACGCGGCGCTGAGCGCGGCCGACTTCGAGCAGTTGCTGGCGCTGCGCGAGCAGGTGGCCAAGGTGCTGGAGCCGATGCGCGGCAACGGCGTGATCGGTGCCGCCCTGGAGGCGGAGATCACCGTCGCCGCCGACGCCGCCACCGCGGCGAAGCTGCAGCCGCTGCAGGAAGAGCTGCGCTTCCTGTTCATCAGCGGCGACGTGGTGGTGCGCGAGGCCAGCACCGACGAGATCTTCGTCAGCGCCCAGGCCACCGAGAAGCCCAAGTGCGTGCGCTGCTGGCACTACCGCGCCGACGTCGGCGCCGACCCGGCGCACCCGGAACTGTGCGGCCGCTGCGTCAGCAACATCGAAGGACCGGGCGAGGAGCGCCGCTGGTTCTGAGTGCCGTCCCCGGCCACGCGGCTTGCGCGTCGCCGGGGCCGGCGGCGACGCCGTGGCTGCGGCGCCGGCCATCCTTCCCTTCCTTCTTCGCCCAAGGCGGACTTCCCGCATGACCGCACGACCCAACCCTTCCGCCCTGATCTGGCTGCTGCTGTCGGCCGCGGTGATCGGCCTGGACCAGTGGAGCAAGGCCTGGGTGCTGTCCAGCCTGCCCGAGTTCACCGCGGTGCCGGTGATCCCCGGTTTCTGGAACTGGTACCGCACCTACAACACCGGCGCGGCATTCAGTTTCCTGAGCCAGGCCGGCGGCTGGCAGCTCTGGTTCTTCACCGCGCTGGCGGTGGGCATCAGCGCCCTGCTGGCCTGGTGGCTGGCGCGCACCCCGCGCGGCGAGTGGCGCAGCGCGCTGCCGTACGCGCTGGTGATCGGCGGGGCGATCGGCAACGTGATCGACCGGCTGATGCACGGCCACGTGGTCGATTTCATCCAGTGGTACGTGGGCGAGCACTACTGGCCCTCGTTCAACATCGCCGACTCGGCGATCGTCGCCGGCGCCATCGGCATCGCCCTGTTCGGCGTGTTCGACGGCAAGGCGAAGCGAAAAGCGGGATAATCGGTGCCACTCTCCCTGTCGAAGCGCCTGGCCCCCTGCGGCCGGCGGATCTAGCCAATGGATGTCCTGCTCGCCAACCCCCGCGGCTTCTGCGCCGGCGTCGATCGCGCCATCGAGATCGTCAAGCGCGCCATCGAAACCCTGGGCGCGCCGATCTACGTGCGCCACGAGGTGGTGCACAACCGCTTCGTGGTCGACGACCTCAAGCAGCGCGGCGCGATCTTCGTCGAGGAACTGGACGAGGTGCCCGACGGCAACACGGTGATCTTCAGCGCCCACGGCGTGGCCCAGGCGGTGCGCCAGGAGGCCGAGCGGCGCGGGCTGAAGGTGTTCGACGCGACCTGCCCGCTGGTCACCAAGGTGCATTTCGAGGTGGCCCGGCACTGCCGCGCCGGCCGCGACGTGGTGCTGATCGGCCACGCCGGCCACCCGGAGGTGGAAGGCACGATGGGGCAGTGGGACCGCGAATGCGGCACCGGCCGCATCTACCTGGTCGAGGACATCGAGCAGGTCGCCACGCTGGACGTGCAGCAGCCGGAGAACCTGGCCTACACCACCCAGACCACGCTGTCGGTGGACGACACCCGCGGCATCATCGAGGCGCTGCGCGCGCGCTACCCGGCGATGCAGGGCCCGAAGAACGACGATATCTGCTACGCCACCCAGAACCGCCAGGACGCCGTGCGCGACCTGGCCAAGGAGTGCGACCTGGTGCTGGTGGTCGGTTCGCCGAACAGTTCCAATTCCAACCGGCTCAGCGAGCTGGCGCGGCGCGACGGGGTGGAGTCCTACCTGATCGACGGCGCCGACGAGATCGATCCCGCCTGGATCGCCGGCAAGCGCCGCATCGGTCTGACCGCCGGCGCCTCGGCGCCGCAGGTGCTGGTGGACGGCGTGATCGCGCGGCTGCGCGAACTCGGCGCCGATGGCGTGTCGGAACTGGCGGGCGAACCGGAGTCGATGGTGTTCGCCCTGCCGAAGGAATTGCGGTTGCGGCTGGTCGACTGACGGGGGCGTTCGGTCGCGTGTTCGTACGCTGGATGGGCGTATCTGTCGCGGCGCGCGTAGGAGCGGCTGTCAGCCGCGACGGGCGATCCCGGTAGAGCCTGTCGCGGCTGATCCTCGAAAAGGGGACAAGAGCCGCTCCTGCGAGATGACGTGATGGGGTGCTGTCGCGTGGCAAGCGCCACGGCTTACTGGCGCTGCATGCCGCGCGGCCGTCCCTGTGCATCGAACTCGATGCCCACGCTGACGCGATCGCCTTGCACGCCGTCCGGCATCCAGCGCAGGCGGCCGCGCCGGCCCACCAGCACGTACACGTGATCCACCTTCTTCGGCTCGGCCTGTAGCGCCTCGCCCTGTTCCTGCAAGGCCGTGGCCACCCGGTAGGCGCCCTCGAAATCGATGTCCTGCAGCGCGGCGGTGTCGGTGGCTGGCTTGAGGAACGGCCCGAACATGCGCGGATTCACTGGCGCATCCTTGTGCCAGGCCTCGTCGTGGAAGCTGTATTCGTCCACGTGGTCCGGCTGTGCGGGGTCCAGCAGTTCGAGTCCGATCCGGTTGTCGTAGAAATGCACGGCATGGAACACGCGCAGGTCGTGGCCCTGCAGGTCGGGCAGGTCCGCCAGCGCCTGCCGGGCCGCGCGCAGCCGCTGCGGGTCGAACAGCAGGTTGCCGCGTGGTGCCGGCGTCGGCGCCGGCTCGGTGTCGGCAGCACGGGCAGTCGGGGTCGGCACCGCCAGCGATTGCGGCTTGGAGGGGGACTGCAGGGCAGCCCCTGGGCCGGCCGCCTGCAGGGTGGCGCGGACGGTGTCCCAGGCGCCACCGGCGAAGGCGAGGCCGCCGAGCAGCACCACCACGCCGGCGAAGACCAGTGGGGTGGGCGGCGTCTTCATGGCAGCTCCAGGTCGGCGCGGGTGGGGTGTTGCGGGTCGTACAGCACCGACACCGTGTCGCGCGGCAACTGTCCGACGTCGAGCAGCGACACGAACCGCCGCATCGTCGCCTCGTGCGGGTTGCCTGACGCGTCCTCGAACGCCACGCGGAACTCCACCTGCGGCTGCTCGTTGAGGGTGGTGCCGGTCTGGCGCACGTCCAGCACCCGCGCCCGCGCGCGCAGGCCGCGGTACTTCAGGGTCTCGTCGGTGGCGTTGTGGCGGATCACGCGCAGGATCACGCGCAGCGCCAGCACGTAGCCGTTGAGCACCAGTGCGCTCATCAGCAGCGGGTGGTTGAAGGACAGGAAGGTCCAGCCCAGCCCGCGGTTCTGCAGGCGCCAGGCCAGCACGTAGGCCGCACCGACCAGGACCACCAGCAGCACGGCGCCGGCCGCGCGGCGCCACAGGCTGGCGCGGTCCAGGGCCGGCTCGGCGTCCTCCAATACCAGGTTCGGCGCGGCGCCCGGGGTGGTGCTCAGCCGCAGCGGCACGGTGCGCCCGCTCTCGAAGCGGCGTTGCGCCGGCTTGCGGTCCACGATCAGCAGGGTGTCGCGGATGGGCGTGCCGGACAGGTTGTCAAAGGCCAGGGTCAGCGACAGCTGCGGCCAGCCCTTGACCTCGACGCCGGTGGGGGCGGCGCGTTCGATCAGTGCCTCGCGGCGCACGCCATGGGCGAGGAGGTGGCGCACGCGGTGCAGGGCGCGCCCGGGCATGAGCAGCAAGGTGTCCAAGTAGGCGTAGAGCAGGTGCAGCCACAGGCCCAGCGACAGCGCCAGCAGGGTCAGCGCCCATGCGGGCGTGCTGGGCTGGGCCAGCACGCGTGGCCAGTCGCTGGCGAAATAGAGGATGCAGGGGAAGGGGATGGCGAAAAACAGCAGGAACGCGAGCCAGAACCAGGCGAACAACTTCACGATGAGCAGGGGGAGGGGGACGACGGGGGCGGGAGGGTAACCCATCGATTGCGGCGCTCGCGCGAAGGCCCGGGCAGCGATTGACCCCGGCCCGGGCCGACGCCTAGAATTGCCAGTTCCGCCGGAATAGCTCAGTCGGTAGAGCGGCGCATTCGTAATGCGTAGGTCGCAGGTTCGACTCCTGTTTCCGGCACCAGTTGCATGAAAAGCCCCGGCCTTGGCCGGGGCTTTTCTTTGTGTGGTGTTGGAACTCATTGACTGGAAAGGGATTTGCGCCGAACTAGGTGCTTGCCAGCTTCATTGCCGCTTGGCACGGATGGTTCGCGTTCTTGAGGTGCATCCGAGGAACTGCCAGCAATTCGGCTTCGGGGGAGCTTTATGGCGTGCATCACCAGCAGTACTATTTAATCGGCAGCGCTAGAGTTGATCCGCGATCAGAGGGCCAGGACGTATGCCTGCTAAAGCGATTTGGCGACCGGCAAAGGCCAAGGACTATCCCGCTCTTGGCGTATGCGTCTATTGTGGCGCGACAGAGCAGTTAGAGAACGAGCACATTTTGCCAGAGAGCCTCTCGGGCGACGCGCTGGTTCTACCGAAATCAAGTTGTAGGCAATGTGCTGTGATGACAAGTGCCTTTGAGGGACGTTACACAAAGCAGTGCATCCGCATCTTCCGCGAAGTTATTGGCGCTCCGACAAAGAGGCCAAGAGAGCGCAAGGACCACATAGGGCTTTGGCTCGCCGATAGGGAGGACGGAGAGATTCGTCCATTGGGGCGCAAGCAAGAATTTGACGTCGAAACTGCCCCGGCAGTCTACATCGCACTCACTATGCCACTTCCAACGATCATCAGTGGCGTGGAGGATACTCCGGCGCTTGAGTTTCAATTGTGGGCTTGGGGGAGTTTTGATCCAAGACTCTTCACTGAATTCCAAGGAGGGGGCAGTATTCATCTCGCTTCTATTCATCCTGAGTCGTTTTTGAGGATGCTTGCGAAGATTGCACACTGTTTTGCAATAGCCGAGCTTGGCGTCGGTTCGTTCGCGCCGCTCTTGCTTGACATCATCAAAGGTAAAGAGCTTTTGTCTAACCGGCTGATCGGTTGCTGGCACGAGGATGTACCGCCGAGCGATGCACTTCACGAGATTCGGGTCGATTGGGTGGATGGGGAGGCGGGGCGAATACTTGTTTGTTCACTTCGATTGTTCTGTGCGACAGGGTCGCCACGCTACTTGATAGTCGTGGGTAGTGAGATGATCAAGCATGATTGATATGTCCTGGGAGTAATCGATGTGTTGTACTTCGAGCCGTGGGTAGGGGAGGATTATCAGGCAGGCGGGAACCTGCGGTGTCGCTTGCTGCTTCTGGGCGAGTCTCACTATGGAGTCGCTGAGGACTATCTGCCTAGCTTCACCATTTCTTGCGTCAAAGAGTTAGGTGTCGAGCAGGGTGGGCACTTGTTCTTCAATCGAGTGCAGAAGACGATTCAGGGGCCAAGTGCGCCCACCTTCGATGTGGCTGCAAGGTCAGCGTTTTGGGAAGGCGTGGCGTTTGCGAATTTCATACAGGAGTTTCCTGGTTCAGCCCACAATGTTCGGCCAACTACGTCTCAATGGAAGGCTGGGCGATCTGCTTTGCCTCAGCTGCTGGGAATGCTCAAGCCCGACTACATGGTCGTGTTTGGTAAAGGCGTTGGCCATTGGCTTCCGGATGTTAATTGCGCTTGCACAGTCATTCGCCATCCATCTTCTCGCGGCTTTAGTCCGTCTACGTGGCATCCGGTTGTGCGAAAGGGCTTGGATACCTACATGGCAGGCAGATGAGATGCGTTGGATCTTACTCGGGGGATAAGTGTGTCTGTTGATAAAATCTTGTGGGAAAAGCTCGTTGAGCTTGCGAGATCCCGTTCCTTGGCAACCTATGGGGATGTTGCCCCGTTGGTCAGTTTGGACATGGGCAGAGAAGAAGATCGTGAGGAGATTGCACGAAGACTTGGCGACATTGTTATCTTCGAGCATGCGAATGGGCGTCCAATGTTGACCGCACTGGTGGTTCACAAGGGGGGCGACAACAACCCCGGTGAGGGATTTTTCTCAGCTGCTGAGGGAATTGGGGCCTTTAGCGGGTCCCGGCAGCAGATCAAAAGGCTTACCTTCTGGGTCAATCAAGTGACGCTGGTTCACAACTATTGGTCTGGAAGCGCTTAGTCCCTATTCAAAGTTGAGATTGGTTGCGGACGATCCCCATCTAATTGGCGCCTCGCAACCTGTCCTAAATTAGTCTCATCGCCACTTGGACCACGATCAATGTGGTCGCCGGTTATGCTAATCGAATCGTCGTGCGGCATAGCCCCACCCACGAGCGCCCTACGAACCAGGGCGATCAAGTTCGCGGACTGATTCTGTGTTCAGCGCGCTGAGCAAAGCTTGGATGGTGCTGATCGTGGGGAGGCGTCATAAATTAGAACTCAGTCCAACAGTTGACGATTGATCGTGTTCGGAACCAAGTCCGCCAAGATTTTGCTGAATACGTTCAGTCGGATTTTTCAGTGCTCCCGAAGTTTCAAGTCCAGTACCTGCACAGACGGAACGCTTCTTGACAAGCACCTCAAAATCTGCGTCTTAACGGTGCGTCAGTGCCCTGATCGCATTCGATCAATTTCCCGTGGCTGCTGCTCCTTGGGAGCATCGAGATCTACGTGCTGACAATGGAGCTTTGGTGGCGCTTTGTGCGACGCAGGTTCGTGCGCGCAGCGGCCTGCGACGCCGTGTCGCAGGCGGGTGCGGCAATGTGTCGCACATAAAAACGCGGCCTGGCGCCCGCCCGGGCTTGTCAATGACTTCCGGAGTTGCCGCACGGCAGCATAAAATGCATCGTTGATCGCGCATGCCGGCCCGGATGCCGCGGCGGACGCGGGACAGCCCTCTCTACGGCGCCCCGCCTCCCGCTTCCGCGCGGTCCGCATCCCCTACGCAATTGGATCGTTCGATGATTCCGTTGAAACAACTCCGGCGCTCGCTGCGCTCCGGTCTGTTGCTGCTGGCCGCGCTGCTGCTGGCCGGCTGCAACTCGGCCATCCTCAACCCCAAGGGTCAGATCGGCCACGACGAGAAGACGCTGCTGATCACCTCGGTGGTGCTGATGCTGCTGGTGGTGATCCCGGTCATCGTGATGACCCTGGCCTTCGCCTGGCGCTACCGCGCGTCCAACACCAAGGCCCGCTACGAGCCGAACTGGTCGCACTCCACGGCGATCGAGGTGGTGGTGTGGTCGATCCCGTGCATGATCATCCTGGTCCTGGCGGTGCTGACCTGGCGCTCCTCGCATGCGCTGGATCCGTACAAGCCGCTGGATTCCAAGGTCAAGCCGATCACCATCGAGGCGGTGGCGCTGGACTGGAAGTGGATGTTCATCTACCCGGAGCAGGGCATCGCCACGGTCAACGAGATCGCGTTCCCGGTCGACACGCCGCTGAACTTCAAGATCACCTCCGACACGGTGATGAACTCGTTCTTCATCCCGCACCTGGGCACGCAGATCTACGCGATGGCCGGCATGGAGACCAAGCTGCACCTGATCGCCAACGAGCCGGGCGAGATGTTCGGCCTGTCGGCCAACTACAGCGGCCACGGCTTCTCGAAGATGGGCTTCGCCGCGCATGCCACCGACCGCGCCGGTTTCGACGCGTGGGTGGCCAAGGTCAAGGCCTCGCAGAAGACCCTGGACCAGGCCGAGTTCCAGGTGCTGGCGGCCAACCGCAACGACAAGGCCGCCTACCCGGTGACGTACTACGCCTCGGTGCAGGACGGCCTGTTCAAGTCGTTGATCGACAAATACATGATGGGCAAGGGCCACAAGATGGAAGGCCACGACGCTCATCCGGCATCGGCTGCTGAGCCGGTCGCCATGTGCACTTCTGGAGACAAGTGATGCTAGGCAAACTCACGCTCGAGGCGGTTCCGTACCACGAGCCGATCATCATGGCGGCCCTTGGCGGCGCCGGCCTGCTCGGCCTGCTGGTGGTGGCCGCGGTCACCAAGTACAAGCTTTGGGGCTACCTCTGGAAGGAGTGGTTCACCTCGGTCGACCACAAGCGCATCGGCGTCATGTACATCGTGGTGGCGCTGATCATGCTGCTGCGCGGCTTCGCCGACGCGGCGATGATGCGCACCCAGCAGGCGATCGCGCACGGCGGCAACGAAGGCATCTTCCCGCCGCACCACTACGATCAGATCTTCACCGCGCACGGCGTGATCATGATCTTCTTCATGGCCATGCCGTTCATGACCGGCCTGTTGAACCTGATCGTGCCGCTGCAGATCGGCGCGCGCGACGTGGCGTTCCCGTTCCTGAACTCGCTGAGCTTCTGGCTGTTCGTGGCCGGCGCGGCGCTGGTCAACATCTCCCTGGGCGTGGGCGAGTTCGCGCAGACCGGCTGGCTGGCCTACCCGCCGCTGTCCGGGCTGGAATACAGTCCAGGCGTCGGTGTCGACTACTACATCTGGGCGCTGCAGATCTCGGGCCTGGGCACATTGCTCACCGGCATCAACTTCTTCGTGACGATCATGCGCATGCGCGCGCCGGGCATGACCCTGATGCGCATGCCGATCTTCACCTGGACCGCGCTGATCACCAACATCCTGATCATCGCCGCGTTCCCGATCCTGACCGTGGCGCTGGCGCTGCTGGGTGCGGACCGCTACCTGGGCACGCACTTCTTCACCAACGACGGTGGCGGCAACGCCATGATGTACGTCAACCTGATCTGGATCTGGGGCCACCCGGAGGTCTACATCCTGATCCTGCCGGCGTTCGGCATCTTCTCCGAGCTGATCGCCACCTTCAGCCGCAAGCGCCTGTTCGGCTACACCTCGATGGTGTACGCGACCTCGTGCATCGGCGTGCTGTCGTTCATCGTGTGGCTGCACCACTTCTTCACGATGGGCTCGGGCGCCAACGTCAATGCCTTCTTCGGCATCACGACGATGATCATCTCGATCCCCACCGGCGTGAAGATCTTCAACTGGCTGTTCACCATGTTCCGCGGCCGCGTGCACATGACCGCACCGGTGCTGTGGACCATCGGCTTCATCATCACCTTCGTCATCGGCGGCATGACCGGCGTGATGCTGGCGATCCCGGCGGTGGACTTCGTGCTGCACAACAGCCTGTTCCTGATCGCGCACTTCCATAACGTGATCATCGGCGGCGTGGTGTTCGGCTACCTGGCGGGCCTGACCTACTGGTTCCCGAAGGCGTTCGGCTTCAAGCTCAACGAGAAGCTGGGCAAGGCCTCGTTCTGGTGCTGGATCATCGGCTTCTTCATCGCCTTCATGCCGCTGTACGTGCTCGGCTTCATGGGCATGACCCGGCGTATGAACAGCTACAACCATCCGGAGTGGGCGCCGTGGCTGATGGTGGCCGCGGTGGGTGCGGCGATCATCGGCACCGGCATCTTCCTGAACCTGGTGCAGATCGGCTACAGCATCTGGAAGCGCAAGGAGAACATGGACCTGACCGGCGACCCATGGGATGGCCGCACCCTAGAGTGGGCGACCTCCTCGCCGCCGCCGTTCTACAACTTCGCGGTGCTGCCGCACATCGACGACCGCGACCAGTTCTGGGAAGACAAGCTCAAGGGCAAGGGCTGGCCGCGTCCGGCCAAGTACGAACCGATCCACATGCCGCGCAACACGGCGGCGGGCTTCTGGATCGGCGCCTTCAGCATCGTCATGGGCTTCGGTCTGACCTGGCACATCTGGTGGATGGCGGTGATCGGCCTGGTCGGCATGATCGGCAGCTTCATCGCGCGCACCTTCGATGACGACATCGATTACTGGGTCCCGGCGGAGGAAGTGGAGCGCATCGAGAACGCGCGCTTCGCCCTGCTGGAACAGCAACACGCGGCCAACGCCGCAAAGGCGGTCTGAACCATGGCTTCCACGACGCTCGATTCCCACGCCGCCCACGCGGGCGGCCACGACCACGACCACGAACACCACGACGCGGGCGGCAACACCGTCTTCGGGTTCTGGGTCTACCTGATGAGCGACTGCCTCATCTTCGCCGGCCTGTTCGCCACCTACGCGGTGCTGGCCGGCGCGACGATGGACGGCCCGACCGCCAAGGAACTGTTCGACCTGAAGTTCGTGCTGGTGGAAACCTTCCTGCTGCTGTTCAGCAGCCTGGGCTTCGGCCTGGCGATGATCTCGGCGAACAAGCGCAGCATGGGCGGCCTGTACGGCTGGCTGGCAGTCACCGCCGCGCTGGGCCTGGGCTTCCTGGGCATGGAGCTCTACGAGTTCCACCACCTGATCGAAGAGGGCGCCGGCCCCGGCCGCAGCGCGTTCCTGTCGGCCTTCTTCACCCTGGTCGGCACCCATGGTCTGCACGTGGCCTCGGGCCTGCTGTGGATGACCGTGCTGGTGATCCAGATCGCGAAGAACGGCCTGACCCCGCGCAACATGACCCGCCTGGCGTGCCTGAGCCTGTTCTGGCACTTCCTGGACGTGATCTGGATCGGCGTGTTCACCATCGTCTACCTGCTGGGAGCGCTGTAATGGCCAACCATCATTCCTCCGACACGCACGCCGAGCACGGCCACGGCGGCGGCCTGAAGTCCTACCTGGTCGGCTTCGTGCTGGCGGTGATCCTGACCGTGATCCCGTTCGGCATGGTGATGAGCGGGGCGTTCCCGCGCGGCGTCACCGTCATCGTCATCGCGGTGCTGGCCGCGGTGCAGATGCTGGTGCACTTGATCTACTTCCTGCACATGGACCGGTCGGCCGAACAGCGCTCCAACGTGCACGTGGGCCTGTTCTCGCTGCTGATCATCGGCATCGTGGTGGTCGGCTCGCTGTGGGTGATGCACAACCTCAACGTCAACATGATGCATTGAGGCGCGCACCGCCTCGGGTTCGCGAAGGCCGCCTCCGGGCGGCCTTTTGCGTTCTACGGTCCGGTGCGGCCGCCCTGGAAGGTGCAGATGGCCGATGGGCGCGCCGCCGTCAGCTGCGGTCCGAGCCGAGCGTCGCGGAGAGTTTCAGCAGGACCTGCGCGTCTTCCGCGCTGAGGCGATCGAGCAGCCGCGTTCTGACCGCGGCGGCGTGGATCGGCCGCGCCGCGGCGATCTTCTCCCGGCCCAGGGCGGTGATGGCCACCTTCACCACGCGCGGTTCTGCGTCGCTGCGGCGGACCAGGCCGCGCGTCTGCATCCGGGTGAGCTGATGCGACAGCCGGCTCTTGTGCCACCCCATGGAATCGGCGAGCGCCTGCTGGCGCAGCTCGCCCTTGCCCAGGTCCACCAGCCGCGACAGCACACCGAAGTCGCTGCCGGTCAGGCCGGCGTGGTCGGCCAGGTCCTTTTCGACGGCGGCCATCACCGTCTGGCCCATCTGCTTGAAGGCGTGCCAGATCGCCAGTTCGCCTGCGGAGAGTTGTGCGTGCTTCATGCGGGTCACCATAGGCGGCGCTGGTTGACATGGCAACCCGAACGGCGTATCTCTAGGTTGACACGACAACCTTCGCGTGGCCGCTGGCAGGCGTGCGATGCCAGCCGGGCGGACACGCGGTTCCTGGAGGCGATGGCGATGTCCGCAATGACGTTCGCAGGTGTGGATGTGGTGGTGACCGGCGGCAGCGACGGCATCGGGTTCGGCCTCGCGCGGCGCTTTCTGGCCGCGGGCGCAAACGTGCTGGTCACCGGCCGCGATGCAGGCAAGCTCGATCACGCGGCCCAGGCCGCTCCCGGCCTGCAGACCCTGGTCAACGACATCGGGGTCGCCGATGAGCGCGAGCGACTGGCGCAGTACCTGCGAGCGCGGCATCCCGGGCTGCGCGTGGTCGTCAACAACGCCGGCATCCAGCGGCGTGTCGCGCTCGCCGACGACCAGGCGCCCTGGGCCGAGCGCCAGCGCGAGATCGACATCCTGTTCGCTGCCGTCGTGCATCTGAACCATTTGCTGGTCCCGCTGTTGCTGCAGCATGGCGAGCCTGCACTGATCGCCAATGTCTCCTCAGGCGGCGCCTTCGTTCCGCAGCCGTTCGCCCCGGTCTACAGCGCCTGCAAGGCCGCGCTCCACAGCTATACGCGCAATCTCCGCTTCGCGCTTGCCGCGACGCCGGTCAGGGTCGTCGAGATCATTCCGCCCGCGGTCCGCACCGCGCTGGCGGGCCCGGGCATGGCCCATGGCGCGGACCTGGACGACTTCTGCGACGCCATCTTCGCCGGCCTCGCGGCGGGGCAGGCCGATGAGCTCGGCTTCGGAATGACCGATTCGGCGGAGTTTCGGCAGCGTCTCGACGTGGAGCGTGCCGTGTTCGATGGATTCTCCGGGCGTTTTCCCGTTCGCAGGTACTGAAGCGACGGCGCCGGTGCAACCGGCGCGCCGGGGTTGTCCCGCTCACGCCATGCAAGGCGCGTCGGTGAGTTCGCACAACGGCAGCCAGGTCGGCACGCCGTCGCTGTTGCGGATCAACAGGCCCAGTTGCCCATGTTGCTGCAGCGGCTGGGCGTAGACCGGCGCGATGCCGGGTGCCGCGTGGGCGGGCGCCGCCGCCGTTGCCGGGAAGGCGCTGGCCAGCAGGGTCTGCGGCCGCGCCGCACGCAACGTGGCGACCAGTCCGGCCGGATCGCCGTGCCGCAGGGCGTGGCGGCACAGCGCCAGCAGGCAGGCGTCGTCGTCGTGCGGGTGCGCGCGCGTCGGTTCAGTGGCGTCCTCGATCGCTGTACGCGCGCGCTGCAGCAGGCGCCGCAGGTACTGGCGCGAGGCGCTTTCGCTGCGCGCTGACAACGCCGCCAGGTCGGCATGGCTGAAGTCGAAGGCCTCGGCGAGCAGCAGCATCGCCACGTCGCCGGCCGGCAGCGTGCGCACCAGCGCTACCAGCGCGTGCGTCACTGCCGCGCTGTGGAGGGCGTGGCGCTCCGGCCCGTCCGGATCGTCGGTGACGGACACTGCGTGTTCCTGTGCGATGCGCTCCAGCAGGACCCGGTAGCGGCTGCGGCGGCGCAGGCGGTCGATGCACAGATGGCGCAGCACGGTGGTCAGCCAGGCGTCGCGGCCGCTGGCCGGCAGCGGTCCCTGTGCGGCGCGCAAATAGGCCTCCTGCACGAGATCCTCGGCGTCCTGGCCCTGGCCAAGCCAGCGATGCGCCAGGGCCAGCAACTGGCGGCGCAGCGCCTCGCCGTCGGCCGGCGTGGGCGTGTCGGTCGGAGATG
This sequence comes from Xanthomonas sontii, assembly GCF_040529055.1. Taxonomy (NCBI): domain Bacteria; kingdom Pseudomonadati; phylum Pseudomonadota; class Gammaproteobacteria; order Lysobacterales; family Lysobacteraceae; genus Xanthomonas; species Xanthomonas sontii. Next base: position 4,456,582 of record NZ_CP132342.1, on the reverse strand, counting down.
TCACGTCGCGGCCCCGTCGTTCGTTGGGAGGGACACCCACCATACATGGAGACAGGCCGATGCTGCGTTCCGACGAAACGTCCCCCGCCGCGCCCTCCGCGCAGTCGCCGTCCGCCGCCTTCCTCGAGGAAAAGGCGTTCCGCGCGCGGACCCTGCTGCTGTTCGGCACCATCACCGACGCCAGCGCCTACCAGACGGTACGCCATCTGCTGGCGCTGGATGCCGAGTCCGATGCGCCGATCGCGATGATCGTGTCCTCGCCGGGCGGGCATCTGGAATCCGGCGACGCCATCCACGATGCGCTGCGCTTCATTTCCGCACCGGTCGACATGATCGGCTCGGGTTGGGTCGGCAGCGCGGCCACGCACGTGTTCCTGGGCGTGCCGCGCGAGCGCCGGGTGTGCCTGCCGCAGACCCGGTTCCTGATCCATCAGCCCAGCGGCGGCGCCGGCGGCCCGGCCAGCGACATCGCCATCCAGGCCAGCGAGATCCTCAAGGCGCGCGCCCGCATCGCCAAGGTCATTGCCCGCGAGACTGGCCAGCCGCTGGAGCGCGTGGAGACCGACATCGAGCGCGACTGCTGGATGTCGGCGCAGGAGGCGATGGACTACGGCCTGATCTCGCGCATCGTCGAGCGGCGCAGCCAACTGGCCGGGCGCTGAGGGCTCCGGCCAATGCGGCAGGCGCCGTGCGCGGCGATCGCCGCGGGCATGACCTATGGCATGGCACGCGGCGGCGGCGCAGGCATAGCATGGGAGTTTGCCTGTCCGCTGTCGTTCGCCCTCTGGAGACCCCATGAACAAGTCCACCGCCTGGATGGCGCCGTTGCTGCTGGCCGCCACTGTCGCGTTCCAGGCCACGGCGCAGACCGCACCGCCGCGCGACGTGCCCTTCGCCGGTACGTTGAAGATCGATGTCGATGCCACCGATCTGGCGCACCGTATCTTCCGCGTGCGCAGCACCATCCCGGCCACGCCGGGGCCGATGACCCTGCTGTATCCGCAGTGGATCCCCGGCAACCATTCGCCGACCGGTCCGATCGACAAGCTCGCCGGGCTGACGATCAAGGCCAACGGCAAGGTGTTGCCGTGGACGCGCGACCAGTTCGACGTCTATGCGTTCAAGATCGACGTGCCCGCCGGCGTCAGCGAGATCGTCGCCGAGTACCAGTTCCTGTCCTCGCAGGGCGACGGCCAGGGCCGGGTGATGATGACCCCGGAGATGCTCAACCTGCAGTGGAACACCACCGCGCTGTATCCGGCCGGGGTGTACGCGCGCAACATCAAGGCGCAGGCCAGCGTGACCCTGCCGGCCGGCTGGAGCTACGCCACCGCGCTGGAGACCGCCACGCGCAGCGGCGATACGGTGACGTTCAAGCCGATCGATTTCGACGACCTGGTCGATTCGCCGATGTTCGCCGGCAAGTACTACAAGCGCATCGTGCTGGACGACAAGGGCAAGGCGCCGGTGGCGCTGAACGTGTTCGCCGACAAGCCCAAGTCGCTGGAGGCCAAGCCCGACCAGATCAAGGCGCACGTGGCCCTGGTGCAGCAGATGGACAAGCTGTACGGCGCGCGTCACTTCGACCACTACGAGTTCCTGCTGGCGCTGACCGACAAGCTCGGCGGCATCGGCCTGGAGCATCATCGCTCCAGCGAGAACAGTGGCCCGCTCGACTACTTCACCGAGTGGGACAAGAGCTGGGAGATGCGCGACCTGCTCGCGCACGAGTTCAACCACTCCTGGAACGGCAAGTACCGGCGCGGCGCCGACCTGGCCACGCCCAACTTCAACGTGCCGATGGGCGACAGCCTGCTGTGGCTGTACGAGGGCCAGACCCAGTTCTGGGGCGAGGTGATCGCCGCGCGCGCAGGGCTGTGGACCCAGGACCAGGCCCGCGACATGCTGGCCAACGTCGCCGCGGTCTACCAGCGCGGCCGTCCCGGCCTGGCCTGGCGCGCGCTGCAGGACACCACCAACGACCCGACCATGTCGATGCGCCGGCCGCGCGCCTACCGCAGCTACCAGTTGAGCGAGGACTACTATTCCGGCGGGCAGATGGTCTGGCTGGAGGTCAACGCCAAGCTGCGCGAGCTCAGCGGCGGCAAGCGCTCGCTGGACGATTTCGCCAAGGCGTTCTTCGGCATGCACGACGGCGCCTGGGACGTGAACACCTACACCTTCGACGACATCGTCGCCACGCTCGATGGGATCGCCAAGTACGACTGGGCGAGCCTGCTGCGCAGCCGTCTCGATGAGCACGGGTCGCTGGTCGGCGGGATCGAGGCCAGCGGCTGGAAGCTGGTCTATACCGATCAGCCGAACGCGGCCAGCAAGACCTCCGAGGCGCGCAACAAGAACCTGGACCTGAGCTACTCGCTGGGCCTGAGCCTGGACGAGCAGGGCCGGGTGCAATCCGTGCTGTGGGACAGCCCGACGTTCAATGCCGGCATCATCGCCGGCAACCGCGTGGTCGCAGTCGGCGGCCGCGAGTACAGCGCCGAGGCGCTCAAGGACGCGGTCACCGCGGCCAAGGGCGGCAGCACGCCGATCGAACTGCTGGTCAAGCGCGGCGACCGCTACGACACCTTGCGCATCGCCTACTACGGCGGCCTGCAGTATCCGCACCTGGAGCGCATCGCCGGCACGCCGGATCGCCTGAGCGAGTTGTACAAGGCGCGTTGAGGGCGGCGAGCGCGATCGCCGCCCGGCGCTTCGGTGTGCCGGTGCGCGGTGCGGCGACGGCGTCGTCGTACTGGCGCGTGTCGCTTGCGGCGCTTGCGCGCGCGATGCTCATTGTTTGGTCGCCACCGATGGCGCAGTCCATGCGAAGCCGTTCCTGCAGCGAGCGCAGCACCGTGCGGGAGCGGCCGAGGTGGCCGATCTTCTTTGCGGGGACGAGGTCAGGCGGTGAAAATCAATGTGGTCGGCACCAGCGCAAGCGGGAAAAGCACACTCGCCAGGCTGATCGCCAAGGAACTTGCGATTCCCTATGTCGAAATGGACAGACTCTACTGGCGCCCGGACTGGCAGGGGACCCCGGACGATGTGTTCCTGAAAGAGCTGGAGCGTGCGTTGGCCGCCTCTGCCGACTGGGTGCTGGATGGCAACTCCAACCGGACGCGCCCCGTGAAATGGCGCGACGTGGACCTGGTGGTGTGGGTGGACTATGGATTTTTGCGCACGCTGTTCCAGGCTGTCGCCAGAGCGTTCAAACGGGCCTGGCACAAACAGGAGCTGTGGCCCGGTACGGGAAATCGCGAGAGTTTTCGCCGCGCATTCTTTAGCCGGGAGTCCATCATCATCTGGATGCTCAAGACCTGGCGCAGCAACCGCGCGCGCTACCAGGCCGATCTGCACAACCCGCAGTACGCGCATATTCGCTTCGTGCGCATTAGGCGACGGGAGCAGGCGCAACACCTGCTTGCTGCCTTGAAGGCGCGCTGACGGCCTCCCTGCCGCGACAAGCGAAGAGGACATCGTCCCGGGCAGAATCGGTCTGACCCGACGTCGGCGCCACAGGCTGCCTCCTGCTGCCGCCTGGCGGCCGTGCGCGGGCGGCTTGGGTCACCAGTCGCGGGGAAACGCAGCAGCGCCCGCCGTACATCGTCGTCGCTGCCGAGTGCGCGACGTCTTCCCGGCGCCGCGTTACACGCTGGGGAAGCGAATGCGATGCGGTGCCTGGCGCCGCGTCGCGGACGCTGAGACCGCCAGCCACTATGCTGATGCATTGTCTGAGCGGACCAGAAGCAGATGGCGAAAGCGAAAACGGCCTATGTCTGCGGCGAGTGCGGCGCCGAATACAACAAATGGCAGGGTCAGTGCACCGAATGCGGCGCCTGGAACTCGCTGAGCGAGATCGTGCTGGAGAGCGCGGCCACGGCCAAGGCGCCGGCCGCGGCGCGGCGCAGCGGCTGGGCCGGCAAGGCCGAGACGCCGAAGATCACCGCGCTCAAGGACGTGGAGCATCGCGACCAGGCGCGCGTGTCCACCGGCATCGGCGAGTTCGACCGGGTGCTGGGCGGCGGCCTGGTCGAGGGCGCGGTGGTGCTGATCGGCGGCGACCCCGGCATCGGCAAGTCGACCCTGCTGCTGCAGGCGCTGGCGAAGATGGCCGGCACGCTGCCGGTGCTGTACGTGACCGGCGAGGAATCGCTGGGCCAGGTCGCCGGCCGCGCGGTGCGCCTGGACCTGCCGCTGGACGGCCTCAACGCGCTGGCCGAGACCGGCATCGAGCACATCCTGCAGCACGCCAGCGCGGCGCGGCCCAAGCTGATCGTCGCCGACTCGGTGCAGACCCTGTGGACCGAGGCGCTGACCGCCGCGCCGGGTTCGGTCAGCCAGGTGCGCGAGAGCGCCGCGCGCCTGGTGCGCTATGCCAAGGAGACCGGCACCGCGGTGTTCCTGGTCGGCCACGTCACCAAGGAGGGCGGCATCGCCGGCCCGCGCGTGCTCGAGCACATGGTCGATGCGGTGCTGTACTTCGAGGGCGAGAGCGGCAGCCGCTTCCGCCTGCTGCGCGCGTTCAAGAACCGCTTCGGCGCGGTCAACGAACTGGGCGTGTTCGCGATGGGCGAGAAGGGGCTGAAGGAAGTCTCCAATCCGTCGGCGATCTTCCTGTCCGGCGGCAGCGCGCACCAGCCCGGCAGTTGCGTGATGGTCACCCGCGAAGGCACGCGGCCGCTGATGGTGGAAGTGCAGGCCCTGGTCGATGCCTCGCCGCTGTCCAATCCGCGGCGCGTGGCGGTGGGCCTGGAACAGAACCGGCTGGCGATGCTGCTGGCGGTGCTGCACCGCCATGGCGGCATCGTGGTCGGCGACCAGGACGTGTTCGTCAACGTGGTCGGCGGCATCCGCGTGCAGGAGACCGCGGCCGACCTGCCGGTGCTGCTGGCGGTGCTGTCGTCGCTGCGCGATCGGCCGTTGGCGGAAAAGACCATCGCCTTCGGCGAGGTCGGCCTGTCCGGCGAGATCCGCCCGGTGCCCAATGGCGAGGACCGGCTGCGCGAGGCCGCCACGCACGGCTTCAAGCGCGCCATCGTGCCCAAGGCCAATGCGCCCAAGACCGGTACGGTCAAGGGCATGGAGGTGATCGCGGTGGAGCGCTTGGCGCAGGCGCTGGAAGCGGCGAGCGAATAGGCTGCGGCGTCGGCGGGCAGCGGCGCGTCGTCCCCGTGTACTGCGTCGCTTCGAATCGCGATGCGGTGGTGTGCGCGCGAGTGCGGCCCACGTAGACACGTGGCCGCATCGCGCGGCCTGGTGTGGAGATTTCCGATCCGCATCGTCAGCGGTAATGCATCCGCTCGCTGCACGTCGATGCGCGCGACCGGCCACAGGTCGCAGCCGGCGCCTCTTCTTCGGTAAGGCGAACGGCGCGCGTCGCCACGCGCGCCGTTGCCGTTGCGGTGCCGCAGACGCGATGGCGCCCGCGGTTCCGTCAATCCTTGCGGTACACCACGCCGAGCTTGTCGATCTCGTCGCCGTCGCGGCCGGTGAAGCCGGCGATGTGCCAGCCGCTGGGCGCGGTGAGCGTGTAGGTCTCGGTGGTCGGCGTGCCGGCGCTGAGGCTGCGGCCCTGGTTGGTGCGCAGGCTCAGCGAGAACAGCCGGGTGTGGCCGTTGTACTGGCCCACGCTCAGCGTGGCCGAGGTCAGCCGCTCGTTGCTGCCCAGGCGCAGCGTGACCGCGTCGCCGCCGCTGCCGCCGTGGGCCAGGGTGCTGCCGTTGTCCAGGCCCAGCGCGATGCCGTCCAGGCGCGAGGCGCCGCGCAGGGTCACGCTGGCGATGGTGCGCTGCTCGGCGCCCTTGGCGATGTCGTTGAACGGGGTGCCGTGCGGGCCGCCGAACTGGTCGCTGGTGCGCACGGTGGTCCCGACCGCCCAGCCGAACTGCGCGGCCAGCGGGTAGTGGTCGGACAGCGGCTTGCCGTCGCTGTCGTAGAAGTTGCCGTCGTCGAGCTTGTAGCGGTTGGCGACCAGGGTCAGCTGCGGCGCGTCGCGGTACAGGATCTTGTCCACCACTTCGCAGTCGTTGGTCGGCGGGGTGCCGCACAGCAGCGGCGCGGCGCCGGCCGCCGGGGCACTGCCCTTGACCAGTTCCACCCAGGTATCGGTCAGGCCGTTGGCGGAAATCAACGCACGGATGTTGTCGTCGGCGCGGGTGTAGCGGGTGTTGGAGTCCATCATCACCAGCACCGCGTTGCCGGCCGACCAGGTCTGGATGAACTGCGACAGCTGGCTGATGTTGGCGCGCCGCGCGGCCAGGTCGGCGCTCTCGGTGCCGGCGTTGGGGTGCGCGTTGTACACGTCCAGCAGCACGCCGTCGTCCAGGCGCACGCGCATGTAGCTGAAGCCCTTGGGGGTGAGGCAGTCGGTGCCGTTGCACTTGTCCCACTTGATGCGGGTGAAGTCGTCGAAGCGATAGTTGCTCAGCGTGTTGAGGCCGTCGCCGATCGCCGCGCCGCCGCTGGTGGGCGTGCGGTAGGGATGCTGGTCGCCCGCGTACAAGGTGGCGTGATAGTTGAAGTCTTCCTGCACGTTGATCAGGCCGTAGGGCGCCAGCTTCGGTGCGATCTGGGCGGTGTTGGCGGCCGGGTTGCTGCTGGAGATGCCTTGCGGCAGGCCGGCGACGTTGTAGGTGAGCACGTCGAGCACGCCGACGTCCGATTGCGCGTGGACCACGCCGGCGCAGGCCAGGCTCAATCCGATGCCGTAGCTCACGAGGGTGCGTAGATGCTGGATCATGAATCGCCTCTTGCGGGTTGGGAGGAACAGCGGGTGGCGCGAGCGCCAGGGGCGGTGCCGGAAGGCACCGATGCCGCCGCGCGACCGGCCGGGGCCGGCGCACGTGGCGTCATGGGGTCAGGAACTGCGGATCGAGCGCGGCCTCGACCGCGGCGGCGAAGGCGGGTAGCGGGCAGTCGTAGGCGGCGTCGGCGCGGCTGCACTGCGGGATGAACACGGGCGACTCCAGCGGCGGCGCCTGCACCGTCAGCGCGCGGCGTTCGCGCAGTTGCGCCAGGCTCTGCGCGGTGTAGCGCAGGCGGATCACGCGTTCGCCGTCGGCGCGGCGCCAGCGCTCGAACACCAGCGCGCCGCCGGGCACGGTCTGGTCGGGCTGGTAGCCTTGCAGCTGCCAATGCAGGTCGAGCATGCCGGCCAGCAGGGTCAGGGTGCCGTCGTGGCCGGACAGCACCACCAGCCGCGCCGCGCCGCCGATCGGTTCGGCCCGCGTGGCCTGGCCGCTGCCGTCCAGCAGCGTCGCCAGCAGCCGTGTCGCCAGCGGCGAGGCGGCCATGCGCGCCACCGCCGGCGCGCGCAGGCGCAGCGCGAACTCGGCCTGGTGCGGGGCGAAGGCGCGCAGCAGGCTGGCCTCGTCGACCCCGCGCCAGCCCAGCGCGGCGAAGTCCTGGCCGTCGGCCCAGGCCATCAGCAGGCTTTCGCTGAGGCCGGAAGCGGCCGCGGCCGGGCCTTCGATGCCGGGGATCGCGTCGTCGGCATCGCCTAGCCGCGCCGGCACCGCATCCAGGCGCAGCTTGCCGCTGCCGGCGTCGGCCGGGCAGGGCCGTTGCGCGCACTGCAGCAGCAGTTGCTGCAGGCTGGCGATGGCATCGGCCTGGGCCGCGTTCCAGGCCTGCGCATCGCCGCCGATGCGGCCGGCGATGGCCGCGCGCATCTGCGCCACTGCGGCGGGAGTGCGCAACGCGGGCGTGCCGTCGAACAGCGGATCGGAGGCATCGTCGGCGACGCTGTGCACCGGATTGGCGCAGCCCGGGGTCAGCGTGCTGGCCAGCGCCTGCGCCGAGGCGAGGGTGCGTTGGGTGCGGTTGGCCCAATAGTACGCGGCCGCGCAGCCGTCGCCGGCGAACAGCCCCAGCGGTGCGTAGCGGGCGCGGTAGTAGGCGCCGAACAAGCGTTCCAGCGCCGCGCCGTTCGCGGTGAGATACCCGGCCGGCACCGCGAAGCGCGGCCAGGGGCGCGCCGAGTAACGCTCCAGTTGCTCCGCGCTGGACATCGCCGCGCGCACGCCGTGGCGCTTGAGGATGACGACTTTTTCCAGGGTCTCCGTCGCGGCCGGTTGCGCGCGAGCGGCGGTGCAGGCCAGCGGCGCGAGGACGAACAGGACGAGGGTGACGAGGCGCGGCAGCGATGGCATCGGCAGGCTCCAGGCAGAGGCGGTACGCCGCGCGCGGCGGTGCGCGCACGGTGCGATGGCCGGCGCCCGCGGCGATGCAGGCCGCGGGGCGGGCTGGCTGCCGCGCGTGGGCGGCAGCGCGGCGGATCAGAAACGTGCGCGCAAGCCCACCGACCAGGTGCGGCCGTAGTCGGTGTAGCCGCCGAACAGGCGGTCGCCGACGTACTGGCGCTGCACGGCGCCGGTGAGATTGATCGCGTTGACGAACACCGACAGGGTGTCGTTGACCTTCCATGCCACGTTCGCGTCGAGGCTGCCGAACTTGTCGCTGTTGAGCGTGGCGACGTTGGCGGTGCCGACCGCGTTGACGATGTCGTCGCTCCAGCCATAGCTCACCCGCGCCATCAGCGGTCCCTTCTCGTAGAACAGCACCGCGTTGTAGGTGTTCTTGGCCACGCCTTCGAGGCTGTCGGTGAAGGTGCGGCTGCCGTCGCGATAGGTGGCCTCGCTGTCGGTCCAGGTGTAGTTGAGCTGCATGCCCAGCCCGTCCAGCGGCGCCGGCAGGCCGGCGAAGACCTGCTGGTAGGCCACTTCCACGCCCTTGACGCTGGCCTGGCTGCCGTTGGTCTTGGACGAGAGCAGGTAGGTCTGGCCCTGGTACTGCAGGTTCGACATCTGGGTCTGGATGAAGCGCGAGATGTCCTTGTAGAACACGCCGCCGGTCAGCGCCGAGGTGCCGTCGATGTACCACTCGAAGGTCAGGTCGTACTGCCAGGCCTCGAACGGGCGTAGCGACGGATTGCCGCCGCTGGCGGTGAGGATCTCGCCGCTGGAATTGAAGGTGAGCTTGGACGACAGGTCGGTGAGGTCGGGACGGGTGATGACCTTGGCCGCGGAACTGCGCAGCACCATGTCCTCGCGCACGTCCCAGGCCGCGTTGAACGAGGGCAGTGCGTTGCTGTAGCTGCGTTCGAAGTGCACCGGTTGCGCGCTGCCGTTGACGTCGGCATGGCCGTCGGTGGTCTGCTCGGTGCGCACCAGGCGCACGCCGAGGTTGCCGCGCAGCGCGCGGCCGGCCAGGTCGCCGCCGAAGTCGGCCATCGCATAGGCCGAGCCGATCTTCTCCTTCACCTCGTAGGAGTTCTGCAGGTCGGCGCTGTTCGGCGTGTTGACCAGGTCCGCGGCGGTCGGCCAGGTACCGAAGAAGCGCGATTCGATCGGCGCCAGCCACTGCCGGGGCAGGTTGCCGTTGGCGTCGGTCAGCATGTCGTCCACCGGCAGCGCGGTGAAGTTGCCCGCCGGGAAGCGCACCCCGGCGATGCTGGTCAGCAGCAGGTCGGCGCGATCGTAGGTGCGCGAGCGCTGCCGGTACTTGGCGCCGAACTTGAGCTCGCGGAAGAAGCCGTCGCCGAGCGCGCGCTTGGCGTCGAGCTGCAGCGCGTCCTCCTTGTCGCGCGCATCGATCTCGCGCCACTCCAGGCGGCGCCCGGCCACGCTGGCCGGGTTGGTCGGGTCGAAGCCGTTGGTGAAGCGCCAGTCGGGCACGTCGTCGCCATCGGCCTGCGGCATGTCCACGCGCATCGACAGGGTGGTGCCGCTGCGCAGGCGCGTGCGCCGGATCGGATCGGAGTCGTAGCTGTGCGCCTGCGAGTGGAACGCCACCGCGCCCAGCGTCCACGCATCGCCGCTCCAGGTGCTGGACAGGCGCGCGCTGCGGTTGTCGTCGGTGATGCCGGAGGTCTCGCGCGAGATCTGCACCTGGCCGTTGCGGTAGTCGAAGCCGGCGACGCCGCCATGCGCCACGCGCAGGTTGCTGAGCTTGGCCAGGCTGTCGAAGCCCACGCCCAGGCTGTATTCGTCGTAGTGCACGGTCTGCTTGGCGTAGAGCAGGTCCAGGTTGGTTTCCCAGGCCGCGATCGGTTTCCACTGCAGCGAGGCGGCGATGCCGGTGCGTTCGCGCTGCTCCAGTTCCAGCGTCGGGCGCAGGCCGGTGGGCACGTAGTTGGCGCCAGGCACGCCCGGCACGCCGTCGCGGTAGTAGTCCCAGCTCACTTCGTTGACCCGGTCCTGGCGCAGGCTGCGCTGCGCGTAGGCGCCGGACAGCAGCAGGCCGAAGGTGCCGTCGGCGTTGACCCAGTTGAACAGGCCGGACACGCGCGGATCGTTGGCGTGGGTGCGCTGCGCCTGGCTCGACTCCAGCGACACGTTGGTGAGCGTTTTACCCAGTTCCAGCGGGCGGAACGTGCGCACGTTGACGATGCCGCCGATCGCGCCTTCGTCCAGATCCGCGGTGGGGCTCTTGATCACTTCCAGGCCGGCGACCAGTTCCGCGGGCAGGGTGTCGTAGCGGAACTGGCGGCCGGTCTGGCCGGAGGTGCGCACGTTCTCGTTGACCGCCATGGTCTGGCCGTTGAGCGTGGTCACCTGGAAGTTGGGGCCGAGGCCGCGCACGCGCACGTACACGCCTTCGCCGCGGTCGCGCACGATCGACACGCCGGGCACGCGCTGCAGCGCTTCTGCCACGTTCTGCGCCGGCAGCTTGCCGATGTCCTCGGCGGCGATCACGTCGACCACGCTGTCGGCGTAGCGCTTCTCGCGCAGCGCGGCGCTGAGGCTGCCGGCGTAGCTGCCGAGCACCTGGATGCTGTCAAGTTGCTTGACCGGCGCATCCGCCGACGCCACCGGTGCCGGCGTCGGTGCGGCGGTCATCGCGGCCGGCGCGGTGCTGGCGGTCTCGGCCGGCGCGCTCGCTGCCTCGATCGTCACCGTGGTCGGGGTGAGGAAACGGTAGCGCAGGCCGGTGCCGTCGAGCAGTTGCTGCAGCGCCTGTTCCGGCGCCGCGCCGGCGCGGCTGCCATGGGTCTGCGGGTTGCCGGTGCTGCCGGCGGCATACACGAACTGCAGGCCGGTCTGCCGCGACAGCGCATTGAGCGCGCGCGCCAGCGGCTGCGCGGGAATCGCCTCGACCGCGATGGGCGCGGTCTGCGCACCGGCGACGCCGGCGTGCAGGGCGAGGGCGATGGAAAGGAACAGGGTGCGGCGCATCGTCGGGTCCTGTGAGAGCGGGGGTGGTGTGGTGCGCGCGGCATCGCCCATGGGCATTTGCCTGCGCTGTCCCCGGACTACGAGGCGCGACGACGAAGATCGGGCACCGTTTTTCGATGAATTTTCTGTGACACGTGCGTGGGGGTGCTGGCTTCGCGTGCGCGCACGGATGCGTGCGTGCACGATGCATGTGACGCGCTGATGGCGCGCCGGCCGTCTGGTTTGAAGGATGCGTGCGCCGCGCAGTGCGCGCGACGCAGCTGCCGCGCTACTGCAGGCGTGCCTGTGTCGGCGTGCGGCTGCGCACGTGGATGCCGTCGGCGCTGGTGCGCACCTGCAATGTCGGCTGCGCATCCAGGAAGGCGCGCAACGCGGCGACGTCGTCGCCACGCAGGTTGCCGGTCAGTCGCATCGCCCCGGCATCGGCGTCGTCGATCAGCAGGCGGGTGCGGTTGAGTCGGTTGAAATCCTCGGCGACATTGGCCAGCGGTTCGTCGCGGAACACGATGCGGTGTTGCCACCACGCGTGCATCGCCGCGACGTCCTCGTTGCCCAGTTCGACCCGGCCATCGGCGGTGTCGATGCGCGCACTCTGGCCGGCGCCGAGATCGGCCAGCATGGGCTGTTGCGGACGGTCCTGGCGCCACACGTGCACGCGTCCGGCCGAGACCTCGATGCGCGCCTGGTCGGGGTGCAGGGCGATGTCGAAGGTGGTGCCGATATCTTCCACGCGCAGGCCCCCGGCCTGCACCTGCAGCGGGCGCCGGTCTGCGGCGACCACGAAACTGGCCTGGCCCTGCAGCAACTGCAGTTTTCGGCTCCAGGGGGTCAGCGTGGCGCGTACCTGTGTCTGCGCATTGAGCCGCACCGTGCTGCCGTCGGCCAGTTGCACGCTGCGTTGTTCGCCGAGCGCGGTGCGGTAGGTCTGGCTGCGTGGCCAGGCCCAGCCGACCAGCACCGCCACCGCGCACACCGCGGCGGCCGCGGCCAGACGCCAGCGCGGCGCGGCGTGGGCGCGCGCCGCACGCGTTGGCGCTGCCGCTGTCGCGCGCCGCGGCACGGGCAGGGCGATGACGTTGCCGCTCGCCGTGCCATCGGCGGTGTCGTCGCTGGCGAGCAAGGCGTCCACGTCCAGGTCCATGCCGCGCAGCGCCTCGCCGAGTTCGCCGGCCACGCGCTGCATGGCCAGATACTCGCGCAGATGCTGCGGCGAGGCGGTCAGCCAGTCCAGCAACTGCTGTTCCTGTTTCGCGTCCAGCGGCTGCATGCGTTGCACCGCATGCCAGTGCGCGGCATCGGCGATGGCACTGCGCGAAGAGAACGTACTGTCGTTCACCAGCGGTCTCCGCTGTCGGCCAGCGCGCGGCGGCAGGCCGACAGCCCGCGCACCACGTGCTTCTTGACCATGTGCGGCGACACGCCCATGCGTTCGGCGATCTGCTTGTAGCTCAGCCCGTCGCGGTACTGCATCACCAGCACCGCGCGGGTGCGCGCGGGCAGCTCGGCGAGCAGGGCCTGCAGGTGCTGCTGGCGCTGCCGCCGGTGTGCGCTGTCTTCCACGTCGTCTCCCGCCGCCAGCAATTGCGAGAACTGCTCCATCTCGTCGATGCGCAGCGGCGCCTGCCGGCGACGCGCGGCCTGTTCGCGCGCCAGGTTCTGCGCGACGGTGTACAGGTAGGCTTCGGGATTGGCGATGGCCTCGCCCTGCTGCCGATGCGCGCGCAGCAGCCGCAGATAGGTTTCCTGCACCATGTCCTCGGCGTCTTCGCGTGCGCCGCGGCGCACGAAGAAGCCGCGCAGCACCGGGCCGTGTTCCGCGAACATGCGCGCCCATGCGCGTTTGGGGTGAGCCGCCACCGAGCCTGCCTTGTCCCTGGGGTGCGGGGCAGGCTAGAAGCTGCAGATGACGGTTCGGTGACGTGGGGGCGGTGCGTGCGGAGCAAGGCGGTGTTCGCCACTTCCTGCGGGAGTCGCCTGTCATGCAGCCGCGACGCGCGACGTGGTGTGCGTTCCGATGGCGCAATGCGTCGGGACTGAAGTCCCTCCCACAGTGCGCACGGCGGGCTCGCCGCCGCTCCTGCGAAGGCAAGGTGGATGCATCCCGCCGCGACCGCTAATGCGAATCGCGCGCCACCGCGTCGCCGCTGCCGCCCACCAGGAAATCCAGGTCGGCGCCCAGGTGCGCCTGTTGCACGTGCTCCACGTAGAGCTTGCTCCAGCCGCGCGGCGGCGCCGGCGGCGGGGTCCATTCGCTGCGCCGGCGCAGCAGTTCCTCGTCGCTGACTTCCAGGTGCAACGCGCGGCCGGGGACGTCGAGTTCGATGATGTCGCCGTCGCGCACCAGCGCCAGGGTGCCGCCGGCGGCGGCCTCCGGCGAGGCGTGCAGCACCACGGTGCCGTAGGCGGTGCCGCTCATGCGCGCATCGGAGATGCGCACCATGTCGGTGATGCCGGCGCGCAGCAGCTTCGGCGGCAGCGGCATGTTGCCGACCTCGGCCATGCCCGGGTAGCCGCGCGGGCCGCAGTGCTTGAGCACCATGATGCAGTCGGCGTCGATGTCCAGCGCCTCGTCGTCGATGCGCGCCTTGAAGTCCTCGATGCTTTCGAACACCACCGCGCGCCCGCGGTGCCGCAGCAGGTGCGGCGAGGCGGCCGACGGCTTGATCACCGCGCCGTCCGGCGCCAGGTTGCCGCGCAGCACGGCGATGCCGGCCTCCGCGCGCACCGGCGCGTCCAGAGGATGGATCACTTCGCGGTTCCAGCACGGCGCCTGCGCCACGTTCTCGCCCAGGGTGCGGCCGTTGACGGTGCGCGCGTCCAGCGCCAGTTCGCTGCCGAGTTCGCGCATCACCGCCGGCAGCCCGCCGGCATAGTAGAAGTCTTCCATCAGGTACTGGCCGGACGGTTTGAGGTTCACCAGGCACGGCAGCCGCGAGCCCAGCCGGTCCCAGTCGTCCAGTTGCAGCGGCACGCCCACGCGGCCGGCCAGGGCGAGCAGGTGCAGCACCGCGTTGGTGGAGCCGCCGATCGCCGCATTGACCTTGATCGCGTTGGCGAAGGCGTCGGCGGTGAGGATCTGCGACATGCGCAGATCCTCTTCCACCATCTTCACGATGCGCCGGCCGCTGAGCCGCGCCAGCCGCGCGCGGCGCGCGTCCACCGCCGGGATCGCCGCGTTCTCCGGCAGCGACATGCCCAGCGCCTCGACCATGCTGGCCATGGTCGAGGCGGTGCCCATGGTCATGCAGCTGCCCTTGGAGCGCTGCATGCAGGCCTCGGCCTCGACGAAATCGTCCTGGCTCAGGGTGCCGGCGCGGACCATCTCCGACATCTCGATCACGCCGGTGCCCGAGCCCAGCGGCTGCCCGCGCCAGTTGCCCGATAGCGACGGCCCGCCGGACACGCCGATGGTCGGCAGGTCCACGCTGGCCGCGCCCATCAGCAAGGACGGGGTGGTCTTGTCGCAGCCCATCAGCAGCACCACGCCGTCCAGCGGATTGGCGCGAATCGATTCCTCCACGTCCATGCTGGCGAGGTTGCGGAACAGCATCGCGGTGGGGCGCATCTGCGTCTCGCCCAGCGACATCACCGGGAACTCCAGCGGGAACCCGCCGGCCTCGTACACGCCCTTTTTGACGTGTTCGGCCAGTTCGCGCAGGTGGCCGTTGCACGGAGTCAGTTCCGACCAGGTGTTGCAGATGCCGATCACCGGGCGGCCATCGAACATGTCGTGCGGATGGCCGGCGCTCTTGAGCCAGCTGCGGTAGTAGAAGCCCTGCTTGCCTTCGCGCCCGAACCACGCCTGGCTGCGGCGCGGCGGTTTGCTGGGTGAGCCCATGTCGGCGGATTCCTCGAGTCCAGGACGCCGGGATCCGCCTTGTGCGCAAGCCGCCCCCGGATGCTTTACGCCGGGGATGCTAGCGGGCATATTGATACGTGAAAAATAGCAAATATCTCCGAATGGATATTTGTTTTCATATATCGAAATCCTATCCACCTAGAGCGAAACGGCATGGACAACTCGGCAAGCGCAGCGCCTTCCTCCCTCGGCAACGCAACCTACGGCAGCCTGCACGGGCGCCGCGTCTTCATCACCGGCGGCGGCTCCGGCATCGGCGCCGCGCTGGTCGAGGCCTTCGCCGCGCAGGGCGCGCAGGTGGCCTTCGTCGACGTCGCGGCCGAGGCCAGCGCCGCGCTGGCCGAGCGGCTAGCCGCGGGCGGGCTGACCGCGCCGTGGTGGCGTCGCTGCGACGTCACCGACGTGGCCGCGCTGCAGGCGGCGATCGGCGACGCGGCGGCCGAGCTGGGCGACTTCCACGTGCTGCTCAACAATGTCGGCAGCGACGACCGCCACGCGCTCGACGCGGTGACCCCGGAGTACTGGGAGCGCTGCGTGTCGATCAACCAGCGTGCTGCGTTCTTCGCCATCCAGGCGGTGGTGTCGGGCATGCGGCGGCTGGGCGGCGGTTCCATCGTCAACCTCGGCTCCACCGGCTGGCAGAGCAAGACCGGCGGCTACCCGGTGTACGCCACCGCCAAGTCCTCGGTGAACGGCCTGACCCGCGGCCTGGCCCGCGACCTGGGCGCGGCGCGGATCCGCATCAACGTGCTGACCCCGGGCTGGGTGATGACCGAACGCCAGGTCACCCTGTGGCTGGACGAGGCCGGCGAGCGCGAACTGGCCCGCAACCAGTGCCTGCCGGACAAGGTGATGCCGGAGGACATCGCGCGCATGGCGCTGTTCCTGGCCTCGGACGAGGCGCGCGCGATCACCGCGCAGGAGTTCGTGGTGGACGGCGGCTGGACCTGAGCGCGGTCGCGCGGCTGGGCGTCGCGGGGGCACCGGTTCGGGCAGGGCAACAGCGGAGGCGGTATCCGGCTTCGCTCGTCGGGGCTGAAGCCCCTCCCACAAACAGCCGGGCGCTGCTGCTGGGCGGCGCGTTGTGGGAGGGACTTCAGTCCCGACGCGATCAGCCGTCCGCAGGCAGCGACGGCGGGGTCGCCGTCACGGCGACACCGTACACCGTGGCCGCCGCCTCCTGCAGCGCCTGCAGCACGATCCGCGCGCCCGGCGACAGCAGCCAGTCGCGGCGGGTGATCAGGCCGAAGGCGTCCATGCGGCAGGACAGCGCCACCGGCACGATCGCCACGCTGCCGTGGTCGGCGAAATGCCGGGCCACGTCCTCCGGTACCACCGCCAGCGCGTCGCCATGCCGCAGCAACTGCGGCAGCACCACCAGCGCCGAGGTCTCGATCACCTGCTTGGGCGCCTCCAGCCCGGCGTTCTGGAACATCAGTTCGAAGCGGTGGCGCAACACGCTGCCGTCCGGCGGCACGATCCACGGTGCCTCGGCCAGCACCGCCAGCGTCGGCGCCGGCGCCGGCGCCGCCAGCAGCGGATGGCCGGGGCGGGCGATGGCGCAGACCTTTTCCTCGGCCAGTGCCTGGTAGTGCAGGTGGCGCTTGTCGTGCCGCGCGAACAGACGCGCCACCACGATGTCCAGTTTGTTTTGCGCCAGTTGCTCCAGCAGCACGTCGCTGCCGTCCACCCGCAGGCTCACCCGCAGCAGCGGATGCTGCGCGCCGACCTGGGCCAGCGCGGACGGCAGCAGGCTCATCGCCGGCCCGGCGATCGCGCCGACGGCGACGCTGCCGGCATAGCCGGCCTTCAGCGCCTCGATCTCGGCGCCGGCCTCGCCCAGGCTGGCCAGGGCGATGCGCGCGTGGCGGATCATCGCCTCGCCGTACCAGGTGGCGCGCATGCCGCGCGGCAGGCGCTCGAACAGCGGCACCGCCAGCATGTCCTCCAGGTCCTTGAGCAGCTTGGAGGCGGCCGGCTGCGACATGCTCAAGGTCTCGGCGGCGCGGTGGATGTTGCCTTCCTCCTCGATCGCCAGCAGCAGCATCAATTGCCGGGTCTTCAGGCGGGCGCGGACGAACCAGGGCGGGGCGGCAGGCATGGCGCTCACAGAGATACGAATGTTCGTATACGTTAAGCCAAAACCGATATTTGTTGCATATAGGTCGTCCAGCCAGAATAGGTCGGGCGCATCGCGCCGCGCGTGTCCCGCGCCGCCCACTGCGCGTCCGCATTCCGACAGGCGACCGATGCATGCGATTGATCCAGTTGCTCGATGACGCCGGCACGCCCGGCGTCGGTGTGGTGGAAGACGATGGCCGCCAGGTGCGGCTGCTGCGCGAGGTGGCGTCCACCTATGCGCTGGCCAATGCGGCGCTGGCCGCCGGCAACAGCCTGGAGGCGCAGGCGCAGCAGCTGCGCGGCGAGCGCGTGCTCGACTACGCCGCGCTGCTGGCCGCTGGCCGGGTGCTGTCGCCGCTGACCCATCCGGACCCGGCGCATTGCCGCGTCACCGGCACCGGCCTGACCCACCTGGGCAGCGCCGCCACCCGCGATGCCATGCACCAGAACCTGCAGCAGCAGGTGGCGCAAGGCACGCTCACCGATTCGATGAAGATCTTCCAGCTCGGCGTGGACGGCGGCATCCCCCGCGACGGCCAGCCTGGCGCGCAGCCGGAATGGTTCTACAAGGGCGACGGCAGCAGCCTGGTCGCGCCGGGCGCGCCGCTGCCGTCGCCGGACTTTGCCCTGGATGGCGGCGAGGAGCCGGAACTGGTCGGGCTGTACGTCATCGGCGCCGACGGTGTGCCGTACCGGCTCGGCTTCGCGCTGGGCAACGAGTTCTCCGACCACGTCACCGAGCGCCAGAACTACCTGTACCTGGCCCATTCCAAGCTGCGCGCCTGCGCGGTCGGCCCGGAGCTGCGCTGCGGCGCGTTGCCGCGCGACCTGCGCGGCCACAGCCGCATCCGCCGCGGCGATGCGGTGATCTGGGAGAAGCCCTTCGTCACCGGCGAGGCCAACATGTGCCATTCGCTGGCCAATCTCGAATACCACCATTTCAAGTACGCCGCGCACCGCGTGCCCGGCGACGTGCACCTGCATTTCTTCGGTACCGCCACGCTGAGTTTTGCCGATGGCGTGCAGGCGCAGCCCGGCGACCGCTTCGAGATCGAACTGGCCGAGTTCGGCGCGGCGCTGGTCAATCCCTTGCAGCGCGTCGACAGCGGATTCGCCCTGGGCGGCGTGCGCGCGCTGTAGAACCGCACGGAGGTAGGCATGACCCGACGTTTCCAGAGCTACATCGACGGCCGCTGGGTGGCCGGCGACGACCTCGCCCCCGACGAGAATCCGTCCGACCTGTCGGCACCGGTCGGCGAAGTCGGCAGCCTCGACGCGGCCACGGTGCGTGAGGCGATCGCCGCGGCCAAGGCGGCGCAGTCGGCGTGGGCCGCGAGCACCCCGCAGCAGCGCGCCGACGCGCTGGACGCGGTCGGCAGCGAGATCCTGGCGCGCAAGCAGGAACTGGGCGCGCTGCTGGCCTCGGAAGAGGGCAAGACCTTGCCGGAGAGCATCGGCGAGGCGGCGCGCGCCGGGCAGATCTTCAAGTTCTTCGCCGGCGAGGCGCTGCGCATTCCCGGCGAGACGCTGGCCTCCACCCGGCCCGGGGTCAACGTTGAGATCACCCGCGAGCCGGTCGGCACGGTCGGCATCATCGCGCCGTGGAATTTTCCGCTGGCGATCCCGGCGTGGAAGATCGCGCCGGCGCTGGCCTACGGCAACACCGTGGTGTTCAAGCCGGCGGAGATCGTGCCCGGCTGCGCCTGGGCGCTGGCCGAGATCCTCAGCCGCGCCGGCCTGCCAAACGGCGCGTTCAACCTGGTGCTCGGCAGCGGCAGCACGGTCGGCCAGGCGCTGGTCGGCGAGCGCGGCATCGATGCGCTGAGCTTCACCGGCTCGGTGCCCACCGGCAACCGTTTGCTCAAGCAGGCCGCCGAGCGCGGGCTGAAGATCCAGCTGGAGATGGGCGGCAAGAATCCGCTGGTGGTGCTGGCCGATGCCGACCTGGACCTGGCGGTGGAGATCGCAGTCAACGGCGCGTACTTCTCCACCGGCCAGCGCTGCACCGCCTCGAGCCGGCTGATCGTAGAACGCGCGGTGCACGACGAGTTCGTCGCGCGGGTGCGCACGCGCCTGGCCGCGCTGAAGATCGGCCATGCGCTGGAGCCGGGTGTGGACATCGGCCCGGTCGCCAGCGCCAGCCAGTTCGAACAGGACCGCGACTACCTGCGCATCGCCCGCGAGGAAGGCGCCGAACTGCTCTACGGTGGCGAGGCGCTGGAGTGCGCGCACCGCGGCTACTACCTGCGCCCGGCGCTGGTGGCCGCGCAGCCGCAGCACCGCATCGCCCGCGAGGAGGTGTTCGGCCCGGTCGCCGCGGTGCTGGTGGCCGACGACTACGAACACGCGCTGGCCCTGGCCAACGACACCGAGTTCGGCCTGTGCGCCGGCATCGCCACGCGCTCGCTGAAGCACGCCACGCATTTCAAGCGGCATGGGCAGGCGGGCATGGTGATGGTCAACCTGCCCACTGCCGGCGTCGACCCGCATGTGCCGTTCGGCGGACGCAAGGCCTCCAGCTACGGCCCGCGCGAGCAGGGCCGGTATGCGGTGGAGTTCTACACCACGGTCAAGACGGCTTACACATCCGCACCATGAACTGATCGAATCAGCGCACGCCGGCCTGGGAGGGTGGGCGGCGCGTCGCGGCCTCCGGGCCCGTCCGCCGCCAGCGTGCCATCAACGAGGAGGGGCTATGCACAAGCACACGTCGGGAATGCGGGCGCTGGGAATCGCGGCACTGCTGGGGATGGCGCTGGCCGCGTGTTCCGGCGGCGGCAAGGACGCCGGCAAGGCGCCCGGGCAACTCACCGTCGGTTTCAGCCAGGTCGGCGCCGAGAGCGAATGGCGCACTGCCAACACCGCCTCGATCAAGCAGGCCGTCGCCGATGCCGGCATGACGCTGAAGTTCTCCGACGCGCAGCAGAAGCAGGAAAACCAGATCAAGGCGCTGCGCTCGTTCATCGCCCAGCGCGTGGACGTGATCGCGTTTTCGCCGGTGGTGGAGTCGGGCTGGGAGACGGTGCTGCGCGAGGCCAAGGCCGCGAAGATCCCGGTGGTGCTGACCGACCGCGCGGTGAAAGTGTCCGACGACAGCCTGTACGTGACCCTGATCGGTTCGGATTTCGTCGAGGAAGGGCGCAAGGCGGCGCGCTGGCTGGTCGAGCGCTCGCCGTTGAAGGACGGCGACAAACCGGTGCGCATCGTCGAACTGCAGGGCACCGTCGGCTCGGCGCCGGCGATCGATCGCATGAAGGGCTTCAAGGAGATCCTGGCGGCGCATCCGCGCTTCCAGATCGTGCGCTCGCAAAGCGGCGATTTCACCCGCGCCAAGGGCAAGGAAGTGATGGAGGCGTTCCTGAAGTCGGAGGGACGCAACATCGATGTGCTCTACGCGCATAACGACGACATGGCGATCGGCGCGATCCAGGCGATCGAGGAAGCCGGGCTGAAGCCGGGCAAGGACATCCTGGTGATCTCGGTGGACGGGGTGAAGGGCGCGTTCGAGGCGATGCAGGCCGGCAAGCTCAACGTCACCGTCGAATGCAATCCGCTGCTGGGCCCGCAACTGGTGCAGGCCATCCGCGACCTCAAGGCCGGCAAGCCGCTGCCCAAGCGCATCGTGGTGGAGGAGTCGGTGTACACCCAGGACCAGGCCGCGGCCGAACTGCCCAAGCGCAAGTACTGAGGCCGCGCGCATGCATCTGCTGGTGCTGGAGGCGCAGGGACTGAGCAAGGCCTATGCCGGCGTGGCCGCGCTGGAGGACGTGGCGCTGCGTTTGCGCGGCGGCGAGATCCACGCGTTGATGGGCCAGAACGGCGCCGGCAAGTCGACCCTGATCAAGCTGCTCACCGGCGTGACCGCCGCCGACGCCGGGCGCATCGCGCTGGATGGCGCGGTGGTCGCGCCGGCGTCGCCGCAGCAGGCGCAACGGCTCGGCATCAGCACCGTGTACCAGGAAGTGAACCTGTGCCCGAACCTGTCGGTGGCCGAGAACCTGTTCGCCGGCCGCTACCCGCTGCGCGGCTGGCTGCGGCGCATCGACTGGCGCCGGGTCGAGCGCGAGGCCGAGGCGGGCCTGCAGCGTTTGGGCATCGCCATCGATGTGCGGCGCGCGCTGGGCAGCTATCCGGTGGCGGTGCAGCAGATGGTGGCGATCGCCCGCGCGGTCGGGGTGTCGGCGCGGGTGCTGATCCTCGACGAACCCACCTCCAGCCTCGACGAAGGCGAGGTGGCCGAACTGTTCCGGGTGATGCGCGCGCTGCGTGATGGCGGCATGGCGATCCTGTTCGTCACCCACTTCCTGGACCAGGTGTACGCGGTGGCTGACCGCATCAGCGTGCTGCGCAACGGGCGCCTGGTCGGCGAATACACGCCGGCGGAATTGCCGGCGCCGCACCTGGTCGCGGCGATGGTCGGGCGCGCGCTCGACCCGGCCAGCGCCGCGGCCGCCGCGGTGCGCGCGGCCGCGCCCGAGGACGCGGCGCCGCTGCTGCAGGCGCAGGGTCTGGGCCGGCGCGGCCAGTTGCAGCCGGTCGACCTGCAACTGCGCCAAGGCCAGGTGCTGGGCCTGGCCGGCCTGCTCGGCGCCGGCCGCACCGAACTGGCGCGGTTGCTGTTCGGGCTGGACCGTGCCGATCGCGGCCGCGTGGCGATCGACGGCCGCGACGTGGCGCTGCGCGGCCCACCCGACGCGATCGCCCACGGCCTGGCGCTGTGCCCGGAAGAACGCAAGACCGAGGGTATCGTCGCCGAACTGTCGGTGCGCGAGAACATCGTGCTGGCCTTGCAGGCGCGCATGGGCCTGCGCCGGTTCCTGGCGCCGGCCGAGCAGCTGCGCATCGCGCAGGGCTACGTGGACGTGCTGGGCATCAAGACCGCCAGCCTGGAGACGCCGGTGGGGCTGCTGTCCGGCGGCAACCAGCAGAAGGTGGTGCTGGCGCGCTGGCTGGCGACGCGGCCGCGGTTGCTGATCCTGGACGAACCCACCCGCGGCATCGACATCGCCGCCAAGCAGGAGATCATGACCCGGATCCTGGCCCTGGCCCGCGAGGGCATGGCGGTGCTGTTCATCTCCGCCGAGGTCGCCGAGATCGCGCGCATCGCCGACCGCATCGCGGTGCTGCGCGAACGCCGCCTGGTCGGCGAACTGCCCGGCGGTTGCGGCGAGCGCGCGATCTTCGAGCTGATCGCCGGGAGCGCGGCATGAGCGCCACCGCCACGCCCGACACCACCGCATCGCGCTGGTCGGCGCGGCTGCGCGCGCATCCGTTGTTCTGGCCGCTGGCGACGCTGGCGGTGCTGCTGCTCGGCAATGGCCTGTTCGACCCCGGCTTCCTGAGCCTGCAATGGCGCGACGGCCATCTCTACGGCAACCTGGTCGACATCGGCAACCGTGCCGCGCCGCTGGCGCTGGTGGCGATGGGCATGACCCTGGTGATCGCGGTGCGCGGCCTGGACATCTCGGTCGGCGCGGTGGTGGCGATCGCCGCGACGGTGGCGGCGTGGATGATCGGCGGCGGCGAGCACAGCCGCTTCCCGCTGTGGGCGGTGCTGCTGGCGCCGCTGCTGGTGGCGGCGCTGTGCGGGCTGTGGAACGGGCTGCTGGTGGTCAAGGTCGGCATGCAGCCGATCATCGCCACGCTGATCCTGATGGTGGCCGGGCGCGGCATCGCGCAGCTGATCGGCGACGGGCAGATCCTGACCATCTACTACCCGCCTTATTTCTACCTGGGCAACGGCTTCCTGCTCGGCCTGCCGTTCGCCTTGTTCGTGGTCGCCGCGGTGTTCGCGGCCTTGCAACTGCTGCTGGGGCGCACCGCGCTGGGCCTGTTCGTGCGCGCCATCGGCCACAACCCGCGCGCGGCGCGTGTGGCGGGCGTGCGCGCGCGGCTGATCGCGGTGCTGCTGTACGTGTTCTGCGCGTTCAGCGCCGGCCTGGCCGGGTTGCTGATCAGCTCCAACGTCAAGAGCGCCGACGCCAACAACGCCGGGCAACTGATGGAACTGGACGCGATCCTCGCGGTCACGCTCGGCGGCACGCTGCTCGATGGTGGCCGCTTCAGCCTGGCCGGCAGCGTGATCGGCGCGTTGATCATCCAGACTCTGACCGCGACCATCTACGCCTTCGGCGTGCCGGCGCAGGTCACCATGCTGATCAAGGCGCTGCTGGTGTTCGCGGTGATGCTGCTGCAATCGCCGACCTTCCGCGCCCACCTGCGCGGCTGGATCCGGCGGCCGCCGCCGCAGGTGCGGCCATGAGCGCGGCGGCTCCACGCCCGGTTGGGTCCGGCCTGCGCAAGGCTGCGGGCGTGCTGCAGGGCGCCCGCCTGCCGCTGGCGATCACCGTGGCGCTGTTCGTGGCCATGCTCGCGGCCGGCGGCGTGCTCTACGACGGCTTCCTGGCGCCGCAGGTGCTGGCCAATCTGCTGATCGACAACGCCTTCCTGTGCATTGCCGCGGTGGGCATGAGCCTGGTGATCCTCAGCGGCGGCATCGACCTGTCGGTGGGCGCGGTGCTGGCGTTCACCACCGTGCTGTCGGCATCGCTGGTCGAGCGCCACGGCTGGTCGCCGCTGGCGGCGATCCCGCTGGTGCTGCTGCTCGGCAGCGTCTTCGGTGGGTTCATGGGCCTGCTGATCCAGCGCTACCGCCTGCAGCCGTTCGTGGTGACCCTGGCCGGCATGTTCCTGGCGCGCGGCGCCAGTTACCTGATCAGCGTCGATTCGATTCCGATCACCGACCCGCTGTACACCGCGATCGCGCAGGCGCGGCTGCCGCTGGGCGGCGACGTGTCGCTGTCGATCGGTGCGTTGATCGCGCTGGCGATGGTGGCGCTGGGCATGTGGCTGACCCAATGCACCCGCTTCGGCCGCTGCGTGTACGCGCTTGGCGGCAGCGAGGCCTCGGCGCGGCTGATGGGCCTGCCGGTGGAGGCGACGCAGGTGCGCGTCTACGCCTTCAGCGGCTTCTGCTCGGCGCTGGCCGGGGTGGTGTGCACGTTTTACATGCTGTCCGG
Organism: Xanthomonas sontii; assembly: GCF_040529055.1. Lineage (NCBI taxonomy): Bacteria > Pseudomonadati > Pseudomonadota > Gammaproteobacteria > Lysobacterales > Lysobacteraceae > Xanthomonas > Xanthomonas sontii. The sequence goes on along the minus strand of NZ_CP132342.1, from coordinate 4,432,406 downwards.
CTACAGCCTGCATGCGCAGGGCCTGGAACTGGACGCCATCGCCGCGGTGGTGATCGGCGGCACGCTGCTGGCAGGCGGCAGCGGCTACGTGATCGGCACCCTGTTCGGCGTGCTGATCCTGGGCGCGATCCAGACCCTGATCGTGTTCGACGGCACGCTCAGCTCGTGGTGGACGCGCATCGTGATCGGTGGCCTGTTGCTGCTGTTCTGCCTGTTGCAGCGACTGCTGACCCGGCGCCTGCCGCAGGGTGCGGCGAGCGAGTGAGCGGCACGGCGGCGTAGAATTCGGCAACCGCAACCGGAGCGCCGACATGCTGACCATCTGGGGCCGCCACAATTCGAGCAACGTGCGCAAGGTGCTGTGGTGCGCGGAGGAGATCGGCCTGGCCTACACCTCCATCGAGGTCGGCGGCGCGTTCGGCGGCAACGATCAGCCGGCCTATCGCGCGCTCAATCCCAATGGCCTGGTGCCGGCGATCGAGGATGATGGCCTGGCGCTGTGGGAATCCAATGCCATCGTCCGCTACCTGGCCGCGCGCTACGCCCCGGACACGCTGTACCCGCAGGACCCGGTGCTGCGCGCGCACGGCGACAAGTGGATGGACTGGACCACCTCGCGCTTCGCCGGCGCCTTCCGCGATCTGTTCTGGGGCGTGTTGCGCACCGCGCCGGAACAGCGCGATGCAGCCAGGATCGCCGCCGCGCTGGAACAATCGGCCGAGCTGTTGCACACCGCCGACGCCGCACTGTCACAACAGCCCTGGCTGTCGGGCGAGCACTTCGCCATGGGCGACATCCCGTTGGGCAGCTTCGCCTATGCCTGGTTCGAGATGCCGATCGAACGCCCGGCACTACCGCACCTGCACGCCTGGTACCAACGTCTGCAGCAGCGCCCGGCCTATCGCAAGGGCGTGATGACGGCGCTGACCTGAGTGCGGCGTTTCCGGCGGGGGACGGTGCCGTCGCGGCGGTGGCCATGCCCGTCAACCGCTCGCTCCCACCTGACGGCAAGGAGCCGCTACCCGTGATCGAACCTCCCAAGATCGTGCTGTGCATTCCCGGCCCATGGCTGGATCGGTCCGAACTGCTCGCGCGCATCGTCCAGGACAGCGGTGGCTACCTGTTCGCCGGGCTGGTGCTGATGCACATGGACAGCGGCCAGGCATGTGAGCTGCAGTACGAACCGCACGATGCGCGCATGGCCGCCGCGTTCGCCGCCGCCGGCCCGCATTGGCGGGGCTCGGCCGACATGGCGCGTATCCGGACGCATGCGTCCGTCGTCTACCTGATCGGTGCCGGCGGCTCGCGGGTGCGTGCGGAGACGATGATGCGCGCGGCTGCGGCGTTGCTGGACGCCGGCGGCCTGGGGGTGAAGGTGGAAAGCAGCGGCGTCGCCCACAGCCCCGCCGACTGGCGGCAACTGTGCGCGGACCTGTCGCTAGGCAGCGCCCACCGCGCCTATGTGTTGAACATCACCGGCGAGCAGGTCCACTCCTGCGGCATGCACCAGTTCGGCATGAAGGACGCGATCGTCGCGGCGCAGGCGGCATCCGACCCGGTCGCCCTGCTGCACACCTTCACCTGCTACCTGTTCAACGAAGCGCCCGACGTGCGCGCCGGCCATACCTTCTCGGTCGCGGCGGATGCGCCGCGCTACCGGATCCAGGCCGAAGCCAGCAGCCAGTTCCAGCCCGGCGACCTGTTCGCCAATCCCTACGGCCTGTGGCGGCTGACGCCGCTCTGACGCCGCGTTGCTTCCTGCATCCGTGTGCGGTGTCGGCGACGCGCCGCCGAATGCGTGCGCGCCTCAGGGTCTCCCGCCCGCCACCGCCGGCAGCGCGTCGCCGCCCGCGCGGCGCATCACCCAGTTGAACAGCGGGGTGGCCATCAGCGTGGAGGTGATGGCCATCAGCACCAGGATCGAGAACAGGCCCTGTTCGATAACCCCGGCCTGCAGGCCGATGTTGATGATGATCAGCTCCATCAGGCCGCGCGCGTTCATCAGTGCGCCGATCGCCATCGCATTGCGGTTGGTCTCGCCGCTGATCCGCGCCGCGGCCCAGCAGGCGATGCCCTTGCCCAGGAACGAGGCCAGCAGGACCGCGCCGGCGGCCAGCAGGATCTGCGGGTCCAGCAGCACGCTCAGCTCGGTCTTGAGCCCGGAGAAGGTGAAGAACATCGGCAGCAGGAACACCACCACGAACGGCTGCAATTGCTCGCGCAGTTTTTCGGTCAGAGCGCCCTTGGGCAGGCAGGCGCCGAGCAGGAAACCGCCGAACACCGCGTGGATGCCGATCGCGTCCATCGCCCAGGCGCTGACGCAGAACAGCATCAGCACCACCGCCAGCACCCCGGCGCTCAGCGGTTGCTCGGGGCGCACGTGGTCGGCCAGGCGGCGCAGCCAGTGGCGGCCGACCAGCAGCATGAACAGCGCGTAGCCCACGCCGCCGCCGATCGCCAGATAGGCGCTGCCCCAGCTGCCGCCGAAGCTGGCCAGCACCAGCGCGAGGATGCACCAGGCCGCGGCGTCGTCGACCGCGCCGGCGGTCAACGCCAGCGTGCCCAGCGGGCTGCCGGTGAGGCCGCGCTCGTGGATGATCCGCGCCAGCATCGGGAAGGCGGTGATGGCGATGGCCGCGCCCAGGAACAGCGACGCCTCCAGCAGCTTGGCCTTGGCCGAGAACAGTCCGGGCACGTGCAGCAGCCATGGCGCCAGCACGAAGGCGAGCACGAACGGCACGGCGATGCCGGCCAGCGACACGCCCATCGCGCTGCGGTAGCGCGTGCGGAAGTGCTCGCCGCGGAAATCGGTGCCGACCAGGAACATGTACAGGCCCACGCCGAACTGCGCGGCCACGTACAGCATGTCCAGGGTCGGCTTGGGGAACAGCGCCTGCTGCAGGTCCGGCAGCAGCGCGCCGAACAGCGACGGCCCCAGCGCCACGCCGGCGATCATCTCGCCGACCACCTGCGGCTGGCCCAGGCGCCTGGCCAGCAGGCCGACCAGCCGGCATACCAGCAGGATCACCGCCGCCTGCAGGAAGAAATACACCGACATCTGCGGGGTGGTCATGGGCGGCCGTCCTGGAAGTGTCGGCGGATGATAGGAGGCCGTGGCGATGAAATCCACGCGGCCGCGCCGCACATGGTGGGGCGGGGCGCGTTTGCGGTATGGTGCCTGGCGCGCGCATGGCGCAGGCCGTACACGCATGCGGACCGACACCGCAGGACGCACCGGGGAGCGAAGCGATGAGCAAGGGATGGACGCGGCGGCAATGCCTGGGCGCCGCTGCCGCGGGCGCAGTGGCCGGCGTGCTGCCCGGGGCCGCCATCGCGGGCGCCGCCGCTGCCGGTGCGCACGATGCCGACGCGCTGTACCGGCGTGCGCTGGTGCTCGACGCCAACGTCCTGGCCTCGATCGGGCAGGTATTCGATGGCCCGGATGCACCGCAGCTGTTGCAGCAATTGCGCGACTCCGGCGTGTCGGCGCTGAAGACCACGCTGGGCGGTGCGGCCGGCGACTTCGAGACCGCCGTGCAGGACATCGCCGCCGCGCAGGCGCTGGTCGAGCGCTATCCCGAGCATTTCCTCAAGGTGCTGCAGCCGGCCGACCTGCGCCGCGCCAAGCGCGAGGGGCGCGTCGCGCTGATCTTCTCCTTCGAATCGGCAGCGATGCTGGAGGACAAGCCCGCGCGCATCGACCTGTTCCGCCAGCTCGGGGTGCGGGTCATGCAACTGACCTACAACCGCACCACGCCGTTCGGCGTGGGCTGCCTGGACGGCGACACGGGCGGTGTCACCGCGCTCGGCCGCGACGCCATCGCGCGCATGAACCGGCTCGGCGTGGCGCTGGATCTCAGCCATTGCAACCTGCAGACCACCCGCGACGGCATTGCGCTGTCGCAGCGTCCGCCCGTCATCACCCATGCCGGTTGCGCCGCGGTGTTCGTGCATCCGCGCAACAAGCAGGACGCCGAACTGCGCGCGCTGGCCGACAAGGGCGGAGTGATGGGCGTGTACATGCTGCCGTTCCTGACCGAGGACAGCCGCCAGCCGCAGCTGGCCGACTACCTGCGTCATCTGCAGCACGCCCTGGACGTGTGTGGCGAGGACCATGTCGGCATCGGCACCGACTCGCTGTTCTTCCCGATCACCGAGCAGGACCGGCGCGCCTTCGAGGAAGACCTGGTGCAGCGCCGTCGCGACGGCATCGGCGCCCCGGGCGAGAACCGTCTGCCCTATCTGCCCGACGCCAACACCCCGCGCAAGCTCGAACGCGTCGCCGACGCGCTGCTGCGCCAGGGCTACAGTGCCCGGGTCGCCGAAAAGGTGCTGGGAGCGAATTTCGAACGGGTGTTCGGCGAGATCTGGAGTGTGTGACGCTGTGCTGTGCGCAAAGGACCTGCGTGACGCCCCGGTAGGTGGTGCGTTGCACGCGGCGTCGTTCATCGTTCCAGCGGCACCGCGCCGCCCGCATTGACCGGGCCCTCGCACAGGTTCAGACTTGCCGCCACATTTCCACCCGAACGTCCACGCCGCCATGGCCCACGCACCGCTGCTGATATTGCCCAACGCCCTGCGCGTCAGCGCAGGCCGGGTGCGCCTGCCTGAAGGAGTGGTCGACGCCGTGCGCTAACGCCGGCCATCGCCCGATCCGCCGCAGACAAGCACCCGATGGGTGCTTTTTTATTGCCTGTTTTTCGCTGTTCCACCGTTCCGACACGCCAAGGAGAACGTGCCATGCACTACGCCGCCGAACCCGAAACCTAGCCGTATGCCCGCCTCGCCAACCGGGGCATGCGGCGTCCCCCGTGTTGGCAATGCGGAACCTATCTCATGAACACGCACACCCTTTCCCGCTGGCGCAATCTCGGCATCATCGCCCACATCGACGCCGGCAAGACCACCCTCACCGAACGCCTGCTGTGGGCCACCGGCGCGATCCATCGCATCGGCGAAGTCCACGATGGCGCCGCCACCACCGACTTCTCCGATATCGAGCGCGCCCGCGGCATCACCATCGGCGCGGCCGCGGTACAGGCGCAGTGGGCGCCAGCCCGGCAGCCGGTGCATCGCCTGACCCTGATCGATACCCCCGGACATATCGATTTCGCGATCGAGGTGGAACGCTCGCTGCGCGTGCTCGACGGCGCGGTCGCGGTGTTTTCCGCGGTCGACGGCGTGCAGCCGCAATCCGAAACCGTGTGGCGGCAAGCACGCCGCCACGGCGTGCCGATGCTCGCGTTCGTCAACAAGATGGACCGTGCCGGTGCCTCGTTCGACGGCGTGCTGGCGCAGTTGCGCAGCAAGCTCGACGCGACGGTGTGGGCGGTCGGCGTGCCGGTGCCGGGCGACTCCGGCTTCGACGGCTGGAGCGACTTGGTCGGCGGCCGCCTGCTGAGCTGGGACGACGCGGGGCAACTGCACACGCGCGCCTGGAACACCGAGGAGGCGGCCGCGTTCGCGGACGCACGCGAGCAGTTGATCGCCGCGGTGGCCGAGCACGACGAGGCGCTGGCGCAGGCCTATCTCGAGGAACGCGCGATCGACGCCGAGCTGCTGCGCGCCGCTTTGCGCCGGGCCACCCTGGCCGGCGCCGGCGTGCCGGTGCTGGCCGGCTCGGCGTTCAAGCGCAAGGGCATCGAGCCGTTGCTGGACGCGATCGTCGACTGGCTGCCGTCGCCGCTGGACCGCCCGCCGGTCGCCGCCCGGGCCGACACGGACGCCGATGCCGGCGCCGAGGACGGACCCGACACCTTGCTGGTGCCGGATCCGTCCGGTCCGCTGGCGGCGCTGGTGTTCAAGTTCGCGCATACCGCGCAGGGGCCGTTGGCGTTCGTGCGCGTGTATTCGGGCACCTTGCGCGTCGGCGACACGGTGTGGACGTCGCATGCGCGGCGTCCGCGCCGGGTCGGGCGGCTGGCGGTGGTGCAGGCGCAGCGCACCCACGACGTGGCGCAGGCGCAGGCCGGCGAGATCGTCGCCGTGCTCGGCTGGAAGGACGCGGTCAGCGGCGAGACGCTCAGCGGCGTGCAGGCACGGTGGGTGCTGGAACGCATTCGCACGCAACCGCCCGTGCTCGCGTGGCGGCTCGGCGCGGCCAACGCGACCGACCTGGTGCGGCTGGGCCAGGGCCTGGCGCGGTTGGCGCAGGAGGATCCGTCCTTCCGCGTCGACAGCGATCCGGAGACCGGTGAAGCGGTGATCTGGGGCATGGGCGAGCTGCATCTGGAGGTGATGGTCGAGCGCTTGCGCAGCGAGTGGCACGTGGACGTGCGCACCGGCGCGCCGCGCGTGGCCTACCAGGAAACGCCGCGTGCGGCCGCGCTGGGCGTGGCGGCGCGGCTGTCCAAGCAGAACGGCGGCCAGGGCCAGTTCGCGCAGGTGGTGCTGGATGTGCTGCCACGTGCGGACGGCGCAGTGACCTTCGTCGACCGCAGCCGTGGCGGGGTGGTGCCGAAAGCCTTCGTCGCCGCCACCGAGAAGGGTGCGCGTGCGGCGCTGGCGCAAGGTCCGCTCGGCCATCCGGTGGTCGGCGTGGAGGTGGTGCTGGTCGATGGCCAGGCGCATGCGGTGGATTCGTCGGACCTGGCGTTCCAGCGCGCGGCTTCGGACGCGGTGAAGGTGGCGCTGGCGCAGGCCGGCACGCTGCTGCTGGAGCCGGTGATGGCGGTGGCGATCGATGCGCCTGCGCACAGCGTCGGCGACGTGCTCGGCGATCTGCAGCGGCGCGAGGGACGCGTCGTGGCGATCGAAGAGCGCGGCTCCCGTGCCGAGGTGGTCGCGCAGGCGCCACTGGCGCAACTGCAGGCCTATGCCACGGCGTTGCGTTCGCTGACCCAGGGACGGGCATCGGCGAGCATGACCTTCGACGGCTATGCGCCGGTCAAGGCCGCGTGAGCCGCATTGCCATCTGGCAATGCGGCAGGAAAACGAGGAGTCGGTTCGCCGGCTCCTCTTTTTTTGCGTACGGATTTTCTAGCGGCGGCGACACTGCGGCGCACTCGCCGATGGGGCGGCGGCGATGGTGTTCTGGATCCGCATGGGCACGCGTCCATGGCGTTTCCTCTGTGTCGCCCGAACTTGCCTGACGACGGCCCGCGACGGTGCCAGCGTCATGCCGATGCCCGGTGCTTGCGTCGACGCCGCGATCCAGGCTTCATAGCCGGCCCCGATCGCCGGAGCCGCCCATGCATCGCCGTCTTGCCCTGCTGACCTTGTTCGCCCTGTCGCCGGTACTCGCCGCGGCGCAGCCGCCGGGATGCCAGACGCCGTTGCAGGTGGCCGAGGGTCTGTTCCGGGCGCGCGATGTCGATTGGCAGCCGCAGAACCTGGAGAAGTTGCTGACGCCGCCCTTCGCCCAGGCGCTCCAGGCCGACCGGCGCTGCGCCAGGCGCGATGGCAGGTGCCGGCTGGACTTCGCCCCATGGACCGATGCCCAGGACGGGCAACTGCAGAGCGCGCCGAGATTCACTCTGGTCTCCGGTGGTGCGCAGGCCACGGTGGTGGAGGTGCGGATGGATTACCGGCGCACGCTCGGCGGCGCCGGCTCGGTCAAGATCGAGCTGCAGCGCCGCGGCAACGGCTGCTGGGCGGTCAGCGACCTGATCGCGCCGGATGGACAATCGCTGTTCGCGCTGCTGACCGACGCGCAGGACTAGGCGCGCAGCGCGGCACGCCGCATAGGAATTCAGATCCCTTTTTGGAATTGGCGAGGAGTGGCTGCGCTGCGCGGGCCGACCCTCACCCCAACCCCTCTCCCGGGGGGAGAGGGGCTAGGAGCGCGGCAAGGGCCTGGGGCTACTGCAGCTTCAGCATCACGATCGCCTTGGCCGGCAGCGCCACCTGCAGCGTGTCGCCCTGCACGCGCGCGCCGGCGAAGGCGGCCGGGCGCACCGCCTGCGGCTGGGCGAAGGTGTTGAGCGCGTCGATGGTCGGCGCGGTCAGGATCTGACCGTCGACGCCGCGCGTCTGCACGCCGTCGACCTGCACCGTAACGTCGGCGCTGCGGTTCGGGTCCAGATTGGTCAGCGCCACGTACACGTGCCCGTCCTTGGCCCGCACCGCCGAGCCGTGCACCGCCGGCACTGTATAGCCGGCATGCCGGTAGTCGGGCGTGCTGATCTGCAGCGGCAGCGCGGTCGCGTCCTGGTAGGGCTTGTACAGCATGAACACGTGGTAGGTCGGCGTCAGCAGCATCCTGTCGCCGTCGGTGAGGATCATCGCCTGCAGCACGTTGACCATCTGCGCGATGTTGGCCATGCGCACGCGGTCGGCATGCTGGACGAAGATGTCCAGGTTGAGCGACGCCACCAGTGCGTCGCGCAAGGTGTTCTGCTGGTGCAGGAAACCCGGGTTCACGTCGGGCAGGCCCTTGTACCAGGTGCCCCATTCGTCGACCACCAGCGCGACCTTCCTGTCCGGGTCGTACTTGTCCATGATCGCGCTGTGCTTGCTGATCAACTCGTCCATCCGCAGCGTGCGCGACAGCGTTTCGATCCACGCCGCCTCGTCGAAGCTGGTGGAGGAGGCGCGCGGCGGCCAGCCGCCGGGCACGGTGTAGTAGTGCAGGCTCAGGCCGTCCATGAACTTGCCGGCCTCGCGCATCATCACCTCGGTCCAGTGGTAGTCGTCTTCGTTCGGGCCGGGCGCGATCTTGAGGATCTTCTGGTCGGCCGGCGCCTTGACGAAGGTCTGGTAGCGGCGGAACACGTCGGCGGCGTACTCGGCGCGCATGTTGCCGCCGCAGCCCCACAGCTCGTTGCCGACGCCGAAGAACGGCACCTTCCACGGGGCCTGGCGGCCGTTGCGGCGGCGCTGTTCGGCCAGGGTCGAGCGCGTGGGCGCGGTCATGTATTCCACCCACTGCGCCATCTCGTCCGGCGCCGCGTCGCCGACGTTGCCGGCCACGTACGCCTGCGTGCCGAGCAGTTCGGTGAGGTCCATGAACTCGTGGGTGCCGAAGCTGTTGGGTTCCTCCACGCCGCCCCAGTGGGTGTTGACGCTGGTCGGGCGCTGGTTGCGCGGACCGATGCCGTCGCGCCAGTGGTATTCGTCGGCGAAGCAGCCGCCGGGCCAGCGGATGTCCGGCACGTCCAGCGCCTTCAGCGCGGCGACCACGTCGTTGCGGTAGCCGCGGGTGTTGGGGATCTTCGAGTCCGGGCCGACCCAGACGCCGCCGTAGATGCCGTTGCCCAGATGCTCGGCGAACTGTCCGAACAGGTGGCGCGACACCGCGGCGCCAGGGCGGTCGGCACGCAGCGTGCCGCGCACCTCGACGTCGGCGGCCTGCGCCAGTGTGGCGGCCAGTGCCAGGCCGAGCGTCGCGGCGATCAGCGGCAGCCGCCGCCAGTGTGCCGCACGCTGCTGCAGGAAACGGGGCGAACGCATCGGGAGCTCCTTGTCGGGTAGGGCGGCGCCGTCGCCAGCGCCGCGTGGGAGTGACGGCCGGCGCGCGGCCTTGGCCATGAAGCCCAGGCGCTGCCGTATCCGGGGCGCGCACCCCCCGGCACGATCGCTTCCGTGCCTGTCCCCGATGTGCTCCGCTCCCGAGCATAGAAGACACGTGGAGGGCGAACCAATGCCCAAATGCGACGCCGCTATATCGGAATTGCAATGCGCGGCATGGCGCCGCATGCGGTGTGTTGCCAGAACGTGCGCGGTATCGCACAGCGCGTTGTCGGCGCTCGCGCGGCGATGGCCGTGTCGCGCCCTCGCTGGTTATGCTGCGGACCCCGCGCATGCGCACCGACTTCCAAGGCTCCTGCATGTCCTCGCTCTTCGGTCATCTTCCCGACGGTACCGCCATCCAGCGCATGGTCCTGGACAGCGGCGACGGCCTGCGCGCCGAAGTGCTGACCTATGGCGGCCTGCTGCGCAGCCTGCGCCTGCACGGCACGCACGGCGAGACCGAACTGGTGCTGGGGCTGCCGACGCTGCAGGACTACCTGCAGGACCCGGCCTACCTGGGCGTGCTGGTCGGGCGCTTCGGCAACCGCATCGCCGGGTCGGCCTTCACCGTCGATGGCCGGCACTACGCGGTCACCGCCAACGAGGGCGCCAACCATCTGCACGGCGGCGCGCTGGGCTTCGGCCGCCGGGTGTGGACGGTGTCGGCGCAGACCGAGCGCATGCTGCAGTTGCGCTACGACTCGCCGGCCGGCGAGGAGGGCTATCCGGGCAACCTGTCGGTGGAGGCGACCTACCGCGTCGAAGACCGTTGCCTGAGCGTCGAGTTCGTCGCGCAGACCGATGCGCCGACCCCGCTCAATCTCACCCACCATCCCTATTTCAACCTGGCCGGCGATGCCGCGGTGCCGGCCGCGGCACAGTGGCTGCGGGTGCCGGCCGACCGTTACCTGCCGGTGCGCGATGCGGCGCTGCTGCCGCGCGGCGAGGTCGCCACGGTGGCCGGCACGCCGTTCGATTTCCGCCAGGCGCGTGCCATCGCCGACAAGGACATCGCCGCCGATCCGCAGCTCTCGCTCAGCGCCGGCTACGACCACTGCCTGGTGCTGGCCGACGGCCACGACTGCACCGCGCTGCTGTATTCGCCGCACAGCGGCGTGGCCATGCGCATCGCCAGCCCGATGCCGGCCGTGCAGCTGTACGAAGGCCAGGGCCTGGACCGGCAGCATCCGGCGCTGGGCCGCGGTATCTGCCTGGAGCCGCAGGGCTATCCGGACGCGCCGAACCAGCCGGGCTTTCCCGATTGCATCCTGCGTCCCGGCCAGGTCTATCGGCACCGCATCGACTACCGCTTCGCCGAGGTCGGCCGCGGCGCCGACTGGGCGGCGGTGGAGGCGGCGCTGGCGGAGCAGGGCGGCGGTTGAGGCGTGGGACGTCGCAGGCGTGTCTGAAGCCGCGACCGGGCCTTTCCCGGTGTCAGCCGTCGCGGCTGAAGCCGCTTCTACGGGAAGACCGGGCCGCTACTGCGCGTGCCCCAGCACCAGTTCGATCACGAACTTGCTGCCGAAGAACGACAGCAGCAGGAGCACCATTGCCGCCAGGGTCCAGTGCACCGCCTTGACCCCGCGCCAGCCGTAGCGCCAGCGGCCGAACAGCAGCGCGCCGAACACGATCCACGACAGCACGCTGAGCACGGTCTTGTGCACCAGCCGCTGCGCCAGGAAATCCTGCACGAACAGCACCCCGGTCAGCAGGGTCAGGGTCAGCAGGATGAAGCCGACCACGATGGTGCGGAACAGCAGCGTTTCCAGCGCGGTTAGCGGCGGCAACGCGCGCAGCCAGGGATGGAAGTCGCGGCGTCGCAGCGCGCGTTCCTGCAGCCACAGCATCACCGCCAGCAGCGCGGCGATGCCCAGCGTGGCGTAGGCCAGCAGCGCCAGCCAGGCGTGCAGTTGCAGCCGCCAGTCCAGCACCGGCGCCGGCTCGTGGCCGTAGCCGTGGTAGGCCAGCAGCAGCGCCGCCGACAGCGGGAACACGACCACGCCCAGCGCGGCCATGCGCCCGCTGGCGCCGACCAGGGCGGTCATCAGCGCCATGCCCAGGCTGACCAGCGACAGCGCGGCGAAGAAGTGCATGTCCGGGCCACCGGCGGTGTGCAGGGCCACCTGCACGTGATAGCCCGCATGCAGGGCCACCGCCGGCAGCGCCGGCCACAGCCAGGCCCGGCTGCGGTCCACCCGGTCGCGCACCACCGCGGCGATCAGCAGGCCGGTGGCGGCCAGGTACAGCAGGGCGGCGAGGACGGTGATGAGCATCGCGCCAGTTTCGCATATCGGGCCAGCCGCCGTGACGGCGCCGCCGGGGATCGCCGGCGCGCCCGGCTATAATCGACGGCCGTTTCCCGTCCGCGACCCGCCCGCATGTTCGAATCCCTCACCCAACGCCTCTCCGGCACCATGCAGCGCCTGCGCGGCCGCGGTCGCCTGACCGAGGAGAACATCCGCGAAGCCACCCGCGAAGTGCGCATCGCGCTGCTCGAGGCCGACGTCGCCCTGCCGGTGGTGCAGGCGCTGATCGAGCGCATCAAGGTCCGCGCGGTCGGCCAGGAAGTGCTCAAGAGCCTGACCCCGGGCCAGGCGCTGATCAAGGTCGTGCGCGACGAGCTGACCGCGGTGATGGGCTCGGCCGCCAGCGACCTCAACCTCAACGTGCCGGCGCCGGCGATCGTGCTGATGGCCGGCCTGCAGGGCGCGGGCAAGACCACCACGGTCGGCAAGCTGGCCAAGCACCTGAAGGAAAAGCGCAAGAAGAAGGTGATGGTGGTGTCGGCCGACGTGTACCGCCCGGCCGCGATCGAGCAGCTCAAGACCCTGGCCGAGCAGGTCGGGGTGCTGTTCTTCCCGTCCGAGGCCTCGCAGAAGCCGGTGGACATCGTCCGTGCCGCCATCGCCGACGCCCGCAAGTCCTTCGTCGACGTGCTGCTGGTGGATACCGCCGGCCGCCTGGCCATCGACGCGGCGATGATGGAGGAGATCAAGGCGCTGCACGCGGCGATCGCCCCGGTCGAGACCCTGTTCGTGGTCGACGCGATGACCGGCCAGGACGCCGCCAACACCGCCAAGGCGTTCAGCGAGGCGCTGCCGCTGACCGGCGTGGTGCTGACCAAGACCGACGGCGACGCCCGCGGCGGCGCGGCGCTGAGCGTGCGCTACATCACCGGCAAGCCGATCAAGTTCATCGGCGTCGGCGAGAAGCCGGACGGCCTGGACGTGTTCCATCCCGACCGCCTGGCCAGCCGCATCCTCGACATGGGCGACGTGCTGTCGCTGGTCGAGCAGGTCGAGCACCAGGTCGACAAGGACAAGGCGCAGAAGCTGGCCGAGAAGGTCGCCAAGGGCAAGAAGTTCGACCTCAACGACATGCGCGACCAGCTCGAGCAGATGCAGAACATGGGCGGCCTGTCCGGGCTGATGGACAAGCTGCCGGGCATGGGCCAGATCCCCGAGCACCTCAAGCAGCAGGTCGCCGGCAACAAGGACGTGCCGCGGATGATCGCCATCATCGGCTCGATGACCAAGAAGGAGCGGCGCAACCCGGGCCTGCTCAACGGCTCGCGCCGCGCGCGCATCGCCCGCGGTTCCGGTACCCAGCCGGCCGACGTCAACAAGCTGATGAAGCAGTATCAGCAGATGGAAAAGATGATGAGCAAGATGGCCGGCGGCGGCATGAAGGGCCTGATGCGCGGCATGAAGGGCATGCTCGGCGGCATGGGCGGCCGCGGCGGCCTGCCGTTCCGCTGAGCCCGCGGCCACGGCGCGTGCGGTGAGCGTGTCCGTCGGCACGCGCGTGCTGCGCCTGGCCCTGGCGCTGGCCCTGGCGCTGCACTCGGCCTCCGGCTGGGCGGTGCTGCCGGCGACGCTGGTGTACTGGGTGCTGGTGGTGCTGGTCGCTGCAGCGATCGATCGCGCGATGGCGCGACGCACGGCCGGCAGTACCGCGGCGGCTTCCCTGGGCCCCGCCATTGGCGAGGCCGGCGTCACGCCCGCGCCGGCGCGGTTGCCGCCGCCAGCGCAGCCCGTCATCCCACCTGCGGCGATGCGTGCGCGGCCGTCCGGTCCGCGCCAATGGCGCCGCCATCTCGAGGACATCGTCCCGTTCCCGGAGGAGCGCTTCCCGCGCCAGGGCATCTGCACCGCCTCCGAGCTGGTGCTGTCCGCCGGCGATGCGCTGGTGCTCGCCTTCCATCCCGCCGCCGACGGCCCCGCGCAGTGGCGCTGCGACCTGCTGGCGCCGGGCGCGACCCAGGCGCAGTGGCTGGACGTGGCGGCCGATGCCGAGTGCGTCGTGCCGATCGTGCGCACCGGCGTGTACTCGATCGGTATCGGCCAGGCCGAGCTGCAGGTGCCCGGCACGGTGGCGCTGTGGCGGCGCGTGCCGGAACCGGAGCGGCTGGCGCTGCCGGTGCAGCCGCTGCGCGGCACGCCGCTGGCGTATGCGCAGCGCCCCGATGGCAGCCTCGCCGTCACCGAGGCGCCAGCGCGTGACGCATGGCCGCTGGCGCAGTTGCCGCCGCGTTGCGTGGCGCACGTGCCGGTCGCGGCCGCGTTGCTGTTCGCCGGCGCCGAGCGGGCCTGGGACGTGCATGGAGCGCCGGACACCGTGGTGGCGGATCCCGCGGATGACGTGGTCGTGCATCGTCACTTTCTGCAGCTGAGCCAGGGCGACGTCCTGGTGCTGGAGGCGGTGTGGACATCCGGCCTGTTCGGTCGGTCACTGCCGGTACCCGGCGGCAGCCGTCCGACCGACGGCGAACTGGGGCTGTTCGCGCTGTTGCACGGGCCGCAGCTGATGGCCTTGCGTCCGTCCGCGGCGACGTCGGCGTGCGTGGAGGTGGTGTGTCCGGTCGATGGGCTGTATTGCCTGGAGCTGCGGCTGTCCGGTCCGGCGGCGTGGCGCGATCGTGCTGTCGAGACGTTCGTCGATCTGCGGCTGTGGGGTGCCTTCGTCCAGTGCCCGTCACGGTTGCGCGCTTTTTCCCTGCAGCAGGTGTGGGTCGGCGATCGGGACCGGCAATGTTTGCCGGTGCCGCTGCCGTGAGCGTCCTCGCATCTCTGGCACGGCGGCCGGAAGGCGGCGCGGCTACCATGGCCGTTCCTGGAATCGCGGAGCACCCATGATGCAGCGCCTGGCGCGCGTGGACGCCTTTCGGCAGCGCTTCGGCCTGCGCCTGCCGATCCTGCTCAGCCCGATGGCCGGTGCCTGCCCGGTGCCGCTGTCGGCCGCGGTCGCCGCGGCCGGCGGCATGGGGGCGATTGGCGCGGTGCTGTCGGCGCCGCAGGACATCGTGGCGTGGATGGACGCGTTCCGCGCCGCCGGCGGTGGGCCGGCGCAGGTCAACCTGTGGGTGCCGGATCCGTTGCCCGCGCGCGATGCTGCCGCCGAGGCCGAGGTGCGCGCCTTTCTCGCGGCCTGGGGCCCGCCGGTCGACGCCGCCGCCGGCGATGCGGCGCCGGCCGATTTCGATGCCCAGTTCGAGGCCCTGCTCGCGGCGCGGCCGGCAGTGGCCTCGTCGATCATGGGCCTGTTCCGGCCGGACCAGGTGCAGCGCCTGCAGCAGGCCGGGATCGCCTGGTTCGCCTGCGCCACCACCTTGGAAGAGGCGCTGGCTGCGCAGGCCGCCGGGGCCGATGCGGTGGTCGCGCAGGGGGCGGAGGCCGGCGGCCATCGCGGGGCCTTCGAGGCCGGCAGCGCCGAGCGGCAGTTGACCGGGCTGTTCGCGCTGCTGCCGCGCCTGGCCGACCAGCTGCAGATCCCGGTGATCGCCGCCGGTGGCATCGGCGACGGCCGCGGCATCGCCGCCGCGCTGACCCTGGGCGCGAGCGCGGTGCAGATCGGCACCGCCCTGCTGCGCACCCCGGAGGCGGCGCTGGCACCGGCCTGGGCGGATGCGCTGGCCCAGGTCGAACCCGAGCAGACCACGTTGACCCGCGCCTTTTCCGGCCGCCTGGGCCGCGCGCTGGCCACCGACTACGTGCGCGCCGCCGCTGCCGCGGAGGCGCCGCCGCCGCGGCCGTACCCGGTGCAGCGTGGCCTGACTGCGCCGATGCGCCAGGCCGCACAGCGCGCCGGCCGCCTGGCGGCGATGCAGGCCTGGGCCGGGCAGTCGGCGTGGATGGCCCAGGCCGAGCCGGCGGCAGAACTGCTGGCGCGCTGGTGGGCGCAGGCGCAGGCCCTGCGGTGAGCGCGCAGGTCTTCCATCGCGGGCAGCCGGCGGATGCCGACCTGCTGGCCGCCGCCGCGCTGGTGAACTACGGGCACTTCAGCACCATGCAGGTGCGCAATGGCGCCGTGCGCGGGTTCGAGCTGCATCTGCAGCGGCTGCAACAGGCGAATGCGGCGCTGTTCGGCAGCGCCTTGGCGGCCGAGCGCGTGCGCGGCGAGCTGCGCGCGGCGCTGGCCGCGTTCGGCAGGGGCGACGCGTCGCTGCGCGTCACCGTGTGCTCGCCCGCATTCACGCTGCGCCGGGCCGACGCCGACTGCGCGGTGGAACTGCTGGTGTCGCTGGCGGAACCGGCGCAGGCCGACCCGGCGCCGTTGCGCCTGCGCAGCAGCGTGTTCGCACGCGAGGCGGCGCAGTTCAAGCACGTCGGCACCTTCGGCGCCTTCCACCAGCGCCGTCTTGCGCTGCAGGCCGGCAGCGACGACGCGCTGCTCGTCGACGCGCAGGGGCAGGTGGCCGAAGGGCCGACCTGGAACCTGGGACTGTGGGACGGCGCCTGCCTGCACTGGCCACAGGCCCCGGCGCTGCACGGCACCCAGCAGCGGCTGCTGCAGGCCGGGCTCGCCGCGCTAGGCGTGGCGCAGGAGGTGCGGCCGCTGTCGCTCCACGAACTCGGGCCGGACGTGGCCGCCTTCACCTGCAACGCCCGCGGCCAGCAGGCGGTGGCGGCAGTAGACGGGCGCACGCTGCGCCCGGCCGCGGATCTATTGGCCATGCTGGAGGCGGCGTTGCACACCCAGCCCTGGCAGGCGATCTGAGCACTCCGTGGACGGCCATCGTGGCATGGCTGCCGCTCCTGGCGAATCCCCAATCTCGAATCCCCAATCCCGCGGCCGCAGGCCACGGCCCAGACTTGGCAGAGCCGGGGCCGGCCGCTATAATCGTCGGTTCACCGCGCCATCCTGGCGACTGGGCAACACCGGAAACTCACCATGGTCAAGATCCGCCTTACCCGTGGCGGCGCCAAGAAGCGCCCCTTCTACCACATCATCGTCACCGACGTGCGCAGCGCGCGCGACGGCCGCAACATCGAACGCGTCGGTTACTACAACCCGGTCGCCCAGGGCGCCGAGCCGCGCGTGGTGCTGGACCTGGCCCGCGTCGACCATTGGGTGTCCAATGGCGCGCAGCTGACCGACAAGGTGCGCAACCTGTACAAGGAAGCCACCAAGAACCAGGCCGCCGCGGCCTGATTCCGCGGGCCGCGCCCAGCGCGCGGCCCTCGCGTTTGCCCCAATGAAAGACAGCCAGCGCCGCATCCTGCTCGGTCGGGTCCTCGGCGCGTTCGGCATCCGTGGCGAGGCCAAGCTCGAGTCCTGGACCGAGCCGCGCCTCGCCATTTTCCGTTATCAGCCCTGGATCGTGCGCAAGCCCGACGGCAGCGAAAGCAGCCTCAGCGGCGTGCGCGGCCGCGAGTCCGGCAAGTACCTGATCGCCACGCTGCCCGAGGTCACCGACCGCGACGCGGTCGAGGCCCTGCGCGGCACCGAGATCTACGTGGCGCGCAGCAGCCTGCCGCCGCCGCGCCCGGACGAGTACTACTGGGTGGACCTGGAGGGCCTGGACGTGCGCACCGTCGATGGCGTGGCGCTGGGGCAGGTGTCGCACCTGTTCTCCACCGGCGCCAACGACGTGCTGGTGGTGCGCGGCGACCGCGAACGACTGGTGCCGTTCGTGCAGCCGGACTACATCAAGTCGGTGGATTTCGAGGCCAACCTGGTCGTGGTCGACTGGGACCCCGAGTTCTGAGCGAAGCGGCCATGCGGCCGCTTTGGCGTTTGCCTTTCCCATTCCCCATTCCCGGCTCCCCATTCCCAGCCTCATGCGCATCGACGTCATCAGTCTGTTCCCCGAGTTCGTCGCCCAGTGCGCCGGGTTCGGCGTGGTCGGGCGGGCGCAGGAGCGCGCGCTGCTGGACCTGCACGGCTGGAACCCGCGCGACTACGCCACCGGCGGCTACCGCAAGGTCGACGACCGCCCGTTCGGCGGCGGCCCGGGCATGGTGATGATGATCGAGCCGCTGCAGACCTGCCTGGAGGCGGTGCGCGCGGCCGATCCGCTGCCGGCGCCGCTGATCTACCTGAGCCCGCAAGGCCGGCCGCTGACCCAGGCCAAGGCCCGCGAACTGGCCGCGCTGCCGCGGCTGCTGCTGCTGTGCGGGCGCTACGAGGGCGTGGACGAGCGTTTCGTCGCCGCCGCGGTGGACGAGGAAATCTCGATCGGCGACTACGTGCTGTCCGGCGGCGAACTGGCCGCGGCGGTGCTGGTGGACGCGGTGACCCGGCTGCAGGAGGGCGCGCTGAACGACGCCGAATCCGCGGCCCAGGACAGTTTCGAGGGCCCGGACGGCCTGCTCGACTGCCCGCACTACACCCATCCGCGCGAACACGCGCTGGGCGAGGTGCCGGCGGTGCTGCGCTCCGGCAACCACGCCGCGATCGCGCGCTGGCGGCGCATGCAGGCGCTGGGGCGGACCTGGCTGCGGCGTCCGGAACTGCTGGACGAGGCGGCGCTGAGCGCGGCCGACCGGCGCCTGCTGCAGGAATTCCGCCAGGAGCGGGAGGCGGCGCAGGCCGCCGAACAGGAAAATCCATCCAAGCCCTAGCCATTGCCGCCGGGCTGGGTTAAAATGCCCGGCTTTCCGGCCAGTGCGTTCCGTGCTTGGCCCATCCGATATCGCGCAATCGCCGTGCGGCGACTGCCGGACCACCTCACCAGACACAAGCGGTGCCCACCATGAGCAAGCTCAACAAGACCATCCTGGCCGACTTCGAAGCCGCCCAGATCCAGCGCAAGCTGCCGGAGTTCAACCAGGGCGACACCGTCGTCGTCAACGTCAAGGTGAAGGAAGGCAACCGCGAGCGCGTGCAGGCCTACGAAGGCGTGGTGATCGGCACCAAGAACGCCGGCCTGAACTCCTCGTTCACCGTGCGCAAGATCTCGCACGGCTACGGCGTCGAGCGCGTGTTCCAGACCCACAGCGCCACCATCGACTCGGTCGAAGTGAAGCGCCGCGGCAAGGTCCGCGCCGGCAAGCTGTACTACCTGCGTGGCCTGGAAGGCAAGGCTGCCCGCATCAAGGAAGACCTGGCCGCCGCTGCGCAGGCCAAGGTCGCGCGCCAGGCCGCTGCTGCCGCCGCCAAGGCCGAGTAATCTTCCGGCGACCCTCGGTCGCTGCCGCAACGGCCGCCTTCGGGCGGCCGTTTGCGTTTGTGGGGTTTGGATCGCGCCGCGCGGGAGCGGAGCCGTCATGTCCGCGCTGGCGGGTCTGGCCGTTATTTTTGTGGCAGGAGTTTCAGTCGCGTCCCACAGGGGCTTGGCGCCTTTGTGGGAGGGACTTCAGTCCCGACGCGTGACGGTGTCGGACGGCTTTGGGCTTCGATCGCTGCGGCTGCATGACAGTCGACTCCCGCACAGACAAGGGCACCTGTGGATCGCGACGCGAGCGCAGCTTTCAGCGCGCCGGATCCTGCGCCACCGCCACGTCGGCGACCGGTGCCGGCGGCTGCACCGGCACTTCCGCCGGATGCGCCACGGTCTCCGGCCGCGACGGCGCCAGCATCCGCGCGGTGCGCCAGTTGCCCCAGCGGTAATACGCCAGCGACAGCAGCATCGCGCAGGTGGCGCTGGTCGGGAAGCTCCACCATACCGCATCCACGCCCAGCTGCGGCTGCAGCAACTGCGCGAACGGCACGCGGACGCCCCAGAGCGACAGCGCCAGGATCAGCAGCGGCGGGACCACCGCACCGGTGGCACGGACCACGCCGGAGATGACGAAGGTGACGCCGAAGAACAGGAACGACCACACCGCGATGTGGTTGAGGTGGCGCGCGATCTCCAGCGCCGCGCTGTGCGGCGGCAGGAACAGCGCCAGGGTCCAGCGGTCGAACAGGATCAGCGGCGCGATCAGCGCGCCGGTCAGCAGGAAGTTGAACAGCACGCCCTTGCGCGCGGTCGCCGCGACCCGGTCCCAGCGCTGCGCGCCGACGTTCTGCGCGGCCATCGACGAGCAGGCCGCGCCGATCGCCATCGCCGGCATCTGCAGGTAGGCCCACAGCTGCAGTGCCGCGCCGTAGGCCGCGGAGGTGGCGGTGCCATAGCCGTTGACCAGCGAGATCATCACGATCATCGCCAGCGAGATCAGCACCATCTGCAGGCCCATCGGCACGCCCTTGACGATCAGCGCACGCAGGATCGGCAGGTCGAGCCGGAACAGCCGCGCGTCGCGGCGGCCCAGCCACAGCACGTGGCGCTTGTGCCGCAGGTACAGCAGCAACCCGGTCAGCGACACCGCCTGCGCGATCAGCGTGGCCCAGGCCGCCCCGGCGATGCCCAGTTTGGGGAACGGCCCCAGCCCGAACAGCAGCAGCGGGTTGAAGCCGATGTCCAACGCCACCGACAGCAGCAGGAAGCGGAACGGTGTGCGCGAATCGCCGGTGCCGCGCAACGCCGCCGACAGGAACGCGAAGGTGTACAGCAGCGGCATCGCCAGGAAGATCACCCGCAGATAGGCCTCGGCCAGCGGCAGCGACGCCGCCGGCGTGCCCATCGCCGCCAGCAGGTGCCGCGCCAGCCACCAGCCGCCGGCGGCGATCAGCACCGAGATGCCGATGAAGAAGGTGGCGCTGGTGCCCATCACCCGCCGCGCCTGGGCCACGTCGCTGCGGCCCATCGCCTGGCCGATCAGAATGGTGGCGGCCATGCCGATGCCGAACACCGAGCCGATCAGGAAGAACATGATGCTGTTGGCGTTGGCCGCGGCGGTGAGCGCCGCTTCGCCGAGATAGCGGCCGATCCACACGGCATTGACCGAGCCGTTGAGCGATTGCGCGATGTTGCCGGCCAGGATCGGCAGCGAGAACAGCAACAACTGGCGGCCGATCGGGCCTTCGGTGAGCGCAGCGGGCTTGGTCATCGCGGGTCGGGAGCGAGCGTGAGCCGGCCACACTAGCACCGACGGATGTCGGCGGGGCGATGGGCGGATCTGGGTCTGCAGCGTTCGTGCCGCAGGCGGGCAGGGGCGGGCCTGCGCCGCCCCACGGCGGGTGGCGTGCGCCCTTACTGGGGGGCGGCCTGTCCTGCCCAAGCCGCGGTAGCGCGCTGCGGCGATGATGGAACTGCGTTCGGCACGGCTCGGGTCATTGCTTGGTGCCGGGTAGGGGGGCGACGCCAGCACCGGCATGGGACATGAAACCTGGGCGAGCCGCCCCCCGCTGCGCCTGCCTCGAGGTCGCTCGCTCCCTGCCAACCCATTCGTCCCGGAAAGGTGAGCCCCTGCGGCGCGGTGCTTGCATTGGTGCGATCGCATCGCCATCTGTGCGGAGAGACGTGTGCGCCGCGCATGCCCTCGGCGGCGCGATGGTGTCCGATCCGGCGTGGCCTTTTGACTGCCTGCAATCCCCAACGCGAGTGGATGTCGAGCAACGCAATGAATGAATCTGTCGTACAAGCTGCCGCGGTGCGCCTGGATGTCTGGCTGTGGGCCGCGCGCTTCTTCAAGACCCGCAGCCTGGCCAAGCAGGCAGTGGAGACCGGTAAGGTGGACGTGGCCGGGCAGCGGCCGAAATCCTCGCGCGCGGTGCGCGTGGGCGAGCAGGTGCGCGTGCAGCGCGGCGACGAGGTGTTCGAGATCCAGGTGCTGGGATTGAGCGACACCCGCGGCCCGGCCAGCGTGGCGCAGACCCTGTACCAGGAGAGCGAGGTCTCGCGCGAGCGGCGTACGCAGTTGCGCGCGCAGCGCAGCGCCGAGCGCAACGGCTACCAGGCGCCGGAGGGCAAACCGGACAAGCGCGCGCGGCGGCTGATCCGCGCGCTGGGGGATCTGGACGCGCTGTAGCCGAGTCCGCTGCGCCTGGCCGAGGATCGGTGCGGTTGACCGAGTTGCAGCGACGACCGAATGGTGCCGTGACGTTGCCGAAGGTGGGTGGTGCGCTGGTCGCGTGTTTCGCTCGATGTCCAGTCGCTGCAAGCAACATCAGGCTTCCTCGGCTGCATGCAGTCGGGACTGAAGTCACTCCCACGACCGGCTTGCGTCCTGGCGAGCGTCGGCGTGCTCATGGCGGTTGACACACCGTGGGAGCGGATTCAGTCGCGACGCAGGGCGGTCAATCCTCGTCATCCCCATTCGTGCGTTGCCCTCTGCGACAGAGCGTGTGGAGCCGCTGCACTCGCGACAACGCCCCGGCGAGCGGGGCGTTGTCGTCATGCGACCAGGACAAGCGAGGCGCCGCTGCGGCGCCCCGTCTGCCGTCGTCAGTCGGCCAGGTCGAAGCGATCCAGCTGCATCACCTTGGTCCAGGCGGCGACGAAGTCGCGTACGAACTTCGCCTGCGCGTCGGCGCTGGCATAGACCTCGGCCACCGCGCGCAGCACCGAGTTGGAGCCGAACACCAGGTCGGCACGGGTGCCGGTCCACTTCACGGCGCCGTTCTTGCGGTCGCGGCCTTCGTAGACGTCCTTCATCTCCGAGGTCGCCTTCCACTCGGTGCCCATGTCCAGCAGGTTGGCGAAGAAGTCGTTGCTGAGCACGCCGGGGCGATCGGTGAACACGCCGTGCGCGGACTGACCGCTGTTGGCGCCGAGCACGCGCAGGCCGCCGACCAGCACGGTCATCTCCGGTGCGGTCAGGGTCAGCAACTGCGCCTTGTCGATCAGCAGCGCTTCGGCCGACAGCGCATAACGGAGCCTGGCGTAGTTGCGGAAACCATCGGCGATCGGTTCCAGCACCGCGAACGATTCCACGTCGGTCTGTTCCTGCGAGGCATCCATGCGGCCCGGCACGAACGGCACCTCGACGATCTGTCCGGCCAGCTTGGCCGCCTGTTCCACCGCGGCGGCGCCGCCGAGCACGATCAGGTCGGCCAGCGAGATCTTCTTGCCGCCGCTCTGCGCGCCGTTGAACTGCGCTTGGATGTCCTCCAGCGTGGCCAGCACCTGTGCCAGCTGCGCCGGCTGGTTGACTTCCCAATCCTTCTGCGGGGCCAGGCGAATGCGCGCACCGTTGGCGCCGCCGCGCATGTCCGAGCCACGGAAGGTGGAGGCCGCGGCCCAGGCGGTGGACACCAGTTGCGCCACGCTCAGCCCGGAGTCGAGCAGGGTCTTCTTCAGTGCGGCGATATCCTGCGCGTCGACCAGCGGGTGGTTCACGGCCGGGATCGGGTCCTGCCACAGCAGTTCTTCGGCCGGCACGTCCGGGCCGAGGTAGCGCGCACGCGGGCCCATGTCGCGGTGGGTCAGCTTGAACCAGGCGCGGGCGAAGGCGTCGGCGAACTGCTGCGGGTTCTCCAGGAAGCGGCGCGAGATCTTCTCGTAGGCCGGGTCGAAGCGCAGCGCCAGATCGGTGGTGAGCATGGTCGGCAGGTGCTTCTTCGACGGGTCGTGCGCGTCCGGAATCACCGCCTCGGCGTTCTTGGCCACCCACTGGTGGGCGCCGGCCGGGCTCTTGCTCAGTTCCCAGTCGAACTTGAACAGGTGCTCGAAGAAGTCGTTGCTCCAGCGCGCCGGCGTCTTGGTCCAGGTGACTTCCAGGCCGCTGGTGATGGTGTCGCCGCCCTTGCCGCTGCCGAAGCTGTTGGACCAGCCCAGGCCCTGGCTTTCCAGGTCGGACGCTTCCGGCTCGGCGCCGACGTGGTCGGCCGGGCCGGCGCCGTGGGTCTTGCCGAAGGTGTGGCCGCCGGCGATCAGCGCCACGGTCTCTTCGTCGTTCATGGCCATGCGGCCGAAGGTGTCGCGGATGTCCTTGGCCGCCAGCAGCGGGTCGGGATTGCCGTCCGGGCCTTCCGGATTGACGTAGATCAGGCCCATCTGCACCGCGGCCAGCGGGTTCTCCAGGTCGCGGGTGTGACGCACTTCGCTGTCGTCGTCCTTCACCAGCACGCCGTGCGCCTCGTCCACGCCCGGCGAGCCGTGCGCGTAGCGCTCGTCGCCGCCCAGCCACTTGGTCTCGCGGCCCCAATACACGTCCTGGTCCGGCTCCCAGGTGTCGGCGCGGCCGCCGGCGAAGCCGAAGGTCTTGAAGCCCATCGATTCCAGCGCGACGTTGCCGGTGAGGATCAGCAGGTCAGCCCAGGAGATGGCCTGGCCGTACTTCTGCTTGATCGGCCACAGCAGGCGCCGCGCCTTGTCCAGGCTGACGTTGTCCGGCCAGCTGTTGAGCGGAGCGAAACGCTGCTGGCCGCGGCCACCGCCGCCACGGCCGTCGCCGGTGCGGTAGGTGCCGGCGCTATGCCAAGCCATGCGCACGAACAGCGGGCCGTAGTGGCCGAAGTCGGCCGGCCACCAGTCCTGCGAATCGGTCATCAGTGCGTGCAGGTCGCGCTTGAGCGCTTCGAGATCGAGCTGCTTGAACGCCTTGGTGTAATCGAACTGCGGGTCCAGCGGGTTGGAACGGGACGAATGCTGGTTGAGCAGGTCCACGCGCAACTGCTTGGGCCACCAGTCGCGATTGCTGGTGCCGCTGCCGCTGGCAGCCTGGTGGAACGGGCATTTCGATTCGCTGGTCATGGGAGGCTGCCTTGGCTCTTGGTGGACGAGATGGGGTGGCTCGGCGCCGCGATCATACGGCGGCGACACGGTGAAACTGGAGACACGATAGGCGGAAGCGGCGATTTAGAGAATTCGAATTCTTCTAATCAATCGATAGCGCGCAGCTATCGCATCGATGGCGGTGTGCGGTGTGGCCGCGCATCGCTCGCCCGTCCAGCGCTCCCTGCTGTGGCCGCATGCCGCGTGCGTCGGTGACAGGACTCAGTCGACCGGCATCACATCGAAATCGCCGCCCAGCAAGCGTTCCAGGCGTCCGCTGCGCCAGCCGCGGACGCTGTCGCGCACCAGCGGCGAAGGCGCGATCCGGTAGCGTCGGCACACCCGCAGTTCATCCTCGCCGATGGGCGCGCGCCGTGCCTGCCCGGGCAGGTCGGGAGCGACCCGCACCTGCACCGCGAGCCGGCGCAGGGTCGGTTCGTCGGCCTCTTGTTCCTGCACATGCAGGCCGGCTTCCGCGTCCAGCAACGCCAGTGCCCCGAAACCGGCGATGGCCAGCCAGGCGCGGCCTTGCTGCGGATCCTGTGCCAGCACCTCCACCCGCATGTTGCGCTGCTCGGCCCAGGCCAGATACATCTGCAGCAGACGTTGCCACCACTGCCGTGCTTCGGCCGGATGCCGGTGCAGCTCGCTGGCGCCGATGCGCAGGTCCAGCAGCACATCCTGCGGGCGTTGCTCCTGCAGCGCGGTGCTGGCCAGGTGCAGCAGCCACAGCAACTGGGTCAGGCGCGCCACGAACTCGCCGTCGCGCTGGGCGCCGCCGTCCAGCCGCGCGCGCAGGCGCACGGCGGTGGCCAGCGCGCTTTCGATGCGGTCGCGGCGCTCGATCCGGTCCAGCACCTGGAAGCGGCCGGATTGCGACCAGAAATCGCGCTCGCCCATGGCGGCGAAATCGGCCTCGCGCGCCTGCCGCCAGGCCGGCGCGGCGTGCGATTCCTGCAGGCGATGCAAGGCCGCATCCAGGCGCGGCAGGACCGCGCTGTCTGCATTGGGCGCGTACACCAGGTCGCGCAGATCCGTGGGCGTGGCGGGGTCGACCGCCGCGGGCAGGGGTTCCGGCGTCGGCGGCGCCTCCGCTGCGATGAAGCGCACGTCGAGGCGGTCGCCGGCGCCGCGCACGAACAGGAACTGGTCGCCTTCGGGGGCGCGTTGCTCGACGATGCTGCGTGCCAGGGGCGCGAGCAGATGCTGTTCGATCGCGCGGCGCAGCGGCCGCGCGCCCAGGTCCGGAGTGAAGCCGCGGTCGAGCAGGAACTCGATCGCCGACGGCTCCCATTCCACCGCCCAGGCGCGATTGCGCAGACCGCGCCGGGTCAGCGTGCGATCCAGTTCCTTGTGCAGGATCTCGCGCATCAGCGCCCGATCCAGCGGGTTGAACAGCACCACTTTGTCGAGCCGGTTGACGAACTCGCGGCGGAAGGTCTCGTACACCGCCTTTTCCACCGCGTTGCGCGAGTAGCCGCCGGCGACGGTGGCGAAGCCGGGGCCGGCGCCGCGGGCCAGCGTGGCGCCGACGTTGCTGGTGAGAATGATGATGCTGTGGCGGAAGTCGGCGGTGTTGCCGTTGCGGTCGCTCAGGCGGGCGTCGTCGAACACCTGCAGGAACAGGTCCCAGACCTTGGGGTGGGCCTTCTCGAACTCGTCCAGCAGCACCACCGAGAACGGTTGTTCGCGGATGCGTGCGATCAGCGTGCGCTGCCCGGCGCTGTCGTCGCCGGTGAGCCGGTACAGCGCGTCCTCGCCCTGGAACTCGCTCATGTCCAGGCGCAGCAGGCGCTCGGGAGTGCCGAACAGCAGTTCGCCCAGTGCCTTGGCCAATTCGGTCTTGCCGGTGCCGGTCGGGCCGGCGAACAGGAACACGCCGATCGGGCGGCGGCTGTCGATCAGCCCGGCCTTGAGCATGGCGATGCGGTCGAGCAGGGTCTCCACCGCCTCGTCCTGGCCCAGCACGCGCTTGCGGAAGAAACGGCGCAGCGTCTCCAGTTCCAGCCGTTGGCGATCGTCGATCACCTCCAGCGGCAGCCCGCTGCGCCTGGCCACCGCCTGCAACAGGGCATCGTCGTCCAGCGGCAGGCGTGCGTCGTCGCCGTCCTTCGCGGCCTGCAGGGTCTCGTCGAGCAGTTGCAGCAGGCGGCCGGGTTCGTGCTGATCGGGGAAGTACTGCGCGGCCAGGCGTTCGGCTTCGGCCAGGGCGCGTGCGTCGATCACCTCGGTCTGCAGCGCCTGCGCCTGGGCCTGCGCCCACTGTGCGCCGATCTGCGCCAGCGCGGTGGACGCGGCCGGTGCCAGCGTCACCACTTCGAAGCGCGAACGCGTGGTCGGCCGTGCCACCTGCAACTGCGCCAGTTGCCGCGGCGTGATCTCGCCGATCAGGCGCAACTCACCGCGCTCCAGCGCCGGCAGCACCAGATCGAGGATGCCGCGCGGATCGCGCGAATGTGCGCCCTTGTGCAGCAGGTCGTAGAAGTCCGGCGCGCGCCACAGGGCGCGCTCGCGGTGCAGCACCGCCAGCATCTCGCGGATGCGTCCCTCCAGTTCGCCGATGTAGCTCTGCCCCGCCAGGATCTCCGCGGCGGAGGCCTCGAACACACGCCAGCCTTCGCCGAGCAGGCGTTCGCTGAGCAGGTCGATCAGCACGCTCTTGCCCACGCCGTGCTCGCCGACCAGCAGCACCGGCTGCGGAGGCGTGGTCACCACGTGCTCGTAGGCGCGCTGCAAGGCCGCGTCCAGCCCCGGGTGGTGCAGGCGCAGGCGCGCCGGCACCGCGGCGACGACACGGCCGAAGCCGCCGAGCACGCGCTGCTCGCGACGCTGCTTGCGTGCGTCGTGCAGGCGCTGCAGGAACGGCTCCAGCACGGGTTCCTTGAACTGCGCCAGGGTGTCGCCGAGTGCGGTCAGCGCTGCATCGTCGAGTTCGTCGAAATCCACCGGGCGGTCCGCCGGGGCCTTGCTTGCGGCCCACTGCAGATAGGCGCGCAGGCGTTGCCGGAACGGGACGACGTTCCACCACCAGTCGCGTGCGTGGCGCAGCAGCGCGTGCAGATGGTCGGCATCCGGCAGGCGCTGCAGGTAGTCGAACAGGAAACTCAGCGGATACGAGCCCAGGTGCGGGAGCACGTCCAGGACCGCGTCCGCATCCTGGGGGCGGCGTTGCGCCAAGGCCTGCGCTGCCATGCATGGCAGCACGTAGCCTGGGCTGCCCAGCGCCTCGACCAGTTCCTGATGGGAGAACTCCGCGCCCGCCAGCAGCGCCACGCCTTGCTGGAACTGCGGAATCTGTGCCAGATCGGCAGGGCTGTGGATCTGCTCGTCCTGTGCTTCCACCTGCTGGCGCAGCCGCTGCAGATGCTGCGCCGGGGTCTCCAGCGTTGCCTCGGGCGCGGCGTGGTGGTTGTTGCTGGCGTCGGTCGCCGGTGCAGGCCGCTGTGCGGAGGCGCTGCGCCCAAGAGGGCGCGCCAGATGCAACAGCACCGCACCGACGACCACGCCGATGGCGAAAAGGGCAAATTCCATCATCGTCGCCTCAGTCCTGGATGCCGCGACGGCCGCTGCGCGGATGTGGCGCCCGCATGGCACCTGCGATGGTGCAGCTGACCGGGGGGCGTGACGACGTTCGCGAGCGTGGCTGCATGCGTTCCCTCGTTGGATGTAGCCGTCGCGGACGCGTGCGGCCTGTGCTGGTGTGCGCGGCCCCGTTTGCGACGGAGCGGGGCGGTGCGTTCGCCGTCGAGTATAGAAGTCCGTGTTTCCTCCAGGCGACAGCGTCGCTGCGCAGTGCGACACCGATCGGACTGCAGGCCAGGCGGGCTGCCTGACGCAACAGTGCCTCCCGTTGGCGGCGCCTGCCCACTATCCTGTCGCGATGACCCAACGCGCCACCCGTCTGCTGCGCCTGCTCGACGCCCTGCGCGGGCGCCGCCGGCCCGTGGCCGGGGCGCAGCTCGCTGCCGATCTGGGAGTGAGCCTGCGCACGCTGTACCGCGACATCGCCAGCCTGCGCGGGCAGGGCGCCGACATCCTCGGCGACCCGGGCGTGGGCTACGTGCTGCGCCCGGGCTTCCTGCTGCCGGAGTTGAACTTCAGCGAGGACGAGCTGGAAGCGCTGACCCTGGGCGCGCGCTGGGTGGCGAGCCAGGCCGATCCGGAACTGGCGCAGGCCGCGCAGCGCGCCATCACCCGGATCGGGGCGTCGCTGCCGGCGCCGTTGCGGCTGGCGCTGGAGACCAGCGGGTTGCTGGTGCCCGCGGCCACGCCCGCGCAGCCGGCGGCACCGTGGCTGCCGGTGCTGCGTCGTGGCATCCGCCTGGAGCACGTGCTGCACATGGACTACGCCGATGCCGGCGGCGTCGCCTCGCAACGGCGCATCTGGCCGTTTGCGATGGCCTTCCTGGGCGGTTTCGGCATGATCGCGGCGTGGTGCGAACTGCGCGGCGATTTCCGCCATTTCCGTGCCGACCGGGTGTTGGCGCTGCGCGACGACAGCGAACGCTACCCGACGCGGCGGCATCTGCTGATCCGGCGCTGGCGCGCCGCTACCGGACACGGCGTCGGCTCCTGACAGCAGGTGTCAGCAGGGCACGCGCAGACTGCGTGGCGTCCACCACGGAGTCCGACCATGACCCACGATCTTGTGCTCTACACCCACCCCATGTCGCGCGGCCGCATCGCGCGCTGGATGCTCGAAGAAACCGGCCTGGCGTACCGCGCGCAGATCCTCGACTACGGCACCGGCATGAAGACGCCGGCGTATCTGGCGATCAACCCGATGGGCAAGGTGCCGGCGCTGGTCCACGGCACCACCACCGTCACCGAGAACGCGGCGATCTGCGCCTACCTGGCCGACCTGGTGCCGGAGCGGCAACTGGCGCCGCCGCTTGGATCGCCGGCGCGTGGCGATTACTACCGCTGGCTGTTCCTGCTGGCCGGCCCGGCCGAGGCGTTCCTGACCGCCAGACAGCACGGCACGCTGGCCCCGGCGCACAGCGCGGGCTACGGCCATGGCGAGGATCTGCTGGACATGCTGGAGCAGGGCGTCGCCGGTCGCGAGCACCTGGCCGGCGATCGCTTCAGCGCAGCCGACCTGTATGCCGCCGCGTTCCTCGGCTTCTACACGCGCATCGGCGTGCTGCAGGCGCGGCCGGCGTTTGTCGCCTTCGTGCAGCGGCACATGGCGCGGCCGGCGGCGCAGCGTGCCGCGGCCATCGACGATGCGTTGCTGGCGGCGCATCCCAACCCGTTCATGCCGCGCCCGAGCGCCGTGCCGGCGAGCGCCTAGCGGGAGGTGGGATGACTGGTGGTTGGGTGTGCCGTGCGGGCGGACCCTCACCCCAACCCCTCTCCCGACGGGAGAGGGGCTTGCAGCCTTTCCTTCTCCCACTGGGAGAAGGTGCCCCGAAGGGGCGGATGAGGGTGCGGGCGCAGCCTCGTGCGTCCTGACACTGCGAGACGCTTCGCGCCGGACCCTCACCCCAACCCCTCTCCCGGTGGGAGAGGGGCTGAATCGCAGGCCGCCTACAGCAGCGACTTGAGCCGGTACAGCGCTTCCAGCGCCTGCTTGGGCGTGAGTTCGTCCGGATCCAGCGCCGCCAATGCTTCCTGCGCGGCGGAGGGCGTGGCCGCGAACAGGCCGAACTGCTGCGGCGCGTCCAGCGCCTGCGGCGCCATCTGCGAGGCGTGGCTCTCGCCGCCGCGTTGTTCCAGTTCCGCCAGGCGTCGCCGCGCCTGCGCCACCGTGGCCTTGGGCAGGCCGGCCAGCGCCGCCACCTGCAGGCCGAAGCTGCGGTTGGCCGGGCCGTCCTTGACCGCGTGCATGAACACCAGGCGGTCGCCGTGCTCGACCGCGTCCAGGTGCACGTTGGCGATGCCACTGGCACCGCCTTCGACCGATTCGTCGGCCAATGCGGTCAGTTCGAAATAGTGCGTGGCGAACAGCGTGTAGCAGCGGTTGTGGTGGGCGAGATGGCGCGCCACCGCGTCGGCCAGCGCCAGGCCGTCGTAGGTGGAGGTGCCGCGGCCGATCTCGTCCATCAGCACCAGCGACTGCGCGGTGGCGTGGTGCAGGATGTAGCTGGTCTCGGCCATCTCGACCATGAAGGTCGATTGGCCGCGCGCCA
Source organism: Xanthomonas sontii (assembly GCF_040529055.1). Classification (NCBI taxonomy): domain Bacteria; kingdom Pseudomonadati; phylum Pseudomonadota; class Gammaproteobacteria; order Lysobacterales; family Lysobacteraceae; genus Xanthomonas; species Xanthomonas sontii. The sequence goes on along the minus strand of NZ_CP132342.1, from coordinate 4,402,064 downwards.
GGTCGTCGCCGGCGCCGATGCGGGTGAGGATGCGGTCGATCGGGCCGATCACCGCGCGCCGCGCCGGCACGTAGCTGCCGATGTGCGCGAGCAGCACGATCAGCGCGTTCTGGCGCATGTAGGTCGATTTACCGCCCATGTTCGGGCCGGTGATCACCAGCATGCGGCGGTCGGGGTGCAGGTCCAGGTCGTTCGGTTCGAACGGCTGCTCGCGCACCGCTTCCACCACCGGGTGGCGGCCGCGTTCGATGCGCAGGCACGCACCGGTCTCCAGTTCCGGCTGGGTCCAGTCCAGCGCCTGCGCGCGTTCGGCGAAGCCGGCCAGCACGTCCAGTTCGCTGAGCGCGGCGGCGGCGCGCTTGAGCGGCTCCAGGCGCTCGCCCAGCGTGTCCAGCAGGCCTTCGTAGAGCAGCTTCTCGCGCGACAACGCGCGCTCGCGCGCCGACAGCACCTTGTCCTCGAAGTTCTTCAGTTCCTCGGTGATGTAGCGCTCGGCGTTGGTCAGGGTCTGGCGCCGGCTGTAGTGCACCGGCGCCTTGTCGGCCTGGCCCTTGCTGATCTCGATGTAGTAACCGTGCACGCGGTTGTAGCCGACCTTCAGCGTGGCGATGCCGCTGTTGGCGCGTTCGCGCGCTTCCAGGTCGATCAGGAACTGGTCGGCGTTGGTGCTGAGCCGGCGCAGCTCGTCCAGTTCGGCGTCGTAGTCGGCAGCGATGACGCCGTCGCTGAGCTTGAGCGGCGGCTGCTCGGCGATCGCCGACGCCAGCAGGTGCGCGATCTCGTCGTGCTGGCCCAGCTCCGCCGCCAGCGCGGCCAGCCGCGGCGAATCCAGCGGCGCCAGGATCGCGCGCACCTTCGGCAGCAGGCCCAGGCCGTCGCGCAGGGTGGAGAAGTCGCGTGGGCGTGCCGAGCGCAGGGCGACGCGGGTGAGGATGCGTTCGACGTCGCCGAGCGCGCGGAACGCCTCACGCAGGTCGGCGTCGGCGCCGCGGTCGATCAGCGTGCCGACCGCGTGGTGGCGCTGCACCAGCACCTCGCGCAGGCGCAGCGGACGGTGCAGCCAGCGCCGCAGCAGGCGCCCGCCCATCGGCGTGACCGTGCTGTCGAGCACGCCGAGCAGGGTGTTGCGGGTGTCGCCATCGACGCGCGTGTCCAGTTCCAGGTGGCGTCGCGTGGCCGCGTTCATCGCGATCGCCTCGCCGGCGGTCTCCATCGCGATCGCGGTCAGGTGCGGCAGGCGCTGTTTCTGGGTTTCCTCCACGTAGCCGAGCAGGGCGCCGGCGGCGGCGGTGGCGCGAGGCTTGTCGTCGATGCCGAAGCCGCTCAGATCGTGCAACTGGAAGAACGCCAGCAACTGGCGGCGGCCGCTGTCGGCGTCGAACAGCCACGGCGGCCGGCGGCGCACGCCGCGGCGCTCGCGCAGGAACTCCGGCCACTGGTCCTCGTCGGGCACCAGCAGTTCGGCCGGCTCCAGCCGCGCCAGCTCCGCTTCCAGCGCGTCCTCGCTGTCGACCTCGTTGACCAGGAAGCGGCCGCCGGCCAGGTCGGCCCAGGCCAGGCCGTAGCCGTGCTTGTTGCGTGCGATCGCCATCAGCAAGGTGTCGCGGCGCTCGTCCAGCAGGGCCTCGTCGGTCACCGTGCCGGGAGTGACGATGCGCACCACCTTGCGCTCGACCAGGCCTTTGGCCAGCGCCGGATCGCCGATCTGCTCGCAGATCGCCACCGACTCGCCCAGCGCCACCAGCCGTGCCAGGTAGCCCTCGTAGGCATGCACCGGCACCCCGGCCATCGGAATCGGTGCACCGCCGGAACTGCCGCGCTGGGTCAGGGTGATGTCCAGCAGCCGCGCGGCCTTGCGCGCGTCGTCGTAGAACAGTTCGTAGAAATCGCCCATGCGGAAGAACAGCAGCAGGTCCGGGTATTCGGACTTGGCGGCGAAGAACTGCTTCATCAGCGGGGTGTGCTCCGCTGCGCTTCCAGGAGCTTGGGTTTTTTCTCGATTCTGCATCTGATTCAGTGACTTAAGGAATTTCGGGGTGGCTGTCCGTGGGCAAGTATGGACGGGTGCCGGCCGCAAATGACAGCGTGACGCGGCGCCAGCCCGGTGCGTGGTTCGATGCGCCACCTGCCGATCCACGGTGCAACGTCGGGGGCGCGCCGTTTCCATGGACAAAGGCAGGAAGGTCAATCGCGAGACAGCGAATGTCCGATGCGTACGCGGCACGTGCAATGCCGAGTCCGCAGCCACTGCGTGCGAGTCGTCTCGGTGCCAGTTGCCATTGTCCGTAAAAAAGTGGACCGGCGACAGCACGCAGTGCAATTCCCGAGCATGCGGCGGAGGATCGGCCACACGGTGACGTTGTGCCCTTTGAATGCTCGTGTGTCGTTTCGGGCAGGACTGTTTCGCCGTTGGAAAAGCTAAGATCCGGGCTTGTGTAGAGCCGGAGGCGTCCATGATCGATCGTCGTACCTTTCTTGCCACGGGTGTCGTGGCCGTCGCCGCGGGCTTCAGCGCATCCGCCGCCCGGATCGTGGCCGCACCGCGTCCGAAAGGGCCGGCACCGTGGGGCGCCGTGCCAAGCGCGCGGCAGCTGCGCTGGCACCGGTGGGAGCAATACGCCTTCGTGCATTTTGCGATGAACACCTTCACCGACAAGGAATGGGGTTACGGCGACGAAGATCCGCGCAAGTTCGATCCCAGCGATTTCTCCGCCGATCAGATCGTCGCCGCGGCCAAGGCCGGCAACCTCAAGGGGATCATCTTTACCGCCAAGCACCACGATGGCTTCTGCCTGTGGCCGACGCGCCTGACCGAGCATTGCATTCGCAATTCGCCCTACAAGAACGGCAAGGGCGACATCGTCGGCGAAATGGCCGCGGCGTGCCGGCGTGTCGGCCTGGCCTTCGGCATCTATCTCTCTCCCTGGGATCGCAACCACGCCGAGTATGGCCGTCCCGGCTATCTCGACTATTTCCGCAAGCAGATCGTCGAGTTGTGCACGGGTTATGGCGACCTGTTCGAGTTCTGGTTCGACGGCGCCAATGGTGGCGACGGTTACTACGGTGGAGCGCGCGAAACCCGCAAGATCGATGCCCCCGCCTACTACAACTGGCCGCGGATGATCGAGCTGGTGCACCAACACCAGCCGATGGCCTGCACCTTCGACCCGCTGGGCGCAGATATCCGTTGGGTCGGCAACGAGGAGGGCGTGGCCGGCGATCCGTGCTGGCCGACCATGCCCAATGCGCCTTACACGCAGGAAAACGGCAACGCCGGCGTGCGGGGCGGGGCCCTGTGGTGGCCTGCGGAGACCAACACCTCGATCCGGCCGGGCTGGTTCTACCATGCCGACGAAGACGGCAAGGTGCGCAGCCCGGAGAATCTGGTGCGCTACTTCGATACCTCGGTCGCGCGCGGCACCAACATGAACCTCAATCTTCCGCCGGACCGACGCGGCCGCATCGCCGACCACGACGTCGCGGTGTTGAAGAGCTTCGGCGACGCGATCCGCGCCAGCTTCGCCATCGATCTGGCCAAGGGCGCCAAGGCCAGCGCCAGCGCGTCGCGCGGTCCGGGGTTCGAGCCGGAGCGGGTGCTCGACCGCCAGCCGGACAGCTACTGGTCCACGCCGGACGACGTCACCACGCCGACGCTGACGCTGGAACTGTCGGCGGCGCATAGCTTCGATCTGATCCGGCTGCGCGAATACCTGCCGCTGGGCGTGCGCGTCACCCGCTTCGCGATCGACGCCGAGGTGGACGGGCAATGGCAGCGCTTGGCCGAAGCGCAATGCATCGGCGCGCAGCGGATCCTGCGGCTCGATCGTCCGATCGCCGCGCGCCGTGTGCGCCTGCGTGTGCTCGAGGCACCGGTCTGTCCGGCGATCAGCGAATTCGCGCTGTTCCGCGCGGTGGCGCCCGTTGCGGTCGCGCGGCCTACGACGAACGCGCCGGACGTGCTGTCCACCGCGGGTTGGCGCATCGTCGCGGCCAGTGCGCCGGGAGCGGAGAAGTTGCTCGACGACGATGCCGGCACGATCTGGGTCGTGCCCGCTCCCACGCCGGACCATCCCGTGCAGGTGACCATCGACCTCGGTGCGCTGCGCCAAGTCGCTGGCTTCAGCCTCACCCCCTCGCGCACGGTGATGAACGGTGCGGCGCCGCCGAAGGGCTATCGCGCCGAAAGCAGCGAGGATGGCCAGCACTGGCAGCCGGCCGGTGGCGGCGAGTTGTCCAATATCGCCTACGCGCTCTCGACCCAGCGGCTGAATTTCCCCGAGGTCCGGCAGATCCGTTACCTGCGGCTGTCGTTCGCCGAAACGGCGCTGCCCGCCGAGCGGCTGTCGATCGCCGGGATCGGTGCCTTCTCGCGCTTGCGGTGAGGCCCGGCGCTCCCTCGCCGCGATGCGCGGTGGGGGAGCGTGCATCGCCGGGGCGATGCAGCGTCGTGGCTGCGGCGACGCTGGCGAGGCGTCGTAGATCGGCTTCGGGATGACGCGTCAGCGGCTTCACTTCATTCTGCGTCGCGCGTGTGCCGACCACGGCTTGGGCGGACGTACCTGACGCGCCAGCGCCGCGTAGGAGAACCGAGTCGGGAGCGCATGACGATGGCGCCGCACGGCGCCTTGAAAGCGCGCCCGCCTCAGGCGACGAACGGCCGCGGCCTGGTGCGCACACTGTTCAGCGCCAGCCGCGCAGGCGCCAATCCGGGCGCGGTCGCTTCCAGTGTCAGCGTGCCGGCATCGCGCGTGGTTTGCAGCAAGGCCATGCACAGACCGTTGAAGGCGTGGCGCTGGTCGGCCTTGTCGGGTTCGTGGCTGGACGGGTCGCCGTTGCCCACGCCGATCAGGCGGCCGGGGCCGCGGACGGCGAAGCGCACGGCGTCGCTGGCGGTAGGCACGATGCGGCCCTTGGCATCGACGATCTCCACCGCGACCACGGCCACGTCCTCGGCGTCGGCCAGCAGATTCGCCCGTTCGCAGCGCAGGCGCACCGCGGCCGGGGCGCCCACGGTCTCGCGGAGCTGCGTCAGCACCTGCTTGCCGCCGCGGTAGCCACGCGCTTCGATGCGGCCGGGTGCGTAGCGCACGCGCCACTCGACGTGGCCGTAGGCCGGCACCTGCTGCAGGCCCTGGCTGACGCCGTTGACCAGCAGTTCTACCGCGTCCAGGTTGCTGTGGCACCACACGTCGACCATGCCGTTGTCGCGCTCGTCCAGCAAGCCGTCCCAGTTCCAGTGCGGGAACAGGTGCAGCACCGGCGCGGTGGTCCATTGCGCGCGGTAGTACCAGTAGTTGTCCTTGGGGAAGCCGCAACTGTCGAGGGTGCCGAACTGCGAGGCCACGTTCGGCCAGCGGTTGTACGGGGTCGGCTCGCCGCGGTAGTCGAAGCCGGTCCAGACGAAGCCGCCGGCGATGTACGGGCGCTGCGCGACATAGCTCCACCAGGCTTCGGCGCTGCTGGCCCACCAGGGGTAGTCGAGGTCGTAGGCGCGGGCATAGCCGCGCACGTCGTCGGTGCGGTAGTTGCCGCGCACGCCGACGGTGCTGCCGGTCTCGCTGCCGTAGACCGGGATCTGCGGATGGCGCGCGTGGAAGGCGTCCATCTGCGTGGTGCGGTAGTTGAAGCCGACCACGTCCACGACCTGTCCGACGCCGTCGTCGAAGCCCTTGTCCATGGCGAAGGTGGTGGGGCGGGTCGGGTCCAGGCGCCGCACCAGGCGCTGCATGCGCGCGACGATGCGCGCGCCGCGCGCGGTGACCATCTGCGGTTCCTCGTTGCCCAGCGACCACAGCATCACGCAGGGATGATTGCGGCCGCGCCGCACCATCGACGTCAGTTCGGCCATGGCCTCGTCGTCGGAGGACATGCGCCGGGTCTCGTCGATCAGCAGCAGGCCCAGCCGGTCGCACAGCTCCAGCACCGCCGGCGAGGCCGGGTTGTGCGCGCTGCGGTAGGCGTTGCAGCCCATCGACTTGAGCTGGCGCAGACGCCATTCGTGCAGGCGGTCGGGAATGGCGGTGCCGACACCGGCATGGTCCTGGTGGTTGTTGGTGCCGTGCAGCTTGTAGGCCGCGCCATTGAGCAGCAGGCCGCGCTGCGGATCGAACTGCAGGCGGCGCACGCCGAAGCGGGTGGTGGTCGCGTCGCAGGGAAGGCCGTCGCCGAGCAGGCGCGTGGACAGCGTGTAGCGTTGCGGGTGTTCCGGCGACCACGGCGCGGGCGTGCCTAGGTCCAGGGTCTGCTGCGCGCGCTGCACCACGCCGGGCTCGACCGTGATCGGCGCGGAACTGGCCTGGGCGACGATGCGCCCGTCCGGCGCGCGGATCACCGAGACCACGCTGCACTGGCGCGGCGTCGGACCGTGGTTGCCGAGTTCGGTCTCCACCAGCGCCTGCGCGGCGCCGCCGTCCCAGACGCTGCGCACGTACACGCCGTCCATCGGCACGTGCAGTGCGTCGGTGGTGCGCAGCCAGACGTGGCGGTAGATGCCGGCGCCTTCGTAGAACCAGCCTTCGCCGAGCGTGGCGTCCACGCGCACGGCGATGATGTTCCTGGCGCCGTAGTCGAGCACGTCGCTGAGGTCGACGTCGAAGCCGCAGTAGCCGCTGCCGTTGCGGCCGACGATGTGGCCGTTGCAGAACACGATGCAGTCGCGGAACACGCCGTCGAATTCCAGGCTGATCCGCTTGCCCAGGTCCTCGGCCGGAATCTCCAGCACGCGCCGGTACCAGCCGATGCTGGTCTGTGGATCGGTGCGGCCCAGCGGTTTGTAGCCGTGCGCGGCGGACGGGTCTTCGCCGTTGACCAGGGTGGAGGTCGGGTCCTGGCGCGGCGGCAGCGCCACCGCCCAGTCGTGCGGCAGGTCGATGCGTTCCCAGGCGCTGTCGTCGAAGGCGAGCAGGGCGGCGTCGGCAGTGTCCTTGCCGGCCTTGGCGTAGGTGCGCTGGAAGGTGCCGAAGTTGAAGTCGCGCGCCGGGTCGTCGGCGTGGCCGAGATGGAAGCGCCAGCCGCCATCGCACAGCAGGCGCTGGCGCGGTGCGTCGTCGTCCAGGTCCAGCGAGAGCGGCGCAATGGCATCGCTGCGGGTGGGCGTGGCGGCCAGCGCGGCCGGCGCCAGCGCCGCGGCGGCACCGGGCACCGCCATCTGCACGCCACCGGCGACCAGCGAGCGCAGCAGGTCGCGGCGGCTCAGTTCGATCATGGCTGCGCGTCCTGCGCCGGCGCGGCACGCTTGCCGGTCGTCGTGGCCGGCGCCGGGCGGTAGGCGTGCTGCATGAAGCCGATGCCGGGCAGCAGTTCGTTGCCGTGGCGGAAATCGAAGAAGCTGGCGTTCTCCCACGAGGAGCCGACGCCCCAGCGGGTCTTGCAGGTGTTGCTGGTCCAGGCCGGTTCCCAGTACACGACGCCGCTGCCGCCGTTGTCGACCACCAGTTGGGTGAGGTCGACCAGGTAGTTCAGCTGGCCCTGCGGGGTGGCCGGGTAGCCCTTGATCAGCGAGTCGGCGCCGAGCAGGTTGGGCGAGGGGTCGCCGCTTTCCAGCGTCCACGGATAGGCGGTCTCCACCACCATCACTTCGGCCGGATAGCGCTGGCGCAGGCGCTTGATGGTGGCGCCGAGCTGGTCCATGGTCTCGCGCGACCACTTGCGGTAGTAGCTGATGCCGATGAAGTCGAAGTCGCGCACGCCGGCCTTGGCGGCGTCGGCGAACCACGGCTCCACGTTCTCCGGCTGGGCGATGTGCAGCATCACCTTGGGCTTGATCGTCGAGCGCGCGCCGGCGTCGCGCACCGCCTGGATGCCGGCGTTGAACAGCTTGGCATTCCGGGTCCAGTCGATCGGCCGGCGCTTGTCCCAGGGCTGGCTGTCCATCAGGTCGGAATTGCTTTCGTTGCCCACCTGCACCAGCTCCGGCATCAGCCCGGCGCGGTCCAGTGCGCTGAGCGTGTCGTAGGTGAAGCCGTACAGCGTGCGCGCCAGTTCGTCCTGGTCGGTGATGTTGGCCCAGGCCTTGGGGATCAGTTGCTTGTCGCCGTCGGCCCAGTCGTCGGAGTAGTGGAAGTCCAGCAGCACCTGCATGCCCTGCGCGCGCGCGCGGCGGATGGTCTTCTTGACGTCGCTCAGGTCGCTGTAGCGGGTCCAGCGCGCATCGTTCCACAGGCGCACGCGCACCAGGTTGGCGCCGTGCGCATGGAACAGCTCGAACGGGTCGCGCACCTCGCCGTGGTCGCGGTACTGCACGCCGCAATCCTCCATCTCGTTGACGTAGGACAGGTCGGCGCCGAGGTACAGCGTGCCGGCGCCGGCCATGGGCGCGGCGAGGGCGGTGGCGAGGGCCAGCGCGAGCGCCGGCAGCCAGGTGCGTCTGGATCGCATGCGGGTCTCCACCGGCTCAGAACGTGTAGGTCGCTTCCAGGGCGAAGCGGCGGCCGAACAGCTGGTAGCCGCCATCGTCCTGGTTGGCGAGCCGGTTGCGCTTGTTGTCGCTGTAGGCGCGCAACGGTTCGTTGGTCAGGTTGCCGACCTGGAACTTGAAGCCCAGGTGCTCGCTGTAGCGCCACGCCAGGCTCAGGTCCACCGTGCCTTCGCTCTCCAGTCGCGCCAGCCGCGCCGCGTTCCAGCCGTACACCACGGTGTAGGGGCTGTGGTACTTGTAGCCGATCCGCGCTTCGAACTTGCTGTTGTTGTACCAGAGGTCCAGCGTGCCGGTGTTGCGCGCCAGACCGCTGAGCGGCAGCGGATTGTCCGCCGGCGAGAACTCGTGCAGGTTGGATTCCACGTACGAGTAGTTCGAGTAGATGCCGAAGTTCTCCATGTGCGGGATGAAGAAGAACGGGGTCTGGAAGGTCAGCTCGGCACCGTTGATGTAGCCGCCGCCGCCATTGAACGGACCGCTGATCAGGTAGTCGCGGCCGTCGATGGTCTCGTGCTGGGTCTTGTAGCCGATGCTCGAATCCACCCACTTGCGGTACAGCGCCAGCGCCGCCAGCGCTTCCTTGTGGAAGTACCACTCGTAGGACAGGTCGAGCTGGGTGGCGCGGAACGGATTGAGCTGCGGGTTGCCGCCGCTGCCGGTGAGCTGGCCGACGGTGGTGTTGGGGTCGTCGAGCGCGCGCCCGGTGCGCAGTTCGTCCAGCGGCGGCCGCGCCATCACCTTGGCCACCGACACGCGCAGGATGCGCTCGGGATCGATCAGGAAGTTGACCGTGGCGCTGGGCAGCACGTCGGTGTAGGTCTTGCCGGCGCTGCTCGGCTGCACCACGCCGCCGACGGTGTCGTAGCCATGGCTGTCGGTGTCGGTGTGGACCACGCGCACGCCGGCGTTGCCGGTGACGTCGACGCCGAACCACTGCGTACTGAACACCGCCTTGGCGAAGGCCTCGCGCACGTTCTCCTCGACGTTCCAGTGATCCAGACGCTGCTCGGTGGCCAGGTTGGGATCGAAGCCGCCGAAGCCGAGCTTGGCGATCGCGTCCAGGTCGCCGCCGGTCAGGGTCGGCACGTTCAGGTCCGGCATCGTCACCGGATAGATCAGATCCTGGTAGGCCGAGATCGGCTGGCTGTAGCCGGACTGGAAGCTGGTGAAGTGGCGGTTCTGTTTCTCGCGGCGTGAGGCGCGCGCGCCGAATTCCAGCGCGGTGACCGGCGAATCCTCGATCGCGCGGCTCGCGCTCAGCGCCAGCGCGGCGATGCGGTCGCGCAGCGCCTGCGGCTCGGTCTGGCCGCTGATGCCCCATTCCGGCGCGTCGGAACTGGTGCTGATGGTGGGGGTGACGCCGTGGCGGAAGTCGAACGACACCGTGTCCGGGTTGCTGCCGAAGCGCACCGCGCGCCAGTCGTTGTCGCGCTTGGCCTGCGAGAACGACAGGTCGCTGCCCAGCGTCCACACGTCGCCGCGCCACTTGGCGTTGAGGCCGCCGGCTGCCAGCGTCTTGACCTCGTCGTAGCGGGCCACGACGTGGTCCACCTGCAGCTTGGAATTGGCCAGGGTGCCGGCGACCACGTCGCCATCGACGATGGTGTAGGACGAGCCAGGCGTGGTGTACGGATTGCTGGCCGAGTAGATGCTGTAGCCGAGGTTGTTGAACCAGTTCTGGCGCTGGTCCTCGTCGATGCGGATGCGCGAGTACAGGCCGTCGAGCTTGAGTTCCAGGTTGCCCGAGCGCCACTGCACGGTACCCATGGCGCCGGTGCGGGTCTGTTCGGTGAGCTTGAGCTGGTCGGCCGCGCCCCAGGGGGTGTAGTCGACCTTGCCGTCGCCATCCACATCGCGCGCGTTGCTGGCGTCGGTGTAGCCCCAGCTGCCGATCGAGACGCCGGCGTTCTTCTGCTTCTGGTAGGTGGCGCCGAGCGCGACCGCCAGGTTGTCGTTGATGCGGTGGATCCAGCTCGCGCCCAGGCGCTGGCCCCACGGCGAGTAGTCGCGCGCGTCCTTGGCCTCGTCGTAGTAGACCGGGCCGCCGGTGGCGACGAAGGTCGGGCCGGTGTGATCGAGCGGGTTGATCGTGGAGATGTCCACGGTGGCGGCGATGCCGCCGGCGATCAGGTCCGCCGACGGGGTCTTGTAGACCTTGACGGTGGAGACGATCTCGGTGGGGAACACTTCCCAGCGCACCGCGCGGTTGGGTTCGGAGGACGCGATCTCGCGGCCGTTGACCGTGCCCATGGTCATGCGCGGGCCGAGGCCGCGCACCGTGGCCAGGCTCTCGTTGCCGCGGTCGCGGGTCCCGTTGACGCCGGGCAGGCGCACCAGCGCCTCGGCCACGGTGACGTTGGGCATCTGCCCCATGTTGTCGGCGGAGATGACTTCCACCACGTGGTCGTCGAGCTGCTTGGCCTGCACGGCCTGTTCCAGGCTGGCGCGCTGGCCGACCACCATCACGTTGTCCAGGGTGACCGGTTGCTGGCCGGTCTTGGCGTCGGGCTTGGCGGGTGGCGTGGCTGCCGGATCGGCGCTGGTGCTCTGCGCCTGCGCGGCGAAGCTGCCGGACAGGGCCAGGACGATGGCCGCGCCCAGCAGGGTGCGGGCGGCAGGGCGGTGCGCGCGCCGGCCGACCGGGCGACGGGACTGTTCCAAAGGCATTTTTGTTCCCTCCCAGGACAAAAAGTGACCGATCAAATTGGCGTGGACCGGAAAGCCCGGTCCTGGAGGAATCGGCAGGGCGTCATGCAGGGCTGCAGGCTGTCCCGATCGCTGTCCTCGATGGCGTGTCTGTCGACGTGGCGGGGCGTGCGTGGCATGTCCGCTGGCGGCGCCGCGGACATTCCCCGTCCGCTGCCTTGGCGCGCGAGAGACCAGAAACGAGGATAGAAGCGACAGGCATTCCATTCCAATGAAGCATTTGCCGAGGGCTATCTCGTTTTGGAATGGATATCGCGCGCCGCGTCTACCGTCGCCCACGCCAGGCTCAGGCCGCGGTGGATGGGGCTTGCAAGCCGAGCAGGGCGGCTGCCGCGGCACCCAGGCTGCGTTCGCGGTGGCGCAGGGCATGGAAGGTGCGTTCGCCCAGGGCCACGGCGAGGGGCTGCAGGCGGCCGCTCTCCAGCCACGGCGCCGCGGCCAGCTGCGAGATCGCCGCCAGGCTGCGCCCGGCCTGCACCGCCGACAGCACCGCTTCGTTGGAGGGCAGGGACAGGGCCACACGCAGGCGCTCCGGGCCGATGCCGGCATCGCGCAGCGCCGCCTCGAACGCCGAGCGCGTGCCCGAGCCGGGTTCGCGCATGATCCAGGTGCTGTCGGCGACCAGTCGTGCCAGCCCGGGGCGACGACGCCCCGCCAACGGATGGTCCGGCGCGGCCACCACGCGCAGCCGGTCGTGGTCCAGCGGCGAACTCAGCAGTTCGGGGGCCTGCACGCGGCCCTCGACGAAGCCCAGTTCGGCGCGGCCCTCGCGCACCGCGCGCGCCACGCTGTCGGTGTTGCCCACGCTCAGGCGGATCTCGATCTGCGGATAGCGCGCATGGAACACCATCAGCCGGGTCGGCAACCAGTAGCTGGCCACGGTCTGGCTGGCGTGCAGGTCGAGGGTGCCGCGCAGCACGCCACGCCATTCGCTCAGCGCCAGTTCGGCCGCACGGCTGCGCGCCAGGATCGCCTTGGCGTCGGCGCAGAACGCCGCACCGGCCGCGGTCAGCACCAGGCCGCGGCCGACCCGGTCGAACAGCGCCACTCCGTACTGCTGCTCCAGCGCCTTGATCGCGGCACTGGCGGCCGACGGCGTGCGGTGCGCGGCCTGCGCACCCAGGGTCAGGTGTTGGCGCTCGGCCACCGCCACGAACAGCGTGAGTTGTTCCAGGGTCATGCGAAGACCGTTCGGAAAGATCGAATGAAATGTGCGCCATTATGCGATGGATCGAAACGGTCTGCGGGCGCAACCTGCGGTCACTCGATCCGGATCGCTGCCATGCGCACCCAACTGCACAGACCTTCCACCTTGCTGCCCGGCCTGGCCCTGGCCATCGCGGTGGCGGCGCTGGCCTGGCTGGCCGAGCGCGCGCAACTGCAATGGCTGGGCCGGCGCTGGATCGACGCGCTGGTGTTCGCGATCGTGCTCGGCACCTTGCTGCGCACGGCGTGGCGCCTGCCGCCGTCCACGCACGCCGGCATCGCCTTCGCCGCCAAGCTGCCGCTGGAACTGGCCATCGTGCTGCTTGGGGCCTCGGTCGGGATCGGCGCCATCGGCGCGGCCGGCGGTCTGTTGCTGGGCGCCATCGCCGCGGTGGTGCTGCTGGCGATCGCCATCGGCTACGGCATCGGTCGCGCGCTGGGCCTGCCGTCGCGACTGGCCACGCTGGTCGCGTGCGGCAATGCGATCTGCGGCAATTCGGCGATTGTGGCGGCGGCGCCGGTGATCGACGCCGACTCCGAGGATGTCGCTGCAGCGATCGCCTTCACCGCGGCGCTGGGCGTGCTGGTGGTGTTGCTGTTGCCGCTGGCGGTGCCCGTGCTGGGCCTGGACCAGCGCCACTACGGCATCCTCGCCGGCCTGACCGTGTACGCGGTGCCGCAGGTGCTGGCGGCGACCGTGCCGGTGGGCGCGCTGAGCGCGCAGGTCGGTGCGCTGGTCAAGCTGATGCGGGTGCTGATGCTCGGGCCGGTGATGTTGCTGCTGGGGCTGGTGCGTGATGGATCGCCGACGCAGCGGCGCCCGGCGCACGCGCTGGTGCCGTGGTTCGTGTTCGGCTTCGTCGGCATGATGGGCCTGCGCGCGCTGGGTGTGCTGCCGGCGTCGCTCATCGAAGCGGCGCAGTCGCTGTCGCTGCTGTTCACCTTGGTGGCGATGGCCGCTTTGGGACTGTCGGTGAATCTGCGCACGGTGCTTGCGTCCGGCGGCCGCGTCTTGGCGGCCGGCACGCTGTCGCTGCTGGCGCTGGCCAGCCTCAGTGTGCTGTTGCTGCGCTGCTTGCCGTAGGCGTAGGCGCCGCAGTCCACGTGCATCTGCAGCATTTCGCATCGCCTGCACCCTCGTTCAACCAAGCGCTCACGAAAGGCCGCGGAGCATGGCGATACCTGCCATGCAAAGGAGATTGTCATGCGTCATTCCCGTTCCGCGTTCTCTCTGGCGCTGATGTCGGTTCTCGGCGTCGGCCTTGCGCATGCGCAGACCGATACGTCCGGCCAGGCCGGCAGTACCGATCCCGGCGCCATGCAGCAGCAAACGCCGTCGACCTCTGCCGCGCAGACGTCGACCGGCATGCAGGGCGCGCAAGGCGCGCGCGCGTCCGCACTCGACGAAAAGCAGGCGCTCGGCGTGCTGTCGGCGATCAACACCAGCGAGATCAACGCCGGCAACCTGGCCTTGCAGAAGCAGGTCAAGGGCCCGGTGCGCGACTACGCCATGCTGATGGTCAAGGAGCACTCGGACAACAACGCCAAGATCGCGCCGTGGGGTCCTGATGCGAAGGCCGCACCGGCGCAGCAGCAGATGCAGCAGGCCAAGGCAGAGGCCGGCAAGCTGCAGGCCCTGGACGGTGATCGCTTCGAGCAGGCCTACGTCATGGCGATGGTCAAGGATCACCAGGCCGCCCTGCAGATGCTCGACAGCACCCTGATCCCCGCCGCGAAGACCCCGGACGTGGTCGCGCATCTGCGCACCACGCGCACGCACGTGGCCGAGCACCTGGCCAAGGCGCAGCAGTTGCAGAGCGCTGGCGCGCCATCGGCGGCGCCGACCCGCTGAGCGTCGTGCGGGTCTCGGCCGCCATGCCGAGATCCGCGCTTTCATGAGTCGCGCCTCTTCTTTGGCCAGCGTGTGGCAGGTCGGGCCGCGATCAGACTTCCTGAGCCCGGTATCTGGCGTGCCTGGTTGCCGTGTCTGCTTGCGGTCCATCGGCTGCACAACAGCATCAAGAGCGCGTGCCGCTGTCGAACGGTGTAATAGTCTCCGCGCAGGCGGCGGCCTAAGGTAGCGGCCATCTTCCTCCGCATCGCCGCCGGGTCGCCCCATGGGACACGATCACAGCCACGCCCCCACCGAAATCCGCCACGAGCAGCCCCTGTGGTGGGCGCTCGGTCTCACCGCGCTGTTCCTGGTGGTGGAAGTGGCCGGTGCCTTCCTCACCAACAGCCTGGCGCTGCTGTCGGATGCCGCGCACATGGCCACCGACACGCTGGCGCTGATGATCGCGCTGATCGCGGTGCGGCTGAGCCGGCGCCCGCCCGATGCCAAGCGCAGCTATGGCTACGCACGGCTGGAGGCGTTGGGCGCGCTGGTCAACGGCGCGCTGCTGTTCGTGGTGGCCGGCTACATCCTGTGGGAGGCGGTGCAGCGCTTCCGCCAGCCGCAGGAGATTGCCACCGTCGGCATGCTCGGCATCGCCGCGTTCGGCCTGCTGATCAACCTGATCTCGATGCGCCTGCTCAAGGCCGGCAGCGGCGAGAGCCTCAACATGAAGGGCGCGTACCTGGAAGTGTGGAGCGACATGCTCGGCTCGGTCGCGGTGATCGTCGGCGCGCTGGCGATCCGCGTCACCGGGTGGAAACTGATCGATCCGATCCTGGCGGTGCTGATCGGCCTGTGGGTGTTGCCGCGGACCTGGGTGCTGCTGCGCGAGGCGATCAACGTGCTGCTGGAAGGCGTGCCCAAGGGCGTGGACCTGGGCGCGGTGCGCGGCTATCTGCAGGCCGCGCCCGGCGTGGCCAGCGTGCACGACCTGCACGTGTGGGCGCTGGCCTCCAGCACGCCGGCGCTGACCGCGCATGTGGTGGTCGCCGACGGCGGTGACGCCGATGCCGTGCGCGCCGCGCTGTGCGATGGCCTGCATGCGCAGTTCGGCATCGATCACATCACCCT
The DNA here is from genome assembly GCF_040529055.1 of Xanthomonas sontii. Lineage (NCBI taxonomy): Bacteria > Pseudomonadati > Pseudomonadota > Gammaproteobacteria > Lysobacterales > Lysobacteraceae > Xanthomonas > Xanthomonas sontii. Next base: position 4,386,771 of record NZ_CP132342.1, on the reverse strand, counting down.
GCAGATGGAAGCCGGCCATTGCGGCGCCACCCCGTGCGGCACGCCGGCGGCGGGCGAGGGTGGTGGTCACGATCATCACGGGCATGGTCACGAGGACCACGATCACGATCATGCCCATCCCGCACATGGGCACGGCCACATGCAGGGGCATTCGCACTAGCAGCACTGCTGCGTAACGGCGTTCGTGCAGGTGCGGCGTTGTTCTGGTTTGGGATTTGTCGTCCGCGCGCACCTGGAATGCCGAGTGCGACTGAAGGGCGCCTGCAGCGACCTGCTTTCCCCACAATCAAGCTACGGGCAGCTTGCTTTGTGGGGATCACCTGTCATGCAGCCGCGCCGGGCGAAGCGGCCATGCTTTCCGATGGCGTAATGCGTCGGGACTGAAGTCCCTCCCACAGTACGCCCGGCGAATTCGCCGCAAGATCGCGTGGGAGCGGCTTCAGCCGCGACGGGTCTTGCCGGGAAACGCCCGCCGCGGCTGAAGCCGCTACCAAGGGGCGCGACCCGTCGTTATGGGAGGTGCCCTGACGCACGCTTACAGAGGGCTTGCGCGCGCCTCACACCACCGGTTCGCGCAACGCCGGCGACTCCCAACCCGGTCGCGGGGCGAAACGCTCGCCGTAGCGCGTGTGCAGGGCGCGCAGGCGTGCCAGCAGCACGTCGGCGCCGGCGGCGCGGATGTGCTGGATCGGGCCGCCGCGGAACGGGGCGAAGCCGGTACCGAAGATCACGCCGGCATCGAGCAGGTCGGCGTCGGCGACCACGCCCTCGTGCAGGCAGGCCACCGCTTCGTTGAGCAGCGGCAGGATCAGGCGGTCTTCCAGGTCGTCCGGTGCACGGTAGTCCTTGGGTAGTTCCGGCTTCTTGGCGCGGCCGTTCTCCCAGGCGTACAGGCCCTGGCCGTCCTTCTTGCCGCGCTTGCCCGGCTCCACCGTCTGCAGCGCCGCCGGGATCGGCAGGCCCAGGAACGGCGCCAGTTCGGCGCCGACGCCGGCGGCCACGTCCAGGCCCACGGTGTCGATCAGTTCGATCGGGCCCAACGGCATGCCGAACTTGACCGCGGCCTTGTCGATCGCCGGGCCGGGAATGCCTTCGGCATAGGCGGTGGCCGCTTCCAGCATGTACGGGAACAGCACGCGGTTGACCAGGAAGCCCGGGGTGCCGGCGACCGGCACCGGCAGCTTGTCGATCGCCTTGCAGAACGCGGCCAGCCGCTTCTGGTTTTCCGGCGCCAGGCCGTCGTGGCAGACGATCTCCACCAGCGGCATCTGCGCCACCGGGTTGAAGTAGTGCAGGCCGCCGAACTGCGCCGGGCGTTGGATGTGCTCGCGCAGTTCGGTCAGCGGGATCGAGGAGGTGTTGGTGCTGAGCAGCGCAGTCGGCTGCATGCGCGGTTCCAGCGCCTGGTACAGCTCGCGCTTGGCCTGCGGGTTCTCGATGATCGCCTCGATCACCAGATCGGCGGTCGGCACGCCGTCGCCGGCCAAATCGCCCTTCAGGCGCGCCGCCACCGCCGGGCGCTTGCTGTCGTCCTTGACCCGCTTGGCGAACAGCTCGCCGGCGCGGCTCAGCGCGCCGTCGATGAAGCGCTGCTCGCGATCCTGCAGGGTCACCTCGAAGCCCTTGTAGGCCGACCAGGCGGCGATGTCGCCGCCCATCACCCCGGCGCCGACCACGTGCACGTGGCGGATGCCGTGGTCCTTGCCGCCCAGCGCCTTGAGCCGCTCGGTGAGGAAGAAGATGCGGATCAGGTTGCGCGCGGTCGGGGTGCTGGCCAGCTTGACCACCGCCTTGCGCTCGGCGTCCAGGCGCGCCTGGATACCGCTACCGCCGCTGCGTTCCCACACCCCGATCAGCGCATACGGCGCCGGGTAGTGTTCCTTGCGCGCCTTGCGCGCCACCTGCTTGCGCATCTGCGGCGCCAGCAGCTTGCGCGCCGGCCAGGTGTTGGTGGCCCAGGCGGTGGCGCGCTGCTTGAAGGGACGTGTGCTGCCGGACAGCGCCAGCGCCACGGCGGTATCGGTGAGCACGGCCGGCGCGGCGACCTTGTCGACCAGGCCCATCGCCCGCGCCGCCGAGGCCGACACGGTGCGCCCGGTGAGCATGAGGTCCATTGCCGCCGGCGCGCCGATCAGCCGTGGCAGGCGCGCGCTGCCGCCCCAGCCGGGGAAGATGCCGAGCTTGGTCTCGGGCAGGCCGATGCGGGTGGCCGCATCGCTGGAGGCGACGCGGTAGCGGCAGGCCAGGGCGATCTCGGTGCCGCCGCCCATGCAGAAGCCGTGGATCGCCGCGACCGTGGGGCAGGGCAGTTCGGCCAGTTTCTGGAAGGTGGCCTGGCCGCGGCGGATGGCGTCGTTGACGGTGCCGCGGCGGTCGAATTCCTGGAATTCCTTGAGGTCGGCGCCGGCGATGAAGCCATTGTCCTTGGCCGAGCGGATCACCACGCCCTTGGGCGGATCGATGGCGATGCGCTCGAGCAGATTGCCCAGCTCCAGCAACACGTCCTGCGACAGCGCATTGACGGGCGCGTCCTGGCGGTCGAGGCTGAGCACGACGATGCCGTCGCCGCGGATGTCCGCTTGCCAGTGACTGAATCGGAGCCCGTCGAAGCCTGAAAGCATGGGGAGGACCATCCGCTTGTGTATGGAGAAGATCGTTATCATCCAGAGGTTGTTTCCGTCGCGTCAAATCCCAATCCAGGGGAATTGAGGCGCGTCCCGCGACCGCTGGCCTTGCGCCAGCCTAACGGAACGCCGGTTAACGTCGTGGGGCGGCGATCCGCTGAGGGGCGCTGAACTTTTTTCCGAATTGGCGGTCAGAGGGTCCGACGTAGGTTGGGCTGACAGGAGTGCGGCCCGCTATGGCCGATGTCGAAACACCCCAGGAGCTGGACCTTGAACTGGTCCGGCGTGTGCAGCGCGGCGAAAGCGCGGCGTTCGATGTGCTGGTGCGCAAGTACCAGCATCGGATCGTCGGCCTGATCGGGCGCTACATCGCCGACTGGAGCGAATGTCAGGACGTGGCCCAGGACACTTTCATCCGCGCCTACCGCGCGATCGGGAGTTTCCGCGGCGACGCCCAGTTCTCCACATGGTTGCACCGGATCGCCGTGAACACCGCCAAGAACTACCTGGTCGCGCACAACCGCAGGCCGCCCACCGACGACGTCGATGTGCTCGATGCCGAGCAGTTCGACAGCGGCACCCGCCTGCGCGACACCGACACGCCCGAACGCGAGTTGATGCGCCAGGAGCTGGAACGCACGGTGATGAAGGCGGTCGACGCCTTGCCGGAAGAGTTGCGTACCGCCATCACCCTGCGCGAGGTGGAGGGCATGAGCTACGAGGACATCGCGCAGAAGATGCGCTGCCCGATCGGCACCGTGCGTTCGCGGATCTTCCGCGCCCGCGAGGCCATCGACGCCGAACTCCGTCCCCTGCTGGATACCGACAGCGCCACCCGTGAGCGACACCGCGTATGACCGATAGCACGCCCTTTCCCAAGCCAGTGCCGGCGCCCGACAGCACAGCGCCGGACAAGTTCGAGCTGCACTACCGGCAGCAACTGTCCGCGCTGATCGACGGCGAACTGCCGGCCGACGAGGCGCGCTTCGTGCTGCGCCGGTTGCAGCACGACGAGGAACTGTCCGGTTGCCACGAGCGCTGGCAGCTGTGCGGCGACATCCTGCGCGGCCGCGTCAGCGTGCCGGCGCCCAGCGATTTCAGTGCCCGCGTGCGCCAGGCGGTGGCCGCCGAAGCGCAGCAGGCCGCGCGTGCCGATGCGGCCAGCGCCGCCGGCAAGCGCCGCAACTGGCGCTGGGGCGGCAGTGCGGCCCTGGCCGCTTCGGTCGCGCTGCTCGCGCTGTTCATGACCCAGCGCCTGCCGCAGACGCCCGAGGCGTTGGCGCCGGCGCAGGTCGTCGATGCCACCGCGCCGCAGGTCCCGGCGCCCGCGCCGGCACCGGCACCGGCCGATCCGCAGGGCGATCTCGCCGCAGCCGTCGCTGCCGCGCCGGCGATGGCGATCGCCGCCAATCGTCGCCAGGAGGCGGCCGCGGCAGCGCGACGCGAGGCCACCCGTAGCGAACAGGCCGCGCGCACCCGCAGCGTCCCGGCCGAGCGCGCCTATGCCGCAGCGGCGCCTACCAAACCGCAGGCCAAGGCGCCGGCGCAGACGCCGTTCGTTGCGCCGGTCGCGCCGCCGACGATGGTCGCGCAACGCGCCAGCGATCCGTTCGGGCATCCGGCGACGCCGCTGCAGGCCCGGCCGTGGCCGCGCTCGACGCTGCCATCCGCCGATGCCGGGAGCGAATTCACCGCCAGCTTCCCGCACAGCGGCGCGGACCCGGCGGCGTTCTATCCGTTCGAACCCCGATTGCCTGCCGACGCCGTGGCCAACCCGCCGCTGCATCCGTAGCCCTGACCCCGCGCGCCGGCAGGCGTCCGTGCCTCATTCCGGCGCGTGGTCCCCGTTGCTTCGTCCCCTCGTTGTTCCCCTTCCCGAACCGGAGGCTTGCGTCCGATGACTCACCGTATCCGCCACCATCTGTTGGGCCTGCTGGCGCTGACCGTGCCGCTGGCCGCCTGCGCGCAGCAGCCCAGCCCCAGCGCCGCCAGCGCCCCGCCGCCGGCCGCGCAGGCCGCGCCGGCGCCGCAGCTGGTCGGCAACCTTCCCGACTTCACCCGCCTGGTCGAGCAGGTCGGTCCCGGCGTGGTCAATGTCGAGACCACCATCAGCCGCCGCGCCGCGGCCGCACGCTCCGGCGGCGGCATGCCCGACGACGACCAGATGCCCGAGTTCTTCCGCCGCTTCTTCGGCCCGGACGGCATGCCGGGCATGCCCGGGCAGCCGCGCGGCGGCGCGCCGGATGACGATGGCCCCGCCGGCCGTTCGATGGGCTCGGGCTTCATCATCTCGCCCGATGGCTACGTGCTGACCAACCACCACGTGGTCGACGGCGCCAGCGAGGTCAAGGTCAAGCTCACCGACCGCCGCGAGTTCACCGCCAAGGTGGTCGGCAGCGACCAGCAGTACGACGTGGCGCTGCTGAAGATCGACGGCAAGAACCTGCCGACGGTGCGCATCGGCGACTCCAACCTGCTCAAGCCCGGCCAGTGGGTGGTGGCGATCGGTTCGCCGTTCGGCCTGGACCACTCGGTCACCGCCGGCATCGTCAGCGCCACCGGCCGCAGCAACCCCTACGCCGACCAGCGCTACGTGCCGTTCATCCAGACCGACGTGGCGATCAACCAGGGCAACTCCGGCGGCCCGCTGCTCAACACCCGCGGTGAGGTGGTCGGCATCAACTCGCAGATCTTCTCCGCCTCCGGCGGCTACATGGGCATCAGCTTCGCGATCCCGATCGACCTGGCGATGAGCGCGGTCGAGCAGATCAAGAAGACCGGCAAGGTCAGTCGCGGAATGCTGGGCGTGACCATGCAACCGAACATCAGTGACGTCGAGGCTAAGGGGCTGGGGCTGCCGGACACGCGCGGTGCTCTGGTCAATGGTGTCCAGCCGGGCACTGGTGCGGCCAAGGCCGGTATCGAACCCGGCGACTTCATCGTTGCCTTCAATGGTCAGAGGATCAACACGCGCGAGGATTTGCCTCCGTTGGTGGGCATGTTGCCGCCTGGAAGCAAGGCGCGCGTTACGATCGTTCGCGATGGCAAGGAGCGGGACGTCATGGTGACCTTGAGCGAGCTGATTGCCGACGATGGAATGTTGGGTCAGCAACTGCCTGGTCGCGCCGGGGCGGCGCCTGCGCCACAGGCGGCTGAGGGCACCGCGCTGGGCATCAGCGTCCAGGAGATCCCTGCGCAAATGCGCCAGAAGCTTGGATTGGAGCCCGACCAAGGCGTGCAAGTGGCGCAGGTCAGCAGTGCGCTTGCGAGAAAGTCGCAATTGCGACCTGGCATGATCGTGCTGCAGGTCGGGCGGGTTCCGGTTTCCAGTCCGGCTCAATTCCACAAGCTCACGTCCGACGCTAAGAAGGGCGACGTGGTGATGTTGTTGGTGCGTGCGCCAGGTAGTCCGGCGAGTCAGTTCGTGGCCATCAGCGTGGAATGATCTCGCTGTCGTAATGCATTGCCTCTTTGGATGAAGAAAAACGCAGGGCTGGCACTCCAGCCCTGCGTTGGTTCTGGTGAGGCACGGTTCGTGATTGCGGCATCGACGCTATTGATCGCTGCGTGAGTCGATGCTTCTAGTCGAGTGTGCGCCTCGCCAAGGTCATGTCGCAGGTGTTTCTCATCAAGCGCATGTGCAGTCCACACGGCAGTACTTAACCCCATTCTCGACCCAGCAACAATAGTGGTCGCACCAATCCATCAATTTGTTGGGGGACGCAATGTACTTCTGAGATTTTCCGCTGTCGTTCTTTACCGGGCAAATTTTGAAGCTTTGCTTGGGCATGCCGCTGTTGCTGAAAGCCGAAGTCGGCCGGTGAGCGTCGTCGCCATTGTCCGATGGCGCTGCTGCCGCTGTGGCCAATACGCACCAAAGCGCTGCGATGCAAGCGATCGTGACGTTCTTGAAGAAAGTTGACCTTTTCATTTCATGTTCCTTTCGAAGAGGAAAGTGTCGACTGCCCAGTGCGATACCGGGCTGCGGTTTGCTACTTGAATTTTTCTGAAAAGTCAAGGTGTTAGCCTGTTTCGGCTATCCTGCCCGCCAATGCAGATGAGCGGTACTTGCGCGATGTGGTACATGGCGACATAGTTGATGTCTTTGCCGCTGGTTTTGTTGGCCGCCCACCTCATGTCCTCTGATTCGATGCGGAACATCCGCAACTTCTCCATCATCGCCCACGTCGACCACGGCAAATCGACCCTGGCCGATCGCATCATCCAGCTCTGCGGCGGCCTGCAGGCGCGCGAGATGGAAGCGCAGGTGCTCGACTCCAACCCGATCGAGCGCGAACGCGGCATCACCATCAAGGCCCAGTCCGTGTCGCTGCCGTACACCGCGCAGGACGGGCAGGTCTACCACCTGAACTTCATCGACACCCCCGGCCACGTCGACTTCTCCTACGAGGTCAGCCGCTCGCTGGCCGCCTGCGAGGGCGCGCTGCTGGTGGTGGACGCGGCGCAGGGCGTGGAAGCGCAGTCGGTGGCCAACTGCTACACCGCGGTGGAGCAGGGCCTGGAAGTGGTGCCGGTGCTGAACAAGATCGACCTGCCCACCGCCGACATCGACCGCGCCAAGGCCGAGATCGAGGCGGTGATCGGCATCGACGCCACCGACGCGGTCGCGGTCAGCGCCAAGACCGGGCTGAACGTGCGCGACGTGCTGGAGGCGATCGTGCACCGCATCCCGCCGCCGGTGCCGCGCGACACCGACAAGCTGCAGGCGCTGATCATCGATTCCTGGTTCGACAACTACCTGGGCGTGGTCTCGCTGGTGCGGGTGATGCAGGGCGAGATCAAGGCTGGCGACAAGCTGCTGGTGATGTCTACCGGCCGCACCCACCAGGTCGACAACGTCGGCGTGTTCACGCCCAAGCGCAAGGTGCTGCCGGCGCTGCGCGCGGGCGAGGTGGGTTGGGTCACCGCCAGCATCAAGGACGTGCACGGCGCGCCGGTCGGCGACACCCTGACCCTGGCCGGCGATCCGGCGAGCAAGCCGCTGCCGGGCTTCCAGGAAATGCAGCCGCGCGTGTTCGCCGGCCTGTTCCCGGTCGATGCCGAGGACTACACCAACCTGCGCGAGGCGCTGGACAAGCTGCGCCTGAACGACGCGGCGCTGCGTTTCGAGCCGGAAAGCTCCGAGGCGATGGGCTTCGGCTTCCGCTGCGGCTTCCTCGGCATGCTGCACATGGAGATCGTGCAGGAGCGCCTGGAGCGCGAGTACAACCTGGACCTGATCAGCACCGCGCCGACCGTGGTCTACGAGGTGCTGAAGACCGACGGCAGCATCATCAGCATGGACAACCCGGCCAAGCTGCCGCCGGTGAACATGGTCGAGGAGATTCGCGAGCCGATCATCCGCGCCAACATCCTCACCCCCGAGGAATACATCGGCAACATCATCAAGCTGTGCGAGGAAAAGCGCGGCAGCCAGATCGGCATCAACTACCTGGGCAGCCAGGTGCAGATCAGCTACGAACTGCCGATGGCCGAGGTGGTGCTGGACTTCTTCGACAAGCTCAAGTCGGTCAGCCGCGGCTACGCCTCGCTGGATTACCACTTCGTGCGCTTCGACGCCGGCCCGTTCGTGCGCGTGGACGTGCTGATCAACGGCGACAAGGTCGATGCGCTGTCGCTGATCGCGCACCGCAGCCACGCCGACCGCCGCGGCCGCGAACTGTGCGAGAAGATGAAGGACCTGATCCCGCGGCAGATGTTCGACGTGGCGATCCAGGCCGCGATCGGCTCGCAGATCATCGCCCGCACCACGGTCAAGGCGATGCGCAAGAACGTGCTGGCCAAGTGCTATGGTGGCGACGTCTCGCGCAAGAAGAAGCTGTTGGAAAAGCAGAAGGAAGGCAAGAAGCGCATGAAGCAGGTCGGCCGCGTGGAAATCCCGCAGGAAGCCTTCCTGGCTGTGCTGCAGATGGACAAGTAGCTGGGAGTCGTGAATAGGGAATGGGGAATGGAAAGAGCGCCTGCTCTTGCCTTCCCGATTCCCCGTTCTCCATTCCCGATTCCCATTCCGAAGGAATAAGAATGAAATGGTTTGAAATCGCGCTGGTGGTCCTGACCTTCGCCACCGGCATCATCACCCTGCTGGACAAGCTGTTCTTCGCCAAGCGCCGCGCCGCGCGGGCCGGGTTGCTCGACAGCGAGCCGGTGATCGTCGACTACTCGCGGGCGTTCTTCCCGGTCCTGGCGGTGGTGCTGATCCTGCGCAGCTTCATCGCCGAGCCGTACAAGATTCCGTCCAGCTCGATGATGCCGAACCTGCTGGTCGGCGATTTCATCCTGGTCAACAAGTTCTCCTATGGCTTCCGCCTGCCGATCACCAACCAGAAGATCATTCCGGTCGGCGAGCCCAAGCGCGGCGACGTGGTGGTGTTCAAGCCGCCGCACAAGCCGGACGAGAACTGGATCAAGCGCGTGATCGGCCTGCCGGGCGATCGCATCGGCTTCCACGGCGACACCCTGTACATCAACGGCACGCCGATGAAGTACAAGGTCATGGGCGAGTACGTCGGCAAGGGCAAGGGCGCGGAAATGACCGGTGCCACGCTGCTCACCGAGTATCTGCCGGGCCGCACCCACACCGAGCTGGAATGGATCGACCGCAACAATCCCGCCGGCCAGGGCGACTGGGTGGTGCCGCCGGGCAAGTACTTCGTGATGGGCGATAATCGCGACAACAGCGAGGACAGCCGGTTCTGGACCCAGACCCATTTCCTGCCCGAGGAGAACCTGCGCGGCAAGGCGTTCCTGATCTGGCTCAATTGCGAAGGCTGGTTTTGCAGCGGCAGTTTCGATCCGTCGCGGATCGGGACGACCATTCAGTGACTTGCGTGAGGGGAAGCGCGATGAAGCACAAGCAAAGTGGCATGACCTTGACCTCGTTCGTGATCGTGCTGGCGGTGGTCGGATTCTTCGTCTACATCGGCATGAAGCTGTTCCCGATGTACATGGAGTTCTATGCGGTGCGCTCGGCGATGAAGGGCCTGGCGACCGAAGCCGGCAGCGCCGAGATGGACCCGTCGCAGGCCAAGGCCTCGTTGTTCCGGCGCCTGGACATCAACAACTCGGACAACGTGAAGCCGGGCGACGTCACCTTCGAGCGCACCGACACCGGCGTGAAGATGCACGTGGCCTACGAAGTGCGCCGCCCGCTGATCGCCAATCTGGACGTGGTCGGCAAGTTCGACGCCACCCAGGACCTGACGACGCGTGGTGGCCAGTAAGACCATCCTGCGCGGTGACCGCATCGGTCACCGCTTTGCCGAGCCGCAGTTGCTGGCACAGGCGCTGACCCATCGCAGTGCCGGCGCACCGCACAACGAACGCCTGGAATTCCTCGGCGATGGCATCGTCAACCTGCTGATCGCCGAGGCGCTGTACCAGCGCTGGCCCAAGGCCGACGAAGGCGCGCTGACCCGCGCCCGCGCCGAACTGGTGCGCGAGGCTTCGCTGGCCGCGATCGGCCGGCAACTGGAACTGGGCGAACGCCTGACCCTGGGGCCGGGCGAGATGAAGTCCGGCGGCCATCGCCGCGACTCGATCCTGGCCGATGCGGTGGAGGCCGTGGTCGCGGCGATCTACCTGGACGCCGGCTTCGAGACCTGCCGCGCCACCATCCTGCCCTGGTTCGAGGCCGCGCTGGCGGCGCTGCCGGTGGGCAAGGTGGAGAAGGACGCCAAGACCCGCCTGCAGGAATGGCTGCAGGCCCGGCAGCGGACCTTGCCGGCCTACGAACTGATCAGCGAGACCGGCGACGACCACGCCAAGCTATTCCGGGTACGCTGCGTACTCGCCGAGCCCGCCCTGGTGACCGAGGGCGAGGGCACTTCGCGGCGCCTGGCCGAGCAGCAGGCCGCCGCCGCCGCCATCGAGCAACTGGATTCGAGCAAGTGAACGAACAAGCCACTCCCCCTTACCGCAGCGGCAGCGTGGCCGTGATCGGCCGCCCCAACGTGGGCAAGTCCACCCTGACCAACGCCCTGGTGGGCGCCAAGGTCAGCATCGTCTCCAATCGGCCGCAGACCACCCGGCACCGGCTGCTGGGCATCGCCAGCTTCCCGGCCGGCCAGTTGCTGCTGGTCGATACCCCCGGCCTGCACCGCGAGCAGAAGCGCGCCATGAACCGGGTGATGAACCGCGCCGCGCGCGGCTCGCTGGAGGGCGTGGACGCGGGCCTGCTGGTGATCGAGGCCGGGCGTTGGGACGAGGAGGACACGCTGGCGTTCAACGTGCTCAGCGACGCCGGCATCCCGGTGGTGCTGGTGGTCAACAAGGTCGACCGGCTCAAGGACAAGACCGCGCTGCTGCCGTTCCTGCAGCAGGTCAGCGAGGGCCGCAGCTTCGCCGCGGTGCATCCGATCTCCGCGCTCAAGCGCAAGGGCCTGGAGGCGCTGGTGCGCGACCTGCTGGCCTTGGTGCCGGAAGCGCCGCCGATGTTCGGCGAGGACGAGATCACCGACCGCAGCCAGCGCTTCCTGGCCGGCGAACTGGTGCGCGAGCAGTTGATGCGCCAGCTCGGCGAGGAACTGCCGTACGCGACCACCGTGGAGATCGAGCGCTTCGCCGAGGACGGCGCGCTGCTGCGCATCGGCGCGGTGATCTGGGTCGAGCGCGAAGGCCAGAAGGCGATCGTGATCGGCAAGGGCGGTACCCGCCTGAAGGACATCGGCGCCAAGGCCCGCCAGCAGATGGAACGCCTGTTCGGCGCCAAGGTGTTCCTGGAGACTTGGGTGCGCGTGCGCGAGGGCTGGTCCGACGACGAAGCCGCGCTGAAGGCGTTCGGGTACGGGGAATAAGCCGGGAATGGTGAATCGGGAATCGGGAATCGGATTTCCGCGCCTCCCGGACAATCATGGCGTGCGTAAGGGCGGCTTCAGCCACGTGCGCTCCCCCGGTAACGCCCGCCGCGGCTGACGCCGCTTCTACACGACGCTGGCTCCTTCCGTTCGTTGGACGATGATGCGGCCAGGGACGGCATGCTGTTCCATTCCCTATTCCCCACTCCCCATTCCCAGCCCCTGCAGCCTTGATCGAGCACGAACCCGGTTTCGTCCTGCACGCCCGGCCCTGGCGCGAGACCAGCCTGCTGGTGGAGGTGCTGAGCGTGCATCACGGCCGGCTCGGCGTGCTGGCCCGCGGCGTGCACGGGCCGAAGAAGCAGGCCTTGCGCGCGGCACTGCAGCCGCTGCAGTCGATCCGCTTCAGCGCGCAGCGCCGCGGCGAACTGGCGCAACTGCGCGAGGCCGAGGCGATGGATGCGGCGCCGCGGCTGAGCGGCGAGGCGATGCTGGCCGGCTTCTACATCAACGAACTGACGCTGCGTCTGGCGCCGCGCGACGATCCGGCGCCGGACCTGTATCTGGCGTACGCGCGGGTGCGCGCGCGGCTGGCCGCCGAAGCGCCGCTGGCCTGGTCGCTGCGCTGCTTCGAGCGCGACCTGCTGGAGGCGCTGGGCGTGGGATTCGACCTGCGCCACGACGGCGACGGCGACCCGATCGACCCGGCCGCGCGCTACGTGCTCGACGCCGAGCACGGGCCACGCCGGCTGCTGAGCGACCGCGGCCACGATCAACGCAGCGGCATGGCCACCGGGCGCGCCCTGCTGGCGCTGGCCGACGATACCGAACCGGCTGCCGAGGATCTGCCCGGCCTGCGCCGCGGCATGCGTGTGGTGCTGCTGCACCACCTCGGCGGGCGCGGCCTGAAATCCTGGGAAATGGTCGAGGACCTGGCGCGGCAGCGCAGCGCCAGCGCCGCGGGCATCGCGCCGGCGGTCGCCGATCCCGAGCCGCCGCAGGACGAGCCGCCGGGATCGGCTGCACCTGCGGCGATATCGGAGCCGGACGCCGAGCCGGATGCGCAGCGCGATCCGATGTCGATATCCACACCGGAAGCGTCGCCGCGGTCGCCGCCTTCCGCGGCGTCGTGAGTGCGGCGGATCGACGCCGCGAGCGCTGCCGCCACGCGGACACCCGAGTGAGCTGCGTTCGTCACACGCCCAACCGGGTGCGGCTTGCTCCGTAGAAGCGGTTCTTGTCCGTTCTTGCGGGGTCAGCGGCGACGGATTTTCCCGGTAACGCCTTCGCGGCTGGAGCCGCGCCTGCGGTCGCTTCCGTCACGACCACAGACCTCCACGCCGCCGCCCGTCGCCGCCGTCGCCACGCGGGGCCACGGCAGCGGCAGGCGCACTCAGCGCCAATCGATCCGCAGGCTCAGCGCCGCATTGCGTGCCTCGCCCAGCGTGTGCTGGTTCCAGTAGGTGCGATCGAACAGGTTGTTGATGTTGCCTGTCAGCAACGCGTCGTAGCCGCCCAGCGTGGTGGCGTACTGGAAGCCGGCCGCGGCGACGGTATGCCCGGGGATGAGCACGCGATTCTGATCCTCGTAGTAGGCATCGCCGGAGTAGCGCACGTTGCCGTGCAGGCTCAGGCCGCGCACGCCCGGCACGCGCCAGGTGGCATTGGCCAGCAACTGCCGGCGTGCAGCGCCGGCCGGGCGGTTGCCGCGCAGGGCCGCGTTGTCCGGCGACAGATCCTGCAGCCGCGGGTCCATCCACAGTCCGCCGACGCCCACTTCCAGATCCTCGGTCACGCCGACGCTGCCGATCACTTCCAGCCCGCGATACAGGGTCAGGCCGTCCTGGGTCAGGTAGCGCAGGCCGTCGCGGTAGGCGTCGATCTGCGCGCCGCGCTCGATGCGGAACGCGGCGGTGGTCAGCGCGAAGCGCCCGCTCTGCAGCTTGGCGCCCAGTTCGTACTGCTTGCTCACCGTCGGCGCCAGCACGCTGCCGGCGTTGGCATAGGCGGGCAGCGCATCGGTGCCGACGCGGCTGCCGGGCTCCAGCGCCTCCACGTAGCTGGCGTAGAGCGACACGTCGTCGATGGGCTTGTAGATCAGCGCCACGGTCGGGGTCGTCACCGAGGTGCGGTAGCCGCTGTCCACCGACGCGTCGCCATCCAGATCGCGTTGCTGGTAATCCACGTGGCGCGCGCCGAGGATGGCGCGCCAGTGGTCGCCGAACTGCAGGGTGTCGCTGACGAACACCGCCTTCTGGCGCAGGTCCGCGCTGACCGGCGCCAGGCTGTAGTCCGGTCGGCGGGTGGGGCGGAAGGACTGCGGGCGATACAGGTTGCCGTCGAAGTCGTTGCTCCAGTAGAACGCCTTGCTCCACTGGTCCCAACTGCGCTGCACCGAGGCACCGAACACCAACGCGTGCGTCACCGGACCGGTGTCGACGCGGCCGTTGACCAGCAACTGCACCACGCTGTTGCGCAGCACCGCACCGAAGTCGTAGGCGAAACCGGCGTAGTCGCCCGCTTCGTTCAGCAGATTGGCGAACATCTTGTGCGACGTGTGCCGGCGGCGGCTGCCGCCCAGGCTCAGCGCCGCACTCCAGCGCTCGTCGATGCGCCAGTTCAGGCCGGTGGTCGCGTGCAGCAGGGCGGTCTCGTAGTAGGCCCCGTCGACGCGGATCTTGTCGTAGTCGCTGGTGGGGCGGGGCAGGCGGGTGCCCTGGTAGGCGTCCCAATAGAAATACAGCGGCTCGTGCTCGAGCGTGTTGCGCTCGTGCACCAGTTCGGCATGCCAGGTCAGGCCCTCGACGATCGGTTGCTCGACCGCAAGAGCGATCGTCTTGCGGTCGATGCCCGCGCCGTTGTACGCGTCGCCGCGTTCGATGCCGGCGTTGAGCCGGTAGCCGAAGGAGTCGGCGCCGTTGGCACGGCCGCCCGCATCCACCTGCGCCGAGAACACGTTGTCGTTGCGGTAGCCAACCGTGGTGGCCAGCAGTGGCGTGTCGGTGGGGCGCTTGGTCTGGTAGCTGACGATGCCGCCCGGTGCGCCGAAGCCGTACATGAAGCCGCCCAGGCCCTTCAGCGCCTGCACCGATTGCACCGCTTCCAGCGGGAACTCGCCGCCCCATTCCATCAGCATGGGCACGCCGTCCACGTAGAAATTGCGCACGCCGATGCCGCGGATCTGCGTGCCCCACCAATTGGTGGTGGCCGGCGGCTCGGCCGCGAACACCGATGGATCGTTGATGAAGATCTGCCCCAGCGTGGTGGCCTGGCGCCGCGCGATCTCGGGTTCTTCGATCAGGCTCACCGAGAACGGCGTATCCAGCAGGCGCGACGTGCCCAGCGCGCCGACCGCCGCATCCTGCTGCAGGTCCAGGCTGAGCCGCTGGCCTTTGACCATGACCGTGTCCAGTTGCGTGGCCTCGGCCGATGACCCGGCATCGCGGGTGCCGTCACTGGCGGTGTCCTGGGCGCTGGCCGAGGTGGACGCGGCGGCCACGAGAGCGGCCAGCAGCGCGCGGGCGAGCACGCCCATGGCCGGCGCTGGCCGGTGGAATGATGTCTGAAACATGAGAAGGCCCCTGTTGCGTGTAGTGAACGGACGGGGCGATGGCTGGTCCGCAGATGTCGTCGGGGCGTTAATTTATTCGAGAACGAATCTTATTTGCAAGTTTCGCTATGTGGCGAGCGCCATGCGGACGCCGTCGTTGTCGTCACCGTCGCGAGACCGGATCGTGACCGCACGGGGAAGGGCGGCTGCCAGCCGGGACCGCCAGGGCAACGCTCGAGAAGCGCGGGTTGTGGCAGGTGGCGCCCCACGCCGACGCGTGGGAAGTGACTGGGAGCCATCCCCAATCTCCAATCCCGGCCTTCAGTGCAACAACGCCGCCACCGCCTCGCTGAACTGGTGGCGGGCCTGCGAAGAGGCCGGGTCGCCATGCAACTGGCGCACGGCCCGCGCCAGGCGGGCGGCGCCGACGAAGCCGCAGCTGGCCTGCAGCCGGTGCAGGTGGCTGCGCACGGCCTGGTCGTCGCTGAGTTGCAGGGCCGAGGCCACCGCATCGCGGGTGCCGGGCAGCTCGGCCAGGAACAGTTCGCGCAATGCGATCAAGTGCGCGCGCTCGCCGTTGAGCGCGGCCAGCGCGGTGGTCTCGTCCCAGTCCAGGGTCGGTTCGGCGGTCCCGGCGGTGCCGCCGAGGCGGCTGCGCGCGAGCAGCCGGCGCACCGATTGCAGCAGCCGTTCGGTGCTGAGCGGTTTCAGCAGCACGTCGGCGAACCCGGCGTCGAGCAACTGCGCGCGGACCGTGGCGCTGGTGTCGGCGGTATGCGCCAGCCCCAGGGTGCCGGGGCGTTGCCGCTGCAACTGGCACAGCAAGTCGCTGCCGCTGCCGTCGGGCAAGTTGGCGTCGATCAGCCACAGGTCGTGCGCCTGCGCCTGCGCGCGGGCGAGGGCGCTGGCGACGGAGTCGGCCAGGTCCACCTGGGCCGGCAGCGCTTGCAGCGTCGCGTCGAAGAAAGCGCGGCTGATCGGGTCGTCTTCGACGAGCAGCAGTCGCGTTACCGGGTCCTGGTTCGATGCCATGCTGATGCCTCCATGCGGCGTGGTCGCATCCCGCGCGGTGGCGCGCGTGCGTGCGCCACTTTGCCTCGCCGGCGCGGCAATCGCAAGCCGGCGAGGCCCGGCCCATCTGCGACAATAGCCGCCCTTTTCCGCCCGCAGCCTGTTGCCACGTGGCCCGATCCAGAAACCGTCTCGACCGCACGCCCTTCCAGACCGACATCGCCGACCTCAGCCACGACGGCCGCGGCGTGGCCCGCCGCGAGGGCGACAAGGTCGCCTTCGTCGCCGGCGCGCTGCCCGGCGAGACCGTCCTGGCCGAACCGACCGCGCGCAACCGCCACTTCGACGAGGCGCGCACCGTGCAGGTGCTGCAGGCCTCGCCGCAGCGGGTGACGCCGCGCTGCCCGCATTTCGGCGTCTGCGCCGGCTGCGTGCTGCAGCACCTGGCCGAGGACCAGCAGATCGTCGCCAAGCAGCGGGTGCTGACCGAGAACCTGGAGCGCATCGGCCACGTGACCCCGCAGGCGGTGCTGCCGGCGCTGACCGGCGCGCCCTGGGGCTATCGGCGCAAGGGCCGCTTCTCGGTTAGGCGGGTGGAAAAGAAGGACAAGACCCTGGTCGGGTTCCGCGAGCAGGATCCGCGTTTCGTCGCCGACCTGTCGGTCTGCCACACGGTGATCCCGCAGATCGGCTTCAAGGTGACCGCGCTGGCCGAACTGGTCGAAAGCCTGGACGGCAAGCGCGACATCCCGCAGATCGAGTTCATCGCCGGCGACGCCGCGGTGGCGCTGACCTTCCGACACATGCAGCCGCTGAGCGCGCGCGACCAGGACGCGCTGATCGCCTTCGCCCAGGAGCACGACTTCGCCATCTTCCTGCAGCCCGGTGGCGTGGACAGCGTGCACCCGCTGTATCCGCAGGCCGTGCCGCTGTCGTTCCGGCTGCCGCAATGGGACGTGGAACTGGCGTTCCGGCCGCTGGACTTCATCCAGGTCAACGCCGCGCTCAACGAGAAGATGATCGCGCACGCGCTGGCGCTGCTCGACGCGCAGCCCGACGACCGCGTGCTGGACCTGTTCTGCGGCCTGGGCAACTTCACCCTGCCGCTGGCGCGCACCGTGCGCGAGGTGGTCGGCGTGGAAGGCGACGCCGGGCTGGTGGCGCGCGCGCGGGACAACGCGCAGCGCAACGGCCTGGACAACGCCCAGTTCTTCGCCGCCGACCTGACCCAGGACCAACGGCAGGCGCCGTGGATGCGCCAGGGCTTCGACAAGCTGCTGCTGGACCCGCCGCGTTCCGGTGCGCTGGAGGTGCTGCAGCAACTGCCGCTGAAACAGTTCCAGCGCATCGTCTACGTCAGCTGCCATCCTGGCTCGCTGGCGCGCGACGCCGGCTACCTGGTCAACGAACAGGGCTTCGTGCTCAAGGCCGCCGGCGCGATGGACATGTTCCCGCACACCGCGCATGTGGAGAGCATTGCGGTGTTCGAAAAGCCGGGAATGGGGAATCGGGATTAGGGATTCGTCACAGCGGCTGCGCGCGCGGTTTAAGCTTTTTCCATTCTCCTTTCCCCATTCCCGATTCCCATGGCCATCGAAATCGAACGCAAATTCCTCGTCATCGGCGACGGCTGGCGCGCGGCGGCGCATGCGGTGATTCCGATGGCGCAGGGCTATCTCAACGACCAGGCGGCGCTGGCCAGCGGGGCGCAGAAGGCGTCGGTGCGGGTGCGGGTGCAGGGCGAGGCCGCGTTCCTCAACCTCAAGTCGCGCGAGCTCGGGCATACCCGCCAGGAGTTCGAGTACCCGATCCCGCTGGACGATGCGCGCGCGCTGCTGGCGCTGTGCGTGGGCGGCATGATCGACAAGCGCCGGCATCTCGTGCAGTACCAGGGCCACCTCTGGGAAGTGGACGAGTTCCTCGGCGACAACGCCGGGCTGGTGGTCGCCGAGATCGAGCTGGACAGCGCCGACGAGGCGTTCGCCACGCCGGACTGGCTCGGCGCCGAAGTCACCGACGATCCGCGGTACTACAACGTGGCGCTGGCGACGTGTCCATTCTGCGAATGGACGGGATTGGGGAGTCGGGATTAGGGATTGGCAAAGGCGGGCCAGCTGCAGCGATCCGGCTTATGCTTTTGCGAATCCCCAATCCCCAATCCCCAATCCCCAATCCCCAATCCCTAATCCCTAATCCCCGCTCATGCGCATCGATATCTGGTCCGACGTGGTCTGTCCCTGGTGCTGGATCGGCAAGCGCCGGTTGCAGCAAGGTCTTGCGTCGCTCGGCGCGGACGCGCCGGCGCTGGAGATCCACTGGCATCCGTATCAACTGGATCCGGATGCCGGCACCGAGCCGGTGCCGTTGCGCGAGGCCTATGCGGCCAAGTTCGGTGGTGCGGCGCGCACCGAGCAGATCCTCGCGCAGACCCAGGCCACCGCACGCGCCGAAGGCCTGCCGTTCGACTTCGGCCGCGGCCAGGTGCGGGTGACCACGCTGCCCGCGCACCGCTTGCTGTGGCTGGCCGCGCGCGAGGGCGATGTCGACGCGGTCGCCGAGGCGCTGTTCCATGCGCACTTCGCCGAGGGCCGCAACCTGGCCGAGGTGCAGACGCTGTGCGATGCCGGTGCCGCCGGTGGGTTGTCGGCGGCGCGGGTGCAGGCGCTGCTGGCCGGCGACGAGGGACTGGACGAGATCGAGGCGGAACTGCAGCAGGCGCAGGCCATGGGCATCCGCGCGGTGCCCACCTACGTCATCGATGGCCGCCAGGCGCTGCAGGGCGCGCAGCCGCCGGAGGTGTTCGCCGCCACCGTGCGCGGTTTGCTGGCCGACGCCCAGGCGGGCCGCGATTGCGGTCCGGAGGGGTGCGCGGTCTAGAACGTCGCGCGCTGTACGTTGGGTGCCCCGCGCCGCGGGCGGCGCGCCAGACAGCGTCGCAGGAGGCGAGGGGCGGCCCGCGGTGGTGCGCAGGCGTCCTGCTGATGCCCATGCCGGTTCGCCGCGGACCTCTCCCGCATCGCGCGCGTGCCAGCCAGGCGGCCAGGCAACGGGCCGCAAGGCCGCCTTGCGCGCGCGGACCGGGCGGACTGCAGCGCGGCGCGGCTCTGCTGCGCTGCGCGTCGCTGCGCGCGCCTCAACTCGGACGCGTTCATTACCGAGACGTGTCAGCTGGCAGCGGCGCGACCTGCCGCCGACGCCGGCATCTGCGACAATGCCGACCCACAGGCGCCTGAACCGCGCCGGCAGGAGGAATCCCCCGCATGCTCGCGATCGGCGTTGCCGGTACCGAACTCACCGCGCAGGAGCGCGACTGGCTGCAGCACGATGCGGTGGCCGGCGTGGTCCTGTTCAAACGCAATTTCGCCTCGCGCGCGCAGGTGACCGAGTTGAGCGCGGCGATCCGCGCCGCCACGCCGCGGCCGCTGCTGCTCTGCGTGGACCAGGAAGGCGGGCGCGTGCAGCGCTTCCGCGAGGGCTACAGCGCATTGCCGCCGCTGCAGGATTTCGGCGCGCTGTACGCGCGCGATCCGGCCGCGGCGCTGGAGATGGCCGAGCAGCACGCCTGGCTGATGGCCAGCGAGATCCGCGCCAGCGGCATCGACCTCAGCTTCGCCCCGGTGCTGGACCTGGCCCGCGGCAACCGCGCCATCGGCGACCGCGCCTTCAGCGACGATCCGCAGGTGGTCGCGGCCTTCGCCGCGGCCTATGTGCGCGGCATGCACAGCGTCGGCATGGGCGCCACTCTCAAGCATTTCCCCGGCCACGGCACCGTGCTCGAGGACACCCACGTCGACAACGCCGAGGACCCGCGTTCGCTGGACACCCTGCGCCAGGAAGACCTGGTGCCGTTCTCCGCAGGCATCGCCGCCGGCGCCGACGCGGTGATGATGGCGCACGTGGTCTACCCGCAGGTGGCGCCGGAACCGGCCGGCTACTCGCCGCGCTGGATCCAGCAGATCCTGCGCCAGGAGCTGGGCTTCCGCGGCGTGGTGTTCTCCGACGACATCGGCATGGCCGCCTCGTTCGCCGCTGGCGGCGTCGCCGCGCGGGTCACTGCGCACCTGAACGCCGGCTGCGACGTGGTCCTGGTCTGCCACCCGGAACTGGTCGAAGACTCGCTGCAGGCCGTGCGCGATCGCCCGCTCAACACCGCCGCGCTGCTCGGCCTGATCGGCCGCGGCGGCCTTGGCTGGGACGGCCTGCTGGCCGATGCTCGCTATGGCCACACCCAATCCCATCTTCTCTCCACCTTCGGAAAAACCGCCTGATGTCCACTCTCACCATCGCCCAGGCCCTGGCCCAGGCCGACCTGCTGGTCGATCGCACCCGCATCGACCAGGCCATCGCCCAGATGGCCGACGCCATCGCCGCCGACTACCGCGGCGAAACCCCGGTCTACCTGACCATCATGCACGGCGCGCTGCCGTTCGCCGGCCAGCTGGCGCTGGAACTGGGCAGCCGCGGCCAGGACCTGCAGCTGGACTACCTGCACGCCACCCGCTACCGCGGCGAGACCGTCGGCGGCGAACTGGTGTGGAAGCACCGCCCGGCCACCGCGCTGTACGGTCGCCGCGTGCTGTTGCTCGACGACATCCTCGACGAAGGCCTGACCCTGAAGGCAGTGCGCGAGTGGTGCCTGGAGCAGGGCGCCACCGACGTGCGCATCGCCGCGCTGACGGTCAAGCGCCACGACCGCTGCGTGCCCGGGGTCAGTGCCGACTACGTCGGCGTCGAAGTGCCGGACCGCTACGTGTTCGGCTTCGGCATGGACGTCAACGAGGCCCTGCGCAACCTGCCGGCGATCTACGCGATGAAGGAGTAAGCGGGGCAGGCGAGCCAGCCTCGCCGCCGTCGCTGAAGTTTCCCGCTGCCGGCGCGCGTCGCCGGCGCAGGCGTTCCCTTTCGTTCGAGGATCCGCATGGACAACATCGCACTGGCCGTCATCGGCGGCACCGGCGTCTACAAGCTCGCACAACTGGACGATGTGCAGACCCACGAGGTCGAGACGCGCTACGGCGCGCCTTCCGGCCCGGTGCGGGTCGGCACGTTGCTTGGCCACCGCGTCGCCTTCCTGGCCCGCCACGGCGAAGGCCATTCGCTGCCGCCGCACAAGATCAACTACCGCGCCAACCTTGCTGCGCTGCAGCAGATCGGCGCCACGCGCGTGCTCGCGTTGAACACGGTGGGCGGCATCACCGAGCGCTTCGGCCCGCGCGTGCTGGCATGCCCGGATCAGCTCATCGACTACACCTGGGGGCGCATCTCCACCCTGTGCGAAGAGCCGGGCAGCGAGGTGTTGCACGTGGATTTCGGTCATCCGTATTCGCCGCTGCTGCGCAGCAAGATCCTCTCCGCCGCGCGCGTCACCGGCACCGTGCTTGTGGACGGTGGCTGCTACGCCGCCACGCAGGGGCCGCGCCTGGAAACCATTGCCGAGATCGCGCGGCTGCGCCGCGACGGTTGCGACCTGGTCGGCATGACCGGCATGCCCGAAGCCGGGTTGGCGCGCGAGCTGGGCCTGGACTACGCCTGCCTGGCGATCGTGGCGAACTGGGCGGCCGGCTGCGGCGATGCCGAGGAAATCACCCTGGCCGAGGTGCTGGCCAATGTCGAGGCGGCCTCGGTCGGGCTGCCGGAGCTGGTGGGGGAACTGGCGCGCGGGTGATTGTCTTCGTTGCGCAAGCTTTGCATACTCCGCCGGTGCGGCTGCCGCACAACCACCACCCATTCACTGCAAAAGGTCTCGCATCACCATGCCGAACGGTACCGTCAAGTGGTTCAACGACGCCAAGGGATTTGGTTTTATTTCTCCGGAAGACGGTAGCGCCGATGTGTTCGCGCACTTCTCCGCGATCAACTCCAAGGGCTTCCGCAGCCTGCAGGAAGGACAGCGTGTCAGCTACGACGTGACCCAGGGTCCGAAGGGCGCGCAAGCCTCGAATATCACGCCGGTCGAGTAAGCGCGCGCGTTGACTCGGTTGTGCCTTGAACCCCGCTTCGGCGGGGTTTTTTATGGGAGACGCCGTGGTGTCGGCGTCGGCAGGCGGTGCAGGCAATGACGCAAGGATTGCAGATCGGGATCGTGGGGTATGGCACCGCAGGCCAGGCACTGGCGCTGCTGCTGGCGCGCGACGGGCACCGCGTGCAGGTGTTCGAGCGCGCCGCCGAGCCCGGACCGGTCGGTGCCGGTTTCCTGCTGCAGCCGACCGGCCTGCAGGTGCTGTGGCGGATCGGCCTGCTCGATCAGGCCCTGGCCTACGGCGCGCCGGTGCACCGCCTGTACGGCGAGACCCCGTGCGGGCGCGCGGTGATGGACATGCGCTACCGCGACCTGGAGGCGCGCCTGTTCGGGCTGGGCATGCAGCGAGGCGCCCTGTTCGCCCTGCTGGCGCAGGCCTGGGACGGCTACGCCACGCTGCAGCGCGATACGCGCATCGTCGCCATCGACGACACGCTGCGCCGGGTGCAGGACCAGCACGGCCGCTGGCACGGGCCGTTCGACCTGGTGATCGCCTGCGACGGTTCGGCCTCGGCGCTGCGCGCGCAGGTGCAGGCGACGCGGCTGGACCGGATGTATCCGTGGGGCGCGCTGTGGTGCCTGCTGCCGCGCGGCGACTGGGCCTTCCCCGACGAACTGCGCCAGCGCTACGTGGCCGCGCGCAAGATGATCGGCCTGCTGCCGGTGGGCACCCGCCCAGGCGATGCCGAGCCCCGGGTGAGTTTCTTCTGGAGCCTGCCGACCGCCGAGTTCGATGCCTGGCAGGCGCGCGGTGTGCAGCCGTGGCTGGAGGAGATCGCGCAGTTGTGGCCGCAGGCGCGAGAACGCCTGGCGCAGATCGACGCACCGGCGCAACTGGCGCGGGCCAGCTACCGCGATGCGGTGCAGCGGCACTGGTACCGCGGCCGCCTGGTGCTGGCCGGCGACGCGGCGCATGCGATGAGCCCGCAACTGGGGCAGGGCGTCAACATGGCGCTGATGGATGCCTGGGCATTGAGCGAGAGCCTGCGCACCGCGCCGGACATCGACGCGGCGCTGGTGCGCTACCAGGCGCAGCGCCAGGCGCACGTGGCGGTGTATCAGTTCTGGAGCCGCTGGCTGACCCCGCTGTTCCAGTCCGAGCGCGACGTGGTGGCGCGGCTGCGCGATGTGGGCATGCTGCCGGCCGGGCGCATGCCGGGGGGCCGCGGACACATGCTGCGCGTGCTCAGCGGCACTCAGCACGGCTGGTTCGGCAAGCTGCCGCTGGCGCCGGAGTTTCTCGAAGCGTTGCAGGACGCGGTGGCGCGACGCGTGGCGCTGCCGTAGGCGGCGAGATCGCGGACGCAGGTGGACGCGGGCTTGGGTGATTCGTCGTGGCGACGGCGCGTGCAGAGCGCAACGCGGCGAGCGCGGTCCGACGGCGATGTTCTGTGTTTGCACTTGCAACATTGTCGTGCCGCGATTCGCCAATCTTGTGTGAGAGGGGCTTCAGCCCCGACACCCTTCAGTTGGTCGCGTCGGGACTGAAGTCCCTGCCACATTAGGGCAGTGCACTTGTTGCTTTGATCGCGGTCATGGGCTGCCCGGCGTTCCACCGATGCTTCCTCCGGCACGGCGCCAAGCACTCGCGCAATGCATTGCGACTGCACTGTGGGAGGGGCTTCAGCCCCGACGCCCTTCAGTTGGTCGCGTCGGGACTGAAGTCCCTCCCACATTAGGGCAGTGCACTTGTTGCCTTGATCGCGGTCATGGGCTGCCCCGCGTTACGCCGACGCTTCCTCCGGCACGGTGCCAAGCACTCGCGCAATGCATTGCGACTGCACTGTGGGAGGGGCTTCAGCCCCGACACCCTTCAGTTGGTCGCGTCGGGACTGAAGTCCCTCCCACATTAGGGTAGTGCACTTGTTGCCTTGATCGCGGTCATGGGCTGCCCCGCGTTACGCCGACGCTTCCTCCGGCACGGTGCCAAGCACTCGCGCAATGCATTGCGACTGCACTGTGGGAGGGGCTTCAGCCCCGACACCCTTCAGTTGGTCGCGTCGGGACTGCAGTCCCTCCCACACTAAGGCAGTGCACTTGTTGCTTTGATCGCGGTCATGGGCTGCCCGGCGTTGCACCGACGCTTCCTCCGACACGGTGCCAAGCACTCGCGCAATGCATTGCGACTGCACTGTGGGAGGGGCTTCAGCCCCGACGCCTTTGAGTCGGACGCATCGGGACTGAAGTCCCTCCCACAGCACGGCATCGCACTGGCCACTTCGGTTGCAGTCACGACCAGTCGCCACCCCGCCCGATCTACGCCGTTGCCACTGGAAGGGCGAAGGCCGCACCCTCGACGCAGGCGACCAAGCGCTCGCCCGGCGCCAGCACCGGGGCGACGCCGGCGGTGAAGTGCGAGAACGCCGGCAGCACGGTCATGCCGTCGCGCAGCCAGAACGCCGGCCAGCGCGGGCGCAAGCCAGGCAGTTTGGCCAGCGGGTGCAGGTGCCCGCACAGCACGTGGCGCTGCGCATCCGTCACCGGATCGTGGCGCAGCACGAACGGGCCGTCTTCCACCTGCGTGCCAAGCGGCGCGATGTCCAGCCCGGCGCCGGCGAGGGCGCGGTCATGGTTGCCGGCGATTGCCGCCACGCGCAGTTGCGGATGCTGCACGCGCCAGGCATGCCACTGGCGTTGCCAGTCGGCATCGGGTGCGGCGCCGTGCAGCACGTCGCCGAGGATCCACAGTTCCGCCGCGTCCTGCGCCTCCAGCAGGGCCGACAGCCGCGCCAGGTCGAGCGCGGTGCCGCCGCGCGGCAGGCCGATGCCGGCGCGGCGGAAGACGTCGGCCTTGCCCAGATGCAGGTCGGCGATCAGCAGCCGTCGCCGCGCCGGCCAGTACAGTGCGCGGTCGCCGAGCAGGCGCATTGGTTCGCCGGCCAGCCGCCAGTCCAGTTCAGCGCGCATGGCGCTGCTCCAGTTGCGCCGCCGCGCGCATCACCCGCGCTTTCCAGTCCTCGGTGCTGAGCTGGCCGCGGATGCTCTCGGCCCACAGCGGGAACGCCAGTGGCGTGAGGCTGCGCGGACTGTGCAGCGCCAGCTCGCGCGCGGCGCAATCGTCCAGGGTGGCGGCGAGCCGGGTCAGTTCCATCTCGCCCTGCAGCACCTCGCGCTCGGCCTGCGCCAGCAGCAAGTGCTCGGGATCGAAGCGGCTCAGCACGTCGTACAGCAGGCCGCTGGAGGCCTGCAGCTGGCGCAGGCTGCGCGGCAGGCGGCCGGGCAGGCTCGGCGGCAACAGGCCGGCGACGCGGGCGATCTCGCGGAACTGGCGCCGCGCCAGTTCGCCCAGGTTGAGGCTCTCGCGCAGATCCTCGAACAACTGCGCCGGACTCAGCAGTTCGCGCAGCAGTACCGCCTCGATCGGCGCGTCCTCCGCCGGCGACAGCACGAAGCCATAGTCGTTGGCGGCGAAGCTGAAGGTATTGCGCTGCCGCCGGCCCCAGCGCAGCGCCAGCAACGCGGCCAAGCCTTCGTGCACCTGACGGCCGGCGAACGGATACACGAACAGGTGCTGGCCGTCGCGGGCGCGCACGCGCTCGGCCAGCAGCCGCTGCGGCGCCGGCAGATCCGACAGCGCGCGCTGCAGGCCGAGCAGCGGCGCCAGCGCGCGCAGTTCGGCCTCGCCGCGCGGATCGGCGAACACCGCTTCCACCTCGCGGCCCAGTTCCGAAGACAGCGGCATGCGCCCGCCCATCCACTTCGGCACGCTGCCGTCGCCGCCCTTGGCCAGGCGCACGTAGGCGGTCATGTCCTCCAGCCGCACCAGTTCCAGCAGGCGCCCGGCGAACTGGAAGCGATCGCCGCGGCGCAGACGGCCGACGAACTGCTCCTCCACCGCGCCGAGCCGGCCGCCGCGCAGGAAGCGCACCGCGACGCTGCCATCGCTGGTGATGGTGCCGATCGACAGGCGATGGCGCAGGGCGATGCGGCGGTCGTGCACGCGGTACCGGCCGTCCGCGTCCAGCACCACCTTGCGGTAGTCCGGATACTGCGCCAGCGCGCGTCCGCCCTGCACGACGAACTCCAGCACCGCCTGCCAGGTCGGCGCATCCAGCATGGCGAAGGCGGCGGTGCCGCGCACTTCGGCGTACAGCGCGTCGGCAGCGAAGCCGCCGCCCAGCGCGCAGGTGATGCAGTGCTGCGCCAGCACGTCCAGCGACAGCCGCGGCGAGGGCCGCGATTCGATGCGGCCATGGACGATGGCGCGGCGCGCCGCGGCGTATTCGACCAGTTCCAGCGCGTGCGAGGGCACGCACAACACGTGGCCGGCCTCGCCGGGGCGGTGTTTGGCGCGGCCGGCACGCTGCAGCAGCCGCGCCACGCCCTTGGGGCTGCCGATCTGCAGCACCTGGTCGACCGCGGGGAAGTCCACGCCCAGGTCCAGGCTGGAGGTCGCCACCACGCAGCGCAGGCTGCCGTCGCGCAGGCCTTGCTCGGCGGCGCTGCGCAGCGCTGGGTCCAGCGAGCCGTGGTGCAGGGCCAGCGTGTGCGCTTCTTCCGGCCACACCGAGGTCAGCGCCTGATGCCACAGCTCGGCCTGCGCGCGGGTGTTGGTGAACAGCAGGCTGGTGCGCACCGCGAAGAGTTTTTCCAGCACCCGCGGCAATTGCGCCAGGCCCAGGTGCCCGGCCCAGGGGAAGCGCTCGCCCACCGCGGGTGCCAACGTCTCCAGGATCAGCGTGCGCGGCTTGACCCCGGCCACGATCGGCGCCTGCGGCAGGTGCGGCAGCAGCACGTCGCGCGCCTCGTCGAGGTTGCCGAGCGTGGCCGACAGGCCCCAGGTGCGCAGTGCCGGCGCCCACCCGCGCAGCCGCGCCAGGCACAGCTGCAGCAGCACACCGCGCTTGTTGCCGAGCAGTTCGTGCCACTCGTCGACGATCACGCAGCGCAGCGTCGCCAGTTGCGGCGCGGTGTCGGGATAGGACAGCAGCAGCGCCAGCGATTCGGGCGTGGTCACCAGTACGTCGAGCTTGCCGCTGCGCGCCAGGCGCTTGTCGCGCGCGCTGGCGTCGCCGGTGCGCAGGCCGACCTGCCAGTCCAGGCCCAACGCCTGCGCCGGTTCGCGCAGCGCGCGCACGGTGTCGGCGGCGAGCGCGCGCAACGGGGTGATCCATAGCACCTTGAGGTCGCGTTGCGCCTGCCGGCGCGTGTGCGGCGGCGCGACGGTCTTGGCGGTCGCGCTGGCGCCGTTGCCACGGGCGGGCGTCTGTTCGGCGGCGGCCGCCTGCGCCGCGGCCTGCGCACGCAGACCCTCCAACAACGGGCCGCCGAACGCAGCCAGGGTCTTGCCGCTGCCGGTGGGCGTGTGCAGCAGCCCGGAGCCGCCGTCCAGGTACTGCCGCCACAGCGCGCGCTGGAACGGCAGCGGTTGCCAGCCCTGCTGCGCGAACCAGGCGTACAGCGGCGCATCGGCCGGGCGCCGCCGCGCCGCCGATCCGCTCATCGCGCCAGCGCCTGCAGCGTGGTCAAGCGGTCGGCCTCGGCGAACGGCTTGTCGTGGCGCCAGCGCAGGATGCGCGGGAAGCGCACGGCGATGCCGGACTTGTGCCGGCTGCTGCGATTCACCGCCTCGAAGCCGAGCTCGAACACGTGATACGGCGTCACCGCGCGCACCGGGCCGAAGCGCTCGGTGGTATGCGCGCGGATCCAGCGGTCCAGCGCCAGGATCTCGCTGTCGTCCAGGCCGGAGTAGGCCTTGGCCACCGGCACCAGTTGCTCGCCATCCCACAGGCCGAAGGTGTAGTCGGTGTACAGCGTGCTGCGCCGGCCGTGGCCGGCCTGCGCGTACAGCAGCACCGCGTCGATGGTCAGCGGCGCCACCTTCCATTTCCACCAGTCGCCACGGCGCCGGCCGGACTGGTAGGGCGATGTCGCACGCTTGAGCATCAAGCCTTCCACGCCGCGCGTGCGCGCATCCTCGCGCAGCGTTGCCGCCTGCTCCCATGTCGTAGCG
Source organism: Xanthomonas sontii (assembly GCF_040529055.1). NCBI lineage: Bacteria > Pseudomonadati > Pseudomonadota > Gammaproteobacteria > Lysobacterales > Lysobacteraceae > Xanthomonas > Xanthomonas sontii. The sequence goes on along the minus strand of NZ_CP132342.1, from coordinate 4,358,801 downwards.
TGCACCTGCGGCGACAGCGTGAGGCGCGGATCGGCGTGCGCCTCCAGCAACGCCTGCAGTTGCGCGCGGCGCTGCTGCAGCGGCTGCTCGCGCAGGTCCTGGCCGTCCAGTTCCAGCAGGTCGTAGGCGAGCACCCGCGCCGGCGTGTCGGCCAGGGTCTTTGCACCGGGCTTGCGCCGCTGGATGCGGGTCTGCAGCGCGGTGAACGGCAGCGGCGCGGGCTCGCCTTCGCGCCAGACCAGCAGCTCGCCATCGATCACCGCATCGCGCGGTAACGTCGCCGCCGCCGCCTCGATCTCCGGGAAGCGCCCGTCCAGGCGTTCCTCGCCACGCGACCACAACGCCACCTCGCCGTCGCGGCGGATCAGTTGCAGGCGGATGCCGTCCCATTTCCATTCCAGCAGCCAATCGTCGAGGGCACCGAGCGTGGCGGCCTCGGCTTCCAGCGGCGAGGCCAGGAAGAACGGGTAGGGCTGCTGGCGGTCGCTGGGCAGCACCTCGTCGGACAGCAACTGCTCCAGCGCCTGCGGCGTCGGCGACCAGGCGCCGAGCATGCGCTGGGCGATGCGCGCGATGTCGATTCCCGACATCGCCGCCAGCGCCTGCTGCACCAGCCGCTGCGAGACGCCCACGCGCAGCGCGCCGGTCAGCAGCTTGTTGAACAGCAGGCGCTCGTCGAAGGCCAGGCTGCGCCAGCCCGCCACCACCGCGGCGCGGCGCGCGGCGTCGTCCTGTGCGGCCACCGGCAGCAGGTGCTCCTCGATCCAGTCGCGCAGGGGGGCCGGGTCCGGGGTTTCGGCCGGATCGTCCAACAGCAGGGTGAGGGTTTCGGCCAGATCGCCGACGTGGTCGTAGCTGTCGTCCACCAGCCAGCCGGGCAGGCCGCTTTCCTCCGCGATCCACTCGCGCAGTTCGCGCGTATTGGCGATGCGCCGCAGCTTGCCGCCGCTGAGCAGCCAGATCGCCCAGGCTGCATCGGCCGGCGGCGCCTGCTCGAAGTACGCCACCAGCGCCGCGCGCTTGTCCAGGGTCGCGGTGCTCTGGTCCAGTTGCCGGTACAGCGCGGCGAAGCGCTTCATTCCTCGCCACCGTAGTCGGTACGGAACGCCTCGGCGGCGACACCGCGTTCGTTGAGCGCGCGGATGATCGCGTCGGTGTTGCCGTGGGTCGCAATTACGCGCCGCGCGCCGGTCTCGTCGATGGTGCGCAGCAGGTCGGGCCAGTCGGCATGGTCGGAGACCACGAAGCCGCGGTCGTAGTTGCGCCGGCGGCGGTTGCCGCGCAGCCGCATCCAGCCCGAGGCGAAGCCGAGTTGCGCATGGCGGAAGCGGCGCAGCCACGGGCTGCCGGCGGCCGACGGCGGCGCCAGCACCAACTGCCCGGCGTAGTCGGCGCGCTTGTCCAGTTCGGACACGGTGCGCGTGTCCAGCATCGCCACGCCTGCCTCGCGATACACTGCCACGCCGGCCGCCACCGCGCCGTGCAGCAGCGCCGGCTGGTCGTCCCACGGCTGCAATTCGGCGAGCACGCGCTGCGCCTTGCCCAGCGCGTAACAGAACAGCACCGCGGCTTCGCCGCGCGCGCCGCACTCGTGGCGCCAGGCGACGATCTCGCGCGCCACCGCGCTGGTGTCCGGCCACCGGTACACCGGCAGGGCGAAGGTGGCCTCGGTGATGAAGGTGTCGCAGCGCACCACCTCGAACGGCGCGCAGGTCGGATCCGGCTGGCGCTTGTAGTCGCCCGAGGCGACCCAGACCTCGCCATCCACTTCGATGCGTACCTGCGCCGAGCCGAGCACGTGCCCGGCCGGATGCAGCGACACCTGCGCACGGCCGAGCGTGAAGCGGGTGCCGTAATCGTAGGCGCGATAGGCCTGCTCGCCCAGCCGCCAGCACAGGATCGGCAGGCCGGCGGCGGCGCAGTGGTATTCGCCCATCCCCGAGCGCGCGTGGTCGCCGTGGCCGTGGGTGATGACCGCGCGCGGCACCGGCCGCCAGGGATCGATATGGAAGTCGCCGGCGGGGCAGTACAGCCCTTCCGGGCGCAGCACCACCAGGTCCTGGGAAGCGGCATTCGGCATGGGCGCCACTGTGTCCAAGCCGGTGTGCAGGAGATGAGAATCCGCCCCGCGCGTTCGCGGCGACGCGACGGATCGGCCACAATGCGTGCAGCGCTTCTGGGAGGGAGATGCATGCACACGGACCTGCCGGCGTTCGCCACGCATACGGTCGACAATCAGCCGCCGCCGTTCGAACCGCGCGATCTTTGGGCCGACGACGTGGCGCTGCGTGAGGCCTGCGCACGCGAGGGCGCGGACGGCTTCGCGGCGACGCTGGCGCAGTACGGCGTGCTGGCCGGCGATGCGCTATATCGGCTCGGCTTCGACGCCAACCGCGACCGTCCGCGGCTGCGCACGCACGACCGCTACGGCCATCGCATCGACACGGTCGAGTTTCACCCGGCCTATCACCAGTTGCTGGACGCGGCCAAGCGCCATGGCGTGGCCGGGCTGTCCTGGCACAGCCCGCAGCCGGGCGTGCATGTGGCGCGCGCGGCGCTGAGCTACCTGCACCACCAGGCCGAGGCCGGCACCAGTTGCCCGCTGACCATGACCCATGCCGCGGTCGCGGTGTTGCGCCAGGACCCGGCCTTGCGCGAATGGGCCGACAAGGCCGCCGCGCCGCACTACGACCCGCGCGATGTGCCGATCGCCGACAAGGCCGGCATCACCCTGGGCATGGGCATGACCGAGAAGCAGGGCGGCTCGGACGTGCGCCGCAACGCCACCGTCGCCACGCCGCTGGACGGCGACGGCGCGTACAGCCTGGTCGGGCACAAGTGGTTCTTCTCCGCACCGATGTCCGACGGCTTCCTGGTGCTGGCGCAGGCGCCGGGCGGCCTGACCTGCTTCCTGCTGCCACGGCGCCTGCCCGATGGGCAGCTCAACGCACTGCGGCTGATGCGGCTGAAGGACAAGCTGGGCGACTGGTCCAACGCGTCCAGCGAAGTCGAGTTCGCCGGGGCCTGGGCGCAGCGGGTCGGCGAGGAAGGGCGTGGGGTGGCGCGGATCATCGGCATGGTGATGCTGACCCGGCTCGACTGCATGCTCGCCGCCGCCGCGCAGATGCGCATGGCGCTGGCGCAGGCGCTGCACCACGCGCGACATCGCATCGCGTTCGGCAAGCGCCTGGTCGAGCAGCCGCTGATGCGCAACGTGCTGGCCGATCTGGCCCTGGAATCGGAAGCCGCCACCGCGTTCGCGCTGCGGGTGGCGCGCGCGGTGGATGCCGCCGACGCCGATGCCGCCGAGGCCGCATTCGCGCGCATTGCCACCGCGCTGGGCAAGTACTGGCTGTGCAAGCGCGCGCCGGCCTTCGTCAACGAGGCGCAGGAATGCCTGGGCGGTGCCGGCTACGTCGAGGAGTCGATCCTGCCGCGGCTGTACCGGCAGGCGCCGCTGAATTCGATCTGGGAGGGCAGCGGCAACATCCAGTGCCTGGACGTGCTGCGCGCGCTGGCGCGCGAACCGGCCAGCGCGGCCGCGGTGCTGGCGGAGTTGCAGACGGCGGGCGGCACCGACCCGGCCTATGACGCGGCGTTGGACGCACTGCGCGCGTCGCTGTCCGGCAACGCCGAAGTGGACGAGTACAGCGCACGGCGCCTGGCCGAACGCATCGCACTGGCCTTGCAGGCCGCGCTCCTGCTGCGCAGCGGCAGTCCGGCCGCCGGCGCGTTCGTGCGCAGCCGACTGGCCGGCGCGCATGGATTGGCGTTCGGCACGCTGGAGCCGGGTGTGCCGGTCGAGGAACTGCTGGTGCGTGCGTTGCCGTAGGCCATGCGGCATAGCGACCCAGCGCGCCGTCGCCAAGTGGGAGATAAGTGGGCCGGCACTTCCTTCTCCCTCCGGGACCACGGCCCCCTTTTTGGGGGAAGGTGCCCCGAAGGGGCGGATGAGGGTACGGCTGCCAGCCTAGTCAGGCAGCAAGTGCAGCGATCACCGGCGACGCGCGGCCGTACCCTCACCCCAACCCCTCTCCCGACGGGAGAGGGGCTCAGCTTCTGCAATGCCATGAGCTGCGGTATGAAGGCCAGCGCGCCCTCGACATGTGGAAAAGCGGGCCGGCACTTCCTTCTCCCTCCGGGAGAAGGTGCCCCGAAGGGGCGGATGAGGGTACGGCGGCCAGCCTAGTCAGGCAGCAAGTGCAGCGATCACCGGCGACGCGCGGCCGTACCCTCACCCCAACCCCTCTCCCGACGGGAGAGGGGCTCAGCTTCTGCAATGCCATGAGTTGCGGTATGAAGGCCAGCGCGCCCTCGGCATGTAGAAAAGCGGGCCGGCACTTCCTTCTCCCTCCGGGAGAAGGTGCCCCGAAGGGGCGGATGAGGGTACGGCGGCCAACGTCGCCACGCAGCAAGTGCGGTGATTAGAGGCGACGCGCAGCCGTACCCTCACCCCAACCCCTCTCCCGACGGGAGAGGGGCCAGCCTTTTACGAATCCCCAATCCCCAATCCCCAATCCCGGCGCCGCAAGGCGCTAATGCCTCCCGCGCTTCCCCCCACGCATCGGCGTCGCCTCCACCGACAGCGTGAAGCTGCGTTCCTCGCCGTCGAGCATGGCGCCGACGCCGACCAACTGGCGCTTGATTTCCTCGCCGCGGCCATTGCGGATGCTGACCAATACGGTGTACTCCCAGGCGCTGCCGTCGGCCGGGTGGCGGATGCTGCCCTCCACGCGCAGCGGCACCAGCGCCGATGGCGCCGACTGCTGCAGCACCGCCGAATCGAAGCGCAGGTGGTGCTTGCACGCCGGGCAGACGCTGGCGCTTTCGAGAATGGTGGCCTTGCAGTGCGGGCAGGTCCGGGTCGCCCCCGGACTGCCGGGACGCGGGCTGCTCATGCGCCGGCGTCGGACTCCGCGGGCTTGCCGCCCTTGCGGGCATGTTTGTCGTCGTCCCAGCCGAAGTCGGCCTGGCCGCGCATGCGCGAGCCGGCGGCCACGGTCAGCGAGCCGGCCTTGACGTCGCCGATCAGTGCGCCGGAGGCGAGCAGTTCCACTCGCGAGGCGGATTCGATGTTGCCTTCCAGCTCGCCGGCGATCACCACCTTGTCGGCGCGCACGCCGCCGCTGAGCTTGGCGCCGGTCTCGATGGTGAGGTCGCCCTGCACGTTGACGTCGCCCTTGAACTTGCCGGCGATGCGAATGTGGCCGGTGCCCTCGATCTTGCCTTCGATGCTGATGTCGGCGGCGATCAGCGATTCCTTCGCGGCGGGTGCCGGCGCAGGGGCGCGGGCGGCAGGGGCGGCGGCGGCGACCGCGGCGAGCGGTTCGCCTGGGGCGGCATCGCCCGCCGGGCGCGGCTCCGGCGGCAACGCGCCGTTGCCGGGAACGGGCGGCAGGCCATCCTTGCGCGCAGGACCCTGGTCTTTCCAGATTGACATGGGCTGTCGTCTCCAGTCGGGGGAAGCGCGACTATCGCCGCTCTATCGCGTCGGTTTTGTGACGCTTTCTTCAAAACGACGGCCCGACCGCGACCGCCGCCGGTTCAGCCCATGCCGTCCAGCGCCAGGTCGTAGGCCTGCACCTGGTTGCGGCCGCAGCGCTTGGCCCGGTACAGCGCCGCATCGGCCTTGCGCAGCAGGGTGGTGGCGACCACGCCGTCGCGCGCATAGCTGGCCACGCCGATCGACATGGTCACCGCCGGCAGCGCCTTGCCGTCCACGGTCGCGCTCAATTGCTGGGCGGCGCTGCGGATCTGTTCGGCGATGGCCTGCGCCTGTTCCGGCCCGGTCTCCGGCAGGATCACCGTGAACTCCTCACCGCCGTAGCGGCAGGCGATGTCCTCGCCGCGCAGCCGCGTCGACAGCATCTGCCCGACCGCGGCCAGCAGGGCGTCGCCGCCGCCGTGGCCGTGCAGGTCGTTGAACTGCTTGAAGTGGTCCACGTCCAGCATCAGCAGCGACAGCGGCATCTGCCGGCGTCCGCAGCGGGCCAGTTCGTGGTTGAGCGATTCTTCCAGGTAGCGCCGGTTGAACAGGCCGGTGAGCGGGTCGCGGATCGACTGCAGGCGCAGCGACTCGCGCAGACGCAGGTTGCTCAGCGCCAGCGACAGCTGCTCGGCGGCGGCCTCGGCGATGGCGATGCGCGGCAGTGGACCGGTGCCGCGCCCGGCCAGGAACACAAAGCCCAACTGGGTGCCCTGAGCCGACAACGGAATGCAGGCGGTGCTGGCACCGGCCGCGTACGGATCCTCGCGCAGATGCGCGCAGGCCGAGTCGTGGCCCTGCGCATGCACGAAGTGGCTCTTGTCGCGGCGCAAGGCCCAGCAGTCCTGCGGCGCCACGGCCGGCTCGCTGCCGACCGGCGGCTGGCCCCAACTGACGATTTCCTCGGCGCGGTCGCGCGAGGCGCGCAGCAGGTAGACGCTGCCGCCGGTGTCGGGCATCAGCGCGGCGAGCAGGCGTGCGGTCACCGTCAGTGCCTCGGCCGGCTCCACGCAACTCTGCAGCAGGCCGGTATAGCGGCTGAGCGCGTTGAGGTCGGCACTGGTGCGCTCCAGCTCGGTGATGCTGGCTTCCATCTTCTCGTTGGCGACCGAGGCGGCCTGCTCGGCGTTGCTGCGGTTGCGCAGTTCGCGCAGCAGCAGCGCGTACACCACGCCGACGCTGCCCAGGCCGAACGGGATGCCGGCCAGGGCGAGCACCAGCAGCATGTCGGCGCTGCGCTGGTTGGAGGTGTCGCGGCTCTGCAGCAGTTGCAGTTCCACGTCGGTCATCTGCTGCACTTGGTCGCGGATCGCGCTGGAGCTCTGGTACACGCTGGGCGCCATCGCCTGCCGCAGCGCCTGCAGGCCGTCGCGCTGGTACACCGCGAGCATCTCCCGCATCTGCCGCAGGCGCGTGTCCATCGACTGCTGCAGCACCTGGATGTTGGCGATCTGCACGGGATTGTCGGAAACCAGCTTGCGCAGCTGCGCCAACTGCCGCGGCACGCGTTCGGCGCTGTCGTAGTAGAGGCTCAGATAGGCCTGGTTGTCGGTCAACTCGTAGCCGCGCAACGAGGATTCGGTCATCAGCAAGGTGGATTGCACCTCGTCGATGTTGCGCAGCACTTCGTGGGTATGCGCGACGCGTGCGGCGTCGGAGATGGCGCGTTGTGCGCCGTAGAACACGCCGGCGCCGATCAGCACGAAGACCGCGGCGGAGAACAGCAGGGCTAGACGGGTCCTGGCCCGCACACGTTGGAGAATCGGCATCGCAAAAGTCTACTGTGACGCCGCAAACGCCTTGGACCGGCGTCACAAAAGACGCCCTGCCGGCACAGCGCGCGGCACGCGCTGCGCGGCAGAGGCCGCCCCCGCATGCACGGGGACGGCCAATGACTCAATGCTGCTCGCGGTCGCCGTTGTGCGGATCTTCGTTGGCGTTCTCGCGTGCCTTGTCGGCGACTTTCTGCGCCGCATTCGCCGTCGCCTCGCTGGCATCGGCCGCCATCTCCTTGGCTGCGGCCGAGGCATCCTTGACGGCATCGGAGTTGGCCGCACGGTGCGCGGCATCGCGCGCGTCGGCGGCGACCTCGCGCCCGGCCTGCGCGACCTCGCCGGCGGCTTCCTTGGCCGCTTCGCCGGTCTGTTCGGCAGCGACCTTGGCGTCGCGTTGTGCCTGCTGCGATTCGGGACCCTGGCAGCCGGCCAGTGCGAGGGCGCCCAGCAGGGCCACGATCGGGGTCTTGTTCATGCGGCTTCTCCGTCCACGGGTGGGTGACGCGGCGCAGCCTAGGCGGACGCGCATGCAGCCTGCGTCAAGGCGAAGCGGTGGCGCGGGGCAGTGTTCAGGAAGGCGCTGTCGCTGGTGGGGGAGGCGCCGTGGGGTGGGAGCCAGGCACTGCGATGCGCGCGGCTGCCGTCGCATGCCGGCGATGCGGGCCATGCGGATGTGCGGCGTCGGCGCGTACGCGCCGCACGTGCATGGCGCGTGGCAGCGGTGCGCATCGCCCGCCGCGGGCGGCGGTGCGGCGCGTCGTGCGGGTCATGCGTCGCGCTTGTATGCGCGCTACGCGTGGACCACGCAATGGCGCGGACGAATCCTGTGTGTGGGGACGCACGCTTGCGAGGCGACGTCAGCGGCGGACGACGGCGCGGCATTCGCGCGAGGCGAACATGCATGCGTCGTCACCCACGCCGCCCTCCGGGAACACGCTGTGCCGGCACGCTGGTGGCGCCGTTGCAGCGCTGCCCGGCAAACGCCAGGCAAAGAAAAAGCCGCTGGCGGACCAGCGGCTCTTTCAGGACTGCAAAAAGCAAGAAGTGATTACTTCTTGGCTTCCTGAGCAGCGTCCTTCGCCTTGTCGGCGGTGTCTTCCGCAGCCTTGGCGGTGTCGGCAGCCTTGTCGGCAGCGGCATCGGTCGGGGCAGCGGCGGCAGCGGCCGAAGCGTCGGCAGCGGTGTTGGCGGCGGTCGCGGCGGTGTCGGCAGCGGCCTGAGCGGCGTCGGCGGTCGGGGCGCCGGCGGCAGCCGACTGGTCGGCAGCAGCCTGCGCGTCGGTGGCGGCTTCGTTAGCCGAAGCGGCGGCGTCCTGGGCCTGCTCCTGCTTCGAGCACGCGGCCAGGGCCAGGCCCAGGGCCATTGCGATCAGCAGCTTGTTGATGCTCATTGTGTCTATCCTCGTCGTTTAGTTAGGCAACGCGCGAATGCGCGCCCTCAACATGATGACAAGCCAAAGTCGGCTGTCAAGCGCACGCGCATTCATTTTTGTGTTTCAGGGGTTAATCCCAATCAAATCAATTCGATGGCGACCGCTGTCGCTTCGCCACCGCCGATGCACAGCGTCGCGATTCCGCGGCGGCCGCCACGGCTGCGCAACGCATTTAGCAATGTCACCAGCAGCCGCGCACCGGAGGCGCCGATCGGATGGCCGAGCGCGCAGGCGCCGCCATGGACGTTGACCTTGGCGTGGTCCAGGCCCAGTTCCTTGATGGGCACCATCGCCACCACGGCGAAGGCTTCGTTGATCTCGAACAGGTCGACGTCGTCCAGGCTCCAGCCGACCTGGTCAAGCAGCTTGCGGATCGCGCCCACCGGCGCGGTGGTGAACCATTCCGGCGCCTGCGAGAAGGTCGCATGGCCGACGATCCGCGCCAGCGGCGCGACGCCGCGGCGGGCGGCCTCGTCGGCGCCCAGCAGCACCAGCGCGGCGGCGCCGTCGGAGATGCTCGAGGAGCTGGCCGCGGTGACCGTGCCGTCCTTCTTGAACGCCGGCTTCAGCGCCGGGATCTTGGTCACGTCGGACTTGCCCGGCTGCTCGTCGCTGTCGACCCGTACCTCGCCCTTGCGGGTGGCCACGGCGACCGGGACGATCTCGTCGGCGAAGGCGCCATCGCGCTGCGCGGCCTGCGCGCGGTTCACCGATTCGATCGCGAACGCGTCCTGGTCCTGGCGGCTGAAGCCGAACTTCTCCGCGGTGGCCTCGCCGAACACGCCCATCGCCTGGCCGTCGTCGGGATTGGTCAGGCCGTCCCAGGCCATGTGGTCGACCGCCTGGAAGTTGCCGTAGCGGTTGCCGGTGCGCGAGTTCGGCAGCAGGTGCGGCGCGTTGCTCATCGACTCCATGCCGCCGGCGACGACGATGCTGGCCGAACCGGCCTTGATCAGGTCGTGTCCCAGCATCACCGCCTTCATGCCCGAGCCGCAGACCTTGTTGATGGTGGTGGCGCCGGTGCCGTCGGGCACGCCGGCCGCGCGCGCGGCCTGACGTGCCGGGGCCTGGCCGAGGTTGGCCGGCAGCACGCAGCCCATGATGACTTCGGAAACGTCGGCGGCGGGGATGCCGGACTGCTCCAGCGCGGCGCGGATGGCCGCGGCGCCCAGCGTCGGCGTGGGCACGCCGTTGAACTGGCCCAGGAACGCGCCGATGGCGGTGCGCTTGGCCGCGGCGATGACGATCTCGGTCATGGCAAACCCTTACGAAAGTGGTGTGCCGATTATCGGCCGCGGCGCGGGTTCTGCCAATTGCGTCCACCACCGGGCCAGTCCTATGGTTTGCATTCCAGTGTAGATTTGACGTAGTTCAGCGCCGTCGTCGGCGGCCGCTAACGGGGGCAACACCGGCCGTATGGCCGGCAGACGACATTTGAGGGGAAGGACATGCGGGCATTGATGGCACGGTCGCTATTGGCGGCCGCGGTAGCGGTTGCGCTCACCTCGTGCGGTGGCGGCGGTGGCGGTGGCGGAAATCTGACCCATGGCACTCCGCCACCGACCTCTCCGCCTCCGCCCCCACCACCGCCGCCGCCTCCGCCGCCGCCGACGTCGCCACCTCCGACCTCGCCGCCGCCGCCCCAGCCGGCGTTCGACGCGCACCTGACCCTGACCAATACGCTGGCTGCGCACAACGCCGGCTACGACGGCAGCGGTTACCGCATCGGCGTGGTCGACACCGGCGTCAACCGCAACCATCCGGCGCTGGCCGGGCGGGTGGTGTCGAACCTGATCTACGTCGATCCGAGCCAGAACAACACCAAGGTCGACGACGTCGACGGCCACGGCACCACCGTGGCGCAGCTGGCGGCAGGCAAGTCGGTCGGACAGTGGCCGGGCGGCATCGCGCCGGGCGCGCAGATCGTGTCCGCGCGCATCATTTCCGACACGCCGCCCAAGGACGACGGCAGCGGCAGCGGCAACCAGGTCAGCGGCGGACTGGGCCTGACCCAGGTGCACCAGGACCTGATCAATGCCGGCGTCAAGGTGATGAACAACTCGTGGGGCGGCATCTACTGGACCGACCTGAACTCGACCAATGCCATCGCCGCCGAGTACCGTCCGTTCGTGCTCGGCAACGGTGGCCTGGTGGTGTTCGCCGCCGGCAACGAATCCAAGTCCACGCCCTCGGACATCGCTTCGCTGCCCAGCAAGGCCGGCCCCAACGGCACCCTGCCGGCGGCGGACCTGGAGCGCGGCTGGCTGGTGGTGGCGGCAACCGATTCGAGCACCGGCACGCAACTGGCCTCGTACTCCAACGCCTGCGGCGCGGCGATGCGCTACTGCCTGGTCGCGCCCGGCACCGAGGTGTTCGTCGATCCCAAGGCGACCACCGCCACCAGCAACCCCGACTACTACTACGGCAGCGGCACCTCGTTCGCGGCGCCGCTGGTGTCCGGCGCGGCGGCGCTGGTCTGGCAGGCCTTCCCGTACTTCACCAACGATCTGGTCCGGCAGACCCTGCTCGGCACTGCCACCGACCTGGGTACGCCCGGCGTGGACGCGACCTTCGGCTACGGCCTGCTCAACGTCGGCAAGGCGGTGCAGGGACCGGGCCGCTTCGACTGGGGCGACGTGACGGTGGGATTCACCGGCAATTCGACCTGGGCCAACAACATCGCCGGCAGCGGCGGGCTGATCAAGCAGGGCAGCGGCACGCTGAATCTCAGCGGCACCCAGAACACCTACAGCGGCGACACCCAGGTGCAGGGCGGCACGCTCAGCGCGGCCAGCCTGGGCAGCTCGAACGTGGCGATCAGCAATGGCGCCACCTTCGTCGGCACCGGCGCGCTCGGCGGCAGCGTCGCCAATGCCGGCACCTTCCAGGTCGGTGCGGCCACGCTGAGCCTGAGCGGCAACTACGTGCAGAGCAGCAACGGCCGCCTGGCGCTGCTGGTCGGCGACAAGCTCTCGGTCGGCGGCAGCGCCACCCTGCAGGGCGGTTCGCTGTACGTGCTCGGCAAGCGCGACTACGTGGTCAACAACACCGCGTACACGGTGCTGCAGGCCAACGGCGGGCTCACCGGCACCTTCGCCTCGGTGACCACGCCGTCGAACGTGTTCCTGACCTCGTCGCTGTCCTACGACGCCACCAGCGCCTCGATCACCGTGCAGTCGCTGAGCGTCACCGCGGCCGCGGCCAGCTTCGGCAACATCACCGCCGCCACGCTGGCCTCCGCGACGCGCGTGGATGCGGCGTTCGCGCAGCTCAACACGCAGCTGAGTCACGACCCGGCCACGGTCGATGGCGCACTGCTCAAGGCGGCCGGCGCGGTGCAGCAGTCGCCGAGCGTGGCGGCGGCGTCGGCGACGCTGCGCAGCCTGTCCGGCGAGGCGCATGCCGCGGCCACCGCGATGACCTTCGACACCATGGACCTGCAGCGGCGCGCGCTGTCCAGCCGCTTCGATACGCTGGTCGACCAACCGCGCGCGGTCGGCGCCTGGAGCCAGCGCCTGGGCGAGACCGGGCAGGGCAGCTTCGCCGGCAGCCAGTTCCAGCTCGATGGCTGGCTGATGGGCCAGGACCTGCGCCTGGGCGAGCACGCGGTGGCTGGCTTCGCCTTCGGCGAGAGCCGTGCCAGCGACGCCGGCAGCCTGGACCGCAGCCGCAACCGCCAGGTGCAGGGCCAGGCCTATCTCGGCGCGATGGCGGGCAATGCGTACGCGCTGGCGCAACTGGGTAGCGGCCAGTACCAGCGCCAGCTCGACCGCAGCCTGCTGCTCGGCGACACCGTCGCCGACGCCTCCAGCCGCTACGCCGGTCGCTTCCTGTCCTACAGCGTGGAGGTCGGCTATCGGCTCGGGCGCGGCCCGGCGTGGCTGACCCCGTATGCCGGCGCCGACTACAGCCGCATCGACAGCGATGGCTTCCGCGAACAGGGGGGCGATGGCTTCGGGCTGATGGCCGGTGCCGCCAGTTCCTCGCGCAGCCAGGCCTTGGCCGGCCTGCGCGGCGGATTCGGCGGGCGCGGCTGGTCGCTGCAGGGCTATGCCGAGTGGCAGCAGACGCTGGCCGCGCAGGGACTGGACCGGCAGGCCAGCTTCGTCGGCGTGAACGCGTGGGCGCCGCTGGTGGACCTGCAGCCGGCGCGTTCGGGCGGCCTGTTCGGCGCCAGCCTGCAGACCCGCTGGAACGGCGGGCTGCTGGGGCTGGGCTACGACCAGCGCTTCGGCCCGCGTGGCGACGACCGCGCGGTGTCGCTGCGCTATCGCCTGGGCTTCTGAGTCCGGGGACCCGGACCGGCGCGTGCGGCGCCGGTGCGGGGTCGATCCGTCAAGCAGGGCCGGGACGTCCCGGCCCTGCGATCTGCGGCCTTCCGCCTGCGGTGCAGGCGGTGCGTGGCGTCACTCGCCGCGCAGATGGCCCATCGAACGCGGCGCGGTGCGGCCCAGCGGCAGCTTGAGCTTGCCGATCGCCTGCATGCGCGCCTCGGCGATGCGGTCGGCGGCCTGTTGCGGCGGAATGTTCTCGCGCTCGGACAGGTCGAAGATCTTGCCGAGATTGTGGTACATGCTGCGGATCAGCCGCATCGCGCGTTCGCGGTTGTAGCCGTCGATCTCCAGCGACACGTTCATCACGCCGCCGGCGTTGACCGCGTAGTCGGGCGCGTAGAGGATGCCGCGGCGGTGCAGTTCCTCGCCGACCGCGGCATTGGCCAACTGGTTGTTGGCGGTGCCGCAGACGATCTTGACCTTGAGCCGCGGTAGCTTGGCCTCGTCGAGCGCGCTCTCCATGGCGCACGGCGCCAGCACATCGGCGGCGACGTCGTAGATATCGTCCGGGTCCACCGCTTCGGCGCCGTATTCGGCCACCGCGCGCGCGACCAGCGCCGGGTCCAGGTCGGTCACGTACAGCTTGGCGCCGCGTTCCTTGAGCAGCTTCACCAGCTCCATGCCGATGTGGCCCAGGCCCTGCACGGCGATGCTGGTCTTGCCGATCTCCTCGTGGCCGAACTTGCGCTGCAGCGAGGCCATCAGCGCCTGCAGCGCGCCGTAGGCGGTGAACGGGGCCGGGTCGCCGGAGCCGCCGTGCACCTGGTGCACGCCGGTGACGTACTCGGTCTCCAGGTAGATCTGCTCCATATCGTTGACGTCGGTGCCGACGTCCTCGGCGGTGATGTAGCGGCCGCCCAGCGAATCGACGTAGCGGCCGAAGGCGCGGAACAGCGCTTCGGACTTGTCGCTCTTCGGGTCGCCGATGATCACCGCCTTGCCGCCGCCGATGTTGAGCCCGGCCAGCGCGTTCTTGTAGGTCATGGTGCGGCTGAGCCGCAGCGCGTCCTGCAGGGCGGACTCGGTGTTGGCGTAGGGGCGCATGCGCACGCCGCCCAGCGCGGGGCCGAGTACGGTGTTGTGGATGGCGATGATCGCCTGCAGTCCCACGTCGCGGTTGTGGCAGAAGACGACCTGTTCGTGGCCGGTGTTGGCTAGCGTTTCGAAAAGCATGGGGGCTCCGCTGGCGTTGCAGGTGTCGGACACCATGGTCCAGGAACGTGCCTGGTGGGTGGCGCAAAACAAAAACGCGACGGTTCCGGAACAGGCCCTGAGCGTCGCGATGCCGACATTTTAAAGCAATTGCCGGCCGCCCGCGCGACGGCGCCGTGGCCACACGCGGGAATCTCGCGGCTCTGTGCGACGCCAGTCGGGCAGGTGGCGTGCCGGTTCGCCGGGCGGCTTGCGTGGTGGCGGGACGTGGGCTTCCGCGGCAATGGCGCTTGGCACCCGGGTGCGGGCGGTGCGATGGCGGATCTGGTCGGTCGAGTGCTGACGGTGGCCGAGCCGGTGCAGTGGCTCGGGACGAGCGCCGGCGCCGTGGGGCGGCAGCGGTCGGTAGCAGTGGTTGGCAGCGGTGGGCCCGTACCGCCGCGGCCCTGAATGCCGCGGCGGCGTGGCCCGCGATCGCCGCCGGCACGGCGATCGCGTCTCCCTGGGGATGGATGGACTAGCGGCGTACCCAATAGCCGGCGTGGAAGCGATAGGCGGGGCCGTAGTGCTCCCAGCGCGGACCGACATAGACGTAGCCCGGCCGTTCCACCACGTAGCGGCCGGCGACCCAGACGTGGTGGCGTCCGTTCCATTGCCAGTAGCCGGGCATCCAGACATAGCCGGGCCGCACCACCACTCGTTCCACCCGAGGCGGCGGCGGGGCGGTGCGGACCGACAGTTCCACCACTTCGCGCGCCTGCGCGGGCGCGGCGGCCATGGCGCCGGCGAGCGCGCCGCCGAGCAGGGTGGCCAGCAACAAGGGACGAGCGAACATGCGATGTCTCCGAAGGCATCGGCGGGCTGCCGACGCGGGAGGAAACGCCGCGACCGGCACGGTTGTTGACGCGTTTCCGAGGGCGTATTCATGCAGCGGATAGCCAGGCGCGACGTCGCGTACGCGGTTTGCCGCCCACGTGCGCATGCTGCAGCGCAACCTGCCCGTGTCGTGCTGCACGCCTAGAATCGCGGCATTCTCTTTTCGATGTCCGCACGATGAGCCTTCCCGCGTCCCGCGTTCCGTTGCCGCAGACCGACGCCAGTCCCCTGCGTTTCGTCACCGCCGCCAGCCTGTTCGACGGCCACGATGCGGCGATCAACATCATGCGCCGCCTGATCCAGGCGCAGGGCGCCGAGGTGATCCATCTCGGCCACAACCGCAGCGTCGAGGACGTGGTGCGCGCGGCGCTGCACGAGGATGCCGACGCGATCGCGCTGTCGTCCTACCAAGGCGGCCACGTGGAGTACTTCAAGTACATGGTGGACATGCTGCGCGAGCGCGGCGCCGCGCATGTACGGGTGTTCGGCGGCGGTGGCGGCACCATCACCCCGGAGGAAATCGCCGAACTGCAGGCCTACGGCGTGGAGCGCATCTACCACCCCAACGACGGCATGAAGATGGGCCTGGTGGAGATGATCGAGGACGTGGTGGCGCGGGCAGGGCGGGCGCGGGACTCGGGACCCGGGACCCGGGACCCGGAACAGGCCGGCATTCCGCTTCCGGGCATCGACGACGAGATCGGCATCGGCAGGATGTTGTCGGCCATCGAGGACGGGGCGTTCTCCGAAGCGGAGCTGGCGCTGCTGCGCAAGCAGTGGCAATCCGGCCTGCCGGGCACCATCGGGTCCCGGGTCCCCGGTCCCGGGTCCCGCAGCGGGCGCACCGCGCCCGTGCTCGGCCTCACCGGCACCGGCGGTGCCGGCAAGTCTTCGGTCACCGACGAACTGCTCAACCGCTTCCTGGCCAGCTTCCCGCAGATGCGCATCGCGGTGGTGTCGGTGGACCCCAGCCGCCGCCGCACCGGCGGTGCGCTGCTCGGCGACCGCATCCGCATGAACGCGCTGCGCAGCCCGCGCGTGTACATGCGCTCGATGGCCACGCGGCGCCAGCACGCCGCCACCAACCGGGTGCTGAAGGACTGCATCGCGTTGTTGAAGGCGGTCGGCTACGACCTGGTGATCGTGGAGACCGCCGGCATCGGCCAGAGCGATTCGGAGATCGTCGACCTGGTCGATTTCCCGGTGTACGTGATGACCAGCGACTACGGTGCGCCGAGCCAGCTGGAGAAGATCGACATGCTCGACTTCGCGGAACTGGTGGTGCTGAACAAGTACGACCGGCGCGGCGCCGAGGACGCGCTGCGCGACGTGCGCAAGCAGTGGCGGCGCAACCGCGCGGCGTTCCAGTTGGAGGACGAGGCGGTGCCGGTGTATCCGACCATCGCCAGCCAGTTCAACGACCCGGGCGTGAGCTGGATGTTCGTCAATCTGTGCCGTCTGCTGCGCGACAAGCTGACGGCGCAGGCCGATGCCGCCGCTGGCCCGCCGGCGCACTGCGATTTCCGCCCGCAGCTCGACACCACGCTGAAGGAGCCGCGCGCCACCGTGCTGATTCCCGGCGCACGCGTGCGCTACCTGGCCGAGATCGCCGAGCAGGGCCGGGCGATCAATGCCGGGGTGCTGCGCCAAGCCGAGGCCGCCGACCGTGCGCAGGCGTTCTGGCAGGCGCTGCACGAACTGCAGGATCCGCAACTGCCGGCGCAGCTGGAACTGTATGCGGCGCAGGATCTGCTGCCGGCGTCGCGTGCATCCGCCGATGCGTCCGCCGACGCCGTCGACGCCAGCCTGCTGCTCCTGCGCCAGCGCTACAACGATGCCTTGCAGTCGCTGTCCAGCGAATCGCTGAAACTGCTGCGCGAGTGGCCGCAGCGGCTGAAGTCGATCACCGACCCGGTCACCGAATACGCGGTACGCGGCAAGCCGATCCGGGTGGAGAACTACCGGCAGTCGCTGAGCCACCAGTCCATTCCGAAGATCGCCGCGCCGCGCTACAAGAGCTGGGGCGAACTGCTGACCTTCCTCGGCAAGGAGAACCTGCCCGGCAGCTATCCGTACACCGGCGGCGTGTATCCGTACCGGCGCACCGGCGAGGATCCGATCCGCATGTTCGCCGGCGAGGGCACGCCCGAGCGCACCAACCGGCGCTTCCACTACCTGAGCGTCGGCCAGCCGGCCGCACGCCTGTCCACGGCCTTCGACAGCGTCACCCTGTACGGCGAGGACCCGGCGCCGCGCCCGGACATCTACGGCAAGATCGGCAACTCCGGGGTCAACATCCCGACCCTGGACGACATGAAGAAGCTGTACTCCGGCTTCGACCTGTGCGCGCCGACCACCAGCGTGTCGATGACCATCAACGGTCCGGCGCCGATGATCCTGGCGATGTTCATGAACACCGCCATCGACCAGCAGGTGGAGAAGTATCTGAAGGCCGACGCGCAGCGCTGGGCCCAGGCCGAGCAGACGCTGGCCCGGTTGTTCGAAGGCCGCGAACGCCCGCGCTATCACGGCGAGTTGCCGCCGGGCAACGACGGCCTCGGCCTGGCCCTGCTCGGGGTCAGCGGCGACCAGTTGCTGGACGCGGAGACCTACGCGCAGATCAAGGCGCAGACCCTATCCAGCGTGCGCGGCACGGTGCAGGCCGACATCCTCAAGGAGGATCAGGCGCAGAACACCTGCATCTTCAGCACCGAGTTCGCGCTGCGGATGATGGGCGACATCCAGCAGTATTTCGTCGAGCAGAAGGTGCGCAACTTCTACTCGGTGTCGATCTCCGGCTATCACATCGCCGAGGCCGGCGCGAACCCCATCAGCCAGCTCGCCTTTACCCTCAGCAACGGTTTCACCATCGTCGAGTACTACCTGGCGCGCGGCATGCACATCGACGATTTCGCGCCGAACCTGAGCTTCTTCTTCAGCAACGGCATGGACCCGGAGTACACGGTGATCGGCCGCGTGGCGCGGCGGATCTGGGCACGGGCGATGCGCGAGCGCTACGGCGGCAACGAGCGCAGCCAGATGATGAAGTACCACATCCAGACCTCGGGCCGTTCGCTGCACGCCCAGGAGATCCAGTTCAACGACATCCGCACCACGCTGCAGGCGCTGTACGCGCTGTTCGACAACTGCAACAGCCTGCACACCAACGCCTACGACGAGGCGATCACCACGCCGACCGAGGAGAGCGTGCGCCGCGCGGTGGCGATCCAGATGATCATCAACAAGGAGCTGGGGCTGAACTTCTGCGAGAACCCCTGGCAGGGCAGCTTCATCGTCGAGCAGCTCACCGACCTGGTGGAAGAAGCGGTGTACAAGGAGTTCGAGGCGATCAGCGAGCGCGGTGGCGTGCTCGGCGCGATGGACACCATGTACCAGCGCGGCAAGATCCAGGAAGAGAGTCTGTACTACGAACACAAGAAGCACGACGGCAGTCTGCCGCTGGTCGGGGTCAACACCTTCCTGCCCAAGGAGCATGCCGGCGAGACCGCGACCGAGATCGAGCTGATCCGCTCCACTGAGCAGGAAAAGGATCAGCAGATCGGCAACGTGCGCGACTGGCAGCAGCGCCGCAACGCGCTGGCGCTGGTCGCCGGTGGCGCCGGCCTGGGCGCGTTGCAGCGCACCGCGCGCGAGCGCCGCAACGTGTTCGCGGCGCTGATGGAGGCGGTCAAGACTCACAGCCTGGGCCAGATCAGCCATGCGCTGTACGAGGTGGGCGGCGAGTATCGGCGCAACATGTAGGCGCCGACGGTCGTGGCTGCCGACGCCGGCGTGCCGGCGAGGGTGCCTGCCGCGTGCGCTTCTGCGGCGCCGCGCCAGCGCATGCGGCAATCTTGCGGCCGCGGCCCGGGCGGTCTCATAGTGTCCCATCGATTCACGCAGAGGGTGCCGATGAAAGCCTGGGGAGCGTTGGCAGTGTTGATGGCGTGCGCGGCGACGACCCGCGCGGCGGAACCGGCCGGGGATGGGGCGGCGGGGCCGCTGTTCGACACCGTCGCGACGCTGGACCAGCGCCTGTTCGAGGCCTACAACCGCTGCGACCTGGCGGCGTTCGAGTCGTCGTTCGTGCCGGACGTGGAGTTCTACCACGACACCGGCGGCGTCACCTGGGACCGCGCGAGCGTCGTCGACAACACGCGCAAATGGATCTGCGGCAAGGTCCGCCGCGAGTTGCTGCCCGGTACGTTGCGGGTCTATCCGATCAAGGACTTCGGGGCGATCGAGGAAGGCGAGCACCGCTTCTGCGAGCTGGCCAGCGGCCGCTGCGAGGGCATCGCCAAGTTCGTGATGGTGTGGCGCCAGGACCCGGACGGTTGGAAGTTGACGCGGGTACTCAGCTACGGGCATCGCACCGCGCCCGCACCGGCGCCGCACTGAGCGAGGGGGCGGCCGTCGCCCCCCAGAGGGCGGCGTTCAAGCCCCATCGCCCCGACCAGACCCGCCACGTGCCGTCCGCAGGCGGCAGCGAGGAGCGGCGCAACAGGCTGATGGAGTGGTGCAGCGCGGTGTCGGCACGCCGCTTGCTTGCTGCTGAGTGGCGCGATCGCGCGTTGTCCATGACCGCCTCACGGCGGTCGGCCACCGCATCACGTCGGCGTTGCGCAGAAACCCGCGCGGCGTGCTTGAATGACATGGCGTGCCGCGTGGGCGCGCACCGGTGGCCGGGCGCGGGGACCTGGCGATGTTTTGCGGATGACGACGATCGTGCCGATCATGTGGATTGCTATCAGTGCGGGTGCGCTGGTGCTGGGGGGCGGACTGTGGTGGTGGCTGCGGCGTGGCCCTGGCGATGCGGCCGAGGCGCCGCAGGCGCGCGCCCATGTCGAGGATGCCGACGTATCCGCGGCACCGGCAGTGTCTGCACCCACCGCGCCAGCCGCGCCTGTTGCCCCGGTGGACCCGGGCCTCGACCCTTTCGCCGACCCGGCCCTGCTCGATCTGGATCCGGTGCCGGACGCCGCGATCCTCGCGCGCCTGTGCGAGCTGGCATTCGCCGGCCGGCCGGTGATCACGTCGGCCACGCCTGCGCCGGCGGTCATGGCCGAGGCCGCCGCGGTGCTGGCGCGCATCGATGCGCATCCGCGCTACACGCCGCGACGCCCGCACCTGCTGCCGCAGCTCACCCGCGCGATCAACGACCCGACCGCCGGCGCCCATTCCATCGCCACGATCCTGGGCCAGGACCCGGCGCTGGCCGGCAACCTGCTGCGCATCGCCAACAGCGTCGTCTACCGCCGCCATCCCGAGCCGATCGAGAACCTGGAGCGGGCGGTGGCCCTGCTCGGCACCGAGGGCCTGCGCCAGATCGTGCTGGCGGCGCTGCTGCAACCGGTGATCGTCGACGACGGCAGCGTCTTCGGCCGCTGTGCGGCGGTGCTGTGGGAACACACCCTGCTGTCGGCGCACGCCGCCTCCCAGGGGCCCGACCGCGAGGATGCGAACGCCGCGCAGCTGCTGGCGCTGTTGTGCGGGCTGGGCGCGGTCTCGGTGGTGCAGGTGCTGCGCGATGTCCACGCACGCCACGCCGAGGCAGCGCCAACGCCGGCGGCGATGACCGAGATGCTGGAGGCCTGGTCGGCACACTGCGCCAAGGCTATCTCTGCGGACTGGGGGCTGTCGCCGCGCGTGCAACGCGCCCTGGAGGAGCAGTCGGGCGACGCCGATGTGGCGACCATGAGTGCACTCGGCCTGGCCCTGCGCCGGCATCGCGCCGCGGCGGCCGCGCAGCTGGCGGTGCGCTATCGCCGTTAGGTGGCGCCGTTGCGTGGTCCAGCCAGTGATTGGTCGAAACGTGCGGCAGAGCGGCCGGCTGCCGAAGCGATGCTCGGCTACCCGGCGATGCGACGGGAGGTCGGCGCAGCCGACAGCGCGAGACAGCATGCGCCGACGCAGGCGCGGATCCCTGTCGTGTCCACGCTGGCGCCGAGGCTGATCTGCTTGCTGGCGCCGTTGGCGACGATCGCCGTCCATGAAGGTGGCGCCATCGCTCCAGCGTTGCGCCCGCGCTGCCGGGCATTGATGGCCACGCGGTACCCTGACGCGGCGGGGGCGCAGGCGTGGTTGCGGCTGGCGGAGGCGGCGGCCGAAGACCAGGTCGATCGTGCCCTGCGAGCCACCGAAGCCGTGCTGCGCGATGCGATCCGTGGACTGCTAAAGGCCGAATGACCCGTTGCTTCGGCGCGGTCGACGCCATGCGCAGCTCGCATGAAGCGCGGCGCGTTTTCTCGACGTCATGCAGACCCGATGCGCCCGGCGGGCAGGAGGCGGCCGGCCGAGCGGGATGCCCCGGCTGCACGCATGCAGCCGGCGCGACGGCGGCGTGGCGAGCGCGTCTGCCTCAGCGCAGCGGCACGTCGGCGACCTTGTCCTGGTAGTCGCGCTTGGGGTCGATGCCGAACAGCACCTTGATGCCGGCCATCAGGCTGGAACCGTTGAGCCAGATCTGCGCGTGATCCGGGTCCAGGCGCAGCAGCGCCAGTTTCGGATCGTCCTTGCCCTGTTCGTACCAGGCGTCGATGAAGCCGTTCCACAGGCGCTCGATCACCGCCTGGTCGTTATCGACGCTGAGCGTGCCGCTGATGCTGGCGAACAGGTCGTGGTTCTTGGCGCTGAACGCCGCGATCACCCGCTGGCTCTGCGTCAGCTTCTGCACCAGCGCGTTGTCCTTGGAGGTGAAGAACCAGATCGGGCCGCCGCGATCGCCCTCGAACTGCGCGGTCATCGGCCGGGCGTGGCCGTCCTCGACGCCGTCCAGACCCAGCATCACGGTGCGGTCGGACTTCAATGCCTTCCAGAATTTCTCTTCCAGTTCCTGCGGGCTGGCCATGCGGATCTCCGAGCGGGCGACAGTGCCCGCCTGCACTGTGCCTGCGGGGGCGCGCGCAGTCCGTGACGGGAGGGTGCAGGCCACGTGCAGAGCCGGTGCGCGCGTACCCCTGTAGACAAGTGCGGCGACGTGCAGCGCGCTGCGATGCGTATCGAAGCATCGCGCCGATCCCCAGTGGTACTAAGCGACCACGCCACGCATGCAGCGTGGCGGACGGACCACGGTTCCGCAGGGAAGGCGTGTGCCGACTGCCCGCGGCACGCGCCGCTTTCCGACAGGACGTTTGCCGATGAGTGCGATTCCCGCGACGCAACCGCTGTTGCCGCCGCAACTGACCCTGGCGATGGCCGCCGCCAGCATCGCCGCCTACGCGGCCTACGAAGGCAAGCCGGTCTCGGCGCCGTCCGACTACCGTCTGGTCGCCCGCTGGTCCGGCTGGGATGGCGACCCGCTGGGGGGCAGCGAGGAGCTGTTCGGTCTGCTGTTCCGTTCCACCGCCACCGCCGGGACCTATCTGTTCGCGTTCCGCGGCACCGATTCGGACCTGGACATCTACGAGGACCTGGACTTCTCCACCACCGCCTTCGTGCCCAGCGCCGGTACCGTCACGCCGGTGCCGCAGGTGTCGGCCGGGTTCTACGGCATCTACAACGGCAGGGGCACCGCCATGCGCGCCTCGATGCGCGCGCAGTTGTTCGCGCTGCTGGAGCACTTCGCGCCGACCCGGGTCTACGTCACCGGGCACAGCCTGGGCGGCGCGCTGAGCCAGTTGTTCTCGCTGGACCTGGCGCTGAGCCGGCCGGGGCTGCCCAGCCGCAACATCAACTTCTGCAGCCCGATGGTCGGCGACGCGAGCTGGGAGCAGGCCTATGCCGCGCATATCGCCGCGGCCGACAGCACGCGCTGCTACAACTACTGGGACTACGCGCCGTCGCTGCCGCCGTCCATGTTCGGCTATGCGTCGGTGGGGCAGGCGTTCCGCACCGCCTACGACGTCAACGGCGCCTGGTTCCCGCATCTGCTGCCGCGGCACTCCATCGCCAACATGCAGGTCGTGCTGCAGCACGCCCTGTGGCAGACGCCGCAGGCCTGGAGCGGGACCTTCGCCGACCAGACCGATCCGCAGCGGCTGATGCGCAGCCAGATCCCGCCCACCACGCCGCATCCGGCCTGGGCGGACATGGCGCTGACCGCGCGAGCGGCCGAGCAGGCGCTGGGCTTTCCGGAGGGGGCAGCGGCGTCGCCGGCGGCGGCCACGCCGTGAGTGCGTGCGCGGCCTGGCGGCGCGCCCGTTGTGCCCGCGGTCACTGCATGGTGCCGCCGCGGGTGCCACGCTGACCGCCCATCGATCGCGAGGACGTCGCCATGGCATCGTTCGACCTGTATCTCCCACAGCTGCTGCGGTTCGAGGGCGGCTTCGTCGATGATCCGACCGATCCGGGCGGCGCCACCAACCACGGCATCACCCTGGCCACCTTCCAGCGCTGCGCGCAAGCGCTGCTGGGCCAAGCGCCGACGCTGCAAAACCTGCGCGCATTGACTGTGCAGCAGGCCGCGACGATCTACCAGCACGACTACTGGGACAGGATCGGCGCCGATCAGATCGCCTCGCAGACGGTGGCCGAGCTCGTGTTCGATTTCTACGTCAATGCCGGCGATGTCGCGATCTCGCTGCTGCAGCGCGTCCTGCAGCAACTGGGCGCGACCGGCTTGGCGGTCGATGGCCAGATGGGGCCGGCGACCCTGGCGGCGCTTGCCAGTGCGGACACGGCACAGGTGTACGCGCAGTACCGGCAGCAGCGCATCGCCTACTACCAGCGCCTGGTGGCGGAGCGTCCGGCCGACGCCGAGTTCCTGGCCGGCTGGCTGCGCCGCGCGGAATGGTTCCCGGCGAGCCTGCCGGCCGATGCGTCGGCGCCTGCGCAGACTGGCACCGCCTGATGCGACGCCGCGCCGTGCACGGCGCGTGCATCTGCGTTTCACCGCATGCGCATGCCGCGCTGTCTAGTCTCCCGAACCAGCGTCGGCCATCTGCCGACGCCAGCGCACGCGATGACGGCGTGCGCCTGTCCTCGTTTTCGGGAAGACCGCATCATGATCAAGTGGGCCATCATCATCGCCATCATCGGACTCATCGCCGGCGCGCTCGGCTTCAGCGGCGTGGCGGGCGCGGCGATCGGCGTCGCCAAGTTCCTGTTCTGGGCCGGCATCGCCATCGCCCTGGTGCTGTTCGTGCTGGGCACCATGCTGGCCAAGAAGGTCAGTTAGGCACCAGGCCGGGCATGTCGCGTCGATGCAGGTGCGTCGCGCGACAGGTCCGTAGAGCGAGGCCCTGTGGCAGTCGGCAGGCGCTTGCTGTGCCATTGAAGGCCTAGGCGTCGCTGGCGGTATCCGTTTCGTGCGTTGCAGCTTCGTCGTCGGCGGCGGGCTTGGCCGCTGCGGCACGCGCTTCGCGCTTGCGCGCTTCTTTTTCTTCCTGCTGTTTCTTCTTGGCCAGCTCGCGCTGCCGCTTTTCGAAGGAGTAGTTGGGCTTGGCCAATGCATGTCTGCCGTCAGGGGAATGCCCTGAGTGTAGCCGCTGCGCGGCTTCGGCGTGCGAAACGGACAGGCCGTCATCGGGACGGCCTGTCCTAGGCGCAGGTGCGGGAGTACGGCCCTCCCGGACCTTGGCTTACGGGCTCAGATACTGCTGGATCGACGAATACACGTCGGCGAAGCGCGAGTAGTAGTCGGGATCGCTCGGTGCGCTGCAGTACGAGGTGCCGCCATACAGGCCGCCGCGCAATTGATAGGCGCCGCTGCTGTTGACGGTGAACAGGCCGGAGCCGGACGAGCCGCCTTCGGTGACGCCGGTGCTCCACTGCACGCGATACAGCGGCGACTTGCCGTCGATGGAGCTGGACAGCGCGGTGACCTTGCCCAGCGAGTACTTCTTGACGTCGCCGGCCGGGTGGTGGATGCCCTCGATCGCGGTGCCGGTCGAGCCGATCGCCGAACTGCTCCAGCCCGCGTAGAACGCGCCGCTCGGCGGAGCGCTCTTGAGCTCGAGCAGCGTGGTGTCGCGCGTGGTGTTGGTATAGCGCAGGTAGGCGCCGCCGCCGAGGGTGGTGTAGTTGGAATTGACCGTGGAGCCGCCGCAGGTGGTGGCGTCGTAGAACCAGTAGGTCTGCAGCGTGTTGGCCACGGTCTGGGTGCTGATGCAGTGCGCCGCGCTCCAGAACATCGCTTTCTTCGGCGAATTGCTGTTGTTGAGCAGGGTGCCGGTGCACAGGTAGGTGCTGCCGCCGCTGGTGAAGGTCATGCGCGCCACCGACTTGGCCGCCGAGGTGAAGCCGGAGGTCGGGTTGGCGCGGCACACGATGTCGCGCTCGCACGAATCGCTCTCGCCGATCATCGGCCGCATCATCGTCTCGCTGGCCACCGGGCTGATGTCCAGGTGCGAGAGCTGCGGGATCTTCAGCGCGAAGCCTTGCGGGTACTGGCCGGCCGGCAGCTCGATCTCCACCACCATGCGCGCGCCGGCGATCACCGCCGACCAGCCGGGCTGGCTACCGGCGAACTCGGCGCCGCTTTGCTGGAACACGCGGCCGTCGTCGCCGGCGAAGCGCAGCGTCGCCTTGCGCGGATCGCCGGGCTGGGCGCCGCTGCCGCTGAGCTGCAGCGCTGCGCGCAGCGCCTGCGCGTTGGTCGAGGCGATTTCGAAACTGGTGACCTGGGCGCCGTTGGGCAGAGTCTGCCAGCGCAGGCGACGCAGGTTGATGTCGGGCTTGGCGACGTCGCGGGAAAAGCCGATCTGCAGCGGCTGGCCGTGCTTGACCTGTTGCCCGCGTGCCTGCTTCATCGCCGCGGCCTTGCTGCTGTCGGGCGCGGCCAGTTCGATCAGGCGGGGGGCGTGCGCGCTGCCCGGGGGAAGGCTGCGCAGTTCCGCGCCACCGAGCGCGGCGGCATCCGGGCGGGCTTCGACCGGGGCGGAATCCATTTCGGCTGCTGGGGGAGTGGCAGCCATGGCGGCGGGGGACATGCCGGCAATGCCGGCGAGCAACGCCAGGTACAACGCATGCTTGCGATTCATCGATCTTCCTTCTGCGAAGAGGGACGAGACCATCCGGCAGGGGACCGGATGCCATTGCACCCGAGTTCAGGGTGCCTGCCGAGGCTACGGACGACGCCAGAGCGATTGCGTGTCAGGCGTCACGCTCGGAGGGCCGGTTTCGTAGACAGCTGCTCACATTGCGTGTGATGGCGCGAAAGAAGCGCACGGCGCTGCGATGCCGCAGCGGCACCGTTGCATGCGCGCTGCAATGCGGATAGGAGCCTGTCGATTGGGAAGGACAGGATGGGTAGCGCTATCTGGAGCGGCCTGATCGACACGTCGACACGGACGTCGGCCAGTCCCCCCGCACACGCGCATCAGCTGCTCAGGCCGCCCCGCCGAACCGCATGAAGCAAGGCGCGGACGCTCCCGCCGAGCACGGTCCTGACCGGTTGTCACCTTTCTGCAATCTTTCCGACAAATTTCAGTAGATTCAATCACTTGAATCGGCATCTGGCGTGCTGCGACGCAGCTTGCATCGATTCAAATTCGGCCTATAACGCTGGCGTCGCATATATGAACTTTTCGTTCTTTTATGCACCGCCTTGCGGACGGCCCGCGCGAGGCCAGGGGAATCGGGCGGGCTCGGCACATCTCCAACATCGATCGCTCCTGTGGGGGGAGACCAGTGAACGAACCGCTTTCCGGCGTGGACTCGTCGCCAGTTCCGTTGCGCTCGCGCTGTGGGCGCCTTCTCTGATGGCGCAGTCCGCGCCCGACAGTGCGCCCCCGCCAGGTGGCACCGACAAGGCCGACAAGCCGGTCGAACTCAAGGCGGTGACGGTCACCGGATCGCTGATCCCGCGGGTGGAGGTCGAAGGCCCTGCGCCGGTGGTCACCATCACCGGCGAAGAGATCAAGAAGCAGGGCTACACCACGCTGTGGGAATTCCTCGACTCGCTGCCGCAGGTGGGCCAGCAGGTGTCCGACCCGGCCTCGTGGGGCTCCAGTTCGGTCAACGCGCGCTCGGTGAACCTGCGCGGGCTCGGCCCCGGGTTCAGCCTGCTGATGATCGACGGCCATCGCGTGGTCGACTACCCGCAGCCGCTCAACAAGCAGAGCAACTTCCAGAACTTCAACAACCTCCCCACCGGGATGATCGATCACATCGAAGTGCTGGCCTCCGGCGCGTCGTCGATCTACGGCTCGGACGCGGTCGCCGGCGTGGTGAACGTGATCCTGAAGAAGGACTACCAGGGCAACCAGTTGCAGGTCACTGCGGGCGGCGCGACGCGTGGCGGCCGCCGATACGGCGACATCAACTACGTCGGTGGCCGCGCGGGCGACAACTGGCACGTGACCTACAACCTGGAGCACTCCAACCGCAGCGCGCTGTGGGGCATGGACAGGTCCTACCAGGATTCCGTGGCCGACGCGGGCTACGGCGCCTGGGGGCCGGCCTCGCGCATGTTCGGCTACCAGTACGATGCCGCCGGCGCGATCGCCCTGTCGGCCACCGACGCCAACGGCCGCTACATCACGCCGCCCGCCGGCACCTGCGACAAGTTCACCAACTCGCGCCTGACCCAGTCGCACTCGGTGACCACCAACGGCACCCAGGTCACCGGCGTCACCGACAACGGCTTCTACTGCGCGCAGCCGGCGCTGTTCCAGAACTGGGTGCTGACCCCGGGCAGCATCAGCAACAGCGGCTATCTGTCGGGCGAGTACGACTTCCAGAACGGTCTGCAGTTCTACGGCTCGGCCGCGCTGTACCAGACCGTGGGCATCTCCAACACGCAGCTCAACGTGTTCAGCGCCGGCCCGTTCTACGACCAGACCACCGGGCAGACGGTCAACCAGGTGATCCGCCAGCTGACCCAGAAAGAGATCGGCGTCAGCGCCAACACCTACGACCGCGAGCGCAACTGGAACCTGCAGGCCGGCCTGCGCGGCACCGTGTTCGACGGCCGTTTCAACTGGGACCTCAACCTCAACACGCAGAAGTACATCGTCCGCGAGGAGTTCACCGGCTACAACGCGCAGGCCACCAACAACTTCTTCCTCGGCCAGCAGCAGGGCACCACCGCCGACGGCCTGCCGATCTACGCCTTCAACTGGCAGCAGTTCTGGAACCCGATCACCCCGAAGCAGTACGACCAGTTCGCGGTGACCGGCGTGAACACCGCGTCGTCCTGGCTCGACCAGGCGCAACTGCGCGTCAACGGCGACCTGTTCAAGCTGCCCTGGGCCGATCGGTCGGTGGGCTGGGCCGCGGTGCTCGAAGCCGCACACAACGGCTTCAAGCTTTCGCCCGACCCGCGTGCGGCCGATCCGTCCACCTTCCAGAACCCGTTCGGCGCCTACCTCACCGGTGCCGGCACCCGGCAGCGTTTCTCGCTGGGCACGGAGTTCCGCGTGCCGGTGCTGGAGTCGGTGACCTGGACGCTGTCCGGCCGCCTGGACAAGTACAACGACGCCAGCCGTGCCGACATCGCGCGCACCTGGGGCTCGGGCCTGGAATGGCGCCCGTACGACGGTCTGCTGCTGCGCGGCAGCTACGGCACCAACTTCAAGGCGCCGGACATGCAGGCCATCTACCTGACCGGTTCGACCTCGCCGGTGGGCTTCTACGCCGACCCGCTGCAGTGCGTGAACGCGATCAAGGCCGGGCAGAACAACAACACCTGGTGCAACAGCGTGCAGCGTCCCGGGTCGCAGTACTACACGCTCTACACCAACGGCAGCCGCCTGCTGCTGCCGCAGACCGGGCACTCCTGGACCCCTACGGCTTCGTCTGGCAGGTGCCGGGCGTGCAGGGGCTGTCGGTGTCGGCCGACTACTGGAACATGGGCGTGGACAACGCCATCCAGTACCTGGGCCAGGACACCGTGCTGGCCGACGAGGCCGGCTGCCTGACCGGGCTGAAGCCGAACGGGACGTCGGGCCTGTCGCCGTACACGGCGCACGTGGCCGGATCGGAGTACTGCCGGATGGTCACCCAGATGGTGAAGCGCGACGCCAACGGCCAGATCGTGTCGGTGCAATCGGGCCCGATCAACGAAGCCTCGCTGTACGTGGCCGGCGTCGATGCGACGCTGGACTACAAGTTCCACACCGACGGCTACGGCGACTTCCGCGCCGGCATCAACTACACCAACAACCTGTCGTACAAGCAGCGCGTGCTGGCGTCGGATCCGTTGCAGAACACCCGCTATCAGAACGTGGCCAGCCGCATGACCTGGATCGCCGACTGGACCAAGGGCCGCTGGAACGTGTCGATCTCCGGCGTGCGCAATGGCCGCATGCGCGCCCCCAACTACGCCGGCTGCGACGTGCTGCCCAACGGCATCCAGCCCGGCATGGTCACGGTGTCCAATGGCGGCAACACGGTGTCCACCGGCGTCTGCCAGGTCACCCAGGACGGCAACCAGGTGACCGTGCCGGATACGACCTATCGGGGCCACGCGCCGGCCTGGATCACCTGGAACGGCTCGGTCGGCCTGCAGGTCACGCCGGACCTGCATGCGAAGCTCACCGTGTCGAACATCTTCGACAAGGTCGGTGCGATTCCGTATTACGCCGGCGGCTTCGAGTTCGTCACCACCGGGCAGACCGCGAGCGAGTACAACGGCCGGGAAATGTTCCTGACCCTGGACTACACGTTCAACTGAGCGGTCAGCTGATCGTCGGCGGGCTTCGCGGGAAGTGGAGCGCGCCGGATCTTCATGGGCCTGGCGTTGCCTCGTGTCAGCTCTCGTCGCAGCGCGCGCTGTCCAAGCGTACGCGCGCCACGTGATCTCACCTGACGCCTTGCGCTTCGCGATGCGCTCGATCGTCGTGCAACAGCCTCTCCCGCTTGCGCAGGAGAGGCATTCGCAGGAGAGGCATTACAACCGAAGAGGCGGTCCTGAGCTGCGCTCAGCGGCGCCGGTTCGACGGCACGAACTTGTACAGCTTGTTGACGCCGGTGCCGAAGTTGAAGCGGCTGTAGCCGGCGCCCCAGTACACCGCACCATCGACGATCGCCGGTGCGCTGGACACCGAACCGCCGGCATCGAAGCTCCACAGGGTGGCGCCGGTCTTGGCATCGAGCACGGTCATCGCGCCGGACATCGAGCCGGCATAGACCAGGCCCGGCGACGACGCCAGCGGGCCGCGGCCGCCGGCGCCGAACGCGGTCTGCACCGGATCGGTACCCGGCACCTTGACCTGCCAGAGGATCTTGCCGCTGGCCGCATCCAGCGCGGCCCAGGAGCCGGCGTTCCAGGTCTCGGTGTTGCCCGGCGCCAGCGTGTACGGCGTGTGCTCGTTGTTGTTGATGGCCACGTACACGCGACCGGAGAACGGATCCACCGACGAGCCCCACTCGATGCCGCCGGCGGTGCCGCCCGGGCCGACCTGGGTCGACCACACGGTCTGCCCGGTGTCGGCGTCGAAGGCCCAGTACACGCCGCTCTTCTGGCCGGCACCGACCAGGGCCTGCGGCTTGCCGTTGCGGATCGCGGTGAACAGGTTGGCGCCGCCGCCGCTGAAGTCGTAGTCCGGCCCCTGCGGGTCCTGGCACAGGCCATTGGTCGGCGCGACCAGGCACGACAGCGACCAGGCGTCGGCGCCCTGCAGGCGGCGCGTCCACACCGGCTTGCCGCTGCGCATGTCCAGCGCCAGCACCGAGTCGACGTAGTTGTCCGGCGCCATGCACGCCAGTTGCGCGGTCTTGTCGCCGTTGGCGTTCTTGACGCAGCTGGCCACCTCGGTCGGCACCGAGTAGTTGTTGCCGGTGGTGGCGTAGACGCGCTGGCGCAGCGGATCGATCGCCAGCGTGCCCCACACCGAGGCACCGGTGTAGCCCTCCGGCGTGGTGCGGAAGCTCCACAGCAGCTTGCCGGTCTTCAGGTCCAGCGCGGCGACGCTGCCGCGGAAGGAATACTTGTAGCCGGCGCTCAGGCCGCCCCAGTCGCCGGAGGACACGCCGACGTAGACGCGGTCGCCGTAGATCACCGGCGAGGCGGTGATGCGCGCCTGCGGGTTGGATTCGACCAGGGTCTTCCACAGCAGCTTGCCGGTGGCCTTGTCGATCGCCAGCACCGTGCCGCTGGCCTGGTCGCCGACCAGCACGCTGTCGCGCGCGATCGCCGGGCTGTTGCGCGACAGCGAACCGGCGATGCCGGTGTAGTCGGCCAGCTTCACCTGCCACACCGCCTTGCCCAGGTCGGTGTCGATGCGATACAGCTGGCCGCCCCAGTCCGGCACGTACAGCGCCGTGCCCTGCACGGTCGGCGTGGCCGAGACGTCGCCCTGGGTGGTGAAGGTCCACGCGGTCTTAAGGCGCTTGGCGTTGAATGGGGTGATCTGCCATTCGCCGGGCGCGAAGCGGGTGTTGAGGAAGCCGCCGCCGGCGCTGTCCCAGAGGCTGTGCGTGGCGAACGGCGTGCCGCCGGAGAACGTGCTGCGCCATTGTGCGCTGGCGGCGCTGGTGTCGGTCGTCGCCGCTGCGGTGCCTGCGGACTGCGCCATCGCCATTGCGCTGAACATCAAGCCGGGAATCAACGCCAGCCGCAGGCGGGAGTGGTTCTGGTGTGCATCACGCGTTTTCATGGATGTCCTTCGGGCTTGGGAGTGAGGATCCCCCCGTCACGTCCGCGGCCATCCTAGAAGTGAAAATCCTTGCGTGTCATGTACTTACGAAAAAGTTAGGGCCTTTGCAAAAGGTTGCTGCGATAGCGAAAAACGATGGCGGCGGCATCGCGTTGTCATCGTGCCGGCACGCGCGTGACGCATGTCGTCGCAGGCTGCGATGGCCGTCGCGGCCGCGTGTTGCCGCGCATCGACACGGCGCGGCAGATTGCGTCCGCGTGGCGCGTGGCGATATGCGCCATCGATCCCGTGTGCCGGATTCGCCGCGTGAGCGCGGGCTGAATCGCGGTGCAGTCCGACGTGCCCGCAGTGCGCTGCGGCGGCGCCGCATGGGCGGTGCGAGCGGTTGGTTACACTGTGCGATCACTGTTGTCCGCACAAGGAATGCCTCGATGAAATGCCCCTCGCTGTTGTCCCTCGCCATCGCGCTGTGCGCCACGGCCGCCGGCGCCGTGCAGGCGGCAACGCCCGTGTCCACCGCGGCGCTGGAGGGCAAGGTCGATGCGCTGTACACGCGTGCGCCGGACACGCTCAAGCCCGACGAAGTGAAGGCGATGCAGCAGCGCCTCCTCGATTGGGCGCAACTGCAGCGCTATCGCGCCGACAATGCCGCGTTGCCGGCGCCGGCAGCGGACGCGCCGCGCGTGGTGTTCTACGGCGACTCCATCACCGACGCCTGGGGCCGTCGCGAAGGCACCACGTTCTTCCCCGGCAAGTCCGCCTACGTCAATCGCGGCATTTCCGGGCAGACCACCGCGCAGATGCTGGTGCGCTTCCGCCAGGACGTGATCGACCTGAAGCCGGCGGTGGTGGTGATCCTGGCCGGCACCAACGATCTGGCCGGCAACACCGGGCTGTCCACGCTGGAGATGATCGAGGACAACCTCAGCGCGATGACCGAGCTTGCGCAGGCGCATCACATCAAGGTGGTGCTGGCTTCGGTGTTGCCGGTCACCGACTATCCGTGGCGGCCGGGCCTGCAGCCGGCGCAGAAGGTGCGTGCGCTCAACGCGTGGATGCAGCAGTACGCGCAGCAGCACGACGCGGTGTACCTGGACTACTACAGCAAGCTGAGCAACCGCGACGGCGGCATGGACAAGACCGTGGCCATCGATGGCGTGCACCCCAACAACGCCGGCTATGCGGTGATGGCGCCACTGGCCGAGCAGGCGATCCAGCGCGCGCTGGCAAAGCCTTGAGTCACCGCGCGCGCTCCTAGCCCCTCTCCCCCCGGGAGAGGGGTTGGGGTGAGGGTACGACCGCCGGAAACAACGATCGGCGAGGCCGCACCCGCAATCCCTCAGAACCGCTCACCCTCCGGCAGATAGCGCCACTCGCCCGGCGCCAGCTTGCCCAGCGGAATGCGGCCGATGCGCAGGCGGCGCAGGCCGGTCACTTCCAGCCCGACCTGCGCGCACATGTCGTGCAACTGGCCCGGCTGCACGTGCTTGATCGCGAAGCGCAGGCGCTGTTCGCTCTGCCAACTGACCTTGCACGGCGGCAGCGTGCGCTGGCCATGGCGCAGGCCGTGCGCGAGCCGATGCAGGCCGTAGGGCTGCAACGTGCCGCTCACCTCCACCACGAACTCCTGCTCCAGCGTGGCCGCGTCCTCGCTCAGCCGCCGCAGCACGCGGCGGTCCTGGCTCAGCACCAGCAATCCGCTGGCCTCGGTCTCCAATGGCAGCGGCAGACTCAGGCGCAGGAAATGGCGCTTGAGCACACGCATGTCGCTGGCATCCAGCGCGCTGCGGTTGCCGGGCGTCGCCAATGCCATCGCATCCTCGGCGCGCATCCCGGCCGGCTTGTGCAGCAGCAGCGTGACCGCCTGCGCCGGGCCGAGTTGCGCGTCGGGCGCCAGCGCCACCTGCTGGGTAGTGATCGGTGTCTGCGGTTCCTCGACCACCACCCCGTCCACGCTGACCCAGCCGCCCTCGATGTACTGCTGCGCCTCGCCGCGCGAACACGGCAGCAGGGCGGCGAGATGCTTGTCGAGACGGACGGGGCTGGACATCGGGGCTGTGGTGATCGGTGGGGGCGCAGTGTACGGGCGCCGGGCGGCGGCCGCACGCGATGGCATCTCAGCGCTCGGCCAGCTCCAACTGGGTCAGGTAGAGACGCAGGTCGAACTCCAACTGGTGGTAGTCCGGCGTCATGTGTGCGCACAGCTGGTAGAAGGCCTTGTTGTGCGCGCTTTCCTTCAGGTGCGCCAGTTCGTGGGCCACGATCATCGGCAGGAACGCCGCCGGCGCGTCGCGGAACACGCCGGCGATGCGGATCTCGCGGCTGGCCTTGAGCTTGCCGCCCTGCACCCGAGACACCGTGGTGTGGGTGCCCAGCGCATGCTTCACCGCCTGCAGGCGGTTGTCGTAGATCACCTTGTGCAGCGGCTCGGCGCTGCGCACGCAACGGTCCTTCAGTGCCTGCGTGTAGTCGTACAACTGGCGATCGGTGCGCACCGCGTTGGCCTCGGGGTAGCGGCGGCGCAGCCAGTCGCCCAGGCGCTGGCGCGCGATCAGTTCGCGCACCTGGTCCAGGACCTGGGGTGGGTAGCCGACGAGGTAGCGCAGGGTGTCCATCCCGCCACCTTAGCCTGCCGCGCGCGGCGGGGCATCCGCCGTGTGCGGCCTTCGCGGGCGGGCACCGGCGCTGCGGGTATCATGCGGCTCCCGATTCTGAGTCCGTGGACGCTTCCGATGCGCAATCCCCTGCAGGAGCAACTGCTCAAGGCCGGCCTGGTGAAGAAGAGCCAGGTGGCGCAGGTCGCGCGCGAGCAGGCCAAGGCGCGCCAGGGCAAGACCCTGCCGCCGCCCAGTGCCGAGCAGCTGGAGAGCGAGCGGTTACGGCAGGAGCGGGTGGAGCGCGATCGTGCGCTGTCCGCCGAGCGCAATGCACAGGCGCGTGCGCAGGAGCAGCGCCTGCAGGCACGGCAACTGGTCGAAAACCACAAGCTCAAGGCTGACGGCGAGATCGACTACCACTTCACCGATGCCGGCAAGATCCAGCGGCTGCGCGTGGATGCGGCGCTGCGCGCGCAGCTGATCGCCGGCAGCGTGGCGATCGCGCGGCTGGATGCCGGCTATGTGCCGGTGCCGCGCGCCGTCGTGGAGAAGATCGTCGCGCGCGATCCGGCGACCATCGTGTTCGATGCGCTGGCGGCAACGCCGGCCAGCGGCGAGGACGATCCGTACTACAGCCAGTTCAAGGTGCCGGACGATCTGATCTGGTGAGGCAGGACGCCGGGCGGCGCTGCATGAACGTCTCGGCGAGGTGAAGCCGGCGTGCATTGCATTCGCCGGTGCCGGCCGCATCATCCAGGCAAGGCAACAGTGCGGAGACGACCATGGCCACTGGGTGGGCAGGCGACGGCGCGGTGCAGGACCAGATCGATGCGACCGTCGAGGATGCGATCAAGCGGGCGCGCAGCCAACTCCCGCAGGGGCCGGGACTGAGCCACTGCGAGGACTGCGATGCGCCGATTCCCGAGGCGCGGCGCAAGGCCGTGCCGGGTGTGCGCCTGTGCGTGGCCTGCCAGGACGCGCAGGACCGCGCGCAGCACGAGCACAGCGGCTACAACCGCCGCGGCAGCAAGGACAGCCAGCTGCGTTGATGCTCAGCCGGCGCGGTCGGGTCAAGGTTTGGGCTGCGCGTGCAGCGCGATGTTGAGCTGATCGACCACGATCGCCCAGTCGGCGTCTTCCAGGCGCTCCTCGCGCAGCAGTTGCGCCTGCGCGGGCGTCCAGAACGGGGCTTCTTCCAGGCGCATGCCATCGGGCAGCGGCGCATGCTGGGCGATGAACTGGCGAATCTCGCCTTCGCTGTTGGGCAGGCCGAGTTGGGCGAAGAGGTCGGCGAACGGATGAATGACGGGTTCCATGCAGTACCTGGTCGGGAAAGGGGAGATCGCCGCGCAAGGCGGCTGGCATCGACCATAGCGGCTGCGTCATGTGCATGGCGTCAGCGTCGGCGTGGGTGGCGTGCGGCGCTCAGCCCAGCCCGGATGGAACCGGATGGCCGCGCCAGCGGCGCGTGCTGCGCTGGAAGAACAGGCTGTTGGGGATCTGCAGCACGCTCTCGCCGTCGCCGTCGCGCTCCTCGCGCAGCGTGGTGTAGATCAGGTTGATGTCGATCACCTGGCCTTTCAGTCCCGGCTTTTCGCCGTTCTCCAGCAATTCGATGTGGTCGTGCAGGCGGAACGGGCGCGTGGTGAAGATCAACAGCGTGCAGAAGATGTTGGACAGCACGCTCCAGGCGGCGAAGAACGCCACCGCCGCGACCGCGGCGAAGCCGGTGAAGGCGGTCCACAGCACGGTGCCGGAGACGCCGAAGCGGTCCAGGATCAGCAGCAGCGCCGCCGCGTAGATCACGAAGCCGCTGCCGCGGCGCGCCATCATCACCAGTTCCGGCGGCAGCGCGTAGTGCTCGCCCAGGCGCCGGATCAACCGTCGCAGCAAGGTCCGCAGCAACCAGGCGCCGAGCACGATCAGCACGATCTGCGCGCCGGGCACGATCACGTCGAGCCAGCGGTGCGTCCACGGCGGCAGCAGGGTATGGAGCGAGGGCATTGCACTTCGGAACACGCAGGGGAGGCGCGATGGTCGCAAGCGTGGCCGCCGCGGGCAAGTCGTGCTGGCGTGCGCTGCGGCGGTGGGCGGTTCAGCCGGCGCGTTCCAGCGCCTCCCACTGCGCCTCGGTGACGTCCGGCAAGGCTTCCAGCGCCGGCTTGGCGAACAGATAGCCCTGGTAGAGGTCGATGCCCAGCGCGCGCAGTGCGCGGTACTCGGCAGGCGTCTCCACGCCCTCGGCGAGGATGCGGCAGCCCAGCGGCGCGGCCATCGCGACGATGCCGCCGACGATGTGGCGGCGCGCGGCGCTGCCGTCGATGCCGCGGATCAGCGCCATGTCCAGCTTGATCAGGTGCGGCTGGAAATCGGCGAGCAGGTTGAGGCCGGAGTGGCCGGCGCCGAAGTCGTCGATCGCGGTCAAGAAGCCGCGCTCCGCGTAGTCGCGCAGGATGCGCACGACCTTGGGCAGGTCGGCGATGCGTTCGGACTCGCTCAACTCGAAGATCAGGTCGCCGGTGGGCACGCCGAAGTGCTCGGCCGCCCTCAGGGTCAGGCGGATGCAGGTCGCCGGTTCGTACACCGCATTGGGAATGAAGTTGATCGACAGGCGCGTGCGCAGGCCCAGCTGCGCGGCAGTGGCGATCGCCTGCACCCGGCAGGTCTGGTCGAAGCGGTACATCTGCTGCGGGCGCACCCGCGCCAGCACCGCCGCCGCGCCGCTGCCGTCCTCGCCGCGCACCAGCGCCTCGTAGGCGTAGATGGAGCGGGTGGCGGCATCGACGATCGGCTGGAACGCCATGCGCACGGCGAAATCCAGCGGCTCGCCATCGCGACAGTTGCCGCAGGCGGGCTGGCCGAGTTCGGCGGACAGGGAGCGCAGGAGCATGCCGAAACGAGACCGTGGAAGAGATCGCAGTATGCGCTTCTGGTGTGAAGACGGTGCCGTGCTTGCGCACCGGCGCCGGCACTCCGAGGGCGCCGTGTTGGCCTGGCCGTGTGGTCGTCGGCGCCAACCGGAGGCGCCGTCGTCGCGTGCCAGGCGCCGCGTCCTCGCGCGGCGTGGACCGGCATCCATGTCCGGCCGTGTCCCGCCGCAGGTGCGCGCGATGACGGCGGGATGCGCGGGCGCTAGCCCGCGTCGGCGACGTCGACCTTCTTCAGCACGCGGGTGGTGCCGAGCACCTCGACGCGGCCGCCGGCCTGGTGAAACGCGGCCAAGTCGGCCTCGATGCGCTCGCGGCTGAGGCCTTTTTGCGCCTTGTCGGCGGCGCTGGCGCCGCGTGTGTTCCTGGCGCTGGGCGAAGCGGTGGTGCTGGTCGGTCGTGCCATGCTGGAACTCCTGCAGTCAGTACATCGTCAGGGGAATGCCACGGGTCAGTTGCTCGTGGTGGGTACGGCGGATCTCGCGGCAGTACGGGCCGGCCATCGCGAACTTGCGGCAGACCGCCGGGCGCTGCGCGTAGATGGAGCAACACATGCGCGCGCCATCCACCGCCACGCACCAGCCGTCCTCGTCGCGCGCCATCACGTGCAGGCCCTCGCGGGTGTACTCGGTGAGATGCTCGGGCACGTGGTCGTCCGGCATCACCAGGACGGTCAGGCGGCAGCAGATCGCGTCGCAGCGGTCGCAGGCGATGTCAGCGTCGATCGCGTCCCGCGCGCTCTCGCTCATGCGTCGCCGCCCCGATCCGGACCTGTCGGTCGGGGAGGCGGCTGAAGCGGCGACGCCAGGCGCTCGATCTGGAGCGTGGCAGGGGCGGGGGACATGGCGCTCCGAAGGATCCGGCCGGCAAAGGACGGAGGTTGGCGCGAGAAGGAAGCGAGTCGGGCGACAGGAACGGCCGGACGAGACGCGCGTAGCGACGTGACGCTGAAGCGTGCCGCCATGCTACGCCAGTCGTGCGCCCGCTGCATGAACAATGCGGGCCGCAGGCGGCGCGCCGGCCGCGAGCGGCCGGTCGGGGAGGGGCCGCCGACGCCTGTGCTGCCTGTGCTGCGTCAGTCCTGCGCGGCGGCCAGCGCCAGGCCCTGCACCACGCCGAACGAGGGGTCGCCGTGGACCAGGCGCGCTTGCGGGAACGCGGCAGCGACCAGGCGCTGCAGGTAGCCGGCGCGCGACATCCCGCCGGTCAGGAACACCGCGGCCGGGTCGCCGCCGATGTCCTGGCGCACCTGCGCCAGCAACTCCTGCAGGGCTTCCAGGTAGCTGCGTGCGGCCTGCACCAGTTCCTCGGCCTGTACCTGCACCTGCAAGCCGGCTTCGATGTAGTCCAGGATCTCGGCGTGGTGCTCGGCGTCGCTGAGGCGGATCTTGCTGCGCTCCACCGCACGGTACAGGCGCGCGGTGTTGCCCGGTTCCTGCAGCGCCTGCAGGCGCGCCTCGTACGGTGCGGGGACGGCGTCGTAGCGATGCTGGCGGAAATCGCGCTGGCGGGTGGTGTCCTGCACCATCGCCGCTTCGACGTAGTGGTGCGAGGGCACGCGGGTGAGGCCGCGGCCGAACTGCGGCATGAACCCGGCCAGGCTCAGCGCCAGGTCGATGTCGGTGCCGCCGCGCGGGATGCCCCAGGCGCGGTGCACCTGCGGCGCGGCGTCGCCGCCGACGCTGGCGTGGGCGATGTCGGTGGTGCCGCCGCCGATGTCCACCACCACCGCGGCGTGGCGCTCGCGGCTGACCGCGTGGTAATGCATCGCCGCGGCGGCCGGTTCCTCCAGGAAGGCGACGTCGTCGAAGCCGGCGGTGATCGCGGCGCTCTGCAGGATCTCCAGCGCCTGCGCGTTGCCGGCCTCGCCGATCGAACTGCGGAACTGCACCGGGCGCCCGAGCAGGGCGCGGCGCACCTGCACGCCCAGTTGCTGCGAGGCGGTCAGGCGGATGTGTTCGAGAATGTGCGCGGCGATACCGGTGATGGTCTGGCGCGCGCGCGGGTGCAGGTTGTAGCCCAGCATGGACTTGGGGCTCTGCACCAGGTTGCCTTCGCCTTCGACGAAATACGCGTCCAGCGCGTCGTCGCCGTACACCGCGTTCTGCAGCAGCGCCGCGGAACTGCGCGGCTCGCGCATCTGCGTTTCCATCCATTGCCGGCGCACCACCCGGATCGCATCGCGGCGCAACGCGTCGGGGCTGCGTTCGCGGCCGGCGGCGAGCGCGTCGCGGCGGCCGGACTCGATCAGCTCGTCCACCTGCCGTTCCAGCGTCGGGGTCAGGTCGAACTCGGCCGGGTCGCGCATCACCTCGGGGAAGTACACCGTGGTGCGGAACTGCTGCTGCGCGCCGAACTCGATCGGCACCACGCGGCCGTCGATCACCGCGGCGGCGGCGGAGTTGCTGGTGCCGAAGTCGATACCGAGGCGCATGACGGTGCCGGGGGCGGGAGGGGCCGCGCACTGTGGGGCAAGCTGTCGCGCGACGCAAGCGCGGGCGCAAACGCACGAGGCCCGCATCGGCGGGCCTCGTCGGGGACGCGAAACCGGGTCGCTTACAGCGCGGCGCCGGCGTGGCCCTGGTTCTTTTCCTGCTCGGTGGCCTCGCGCACGCCGGCCACTTCCACGGCGAAGTGCAGCACCTGCCCGGCCAGCGGGTGGTTGCCGTCGATGGTCACCAGTTCTTCGCCGACCTCGGTGACCGTGACCAGCAGCGGGCCCTGGTCGGTCTGCGCCTGGAACTGCATGCCCGGCGCCAGCGACCCGGCATCCGGGAACGAACCGCGCGGCACCTGCTGCACCAGTTGCTCGTGGCGCGGGCCGTAGCCCTCGGCCGGGATCACGTCGGCGGTGACCGACTCGCCGGTGCGCTTGCCGGTCAGCGCCTTTTCCAGGCCCGGCACGATGTTGCCGGCGCCGTGCAGGTAGCTCAGCGGATTGTCCGGCGAGGACTGGTCGATCACTTCACCGGCGTCGTCGGTGAGGGTGTAGTGGATGGTGGCGACAAGCCCGTTGGCGATCTCCATGGGAAACCTCGTTCAGTGAGTAAGGGGGATACGCCGGCACAGTCACAGCGCGATGAGAGGGGGTGCTACCCGGCTACCCTAACGAAAAGCGGCGCAGGGCCGCAAGTCGCGTCGGGGCGCCGCCATTCAGGCCGGCGGCGGCCGGCGCAGCGCGGTGCGCCGGGCCAGCCAGGTCTCCGGGGTCTGCGGCTTGACGAACAGCGCCTGCAGTTCCGGATGCTCGGCGCGCGCGGCGGCCTCGATGCGCTCGATGCACGCTTCGATCTGCGCGGTGCTGCGCTGGTCCTCGAACTCGGCGCTGAGCGCGGCCACCACCTGGTCCGGCCCCATCTGCACGCTGAGTACGCCGTTGACCGCGCGCACGTCCGGATCGGCCGCGGCAATGCGCCGCAGCGCGTCGCCGAGCGGACGCGCCGCCGGCTCGCCGATCAGCAGGCCCTTGGTCTCGCGTGCCAGCACGAATGCCGAGCAGGCCAGCACCGCGGCGATGCCGATGGAGGCGACGCCATCCAGTGCCGGCATGTCCAGCCATTGCGCGGCGAGCAGCCCGGCCAGCGCGATCAACAGGCCGATCAATGCTGCGCTGTCTTCCACCAGCACGGTGAACAGGCTCGGGTCCTTGCTCTCGCGGAACGCCTGCACGTAGCTCAGGCGGCCCTTGCGCGCGCGGAACTCGCGCAGCGAGACCCACCACGAGCCGCCCTCGAACAACAGCGACAGTCCCAGCACGATGTAGTTGAGGGTGTGGTCGCTGGCCGGCTGCGGATCGCGGATATGGGCGATGCCCTCGTACAGCGACACCCCCGCGCCGAGCGCGAACACCAACAGGGCGACGATGAAGCTCCAGAAGTACAGTTCGCGCCCGTGGCCGAACGGATGGGTGGCATCGGCCGGGCGCGCGGCGCGGCGCAGGCCGTACAGCAGCAACAGCTCGTTGACCGTGTCCACCAGCGAATGCACGCCTTCGCTGAGCATCGCCGAACTGCCCGAGAGCCCGGCGGCGACGAACTTGGCGATGGCGATGGCCAGATTGCCGGCGAGCGCGGCGTAGATCGCGAGACGGGACCCGGACGAGGCGGACATGGCATTCCTGCGGCTGGCGCGGCCGCACGGCGGCACGGGGCGGGCGGCTACAATAGGCGGCTCGCCGTCGTCGCCGTATCAAGGATTCCCATGCCCGCCGCACCCGCCTGTCCGCAATGCACCCTGGAAAACACCTATGTCGACGGCGCCAACTGGGTGTGCGCGGACTGCGGCCACGAGTGGCCTGTCGCGGCCGACGCCGCCAACGATGCGGCGACGGTGGTACGCGACAGCAACGGCAACGTGCTGCAGGCCGGCGACACGGTGGTGGTGATCAAGGACCTGAAGGTCAAGGGCTCGTCGATCCCGCTCAAGCAGGGCACGGTGATCCGCGGCATCCGCCTGGTCGAAGACGATGCCGAACACATCGAAGGCAACTCGGACAAGATCAAGGGCCTGGTGCTGAAGACCTGCTTCCTGCGCAAGGCCTGAGCGGGCGAGCCCCACTGCATCGCCCGCCGCGGCGGCACCGATGCGGTGCCGCCGCAGGACGCGATCAATCCAGCGTCGGGTAGTCGGTGTAGCCCTTGGCGCCGCCGCCGTACAGCGTGTCGGCGTCCACCTGGTTCAAGGGCGCGTCGCGGCGCAGTCGTTCCACCAGGTCCGGGTTGGCGATGAACGGGCGGCCGAACGCCACCGCGTCGGCGCGACCGGAGGCCACGGTCTGTTCGGCCAGTGCCTTGTCGTAGCCGTTGTTGACCAGCCACGGACCATGGAACTTGGCGCGCAGCGCGGCGTAGTCGAAGGCGATGTTGTCGCGCGGGCCGCCGGTGGCGCCTTCGATCACGTGCACGAAGGCCAGGCCCAGCGGGTCCAGGCGTTCCACCGCGCGCTCGAACAGCGGCTGCGGATCGCTGTCGCGCGCATCGTTGGCCGGGGTCACCGGCGACAGGCGCACGCCGGTACGGTCGGCGCCGATCTCCTGCGCCACCGCCTCCACCACTTCGAACAGCAGGCGGGTGCGGTTCTCGATGCTGCCGCCGTAGGCGTCGTCGCGGTGATTGCTGCCGTCGCGCAGGAACTGGTCGATCAGGTAGCCGTTGGCGGCATGCACTTCCACGCCGTCGAAGCCGGCGGCGATGGCGTTGCGGGCGGCGCGGCGGAAGTCCTCGATCAGCGCGGGGATCTCGTCCAGGCGCAGCGCGCGTGGGGCGGAGACGTCGGTGAAGCCCTCGGCGGTGAAGGTCTTGGCATCGGCGCGCAGCGCGCTGGGCGCCACCGGCGCGGCGCCGCCCGGCAGCAGGCTGACGTGCGAGATGCGGCCGACGTGCCACAGCTGCAGCACGATCTTGCCGCCACGGCGATGCACCTCGTCGGTGACTTTCTTCCAGGCCGCGACCTGCGCGTCGCTGTAGATCCCCGGGGTGTCCTTGTAGCCCTGGCCCATCGGGCTGATCTGGGTCGCCTCGGCGATGAGCAGGCCGGCGCTGGCGCGCTGGCCGTAGTACTCGGCGGCCAGTGGCGAGGGGATGCGGCCTTCGCCTTCGGCACGGTTGCGGGTCAGGGGCGCCATCACGATGCGGTTGGCCAGTGCGATCGCGCCCAGGCGCAGCGGCGTGAACAGCGGGGAAGCGGTGTCGGTCATCGGTGGGTCTCTTGGTGGTGGGGTGGGGCGGCCGACCCTACAGCGGGGCGCTGCAAGGCGGCGTGCGTGCAGGACATGGGGACGCGCGCGGCGGTTTCGCGTCGGTGCGGTGGGACAGTGCGTTGCTGCGGCGGCACCTTCGCGAGGGCATCGCCACCCCGGGCGCCACCAGCGGCACCGCGCAACGCGGCGTTGCGCAGGCGGGGCTGCAGGACTTGCTGCAATGCACAATAATGGGCGGCCCTTTCCTTCGGGACGTGCGCATGACCTCATCCGCCACGGTGCCGCTGTCGCGGCGCGGCTACGTGCTGATCCTGTTCGCGCTGGCGATGGGCGGTTTCGCGATCGGCACCAGCGAGTTCTCCACCATGGGGCTGATGCCGTACATCGGCCGTGGTCTGGTCATCGATGCGCCACAGGTCGGGCATCTGATCAGTGCCTATGCGCTGGGCGTGGTGGTCGGTGCGCCGCTGCTGGCGATCCTCGGCGCGCGCTGGTCGCGCCGCGATCTGCTGCTGGCGCTGATGGGCTTCTATGCGTTCGGCAATCTCGCCAGCGCGGTGGCGCCGGACTATCACAGCATGCTGCTGGCGCGCTTCGTCGCCGGCCTGCCGCACGGCGCCTATTTCGGCGTGGCGACCCTGGTGGCCGCCTCGATCGGTCCGCCCGACCAGCGCGGTGCGGCGGTCAGCCGGGTGCTGCTCGGCCTCAACCTGGCGGTGCTGGTCGGCAACCCGCTGGCGACCTGGCTCGGCCAGGTGGCGGAATGGCGCTACGCCTACGCCCTGGTCGCGGCGATCGCGGTGCTGACGGTGGTGCTGGTGTGGCGACTGCTACCGGCCGATCCGCAGGAGGCGCGGCCCTCGCCGTTGCGCGAACTGCGCGCCTTCAACCGCACGCAGGTGTGGCTGGCGCTGGGCATCGGCGCGATCGGTTTCGCCGGCATGTTCTGCGTCTTCAGCTATCTGGCGCCGACCCTGATGGAGGTCACCGGCGTGTCCGAACACTGGATCCCGGTGGCGATGGGCGCATTCGGGCTGGGCGGGTTGCTCGGCAATCTGGCCGGCGGCTGGCTGTTCGACCGGATGCAGTTCCGCGCGGTGCCGCTGGTGCTGCTGTGGTCGCTGGCGGTGTTGCTGGTGTTCCCGCTGGCGGCCACCTCGCCGTGGGCGGTGCTGCCGGCGGTGGTCGCGGTCGGCAGCATGGGCGCGCTGGCGCCCGTGCTGCAGACCCGCCTGATGGACGTGGCCAGCGATGCGCAGACCCTGGCCGCGGCCTCCAACCATGCCGCGTTCAACCTGGCCAACGCGCTGGGCCCGTGGCTGGGTGGGATCGCGATCGGCGCCGGCCTGGGCTGGACCTCCACCGGCTATGTCGGCGCGGCGATGGCCATGGGCGGCCTGCTGATCTACCTGTGGGCGCGCCAGGCGGCACGGCGCGGCGCCTGCGCGCACGCGGCCGGCTAGGGTGCGCTAGCGCAGCGGCCGCGCGGTGGAAGACAGCCTGCGCAGCGCGTCCAGCTTGCCTTGGTAGCGCGGTTGCGTG
This sequence comes from Xanthomonas sontii, assembly GCF_040529055.1. NCBI lineage: Bacteria > Pseudomonadati > Pseudomonadota > Gammaproteobacteria > Lysobacterales > Lysobacteraceae > Xanthomonas > Xanthomonas sontii. Next base: position 4,314,505 of record NZ_CP132342.1, on the reverse strand, counting down.
GCTGGATCGGCGTGGGCCATGGCCTCGCGCAGCGCCGCGGTGGCGCGGCGGGTGTCGCCGCTGTGCAGGTAGGCGCGGGCCAGGGCGAAGTACAGCAGGTGGGCGCCGTCGTAGAGGTGCAGGGCATGCCGGTAGTAGGCAATCGCTGCGGGGTAGTCCTGGCGTCGCTCCGCCTCGTTGCCGAGCAGGTATTGCTGGAATGGGTCGCGTTGGCGCACCTGTTTCATCTGCCGCTGCAGGGCGGCCTCGCGCGTGCCGTCGCCCAGGCGTCGGGCCAGGCCCACGGCGTTGGACAGCGCCGGCAGGTGTTCCGGATCAATCTCCAGCGCTTTGGCGTAGTCGCGTGCGGCGGCGGCACTGTCGCCATCGCGCATCGCCAGCACGCCCTGGTTGTTCCAGGCCCCGGCGAAGCGCGCGTCCATCTGCAATGCCATCGCCAGATGCGCGCGGGCGCCGTCGACATCGCCGTCGACCAGCAGTTCGGCGCCGCGGTTGTTGTAGTAGTGGGCGAGGGCGCGGCGATCGGAGATGGGCTGCGGCCCGCGCCGGTCCATCAGCACGCTGCGGTCCAGGTCGATGCTGCCGCGGCCGCTGTCCACGCGCACGCCGGCGTTGACGTGGCCGACGTTGTACAGCGCATTGCCGTCCTCGTACCAGCTCAGCACGCGGCGTACTTCCTGGACCTGCGCCTGCAGCCCGACGTCGCGCGCCATCGCCACGAACAGCAGGGTGAAGGACAGGCAGTTGACATGGCGCGTGGCGTAGCTCTCGGCGACGCTGTGGGTGGCCTTGGGGTCGTACTGCAGGTCCAGGCCGTTGGCATCGAAGGCCAGCGCCACCAGTTGCTGCAGGCGGTGTTCGGCATCGGCGCCGCGGTCGATGCGCTGCTGCAGCAGCGTATGCAGCGCCGGTGGCAGCTGCATGATCTGCTCAGGGGTCGGAACGACGGTTGCCGCGGTAGTCGTCGCCGCAACCGGCGGTGCCGCCTCTCTCTGGACGGCCGCTGCCGTGTGCGAGGAAGGCAGCGACGGTGTGGGCGGTGACGGGGCGGCCGTGGCAGCGGCGAGCAGGGCGAACGCGGTCCAGGCGAACATGACGCACCTCGCGGTGCCCTGCAGTGGCGAGGGCTCGCCTGCACTATAGGCCCTCGCTGGCGAGACAGGACGGTCATCGTGGCGGTGCCGACGAGCGGTCTCCGGCCGACGCGATCGACGGCGGCGGTCATCCACAACCGCTGTGGACGAACGTGGGGCAACCGTGTGGATAAGTCGCTGCCGCCCAGGCACCGCAATGCGCGCAGACAGGATGGTGAAAACTTCGCCACATGTCTGACTGCGCAGTGCGGCCATGAACGCGTGTTCACCACGGGCAATGCCGCGTGACGAGCGAGCGCCGATGGCTCACGTGCGCTTTATGCCGTTCTGCCCAGCATCGCCAACACCACGCAACGCGGCAATCCTCTCGACCGCGCCGTGCGATATCCAGGTTCACCCCCGTGTGCCCGTTGCGCGATATCGCTGGCCTCGCCACAGGAGTTTCCCATGAGCATCCAGAGCAAGACCACGCACAGCCTCAACGACCTCATCGCCATTTCCCGCGACGGCAAGGACTTCTACGAAGAAGCTGCGCAGAAGGTGGGCGACGCCGAACTGTCCGCGCTGTTCCTGCGCATCGCCGGCGTCAAGTCGGACATCGTCAGCAGCCTGAGCGCAGTGGTGCAGTCGGTCGGCGGCAAGCCGGAAGAGCACGGCACCATGGTCGGCAGCATGCAGCAGATGTACGGCAAGGTCCGTGCCGCGCTGGGCGACACCAAGTACGGCTACGTCGCCGAGCTGGAAGAGTCCGAAGATCGCCTGCTGAAGGCCTTCAACGAGACGATCGCCGACGCCGACACCCCGGTCGCCGCGCGCGACGCCGCCACCCGCCTGCTGCCGGAAGTGCGCGCCTGCCACGACGTGATGCGCACCCGCAAGCACGCGATGAAGAACGCGGCATAAGCGCCGCCCGCCGCCGGCCCGGCGCGCCGCCTCGCGGCGTTGTCCGGGTCGGCGTGCCGATGGTCTGCAGCGGGACGGTGCGCTTGCTACCATGCGTGCTCGACCGCTGGCCGACCTGATTGCGGCGTTTGCCGCTTCTGCCCATGTCTCCCGATGCTGCGCCTGCCGGCGCCCAGTTCTCGCTCGGTTTCGATGCGCCTGCCGCACGCGAAAGCCTGTTCTTTGCGCTGCTACCCGACACGCGAACCGCGCAAGCGGTGCACAGCCTTGGCGAGCGACTGTGCCAGGCGCATGGTCTGCACGGGCGTGCGCTGCCGCCGGAGCGGCTGCATGTCACCTTGCACTATCTCGGCGAATACGCCGGGATTCCGCCACGCTTGCTGCAGCAGGCATGCGCCGCCGGGCAGGCGCTTGCGGCCTCGCCCTTTCAACTTGCATTCGACCAGGCGGTGACTTTCGACAGCCGCGCGCGTAGCCGACCGCTGGTACTGCGCGGTGACGGCGAGCCCGCTCCGCTGCTGGCCTTGCGTCATTCGCTGCAGCAGCAGTTGGCCCGACACGGCGTGGCGCCGCGCGCCGACGGCGCGTATCTGCCGCACATGACCCTGGCCTATGTCGATCAGGCGTTGGCGCCGCAGCAGGTGCCGGCGCTGCATTGGCAGGCGACGTCGCTGAGCCTGATCCGCAGCGTACAGGGCCAGGGCCGTTACCTGCACGAAGCCAGCTGGCCGTTGCGCGCCGCCCCTGCGCAGCGCGACGCATGAACGCGGCGCCGCTGACCCTGCCCGAGGCGCAATGGGCGCAGCTGCGGGCGGCCTACGCCGAACCGCCGCGGGCGTATCACCATTTCGGCCACGTCGAGGCGGTGCTGGCGCACTACGCCGAGGTCGCCGCCGACACCGGCTGGCGGCAGCCACGCGAGATCTACCTGGCCGTGCTCTATCACGATGCGGTCTATCGTGCCGGCCGCGGCGACAACGAAGCGCAGTCGGCGCGCCTGGCCGAGGCGGCGATCGCGCAATGGCTGCCGGACGCCGGGGTGGAGGCGGCGCGGGTGGCTGCGCTGATCGAACTCACCGCGCGTCACGGGCAACTGACCGTCGACTCGGTGGATGCGGACGCCGCGCTGTTCCTGGATTGCGACATGGCCATCCTCGGCGCCGCGCCGGAGGCCTTCGCCGCCTACGACCGCGCCATCGCCGAGGAGTACCGCGGCGTGGTGCCGGGCTGGTTGTACCGACGCAAGCGCCGCGCGTTCCTGCGCACCGTGCTGGCGCAGCCGCGCATCTTCCTCAGCGAGCGCTTCCATGCGCGCTACGACGCGGCCGCGCGCGCCAACCTGCGTCACGCCATCGGCTGAGGGGACGCGGACCGCGGCCTGCGCCGCCTTCTTCTACACTGCCGCGCCGGTCTGCCCCGGCCGCCGCCACGGAGCCCCATGTCCGACCCTGCCGCCAATGCCGATCCCCGCCCGCAGGCGCCGCTGCCGCCGGGCCCCAGCGACTGCTGCGACAGCGGCTGTCCGCTGTGCGTCTACGACCTCTACCACGAGGAGCTGGAGCGCTACCGGCAGGCGCTGGCCGCCTGGCGGATGCGCCATCCCGGCGCCGACGCGGACGCCTGACAGGCCTGCCGGTGCAGGCGCTGGCGCAGGTCCGGCGTACCTGGCATGAACCAAGGAGCGCGCCGCGCTTCGCGCCGTCGCCGTTCGGGATTATCTTTACACGCCTTTTCAGGATTGCCGGATGATGCAGAAGCGTGGCGGTTGGATGTGGGGATGTGCATTGGGCGGACTGCTCGCGGCCGGCGTCGCCGGCGCAGCACCGGGCGCTGCGGCCACCGCCGCGCCGCGTGCCGGCGCACCGGCCACGGCGCCGGAAAAGCTCAGCCACGGCCGCTTCGAGCAGGTGCCGGTGCTGTTGCCCAAGGGCAACGCGCAGCGCGTGGTGCTGTGGTTCGCCGGCGGCAAGCACGCCGACGCCGAGCGCATGCGCCAGATCGAGGCGCTGCGCGACGACGGCGCCATGGTCGCGGTGATCGACAGTGCGCACCTGCAGGCGGTGCTGGCCAAGATCGACGGCACCTGCGGCTTCTCCGCCGGCGACGTGGAGAATTTCTCGCGCTACGTGCAGGCCTATTTCCACGTGCCGACCTACCACCTGCCGTTGCTGGTGGGCGATGGCGACGGCGCCGCGCTGGCCTATGCGGTCGCTGCGCAGGCGCCCAAGCATCTGCTGGCGGGCCTGCTGACCGAGGATTTCTGCCCGGTGCAGGTGCTCGACGACCAGATCTGCGGCGCCGGCATCACCGCGCCGGCGCGTGCGTTGCAGGCGACTGCGCTGCCGGTGCCGTGGCTGGCGGCGCTCGATGCCAAGACCCGCCGCGACCGTTGCACCCAGCAGAGCGACGCGTTCCTGCAGAAGGTGGCGCAGGCGCGGCAGTTCCGCCGCAGCGCCAGCGGCGATGCGCTGCCGGGGCTGCGTGCGGCGGTGCGTTCGCTGGGCGACCGGCCCGGCGTCAGCCTGCCGCCGACCCCGGCCGACCTGGCCGGGCTGCCGGTGGTCGAAGTGCCTGCCGCCGCGGGCGCGGGTGATGCCGACAACGGCAACGTGTTCGCGATCTTCGTCTCCGGCGACGGCGGCTGGGCCGGACTCGACCAGCAGGTCGCCGGCGCCCTGGCCAAGGCCGGCATCCCGGTGGTGGGCGTGGATTCGCTGCGCTACTTCTGGAGCGAGCGCACGCCGCAGGGCTTCGCCACCGACCTGGACCGCATCTACCGCCACTACAGCCACCTGTGGCAACGCGGGCGGGTGGTGCTGATCGGCTTCTCGCAGGGCGCCGACGTGCTGCCGGCGGCCTACAACCAGTTGCCGGAAGCGATGCGCGACCAGGTGCAGCTCACCGCCTTGCTGTCGGTCGGCAAGACCGCCGACTACGAGTTCCACGTGTCCAACTGGATCAGCTCCGGCGACGACGGCCTGCCGATCGCCCCGGAAGTGGCGAAGATGCCGCCGGCGCAGACCCTGTGCATCTATGGCGAGGACGACGACGACGCGCTGTGCCCGGACCTGCCCAAGGGCGCGGTGCAACTGGTCAAGCTGCCCGGCGACCATCATTTCCAGGGCGATTACGCGACGCTGGCCAAGCAGATTCTGCAGCGGATTCAGTAGGAGCCGGGATTGGGGAGGCGGGATTGGGGATTGGTGGGCTGGTCGTGGGTGCGGGCTTGCGCGCTCGCGTCGTCGGCCGCCGTACCCTCACCCCAACCCCTCTCCCGGGGGGGAGAGGGGCTTTGCTGTTCCTTCTCCCCTCGGGAGAAGGTGCCCCGAAGGGGCGGATGAGGGTGCGGCGCGAAGCCTCGCAATGCCCCAGCAACGAGGCGACCAGGCTAATCCCCAATCCCGGCCTCACTCCGGCTTGCGTGGATCCAGCGAAATCAACCGGGTCACGTCCAGCCAGGCGGCGGGCAGGTGCATGCCGCCGGGCGCTCCCTGGCGGTCGTACCCTCACCCCAACCCCTCTCCCGGGGGGAGAGGGGCTTTGCTGTTCCTTCTCCCACCGGGAGAAGGTGCCCCTAAGGGGCGGATGAGGGTACGGCGCGAAGCCTCGCAATGCCCCAGCAACGAGGCGACCAGGCCAATCCCCAATCCCGACTCCCCAATCCCGGCCTCACTCCGGCTTGCGCGGATCCAGCGAGATCAGTCGGGTCACGTCCAGCAGGGCGGCGGGCAGGTGCATGCCGCCGGGGGCGGCGAGGTAGCGGGTGCGCCAGGCGGGGGCGAACTTGGACTTGAAGCGGCGCAGGCCGGTGAAGCCGTAGAAGCGTTCGCCGTGGCGCACGATCAGGTTGCCGAAGCGGTTCCAGCGGCCGGCCAGGCGGTGCTGGGCCAAGCCCGACAGCGGCGCCATGCCCAGCGAGAAGCGCTTGTAGCCCTGGTCGCGGCCCCACAGGAACAGCTCGATGAACAGGAAGTCCATCGTGCCCTTCGGCGCATCGGCGATGTGCCGCATCAGGTCCACCGACAGCTCGTGACCGGCCGGGGCCTGCCACAGGTTGGCGAAGGCCACGACCTTGCCCTCGAACTCCACCACCGCGATCGGGAAGCGGCGCAGGTAGGCCGGGTCGAAGCTGCCCAGCGAGAAGCCCTTCTCGGCACCGGCCTTGTCTTCCAGCCACTGCTGCGAGACCTCGGCCAGCACCGGCATCAGCGCGTCCACCGCGTCGGTCTCGACGATGCGGAAGCTCAGCCCGCTGCGCTTGCCGCGGTTCCAGGCCTGGCGCAGGTCGGCGCGGTCGCGGCCTTCCAGGTGGAAGCCCTCCAGCGACACCATCGCTTCCTCGCCGAGCTTGACCAGGGTCAGGCCCAGGTCCAGGTAGGTCTGCCAGTGCTGCTCGCCGACCTGGTAGAACACCGGGCGCAGGCCCATGCGGTCGGCTTCCTCGCGGAAGCGCCAGATCAGCGCGCGGGCCACTTCCGGCGCGCCGACCGGGTCGCCCATCGCCACCAGCGAGCCGCCGTAGCGCTGCATCATCACGAAGCCGGGGCCGTCCTCGGCCTGCAGCAGCGCCTTGTCGCCGGTCAGCACCAGGCAGGCCTGGGTGTCGGTGGCCTCGGCCAGCACCGGCGCCAACGCGTCCAGTTGCGCGCCATCGGCCGGCGGCAATGGCGAGCGCGTGCTGTGCAGCAGCCGCGCCAGCCCGAATACCACCACCGCCACGCTGACCAGCAGCACCGCGCGCAGCGCACGCGGCGCGTTGGCCGAGGTGGCGAATTCCCACCACAGCTCGTTCTGGTATTCGACGTGGCTGTAGACGAAGAACAGCAGCCAGATCGTGGCGATCAGCACCAGGCCGAGGTTGCGCAGCCACGGCCACGACCAGGCCTCGTCGAGCAGCGCGCCCTCGCGGTAGAACTCGCGGCGCGCGCCCCACAGGCCGACCGCCACCACCAGCGAGGACAGCGCCACCGAGACGTGGCCGCCGCGCAGCCAGGCCGGCAGCGGCAGCAGCACGCAGATGCCGATCGCCAGCACCCAGGCGGCATGGCTGCGCCGCTGCAGGCCCTGGCCGATCAGCAGCAGCACCACGCCGCCGAGGCTGGCCAGCAGGTGCGAGGTTTCCATGATCGACAGCGGCGCCATGTCCTGGCGGCGCTTGGGCGTGGGCAGGGTGCCGTCGATGACCAGCGCCGCGCCGACCGCGAACACCGCCAGGGCGATGATCTGCGGCAGCCACGGGCGCAGCGTGCGCCAGGCCACGCGCACGCCGCCGGCACTGGCGGCCAGCGGCCGGCGCAGGCCGGACAGCGACGCCATCAGCACCGACAGCAGCAGCGGCACCACGTAGTAGGTGATGCGGTAGATCAGCGCCGCCGCCAGCACCGCCGCCGGCGCCACGCCGGGCAGCAGCTTGAGCAGGCTCCACTCGAACACGCCCAGGCCGGCCGGCACGGTCGAGACCAGGCCCGCCACCACCGCGACCAGGTACAGGCCGACGAAGCCGATGTACTCGATGCCCGATTCGTTGGGCAGCAGCACGTAGAACGCGGCACTGGCCAGCCCCAGTTCGACCACGCTCAGCGCGGTCACGCCCAGGGTGGTGCGCCGGTCCGGCAGCCACAGTTCGTGGCTGCGCCAGCGCAGGGTGCGGCCGTCGCGGCCGGCCAGCAGCAGCATCGTGGCGAAGCCGACCAGCAACGCGATGCCGATCGCGCGCACCGCAGTCGCGCCGACCGGCAGCGCCAGCGCCGCCGCGGCCGGTTCCATGGTCAGGGCCAGCGCCAGCAGCAGCCACGCGCCGAACACGAAGCCGAGCGTGCTCATCAGCACCACCTGGCCGATCTCGGCCAGGCTCAGCCCGACCCGGCCGTAACCGCGCAGGCGCACCGCGCCGCCGGTCAATGCGGCGAAGCCCAGGGTCTGCCCGACCGCATGCGCCAGGAACGCGGTGATGCTGATCCGCATCGGGTGCAGCTTGCGCCCGCTGCGGCGCAGGCCGACGGCATCGAAGCCGATCAGGCAGGCGTAGCTGCTCAGGCCCAGCAGCAGGGTCAGCACGATCTGGCTGAGGCTCAGCTGGTTGAAGGCGTGACGGATCGCACTGTAGCCGTGGGTGCTGAACTCCGTGGCCAGCGCGTGCAGCGCCAGGGCCAGGATCGCCAGGCTGGCCAGCACCGGCAGCGCACGGCGCCAGCCGGGCGTGGGTGCGGCAGTAGAGGGCGCGGCGTCGGTCATTGCGGACGGACGGCGGCGAGGCGCGACGGCGCACGTTGCGCGGTGCGCGACGCGGCCGGAGCGGAAGTGCGGGTGAAACGAAGACGGGCCATCGCGATACCGGTTGGATGAAAGCGTGTGACGAACATTGAGAGGGCTGCGACCAAGTGGCTGCGTCGCGGTGGGTGGGGTGTCGGGGCAAGCCGGGTTGCACCGGCCTGCCGCGCATCACCCTGGTGGGATGCCACGCGTCAGGTCCCGACAGCGGTCGCGGTCGGCGGCGCGAAGGCGAGTCCGGTACCGGTGCGCTTGGCGCCCTCCCGGGCCGCACCCCGCAGCGCGCACATCGCACCCCTGTCAGCCGTACCGCTCCTCTTGCCGTGCATCCCACGCTCCAGGCTATACCGGCCGTGCCGGCGACGCGCATGATAGTGGAATCGCACGTCGCCACGGCGTCTGGACCGCGGCAGGGGCCGTGGCCGGCGCATGTGGCGACGGTCTGTGTCGGTTCCGGAGCCTGTCGATGCCCTTGTCCGCATCTCCCTTTCCCACGCCGCCGCGCTGGACGCGCCTGGCCGGCGCCGCAGCGCTGCTGCTGGCGCTGCTGTTCCTCGGCGTGGCCATGGCGTTGCAGGTCGTGCGCGCCGATCTGCACTGGCAGCAGGCCACGCTCAGCCAGTACCTGCATGGGCCCGGCGGCCTGCTGCTGCGCACCGTCTACGTCCTGCTGGCCATCGGCGTGGTGGCGCTGGCGGCCGGGCTGTATGCGCAGGCGCCGCCACGCGCGCGCAGCGGTGCGCCTGTATTGCTGTTCGGCTGCGCCGCGCTCGGCCTGTGCGGCGTGGCGATCGGCGACAGCTATCTGCCGCAGCGCGCACCGCTGCTGGCGCCGCTGGTGCACGGGCTCTCCGCGCAGACCGCGTTCCTGTGCGTGACCACGGCGATGCTGCTGCAGAGCGCGTGGCTGCGCGGGCAGGCGGCGTGGCGGGGCCGCGCCGGGCCGCTGTTGCTGCTGGCGGTGCTGGCGTTCGTGGCCCTGTGGGTGCATGTGCTGTGGCGCGCGCCGCCGCGCGGGCTGACCCAGAAACTGCCGATCGTGCTGATCCTGGCCTGGCTGCTGCCGGTGGCGTATCGCGTGTGGCGGCCGGTGCCTGCAGCCGCGGCGCAATCGCGCGACAATGGCGTGGTCTTCCCACTACAGGACAGCGCATCATGATCCAGCGTTTCGATACCGGCCCGCGGATGTCGGAGATGACCGTGTACAACGGCGTGGCCTATCTGGCCGGGCAGATCGCGGACGATACCAGCGAAGACATCGCCGGCCAGACCCGCCAGGTGCTGGCCGCGATCGACCGGTTGCTGGCGCTCGCCGCCACCGACAAGAGCCGGATCCTGCGCGCGGAGATCTTCATGACCGACCTGGCCGAGTTCGCCGAAATGAACAAGGTCTGGGAGGAATGGGTTAGCCCGGGCAACACCCCGGCCCGCGCCACCGTGCAGGCCAAGCTGGCCGACCCGGCCTGGAAGATCGAGATCGTCATTACCGCGGCGGCGTGAAAGCCGGGAATGGGGAGTCGGGAATCGGGAATGGGAAAGCCGGCAGTGCGTCGCCTGAGCGACCGCGTGAAGCAGTGGCTTTAGCCGCGACAGGCGTCGCCGGTAAAGCCCGTCGCGGTTGACCGGAAGTTCCTTGGGTACGCAGGTAACCCGGGCACTCGCGGGACGCCCATTCCCGTTTCCCCATTCTCCATTCCCGGCATCCCAGCCCCTCAGCGCCTGACGAACCGGTAATGCGCCACGCCCCACTGCTGGCCCTGTTCGTAGCCGAACAGTTCCGCGCAGGCCATCCAGAACATGCGCCAGCGTTGCCACCAGATCTTGGCGTCGGCGCCGTAGGTGGCCTGCAGCACCGGCATCAGCGTGTCGCGGTGGCGGTCCTGGTTGTGCAGCCAGGCGTTGGCGGTCTTCTCGTAATGCTGGCCGGACAGAAGCCAGCGGCGTTCGATCGCCAGGTCGTCCTGGAACTGCAGCAGGGTGTCGGCCGCCGGCATCAGGCCGCCGGTGAAGAAGTGCCGGCCCATCCAGTTGTCCTCGCCCTGCACCTCGAACGGGTAGGCCAAGTCGCGATGGCAAAAGATGTGCACGAACAGCCGGCCGCCCGGCACCAGCCAGTGGCTGACCCGCTTGAGCAGTTCGCGGTAGTTGCGCATGTGCTCGAACATCTCGATCGAGACCACACGGTCGTAGCTTTCGGTCGGCAGGGTCAGGGTGTTGGCGTCGTGGGTGATCACCTTGACGTTGCCCAGTCCGCGCGCGCGGCATTGCGCTTCGATGTGCTCGCGCTGCGGCCGCGAGTTGGAGACCGCGGTGATGCGTGCGCCGGGGAACTGCTCGGCCATCCACAGCGTCAGCGAGCCCCAGCCGCAGCCCAGTTCGAGGATGCGCTGGCGGTCGCGCAACTGTGCGCGTTCGGCGTACAGCTGCAGCATGCGTTCTTCGGCCGCGTCCAGGTCGGGCGTGGTCGCATCCCAGTAGCAGCTGCTGTACTTCAGGCGCTTGCCCAGGCACAGCTCGAAGAAGCGCGGCGGCACTTCGTAATGCTGGCGGTTGGCTGCGTCGGTCTCGATCGCGATGGCGCTCTCGCGCAGCGATTCGATCAGCAGGCGCTGGCGCTCCCAGGCCGCGTCGGCGCCGCCGGCGCGCTCGTCGCGCAAGCGCTGCGCGCACAACCGGCGCATCGCCGCGCGCAGCATGGCGTCGGGCAATAGGCCGGATTCGGCCATGCGCGTGGCCAGCGGCTCGGCCGGCGCGGCAGGCGGGGAAGAGGTGGCGAAGGTACTGGACATGGCGGATCTCCTCGCGCGGCTCAATGCCGCGGCGGCATGGGGAAGAAGGCGCTGGTGCTGCGCTGGTAGTCGGCGTAATCGCGGCCGCGCGAGCGCAGCGCTTGTTGTTCGGTATAGGGAATGCCGGTGACGCGATAGAGGAAGGCGAACATCAGCAACGGGCCCAGCGCGGCCACGCCGACCCACAGCGCGCCGCTGCCCACTGCCAGGAACACGTAGGCGAACCAGTGCACGAATTCGAAGAAGTAGTTCGGATGCCGCGAATAGCGCCACAGGCCTTGGCGGCAGGTCTTGCCCTTGTTCGCCGGGTCGGTGCGGAACGCGGCCAGTTGCCGGTCGGCCAGGCTTTCCCCGCCGACCGCGATCAGCCAGGTCGCGACCGCCAACGTGGTCCACACGCTCCACTGCGGCTGCGGATTGTGCGCGGCCACCGACAGCGGCACCGCGAACGCCAGCACCACCAGCGCCTGGCCGAGGAAGAACGCCAGGAACTTGCGCTGGTCGCCGTGCCAGTGCTCACGCAGGGCACGATAGCGGCCGTCTTCGTGCGCATCGCCGAACACGCGTATGCCCAGATGCCAGGCCAGGCGCGCGCCCCACAGCCCACCCAGCACCGCGGTCAGCACCCGCGGCAGCAGCGCGCCATCGGCGCGCCAGGCGCAGTACACCGCGGTCAGCGCCATGCAGGCCGACCACAGCACATCGACCACGCCGGCATTGCGGGTGCGCCGCTGCCAGGCCCAGCCGGCGAGCATGACCAGCACGGTGAACACGCCCACATGCAGCAGCGGCCAGGCGTTCATCGCACGGCTCCGGTGGCCGGCAGCGCCGGCGTGGCGACCATCAGGCGGCGCGTCGCCAGGCTCAGCAAGGTCAGCGCCGCGGCCCAGCCCACAGCCAGCGCCAGCAGCGCCTGCGACTTGGGCGCCACCAGCGTCACCGCCTGCCAGCCGCGCGCGGCCAGCACATAGCCCAGCGGGCCGCCAATGGCGCCGAACAGCGCCGCGCGCCAGGGATGGCGCATCACCCAGGCCAGCGAGTGCTGGAAGGTCAGCGCGAAGCCGGCCCACAGCGCCAGGATCCACAGCGGCGGCCACGGCGCCGGCGGCGCGGCGGCGTAGCGCACCCAGTCGCCGGCGCGCATGGCCGCATCGACACCGGCACCCAGCGGCAACGCCAGGGCGATCAGCGCGGCGTCGCCACGCGCGCGGCGGCGCGACTGCAACTGGTACAGCGCGAACAGCGCCAGCGCCGCCGGGCCGGACCAGGCCAAGCCGTGCGCGGCGCCGACGACGGCGGCCAGCCACAGCCCCTGCAGGGCGAGGTAGTTGATCAGGTTGCTCATGCGTCGCCCGCCAGCACCGGCGCGAACTGCGCCGGCCGTGCGCGCGGCTTGCTCAGCCACAGGTGCACGTCGCCGATCGAGCGCTCCAGGAAACCGCCTTCGCAGTAGGCCAGATAGAACTCCCACATGCGGATGAAGCGTTCGTCGTAGCCGAGCGCGCGCACCTGCGGCAGCCTGGCCATGAAGCGCTCGCGCCAGGCGCGCAGGGTCAGCGCGTAGCTGGGGCCGATGTCTTCCAGGTTGAACAGACGCAGGTCGCTGGCGCGGCCGATCGCACCGGTCATCGCCGCCACCGAGGGGATGAAGCTGCCCGGGAAGATATGGCGCTTGATGAAGTCCACCGACTTCAGCGCCTGCGCGTAGCGGTGGTCCTCGATGGTGATGGCCTGGATCAGCGCCTGGCCGTCGTCCTTGAGCAGGCTGCCGACCTTGCCGAAGTAGGTATCCAGGTATTGATGGCCGATCGCCTCGATCATCTCGATCGAGACCAGGCGATCGTAGCGACCGTCGAGATCGCGATAGTCGCGCAGCAACACCTCGACCCGGTCCGACAGCCCGGCGGCCGCGATGCGCTGCCGCGCCAGTTCGTACTGCTCGCGCGAGATGGTGGTGGTGGTGACGCGGCAGCCGTGGTGCTTGGCCGCATGCAGCGCGAAGCCGCCCCAGCCGGTGCCGATCTCGACCAGGTGATGGTGCGGCTGCAGATCGAGCTTGGCGCAGATGCGCTGCAGCTTGCGTTCGGCGGCGCGTTCCAGCGCGGCTTCGCCCAAGGCGGCGTCGGCGTCGCGGAAGATCGCCGAGGAGTACATCAGGTTGCGATCCAGGAACAGCTCGAACAACGGATTGCCCAGGTCGTAGTGCGCGGCGATGTTGCGGCGGCTGCCGGCGCGGGTATTGCGCGCGAACGCGTGCAGGCCGCGCATCGCCAGGCCGCCGAGCCGGGCCAGGCCGGTCTCCATCGCATCCAGGCGGTCGCGATTGCGCACCAGCAGGCGCACCAGTGCGACCAGGTCGTCGCAATCCCACAGCCCGTCCATGTACGCCTCGCCGACGCCGACGCTGCCGTTGAGCGCGGCCTGGCGGTAGAAGCGCGGGTCATGGATGCGCAGATGCGCCTGCAGCGTGTCGGCGCCCGCGGTGGAATCGCCCAGCGTGGTCAGCGTGCCGGCTTCCTCGATGCGCAACTGGCCCTCGCGCAGGCCATCCAGCGTGGCGAGCAGGCGTTGCCGCAGCAGGCGGTCGAGCCCGCGCAGCGGCGGTGCGGCAGGGGCCAGCGCGGCGGCGGAAGAGGGCGCGTGCGGAGCGTTCATCGGCGTTCTCGCGGAAGGGAGTGGTCGGGGTGGTCGTGCACCGGGTTGCCGCGCAGCCACAGCCGCAGCGCCTGCCAGTGGATCTTGGCCATGACCTGCAGGGTCATCGCCGGATAGCGCAGCAGTGCCTGCGCCAGGCTGGCACCGTCGAGCGCGCGGCGCTCGAGCACCAGGGTGGCGTCGAAGCGTCGCCGCGTCGCCGCCGGCGTGGGATCGAGCACGTCCATGTGCACGCGCAGTTGCGCGCCGGGTTCGCTGAAGCGCCAAGCATAGGTGTGCGCCATCGCCATGAACGGCGAGACGTGGAAGCGCTTGGCGAAGCGCCAGGCGTGCGTGACGCCGTGACTGCGCGCCTCGGCCATCGGCAGCACGTAGGCGTGGCGCTGCCGCCACGGCGTGTTGGTGATCTCGGCGACGATGCTGTGCAGGCGCTGCTGCGCGTCGTGGCAGTAGTAGAACGTGACCGGATTGAAGCAGTGGCCGAAGTAGCGCAGGTGGGTGAGCATGCGCACCGGGCCCAGCGGACGCTCGCCGGTGTGCTGCTGCACGCGGTCGCGTACCGCTTCGTCCAGCGGTTGCGCGGGGTCGCCCAGGTAGTCGCTGCGGCGGAACTCGGCCAGGTTGCGCCGGTTCACCGACCATAGCCAGCGCCGCGCGAATACCTGCTCCAGTTCGTCCAGGTCCAGGTACAGCAGGAACAGCGGATAGCGGAACGCCAGCGCTTTCGGCGCGTAACGGCGATGCCGCACCCAGCCGGTGTATACCGCGCTGTGCAGGCCATGCAGGGTCGTGCCCGCCGCCGCCGACGTTGTCGAGACGGCGCCAGTCGGCGGGGCGGGCACGGCAGCACGGCGCATCAGCGTCATGACCAGGGTACCCCCAGCGCGGCGGCGACGTCGACCGCGCTGCGCAGGCCGTCCTCGTGGAAGCCGAAGCCCCAGCCGGCGCCGGCGAACCAGGTATTGCGCTGGCCCTGGATCTCGCCCTTGCGCGCCTGCGCCGCCACCGACGCCTGGGTCTGCAGCGGATGCCGGTAGCGCATGCGTCGCAGCACCTTGGCCGGATCGATCGCATCCGTGCGGTTGAGGCTGACGATGAACGGCTGCGGCGCCTGCAGCGACTGCAGCGCGTTCATCCAGTAGCTGACCGTGCACGGCGCGTCCGGATCCGCCGGTACATGCGCGTTCCAGGCGGCCCAGGCGCGGCGGTCGCGCGGCAGCACGCGCGCATCGGTGTGCAGCACGGTCTCGTTGTCCTGGTAGCCGATCGCGCCGAGGATCGCGGTTTCCGCGTCGCTGGGGTCGGTCAGCAGGCGCAGCGCGTCGTCGGCGTGGCAGGCCAATACTGCGTGGTCGTATTGCTGGGTGTCGGCATCGCAGGCGATCGCGACGCTGCCGTGGGCCGTGCGCTGCAGCGCGCGCACCGGCGTGCCCAGCCGCTCGCGCACGCGCCAGCGGCTGCGCAGCGCACGCACGTAGCTGTTGGAGCCGCCGCGCACCACCCGCCACTGCGGGCGGCCGCTGACCTGCAGCATGTGGTGATTGGCCATGAAGCCGATCAGCTGGCGCATCGGGAAATCGAGGATCTGCCGCGACGGCGAGGACCACAGCGCCGAGGCCATCGGCACCAGGTGCGCGTCGCGAAAGACCTCGGAGTACCGGTGGCGCTGCAGGAAGTCGCCGAGGGTGAGCTGCGCCAGCGTGGCGTCGTGCAGCACCTGCGGCGCCTCACGGTAGAACCGCCGCAGATCGCGCAGCATGCGCCAGAAGCGCGGCGACAGCAGATTGCGGCGCTGACAGAACAGCCCATCGAGCGTGCCGGCGTTGTACTCCAGCCCGGTGCGCTCCTCGTGTACCGAGAAACTCATCGTGGTCGGCTGCGACTCGACTCCCAGCCGCGCGAACAACGCGCTCAGCAGCGGGTAGTGCTCCGGATTGAACACGATGAAGCCGCTGTCCACCGCGTACTCCGCGCCGTCCAGTTCGATCGCATGGGTATGGGTATGGCCGCCGAGATAGTCGGCCGCCTCGTACAGCGTCACCTCGTGGCGCTGCGACAGCAGCCACGCCGCGCCGAGGCCGGCGATCCCCGAGCCCACCACCGCGATCCGGCTCATCGGGCACGCGCCTGTGCGCGCACCAGCCCGGCCGGCACCGGCTTGAGCTCGCGGATCACGCGGGTCCACGACAGCGCCTTCAGGCCGTACCAGGTCAGGTCCAGCTCCCACCAGCGGAAGCCCTGGCGCGCGGCGCCGGGGAAGAAATGGTGGTTGTTGTGCCAGCCTTCGCCGAAGGTCAGCAGCGCCAGCCACAGGTTGTTGCGGCTGTCGTCGCGGGTGTCGAAGCGGCGGCTGCCGAAGCGGTGCGCCAGCGAGTTGATGGTGAAGGTGGCATGGAACAGCGCCACGGTGGAGACGAAGAAACCCCACACCAGCAACTGCGGGCCGTCGGTGCCGAGCTGCGGCACGTGCCGCTGCAGCCACCCGCCGAGCAGGAACAGCGCCAGCGCCAGCAGCACCGGCAGCAGCAGGTCGAAGCGGTCGAGGAAGCGCAGTTCGGGGAAGCGGCGCAGGTCCGGGATCGCCTCCCAGTCGGTGCGGAAGCCGCGCGGAGTCAGGAACCAGCCGCTGTGGCTCCACCAGAAGCCGTGCTGGCGCGGCGAATGCGGATCGGCCGGGGTATCGGTATGGCGATGATGGTTGCGGTGGTGGGCGGCCCACCACAGCGGCCCGCGCTGCACGCAGGTGGCGCCGATCGCGGCGAACAGGAACTGCACCGGGCGCGAGGTCTTGAACGCGCGGTGCGCGAAATAGCGGTGGTAGAAGCCGGTGAGCGCGAACATGCGCACGGCGTACATCGCCACGGCCATGCCGACGGCGAACCACGACACGCCGACCCAGAACACGCCCAGGCACGCCAGGTGCAGGCCGATGTAGGGCGCGGCACGCAGCCAGTCGATGCGGTCGGCACGCGCCGGATCCAGCTCGATCTCGGCACTGGTGTCGAACCACCGCCGCAAGGTGCGCAGGATGCGGCCACGCGGTGCAGGTGGCGTTGTGGAAGGGCTGGGTTCCGGAACGGGACTCGGCACAAGCGCGTCTCATTGGGGGACTTGGGAGCGATACGGGCGAAACCGGAAGACGGATGCACCCGCGTCGCATTTCCCCTGCACGGCTGCGGGCGCGGCATGGCGGCCACGACGGCGCAGCGCAGGCGTCGCACGAATCGGAAGATCTGGCTGTCGTGCGGATGCGCGATGGCGGCGGGGATGTTGCCTGCGCACGAGTGGTGGGCGGGTGAATGCGCGCCCGGTTCTTGTAGACGAGAGCGGCATAGCCTGACCGCGGCCCGATCTCTCCGCGGCGCGTACAAGGTGCGTGGTGCACTGCCCCTCTCCCATCGGGAGAGGGGTTGGGGTGAGGGTACGGAGCGAAGCGCCTCGCGGAATCAGGTCCACGAGGCTTCGCCCGGACCCTCATCCGCCCCTTCGGGGCACCTTCTCCCGACGGGAGAAGGGGATCCATGGTCTCGGTGGGAGAAGGGGTTGTCTACGGCGCCAGCTGCGGCGTGCTAAGGCGTTATTGCCCCTCTCCCGGCGGGAGAGGGGTTGGGGTGAGGGTGCGGAGCGACGCCTTCGCGTATCCAACTTGCGCTAGCGGACGCTGTACGAGGCTTCGCCCGTACCCTCATCCGCCCCTTCGGGGCACCTTCTCCCGACGGGAGAAGGGGATCCATGGTCCCGATGGGAGAAGGGTTGTCTACGGCGCCAGCTGCAGCGTGCTGATGCCACCCTTGGCCACGACCGGACCGGTGGCGACGCCGCCGGGCGCGCCGCCGGGCGGTTCCATGGTCACCGCCAGCACCGCGCCGTCGCTGAGCATGGGCATCAGCGCATCGGGAATGCGCGCCACGCGCGCCTTGGCTTCGTCGAACACGCCCATCGAGCGCGCCTTGCCGTCGGCTGGGATCAGCCACAGTTCCGGCACGCGGCCGGCGTCGCGGGCGCCGGCCAGCGGGGTGAGGGTGATGCTGCGCTTGTCGGCGTCCATCAGCGCCACGTAGCCGGGCTTGCCGTCGTCCTGCATCAGCGTGGAGGTCATCGCGATGCCGCTGGGCTTGGGCGTGGTGGTGGCGACCGGTGGCGGCTGCGCGGACGGCGGCGGCACCGGCGCACGCGCCAGCAGCAGCGCCAGCAGGCAGGCCGTGGCGGTGGCGAAGCCGCCGGCGCTGAGCCAGCGCCAGGTCCGCACGCTGTCCCAGAACCCGGGTGCGGCGGGGCGCGGGCGCGGCCCCGGCGCATCCAGGCCCAGCGAGGCGCGGATGCGCACCCACACGCGCTCGGGCACCGCCACCGGGGCGATCTCGTCGGCCAGCGGCATCAGGTGCTGCTGCCATTGCAGCACGGCCGCGGCGAATTCGCGGTCGCTGTCGATGCGTGCTTCGGCGGCGCGGCGCTCCTGCGCGTCGAGCACGCCGAGCACGTACTCGCCGGCCAGCACGTCGCGCGGCGGCGGGGTTTCCTGTGGATCGGGCACGGAGGCGTTCATCGTTCCAGGCACGCTTTCAGTTTGGCCAGGCCGCGGCGGATCCAGCTCTTGACCGTGCCCAACGGCGTGCCGCTGCGCTGGGCCAGTTCTTCGTAGGTGATGCCTTCGAAGAACGCGGTGCGGATCAAGTCGCCGCGCGGCGGCTCCAGTTCGCCCATGCACACGTCCAGGCGCCGACCCGCCACCCGCCACTCGGTGTCGGCGAGCGGATCGCGGCCTTCGTCCTGCAGTTCACCGGCGTCGTCCAGCGCCACCGACTGCCGCGCAGGTGCGCGTGCGCGCAAATGGTCGATGGCCTTGTTGCGGGCGATCATGGTCAGCCAGGTCAGGCCGCGCGCGCGCTGCGGGTCGAACTGCGCCGCCTTGCGCCAGACCGAGGAGAACACTTCCTGCAGCACGTCCTCGGCTTCGCCGCGCTGCGGCACGATGCGCAGGCACACGCCGAACAGGCGCGAGGAGGTGGTGCGGTACAGGCGTTCGAATGCGGCGCTGTCGCCGGTGGCGGTGGCCACCAGCAATTGTCCTGCTTCGTCGTGATCGGGCGACTCGGTCATGCCGGGAGACGGTGGCGAAGGTCGGCGCGATGCTACAGGCTTTCGCCGCGCCCGTCGCTCAGGCGCGCTGGCGCCGCCACAATACGCACGCGGTGAGCAGCAGGACGATCTCGAACGCGGCCAGGCCGGTCGTGGTCGGGCCGACCGGCCACAGCCGCAGCAGGCTGGCGCTGCGGTAGAGCACGATGGGCACGTAGAACGCCAGTGCCAGGAGCAGGCCGGTGCGCAACTGCCCGGTGCGGGCGAAGTAGCCGAACAGGAAGGCCATGCCCAATTGCAGGCCGCCGTAGATGACCAGGTATTCGGACTGGCCGGAGCGGTCCAGGCCGACATAGCCCACCGCTGCGGCGGTCTGCGCCGGCAGCAGCGTGCACCAGACGGCCAGAAGCGCGTACAGCGCGGCGTTGAACCACAGGTAGGCCTTGGCCATGAGGTGTCCTCGTCGATGCGCGGGCGATGCGCAGGCATGGTTGTAGCGGGTGCGGCGCGGGCCGGCGTGAATGCGCTGACGGCGCGGCTCAGCGCGCGCTGCATTGCGCGACCAGGGGTTGCTGCAGCGCCTGCTGCCAGGCGCCATCGTCGGCCTGGCCGCGCAGGCGTTCGGGAAATTCGATGCGCACGCTCGGGTAGCGGCCGCGCGCGTCGCGGATGTTGCCGACGCCGCGGAATTCGAGCAGGCGCCGGTCCTTGCGCGTGTAGGCGACGCTGAGGTCGGGCAGCAGCGTGCCGTACCAGGCGGCCAGGCTCAGGGTGTAGCGCTGCACTTCGGCGTCGGCCGGGCCGGGAGCGATGCGGAAGTCGAGCGTGCGCAGTTCGCTGGGCAGCACGAAGGCGATGCGCTGCGGTCCGCCGCTGCCCAGGCTGTCCCAGCGCTGGCGCAGGTAGGCGTCGAAACCCGCGTCGATCACCTGCGCCTCGGTGCTCTTGGGCAACGGCGCGCGGCGTTCGGCCTGACCCTTGGCCTGACTGAACATCTCGCGCCCGCTGCCGCTGCGGCGCACACCCTCGCGGTAGCCGCTGCGCGCATCGACCAGTTCGAAGTCCGGCGCGGCGCTGCCGTCGTCCACGCGCTTGCGCGCGAACGCGGCGCCGTCGGTGCACTGGTACAGCACCAGGCGCGCGCCATCCTCGCGGACCCAGTGGCTTTCGCGGTACAGCACCTGTTTGCCGTCGGCGGCATAGGCGATGCCCTCGTAGTGCAGCATCGCCCGCGCAGGCGCGGCGGCGACCAGGGCGGCGGCGCCGAGGGCCAGGGCCAGCGGCAGGTGCGGTCGGGTGAACGGGAAGGCGGCGGTCGACGTCGGCATGCACGGCGCTCCGGTGGGATGACACTAGGACATACGCGGCGGGCGCCGATCCGGATGCGCAGGCGGTGGCGCTCGCGCTGAAGCGTCTGTCTCAGCGCAGGACGATGCAGTCCACCGGACAGGCCGGCAGGCACAGCGCGCAGCCGGTGCACAAGGGCGCCAGCACCGTGTGCATGTGCTTGGCGCCGCCGACGATGGCGTCCACCGGGCAGGCCTGGATGCACTTGGTGCAGCCGATGCAGTCGGCTTCCACCACCCATGCCACCTGCGGCGGCGTGTGGGTGCCACGGCTGCGGTCGTAGGGCAGGGCGGGGACGCCGAGCACCCGCGCCAGGGCGCGCGCGCCGGCGTCGCCGCCGGGCGGGCAGCGGTCCACCTGCGCCGTGCCGGCGGCCATCGCCTCGGCATAGGGACGACAGCCGTCGAACCCACACTGGCCGCATTGGGTCTGCGGCAGCAGGCGATCGAGACGTTCGAGCAGGGGGGCGTGGGCGGGCGTCATGGCGGAGGCGGCGCGCGGCAGCGCCGCGGGGACTACAGAGCGAAGAAGATGCATCGGCGTGGTCAGCCCGCACAGTGTAACGCGGTGCCCATGTTCGCCCGACGGCGCCGCATCGGGCAGTGTCGTCGGCTCAGGCGATCCGGCGCCCGCAGTACCAGCGCTCGTGCGCCAGCGCCAGCATCGGCCGATCCTCGCGACTGTCGCCGTACGCATGGATGCGCCGATAGGCGTTCAGGTCGTACTGCATGCGGATCAGCGCGGCCTTGCGGGGGCCGCAGTCGCCGTGGCGATAGCGGCCGGTCAGGCGCCCATCCTGCACTTCCAGGCGGTTGCAGATCAGGTCCAGCCCATGTTGCGTGCACCAGGGCCGCAGATACAGATCCAGCGAACCGGAGACCAGCACCACGGTGTGCCCCTGGGCCTGGTGCCAGGCGATCCGCTGCATCATGTCCGGTCGCAGCAGCGGCGGCAGCGCCTGCTGCGCATAGTGCTCGGCCTCGCGGGCGATCTCGTCTGCATCGCGGCCGGCGAACACCAGCCGGGTGACCCGCGTGCGCAACGTCGCCGCCGACACCAGGCCCAGCCGATAGCCGGCCAGCCACGGCCCGACCGCCCAGCGCGCCCGCGCCTGCTGCGCCGGCGTGGCCACACGGCGCAGGAATCCCGAATAGGTATCGGCGGTGGTGACCGTGTGGTCGAAGTCGAATAGGGCCAAGTCCATGGGAATGGGGAATGGGGAAACGGGAATCGTAAAAGCGGGTCTGGCGGCGGGCTGCAGCTCTGCGATTCCCGATTCCCGATTCTCCTTTCCCGGCCTTACCGCACCGGCATGCCCGGCTGCGCGCCGCTATCGGCGTCGAGCAGGGCCAGGGCGCCGCCGTCGAAGCCGGCCGACAGGATCATGCCTTCGCTGAGGCCGAAGCGCATCTTGCGCGGGGCCAGGTTGGCGATGAACACCACGCTGCGGCCGACCAGCTTCTCCGGCTCGCCGTAACTGCCGCGGATGCCGGAGAATATCTGCCGCTTGCCCAGCTCGCCGGCGTCCAGTTCGAAGCGCAGCAGCTTGTCCGAACCTTCGACGAACTCGCAGGCCAGCACCTTGCCGATGCGCAGGTCGAGCTTGGCGAAGTCGTCGATGCCGATGACGCCGGGAGTGGGGATTGGGGATTGGGGATTGGTGGCGGCCTTCGCTTCCTGCTTGGCGGGGGGCGCGGCAGTTGGAGTGGGGGCGAGGGTGTCCTTGGAGGCGTCGGTCATGGCGTCGAGCAGCTTGGGGTCGATACGGGTGAACAGGGGGGCGTAGGGCTGGATGGCGTGCGCCAGCAGCGGGGCGTCGAGGTCTTCCCAGGCGCCGAGCGGGGCCGACAGGAACGCCTCGGCCTCGGCGCAGGTGCGCGGCAGCACCGGCTTGAGCGCGGCGGCCAGCACCCGGAACAGGTTCAGGCCCTGCGTGCACACGGCCTGCAGTTGCGCTTCGGCGCCGTCCTGCTTGGCCAGCACCCAGGGCTTGTGTTCGTCGATGTACTTGTTGGCCTCGTCGGCCAGGGCCATGGTCTGGCGGATCGCGCTGGCCGGGTCGTTGCGCTCGTAGGCCTCGCGGATCGGCGCCAGCGCGGCGACGAAGCGCGCGTACTGCGCCGCATCCGGCAGCGCGTCGGCGAGCGTGCCGCCGAAGCGCTTGTCGATGAAGCCGGCGCAGCGGCTGGCCAGGTTGACGAACTTGCCGACCAGGTCCGCGTTGACCCGCGCCACGAAGTCGCCCAGGTTCAGGTCGAGATCGTCGACGCCGCCGGAGGACTTGGCCGCGAAGTAGTAGCGCAGCGCTTCCGGCTCCAGGCCCACGTCCAGGTAGGTGCGGGCCATCACGAAGGTGCCGCGCGACTTGGACATCTTGGCGCCGTCGACGGTCAGGTAGCCGTTGACGTGCAGCCGCGTCGGCGCGCGGTGGCCGGTGCCGTGCAGCACCGCCGGCCAGAACAGGCCGTGGAAGTTGACGATGTCCTTGCCGATGAAGTGGTGCAGTTCGGTGGCGGTGCCGGCGGCCAGGTGCGGCTCGAACGCTTCGCCCAGGCTCGCGCACAGGGTCTGGAAGCTGCTCAGGTAGCCGATCGGCGCGTCCAGCCACACGTAGAAATACTTGCCCGGCTGGCCGGGAATCTGGAAGCCGAAGTACGGCGCATCGCGGGAGATGTCCCAGGCGCGCAGGCCGCCTTCGCTGTCCAGCCACTCCATCAGCTTGGCCTTGACCCCGGGCAGGGCCACGTCGCCGGCCAGCCACTGCCGCAGGAAGCCGTCGAAACGGCCGACCTCGAAGAAGAAGTGCTCCGAATCGCGCAGTTCCGGCGTGGCGCCGGAGATCACCGACTTGGGCTCCTTCAGTTCGGTCGGGGAATAGGTGGCGCCGCAGACCTCGCAGTTGTCGCCGTACTGGTCGGCGCTGCCGCAGTTCGGGCAGATGCCCTTGATGTAGCGGTCGGGCAGGAACATGCCCTTGGCCGGGTCGTAGAACTGCGCCACCGAGCGCCGCGCGATGTGGCCGCCGGCGTCGAGCTTGGCGTAGAACGCCTCGGTCAGGGCGCGGTTGGCGTCCGAGTTGGTCGAGTCGTAATGGTCGAAGGCCACGCCGAACGCGGCGAAATCGCGCTCGTGGCTGGCCTGGATGGCGGCGATGAAGCTCTCCGGGGTGACCCCGGCCTTCTCCGCGGCCAGCATGATCGGCGTGCCGTGGGTGTCGTCGGCGCACACGAACCAGGTGCGGTCGCCGCGCAGCCGCCGCGCGCGCACCCAGATGTCGGCCTGGATATAGCCGACCAGATGCCCCAGATGCAGCGGTCCGTTGGCATAGGGCAGGGCGGTGGTGACGAGAGCGGTGGTCATGGCGGCCGGCGTTTCTGGGGGCCGGGGATTATTGCATGGAGCTGGGAATGGGGAATCGGGAATGGGGAATCGCAAGAGCGCCGCCCGCGAGCTGATGGGCCACGAAAAAGGCGCCTTGTTGGAGTGGGGTGGCATCAGGCCAGCAGATGCCGCTTTTGCGATTCCCGATTCCCCATTCCCGATTCGCGAGAATGGGGACTCGCAAGAGCGGCCGCCCGCGAGCCGATGGGCCACGAAAAAGGCGCCTTTGCAGGCGCCTTGTCGGAGTGGGGTGGGATCAGGCCGGCAGATGCCGCTTTTAACGATTCCCGATTCTCCACTCCCGATTCCCGGCTTCCGTCACTCCCTGATCCAGGTCTGCGTCCGCCCCAGCGCCTCGATACCGATGTAGCCGCGCATCTGCAGCTTCTTGCCGCCGTCGGTCAGGGTGACCTTGGCCTTGTAGGTCTTGCCCTTGGCCGGGTCCAGCACCGAGCCGCCGTCCCATACCGCGGTGCCGTCGGGCTTGAGGCCCCACAGGATTGTCATGCCCTTGATCGGCTTGCCCTTGCGCTCGCCGTCGCACTTGTCGCACATCGGGTTGGGGCCGTGGTTGGACTGCAGGATCTCGACCACCTTGCCGCTCAGTGTGCCGTTGGCGGCCTGTTCGATCTGCACGATCGACTTGGGCTTGCCGGTTTCGTCGTCGATGGTCTGCCAGCGGCCGACCGGCGAGGTGTCGGCGGCGTGCGCCATGAATGCCGCCGCGCTCAGCGGCAGGGCCAGCATCAGGGTCTTGAAGGTCGTGCGCATGTTCCCCTCCCGAGGGATGTCCGGTGCGGCCGGCGCGATGCCGGCCTGATCCGACTGTATACCCAAGCGTATGGTGCTGGGAATCCGCACTGCGGCATGCGGTTCAGCGTGGCCGGCGGTGGGCGTTCAGCCGTTTTCGTACAGTTCCAGCGGCAGGTCGTCGGGATCGGCGAAGAAGGTGAAGCGGCGGCCGGTGTACTCGTCCACACGGATCGGTTCGACCTCCACGCCGTGCGCCTGCAGGTGCGCGACGGCGGCGTCCAGGTCGCGCACGCGCAGCGCCAGGTGGCGCAGCCCACAGGCTTCCGGGCGGCTCGGTCGCGGCGGTGGGGTCGGGAACGAGAACAGTTCGAGCTGGCTGCCGTCGGGCAGGGCCAGGTCCAGCTTCCAGGAGTCGCGGGTTTCGCGATACACCTCGGCGATCACCGGCAGGCCGAGGAGGCGGCAATAGAAATCCTTGGAGCGCGCGTAGTCGGAGGCGATGATCGCCACGTGGTGCAGGCCATCGAGGGTCAGGCTCATCGGCACAGCGCCTGTCCGAATTGCAGCAGATGGCCGTCCGGATCGCGGATCGCGAATTCGCGCATGCCGTAGTTGAAGTCTTGCAACGGATAGACGATGCGCCCATGCGGATGCAGCTGCTGCCACCAGGCATCGACCTCGTCGGTGCGGAAGTACAGCGAGCAGGCGGCGCTGGCAATGGAGGTGTCGGCCTCTGTGTGGTGCGCAGCCAGCATCAGTGCCAGCGGGCCGTGCCGCAGCGACACCCAGCCCGTCGCCACCGTGCCGCTGTCGAGGCGAAACGCCAGCGTTTCGGTATAAAACGCCAGTGCCGTGGTCAGGTCGGCACAGCGCAGCATCGGTGTCAGCGTAGTGAAGGTCATGCGCTGAGTCGGGGCGAGCGAAACGGGGCAATCCATGGGAGAAGCATAGCGCACCGGTGCGGCCGCACCGCTGCGCGTGCCGTCTGCGACACTGCGCATTCCATCACTGCGAGGCCGCCATGCCGCACAACCCGCTTGCCGCGCTGCTGGCCGAGGACCGGTGCCTGGTGCTCGACGGCGCGCTGGCCACTGAACTGGAGCGTCGCGGCTGCGATCTGCGCGATCCGCTGTGGTCGGCGAAGATCCTGCTGGAACAGCCTGACCTGATCCGCCAGGTGCACCAGGATTATTTCGCCGCCGGTGCGCAGTGCGCGATCACCGCCAGCTACCAGGCCACGCCGCAGGGCTTCGCTGCGCGCGGGATCGACCTCGCGCACTCGCAACGCTTGATCGCGCGCAGCGTCGAACTGGCGCAGCAGGCACGGCAGGCGCATCTCGCGCGGCATCCGCAGGCGGGGCCGTTGCTGGTTGCCGGCTCGGTCGGTTCGTATGGCGCCTACTTGGCCGACGGATCCGAGTACCGTGGCGACTATGCGCTGACGCCGGCGCGAATGCGCGATTTCCATCGCCCGCGCATCGCGGCCCTGGTCGCGGCCGGTGTGGAGTTGCTGGCCTGCGAAACGCAGCCGTCGCTGGCGGAAATGGCGGCCTTGCTGCAGGTGCTGGAGGAGTTTCCTGAGGGTGTCGCCTGGTTCGCCTGCACCTTGCGCGATGCCGCGCACCTCAGCGACGGCACGCCGTTGCGCGAGGTGGTGGCGTTGCTCGACGGCCATCCGCAGGTGGTCGCGCTCGGCGTCAACTGTGTCGCCCCGTCGCTGGCCACTGCGGCGTTGCGTCATCTGGCGACGCTGACGCGGTTGCCGCTGGTGGTGTATCCGAACGCGGGCGAGCACTACGACGCCGAGCGCAAATGCTGGCAGGCCGACAGCGCCGATGCCGGCAGCCTGGTCGACCACCTCGCCGCCTGGCGTGCCGCCGGCGCCCGCCTGATCGGCGGCTGCTGCCGCACCACGCCGCAGGACATCGCGCAGCTGGCACGGCGTCTGGCATCGTCGTAGAGGAGGGGGCGCTCGCCTTGCACGCGACGGCACGATGGCTTCGCCGTCGGTTTTCAGTGGGTGTCGGCGCTGGTCGATCGCCTTGGCCAAGGGGTTCATGCGCGCCCAGTGCACTGATGCAACTGGTGTGCGATCCGCACCGAGTGGAATGGGCGCAACGGGACGGCGATTGCATCAACGGGACGTCGCTGTAGTTCCCACTCCTGTCGCGCTGCACTTGCAGCAGCCGGCATGCCAGGGAGCTGCACTGTGGGAGGGACTTCAGTCCCGACGCCCTTCACTACAACGCGTCGGGACTGAAGTCCCTCCCACAATGGGTTCGTGCGCGCTCATGTCCTGGTGGAACTGGCGTGCTATCTGCCTCCGTGCGGCGGCTGCTTTCCCGTAGGGGCGGCTTCAGCCGCGACCGGGCTTCACCAGCAAGGCCCCATCGCGGCTGAAGCCGCTCCTGCGACGATCCCGCGACGCCTCAGGTCGCATGTTCCGCGGGAGGAGCGGCTTCCCGCTCACCCCTTCTTCTTGCTCGCCACCCAGCGCTCGATCTTTTCCTGCAGTACGTTCAGCGGTACCGAGCCATCCTTCAGCACTTCGGCGTGGAATTCGCGGATGTCGAACTTGTCGCCGAGTTGCGCGCGCGCGTAGTCGCGCAGCTGCAGGATCTTCATCTCGCCGATCTTGTAGGACAGCGCCTGGCCGGGGATGGCCATGTAGCGCTCGGCCTCGGCTTCGGCGTCGGTGCGGCTGGTGGCCGAGTTCTGCAGCATGTAGTCGATCACCTGCTCGCGGGTCCAGCCCTTGCTGTGCAGGCCGGTGTCCACCACCAGGCGGATCGCGCGCCACAGCTCGTTCTGCAGGTAGCCGAAATAGTTGTAGGGATCCTGGTACAGGCCCAGGTCCTTGCCCAGCGATTCGGCGTACAGGCCCCAGCCTTCGATGAACGCGGTCTCGCCGCCGAAACGACGGAACTTGGGCAGGTTGGTCAGCTCCTGCTGCAGGCCGAGCTGGAAGTGGTGGCCGGGAATGGCTTCGTGCAGGTACAGGTCTTCCGCATCCCAGGTCTTGCGGCTGGGCAGGTCGTAGGTGTTGACGTAGAAGATGCCGGGGCGGCCATCCTCGCTGGGACGCATGTACGAGCCGCTGGCGGCCGACTGCGCGCGGTACGGCTCCACCGGGCGGATCTCGAACGCGGCCTTGGGCTTGAGCGAGAACATGCGCGGCACCGCCGCGTCGACCCGGCCTTCCAGGCCGCGGTAGTAGCTCAGCAGCTCGTCCTCGCTCTTGAAGGTGAAGCGCTTGTCGGTCTGCATGAACTTGAAGAACTTCTGCATCGAGCCGCGGAAGCGCACCTGCTTCATCACCGCCTGGATCTGGCCCTGGATGCGCGCCACCTCGTCCAGGCCGATCTGGTGGATCTGGGCGGGGGTCAGGTCGGTGGTGGTGCTCTGGCGCACGTTCCAGGCGTACCAGGCATCGCCGCCGGGCAGGGCGCCGATGCCGGCGGTATTGCGCGTGGCCGGCAGATATTCGGTGGCGATGAAGCCGCGCAGCGCGCGGTAGGCGGGCATGATCCGGTACTCGATCATGCGCTTGTATTCGGCGGTGATGCGCTGCTTCTCGGCCTCCGGAATGTCCGCCGGCAGGTTGCGCACCGGGCCCCAGAACAGGCTCTCCTCGGCGGTGGGCTTGATGATCGCATCGAGCTGCGGCAGCACCTTCTCCATCAGCGCGCGCGGCTGCACCACGCCGGCCTTCATGCCTTCGCGCATGTTGGCGATGGCCTGGTCGAACAGCGCCGGGATGCCGAGCGCGCGCCGCGACCAGTTGTCGTAATCCTTGACCGTGCGGAACGGCTGCGCGCCGGTGCCGGAGCCGAGCATCACCATGATGCTGCCGACGTTGTAGAACTGGTTCACCGGCTGCATCCAGCTGGGGTATTTCTCCGCCTCCAGCGCGTTGCGCGCGTCGCCGACGAAGATCTCGTAGCTGAGCAGGTCCTGGCCGCTGAGTCCGTCCTTGCCGATCGCCTCGGCCTTGCCCAGCCACTCCACGGTGAAGTCGTGCGACTGCTGGCGGAACGCGGCCGAGAGGAAGTTCGGCAACTGGTCGTTGTAGCGGCTGTCGCCCTGGAAGGTCGCCTGCAGCGGATTGAGCTTGAGCGAGGCTTCCCAGTAGTCGTCGTACAGCCGGTTCAGCTGTTGCGCCTTGGTCAGCACCACCGGGGCCGGCGCCGGCCGCGCCTTGCGGGCCTTGCTCGCCTTGGCGCGGGTCTGCGCGGTGGTCTGCTTGGTGGTCTTCTTCTTGGCCGCGTCCGCCGGGGCCGCCAGCGACAGGCTCAGGGCGGTGGCGATGGCCAGGGACAGCAGGCGGGAAAAGCGGGGCGGCATTGCGGGCTCCAACGACAAGCGAGCGGGGAGCTTGCCCGATCCGCACCGCCGAGGCCACCCATGGCCGCTGCCTGCGGGCGCCCACCGCCCTGTCGCGGGCGGGCGCCGTGTCGCGAGGGGCCAGGCGGCATCGGCGTCTGCGGCGCTGCACGACGGCCGCGCGCAAGCGCGTGCGGTGCGCTCGCGCGTGTGCCGGCGTTCAGTCGGCGGCGGCTTCCTCGCGCAGTTGTTCGGCGCGTTCGGGGGTCAGGTAATCGGTGATCAGCCGCCGCATCAGGTACAGCAACGGGATCAGCAGCACCGCCAGCAGCATCTTGCAGATGTAGTTCAGCGTGCTCACCGCCAGGAACAGCTGCATCGACCAGTGCTGCGGGCCGAGCACGAAGGCGATATAGATCACCACGAAGCTGTCGATCAGCTGCGAGACCGCGGTGGAGCCGGTGGCGCGCAGCCACACGTGCTTCTCGCCGGTCACGTTGCGGATGCGGTGGAACACCGCCACGTCGATCAGCTGGCCGGCCATGAACGCGACCAGCGAGCCGGCGATGGTCCACATGCCCTGGCCGAACACCGCGGCGAACGCGGCCTGGTAGTCGGGCACGCCCTGGTGTTGCGCCGCGGTGACCCAGAAGCCGGCTGGGGCCAGCGCGATCGCGGCGAACGCGAACAGGAAGCCGTAGCCGATCAGCGCCACCGCCAGCCAGGAGATGAAGCGCACGCCGCGGCGGCCGAAGAACTCGTTGATGGTGTCGGTGAGGATGAACACCAGCGGCCACAGCAGGGTGCCGGCGGTGAAGTTCATCGAGCCCGTCTGCCCGAACAGGTTCCAGTTCAGCGGCGCGATGCCCAGGGTGTCTTCCAGGGCGAAGATCTTGACCCCGATGAACTCGGCCAGCGCGGCGTTGACGCAGAAGAACGCCGCCAGGGCGATGAACAGCCGGACCGCGCGATCGTCGAGCGTGCCGCGGCGCATCGGCGTCAGCGGTCCACGGTGCGGGTGAAGGGCACGCTCTCCGGCGACACCGCGCCGCCGGAGATGATGAAGCTCATGGCCTGGTCCACGCTCCAGTCGGTGGGCGTGAGCAGTTCCACCGGCACGATCTCCAGGTAGCCGGAGGTCGGGTTGGGCGTGGTCGGCACGTACACCGCGGCCAGCTCGCGGCCGGTGCCGTGTTCCTTGATGACCCGCGTCACCAGGCCCACCGACTTCATGTCCCGGTGCGGGAAGTCGATCAGCACCACGCGCTGGGTGCTGCCGGGCTGGGTCTGCAGGATGTCCACCAGCTTGCGCACGCTGTCGTAGACCACGCTGGCCAGCGGGATGCGGCGCATCACGGCCTCGAACCAGCGCAGCAGGCGCTGGCCGATCATGCGCCGGCTGAGGATGCCGACCAGCAGGATCACCGCCAGGGTGGCGATCAGGGCGATGGTGTTCTGCACCCATTGCGCGGTGGCCCAGCCCAGCTCGCGCGGGAACGAGGCGGCGATGCGCACCGACAGCGGCACCACCCAGGGGCTGCTGATGCCCGAGAGCAGCACGAACACGAACTTGACCACCACCCAGGTCAGCCAGATCGGCAACAGGGTCAGCAGGCCGGTGAAGAACA
The DNA here is from genome assembly GCF_040529055.1 of Xanthomonas sontii. NCBI lineage: Bacteria > Pseudomonadati > Pseudomonadota > Gammaproteobacteria > Lysobacterales > Lysobacteraceae > Xanthomonas > Xanthomonas sontii. The sequence continues at coordinate 4,284,283 of NZ_CP132342.1, read as the reverse complement.
GCCGTTGCAGGGACGGGCGGGGGGCGGGAGCGGAGAGATCGGGCGACATCCGCGTAGTGTAGCGGCGCGTGATGGCCGTTGGTGCGGCGCCGCATGGTCTCGTGGCGCGGCCGTGCAGCTGCGATTGGGCCGGGCCCGCCCATGCGGCCCGCCTCGCGACGCCGCGCACGCTGACGGCGCGGTCGGTATCGCAAGCGATGTGTGTCGGCCTGCGTGGAGGCGGCACCGGCCTTGGCGAACCCGCGGGCGGCAGGCGCGCTAACGCGGCGGCTTGCGCTTGACGTACAGCTGCTTGCGCGTCCGCGCCACCACCTCGCCCTGGGCGTCGACGACGTCGGTCTCGAACCAGCGCAGATGCTTGTCGCCGCCGGCGGTGGCCGCGCGCAGTTCGTCCAGCAGGGCCTGGTCCAGGTCGAACCGCGCGCTGACCGTGCCGCGGCCCGGGCGCACGAACTCGATGCTGCCTGCCTTGTCCCAGACGTAGTAGTCGCGCCCCAGGTTCTGCATGGTCAGCAGCATCCAGAACGGATCGGTCATGGCGAACAGGCTGCCGCCGAAATGGGTGCCCACGTAGTTGCGGTTCCACGGACGCATGCGCAGTTCGACCCGGGCGTGGCGGTAGTCCGCGCTCAGTTCGGTCACATGGATGCCGGCGCACAGGAACGGCGGCCACAGGTTCAGGCCCAGGCGGAACAGCGATGGCTTCATTGCGCGGCAGTGGGTGGATCGGAGTGCGGCAGGGTACCAGACGCATGCGTATGGTGCTCCGGTGGCGCGTCGCTGAGCGCGTAGCCGTCGCGTCCGTCGCGCTTGACCCGGTACAGCGCCGCGTCGGCGGATTCGAAGAACGCGCGCTCCGACGTGAGCGCTGTCGCGGTGGCGCTGTGCACGCCCAGGCTGGCAGTGATGGCGACGCTGCCGTTCGGCGCGCGCAGCGACAGCCCGCGGATCTCCTCGACCAGCGCCGCGGCGATGCGGCTGGCATCGGCGGCATCGGTGGCGGGCAGGATCATGGCGAACTCGTCGCCGCCAAAGCGCGCGGCGACCTCGCGCGGATGTCGCGCATGCCGCGCCACCGCGGCGGCCACCAGCTTCAGCGCGCGGTCGCCGGTGCGATGGCCCAGGGTGTCGTTGTAGCGCTTGAAATGATCCACATCGACGATGATCAGCGTCAGCGGCCGGCCGCTGCGCCGCGCCTCGTCCAGCGCCTGGGCGAACGCCTGTTCGAAGCCGTGGCGGTTCACCAGCCCGGTCAGGGCGTCGCGATGCGCCTGGCGGCGCCAGCGTGCCGCGTGCAGGCACAACTGACCGGCGGCGACGATGGCCAGGGCGATCAGGGCCGCCCCTGGCGCGAACCAGCGGCTGCCGAGCAGCAGCCACAGCAGGCTGCCGCCGGCGACCACCGCCATGCTCGCCAGCGGCACCAGCCAGCGCCGTCGGCGCCCACCGGCGCACTGCGTGCCCAGGCAGGCCAGCAGCACCAGCAGCGTGGACCCGGCCACCTGGGCAGTGCGCGACGACGGCAGGATCGGGTCGCCGCGCAACAGCATCGCCGCGACGTTGGCCTGGTATTCGGGCGCGCTCATCCAGCGCGCATCGGACATCGGCGTCATCACCCGCTGCCCCAGACCGGTGGCGGTGACGCCGACGATCGCCAGGCGTCCGCGCAGCGACTGCGGCGGAATCCGGCCCTGCACGACGTCGACGTAGGACACCTGCGCGAACGGTGCCGACGGCGCGGCGAAACGCAGGCCGACGTAGTCCGCGCGATGCCAGGCATAGGGTGCGTCGGTGGTGGCCGGCGCCGGCGGCAGCGCGCGGTCGGTGAGGGCCGCGGCCAGCGCCGGCCAGTGCGCACTGCCGAGCCCGGCGCGCAGGTAGACGCCGCGCGCGATGCCGTCGGCATCGACGGCGAGGTCGGTGTGCGCCAGCGCCGCCGCGGCGGTGGCGATGGCGGGGATCGGCAACAGCTCCTGCGGCATGTCCGCACCGCCGGCGCTGCCGATCACCGGCAGCACGGTGCGGCCATTGCGCCGCAGCGCCGCGGCCAGGCGCGCATCGTCGTCGGCGTGTTGCAGGTCGGGCTCGCTGAACAGCAGATCCAGCGCCACCCGCTCGGTGCCCGCTGCGCTGAGCCGGTCGAGCAGGCGCGCGTGCAGGTCGCGTCGCCATGGCCACTGGCCCAGTGCCTGCAGGCTGCGGTCGTCGATGGCGATCAGCAGCATGCGCGGATCGGCCGGACGCGGCGCCTGCGCGATTGCCGCGTCGTACAGCGCGTTGTCCAGTCGCCCGGTGATATCGCCCAGGCTCAGTGCCGCGGCCAGTGCGGCTGCGACGAGCGCCACCAGCACGTGTCGCAGCAGCGTGGCGTTCACAACGCCAGCCACAGCAGCAGCGCGCCGCCGGCCATGCCGAGTTTGCAGTAGCGGCAGGGCAGGTCCAGCGTCTGCGGCGTCGAGAACGGCGCGGCCTCGCCGTCGGCGTCCAGGGTCTGGATACGCACGTACCAGGTGCCGCGGCGCGGCCGCGGCAGCGCGACCTGCGGCTGGGTCACGGTGCGTTCGAGCAGGTCGCGGCGGAACGCAGGATCGCGCGCCAGCTGCACCCGGTAATGGTGTGCGTCCGGATCCGGCTGCCAGCGCAGGGTCAGCGTGCTGCGCTCGGCCTGCGCCGGCGCCAGGCCGGGATCGACCGGGGTATCGCTGAGATGCAGCGTCAGCGCCTGCCCGAACGGGCCTTGCCGGCCTTGCGCATCGCGCGAGGCGAGGCGCCAGAAGTAGGTGCCGGGCGGCAGGGGCTGCGGCGCGCGCAGCTGGGTCGCGTCGGTCTGCTGCTCCAGCAGCAGCTCCTGGAACTGCGCATCGCGCGCCACTTGCAGCACGCTGCTGGTCGCCTCCGGGTTGCGGGTCCAGGCGAAGCGCGGCCGCGCGATGCGCAGTTGCTGCTCGTGCAGCGGCTGCACGGTCAGCGGCGGCAGCGGCGTGGCCGAGACCTGCAGCGGCTGCTCGGCGTCCTCGCCTTCCACGCCGGTGGCGGTGACGCCGCGCAGCAGCAGCCGCAGGTCGCCGGCCGGCAGCGCGTCCAGCGCCAGTGCGGTGGCCTCGGTTTCCTGGGCGAAGCGCAGCACCTCGCGTTGCTGCGCATCCACCGCCTCGAGGCGGTAGTGGCTGGCGCCGGCCAGCGGCGCCCAGGCGAGCAGGTAGGGCGGGCGCTGCAGGCGACTGTGCGCCAGGTCCAGGATCGGCGCCGGCAGCAGCGCTTCCTGCCGCGGCGCCGACCCGGTGGCGACCCGCGCCGCCTCGCCTGGCTGCAGCAGGCGCTGGCCGCCCTGGCCGGCGACGCGCACCGCGCCCTGCAGCACCTCGGTGCTGGCGAACGCGCTGTCGCTGCCGGCGCCGACCCGGAAGCGGGTGCCGCGCACACTGCTGGTGCTGGACGGGGTCTGGATGATGTAGCGCGAGGCGGGGCCGGTGGCGGGGATGACGTCGTTGCTGGTGCGACCCTTCTCCAGCCGCACCCGGGTATCGACCATGCCGGTGGCGCCGTAGCGGACGAGCTGGTCGAAGCGCACCAGGCTGTTCTCGCGCACCTGCATGCGCGAGCCGTCGGCGAACTGCACGGTCGCGCTGGCATCGGCACCGGTCTGCAGGGCGCTGCCGATCGGCAGCGGCATGCCTTGCTGCGCCGAGAGCGTCGCCCGGTCGGCGGTCTGCACGCTGATCTGTCCACGCAGGGCGACCAGCCGCGCCGGCGCCGGTTGCACGCGCAGCCAGGCGATCGGAAACCGCAGGCGCGATCCCGGCACCAGCCGCTGCGGATCGGCGACCTGGTTGTGCTGGCCCAACCGCGCCCAGTCCATGCCCGGGCGCAGATACAGCCGGCCGAGATCCCAGAGCGTATCGCCGGGGCGCACCCGGTAGTGCCAGTCCTGCGCCATCGCAGTGGGGGCGAGCAGCAGGCCAATCCAGCACAGCAGGCCGGCCAGTCTGCGTGCGCCTGCCCACGAGGTGCGGGTGGGCGAGGCCATGCGGCGATCGAACTGGTTCACGGCATACATCCGGCAAAAGACCAGGCCGGCGCTGCCTGCGGGGCTGCAGGCGGCGTTCGTCCCTGATCGCGGCATCCTGGGGTCAGGCCGGGTCGCGTCCGTCCGTCCGTCCGTCCGTCGCAGCGGCTGGAGACGCCGTAGTCAGCCGCTGGACCTGAGATTGTAATCTCAGAACAACAGGGCGGACATCTTCCGACGGTATTGCCCGACCAGATCCTCGTCCTCGATCACCCGGAACGCATCGATCAGCGCCTTCTTCGGCAGGCCGTCCTCGAACGCGCGGTCCTGGCGCAGCATCTCCAGGAACTGTTCCAGCGCGGCCGCGTCGTCGCCGCCGACCAGGTGGCGCACGCCCAGCAGGTAGCGCGCCTTGAGATCGGCCGGATCCTGCGCCAGCGTGGCCTGCAGGGTCTCCAGCGGCGGGGCGGCCTGCAGCGCGCCGACGAAGCCCAGTCGCGCCCGTGCCCGCACCGCGCGCTCGTCGGTGGCGAGATTGGCCGGCAATGCGTCGATCAGGGTCTCGGCCTCGGCGGCGGCACCGACCTTGACCAGGGCCAGGGCCAGATCCAGCTTCAGTTCGTCCTTGTCCGGCTCGGCCGCCACCGCCTCGCGCAGGCGCTGCACCTCGGCCTGCGGATCCAGCGGCGCCGCCGGCACCTCCTCGGCCGGTTCCTGCGCGGCCAGCGGCACGATCCCGTGCTGGGTCAGGAACTCGCGCAACTGGCCCTCCGGCAGGGCGCCGGGGAAGCCATCCACCAACTGTCCGCCCTTGACCAGGAATACCGTCGGCACCGAGCGGATCTGGAACGCCGCCGCGATCTGCTGCTCCTGGTCCACGTCGACCTTGGCCAGCACGAAGCCGCCGTTGTACTCGGCCGCCAGCTTTTCCAGGATCGGGCTCAGGGTCTTGCACGGGCCGCACCAGGGCGCCCAGAAGTCCACCAGCACCGGGGTCTGCAGCGAGCGCTGCAGCACGTCGGCTTCGAAGGTCTCGGTCTTGGCGTCGAAAACGTGGGGCGTGTCGGACATGGGCAGTGTCATCGCAGGCGAGAGGACGCTTTGTATGGAGGCGCCGCGGCGCCGATGCAAGGGCGGCGGCGCCACGCCGCGCGTGCCGGCCGCGGCCGCAGCGGCGACAATGCCCGGCTGGAGGCGCCGTGGCGGCGCGAAAGGACGGGAACGGATGGGCGAGGTGAGCGAACGGGTGCTGCGCTGGATCGGGCCGCTGCTGGCAGTGGCCGCGGTGGCGGCGATGCTGGGCTTCGGCGCGGTGCTGCCCGGCTATCTGCCGTGGTCGCATCCGCTGGCCCTGCTCGGCGCGCGCGGCATCCCGCACGCCTGGGCGTTCAACCTGTTGGCATTCGTGCTGCCCGGGTGCCTGGCGATGGCGCTGGCGCTGCGGCTGCTGCGCCGCGCCGGCCGCCACGCGCCCTGGTCGTTGCGCGTTGGTGGGCAGTTGCTGCTGTTGGGCGGCCTGGCTTTCGCCGGCATGGGCCTGCTGCCGCTGGATCCGACCGACCTGGACGCGCGCGCGACCCAGTTGCATGCCAGCGCCTGGTTGCTGTGGGTGGTGGCCCTGGTGGCGGCCGCGACCCTGCTGGGGCTGGGCGCGCGCCGCGATCCGGCCGCGCGCGGCTGGGCCGCGCTGGCGTTGGCGATGGCGCTGCTGGCGGCGCTGGGCGCGTTCGCGCTGGATCGGCTGCTGTCGCCGGCGCTGGCGCAGCGGCTGGTGTTCCTGCTGTGGTGGGGCTGGCTGGCGCTGCTGGCCTGGTGGCCGGGGCCAACGAGGGTCCCGCACCGCGGCTGACCCGGTCGGACTTGCGCAGTCGGCCGTCGAGGTGGGCTGCGGCAGGGTCGATGCCGGCGTGCGGCCCGGCGTCGCCAATCGCGTTGCAGCCGCGGTCCCGGCGCCTGCCAGGCGCCGCCGCGGCGTCCCGCGCCGCTGCCGCCCGTCGCCGGGATTGGAGCGGCTTGCCGCGCTACGGTACCCTTGGCTGCTTTGTTGCCGCCTGGCCCTTGCCCGTTTCCATGTCCGCCGTCGAGCCCACCGCCTACGACCCGCAGCAGGTCGAATCCTCCGCCCAGCAGTTCTGGGACGCCACCCGCGCCTTCGAGGTCGACGAGACCTCCGACAAGCCCAAGTTCTACTGCCTGTCGATGCTGCCGTACCCGTCCGGGGCGCTGCACATGGGCCACGTGCGCAACTACACCATCGGCGACGTGATCAGCCGCTACCAGCGCATGATCGGCAAGAACGTGCTGCAGCCGATGGGCTGGGACGCGTTCGGCCTGCCGGCCGAGAACGCGGCGATCAAGAACAAGACCGCGCCGGCGAAGTGGACCTACGCCAACATCGACCACATGCGCAGCCAGCTCAAGTCGCTGGGCTATGCCATCGACTGGTCGCGCGAGTTCGCCACCTGCCGGCCGGAGTACTACGTACACGAGCAGCGCATGTTCACCCGGCTGATGCGCAAGGGCCTGGCCTACCGCCGCAACGCGGTGGTGAACTGGGACCCGATCGACCAGACCGTGCTGGCCAACGAGCAGGTCATCGACGGCCGTGGCTGGCGCTCCGGCGCGCTGGTGGAAAAGCGCGAGATCCCGCAGTGGTTCCTGCGCATCACCGACTACGCGCAGGAACTGCTGGACGGCCTGGACCAGTTGCCGGGCTGGCCGGAGTCGGTCAAGACCATGCAGCGCAACTGGATCGGCCGCTCCGAGGGCCTGGAGATCCAGTTCGACGTGCGCGACGCCGACGGCAGCGCGCTAGATCCGCTGCGCGTGTTCACCACGCGCCCGGACACGCTGATGGGCGTGACCTTCGTGTCCATCGCCAGCGAGCATCCGCTGGCGCTGCACGCGGCCAAGTCCAATCCCGAGCTGGCCGCACTGCTGGCCGAGCTGAAGCAGGGTGGCGTCTCCGAGGCCGAGCTGGAAACCCAGGAAAAGCGCGGCATGGCCACCGGCCTGACCGCGGTGCATCCGATCAGCGGCGAGCAGGTGCCGGTGTGGGTCGCCAACTTCGTGCTGATGGGCTACGGCACCGGCGCGGTGATGGCGGTGCCCGGCCACGACCAGCGCGATTTCGAATTCGCCAGCAAGTACGCCCTGCCGATCCGCCAGGTGATCGCGCTGAAGGTGCCGAAGAACGACGACGAGCGCAGCTACGACCCGAGCCGCTGGCAGGACTGGTACGGCGACAAGACCCGCGAGCTGGAGCTGGTCAATTCCGCCGAGTTCGACGGGCTGGACTTCCAGGGCGCGTTCGAGGCGCTGGCCGAGCGCTTCGAGCGCAAGGGCCAGGGCCAGCGCCGGGTCAACTACCGCCTGCGCGACTGGGGCGTCAGCCGCCAGCGCTACTGGGGCTGCCCGATCCCGGTGATCTATTGCCAGAGCTGTGGCGCGGTGCCGGTGCCGGAAGACCAGCTGCCGGTGCTGCTGCCGGAGAACGTGGCCCTGAGCGGCACCGGCTCGCCGCTGAAGACCGACCCGGAATGGCGCAAGACCACCTGCCCGCAGTGCGGCGCGGCGGCCGAGCGCGAGACCGACACCTTCGACACCTTCATGGAGTCGAGCTGGTACTACGCGCGCTACACCTCGCCCGGCGCCAAGGACATGGTCGACAAGCGCGGCAACTACTGGCTGCCGGTGGACCAGTACATTGGCGGCATCGAGCACGCGATCCTGCACCTGATGTACTTCCGCTTCTTCCACAAGCTGCTGCGCGACGCGCGCCTGGTGGACAGCGACGAGCCGGCGACCAACCTGCTGACCCAGGGCATGGTGATCGCCGAGACCTTCTACCGGCAGAACCCGGACGGCTCCAAGGACTGGATCAACCCGGCCGACGTGGACGTGCAGCGCGACGACAAGGCGCGGGTGATCGGCGCGGTGCACCGCGGCGACGGCCAGCCGGTGCTGATCGGCGGCACCGAGAAGATGTCCAAGTCCAAGAACAACGGCGTCGATCCGCAGGCGATGGTCGGCAAGTACGGCGCCGACACGGTGCGCCTGTTCTCGATGTTCGCCGCGCCGCCGGAGCAGTCGCTGGAGTGGAACGAGGCCGGCGTGGACGGCATGGCGCGGTTCCTGCGCCGGTTGTGGGCGCAGGTGCACAAGCACGTCGCCGACGGCGCCGTGCCGGCGCTGGACCCGGCCGCGCTCAACGCCGAGCACAAGGCGCTGCGGCGCAAGACCCACGAGACCATCGGCAAGGTCGCCGACGACTACGGCCGCCGCCACAGCTTCAACACCGCCATCGCCGCGGTGATGGAACTGACCAACGCGCTGGCCAAGTTCGACGACGCCGGCGATCAGGGCCGCGCGGTGCGCCAGGAAGCGCTGGAAGCGGCGGTGCTGCTGCTCAACCCGATCACCCCGCATGCCAGCCACGCGCTGTGGCAGGCGCTGGGCCATCCGGCGACGCTGCTGGAGGACGTGCCGTTCCCGCAGCCAGACCCGGCTGCGCTGGTGCGCGACGCGGTGACCCTGGCGGTGCAGGTCAACGGCAAGCTGCGCGGCACCATCGAGGTCGGCGCCGACACCCCGCGCGAGCAGATCGAGGCGCTGGCCCAGGCCGAGCCGAATGCGGCCAAGTTCCTGGAAGGGCTGAGCATCCGCAAGATCATCATCGTCCCCGGCAAGATCGTGAACCTGGTGGCGGCGTGAGCCGGCGCGCCGCTGCGGCCGCGTCGCGGCCGTGCGGCGCGGCAGGTCTCAACCCGCGTTCACGCGGCGTACGGCAGGCTAGCCGCCTGTTGCCGCGCCCAGCCGGCTCCTCCAGACTGTGTCCATGACCCGACTCCTGCTCGCTCTCGTCTTCGCGGCGTCCCTGACCGCCTGCGGTTTCCACCTGCGCAACAAGCTGACCCTGCCGGCCGACACGCCGTCGGTGAAGGTGGTGTCCTCGGCGCCGTACAGCGAGCTGGCCAAGCTGCTCGAGCGCGGCCTGCGCGCGGCCGGCGCGCAGATCGCGCCGAAGGACGTCAACACCGGCGTGGCCCGCCTGGAGGTGCTGTCCGAGCGCTGGGGCGACCTGCCGATCGCGCTCGACGCCGAAGGCCGCGCCCAGGAATACAGCCTGCGCTACGCGGCGATCTTCCTGTTCCGTCGGGCCGACGGCAGCGTGCTGGTGCCGCAGCAGGTGATCGAGCTGTCGCGCGACTACGTTTCCCCGCCGACCGACGCCACCGGTACCTCCACCGAGCGCGAGATCCTGGCCGACGAACTGCGCCGCGAGATGTCGGCCTCGATGCTGCGCCGGATCGACAGCGTGGTGCGCGCGCAGGTGCGCGACGGCAAGGACGTCAACGCCGCGCCGCCGTCGACCGACGGCACGCCGGTGGAAGGCAAGCCGGCCGACGCCACGCCGGCCGCAGGCAAGCCGGCGACCACGCCGCAGCCTTGAGCCTCGCCCTGCTGCCTTCGCCGTCGCACGCGGCGGCCGCGCCGTTCGCCGCAGGCGCGCGGCGTTGGCCGCATCCGCCTGCAGCAGCGTAGGCTGTCGTCATGGAACTGCGCCCCGAACAACTCGCCACCCAGCCGGCGTCGCAGCCGCTGCAGCCGGTCTACCTGATCGCCGGTCCGGAAACCCTGCGCGTGCTCGAAGCCGCCGACGCGGTGCGCGCCCGCGCGCGCGCCGCCGGCATCGGCGAGCGCGAAGTGTTCGATGCCGACGGTCGCGATTTCGACTGGGGCCAGCTGTATTCCAGTTTCAATGCGCCCAGCCTGTTCAGCGCGCAGCGCCTGATCGAGCTGCGCCTGCCCAGCGGCAAGCCCGGCAAGGAGGGCGGCGAGGTCATCAGTGCGTTCTGCGCCGATCCGCCGCCGGACGTGGTGCTGCTGATCACCTGCAACGAATGGAGCAAGGCGCACCAGGGCAAGTGGGCCGACGCGGTCGCGCGCATCGGCACCATCGCCGTGGCCTGGGCGATCAAGCCGCACGAACTGGGCGACTGGATCGAGCGGCGCCTGCGCAGCAAGGGCCTGCGCGCCGACGCCGGCGCGGTGCAGCGCCTGGCCGAACGGGTGGAAGGCAACCTGCTGGCGGCGGCGCAGGAGATCGACAAGCTGGCCCTGCTGGCCGACGGCCAGGGCCTAGACGTGGCGGCGATGGAGTCGCTGGTCGCCGACGCCGCACGCTACGACGTGTTCCGCCTGGCCGAGGCGACCCTCGCCGGGCAGGCGTCGGCGGTGCGGCGCATGCTCGCCGGCCTGCGTGCCGAGGGTGAGGCGGTGGCCGCGTTGCTGCCGATCCTGATCAAGGAACTGCTGCGCACGGCCGCGCTGGCCAAGGTGCAGGCCGCCGGCGGCAACCTGGCGGCGGAAATGAAGGGGCAGGGCATCTGGGAGTCGCGGCAGGCGCCGTTCAAGCGCGCGCTGCAGCGCCACGCCGAACCGCGCCGCTGGGAACGTTTCGCCGCCGAGGCCGGCCGCATCGACCGCATCGCCAAGGGCCGCGCCGACGGCGATGCCTGGATCGCCCTGGAACGCCTGCTGCTGGCGATCGCCGAGGCGCGGGCGGTGCGGTTGTTGGTGGTATGACCGCCGGGAATCGGGAATCGGGAATGGGGAATGGGAACGGCGGCGCTGTGGTCTCGCCGAAGACCTCGCAGCCTGCGGCTGTTGCTTCTTCCCCATTCCCCATTCCCCATTCCCCACCACTGCATCTGATCTACGGCGGCACCTTCGATCCCATCCACAACGGCCACCTGGCGATCGCGCGGGCGGCGCGGGAGGCGTTCGGGGTGCCGGTGCGGCTGATGCCGGCGGCCGATCCGCCGCATCGGCCGGCCCCCGGGGCCGATGCGCAGCAGCGCTGCGCGATGCTGGCGCTGGCCATCGCCGATACGCCGGGGCTGGTCCTGGACCTGCATGAAGTGCGGCGCGCGCAGGCCCGGCCGGGCGTGGCGTCCTACAGTATCGATACGGTGCGCGAGCTGCGCGCCGAGCTCGGCGCCGACGCGCCGCTGGCGCTGCTGATCGGCAGCGACAGCTTCGTCGGCTTCAACGGCTGGCGCGAGTGGCGGGCGCTGCTCGAGGCCGCGCACCTGATCGTCGCCGACCGCGCCGGCAGCGGCTGGGAGCGGGCGGTGCCGGCGGAACTGGCGCAGGCGGTGGCCGGGCGCTGGGCCGACACGCCGCAGGCGCTGAGCCGCGCGCCGGGCGGCCGGCTGTGGTGCTTGCGGCAGCCGCTGCGCAGCGAATCGGCCAGCCTGGTGCGGGCGCGGATCGCCGCCGGCGAGGACTGGGCGGCCTTGCTGCCGGCACCGGTGGCGGCCTATATCCGCGACCACGGCCTGTATGCGTCGGGCGCCGGCCCCGCTGGCTGAATACGCGTCCTGCCGGGGTCGCCTATAATTCGCCCCATTCCATCGAGTTCGCCGCTTTGTCCAGTCAAGCCCACGTCATCAAGACCCAAGTCCCCAATCCGCCGCCGCCGCTGCCGGTCCTGCTCGCCCACGTCCGCGAGGCAGTCGAGGAACTCAAGGCCAAGGACGTGGCGGAAATCGACGTGCGCGGCAAGTCCAGCGTCACCGACTACCTGGTCATCGTCTCCGGCACCTCCACCCGTCACGTCAAGTCGATCGCCGACGAAGTCATCAAGTACGCCAAGCGCCTGGACGTGATGCCGCTGGGCGTGGAAGGCGAGCGCGAGGCCGAGTGGGTGCTTGTCGATCTCGGCGACGTGGTGGTGCACGTGATGCTGCCGCGGGTGCGCGAGTTCTATGCGCTGGAGCGGCTGTGGACGGTCGGCGACCAGCCGCCGGGCGACGACGACTCGGCACGCGATGCCTAAGCGGCGCAATCCCGCGCGCAGCGTCGGCAGCGAGGCGTTGCCGGTCAGCAAGCGTGTCGGCGCGACCGAATCGACACCCGCGACGCCGGCGCGCAAGCGCTTCGACTCCCTGGTCAAGCGTCTGGAGCGCGCCCGTGCGCAGTTGCATGCGTGGCAGGACGCGCTGCCGCGCTGGGAGCAGCGTTTCCACGAGCAGGTCGATCCCTTGCTGCAGGAGCGCGATGCGGCGCAGGTACAGTTGTTGCGGGAACTGGACGCAGCGCATGCCACCTTCAAGTTGAGCAAGCGCGATCGCGCCGATCTGTCCGAGCTCATTTGCGAGTTGGCTGCGCTGTTGATCCGGGACGGCGACAACGATGGCCTGAAGGACATCTACGACCGGCATAGCCCCCTCGGATTCGACCAGGATCTGGCCGAATCCGAGGCATTGCTGACGTCGGTCATCGGTGAGGAATTCGGCCTGACCGAAGAGGAAATGGCGCATATCCACTCCCCCGAAGCGCTGTATGCGCAGATCCAGGAGCGGCTGCACGCACAGCAGGCGCATGCGGCCGGGCGCGCCCAGCAGCGCGACAAGCGCCGCCGTGCCGGTGCCGGCAAGGCCGCGCAGGTCGCCGCCGATCCGCAACAGATGCGTCGCGCGCTGTACCGCAACCTGGTCGCCGCATTGCATCCTGACCGCGAACCCGATCCGCAGCAGCGCGAGCGCAAGACCGCCTTGATGCAGCGGCTCAACCAGGCGTATCAGAACGACGACCTGCTGGCACTGCTGGAACTGCAACTGGAAATCGGCCAGTTGGATCAGGCCGGCATCGCGGCGATGGCCGAGGAGCGCATCCGTGACTACAACGACCTGTTCGCCGCGCAACTGCGGCAGGTCGAGCAGACATTGGCCGGACTGGTCGATGACTTCATGGGGCGTTACGGTCTTCAAGACGAGCGCGCGCCGCAGCCGCAGCGCCTGGATGCGCTGTTGGCGCAGATCAAGCGGCAGGTGCAGGAGGAGATCCGCTCCTGCGCCGACGATCGCGCTGCGGCGCGGCAGGCCGACACGCTGAAGCAATGGTTGAAGCGGGAGCGTGCCCGGCTGGCCGAGCAGGAACTGGACGACGCGATGTACGACGCCCTGCTGCTGGGCGAGCGTTGGTGATGCGCGCCTGCCGCGCGCAGCGATGAAGGCGCGCCTCATCGCCACTGGCGAGCGTGCCCCGGCCTGGGTGGCGCAGGGCTTCGCCGAGTACCGCAAGCGGCTCTCGCACTGGTTGCCGCTGGATCTGGTCGAGATCGAGCCTGGACTGCGCGGCAAGGGCCGCGATGCGCAGCGCGCGATCGAGGACGAAGGCCGCCGGGTCCTGGCGGCGCTGCCGAAGAATGCGCTGGTAGTGGCGCTGGACGTGCCCGGCAAGCAACACAGTTCCGAGCAACTGGCGCAGCGCATGGAGCACTGGCGCGGACAGGGGCGCGATCTGGCGTTCCTGATCGGCGGTCCCGAAGGCCATTCGCCGGAGGTGCTGGCGGTCGCCAGCGAATCCTGGTCGCTGGGGCCGCTGACCCTGCCGCACATGCTGGTGCGGCTGGTGGTGGCCGAGCAGTTGTACCGTGCGGCGGCGATGCTGGCCAATCATCCTTACCATCGCGCCTGATCGCCTGATCGCCTGATCGCGGATCGCGGATCGCGGATCGCGGATCGCGTGCGCGTGGCGGCAATGCGTGCGTGATGCCGATGCTGGCGCACCGCTCAGGCAACAAAAAAAGCCCGGGCTTTCGCCCGGGCTTTTCGTTACGGCCTTGCGACGTTCGCGATCAGTTGAACGTGTACTTCGCACCCACCGTGAAGTAGCGGCCGATCGCACCGCTGAAGTGCAGCGGGTTGTAGTTGACCGCACCGTAGGTGGTCGGATCCAGCGGCGCGATCCGGTCGAACACGTTCTGCACCGACGCGTTCAGTTCGAACGCCTCGGTGATGTTCCAGCGGCCCGACAGATCGAAGGTGGTGAACGAGGCGATCTTCTTGACCGGCGTACCGTCGGCGTAGAACGCCTGGTAGTCGCCACCGCGGCGATCCTTGTTCTCGATGCTGTCGATGTAGTTCACCACACCGCTCACGCTCCAGCTGCCCTGCTTCCAGGTGGTGCCGAAGTTGATGCGGTCCTGCGGCGTGCCGATGCAGTTGGTCACGTCGCAGTTGCCGTGCGTGCCCACGTAATCGACGGTGGTGTCGCCTTCGGTGCGCTCGAACTTGAGCAGGTGGCTCCACTGCGCATCCAGCTCCAACTGGCCGGGACCGATCTCGAAGGTCTGGCGGATGTCGGTGTCGATGCCGCGCACCCGCGAGGAGTTCGCGTTCACGTAGCCGGTGTTGACCGCCAGGATGGTGCCGCTGTTGGCGACGCCGCCGATGTTGTTGCTGTCGCGCAGGACGTTGCCGGCGGCGATCGCGTCGGCGGTGCTGCCCTGGGCGATCTCGTTGGTGCGCTTGATCTCCCAGCCGTCCACGGTCAACGAGGTCGTCGAGGTCGGCTGCAGCACGAAGCCCACCGAGTAGCTCTTGGACTCCTCGGGCTTCAGCGCCGGGTTCGGACGGGTGATGATCGCCACCGAGCGCGCGGTGCACTCGTTGGCTGGATCGATCGCGCAGCGCACCGGATCGCGGGCGTTGGAGAACGCGGCCAGGCCGCCGTCGCCGTTCTCGGCCGGATTCGGCGCACGGAAGCCTTCGGCGTAGCTGGCGCGCAGCGCGATCCAGTTGGCCGGGGTCCACTTCACGCCCAGCTTCGGCGTGGCCTTACCGTCGCCGCCGTCGTACTTGTCGTAGCGCAGCGCCGCCGACAGTTCCAGTTGCTCCAGCACCGGTGCCGACAGTTCGACGTGCGCGGCATAGACGTTCTGGGTGCCGTCGTAGGCCGAGTAGCCCAGGCCGATGATGTCGCCGATATCGGTGTAGGTCTGCGGGGTCAGGCTGTTGCTGGTCTTGCGCCATTCCGCGCCCAGCGCCAGGCCCAGCGGCCCGCCCTTGAGGTCCATCAGGCTGCGCGAGACGGTGAAGTCGAACATGTCCAGTTCGGACTTGGCACGTGCGCTGATGGTCGGCGAGATGTAGTCGTAGAGCGCCTGCGAGTTGAGGTTGGCGTTGTCGCCGATCCGCCAGGTACCGGCCGGGCAGGCCGGGTTGCCGAGCACGCAGCGCACGGCGCTGTAGCGCAGGAAGCCGGTGCGCTTGTTGACCAGGTTGGTACCCGAGTGCAGGTAGCCGGTGTCGTAGCTCCAGTCGCCCCAGTTGCCCTTGACACCGACCAGGAAGCGGTTGAACTCGTTGGTGTTGTCGGTGACGCGCGGGCCCACGTCCCAGGCGCTGTAGCGCAGGCGCGCGGCGTAGGGCAGGGGATTGTCGGGATGGCCGGCGTAGAGCACGGTGGCGCCGGCGCCGCTGTTGGCGTTGACCGGGCCACCCGGGTAGCCCCAGCCGCCGGATACGCCGGAAGGGGTATTGGAGAACACGGTGTTCTTCTTCGAGTAGCCGATCTCGGTGTAGATCTCGCCGCCCTCGCCGAAGGCGAAGCTGGCGCGGCCGAACACGTTGACGTACTTCTCCTCGGGGGTCAGATCGCGGAACTGCTGTGCCGGATCCCACAGGCAGCCCTGCGCCTGCGCGGTGGCGTCGCTCTGGCCGGGGATGGTGGTCAGGCCGGCGCAGCCGGGCAGTGCCACCAAGCGGCCGGCGGTGTTGAACACCGAGCCATTGGGGCCGGTGCCGCCGGCGGTGCCGCCGCTGAGATAGGCGCCGCCGAGGAACTGCGCATCCTGTGCCGCATAGCCCCAGCGGCGGATGTCGCCGGTGCCGATCCACTTGCGGTCCTTGCGGTCGCTGATCTTGATCGCGTCGGTCTTGCCCACGTCCAGGCTGAAGAACGCGTTCCAGCCATCGCTGGCGAGGTCGCCGGTACCGGCGGTCAGGGTGGCCTTGCGCGCGTCGCCATCGCCGTCGCCGGAGAGGCCGTAGGAGCCGCGCAGGATCGCGCCCTGGAAGTCGCTGCGCAGGATGATGTTGACCACGCCGGCGATGGCATCGGAGCCATAGATCGCCGAGGCGCCGTCCTTCAGCACTTCGACCCGCTCGACCGCGTCCAGCGGGATGGTGCTCAGGTCGGTGAAGACCTTCTGGCCGTCGTCGGCCAGGCCGTAGGTGGCCATGCGTCGGCCGTTCAACAGCACCAGGGTGGAACCGGCGCCCAGGCCGCGCAGCGAGATGCCGGCGCCGCCGCCGGCGAAGCCGTTGCCGAAGGTCTTCGGGATCGAGCCGGCGCCGTCGGCGGTCAGGGTCTGCAGGTATTCGGCCAGCGAGGTCTTGCCGGTGCGGTCGATCTCCTGGCGGGTCACCACCTGCACCGGCGACGGGGTCTCGGTGTCGGTGCGCGGGATATTGGAGCCGGTGACCGTGATGCGGTCGAGATTGGTGGCTGCTTCCTGGGCGAAGGCGGCGGGGCCTGCGAGGGCGGCGAGCACGCCAGCGACGGAGGCACACAGCAGCGTACGGCGGGTTGCACGCCGTTGGGTCGAAATGTTCACAGTTTCTCTCCTAACTGGAAACGCAGATTGTGTCTTTCTGACGAAAGTGCCGACCTTTTGACGGCCGGCTGGTTCCCATCTAGGTGTATCTATCGTGAACAAATGGTGAATTTTTGCGTAACGCGCACGGCCGGGCGGTGCCCGGCCGGCGCATTGCAGCCCTCAGCGATCCATCGAAAAATCGACCGGTACCAGCCCGTACGCCTGCACCGGCGTGCCGTTCTGCAGCGCCGGCTTGAACGCCCAGCGCTTGAGTACCTGGTCGCGTGCGGCCTGGTCCAGCACCCGGTGGCCGCTGCTCTTCTCCACAGTGACCTGCAGCGGTTGCCCGTCGGTGCCGACCAGCACCCGCAGCAGCACGCTGCCCTGCAGGCGATCGCGCAGCGCGTCGCGCGGATACGGCGGCGCCGGCGCGCGCAGGTACTGCAACTGCATGCCGTCCACCGGTGCGCTCACGCTCGCCGGCGGCAGGCTGGGCGCGGCGATGCTGGGCGCGGGGTCGACGTTGGGCGCGGTGTCCAGCACCACCGGGCTGCTGTCGAACAGCGGCGCCGGCGTCGGGGTCGGCACCGGGACTGCGGTCGGCGTGCGCGGTTGCGTCGGCGTCTGCTTCTCGATGGTGGGAAAGACCGGCGGCGGCGGGGTGACCTGGACCACCACGGGTTGCTGCCAGCGCGGCTGCACCTGCGCCGGTTCCGGTGGCGCGGTCACGTGCGAGAGCGGAAGCAGCAGCAACAGGGCGGCCAGCACGTGCAGGGCGATCGCGGTGCTGTAGGCCAGGACCCGGGACAGGTCGATGCGGAAGGACGGGGCGGGGAGTTGCGTGCGAACCATGGATCCACCTCTGCGATAGGAGTGTCGTGGACTGCGGTACCGGAAAACGCACGGGGGCGACGGATGGGGTCATCGCGCCCGTCCGCGTTTCGACAGTGCGCCGGTCGCGGGCACTTTGGCAAGAGGCGGCGGCGATCGAGGCCGGGTGCCGTATTGGCGAGGGGCGCTGCGGCGGACCGAAAACGACGACGGCGCCCGCAGGCGCCGTCGCGAAGGAGGGGGCGGACCGGGCTTACTTGCCCAGTTCGAACACCACATCCAAGTTGACCGAGACGCTGCTCTCGCCGGGCGCGACCGGGGTGCTGTCCATCTCCGCCTTCATCGCCATCGCGCGCATCATCGGCATCGGCGGGCGTACGCCGCCGCTGCTGCCTTCGGAGATGCTGACGATGCGCCGCACGTGCAGGCCCAGCGCCTTGGCGTAGGTCTGCGCGCGTGCCTGCGCCTTCTTCAGCGCATCGACCCGGGCCAGGTCGTACAGCGGTTCCGGGTCGTCGATCTCGAAGGTGGGGCCGTTGATCTGGTTGGCGCCCTGTGCGGCCAGCGCGTCGAGCACCTTGCCGAGCTTGGCGATGTCGCGCACCTTGAGGTTCACCGAGTTGTTGGCCTGGTAGCCGATGATCTGCGGCGCCTGGTTCTCGGCGTACTTGTACTGCGGGTTGAGGCTGACCCCGCTGGTCTGCACGTCCTTGTCGGCGATGCCGGCGGCGCGGATCGCGGCCAGTACCTTGGTCATCTGCTCGGCGTTCTGGCGCATCGCCGCGGCGCTGTCGGTGGCCTGGGTGACCACGCCGGCGGAGATGGCGGCGACGTCGGGCGCGCGCTTGGCCTCCGCCTGCGCGGCGATGTTGAGCAGGGTGCCGTCGGCGGGCACGGCGTAGCCGGGCGCGGCGGATTGGGCGTGGGCGGTCATCGTGCCTCCTAGGGCGAGGGACAGGGCCAGCAGCAGCGGGCGGACGGACAATGCGCGCATCGATGTTCTCCTTGTGAAGATTGGGCGAGGGTGTTGCCGCGACGATGAACGCGTCGTGATCTTCGCCGGGGTCGAAGCGATCGTCCCGCAATTAGCGATCGTTCAGTCAGTCCGGTCGGGTTATCCTTCGGCCATGCTGTATCTCGCGTCCCGTTCCCCTCGCAGAAACGAACTGCTGACCCGCCTCGGCGTGCCGTTCCGGATCCTCGACCTCGAGGTGCCGGAAGTGCGCGCGGCCGACGAGTCGGCGCAGGCCTATGTGCGCCGGGTGGCGCTGGACAAGGCCCGTGCCGGCTTGGCGCAACTGGCCGACGCCGCCGACGCGGTGGTGCTCGGCGCCGACACCGAGGTGGTGCTGGACGATCGCGTGTTCGGCAAGCCGGCCGACGCCGAGGATGCGGCGGCGATGCTGGCGGCCCTGTCCGGGCGCACCCACCAGGCGATGACCGCGGTGGCGCTGGTCGCCGCCGGCCGCGAAGAGCTGGTTCTGGTGCCCACGGCGGTGACCTTCGCCGCGTTGTCCGCGCGCGACATCGCCGACTACGTGGCCAGCGGCGAGCCGATGGGGCGGGCCGGCGCGTATGCGATCCAGGGCGGCGCCGAGCGTTTCGTCAGCCGTCTCGACGGCAGTTATTCCGGGGTGATGGGCCTGCCCCTGCACCAGACCCACCACCTGCTGCGCACCTTCGGAGTGCTGTGATGTCGCAAGAGATCCTGGTCAACGTCACACCACGCGAGACCCGGGTGGCCGTCATCGAGAACGGCATGCTGCAGGAGCTGCACATCGAGCGCGGCTGGCGCCGCGGCGTGGTCGGCAATATCTACAAGGGCCGCGTGCAGCGGGTGATGCCGGGCATGCAGGCGGCCTTCGTCGAGGTCGGGCTGGAGCGCGCGGCGTTCCTGCACGCCAACGACGTGGTGCGGCCGGCGCCGGTGGGCAACGGCGACACCGAGGAGGCGACGCCATTGCCGGTGTCGGCGGCGGTGCCGATCGTGGAACTGCTGCGCGACGGCCAGGACATCGTGGTGCAGGTGGTCAAGGACCCGATCGGCAGCAAGGGCGCACGGCTGACCACGCAGATCAGCATCCCCTCGCGCTACCTGGTGCTGCTGCCGCAGTCGCGGGTGATCGGGGTGTCGGCGCGGATCGAGGACGAGGCCGAACGGCAGCGACTGAAGACCCTGGTCGCCGACCTGGCCGCCAGCCACGGCGGTTTCGGCTACATCATCCGCACCAATGCCGAGGGCCAGCCGGCCGAGGCCCTGGCCGAAGACATCGCCTACCTGTCGCGGGTCTGGAACGTGGTCGAGCGGCGCGGCCGCGACGGCGCCCCGGCCAGCATCATCTATGAGGACCTTAGCCTGCCGCTGCGCGCGGTGCGCGACCTGATCCGCAAGGACGTGGAGAAGGTCAAGGTGGATTCGCACGAGACCTTCGAACGGCTGCAGGCCTTCGTCGCCAAGTACATGCCGGTGCTGGCCGAGCGCCTGGAGCTGTACACCGGCGACCGTCCGATCTTCGACCTGTACGGGGTCGAGGACGAGATCGCCCGCGCGCTGGACAAGCAGGTGCCGCTGAAGTCCGGCGGCTACCTGGTCATCGACCAGACCGAGGCGATGACCACCATCGACGTCAACACCGGCTCGTTCCTGGGCCAGCGCAACCTCGAGGAGACGGTGTTCCGCACCAACCTGGAGGCGGCGCAGGCGGTGGCGCGGCAACTGCGGCTGCGCAACCTCGGCGGTATCATCATCATCGACTTCATCGACATGGACGACGCCGAGCACCGCCGCCAGGTGCTGCGCACGCTGGAGAAGGCGCTCTCGCGCGACCATGCCAAGACCACGGTGTACGAGTTCTCGCCGCTGGGCCTGGTGGAGATGACCCGCAAGCGCACCGTGGAGAGCCTGGAGCGGCAGCTGTCCGAACCGTGCCCGGAATGCAGCGGGCGCGGCTCGATCAAGACCGCCGAGACCGTGACCTACGAGATCTTCCGCGAGATCACCCGCGCGGTGCGCCAGTTCGACGCGGCGCGGCTGCTGGTGATCGCCTCGACCAAGGTGGTGGCGCGCATCACCGACGAGGAATCGGCGGCGGTGGCCGAGCTGGAGGAATTCCTCGGCAAGACCATCCGCTTCCAGGCCGACGAACAATACCTGCAGGAGCAGTTCGACGTGGTGTTGTTGTGAGGCCGGGAATCGGGAGTCGGGAATGGGGAATGGGGGAAGAGCGCGCTGTTCGCGCTGACGCATCCCTGGATTCCTCGGCCGAATTTCACACGGCAATGAGCAGTTCGCGCTCTGCTGTTGCGATTCCCCATTCCCGATTCCCCATTCCCCGCACCTGATGCACACCCCGCTGCGCCGCCGCCTGCGCCTGGCTCGCCGTTTCGCGTTCTACGCGGTGGCGATCGGGCTGGTGTGCGTGGCCCTGGCGGTGGGCGCGCTGAGCCAGGCGCTGCCGTTCGTGGAGCGGCATCCGCAGCAGGTGGCGGCGTGGCTGAGCGAGCGCGCCGGGCGGCCGATCCGCTTCGACCGGCTGGAGACGGCCTGGACCCGGCGCGGTCCGTTGCTGCGCCTGGACGGACTGCGCATTGGCGCCGGCGATGGTGTGCGCATCGGCCAGGCCGAGGTGCTGGTGTCGATGTACGCGGGATTGCTGCCCGGGCGCTCGTTCACCGAGCTGCGCCTGCGCGGCCTGGCGCTGACCCTGCTGCGCGCCGATGACGGCAACTGGAGCGTGCAGGGCCTGCCGACCTCGGGGCAGGGCGGCGATCCGCTGGATGCGCTGGAAGGGCTGGGCGAGTTGCAGGTCATCGATGGACGCCTGCGTGTACACGCCCCGTCGCTGGGCCTGGAAGCGCAGGTGCCGAAGATCGACCTGCGGATGCGCGTGAACGGCGAGCGCCTGCAGGTGGGCGTGCACGGCTGGAGCGATCTGCAACAGGCGCCGCTGACCGCGGTGCTGGACCTGGACCGTCGCAGTGGCGACGGCCAGGCCTACCTGGCGGTGCGCCCGGCGGAACTGGCGGGCTGGGCAGGCCTGCTGCATGCGGCAGGCATCGAACTGCAGGGCGGGGTCGGCGACGTCCAGGCCTGGCTGGACCTGCAGCAGCGCCGGGTCGCTGGGGTGACCGTGGACGCCACGCTGCGCGCGCTGCGCCTGCGCGGCGCGCCGCTGGCCGACGGGCGCACCCGGCCGCAGCTCGCCTTCACCACCTTCCGCGCGAAGGCGCGCTGGCGCCAGATCGACGGCGGCTGGCGGCTGGATGCGCCGCAACTGCAGTTCGGCCAGGCCGGACAGCCGCTGCAGCGCCTGGACGGGCTGACCGTGGCCGGCGGGCGCCGTTTCGCCCTGTACGGCGATCGGCTCGACCTGGCGCCGCTGATCGCGGTGGCCGGACTCAGCGACCGGCTTTCGCCCAGCCTGCGCAGTTGGTTGGCGGTGGCGAAGCCGCGTCTGCAACTGACCCAGGTGGCGGTGAGCGGGGTTCCCGGCGGTCCGCTGTACGGCCAGGGCCGCCTGGCCGAGCTGGCATTCGCGCCGGCCGGGGGCGCGCCCGGGGTGAGCGGGCTGCGTGGCCGCTTCGACGGCGATGCGCAGGCCGGCGAACTGGCGCTGGAGGCCGGCAGCCCGGTCCGCGTCGACTGGCCCAGCGGCTTCGGAGTGGTCCACCAAGTCCAGTTGGCCGGGCGCATCGTCGCCTTCCGCGATGGCGACGGCCTGCGCGTAGCGACCCCGGGGCTGCGCGTGCAGGGCAGCGACTACGGCGCCGACGTGCGCGGCGGGCTGCGCTTCCAGGACGACGGCTCGCGGCCGTGGATCGACCTGGCCGCCGACCTGCAGGACGCGCCGGTGGTGGCGGCGAAGAAGTTCTGGGTCCATTCCAAGATGAGCAAGGCCGCCACCGACTGGCTCGACGCCGCGCTGCAGGGCGGGCGCCTGCGCGACGGCCATGCGCTGGTCTCCGGCGACCTGGACGACTGGCCGTTCGCCGACCACAACGGCCGCTTCGAGGCGACCGCGCGGCTGGAGGACGCCAAGGTGCGCTTCCAGCACGACTGGCCGGCGGTGGAGAACGTGGACGCCAGCGTCGCCTTCATCGGCAACGGCTTCGAGGTGCACGGCCGCGGCAGCATGGGCGGGGTGCCGGTGGAGCAGCTGTCGGCGGCGCTGCCCGACTACAAGGAAGGCCAGCTCAGCGTGCTGGCCAGCACCCGCGCCGAGACCGGCAAGCTGCTGGCGATGCTGCGGCAGAGTCCGCTGCATGCCCATTACGGCGACACCCTGGATGCGCTCAGCGCGTCGGGGCCGGCCGATGTCACCTTCGACCTGCTGCAGCCGCTGCGCGCCGACATCGGCACCCACCACCTGCGCGGCACGGTCGACCTGCTCGGCGCGCATATCGCCGACAAGCGCTGGGACCTGGCCTTCGACGACATGCGCGGCAGCGCCAACTACAGCGATACCGGATTCGCCGCGCAGAAGCTGAGCGTGGCCTACCAGGGCCACCAGGGCGAACTGGCGCTGCGCGCCGGCGACGGCGTGCAGGATCCGCAACAGGCCTTCGAGGCCGCGCTGAGCGCGTCGCTGGACGCGAACGAACTGCTCGACCGCGTGCCGGAAATGGCCTGGCTCAAGCCGTACGTGCAGGGCCGCTCGCGCTGGAACATCGGCGTCGGCCTGCCCAAGACCCCCGACGGCGGCGCGCAGCCGCCGACCCGGCTGCAACTGCGCTCGGACCTGGTCGGCACCCAGCTGCTGATGCCGGCGCCGATGGACAAGGCGCCGGCGACGCCGCTGGCGACCTCGGTCAACGTGCCGCTGCCGGTCGGCAGCGGTCGCATCGAGGTGGCCTTCGGCAAGCTGATGGCGCTGGCGGCGCGCAGCCAGGGCGGCAAGACCGGCGTGCGCGTGGTGATGGGCAGCGATCACGTCGCCGACGAACCGCCGGCCAGCGGCCTTGTGGTCAGCGGGCGCACCGCGGCGCTGAACGCCATCGACTGGATCGGCGTGGTCAGCCGCCCCGATCCGAACGCCGCCGCGGCCAACGGCGGCGAAGACCCGATGCCGCTGCGGCGCATCGAGATCCTGGCCGACCATCTGCTGTTGCTGGGCGGCGTGTTCGACAACACCCGCCTGCGCCTGCTGCCGCAGGCCGACAGCATCGACGTGCACCTGGACGGCCCGGCCCTGGCCGGCGACCTCAGCGTGCCGACCAAGGACGGCGGCGTGCTCGGCGGACGCCTGGCGCGGGTGCACTGGCGCTCGGCCACGGCCACCTTGCCGGTGGCGAACGGCACGCCGACGGCGGTGGTCGCCACGCCCGCCGACAGCGGGGTCGCCGGCAGCGCCGGCCCGGTCCCGGCCGGCCCGTTCGCCGACAGCCTGGACCCGGCCACGATCCCGGCGCTGGCGCTGGACGTGGACGACCTGCGCTTCGGCGCGATGACCCTCGGCGCGGCCTCGCTGCGCACGCGCAAGCTCGCCGACGGCATGCAGGTGGACCAACTGCACCTGCGCTCGGACAAGCAGAAGATCGACATCAGCGGCGACTGGCGCGGCAAGGGCGCCACCGCCCGGACCCAGCTCAACGCCAACGTCGACAGCCGCGACCTGGGCGAACTGATGCAGAACCTGGACTTCGGCGGGCAGGTGCGCGGCGGCGAAGGCCAGCTGACGCTCAGCGCCGCCTGGCCGGGCACGCCGTCCGGCCTGCAACTGGCCACGGTGCAGGGGCAGCTCGACGTGGCCGCGCGCAATGGGCAGTTGCTGGAACTGAACCCGGGCGCCGGACGCGTGCTCGGCCTGCTCAGCGTGGCGCAACTGCCGCGGCGGCTGATGTTCGATTTCCGCGACTTCTTCTCCAAGGGCTTCGCCTTCAACCGCATCGACGGCCAGATCCGTTTCGGCGACGGCCTGGCGCGCAGCGACAACCTGGTCATCGATGGCCCGGCCGCGGAGATCAAGGTGCGCGGCGAGGCCGACCTGCGCGCCCAGCAGTTCGACCAGACCATCGACGTCAATCCCAAGTCCGGCAACCTGTTGACCGTGGTCGGCGCGGTGGCCGGCGGGCCGGTCGGCGCGGCGGTCGGCGCCGCCGCCAACGCGGTGCTGGGCAAGCCGCTGGGCAACATCGGCGCGCGCACCTACCGGGTCACCGGGCCGTGGAAGGATCCCAAGGTGGACGTGATCGAGCGCGAGTCGGCTCGCCCGCCGGCGGCGCCTGCCGCGACGCCGCCGGCTGCGTCCGGGAAGCCCTGAAAAGCCGGGATTGGGGATGACCAGCCTGCGGCTGTTGAAAGCCGGGAGTGGGGATGGCGGCGGTTGCGCGCGATGCCGGTCTGCAAGGATGGCAGTGGCGCGGCGCCCTGCGCGTGCGTGGGATGCGGTGCATTGCCTAGAGACCGCCGCGCTTCCCGCGCGCTTGCCGTGTTCAGACTGTGCCGCCCGCCGCTTGCGCTGCGCGCCTTCCTCCCCCATGTTGAGCCCATGAACGATCACGCCCTGAGTCTTGCCGAAACCCGCCTGTTGCTTCCCGCCGGCCTGGATGCCACCAGCCTGGAGCGCGCCTTCGGCACGCTGCTCGGCCCCGGCATCGATTTCGGCGACCTGTATTTCCAGCATTCGCGGCGCGAGAGCTGGAGCGTGGAGGACGGCATCGTCAAGGATGGTGCCCACTCCATCGAGCAGGGCGTGGGGGTGCGCGCGA
Organism: Xanthomonas sontii; assembly: GCF_040529055.1. NCBI lineage: Bacteria > Pseudomonadati > Pseudomonadota > Gammaproteobacteria > Lysobacterales > Lysobacteraceae > Xanthomonas > Xanthomonas sontii. The sequence continues at coordinate 4,259,348 of NZ_CP132342.1, read as the reverse complement.
TCTCTGGCGAGAAGACCGGCTTCGCCTATTCCGACGACATCCACCGCGACGCGCTGCTGGCCGCCGCGCAGTCGGCGCGGGCCATCTCCCGCGACGGCGGCGCGCAGCCGGCGCACGCGCTGCAGCGCGGTGGCGGCCGCGCGCTGTACCCGGCGCTGGACCCGGTGGACGCGATGGACAACGCGCACAAGGTCGAGCTGCTGCGGCGGCTGGACCAATACCTGCGCGCCGCCGACCCGCGCGTGCAGCAGGTGATGGTGAGCCTGTCCGGCGGCGTGGACACGGTGCTGGTGGCGCGCAGCGACGGCGTGCTCGCCGCCGACGTGCGCCCGCTGGTGCGGCTGAACGTGCAGGTGATCGTCGAACAGCAGGGCCGCCGCGAATCCGGCTATGCCGGCGGCGGCGGCCGCTACGACTACGCCACGCTGTTCGCCGACGGCCGCCCGGAAGCCTTCGCCCGCGAGGCCTTGCGCCAGGCGCTGGTGAACCTGGAGGCGGTGCCGGCGCCGGCTGGGGTCATGCAGGTGGTGCTGGGCCCGGGTTGGCCCGGCGTGCTGCTGCACGAGGCGGTCGGCCATGGCCTCGAGGGCGACTTCAACCGCAAGGGCACCAGCGTCTACGCCGGCCGCATCGGCCAGCGCGTGGCCTCGCCCGGCGTCACCATCGTCGACGACGGCACCCTGGACGGCCGCCGCGGTTCGCTCAACGTCGACGACGAGGGCACCGCGACCAACTGCACCACCCTGATCGAGGACGGCGTGCTGGTCGGCTACATGCAGGACACGCTCAACGCGCGGCTGATGGGCGTGGCGCCGACCGGCAACGGCCGCCGCGAATCGTTCGCGCACCTGCCGATGCCGCGCATGACCAACACCTACATGCGCGCCGGCCAGCACGATCCCGAGGAGATGATCCGCTCGGTGAAGAAGGGCCTGTACGCGGTCAACTTCGGTGGCGGCCAGGTCGACATCACCAGCGGCAAGTACGTGTTCTCGGCCACCGAGGCCTACCTGATCGAGGACGGCAAGGTCACTGCGCCGGTGAAGGGCGCCACCCTGATCGGCAACGGCCCGGAGACCATGCAGAAGGTGCGCATGATCGGCCACGACCTGGCGCTGGACGAGGGCGTCGGCGTCTGCGGCAAGGACGGGCAGAGCGTGCCGGTGGGCGTGGGCCAGCCGTCGCTGCTGATCGACGGGCTGACCGTGGGCGGGACGGCCTAGGAGCCGGGAGTGGGTAGGCAGGGAATCGGGAATCGGGAAACGGGAATCGGCAAAGCCACAGCCGCGGTGTGCTGCGGCGTTGCCGGCCTGCCGGATAGGTTCATCGCGCGCCTTGCAAGCTACGGTGCTGGGAGTGTGTCGGCGGCCGTGCGTGGCAGCCGGCGGCGCCGCACCTCAGTCGCGCGTGTCGTCGAACGCCGCGTCGTCGTCCGCTTCTTCGATTCCCGATTCTCCATTCCCCGTTCCCGACGCACCCCCCAGGATCATCTCGCGCAGCTCCCGGAACAACTCGCGGTAAGCGTGCGGCGGCTTGTTCTTCAGCCGCTCGTCCTTGGCGTTGCGGACCAGCTGGCGCAGCCGCTGGCGGTCGGCGTCGGGATGCTCGGCCAGCAGTTCGGCCAGCGCGGTGTCGCCTTCGGCGAGCAGCCGCTCGCGCCAGTCCTCCACCCGGTGCATGGCCGCCACTTCGCGGCGCGCGCTGTCGCTGTTGACGTCCATCGCCTCGCGGATCGCCTCCAGCACCGCCTCGTCCTCGCGCCGCATCTGCTTGGCCAGGAACGCCAGCTGCCGCTTGTGCGCGATGTGCGAGGTGATGCGCTTGGTCTCGGCGATGTGCGGCAGCAGCGACTCGGGCACCGGCAGCTTGGCCAGCTGCGCCGGGGTCAGCGCCACCAGCTTCTCGCCCAGGCTCAGCACTTCCAGCGCTTCGCGGCGTTGCTGGCTGCGGCTTTCGCCGCGGAATTCACCGGTGTCTTCGTCGCGTCCGCGCATGCTCGTACTACTCGATCGGGCTGGAAATCAAATCAACACATCCGGCCAGGACGGCCGGACAGGGGCGAAGGGATTCGCACAACAAGGATAAAGCATTGAACGCGATCACCCCCGATTTGCACCGCGACGACAGCCAGCAGCGCCTGGAGCGCCTGTCCGACATCGCCGAACGGCTGCTGGCGCGCGCCCGCGCGCTTGGCGCCAGCCAGGCCGAGGTCAGCTGCAGCGAAGACCGCGGGCTGGACGTCAACGTGCGCCTGGGCGCTGTGGAGACCGTGGAATCCACCCGCGACCGCGGTATCGGCGTCACCGTCTACTTCGGCCAGCGCAAGGGCAGCGCCAGTACCGCCGACCTGCACGAGTCCAGCCTGGAGGCCACCGTGGCCCAGGCCTGCGCCATCGCCCGCTACACCGAGGACGATGTGGCGGCTGGCCTGGCCGAGGCGGCGCTGATGGCGCGCGAGCAGCCGGATTACGACCGTTGGCATCCGTGGCCGTTGCAGGCCGAGGAGGCGATCGACCTGGCGCTGGCCTGCGAGGCCGCCGGTCGCGACGCCGATGCGCGGATCAGCAATTCCGACGGCGCCTCGGCCGGCAGCAGCGAGAGCCTGTCGGTCTATGCCAATTCGCACGGCTTCGTCGGCTGCGAGCGCAGCACCCACCATTCGATCGCCTGCACGCTGATCGCCGGGCAGGGCGACGGCATGCAGCGCGACGGCTGGTACAGCAGCGCGCTGGCGCGCGAGGACCTGGAACGCGCCTCGGCGATCGGCCGCCGTGCCGCCGAGCGCACCGTGGCGCGGCTGCAGCCGCGCTCGCTGCCGACCGGCGAGGTGCCGGTGCTGTTCGCGCCGGAAATGGCGCGCTCGTTGATCGGGCATCTGCTTGGCGCGGTGTCCGGCGGCGCGCTGTACCGTCGCGCCAGTTTCCTGCTCGACAGCGCCGGCACCCGCCTGTTCCCGGAGTGGTTCGCGATCGACGAACGGCCGCACCTGCGCCGCGGCCTGCGCTCGGCCGCCTTCGACGGCGAGGGCGTGGCCACCCGCGAGGCGCCGCTGGTGCGCGACGGCGTGCTGCAGCGCTACGTGCTGGGCAGCTACTCGGCGCGCAAGCTGGGCCTGCAGACCACCGCCAATGCAGGCGGCGTACACAACCTGCAGGTGGCGGCCAATGCCCCCGACCTGCAGACCATCGTCAAGGGCCTGCCGCGCGGCCTGCTGGTCACCGACCTGATGGGCAACGGCGTCAATCCGGTCACCGGCGACTACTCGCGCGGCGCCGGCGGGTTCTGGATCGAGAACGGCGAAATCGCCTATCCGGTGGACGAGATCACCATCGCCGGCAACCTGCGGCAGATGTTCCAGGACATCGAGGCGGTCGGCGCCGACATCGATGTGCGCTCGCACGTGCACATCGGCGCGGTGCTGGTCGGCAGGATGACGGTGGCCGGCAACGACTGAGCGCCGCGACGCAGGCAGCGCGCAAGGACGCACAGCCATGCAGGCAAGCGACACCGAGAACACGATCACCGACGGCCCCGCGCCCGCGTGGGAGCGCGCGCTGGCGGCATTTGCGCATCTGTCGATGTGGATCGGCTTGTTCGCCACCTGCAATGCGCACCTGGGCGACGCGCTGTGGTGGCTGCTGTTGCTGTGGCTGTTGCCGGGCGCGCAATGGTGGGCGATGCGGGGCAGGCAGCCGTTCGTCGCCGAACACGCGCGCCAGGCCATGCGGATGGGCTTCGGCCTGTCCCTGCTGAGTGCGGTCTTGCTGGCGCCGAGCGTGCTGATCTTCGGTGCCGTGCTCGTGTTCGGGTGGCTGCTGGTCCTGATGCTGCTTGTGGCGATTGGAGTCAGCCTATACGCGGCGGCCAAGGCCATGCTCGGTCGCCGCTAGCGCGATCCGCTGCCGTATGGGGCGTCGGATCAGCGCCGCGGTTGCCGAGCGGGCGATCCTTGAGCCCGTCGAGGCGTCTTCCCGCCTTGCTGGCTTGGCTTGACAGCGCTGCGCCAGCCGCCGAGAGTGACGCGCCAAACGTCTTGTCCCCTCACCACCAAAGGAACGGAATACCGATGAGCGAATTCGACAACGTCACTGCCCCGCCGCCGCCGCCGGCCTCGGCAGGCCCTCAGGAAGATCGCACTGTCGCGCTGATCACCCATCTGTCCGGGATCATCGCCGGCTTCATCGTGCCGCTGATCATCTGGCTGGTGAACAAGGACAATCCGGCCAAGTCCTTCCTCAACGACCAGGCCAAGGAAGCGCTGAATTTCCAGATCACCGTCGCCATCGCGTACGTGATCTGCGTGGTGCTCAGCGTGATCGTCATCGGCGGATTGCTGATGCCGGTGGTGTGGGTGGTGAACCTGGTGTTCTGCATCCTGGCCGGCATCAAGGCCAACGACGGCGTCGCCTACCGCTACCCGTTCGCGCTGCGCCTGATCAAGTAAGCGCGCCTGCGACGCGTCCCCGAAGGCCCGGCCGCTGTGCCGGGCCTTTTTTGTGTCCGCGCCGCGCTCCGGCGGGAGGTCGCAGGGCGGCCAGGCGCAACGCCGCCACCGGCCGGTCAACCGCGGCCCGTGCTGCGCGTTTGCAAGGCTGTCGCCATCACCGGAGCGCCGCATGATCCGCCGCGAGAGCTTGAGCGCCGCCAACCGCTTCGGCCTGGGCGCCCGTCCCGGGGACCTGGCTGCCATGGGCGAACCGCGCGCCTGGCTGGCCGCGCAACTGCAGTCGCCGCCGCTGGCGCCGGCGTTGCAGGGCCTGCCCGACAGCCTGGCCTACCTGCGCCGCGAGGCCGACTACCAGCGCGAACGCCGCCAGGCGCGGCAGCAGGCGGCCGGCGATCCGCAGCAGGCCGCCCAGCAGGCGCAGCAGGCCGCGCGCGGGCTCTATCGGCAGGCACAGGCGCAGGAACTGGCGGCGCGCTACCGGGTCGCGGTGTCCAGCCCGGCCGGATTCGCCGAGCGCCTGGTGCAGTTCTGGTCCAATCATTTCGCGGTCTCGGTCGACAAGCGCGCGGCCGCGCTGTACGCGGCGCCGATGGAGCGCGAGGCGATCCGCCCGCACTGCATGGGCCGCTTCGCCGATCTGCTGCTGGCGGTGGAGCGGCACCCGGCGATGCTGCGCTACCTGGACAACGCCAATTCGGTCGGCCCCGACTCGCTGCTGGCGCAACGCGCGCAGCGCCGGGCCCTGCGCCTGGATCCCGAACGCCCTGCGCGCCGCCTGGGGCTCAACGAGAACCTGGCGCGCGAGATCCTGGAACTGCACACGCTGGGCGTGGACGGCGGCTATACCCAGGCCGACGTCACCGAACTGGCGCGTGCGATCACCGGCTGGGGCGTGCCGGCGCCACGCGATTTCGAGCAGGGCGCGCCCGGCAGTGCCTTCGTGTTTCGCGCGCCGGCGCATGCCGCCGGCAGCCGCCTGGTGCTGGGCCGGCGCTACGCCGAGGACGGCGTGGCGCAGGGCGAGGCGATCCTGGCGGCGCTGGCCCGGCACCCGGCCACCGCGCAGCACGTCTCGTTCAAGCTGGCCCGGCATTTCGTCCGCGACGATCCGCCGCCAGCCTTGGTACAGCGCATGGCCGACGCGTGGCGGCGCAGCGATGGCGACCTGCGCCACGTCTACCGCGCCCTGATCGACAGCCCCGAGGCGTGGGACGCGCAGGCGCGCAAGTTCAAGCCGCCGCAGGATTTCGTGGTGTCGGCGCTGCGTGCCGGTGGTACCTGGCCCGAGGCGCCGCCGCAGCAGAAGACCGTGCTGACCCTGCTGGCACGGATGGGGCAGCCGCCGTTCACGCCGCGCTCGCCGGCCGGTTATGCCGACGTGGCGGCGGAATGGAGCGGCGCCGACGCACTGTGGAAGCGCGTGCAGGCGGCCGAGGCGCTGGCTGGGATGGCGCCGGGCGAGCCGCTGGCACTGGCCGCGACCGCGTTCGGCGACGGTCCGGATGCGGACACGCTGACCGCGGTGCGGCGCGCCGAATCGCCACGCGAAGGCGTGGCGGTGCTGCTGGCCAGCCCGGCCTTCCAATGGCGCGCCTGAGCGGCGCGCGGTCCGATCCGCGATGGGAGAAGCTCCGATGCAACTGACACGCCGTCGTTTCCTTGCCGCCAGCGGTGCGGCCACCGTGTTGAGCCTGTGGTCTGGCAACGGTCTGGCCGCGCCGGGCGCCGATACGCGCCTGCTGGTGGTGCTGCTGCGCGGCGCGCTGGACGGGCTGCACGCGCTGGTGCCGACCGCCGACCCCGACTACGCACGCCTGCGCGGCGCGCTGGCGCCGCCGCAGACCCTGGCCCTGGACGGCAGCTTCGCGCTGCATCCGGCGCTGGCGTTCGCGCATGAGCTGTACGCGCGCAAGCAATGGCTGCCGGTGGTGGCGGTGGCGCCGCCGTACCGCGAGCGCTCGCACTTCGAGGCGCAGGATTGCCTGGAGAACGGCACCGCGCGGCCCAGTGGCGCCTCCAGCGGCTGGCTCAACCGCTGCGCACTGGCCCTGCACGGCGCCGAGGCGGTGTCGGTGAGCGCGGTGACGCCGCTGATCATGCGTGGCCCTGGCGCGGTGAACAGCTGGTCGCCGCCGCTGCCGAGCGCGGTCAATCCGATCCTGCTGCAGCGTCTGCAGCCGCTGTACGCCGCCGATCCGCACCTGGCCGGCGATTTCGCGCGCGCGCTGCGCGAGCAGGGCATGCAGGTGGACAGCGTCAAGGGTGGGCAATTGCCGCAGGCGATGAGTGCGGCGGCCAGCTTCATGGCCAAGCCCGACGGGCCGCGGATCGGCTTCGTCGAGGATGCCGGCTGGGATACCCACGGCAACCAGGCCGCGGTGCTGCAGCGCAAGCTGGGCGAACTGGATGCGGGGCTGCGCGCGTTCCACGATGGCGCGCAGGCCTGCTGGTCGCGCAGCGTGGTCGCGGTGGTGACCGAGTTCGGCCGCACCGCGGCGGTGAACGGCACCGGCGGGACCGACCATGGCACCGGCGGGGTGGCGTTCCTGGCCGGCGGCGCGGTGCGCGGCGGGCGCATCGCGGGAGATTGGCCCGGCCTGTCGCCGCGGGCCTTGAACGAGGGCCGCGACCTGCGCGCCACCAGCGACCTGCGCAGCCTGTTCCGGCACGTGCTCGGCGCGCATCTGGGCGTGTCCGAGCACGCGCTGGACATCCAGGTGTTCCCCGGCAGCGCGGGGCTGCCCAGGTTGGAGGGCCTGGTGGCCTAGGACACACCACACGGGCACAGAGGTGCGGCCTGGGCCGCACGCGAACCGGGCGCCGACGCGAGGTCGGCGCCCGGGGACATCACCGGCGTGCCGGACTCAGTTCTGCGACGGATTGTTCTCGGCGAAGTACTCGTGGCTGTCGGCGTTCTTCACCGCGCGCGCCGGATCGCTCTTGGCCAGGCTCTTGGCCGCGCTCTGGCCGTACGCGGTGTCCTGCGTGCCGGCGACCACGCTGAAGTGGCTCATTTCGTGGATCAGGGTGCCGGCCTTGGAGTCGGTGCCGGTCAGCGGCGCGCTCCAGAACGCATTGCAGACGTAGATCTGGTACGGCTGGTTCGGATACACGTAGGCGTAGGAACTGTCGCTGCAGCCGCAATTGATGGTGATCTGGCCGTTGTTCTGGTCGATCGCCGAATCGATGTTGACGAAGTTGGACGTGGCGGTGCTGTAGCGGCTGGCGTTGTAGGCGCCGAACCAGGTGGTGTAGCGCGCGCCGGTGCTGCCGCCGTTGAGGTAGGTCTTGGCGTTCTGCGAGTAGGTGCGCGCCGCGTTCACCGCGCTGCCGATGGTGCTGATCTGGCTGGTGCTGCACGAGGCGTAGTTGACGCCGTTGACCACCGCCTGCGGGCCGACCATCAGGTCGTTGCGCACCGCATGGCCGCGGCCGCCATCCAGCCATACCGTCAGCGGCGCGCTGGACAGGGTCTGCGGCTCGCCGTCGGCACGCAGCATGCGCGCGCCATCGGCGAGCGCGGCGCCCTGCAGCGGCGCGTCGAGGCGGATGCTGTAGGTGCCGCTGCGGGTCAGGTCGTAGGCGCGGCTCAGGTCGATCTGCGCCTGCTTCGCTTCGCCCGGCTGCAGCACCACCATGTCCTCGGCGCGCGGCGCGGCGCGCTTGACCAGGCGCCCGACGTAATCCACCGGCTTGCCGTCGCGCTGGACCTGGAACAGGGCGTTGTCGAGATCGCCCAGCGGCAGTTCCCACTTGGGCACGCGTGCGACCTGCGTGCCGGTGTTGCGCACGGTCACCGCCATCTGGCCGCGCTGCTGGCCGTCGGCGTCGGCGACCGGCGTCAGTTCGACCTGCAGCGGCGCGGGCGTGCGCGTGAGTTGCGATTGCGCCGTGGCCGCCGAGATGATGCCGACCAGGCTGAAGCCGATCGCTGCCGAGATCCGGGATGCGTGTTTCATGCAGTCTCTCTCCGTCGAAAGTGGGCGCCCCGTGACAGGGGCCGAAGCAAACTAGCCCGGTGATGCGCGCGTGCGCGTCGCAGGTGCGTTTGTCTTCGATTTCGTCCAGCGAAGCGCGTGCCAGGTCTCAGTATCGACATCGCGGACAGACATCGCCGCATGTGAGTGTCGCGCTGCAGCGGCCTTGCCGCAGCGGCATGCACTGGATCGAGCGCAGCGTCGCGGATAGGCCATGTGGCGATGTGCGTGTGCGTGCGAGATCGTGCTGGTGGCGGCGTTTGCCGAAGGCGATGAGGACGTCCGGGATCTCCATTCGCCGCAGCCGGCGTCATCGCGGTCTGCAGCGGTATGCGCGGCGTCGGCATTTTTGCGGCAACGCGGGTTGCCGTGGCGTGAGATGCGCCTGGTCGCCTGGTGTGGGAGTCAACGGTCATGCATCCGCGACGAGCGGCGTGGCGGACGATCGGACCGCGAAAGCAGTCGGAACTGACGTCCCGCCCACATTGCCTCAGACACTCACCGAAAGCCCATGTAGCAGTGGCTTCAGCCGCGACAGGCATGACCGATGCCGTCTGTCGCGGCTGAAGCCGCTCCTGCAACAGCGCCTCTGGTCATCACGGGCTGCGCGCGGCCAGCGCCAGCATCCATCCCTGGTTTCGCGGATGCGGTGCAGCGCCTGCGCGGCTAATGACGCGTGCGGCCCAGCCGCAAGGATCGCACGCGTCGAGCGTGGCGATCAGTGCGCGCGATCGACCGCGAGCCGCGCCAGCGCCGCCAGTGCATCGGCGGCAGCGCCATAGCCGTGCAGGCTGTCCTGCATCGCCTGCGCCAGCTCGGCCAGCTTGGCCTTGGCGCCGTCCATGCCCAGCAGGGCCGGGTAGGTGGACTTGGCCTGCGCGACGTCCTTGCCGGCGGTCTTGCCGAGCTGTTCGGAGCTGGCTTCCACGTCGAGGATGTCGTCGCGCACCTGGAAAGCCAGGCCCAGCGCGGTGGCGAAGCTGTCCAATTGCGCGAGCGCGGCGGCGTCGGCGCCGCCGCCGAGCGCGCCCAGGCGCACGCTGGCGCGAATCAGCGCGCCGGTCTTCAGCGCATGCATGCGTTGCAGGTCCGGCAGCGCCTGCACGCGGCCGGTGGCGTCGATGTCCAATGCCTGCCCGCCGCACATGCCGGCCGCACCGGCGGCCTCGGCCAGGGTCTGCAGCCACTGCACGCGCAGCGGTGCCGCCGCGTCCTCGGCATTGGCCAGCAACGCGAACGCCAGGCTCTGCAGCGCGTCGCCGGCGAGGATCGCGGTGGCTTCGTCGAAGGCGATGTGCACGGTCGGCTGGCCGCGGCGCAGGGCATCGTCGTCCATCGCCGGCAGGTCGTCGTGGACCAGCGAATAGGCGTGGATCAATTCCACCGCCAGCGCCGGTGCATCCAGGCGCGCGGCGTCGGCGCCGAACAGCGCGCCGCTGGCATAGACCAGCAGTGGGCGCATGCGCTTGCCGCCGCCCAGGGTGGCGTGGCGCATCGCCGCGTGCAGGCGCTGCGGCGCCAGCGTGGCGGCCGGCAACTGCGCCTGCAGGCCGGCTTCCACCCGCTCGCGCCAGTGCGCGAACGCCGCCTCAGCCGCCATGGGGCGGCACGGGATCGAAGGGTTCGGCGCTGTCGGGCTGCTCGGGATCGCTGAGCAGGCGCACGCGCAATTCGGCCTGCTCCAGCGCCTGCTGGCATTGCCGATACAGGCCCACGCCACGCTCGTAGGCGCTGAGCGACTGCTCCAGGCTCAGGTCGCCGGCTTCCATCTTCTCCACCAGCACTTCCAGCTCCTCGAGCGACTGCTCGAAGCGCGCGACCGGGGAGGCATCGTCTTGGGACTTCTTGGGCATGGCGAAAGTGTGCGCGGCGGCGGCGGCAGGGTCAATGCGAGGCGGGCGCCGGCGCCGGCAGCGCATCCAGCTCAAGGCGTGCAGCGTGCGCCTGCAGCCAATCGTGCAGCGGCGCGGCCAGCAGGTCCGGTCCGGCAGCCAGCAGTTGCGTGGCGTCGAACAGCAGCGGCAGTCGCATGCGCTGCCAGGGTGGCAGGGCCTGCGTCTGCAACAGGTGCTTCAGTGCCTGCGACTGCGTCCGTCCTGGCAGAAGCAGACGTTCGCCGCCGCGGCGCGCGCGCACCAGCAGCGGCGTATCGAAGGCCAGCGTGGTGTCGGCGCGCAGGTGCAGGCGGCGACCATCGGGCAACGCCAGCGGCGCGCGGCCGTCCCACTGCGCCTGCCAGTCCGCAGGCCAGGGCGCGGGGTCGCGCTCGGCGTACAGCGTGTCGTGCCAGCTGCGCACGCAGGCGCCGTGCCAGGCGAACTGCGCCGAAGCATCTGCGCGCGGCTGCAGCAGGTCGCGTTCGATCGCGGCCAGGCCGGCCGCCGGCAATGGCGGCAGGCCGGCCTGTGCGACCCAGCGTCGCAGCACGCGCGCACGCCGCGCCGCAGGCAGGGCGCGCAGCGGCGCGAGCGGCAGCGGGGCACCGGGAGCGTCCTGCAGCGCATCGAGCGCCGTGCGGTCGTCCGCCTCCAGCAGTGCACTGGCGTCGGCACATAGCCGCGCGCTGCGGACGAGGGCGGCATCGGCGTGCGGCCAGCGCTGGCGCAGCAGCGGCAGCACCTGCAGGCGCAGGAAATTGCGGTCGAAGCCGGGATCGGCATTGCTGGGGTCGTCGATCCACTGCAGGCTGTGCTGCTGCGCATAGGCGTGCAGCACGCTGCGCGGTTGCGCCAGCAGCGGCCGCCACAGGCGGCTGCCGGCGAAGTCGGACAGCGCCTGCATCGCCGCCAGGCCGTCGGGCCCGGACGCGCGCAACGCGCGCAGCAGGAAGGTTTCGGCCTGGTCGTCGCGGTGCTGCGCCAGCGCCAGCCATTCGCCGGGCTGCAGCGCCTGCGCGAAGGCGTGGCGCCGTGCCTGCCGCGCCGCCGCCTCCAGGCCATCGCCGCTGTCGCGCGGCACCTGCACCCGCACTACCTGCAGCGGCACCGCCAACGCGGCGCACAGCTGCGCGCACTGCGCGGCCCAGGCGTCGGCGTCGGCATGCAGGCCGTGGTGCACATGCAGCGCGCGCAGGCCGGCGTGGCGGTACGACGGCTGCTGCGCGAGCAGGTGCAGCAGCACGGTCGAATCCAGTCCGCCGCTGAGGCCGAGCAGCAGCGGCGCCGGTGCCGGATCGGGCAGCGCGGCGGCGAGTGCGGACAACGGGGGCGTAGAGGCGTGCGGCGGCATCGCGTCACTGTAGACGCAAGCGCAGGTCAGCGCGAAGCGTGGCATGGCGACCTCTTTGCGCCTGAGCAGCGTTGTGGGAGGAACTTCAGTCACGATGCCTTTCAGCTAATCGCGTCGGGACTGAAGTCCCTCCCACAAGAGCAGGTGTCGGCACTCGGGACTATCCAGACTGCTTGCTCAGCCCGTTGCCCGCTCGATGTCGGCCGCCAGTGCGCGACGACTGGCCCGCCGCCAGCGCGCGACGGCGCTTGAAGCCGCGCAACGTGAGGTAGCCCCATGTGGGAGGGACTTCAGTCCCGACGCGGGGATGTCTCACCTCGCGGACGATGCGCTTTCCGCGACATCGCTGGAGATTCAAGGAGACGCGTTGCAGAGAACCAGCCTTGGCGACCTTCTCCGCGACAACGCGGCCATGCCGCACACGATCATCGGCTCAGCGCTTGGGCGCCGGCACTTCGCGGTTGTGGCGGTCGATGGAGTACCAGCGGCCACCCTGCATCGGCGTATGACCATCGGTGTCGGGCGTGCCCGCGCTGCAGCCGTCGCAGACCGCGGCGACGCCGTGCTCGAACGGCCAGGCGAAGTCGTGGATCGGCGCGATCACCTCGCGTAGTTGCCGGTCGTAGAAGCCGATGCGGCCGTGAAAGATGCCGCGGGTCAGCCCTTCGCTGAAACCATCCGGACCGTTGTCCCAGGTGATCACCGGCAGGCTGCGGCCGTCGGCGCGTACGTAGTAGAAGCGTGCGCCGACGGTCAGCAGCGCCAGCCCGTCGCGATCGAAGGGCAGGCGTCGCAGCGCCTGTGGCGTCAGTACCAGGCGTTCGTCGGCGCCCAGCTTGCAGCCCGGCACGATGTCGCGGTCGGTGGTCGGATCGCCGAGCCGGCAGGCGTCGTCGGGCTGCGCCTGCGCCTGCACAGCGGCTGCGGTTGTCGCCAGTGCGAGCAACGCCGCTGCCGCACGCAGGCTGCCACGGCGCCACGGCCGGGACAGGAGGCGGTTCACTGCGCGGTCGCAGCGCTGGTCATGAACGCCGCCGGCTTGGGCAGTTCCACCGGCACCCCGTCGCCGTTGCAGGTGCCCGCCTGGCACAGCCGCGCGCGCAGGGTCGGGGTGGCCTGCACGATCACGTGGTAGATCACGTTCTCTTCCAGACTGCCGCGGAACGCGTTGCTGCCGGGGCCGCGCGCCCAGATGCCGACGTCGTCGCCGCCATGGGTCTCGGCCTTGGTCGGCACCAGCGCTTCCTGCATGAAGTCTGGGCTTTCGGTGTCGACGTGGGTCAAATCCGGGCGGCCGTTGGCCGGCTCGAAATTGCTCGGCGCATGCGGGAAGGTCTTGATGCCGGCCGGCTGCTGGTTGCTGGCGCCGGTGTAGCCGGGACCGTTGGCGTAGCTGAGCGTGGCGTAGGGCTGGCCGTTGCCGTCCAGCGCCAGGTCGCCGGTATTGGCGTCCTCGCCGCTGGTGCCGCGCACCTTGCCCAGGATCGGGTTGCCGCGCTGCGGGTAGCCGACGAAGTTCAGCGTGTGCGAGTGGTCGGCGGTGACGATGATCAGCGTGTCCTCGGCCGAGGTCGCATCCGCCGCGGCCTGCACCGCCTGCGACAGGGCGATGGTCTCGTCCAGCGCGCGGTAGGCGTTGCCGGCGTGGTGCGCGTGGTCGATGCGGCCGCCTTCGACCATCAGCACATAGCCGTTCTTGTCCTGCGACAGGGTACGGATCGCGGCCTTGGTCATCTCGGCCAGGCTCGGGTCGCCATTGGCGCTGCGGTCGCGGTCGTGGTCGAACTGCATGTGGTCCGGCTCGAACAGGCCCAGCAGCGCCGGCGCGTTCTGCGCCGCTTCCAGTTGCCCGCGGGTCCACACGTAGGCGCCCTGCGGATGGCGCTGGCGCCATTCGCCGACCAGATCGCGGCCATCCAGGCGCAGGCCGACCTTGTCGTCGTACTCGGGGTCGCGCTGCTCGACGGTGGTGAACTGGCCGCGGCCGCCGGCCAGCATCACCTGCGGGCCGCGCCCGAAGCGTGCGCCGACCATCTGCTGGGCGATGTCGCGGCAACCCTCGGCCACCGCCTTCTCCGGCAGGTCGGCATCGCTTTCCCAGTTGCGCTCGGGCACGTGCGCGTAGGTCGCGGCCGGGGTGGCGTGGGTGAGCCGGGTGGTGGTGACGATGCCGGTGCCCATGCCGGCGCTGTCGGCCAGTTCCAACCAGCTCAGCAACTGCTTGCCGAGGCTGTCGGCGCAGGCGTCGCGCTTGCCGGCGGCCACGCCGATCGCGCCCATGTGGGTCTTCACCCCGGTGGTGATCGAGGTCATGGTGCCGGCCGAATCCGGCGTCTGCGAATCGGTGTTGTAGGTCTTGCTCAGCGCGGTGGCGGGGAACGCTTCCCACGACAGCTGGTTCTCTTCGCCGGAGGCGCCCTTGCGCTGGCCGTCGAGGATGCGCGCGGCGGCGACCGTGGTCAGGCTCATGCCGTCGCCGAGGAACAGGATGACGTTCTTGGCCTTGCCGCGCATCGCACCGTTGTTGGCGGCCTTGGCGGCGCCGCTGCGGTACCACCAGGCCGGGGTCTCGCCGGCCGGATGGGCCACGGCGGGGACGACGATCGGCGCGACGTTGGCGCTGGCGGCCGGCGCATGCGGCGTGCTGGCGCAGGCGCCCAGCAGCAGGGTGGAGGCGGCGGCGAGGGCGGAAACGGGTAGGCGCATACGCAGAACGGGTCCTGAACAACGAAGTCCCCTGCATTATGCCGGCTGCGACAAGGCACGCCGATGACATCGCGCCTTTCCAGCCATGGCGTCGTCGCTGCTGCCGGGGTGCGCTATCGTGCGAAACCCCCGATCTCTCTGGACAGCGTCGATGAAACTGGTGACGGCCTGGTTACGCATTCCGTTCTGGCAGCGCGTGGTCGCCGGCTTCCTGCTGGGCGCCCTGGCGGGCTGGGCGCTGGGCCCGACCGCGGAGACCTGGTTCAAGCCGCTGGGCGATCTGTACGTCACCCTGATCAAGATGATCGCGGTGCCGCTGGTGTTCTTCGCGGTCATCAACGCGATCTCGGCGCTGCACGGACAGCAGTCGGTGGCCAAGCTGGGCGGGCGCACCTTCCTGTGGTTCGTGGTCACCGCGGCGCTGGCGGTCGGCGTCGGCCTGGCCGTGGGCACGGTGCTGCAGCCGGGCGCCGGCCATCTGGGCCTGCGGGTGGACAGCGCCTGGACCCCGCGCGACGTGCCCAGCCCGGTGCAGGTGCTGCTGGACGTGGTGCCGTCCAACCCGTTCTATGCGCTCACCGGTATCGGCACCAAGACCAATGCCGCTGGCGAGACCGTGCTGGCGGCAGGGCGCGGTTCGATTCTGCCGGTGATCTTCTTCGCCGCGCTGCTGGGCTTTGCCATGGTCAAGCTCGGCGAGCGCGTGGCCGAGGCGCGCAAGCTCACCAAGCAGATGAGCGAGATCATGATCCAGGTCACCCGCTTCGTGCTGGAGATGACCCCGCTCGGCACCTTCGGCCTGATCGCCGCGCTGGTCGGCGGCTACGGCTTCGGCAAGCTGCTGCCGTTCGGCAATTTCGTGCTGGCGCTGTACCTGGCCTGCGCGATCCACATCGTGGTGGTGTACAGCGGCCTGCTGCTGGTGCACGGGCTCAATCCGTGGAAGTTCTTCCGCGGTGCCGCGCCGGGCATGCAGGTGGCCTTCGTCAGTTCCTCCAGCTTCGCCGCGATGCCGGTGGCGCTGCGCTCGATCACCCACAACCTCGGCGTCAACAAGGACTATGCCGCGTTCGCGGTGCCGCTGGGCGCCAGCATCAAGATGGATGGCTGCGGCGCGATCTTCCCGGCGCTGTGCGCGGTGTTCATCGCCCAGTACACCGGCGTGCCGTTGACCGCCAACCAGTATTTCGTGGTGCTGATCGCCTCGGTGCTGGGCAGCTTCGGCACCGCCGGCGTGCCCGGCACCGCGGTGGTGATGGCCACGGTGGTGCTGAGCGCGGCCAACCTGCCGCTGGAGGTGATCGGCTACCTGTACGCCATCGACCGCGTGCTGGACATGATGCGCACCATGACCAACGTGACCGGGCAGATGCTGGTGCCGGTGCTGGTGGCCAAGGAGACCGGCCTGCTCGATCGCACCATCTATGAGGCCGCCCCGAGCAATGTCGGCCTGGAAGATCCGCCGGTCGACGGTTCCGGCCAGGTGCGTTGATGCGTCCGTGAGTACGCCTGCCGAGAGCCTGCGCGCGCAGCTGCGACAGTTGCCAGGGCTGACGCTGCACGCGGGTGTGCTGGTGCACGACGCGCTGCCGGACGACCCGTTCGAGCAGCGCTACCTGGACGTGCGCCGCCGCGAAGGCCGGCTCTACAGCGACGCCCAGGTGCGCACGCTGCCGCAGCCGCCCGGCGCGCTCGGCGCCAGCCACGAATGGCGGGTGCGCGCCGAATCGTGCCGGCGCCTGTTGCGCCATCTGCGTGCGCGTGGCGGCGACGGTCCTCTGCTGGAACTCGGCTGCGGCAACGGCTGGCTGTCGTATCGCCTGGCCAGCGGCCTGCAGCGCGAAGTCTGCGGTGTCGACGTCAATCGCACCGAACTGGCGCAGGCGGCGCGGGTCTTCGCCGACGCGCCGCGGTTGAGCTTCGTCGCCGGCGACATCCTGCGTTTGCCGCTGCCGGCGCAGCGGTTCGATGTCGTGGTGGTGCCGGCCTGCCTCCAATACTTCGCCGATCCGCGTGCGCTGATCGCTCGGCTGCTGCAGCTGCTGCAGCACGACGGCGAACTGCACATCCTCGACAGCCCGTTCTACGCTGACGCTGAGAAAGCCCGGGCCAGCGCCGCGCGCAGCCTGCGCTACTTCAGCGACCTGGGCTGCGCCGAACTGGCGCAGCAGTACCACCAGCACACCGAGGCGGTATTGGACGGCATCGTGCTGCGCCGGTTGTTCGACCCACGGCGGTTGTCGGTGCGCTGCCTGCGGGCGTTGCGCTGGCGCCAGCCGCATTTCCCGTGGCTGTGCATCCGCAAGCGCGACAATCTCGCGCTGGCCGCGGCCTAGCCGGCGCCGCCGGCCGCCAGCGCGTCTGTGGCGACACCTTATTGCGGCGCCGTTGCGATTGACGGCGGCGGCGCATGGCAGACTGCCGCCTCCTTCCCCTGCATGGACTCCCGATGAGCGGCACGCAACGCGAACTGACCTTCCGCTTCCTGGCCGAACCGATCGACGTCAACTACGGCGGCAAGGTCCACGGCGGCGTGGTGATGAAGTGGATCGACCAGGTCGGCTATGCCGCGGCGGTGGGCTGGAGCGGCCACTACAGCGTGACCGTGGCGGTGGGTGGCATCCGCTTCGTCTCGCCGATCCGCATCAGCGACATGGTCACGGTCAGCGCCAAGCTGGTCCACACCGGCACCAGCAGCATGCATTTCGCCATCGAGGTGCGCGCCCGCGATCCGATGGGCGGCGAGCCGCGTCTGTGCACGCATTGCATCATCGTGTTCGTGGCTCTGGATGGCGTCGAAGGCCGCCCCACCGCGGTGCCGGCCTGGCATCCGGACACGCCGGAAGACCATCGCCTGGCCGAGTACGCGCAGAAGGTGATGGAACTGAGCAAGGGCATCGAGGACACCATCGCCCACTACCACGGCTGAGCGCGCGCGCCCGCGCGCTGGCTCAGGCGCGCCAGTCCGCGGGCGCGATGCGGCAGTCGCCGTCGAACAGGCGGCCGCCGTGCACGGCCAGTTCCTGCTGCGCCAGTGCCAGCACCGGCGCACAGTCGGCGTTGGCGAACAGTGCGGCGAAGGCCTGGTCGAAGCGTTGGCCCAAGGCCGGATCCATCCGTGCCAGCAGGCGCGGCACCCACTTGCCGCTGCCGTGCCAATGGCCGCGTCCGCGCAGCGCCAGTTCCGCCAGGCGCGGATGCAGCAGGGCGCCGATGGCGAGGATCTCGGCGGCGCTGCGCTCGCCGCACAGGTCGTCGACCAGATCAGTGATCTCGTAGCGCAGCGCGTCCCGTTGCGCCTGCGTCAGCGGCGGCGGCCCGGCCTGCAGCCGCGCGGCGACTCGGCCTTGCAGGCTGCGTGCGGATTCGGTCGCGGTGCCGACGAGGGTGCCCTCGGCGATCATGTGCAGCAGGCTGGGGCGGCCGCGGGCGGCGTCTTCGTCGACGAACCAGGCCAGCGTGCCCGGGTCGTGCACGAAGGCTTCGACCGGCATGCCGTCGGCGAGGAACGATTCGCGGCGTGCGGCCGGCAGGCGCTCATAGACCACGACCAAGTCGAGATCGGAGAGATGCGTGCCTTCGCCGCGCAGGATCGAGCCGGCGGCGAAGCCGAACGCCGCGTCGGCGTAGCGGGTGGACAGCAGCGATTGCGCGATCGCCAGCGCCTGGTCGGGCGTGGGCAGGACGTGCTTGGCCGGCATCAGCGCAGCGCCTGCAATTGCGGCCAGGACGCGACCCGGCGGACGGGCTCATCGGCACGGCAGGACTGCGAGGCAGGCGAGGGGCGTGGTGTCATCGAAGTTCCGGTGACGCGATCGAGGCGGACAGCGTATCGTGCCGGCGGGCAACGCGGACGGCGACGATGACCCTCCAGGCGGACAGCGCGGAACTACAGCGGCAATACGGCGATACACAGCGGCTGGTGCAGCGTAAGTCGCTGCACGCCAAGTACGGCCGCGGCGATTGGTACCCGTGGTTGCGCGCGCAGGTGCCGCTGGCCGCAGACATGCGCGTGGCCGATATCGGCTGCGGCACCGGCCAGCTGTGGGGCGCGCTCGCCGGGCAGTGGCCGCCATCGCTGGCAGTGCAATTGCTGGATCGCTCGCCGGCCATGGTCGCTGCGGCATTGGCGCAGGCGGTGGCGTTGCGGCCACGGGGTGTGGTCGGCGACGCGATGCGCCTGCCGCTGCGCGATGCCAGCATCGACGCCGCACTGGCCGTGCATATGCTCTACCACTTGCCCGATCCGCATGCGGGCGTGCGCGAGCTGCGGCGCATCGTTCGTCCAGGCGCGGCAGTACTGGCGGTGCTCAATGGTCGCGACAACATGCGTCAACTCGCGCAACTGGTCGCCGGGGTGGCCGGTGGCCCGGACCGCGACCCGTCCACCCTGCGCCTGGACGCGGAGGCGGGCGCGCGCCTGTTCGCCATGCACTTCGCACAGGTCCGGGTCGCACGCTTCGACGACGTGCTGGTCTGCACCGATCCCGAGGACGTCATGGCCTATCTGCAGAGTCTGCCGTTGCCGCCGCAGGCGCACGCGTCAGCCTTGCGGCAGGCGGTAGAGGCGGCGTTCGCGCATGGCGACGGCGCGTTGCGGATCGACAAGGACGTGCGCGCGATCGTTGCCACCGCCTGAGGGCGGCCGCGTCGGTGCCAGTGGCACGACTGCCCAGCCGGGCGGCCGCGAAACGCCACAACCAAAAAGGCCGCTGTCCCCAGCGGCCTTTTCTGTGCGGTATCTGCGGAGCGGACGGCTTACATCGCCACGCGGCGCGCCTGCACGAACTTCTCGCCCCAGTAGCCGGAAGTCAGCGTGTCCACGCGCACGTCCTTGCCGCGGCTGGGGGCGTGCAGGAAGCGGCCCTCGCCGACGTACAGGCCGACATGGTCGACGCGGCCCTTGCGACCGAAGAACACCAGGTCGCCCGGTGCCAGCGCGTCGCGGTCCTTGATCAGCTGGGCATTGGCCTCGCGGGCCATCTCGCGCGACACGCGCGGCAGTTCGATGCCCAGCGCGGTGCGGAACACGTAGCCGACCAAGCCGCTGCAGTCGAAGCCTTCGGTGTCCTCGCCGCCCCAGCGGTACGGGGTGCCCAGCAGCGCCATGGCGCGCTTGAGCACGGACTGGACCTTGTCGCCGCCCGGCACCACGCCTTCGCGCGGGACCGGCTGGGACACGTCGTAGTTGGCCAGCAGGCGGCTGATGTCGCCGGCGAACATCGCCGAGCGGTCCATCAGCGGAATGGTGTCGTTGGCGGCCAGGTGCGGCAGCAGGGCGGCCAGGGTGGCGGTGGCGGCGGCGTCGGCCTTGCTGCGCGACGGTGCGGGCGCCTGGGCGGCGGCCGGCTTGGCCGAGGTGGTGGTGTTGTTGGGGGTCTGCGCGGTCGCCTGGGCGGTGGTCGCGGTGGCGCTCACCTGGGCGGGAGCGGGAGCGGGGGCGACGGTCGCGATCGCTTCCGGGACGACGGTGTCGGCGGGAGCGGTCTGGGCCAGGGCCGGGAGGGCCGAGAAACAGAGCGAGGCGGTGCAGAAGAGGCGGAAAGCGGTCCGGCGGGGAACGGCGGGCTTGCCTGGAGAGGTCTGGGCTTCGGTCGTCACGCTTGGATCACAAAATAAAACGATGGGGGATCATGCCTTGTAGACAGAAATAGGAAGTTCAAATAAGGTTAAATTTTCGTAATTATGAATGTGGGTGAAATCACAGTTCAGCGCAAAACCCGCTTTGCGCCGGTGTAGTGGTCCCGCCAGTAGGCCCCGTCCAGCGAATCCAGGCGCACCGTGCCGCCCGTGCTGGGAGCGTGCACGAAGCGGCCTTCACCGACATAAATTCCGACGTGCGTCACATTTCCTGCGCTGCCGAAGAACACCAGGTCGCCGGTGCTCAGGCGCTGCGGGTCGATCCGCGGCCCCTGTACCGCGGCCAGTTCGCGCGAGGTGCGCGGCAGCCGCAGGTCGAGCATGTCGCGGTAGACGTAGGCGACCAGGCCGCTGCAGTCGAACCCGGACTCGGGGGTGTTGCCGCCGTAGCGGTAGGGCGTGCCGACCAGGCCTAGCGCCCGCATCAGCACTGCGTTGGCCGCGCCCGGGTCGGCCGGCGCCACCTGCGGCCACTCGCGCACCGCCACCGGTGCCGGCCGGGTGTGGCGGACCTCGTGGCGTCCGCAGGCCGCCAGCGCGGCGGTGCACAGCAGCGGAAGCCACCACGGGAACGCGCGGCGGCCGCGCGGCGAAACTGGCGTGTTGTGCATGGAGCCGGGATAATGCGCGACCTCAGAAGGCCGCCATCATGGCGGCGCTCCCGGCGGCCGACAAGCCGCCCATCCCGTCTGCCCCCGGCAGCCACAGCGCAGAGTGCACATGAAGATCGAAAAAGACCGCGTCGTCCGTTTCCACTACACCGTTTCGGAAGTCGGTCAAGAGCCGATCGAAAGCTCCAAGGACCGCGATCCGCTGGTGATCCTGGTCGGCCACGGCAACATCATCCCGGGTCTGGAGAACGCGATGATGGACAAGGCCGCCGGCGACAGCTTCGGTGTCGACGTGGCCGCCAAGGACGCCTACGGCGAATACCGCGAGGGCCTGAGCCAGCGCGTGCCGAAGAAGCATTTCGGCGCGGTCAAGCTGCAGCCGGGGAGCCAGGTGGTGCTGCAGACCAACTTCGGCCCGCGCGCGGTCACCGTGCAGAAGGTCGGCATGAGCGTGGTCGACGTCGACCTCAACCACCCGATGGCCGGCAAGGACCTGCACTTCGACGTGGAGATCGTCGACGTGCGCGAGGCCAGCGCCGAAGAGATCGAGCACGGCCACGTGCACGGCGACGGCGGCCACCACCACTGAGTGCGTTGGCGGCGGTGCCGGTCGCGCCGGTGCCGCCAGCCCTGGCGCCGCACGCAGCGGCGCCGTCGTGCCGCTGCGGACGCCGGCGGCCTTCCTGATCGCGGCGAGGGACATCGCCGGCCTTCCGCCCGGTGCCGCCTTGGCCACTTCCGCCCCCATGTTGCAGCCCGTCGCGCCCGCCGAGCGCATCGCCACGCTGGACGTGCTGCGCGGTTTCGCCCTGCTGGGCATCCTGCTGATGAACATCGAGGGCTTCGTCGGCCCGCTGGACGCGGCGATGACCGGTCTGGATCCGACGCTGCGCGGCGCCGACCGCATCGCCGACGCCTTGGTCTACATCCTGGTGCAGGGCAAGTTCTACACCTTGTTCTCGCTGCTGTTCGGCATGGGCTTCGCAGTGATGGCGCAGCGCGCCGAGATCGCGCGGCGGCCGTTCGGTGGTTTCTTCCTGCGCCGCAGCGCGGGGCTGCTGCTGATCGGCCTGCTGCATGCCGTGCTGCTGTGGTCCGGCGACATCCTGGTCAGCTACGCGCTGCTGGCGTTCATGCTGCTGGCCTTTCGCGAGGCGCCCACGCGCTGGCTGCCGGGCATGGCGCTGGTGGTCTACCTGTTCGCGCCGGCGCTGTGGCTGCTGGTCGGCGCCGCCGCCTGGGCGGCGCAGGCCGATCCGCACGGTGCAGCGCAGTGGCATCGGGACATGGCCGAGCAGGCGCAGCACGGCGCGGCGGCGCTGGCGCAGCAGCGCGAGGTGTTCGGCCATGGCAGCTACGCCCAGGCCACTGCGCAGCGCGCGCGCGACCTGGTCGAATCGCTGAGCGGGCTGCTGTTCAACGCGCCGACCATCTTCGGCATGTTCCTGCTCGGCGCCTGGTGCGTGCGCAGCGGCCTGGCCGCGCAACCGCAGCGCTTCCCGCGGCTGCTGGCGGTGCTGCGCTGGGGCGTGCTGCCGCTGGGGCTGGCGCTGATGCTGCTGAGCTTCCGGCTGGAGCCGTGGATGGACCCGGCGCGGCTGGATCTGCGTCTGACCTTTGCCTACGCCCTGGCCAGCGTCGCCAGCGGGCTGATGGCACTGGGCTATGCGGCCTGGCTGGTGCGCGCCGCACCGGCGCTGCAGTGGCTGGCGCCGGCCGGGCGCATGGCGCTGAGCAACTACCTGCTGCAGTCGCTGGTGTGCACCACGTTGTTCTACGGCTACGGCTTCGGCTATTTCGAACAACTGCCGCGCGCCTGGCAGATCCCGTTCGCGGTCGCGCTGTTCGCGCTGCAGGTGGCGCTGTCGCACTGGTGGCTGCAGCGGTTCCGCTTCGGCCCGGTGGAGTGGCTGTGGCGCTCGGCCAGCTACCTGCGCTGGCAGCCGATGCGGCGCCGCGACGCGGCCTGAGCCCAGGCACTGCCGCGGCGTCCTCACATCTGCCGCGCGGCCGCCCATGGCATGCTCCGCGGCGACCGAGACATGCGACAGGACAGCCGATGGACGATGTGAACCGCGCGCACCGCGCCGCGCCCGATGCGACCCCGCCGCGCGCCGAGCGTGCGCCGTGAACGGGTCGATCCGCGATTACGACCTGCTGGTGCTGGGCGGCGGGTCCGGCGGCCTGGCCACCGCCTTCCGCGCCGCCAGCCATGGCGCACGGGTGGCGATCCTGGAGCCTAGCGCGCTTGGCGGCACCTGCGTCAATGTCGGCTGCGTGCCGAAGAAGGCGATGTGGCTGGCGGCGGATCTGGTCGAACGCATCGACCTGGCGCGCGCGGTCGGCTTCGCCATTCCCGAGGCCACGCTGTCCTGGGCGGAACTGGTGGCGCATCGCCAGGGCTACATCGGCAACATCCACGCCAGCTACCGGCGGCGCCTGGATGCCGACGGGGTGGTGCTGATCCCGCGGCGCGGCCGGCTGGTCGATGCGCACACCGTCGAATGCGACGACGGCGTGCGGGTCAGCGCCAAGCACGTGGTGATCGCCACCGGGGCGCACGCGCTGCGGCCGAATATCGACGGCGCCGAGCTGGGCCTGGTCTCCGACGACTTCTTCAATCTCTGCGAGGCGCCGCCGCGGGTGGCGATCGTCGGCGGCGGCTATATCGCGGTGGAACTGGCAGGACTGCTGCAGGCGCTGGGCAGCCGGGTGGAGTTGTACGTGCAGGGCGAGCGCCTGCTGGAGCGGTTCGACGCGGAACTGGCACGGCAGCTTGCCGACAACCTGCGCCACCAGGGCGTGCGCCTGCATTTCGGTTACCGCGCCAGCGCCTTGCGCCGCAGCGGCGAGGGCCTGTGCGTGGTCGATGCGCAGGGGCAGCCCGGCGAGCGCGTCGACAAGGTGTTCTTCGCGATCGGGCGCCGCCCCAACACGCGCGACCTCGGCCTGGAAGCGCTGGGCGTGCGTCTCGGCGACAAGCACGAGATCGTGGTGGACGACTACCAGAACACCGACGTGCCGGGGCTGTATGCGATCGGCGACGTGGCCGGCAAGGTCGGCCTGACCCCGGTGGCGATCGCCGCCGGGCGCAAGCTGATGGACCGCGTGTTCGGCGACCGGCCGCAGGCGCGGCTGGACTACGAGAACGTGCCCAGCGTGGTGTTCTCGCATCCCCCGCTGGGCCAGGTGGGATTGGGCGAGGAGCAGGCACGCGAGCGCTATGGCGCCGACGCGGTGACCGTGTACCGCAGCAATTTCCGGCCGATGCTGCAGGCGCTGGCCGATTCGCCGCAGCGCAGCCTGTTCAAGCTGGTGTGCGTGGGCGCCGAGGAGCGTGTGGTCGGCTTCCACCTGCTCGGCGATGGGGCCGACGAGATCCTGCAGGGCTTTGCGGTGGCATTGAAGCTGGGCGTGACCAAGCCGCAACTGGAAGACACCGTGGCGATCCATCCGACTTCGGCCGAGGAAGTGGTGCTGATGCGCTGAGGTCGCCGCGATCCGGCGGCTGGTTGGCTGTGGCGCCGTAGAATGGCGGCATGCACGTGTCCTCTTCTCCCTGCCGCGGCGCCGCGCGATGAGCGCGTCCGGTACGTCCGCCGCCGTCGCCCCCACCGCCACCCAGGCCAGCCTCGGTGGCGTGCTGCTCGCCGCTGGCGGCGCGATCGCGTTCTCGGGCAAGGCCATCATCGTCAAGCTCGGCTATCGCTATGGCGTCGATGCGGTGACTCTGCTGGCCTTGCGCATGCTGGTGGCGCTGCCGTGCTTCGCGGCGATGGCGCTGTGGGCGGCGCGCCGCGCGCCGCCGCTGCAGGCGGGCGACCGTTGGCGAATCGTCGCGCTGGGCGTGCTCGGCTACTACTTGGCCAGCTTCCTGGATTTTCTCGGCCTGGCCTACATCACCGCGACCCTGGAGCGGCTGATCCTCTATCTCACTCCGACCCTGGTGCTGCTGATCGGCGTGCTGCTGTGGCGGCGGCGTCCGCAGCGGCGCCAGCTATGGGCGCTTGCGTTGAGCTATCTGGGCGTGTTGCTGGCGTTCGGCCACGACCTGCAGATCGGCGGTGCGCGTACTGCTTGGGGGAGCTTGCTGGTATTCGGCAGCGCGCTGGCCTATGCGGCCTATCTGGTCGGCAGCGGCCAACTGGTGGCGCGGGTCGGCGCGGTGCGGTTGACCGCCTACGCCAGCCTGGTCGCCTGCGCGCTGTGCATCGCCCAGTTCCTGCTGCTGCGGCCGCTGCACGCGCTGGTCCTGCCGACACCGGTCTACGCGCTGTCGCTGCTCAACGGCACGCTGTGCACGGCGGTGCCGGTGCTGGCGACGATGCTCGCGGTGCAGCGCATCGGCTCGGCGCTGGCGTCGCAGATCGGCATGCTCGGCCCGGTCTCGACCATCGTGCTCAGCGTGCTGGTGCTGGGCGAGGCAATGGGGCCGTGGCAGATCGCCGGCACCGTGCTGGTACTGGGCGGGGTGCTGCTGGTGTCGCGGCCGGTGCGGGCACGGTCGGCATGAGTCCACGGCGGCCGCCCGCAGCGAGCGCGTCGGCGCCGGCCGCAACGGCGGCGGCCGAGGCGCATGCGCGGATCCTGGCGACGATCCGGGCGATCCCGTCGGGCCAGGTGCGCGGCTATGGCGAGGTGGCGATGCTGGCCGGGTTGCCGGGACGTGCGCGGCTGGTGGCGCGTCTACTCGGCGGCAATGCCGATGCCGCGCTGCCCTGGCACCGGGTGCTGCGCAGCGACGGCCGCATCGCCTTTCCGGAAGGCTCGCGCGGCTATCGCGAGCAATGTCAGCGTCTGCGCGCCGAAGGCGTGGCAGTGCAGGGCGGACGGGTGAAGCGTGCGCCGGCGCCGGCGCGCGATCTCGATGCCGAGGTCTGGGGGCCGCGCTAGCGAGGCGCGCCAGAACTGCGGGGCTCGTGTCTCGAAGCGCAGAAGAAGCCGGCTGTGAATGGCTTAGCCCCTCTCCCCCCGGGAGAGGGGTTGGGGTGAGGGTAGGGCGCGAAGCGCATGCGGTGTTTCGACTGCATGAGGCTGCGCCCTTACCCTCATCCGCCCCTTCGGGGCACCTTCTCCCAAGGGGAGAAGGGAACGCCAAGCCTCCCTCCCTCCGTGAGAGGGGGGGTGAGGGTAGGGTGCGAAGCGCGAGCGGTGTTTCGACTGCATGAGGCTGCGCCCTTACCTCATCCGCCTCTTCGTGGCACCTTCTCCCGGAGGGAGAAGGAGGTACAAGCCCCGCTCCCTCCGGGAGAGGGGTTGGGGTGAGGGTAGGGCGCGAAGCGCGAGCGGTGTTTCGACTGCACGAGGCTGCGCCCGTACCCTCATCCGCCCCTTCGGGGCACCTTCTCCCAAGGGGAGAAGGGAGCACTAAGCCCCTCTCCCTCCGGGAGAGGGGTTGGGGTGAGGGTACGGACGCGAAGCGCATGCCGCATGTTGACTGCGCGAGGCTTCGCCCGCGCCCTCGTCTGTCTCTTCGGCGCACCGCGCTCGCAATATTTCTTGGAGGAGGAGCGTTGGTCGTGGAATGCAAGCCACGCTGGTTGGAGTGCAGTCTCCAGCGAGCGGCTATGATGGAGTCAGTTGCCACGGACCCGACCATGTTTCCCAGACTTCCGCCCGTCACTAAAGCGCTTCTGATCGCAAATGTCGTGGTGTTCCTGCTGCAGCAACCCTTTTTGCTGGGCGACGCGACGTTCGAGCCGTTCATGCTGTGGCCGATCGGCGTCTTCGATGCGTTCTCGCCCGGGCAGAACTTCCAGCTCTGGCAGTTGCTGACCTACGGCTTCCTGCACGGCAGCTTCTCGCATCTGTTTTTCAACATGCTGGCGCTGTACATGTTCGGCGGGCCGCTGGAGCAGACCTGGGGCGAGAAGCGCTTCCTGACCTATTACCTGGTCTGTGTGGCCGGTGCCGGCCTGTGCCAGTTGCTGGTCGGCTGGTGGATGCTCAGCAACGGCAGCGCTCCGTATCCGACCCTGGGCGCCTCCGGTGGCATCTTCGGCCTGCTGCTGGCGTTCGGCATGCTGTTCCCGAACCAGCGGGTGATGCTGCTGTTCCCGCCGATCCCGATGAAGGCGCGCACCTTCGTGATCGTGTTCGGCGCGCTGGAACTGCTGATGGGCTTCACCGGCTGGCAGCCGGGCGTGGCGCATTTCGCGCATCTGGGCGGCATGTTGTTCGGCTGGCTGATGATCCGCTACTGGCGCGGCCAGCCGCCGTTCGGCAAGCGCAAGCCGCCGCGTCCGCGCATCGTGCGCTGAGCGAAAACGCCTGCCTTTGCTGCGCTCCGCAAGCGCCGGCGCGGCGGCACGTTTTCCCGACCCCTGAACGCAAGACGGCGCGGTTGCCCGCGCCGTCTTGCTGTGTGTGCCTGGCCGGCGGCTAGCGCCGGCACCGGCTCACGGCCACAGGTGGATCTGTTCGGCCTCGCTGCGCACCATCGGCTGGCCCGGCTTGCAGGTGAAGGTCGCGGCGAAGGCGGGCAGGTTGGCCAGCGCGCCGTTGGTGCGCCAGCGGCCGGGCGCGTGCACGTCGGCGGTGACCCGCTGCACGGCTTCGTTCGGCGACAGCTGCTGCGCCCACAGGCCGGCCCAGGCCTTGTAGAACGCCTGCTTGCCGGCCTCGTTGGCGGTCGGTTGCGCGGCGCTGTAGGCCTGCCAGGCCAGTTCGACGCTGCCGATGTCGGTCAGGTCCTCGTCCTGGGTCAGCGGGCCGTTGACCTTGGCGCCCTTCACCCCCGGGAAGTCGTAGGCGCCGTACTGCGCGGCGGTACGGGCGGCCAGCGCGTTCCAGGCGCTCTTGTCTTCCGGAGTCCACCAGTTGCGCAACTGGCCCTGCGCGTCGACCTGGCTGCCCTTGCTGTCGATGGCGCCGATCAGCTCGTGCGCGACCATCGCGCCGTAGGCGCCGTACAGCGTCGCGGCGTCGCCGCCGGCCGCGTACACCGGCGGCTGCAGCACCGCGGCGGTGACGATCAGGCGGTTCTGGGCGATGTCGTAGGTCAGCGCCGGCTGCTGCGGCAGCACGTCCCAGCGGCGGTCGGCGTTGCCCTTGCCGATGCGCTTCATCTCCTCGCGGTGACGCCAGGTGGAGGCGATCAGCATGTTGCCGCCGAAGCTGCCGCGGCCCATCGGCTGCAGGGTGTAGTCGAGGTCGCGGCGCGGCGCGCCGACCTCGATCTTCAGCGCGGCCAGCTTGGCCTGCGCCTCGGTGCGCGCCGGCTCGCTCAGCCAGGTGCTGCGCTTGACCGCGGCGATCTGCGCGTCGCGCACCTGGTCGGCGATGGTCTCGGCCTGGCGGCGGGTGTCGGCCGACAGGTAGCGGGCCACGTACTCGCGGCCCAGCATCGGGCCGGCGGCGACGTTGATCGCGTCCAGCACCTGCGCCCAGCGCGGCGGCGGCGCGACCTGGCCCTGCAGCACGCGGCCGCGGAACTCGAAGCTGGCGTCGCGGAAGCTCTTGGACAGGTACGGCGCCATCGCATCGCCCACGCGCCAGCGCAGGTAGGCCTTCCACTGCTCGGGCTTGATGCTGACGATCATGCCGTCGAGCTGCTTGAACATGTCCGGGTCGGCCATCGACACCAGGTCGTCGTTGACGCCCTGCGCCTTGAGGAAGGCGTCGAGCTGCAGGTTGCGGTACTGCTTGTTCAATTCCTTGGTCGAGATCGGCGCGTAGTTGTTGAACGGGTTGTTGATGCCGGACAGCGACTTGGCGCTGCGCGCCAGCGCGGTCTCGATCTGCAGCACCGACTGCGCGTCGGCCTCGAGGCGGTCGGCCGGGGTGCCGGTCAGGGTCAGGATCTGCTTGACGTAGGTGCGGTAGCGGCCCATCAGCGCCATGGTGTCGGCGTCGGTGCGGGTGTAGAAGGCCGGATCGGGCAGGCCCATGCCGCCCTGCATGAAGTAGCCGATGTGGCGGTCCAGCGCCTTCAGGTCGACGTCGGCGCCGAAGTTGAACGCGACCGGGATGCCGATCTGGTGCAGCGCGGCGATCGAGGCCGGCACGTCCTTGGCCTTCTTGATCGCATCGATGCGGCCGAGCAGCGGCGCGATCGGGTTGGAGCCGTCCTTCTCGACGGCGGCCTCGTCCAGGCCGCTGGCCCAGAAGTCGCCCAGCGCCTTCTGCACCGCGTTCTGCGGCGACTGCATGGAGGCGTCGAGCAGGTCGCGCTGCTGTTGCTGGGTGCGCTCGGCCAGCTGGCCCAGCGCGGTGACCGCGCCGGTCTGCGGCACCGGGTTCTGCTTCAGCCAGTCGGCATTGGCGTCGTCGTAGAAGTCGCTGCAGGCGGCGCTGATCGGCGGGGCCTTGGGCGCGGCGGCGCGCTTCTTCTTGGGCGCGGCATCGGCGGCGGAGGCGAGGGCGATCAGGCCGAGGGCGACGGCGAGGGCAAGCGGACGGGCATTGGGCATCGGGAACGCATCCGGTCAGGATTAAAGTCGGCGGAGTTTAACAAGCCGCGGTGTGCAACTGTGGCGATGATGCGCGTCCACGTCCCCACCGGATTCAGCGAGCGACGCCGGCAGGCACGGGTGCCGGTGGCCGGGCAGGGCGGTCGGCATCGCCACCGCCGTCGCAGGCCGACGCCCACGCAAAGAAAAGGCCCGGACAAGCCGGGCCTTTTCGCGGGACGGCGGTGACGCCGTCGCTTACCAGATCACCACGCGCTTGTCGCCGCTGCGCACCATCGGCGCGCCCGGCTTGCACTGGAACGCGGTGGCGAAGGCCTCCAGGTTCGACGGCGCGCCGATCGCGCGGAACTGCGCCGGGGCGTGCGGGTCGGTGGTCAGGCGCACCATGGCGTTCTGCGGGGTGTACTTGGTGCGCCACACGGTGGCCCAGTTGATGAAGAAGTTCTGGTCGCGGCTCATGCCGCCGACCTTCGGGTCGTCCTTGCCCTCGGTGGCCTTCTTCATGGCGTCGTAGGCGGTGGTGATGCCGCCCAGGTCGGCGATGTTCTCGCCCAGGGTCAGCTTGCCGTTGACGTGCTTGCCGTCGACCTCGTAGCCGTCGAACTGCTGCACCAGCTTGCCGGTGAGCGCGGAGAACTTCTTGGCGTCGGCCGGGGTCCACCAGTTCTCGAAGTTGCCGGTCGGCCCGAAGCGCGCGCCCTGGTCGTCGTAACCGTGGGTCATCTCGTGGCCGATCACCGCGCCGATGCCGCCGTAGTTGAACGCGTCGTCGGCCTTGGGGTCGAAGAACGGCGGCTGCAGGATCGCCGCCGGGAACACGATCTCGTTCTGCAGCGGGTTGTAGTAGGCGTTGACCGTCTGCGGGGTCATGCCCCACTCGGTCTTGTCCACCGGCTTGCCGATCTTGCTGAGGTTGTACTTGTAGTTGAACGAGGTGGCGGCGCGCACGTTGTCCAGGTAGCTGTCGCGCTGGGTGCTCAGGCTGGCGTAGTCGCGCCACTTGTCCGGGTAGCCGATCTTCGGGGTGAAGGTCTTCCACTTGTCCAGGGCCTTGGCCTTGGTCTCGTCGCTCATCCAGGTCAGCTTCTCCAGGCGCGCCTTCAGCGCCTGACTCAGGTTCTCGACCAGTTGCTGCATCTTGGCCTTGTCGTCGGCCGAGAAGGCGACCTTGACGTACATCTGGCCCATCGCCTCGCCGGCGCCTTCGTTGATGCTGCCGAGCACGCGCTTCCAGCGCGGCTTCATCTCGGCCTGGCCGTTGAGTTCCTTGCCGTAGAAGGCGAAGTTTTCCTGCGCGAAGGCGTCGCTCAGGTACGGCGAGGCGCTGTCCACGGTGTGGAAGCGCAGGTAGGCGCGCCACACCGACGGGTCGGTGTCGCCCAGCGCCTTGCTCACTTCCTGGTGGAAGGCCGGGATCGCCAGCGAGAACTTCTCCGGCACGGCCACGCCCTGCGACTCGAAGAACTTGGTCCAGGGGAAGTTGGGGGTCAGCTTGTCGGCCTCGGCCGGGGTGACCGGGTTGTAGGACAGCTCGGCGTCGCGCGAGAGCTGCTCGCTGGACTTGGACACCTTGGCCAGGCGCGTTTCCAGCGCCACCACGTCCTGCGCCTGCTTGGCGGCGTCGGCCGCCGGCACGCCGGCCAGCTCCAGCACCTTGGCCACGTGCGCCTGGTAGGCCTTGAGCTTGTCCTGCTTGTCGGCGTCGAAGTAGTAGCTGCGGTCGGGCAGGCCGAGGCCGCCCTGCATGGCGTAGGCCATGTTCATCGCCGAATTCTTGAAGTCCGCCTCGGCGCCGAAGCCGAACAGGCCGTTCTCGCCCTTGGCCGCGCTCTGGCGCAGGTACTCGGCCACCGCCGGGCCGTCCTTGAGGCCGTCGATCGCGGCCAGGTCGGCCTTCAGCGGCGCGATGCCCTGGGCGTTGATCTTGGCTTCGTCCATGCCCGAGGACCAGAAGTCGCCGACGATCTTCTCCACGCCCTGCGGGTTGGCCGCGGCGGCGGCCTGTTCGGCCAGCTGGTGCTGCGCCGCGACCGAGCGCTCGTCCAGGATCGAGAACGCGCCCCAGCTGCTGCGGTCCTTGGGGATCTCGTTGGCGGCCAGCCACTTGCCGTTGACGTAGCCGTTGAAGTCGTCGCAGGCGTTCTTGCTGGCGTCCAGGTCGTCGACGTTGAAGGCGTTGTAGGCCGGCAGCTTGCTGGTGTCGAGCTTGAGGTCGGTCGATGCCGCGGCCGGGGCGGCGGCCGGCGCGGGCTTGGCGGCGTCGGCGGCGGGCGCGGCGCTCTCGGGCTTGTTGCAGCCAGTCAGCGCGGCGCTCACGGCCAGGGTCAACAGCAGCATCTTGGGATTGCGAAGGGTCACAGGCAGGCTCCAGGCCGACGTGGATAAAGGAATGGCCCGCACGGGCCGTGGCGAGACTCTACGCCGCCACTGCAGGTTTCAGGGGTGTCGAAGGTCATGGGTGGCCCTGGCCATTGGGCCGCAGGACGGTGTTGCCGCCTGCCGTCGGCAGGCCCGCCGGCGCTGGCTTACCATGCGGCCATGACCCACGAACCGCCATGCGATGCCCTGATCGTCGGCGCCGGCCACAACGGCCTGGTCTGCGCCGCCTACCTGGCGCGGGCCGGCTGGAACGTGACGGTGCTGGAACGGCGCGGCGTGGTCGGCGGCGCCGCGGTGACCGAGGAGTTCCACCCCGGGTTCCGCAACTCGGTGGCGTCCTACACGGTGTCGCTGCTGCAGCCCAAGGTGATCGCCGACCTGGATCTGGCCGGACACGGCCTGCGCATCGTGCCGCGCCGGCGCAACAACTTCCTGCCGTTGCCGGACGGGCGCTACCTGTTGACCGGCGCCGGCCACACCCAGGCCGAACTGGCCAGGTTCTCCGCGCGCGACGCCGCGCGCCTGCCGGCCTACGAGGCGCGGCTGGAGGGCATCGCCGACGTGCTGCGCGCGCTGGCGCTGCAGCCGCCCCCCAACGTCACCGACGGCGGCTGGCTGCAGGCACTGCCCGAACTGCTGCGCGCCGGCCGCCTCGGGCGCCGCCTGCATGCGCTGGATGCGGAGCTGCGCCAGGACCTGCTGGACCTGTTCACCATCTCCGCCGCCGAGTATCTGCAGCGCTGGTTCGAGAGCGACGTGGCGCAGGCGTTGTTCGGTTTCGACGGCATCGTCGGCAACTATGCCAGCCCGTACACGCCGGGATCGGCCTATGTGCTGCTGCACCACGTGTTCGGCGAGAGCAACGGGGTGAAAGGCGCCTGGGGCCATGCGCTGGGCGGCATGGGCGCGATCACCCAGGCCATGGCCCGCGCGGCCACTGCGGCCGGCGCGCGCATCCGCACCGATACGGGCGTGCGCGAGATCCTGGTCGAGGGCGGACGTGCGGTCGGCGTGGTCACCGAGCAGGGCGAGCGCCTGCGGGCGCGGCACGTGGTCGCCAACGTCAATCCCAAGCTGCTGTACGAACGCCTGCTCGATCCGGCGCACGTGCCGGCCGCCACCCGCGAGCGCATGGCGCACTGGCGCTGCGGTTCCGGCACGTTCCGCATGAACGTGGCGCTGTCGCGGCTGCCCAGTTTCAGCGCGCTGCCGGGGCCGGGCGACCATCTCACCGCCGGCATCGTGCTGGCGCCGAGCCTGGACTACATGGACCGCGCCTACCACGACGCGCGCCGGCACGGCTGGTCGCGCGAACCGATCGTCGAACTGCTGATTCCCAGCACCCTGGACAATGGCCTGGCGCCGCCCGGCCAGCACGTGGCCAGCCTGTTCTGCCAGCACGTCGCGCCGCAGTTGCCGGACGGGCGCAGCTGGGACGCGCACCGCGAGGAGGTCGCCGACCTGATGATCGCCACCGTCGAGCGCTACGCGCCGGGCTTCGCCGCCTCGGTGCTGGGCCGGCAGGTGCTGAGCCCGCTGGACCTGGAGCGCACCTTCGGGCTGATCGGCGGCGACATCTTCCACGGCGCGCTGAGCCTCAACCAGTTGTTCAGTGCACGGCCGATGCTTGGCCAGGCGGCGTATCGCGGTGCGATTCCCGGTCTGTTCCTGTGCGGCTCCGGCACCCACCCCGGCGGCGGCGTGACCGGCGCGCCCGGCCACAATGCGGCGATGGCGCTGTTGCGCGGTTGAGCGGCGGCGGACGGTAGCGGCAAGAAAAAAAGAACCCTGGCATGGCGACCAGGGCGAGGGAAAGGCGCGGCGCGTGCAGCGCGCCGCGCGTGCCACGGCGGCGCGCCGTGGCGTTGTCTGCGCCAGCGTCAGGGCGCGCCGGCCTGCGCGGATGCGCTCGGTCGTGCCGCGGTACCGCCCAGGTGCGCGTCGAAGAACCCCAGCATCCGGGTGTAGAGGTTGAGGTTGTTCTCTTCCTTGTAGAAGCCGTGGCCTTCGCCGGACTGCACGATCATGCCTTCGGGTGGGTTGCCGGCCGCCTGCAGCGCCTTGGCCAGCGCCTCGGTGTGCTCCGGCGGGCAGCGGTCGTCGCGGGCGCCGGCGGCGAGGTAGATCGGCAGCGTCAGCGCCTGCACGTGGTTGATCGGCGACATCCGCTCCTGCTCGGCACTGGTGCTGCCGAAGGCGCGCAGCAGATAGCGCCTGCCGCTCTCGCTCTTGCTGGTGTCGCTGAGCCGCAACTGGATCTTGGCGTCGTACATGCCGACGTAGCCGAACGCGCAGCGGAACAGCCCCGGCGCGCGCACCGGCGCCATCATCGCGGCGTAGCCGCCGAAGCTGCCGCCGTAGATGCAGATCCGCGCCGGATCGGCCAGACCCTGCTGGATGGCGTACTGGGTGCCGTCGACGATGTCGTTGAGGATGCCGCCGTCCCACTGCCCGTAGGCGCGGTCCATGAACGCCTTGCCGAAGCCGCCGGAGCCGCGGTAGTTGAGTTGCAGCGTGGCGTAGCCGCGGCTGGCGAACAGTTGCGCCTCCGAATGGAAGCCCCAGTTGTCGCGCGGCCCCATCGGTCCGCCGTGCACGTTGACGATCAGCGGCAGGTTCTTCGCCTGCGCTCCGGCCGGCACGGTGAGGTAGCCATGGATGCGCAGACCGTCGCGGGCGGTGAACTGGATCGGCGTGATCGTGGCCATCTTCGCCGCATCGATCCAGGGCCGGCTCTTCATCAGGAAGCGCGCCTTGCCGGTGGCGCGCTCGTACAGGTACAGCTCGCCGGGATTCTGGTCGCTGCGCACGCTGACCACGATGGTGTCGCCATTGCGCGTGGCGCTGGCGAAGTCGACGTACTGGCCGGGAAAGGCCGCGGCCAGGCTGGCGTACAACGCTGCGTCCGGATGCGCCTCGTCGATCAGCCTGACCTGCGGCGCGCCGGCCTCGGTGACCACCGCCAGCGCGGTGTCCGAGCCGTCGGTGGCGGTGATGGTGCGCGCGACCTCGCTGGTGGGGTCCTGGAACAGGGCGACGAAGCCGCCGCTGCGCGGATCCAGGTAGCCGAACGCGCCGGGCGCCTTGCCGTCGTCGCGGGTGGCATAGACGCGGCCGTTGGCGGTGGACCAGGCGATGTCCAGGCGCGCGCCATCGGCCTTGCTGGCGTTGATGAGCTCCCACTTGCCGTCCTTCAGCGCGTACACCTCACTGTGGCTGTCGTAGCCGGTGTCCTCGTCCTTGTCGCTCTGGCAGGTGGCGAAGGCGGGCTGCTTGGCCGCGTCCAGGGCGATGGAACAGTTCGTCTTCGGCGCGCGGCCCAGCGATTTGCGCCGCCCGCTGAGGGTGTCGATCATCACCACTTCGGTGCCGGCACCTTCCGAGGAGCGCGGGTAGCGCACCTGCATGACCACGTTCTGCTCGTCGTCGCGCAGCGTGTCGAGCAGGGAGAACGATTCGCGGCCCACGCTCTTGCCGCGCTGGGTGACGCCCTGGGTGCCGTATTCGATCAGCGTGCGCGGCTGGCCGCCGTCGGCGTCGACCGCGAACCACTCGCCGGTGCCCATCGGCCGCTCGAACGAACCGACCTTCTTGACCGCGGTGAACAGCAGCCGCTTGCGGCCGGTCCAGTAGAACGCGCCGACGCTCTTGCCGTCCGGCAGCACGTTGACCTTGATCGGCTTGAGGTCGCGCGTGCCGAGCACGGTCAGCACGTCTTGCTCGCCGCGGTCCACGGTCAGCGCCAGGTATTCGCCGTCCGGCGAAATCTTCACCGCACTGTAGGTGGGACGTTTGACGAAATCCGCAATGGGCGGGGGAGCGGCCGCGGCGATGCCGACGTGCAGGCACAGCCCCAGCGCGCAGAAAGCAACGAGTCGTTTCACAAGAATCCTTTTTGCGTGATTGAACACAGCGAGAGCCCGATGCCGGGCTCTCGCTGACCTCCAGTGCGCGTGGTGCGGCTCAGCGGAAGCGGTACTGGAACTCCGCCGACACTTCGCGGCCGTACGGGCTGTAGGCGCGCCAGAAGTACGGATACGTGTTGTAGCCGCTGTCCTTCGGATGCGTCTTGTCGAACACGTTGTTGACGTAGAAGTTGACCGTCAGCTTGTCGGTCAGCTTCTTGCCCACGTTGGCGTTCCAGATGAAGTACGGCGCGATGCGGCCGGTCTCCTGCCAGTTCGGCAGGCTGCCGTAGCGGATCATGAACACCGCCGCCTGCCAGTCGTTCCTCTGCCAGGTCGCGGTGGTGCGGATGCGGCTGCGGAAGTCGAAGTTGCCCAGGTCGTCGCGGTAATCGAGGATCGGATCGCCCTTGAACTCGGCCGACTTCTGCTCGAGGGTGTGCGAGTAGCCCACCTGGAAGCGGAAGTCGCCCAGCCGGTCGGTGTCCAGGCGGTAGTCCAGCGACGCATCGATGCCCTTGGTGCCGAGGAAGGCGCGGTTGATCGGACCGCGGCGGATCTCGGTGATCTGGCCGTCGTTCGGCGTGCCCGGCGCGTTGAGGCGGGTGACCCGCGACAGCATGTCGTTGCAGAACGCCGAGCCCGGCGCACCCAGGGTGAACGGGTTGCGGTTGCGGGTCAGCCCGGTCACGCAGCCGGCTTCGCCGTCGAGGATGTAGGTGGAGGTGATGTCGGCCACCACGTTCTTCAGGCGGATGTCGTAGTAGTCGGCGGTGACCGACAGGCCGTCGAGCACGTCCCACACGAAGCCGGCGGTCCACGACGTGCCGGTTTCCTCGGAGAGGTTGGTGGTGCCCTGGCGCACGCCGTAGGCGGTGTAGTTCACCGTGGTGTCCGAGGTCGGGCACTGCGCCGCGGCGCGGCCGCTTTCCAGGCAGCGACGGGTGTCGAAGATGCTGGAGAACGAACCGCTGCGATCGGCGAACACGTAGTGCAGGTCCGGCGCGCGGAAGCTGGTGGAGTAGGAGCCGCGGAACAGCAGATTGTCCAGTGGACGCCATTCCAGGCCGGCGTTCCAGGTCTTGGCGTCGTCCACCGCGGTGACGTCGTCGTACTTGTCCAGGCGTCCGGCCAGGTGCGCCTTCAGCGAGCTGAGGATCGGAATCGACAGCTCCACGCCCAGCGCGTAGCGGTCGCGCTTGCCGCCGCCGCCGGTGCCGGTGAGGTTGTACGGACGGTCGGTGCCGGTGTAGTCGGGCAGGATGCGCGGGTCGGCGTTGAGCTTGTATTCCTGCTGCGAGGCTTCGACGATGCCGGCGAAGCCCAGCGCGCCGGCCGGCAGCTCGAACAGGTCGCCGGAGAGCACGAAGCTGCCCTGGTTGACGTGCGAGTTGGCATCGGTCTTGACCGTGGTGCTCAACGCCGCGAACTGGTCCGGGGTCAGTGCGCTGTAGTAGCGTTGCTGGTTCAGGCGATACACCGGATAGGTGACGCCGCCCACCACGCGGGTGCCCAGTTGCTGGCCGAGGAAGTAGTCGTTGACCGCCGAGGCCATCAGGCGCGGACGATCGACCTTCACCTTGTACTCGGCGCGCGACAGGGTCAGGTCCCAGTCGAAGCGGTCGCCCAGCTTGCCGCGCAGGCCAGCGGCGAAGTCGTAGGACTTCTCCTTGTTGCGCGCCATCAGGTGCTCGACGCCGCCGGCTTCCTGCGGGGCGAACACGCGCTGCGCGTCGACCAGCGCGTTGAAGCCCGGATCGAACCACAGCGCGCCACTGGTGCGGCCGGACCAGAACTGGGTGCCCGAGGTGTACTTGGACTCGGACGACCAGGCCTGCAGGCTGGCCCAGCCCTGCATGCCGCCTTCGAAATCGAAGGTGCCGTAGGCGTAGCCGGACAGGTCGTTGTTCTCGTTGCGGATGGTCTGGTAGGCCGGATCCTTGAAGGTGCCGCAGGCCTGGCCGAGGTTGGTGATGGCGCCGGCGGCGCTGGCGCTGCGGTAGTTCCAGCGCACCCACTCGTCGCCCAACTGTTCGCAGGCGCCGGCCGGCGGCGCGAAGTAGGAGTTGGTGGTCGAGCCGGTGCGGCGGCGCACGCGCATGGTGCCGGTCGGCTGGATGCCGACGAAAGCCGGCGGGAACGGGTTGTCCAGCGACGAATCCATGAAGTCGCGCTGGTAGCCGTACAGCGGCTCGCCGGCGGTGTACTCGAAGGCGTAGGTCAGGCTCCAGCGGTCGCCGGTCTTGCCGCCGATCCACTGGAAGTCGCCGGTGTCGCCGCCGCCGCGGGTCAGGGTGCTGCCGCGCAGCTTGACCAGGTCGCCCTCGTAGTTGGTCTTGAGGATGACGTTGACCACGCCGGCGACCGCGTCGGAGCCGTAGATGGCCGAGGCGCCGCCGGCGAGGATCTCGATGCGGTCGACCGCCGCGGCCGGGATATTGCCGAAGTTGGCGAAGTTGCTCTGGCCGTTGTAGGGCAGCGGGTAGTCCGCGGCGCGGCGCCCGTTGATCAGCAGCAGGGTGCGGCCGGGGCCGAGGCCGCGCAGGTTGATCACGCTGGCGTTAGGGGTGAAGCCGCCCTGGAACAGCTCGTTCTGGGTGGAGCCGGAGGCCTGGGTGAGCGTGCTCAGCGCGTCGAAGACGGTGTTGAAGCCTTCGCGCTCGATCTGCGTGGCGGAGATGATGGTGACGGGCGAGGGGCCCTCGACCTCGGTGCGCTGGATGCGCGAACCGGTCACCGTCACCTTCTCGAGGGTGCGCGCCTTGGCGCCGGTGGCCTCGGTCAGTTGTTCCGTCTCCGATTCCTCGCTCGCGGGCTGGCTTTGCGCCAGCGCCGACGCGGCGGGCAGGGCCAGAATGGCGGACACAGCAACGACCAGAAGACTCCGCTTGGGAGTCGGTGCTTTGACTGACATTGACAAATTTCCCCTAGATGCATGTGCAGTACCCAGGTCCCTTCCTGGACAGGTACGTGTAGAGAGCGTGAGGTCCGTTTCACGTTTCTTGACCGTAGCATGAACAAATCGGAAAAGTAACGAAAAATTTGCGTTACATGACATGTTTTTGAAGTGGGCTTGCTGTAAAGGCGGTCGCTGCGGCAGGCGCACCTGGACGCCACGTGATGCAAGCCCTTGTAGCCGCGGCGTTTGCGCCAGGGCGAGCCCGTTTCGCTCCGCGCTCGCCCTGCGGCCGGGGTGTGCGGCGGCGGCTGGCGGCAGCCACCGCGCATGCGCGCGAATGCTGCGCTGCAGTCATAATCGGAGACCGCCGCGTCCGCCTGCGTGCCGCCGCGGCCAGCCTTCCAGGGGAGATCGGGCGCATCCATGAGCGAACAGGTTCAGCTCTACAACCAGGCCATCGCGGCGCTCAATCGCAGCGACTGGCCGCACGCGCTGCGGATCGCGCAGCATCTGCTGCAGGACTTGCCGCAGCATCCGGGCGTGCATTTCGTCGCCGGCGTGGCGGCGCTGGAGTTGCAGCAGATGCAGGTCGCCGCGGTGCATCTGCACCAGGCCGCGACCCTCAATCCCGAACGCGCCGACTACGCGGCGCAACTGGCGCGGGTGCTGGCGATGGGCCGGTTCCTGCAGGATGCGCACCGTTTCGCCGATCAGGCGATGGCGCTGCAGCCCACCGATGCACATACCCTGGACACGCTGGGCGTGGTCTACAGCCAGGTCAACGAACACGCTGCGTCGTTGCAGGCGTTCACGCGTGCGGTGCAGGCGGCGCCGCAGCAGGCCAGCTTCCGCTACAACCTGGGCACCTCGCTGCTGTTCTCCGGCAGGCTGCAGGAGGCCGAGGCCGAATACCGCGCCTGCCTGGCCCTGGAGCCGCGCTACTGGAAGGTGTATCTGTCGCTGTCGCAGCTGCGCAAGTGGACGCCGGAAGAGAACAACCTGGCCCTGCTCGAGGCCGCGTTGGCGTCGGCCGGCGACGATCCGGACGCGGTGCTGCACCTGAACCTGGCGCTGGCCAAAGAGCACGAAGACCTTGGCGACTACCGCGCGGCGTTCCGCGGTTATGTGCAGGGCAAGTCGGTGCACAAGCGTGCGCGCGGCTACACCTCCGAGCGCGATGCGCGCCTGTTCGAGGCCCTGCATCGGAGCTTCCGCGTCGACGATGCGCCGGTGGCGGGCTTCGAGAGCGAGGAGCCGATCTTCGTGATCGGCATGCCGCGCAGCGGCACCACGCTGGTGGACCGGATCCTGTCCAGCCATCCGCAGGTGCACTCGGCGGGGGAACTGCAGAACTTCTCGGTGGTGCTCAAGCGCCTGACCGGCACGCCGTCGCCGGAGATCCTCGACGAAGCCACGCTGAGCCAGGTGCAGGGGCTGGACTGGCGCGCGCTCGGCCGCGGCTATGTCGAGTCCACGCGGCCCGGCACGGCGCTGAAGCCGCGCTTCGTGGACAAGCTGCCGCACAACTTCCTCTACGCCGGCCACATCGCGCGCGCCTTGCCGAAGGCGAAGATCGTGTGCCTGCGGCGCGACCCGATGGATACCTGCCTGAGCAACTTCCGCCAGTTGTTCGCGCTGTCCTCGCCGTACTACGACTATTCCTTCGACCTGATGGACGTCGGCCGCTACTTCCTGATGTTCGACCGGCTGATGGCGCACTGGAACGCGGTGCTGCCGCAGCGCATCCTGCAGGTCGACTACGAGGATCTGGTGAACGCGCAGGAGCCGACCACGCGCCGCCTGCTGGAGTTCTGCGGCCTGCCGTGGGACGACGCCTGCCTGCATTTCGAGCAGAACCAGGCGCCGGTGGCCACCGCCAGTGTGGTGCAGGTGCGCACGTCGATGACGCGTTCCTACATGGGGCGTTGGCAGCGCTACGGCGAGGATCTGCAGGAACTGAAGGCGCTGTTGTCGGCGTTCTATCCGTAACCACTGGGCCGGCCACGCGGCCGGTCTCTACCGCTCCGTGATCGGTCGCTGTGGTATCCGGCGCGCACGCTGGCGCGTGGCGCGTGGCGCAGGCGTGGTGCGGAGCGGTGAGCGCTGCGCACTTCTTGCGTGGCGCTCCTGTGTGCCGCGGCATTGCCGCACTGCGCGTGGCTGGCCTCGCCTAGTCCAGATCGGTCTGGATCCAGGTCGGCGAATGATGGATGTCCAGCGTCTGCAGACGGCCAGGACCCAGGTTCTCGAACCGGTGCGGCACGCCGGCGGGACCGAAGACCACGTCTCCGGCCGCCGCCTCGAGCGTGCTGTCGCCGACGAAGAACCGCGCGCGTCCGACCTGGACCACGAAGGTTTCGTCGTACGGATGGACGTGGCGCGGCGGGCCGTCGCCGATCGCATCGGTGCCGTAGGTCAGGACGGTGACCGCACCACCCAGGGCTGCGCCGGCGACGACGCCGTGCCACGGCGGCGGCGTGTCCGCATCGAACAGCCGTGCCTGGGTTGCCGGCCGCCCATCCGCGGTGAAGGTGGCAGGATCGAAGTCGCGACGCGGCATGTCGGGTATCTCCACTGGATGCATTGCGGCATGCGGCGACGAGGAGGGGCGTGTCGGCGGCGACGGATGCGCTGGGCGCGATTACAGCATGGGCTGACGGCGCCAACGGCCACGGCGGCGGAACGCTGTCGTGCGCAAATCATGTGTGCTTGACCAATCTCGCCGACGCGCAGCGCGGGCAGACGCCTGCAATGGATGGAATGACCGGGCAGGCCGCGAATGCGAGGCCAAAAAAAAGCCCACCCTTGCGGGTGGGCTCTGTGAGGACCTGCGTGTCGGCTTACTTGCCGAACGAGTAACGCATTTCCAGGTAGTACGCACGGCCGTACACATCGAAGTTGTATTCGTTGTACGCCCACTGCGCGCTGCCCGGGTAGGACTTGTCCAGCGGCGGCATCTTGTTGAACACGTTGGTCATCATCAGCGACAGCTCCATGCCCTCGAACGCCTTGTAGGTGACGCTGGCGTTGTGGGTGATGTGCGACGGCAGCTTGCCGGCGCGCGGTGAGGCATAGCCGGCCGGTGCGACGGTCGCCGCGTAGTTCGGGGTCTTGTCGAACCAGCTCGCGTACCAGGTGGTCGAGAACTTGCCGATGTCCCAGGTCAGCGACGCGTCGGCCTTGCGCTTCGGGTCGGTGCTCCAGTACGGATCGTTCAGTAGATCCACCGGCGTATCGCCCGTGTAGCGCACGTACTTGTGGCGCAGGTTCTCGCTGTAGCTGGCGATGGTGCTCAGGTCGCCCCAGCGACCGAAGTCGTAGCCATAGCGGAACGAGGCGGTGACCGCTTCCAGCTTCTGGTTGGAGACGTTGATCTTCGGCGTGTAGATGTTGGTGATCTGGCCGGCCGCATTGCGTGTCACCTGCGACGCTGTCTGCTTGCACAGTGCAGAGTTGGCGTCGTCGATGCCGGCGCGGCAGCGGTAGTCCTGCAGACTCAGGCCGTCGGCGCTCTGCTGGGTGACCTCATCGCTGATGTCCCAGTTGAGGTAGTCGACGGTCAGCGCCATGCGGTCCACCGGCGACCACACGAAGCCCGCGCTCCACACGTCGGCGTTGATCGGCTTCAGGTCCAGGCTGCCGGACTGCGTGCCGCGGAACTGACGGCTCGAGTAGGCCTGCGGGCAGTTGTCGGTATTGCCCGGCAGATAGCCGCGCTGCGCGCACTGGTAGTAATCGACAACGCTGCTGTAGTAGCCGCTCTGGCCCTGGTACAGGTCGGACAGGGTCGGCGCGCGGAACGCGGTGCCGTACTTACCGCGCAGCAGCAGGGTTTCGAAAGGACGGTACTCCAGCGAGATGCTGTAGGTCGGCTTGTCGATGGTGCGGCCGCTGGCCTTGAACGCGTCGTAGCGGCCGGCCAGGGTGATGGTCAGCGGGTCGAACACCGGCATGCGCAGTTCCGAGGTCAGCGCGTAGCGGTCGCGCTGGCCGCCGCCGGCCACCGAGGTCAGACCCCAGACTTCGCCGTTGAGGATCACCGGATCCGGATCGTAGTCCCACTTCTGCTTGCCGTACTCGCCGACCACGGCCAGGCCCGCGTCGCCGCCAGGCAGGCTGAACAGCTTGCCGTTGGTGGCCTGCACGCGAATCATGCCGTCGGAGGTCTTGCTCTTGTTGGTGGCCTGGCCGGTGAAGCTGGCGAAGTCCGCCTGGCTGATCGGCGAGTAGAACGCCGCGTAGTTCGGCGAATACACCGGGTAAGCGCCGTAGTTCGGGTCCAGGCCGAGCTGCGGGCCCAGC
Organism: Xanthomonas sontii; assembly: GCF_040529055.1. Lineage (NCBI taxonomy): Bacteria > Pseudomonadati > Pseudomonadota > Gammaproteobacteria > Lysobacterales > Lysobacteraceae > Xanthomonas > Xanthomonas sontii. Next base: position 4,216,843 of record NZ_CP132342.1, on the reverse strand, counting down.
ACGCGGTTCACGAAGAACTGGTCGATCGCGTTTTTGTAGCGGACCAGCTGGCGCTCTTCCAGCTTGTACTGGGTGTAGGTGACGCCGGCATCGTAGTCCCAGCTCGACTGGCCGAGCTGGCCCTGGGCGCCGAAGGTCACGCGCACCGAGTCGCTCTTGTTGCGGCTCATCGTGTCCTTGATGCCGTTGATGCCCATTTCTTCCGGGGCGAACGAGCGCTGCAGGTTCAGCAGGTCGCCCACCTGCGGATCGTAGTAGTAGCCGAAGTCGGCGGCGGTACCCCACCAGATGTAGTTGGAGCCGGCGTTGTACTTGACCTCGTCGTGGCTGTAGAGCACGTCGCCGTACAGCTGCACGTTGTCGTTCAGGTCATGGGTACCGTGCAGGTAGGCCTGCAGCGACTTGGTGCCGCTGTCCAGGGTGCGGTAGCCCGGGGTGTACTTGGAGCCGCAGTAGTACTCGTCGCCGAAGCCGCGGCGCTGCTGCTTGGCGATGGTGCCGCCGAACAGGCCGGACACGTTGTTGCAGTTGTTCGGGTCGAGGAACTTGTAGCTGGTGAACGGGCTGTAGACCAGGAAGTCGCGGCTCGGCAGCTGGGCGTTGTAGCCCTGCGTGTTGAACTGCTTGGTCTGGCTGCGCTGGTAGGCCCAGATCGGATCCTTTTCTTCGTACTGCAAGCCGCCCAGGATGCTGGTGCGGCCATCGGCCGAGGTCCAGCCGTCGGCGAAGGTGGTGCGGAAGTTGCTGCCGCCGCCCTCGGAGTAGCCGCCGCCGCGGATGCTGAACACCGCGCCGTCCATCTTCTTCTTCAGGATGACGTTGATCACGCCGGCGATCGCATCGGAGCCGTACAGCGACGACTGGCCGCCCGGCAGGATTTCGATGCGGTCGACCAGGTCGATCGGAATGCCGCTGATGTTGTTGAACGTGTCGCTGCCGTTGTACAGCGCCGGGTAGTTCGACATCGGACGGCCGTCGATCAGGTACTTCACGTAGCCCGGCGGCAGGCCGAACAGGCTCACCGTCTTCGCGCCCTGGGTGAAGGTACCCGAGCTCTGCCCGCCCTGCACGCCGCCGGTGGCGAACGAGCTCTTCTGCAGCACGTCGGCGACGGTGCTGAAGCCGCGCGCCTTGATTTCTTCGGCGTTGATCGTGGTGACCGGGGTGGCGGTCTCGATCTCGGTCTGCGGGATCAGCGAGCCGGTGACGGTGATCTTGTCGAGATTCGTCGCTTTATCGGTCTTGTCGTCGGTCGTGGCGTCCTGCGCGAAGGCGGCGAACGCGGCCGGGACAAGCATGGCGGAGGCCAGCGCGGCACTCAGGTGGCTGTGCTTGAAACTACGAGTATGACGGACAGTCATCTTTCTCTTCCCCGAAAATCAATCGATAAGGCGAGGGGCCTCGTGCCGCGACGTGTGCCTTGAAAGTGGGATCGCATCCTGCGATCAACCCAAACGTAACACGGACTTAACGCGGTTTGTACATGGGTGTCACTTTTTTCGTCTACCAACAAAAACTGCGCCGATCAGGCGGGAAATGTCGGCGAACGCCGGGCCGCGGCACCGGTGTAGACAAGTTTCGCGTTGCTTTGCACCATTGCGGGGCATTCGTTGTATAGGTTGCTGAACGGATGTGGGGCGTGGCGGGCCGTGCCCCTGAAGGCCTGCGACGACTGGGCGATCCCGATACCGCCGGCAGCGCGGCCCGGCTAACGACGCACCATTTCGGTGAGCGCGACTCGCCATCGTGGGGCGTGCAAGTGCGGGTGATCGCCGCATCGGCATGGCGCGCCGCGATCCCGGCGTCTGCGCGGGCCGGTGCCGAGGCGCGCGATGACGGAGCTGAAAGGTCGGTCGCAGGCCGTGCCACGCGGCATTTGCGCAAAATCCGCCAGCGCTCGCGCCGCCCGCGGCGCGGGACCGTGCGTCGGTGCACTTGTATAGTCATGTGTCTGTGCGGCCCGCGCCGCTGCCGCTGCCCGCGGCGCCGTGTGCGGTCCATGGTTTCCTTTCCGTCGCGCGCATGCCTGGCCTGCGTCGCCGACGCTTTCTTGTTGAGTTTTCCGATGACCGATCGCCCGCGTCTCCCCGCCCACGCCGTCCAGCCCAAGCTCGCCCCGCACCCGCGCATCCGCAACGTCATCGCCGTGGGCTCCGGCAAGGGCGGGGTGGGCAAGTCCACCACTGCCGTGAACCTGGCCCTGGCCCTGCAGCGCCAGGGCGCGCGTGTCGGCGTGCTGGATGCCGACGTCTACGGCCCCAGTGTGCCGGCCATGCTCGGCCTGAGCGGACGCCCGGACAGCCCGGACGACAAGAGCATCGAGCCGATGCGCGCCTTCGGCATCGAGGCGATGTCGATCGGGCTGCTGGTGGACCAGGACACGCCGATGATCTGGCGCGGCCCGATGGCGACCTCGGCGCTGACCCAACTGTTCGCCGACACCCTGTGGGACGACCTGGACTACCTGCTGATCGACCTGCCGCCCGGCACCGGCGACATCCAGCTGACCCTGGCGCAGAAGATCCCGGTGGCCGGTGCGGTGATCGTCACCACCCCGCAGGACATCGCCACGCTGGACGCGAAGAAGGCGCTGAAGATGTTCGAGAAGGTCGAGGTGCCGGTGCTGGGCATCGTCGAGAACATGGCGGTGCACACCTGCAGCCAGTGCGGCCATGTCGAGCACCTGTTCGGCGAGGGCGGCGGCCAGCGCATGGCGCAGCAGTACGGCGTGCCGCTGCTGGGGTCGCTGCCGCTGGCGATCGCGATCCGCGAGCAGGGCGACGCCGGCACCCCGGTGGTGGCCGCGGCACCGGACTCGGCCGCGGCGCAGGCCTACCTAGCCACCGCGCAGCGCCTGACCGAGGAACTGCGCAAGCGCCCGCGCGCGGCCATCCCGATCTCCGCGGCGTTGGGCTGAGCGGCGCGCGGCGCCTGCCGCGAACGCCCCGCGACCGGCTAGAATCGCCGGTCATTGCGGCCGGCCCCATCGGTCGGCCGCGTTCCCGGCGCGCAGGCTGCGGCCGCCGCCACCGGCATCAGGAACCCCCATGAGCATCAAGAGCGACCGCTGGATCCGCCGCATGTCCGAACAGCACGGCATGATCGCGCCCTACGAGCCGGGCCAGGTCAAGCAGGTCGACGGCCAGCGCATCGTCAGCTACGGCACCTCCAGCTACGGCTACGACGTGCGCTGCTCGCGCGAGTTCAAGGTGTTCACCAACATCAACTCGACCATCGTCGACCCCAAGCACTTCGACCCCAAGAGCTTCGTCGACATCGAGGCCGACGAGTGCATCATCCCGCCCAACAGCTTCGCGCTGGCGCGCACGGTGGAATTCTTCCGCATCCCGCGCGACACCCTGGTGGTGTGCCTGGGCAAGAGCACCTATGCGCGCTGCGGCATCATCGTCAACGTCACCCCGCTGGAGCCGGAGTGGGAGGGACACGTGACCCTGGAGTTCAGCAACACCACGCCGTTGCCGGCGCGCATCTACGCCAATGAAGGCGTGGCGCAGATGCTGTTCTTCCAGTCCGATGCCGACGACGTCTGCGAGACCAGCTACAAGGACCGCGGCGGCAAGTACCAGGGCCAGACCGGCGTGACCCTGCCCAAGACCTGATCTCCCACTCCCTTCTTTCCGACAGCACAAGGAGCGCGCAATGAACGACCCCAATCCCTACCAGGCCCCCGACGCGGCGTTGCCGCCCGCGCTGCCGGGCATCGCCGACGGTGAGACCCTGGCCGGACGCGGCGAGCGCCTCGGCGCGGCGCTGATCGACGGCGTGATCTCGCTGGCGACGTTCCTGCCGGTGGCGGCGCTGACCGGCTATTTCGGCAAGGTCATGGACGCCGCGCGCAGCGGCGTGCAGGTGCCGTTCCTGACCACCCTCGGCTACGGCGTGCTGGGCATGGTGATCTTCCTGCTGGTGCAGGGCTACCCGCTGGCCAAGAGCGGCCAGACCTGGGGCAAGAAGCTGCTGTGGATCCGCATCGCCGACCTGGACGGTGGGCAGCCGCCGTTCTGGCGCCTGATCGCGCTGCGCTATCTGTCGACCCAGGCGATCTCGCTGGTGCCGATCGTGGGCGGCATCTACGCCCTGGTGGACGCGCTGTTCATCTTCCGCCAGGACAAGCGCTGCCTGCACGACCTGATCGCCGGCACCCGCGTGGTCAACGTCCGCCGCTGAGCCAGCGGCCGCGACACTGCGCCCCTGCGTTTGCAGGGGCCGCTTCCGAAAGAGGCTAGCGTCACGGAGACGCAGCAACTAAGAGTGGGGGATCGCTCTAACGAATCCCCACTCCCAAATCCTCAATCCCGGCCCCACCTACTTGCCGCGGCCGAACAGCATGCCGACGCCGACCGCGACCAGGATCGCCGGCCACCAGGTGGCGATCAGCCGGCCCAGGCTCAAGTTGGTCCAGCCCAGGTTGTTGGCCAGGAACACCAGGCCGATCACGATCAGCACGATGGCGGCGATCACATTGGATTTCATGGAGGCGCGGCTTCCGTAAAAAGGGCGCCTATCGTAGCCGCTGGCGCCACGCCGCAACACGCGCCTGCAACTCCTCGGCCGGCAGCCGCTGTGCGGCGCCATTGCCCCACACCGGGCCGGGCCACGCGGCATCGCCCGGGTGCCGCCCCAGCACGTGCACGTGCAGTTGCCGCACCACGTTGCCCAGCGCGCCGATGTTGAGCTTGTGCACGCCCGGTTCGTGCCGCAGGAGTTGCGAGAGCTGGTTGATCTCGGCCAGCAGCAGGCGCTGCTGGCCGCCGTCCAGGTCGATCCACTCGCTGGCCTCGCCCACCCGTGGCACCAGCAACAGCCACGGGAAGCGTGCGTCGTCCATCAGCCGCACCTGCGACAGCGGCCCGTCGGCGACGAACGCGCTGTCGGCCTGCAGCCGCGGGTCGAGGACGAAGTCGGCCACGCCGCGGCTCAGCCCAGGTGCTCGGCGAGGAACGCCAGGCTGCGTTCCCGGGCGAGCTCGGCGCTGTCGGCGTCGTAGTGGTTCGGGTCCACGTGGCGGTCGAAGCCGTGCCCGGCCGGGTACACGAAGGTCTGCATCTGCGGCAGCTTTTCGCGGTGCTGCTGGATCGACTCGGCCGGGATGCTGCCGTCCTGCGCGCCGAAGTGGAACAGCACCGGCGCCTTCGGCGTTTCGTCCAGGAACTGGGTGTTGCGGCCGCCGTAGTAACTCACCGAGGGCAGGCCCAGGCGCAGCGCCGACAGCAGCGCGACGCTGCCGCCCCAGCAGTAGCCCAGGGTGCCGACCTTGCCGGCCGGCGCCAGCGCCTGCGCGGCCGCCTGCACGATGTCCAGGGCGCGGTCGAAGCCCAGCGCACCGACCAGCTCCAGGCCCTTGCGCACGCCGTCCTGGTCGTAGGCCAGCTGCGCGTCCTTCTCGACCGGATCGAACAGTGCCGGCGCCAGCACCTCATAGCCGTGGGCGGCGTAGCGGTCGGCGACCTCGCGGATGTAGTCGGTCACCCCGAAGATTTCCTGGATGACGACCAGGCCGCCGCGCGGCGTGCCCTCGGACAGGGCGTGCCAGGCGGAAACCTGGCCGTGAGCGGTGTCGAGCGTGGTCCAGTGGCCCATGCGGGGAATCCTGTGGAGTGGGGGAGCGGCGGATTATCCATGGCCCAGGCTAAGCCGGGGTGAGCGGGCGTACACCGGGCCGGGCCACGTCGGCGGCCCCGGCCCGGTATACTTCGCGCGCTGTTTTTCTCCCAGGCCCCCGGACCCCGGCCCCAATGTCTCTCGCGACCCCCAAAGTCGGCTTCGTCAGCCTCGGCTGCCCAAAAGCAAGTCTATTTATACCTGTTGGCGGACGGTGCTGTAAGCGTGTCGCTGAGCATTCGTAGCGCTCTGACGAGCTGATTGCCGACGGGCTTGACGGCTGTTTGTGATTGCTCAAACGCGATAAGAAATGGTGCCGCTGGTGTTGGTTTTCGCCTAGAAACCCTATCGCAGAGTAGTGGGCCTGGCGGGTCGCTTCCCTGCTAAAGGTTGCGTCGTTCTCGAACATTTCCCCATAGCCGAATCGGGCTTCCAGGGCGTTGAGGCGGGTCGTATCTTCGGAGTGGTGGCGCCCACAGGCATGCTGAAACAGTAGCCTTAGGGCTCAACCTAGAGATCAATCGCTCCCTTCAACAGTTGCGGAAGCTTGATGCCTGCGCCCTCACGAGTGCGCGAATGTCAGCCTGCAAGCCGCGAAGGTGGGCGCTCGATAGCTACGCAGACCGGCGTTTCCAGTCACGAGGGATAAGGCCCTCACCCGACGCTTTGGTCCAGCGCTCCTTCGTCGCTGACACGTAGCGAGGATCTGACGGAAAGTAGGCATGCTCCAGAAGGAGTACTTGCAAGCCGCTGCGTGCCTCAACCTCTTTGAATAGGAAGTCGATGTGTTGTCGCATGGCCAAATAGTCCTCGTCGTCAGAAATCGAGATCTCATCCGGGCGCGATTCATCTAAGTCAGCGTCGACCTCGGCGACATCCTCATCCCCGTCGTCGTCAACTTTATCGGCATCCCGATCCTGATTGGGGAAGTAGGGCCGGCTGAGCTGGTCAAGGACGATGACGCCTGGTACGGGCCTTCGCTCGGTCTCGAAGTGTCTTTGCAGTCCAAACGCCAGCGCGACGTGAACTGCCAGCCAATTTTGATCCGAACCTAGATCCGCCATCGAGAGCACCGCACGTTCAGGTACGGCCTCAATGACAGAGATGGAAGGCTCGCGAGCCGAGAAGATAAGCTCTGCATCAACACAGGGCTCAACCTTTGGCAACTTTGAGAAAACCTCGGAGGCGTACCGTGAGACGGCCGCTTCGGCCCGACGCATGCGGATTCGTCGGCTGTCAGCGTCAACCTTCGCTTCTAGTTCGGCAATTTCATCTCGCTGCTTAGTTAGGTCCTTGGATGGTTTCAGAAGCTGGTCGTCAACGGTTTCAAGGAAGTATGTCGCTTTGCCGCGGAAGAAGGATTGGAACTGAGCAAGGTCGGCAAATTGCTTGGCCTCAGCAATCTGGCTCAGCGCGGACGCGACTCCAGCATCGAGTTCCCTTAGCAGTCCGCTGAGCTCTTCAATTCGCTTCCTCAACTGATCCGACGCCTCGCCGATCTGTGGCCTGAGACGCCCGACTGCGCTCGTCTCAGCACGAATTGTCTCGAGTGATTGCCTCATGGCGACGGCGATCTCGGCGCCAGCGTCCGTTTCGGAGTCGCAGACCGGACACTTCCTGGGCACGTCCATCAGATGGAGATGCTCGGCAATCCGGAGCTTCTGGTACTGGGTTCCTACTGCAGCTTCGTAGTCCAACGATTCCTGTTCAGTGATGGCCAGCGCTCGAAGCTTGCGTTTTGTCTGGTTCAACTCCTTCAGTGTGGCTTGGCGGCGCTCCTGCAATGAGTCAAGCTGGTCAGCCCCTGGGTACTGCAGCGGTCGAGCTGCTGGCGAAGCTGCCCTACGTAACATGGTGATAAGGATGGCTTCGTCAGCTTCTTCGGGCGTGCGCTCAATGAGTCCAAGTTGCTGCGCTTCACCCAGCAGTATCCGAGATCTCTGCTTTAGCAAGCTGTCCTTTGCGACACGGGCTTCTTCACGAGCAGTGTCGATCTCCAGAGCTCTGCGTGCCTGTCGAAGGCGACGCTCGGCTGCCGCCGTTGACCCAGTCACCACGCCCAAGAAGTAGGGCATCGTCGAGATGATGGGGGGGGCTTTGCGGTTGTCGTCAAGCCCGTGAAGCAGCACCGTCTCGCTATCGATCACCTCCTTCGTGACGAACATGTATGGCGTGAACTGGCGAATTGACGGTCTGTCAAGTGAATTTCTTTCGGGCTGCTCAGAGTCTTCTGCAGGCATCGTCTCAATGCCGAAGGCCTCTCCCAATCTGGTCTTGCTGACTGCAACCAGTCCTCTGCCTTCAAACTCCTCCACAGAGTGAGGAACCTTTAGGTTTCTTCCCGTAGTCACATACATGTAGGAATTTGGTGCCTTGCCGACAAGCGGGACTTGGCGGCACGAGATCATCTCGTCGGCACCTCTTATCCACTTTACTCCCACAGCGACGCAGCGGCGCCTCACATAGACGGGAAGCTGGCACTTTGACGATCCCAGGCAATAGTCCAATGCTTTGATGATCGCCGACTTGCCCGTTCCAGATGCGCCAGTGATGATGTTCACACGGTCAGCATCCAATTCGATGATTCGGAAAGCGCCTTCCTCACCGATAAAGAAGACGCTGGCGATGTTCCATCGTTTCATACGGAAACTCCTAATACTTCCAAGACGGACCTGGGCGAGCCCATGCCGGCCATCCAAGTCCCCAGCAGGCGCGCCCGCTTAAATGAAGCACCAGTCAGGCCGGTTGTCACTGCTGCAGGTAACGTTTTCCGAGTACTCTCAACGCTGCCGTCCGCTGTGAGTTTGAAGATGCCGGCGATGCAGCCAAAGCGAATGGCGATGGTCGTGATTTCTAGCGTCGAGTTGACCTTCTTTGCCAAGTCGACTGAAATCGTAGGGTTTCGGCTCATCCATAGGGTGAGCCCTGTCTCATGGTTACAGCCATCAAAGGTTGGCGCCAAGTCTTCCGAAATTGCTAGGGGCACGACTAGGTAGACCAATGCGACTGCCGGGCGAACGTCAGGCCGTGCCGCTTGGTAGGATAAGCAAAACTGTGTTAGCACCGCGCCGCAGAATGCTGGATTTGTCTCGGCGAAGACATCGCGAGCAGCGATCATGCACAGCCCTTCAATAAAGTCACGTAGTCAGGGTGCCATCCAACGCTTTGCTCAACCGCTAACACTTGATAGCTGCCGCGCACGTAGTAGGAGGAGTTCCAGTTTTGAGCGAAAGGATCGACTTCCCTGTGGGCTTGGAAGAATGACCACTTAAAGATCCCCAACCCAGCAGCGCGCTTCTCGTTTTCCGCGGCCAAATGATGCTGCTCGGCCATCGGCTTGTGTCGGTATCTCCATTCCTGCACCAGATATTTGTCGTATCGATCGATACGTACGGCCATGTCCATTCGCTCAGTCATCCATTTGTGGCGCTGGGACCTTGCCTTCCATTCTTCGTGTTGCGCTGACTGAATCTCTGACATAGTGCAGCCCACGAGTTCTAGCTGCGTGGCGATCATTGACGGCGGATTGTGGTCATCGGGTGGGAACTGGAACTGAAAGTCGGCGAGCAGTTCTTCGCGTGCCAGTTCGCCGGCAATCTCGAGCAATCGCTGTAGGACCTCAAGTCTGGTGATGAATCGCTCCCTCTTGCCGCAGAACGAGTAAACGATCTGCAGGTCCCACCACTCCACGAGGCGCTGCGAAATTGCTTCACGCTGGTCCGGAGGGAAGTTCGTAAGCGCGCTAGTGATGTCGAGTTGAATCTTATTGATGTCGTGCGCAGCAGGTTGGATTGTCGCCCTCGATAGGAGCTTGTTGCGGGTCGTCTCCGGGAGAGCGAGAAAGGCAGAACAGCCTGGTAGTCTCTCGACGTGCGGCAAGGGGTTCTTGCCACTTGCCTCAGCTGCAGCGTGCTCATCTATCACTCGTTTGGCCTCTGCTTCCAGACATTTCAAGAGATCGCTGCGTGAGCTCTTTTCATCAAGCAGAGGCGCTAGGACGCTCCCGGGCGGCAAAGGCGCCACAGTGACGAGTTGGAAGCGCGTATCGTCAAGGCTTAGCTTTGGTAGCACGTCGATCCATGCTCTGAGTGTCTTCCAGAGGGCCACGGAGGCAAGGCTCACTCCCTTCGGCTTTTTGCTCAGGGAGTGCTTGAGCTGAACCAGTAGCGATTTTCCGTTTAGGACAATCTCCACATCGTCTAAACGCTCCAAACACACAGTGGCGTCGTCTTCAACAGCTTTGACAGCGGCTAGCAGTCCATATAGCGATTGATAGTAAAACCCCAAAGCCGCATCGATAGCGGAGTGATCATTTCCTGTGATTTTAGTCCCAGAACTCATGTCTTCCCCCTGACACGACGCCCTCTCAACGTGGGGCATGCTATTTGAGCATACCTTAATGAATCGCCCCAGGATTCCAAGAGGCTGTTTGGTTTAAGTCAGACCACGGCCTCGATGTTCTGAATGGCGAGTTGCCAGTAGCAGTTTGCCTCGGCTTCTGCTAGGGGGATACACCCGATGGCTTCGCCCTAGAAGTACTCCCACCAACCCCGAGATGGGACTGCTCGCTCGATGTCAAGACGCCTGCTGCCGTAGGAGTGGTCATGGCTGCTCCGCTCCTAGTTTTGCCTGGAGCGCTTTCTGCTCATCCTCATCAATGCTTTCCAGACGGGCATAGCGTGCCTTCCTGCGTGCTGCCATCGTCGGATACCACCCGGTAGGGCACCCCGGCGACTGGCATTAGCCATTCGTCATGGAGGTTCAGTTCCATTAAGAGTGGCTCTTGTTTCAGAGTCCTCCACCGGCAGGGTCACTCAAAGTTTGGGCGCTTCTTGATTAGTGTCCCAGAGCCAGAAAGTTTCGCCGTAGGAACTGCTTTCGATGATGGGCATGACCTCGCCTGCCTTGAAATAGCGGCGGCTGCCCATTCGGGCCGGGGTATGCCACCAGCCGGCCTGGGGGCAGGGCTGGCCGCCGGGCACACGACCCGCGCTGCCTTGGAGTCCGAAGGCCGAGGCGCCGGGCTTGAGGCGTGCAATCGAGTCATTGGCTCGCGCCCAATCCGCCAAATCCTTGGGGTAGAGGATGTGGTCACGGAAACTGCTGTCGTCGATGCCGTTGATGACGCAGACGGCGGCGGCCTCGAAGGACCAGTAACCGTAATAGGGCATGTACTGCCCCTCGACGCCCTTCAGATGGCCATCATGCCAAGGGGCACCCTCGAAGCTCTTGTACCAGCCGTCCAGGTACTCTTTGATCTTCTTGCTTGCCTCAATGGGCTCTTCGTCCAGATAAAGCGCGTCGATCAGTGGATCGTATGGCTTGGTGTGGAAGTATTCCCCGGTTTCACTGGAGTCAGGCAGCGCGGGGTCAATCAGAAATTCATAGAGCAAATCGGTGTGACGATAGCTTTGGGTCCATTTCGCAACCTTTCTTAGGGCATCGCCATCACCTAGCAAGACGCCCAGACTTACCACTTCCAGTGCAATCTGAAATTGATAAAGATCCTCGAATTCCAATGGCGTTCCTCCATCTAGGAGATCATCGCCGGATTCGATGGCTAAGATTCTGATGTATTCGTCATATGCCTCATGCCATGTGCCGAAGGCCTGGATGATGGTCGCATAGAGCGGCCTGAGTTCCTCAATAGGGCGACCTGCCGTGTAATGAAGTTTGAAGAGCTCAAGGTTTCTATCGAAAATTCCTCCCTGGCCAAGAGGTTCGAAATTGTTCTGAGCTCTTAAGCGATCTATCGCTTGAACTTGGAGCTCAAGTCCCTCAGATAGATCTTCCAGATTAAGGTGGTAATACTGGATGTCTAGGAATTTTTGTCTGCGTTTTTTGCGAAACTCTTCTGCATTCATATCGTTGGCTCAATTGGTTAAATTGTGCTATTTGTTTTTTCGTGGCGGGGGTAATCTGGTCGTTTTATTTCCCGGTTTTTGGTCGGTATTTTTATTTGTTCGGGCGCGTTCCCGGCGGGCGCGGTCGCGTGCCTTTACCACTGCATCAATGTCTGTGGCTCCCCACTCTTTTGTAATTCCGTGGGTGGGATGTGGATGTTTTTCTGATGCTGCCTTCTCTGGCAGGTAAAGATCGGCCAGAGCTTGAATGTGATCGAGGGCGCCGTCGGATTCGAGTGTGACAAATACTACTCGCCGATCTGCCGCATAACTTTGTAGGGCATTCTTGGCGGCCTGATCCATCTTTTCTCCGGTGGCCCGATTAGCTACCCATTTGCTGGACATCTGCACCATTCGGTATTCCGCACCTCGCTCGTCGTCGCTGTCACTGAGCAGGTAATGCAGCAGTTCCTGGCTGGGGTTCAATCCCGAAACCTGCAATCCCTTTCCACTGCGAGCAAAAGATCTCCCAAAACCATAAACTCTCCCCGCGCTTTCCCGCATCTTGGCCTCCGTCACGGTGTAGCTCTGGCCATGCTGCCAGACCGCATCGATGCCTGTTTCTGTGACTTTGGGCAGGTCGGCCTCGCTGAGGTTGACGGGACGCTGGTCCACATTGAGCTTTTTGACGTGCTCGGGTGACCAATGGCCTTTGGCGTTGTCGTGCGGCCAGTGGCCGCCCAGCCGCTTGAGTTCGTGGTAGTCGGCCATGTGCTCGCCGATCAGTCCCTTTTGCCGCTTGGCGATGTTCTGGTAGGCCTTGCGCGTGACCTGCACGGCAGCGTGAAGGGGGCCGCCGCCTTTGCGGGCATCGGATTCGGCACGGCCTCCGACTTTCTTGGCCGGCTGGCGGGCGGGGATATGGCCTCGGGGCTGGATGTCCGCCGCGTTGTGCCCCGTGCGCGTCCGCGTGCCGGGTGTGGCCGAGGCCATGGCCGCGCGTTGGCCCACGGCCATGACCACGGCGGCTGCCTGCTCGCCCAGCAGGTCTTCGAGGAATTCCCGGATCTCCTTGCTGGCCCGCTCCAGCGGCGCCTTGATCTGCGTGCGCAGCTGTCTCATGCCCGGCAGCAGGTCACGTGCCAGTTGCTGCACGGAGTCGGGAATGAGCCAATCTTTCCAGCCGCTGGCGGTAGCCATGAATTCCATCAGTTCGATGCACGCCCCCATCGCCGCATCGACTTGTAAGATAGCCGCCTGGGTCCTGGGGCCCCATTTGCCCAGCAACTCCTGGCGCACCCATCGGATGGCTCCTCCTTTGCCCAGACCCAGCAAGCCTTCCACGGCCTGCAAGCCGCTGTGGACGGCGCCCTTGGCGGCGCGGCGTTCCCGCCACAGGGGCTTGAACACCGTCTTGAAGGCGCTGCCCACTTCCGGGATGGCCCCGAATGCCGCGAATCCCAGATTGACGAGTTCATCGGTCCCGGCTTTGTTGAAGCCCCCGCGCTGGTTGATGCGAAACAGCGTACCCGTGATGTCTCGTGCATCCATGACCTGGTCGAGCACAGGAATCATCGAGATCAAGCCGCCCACGATCTGGGCGGCGAAATTCTGGTCTTCCTCGAAATCGCCCAGCAGCAGCGTCCGGAAAAAACTCTCTATCTGCCCGCGCTTACCGCTCATGGGTTACCTCCTGCCCCTGAGCCTCCATCCAGGGGCGGCTCGGTCTTCAATGCGTTTTCAATCCATTCAGCGCCTTGCTGCTGCACGGCAGGTTTTTGGAATTCAGCCTCCTCCTTGGCCAGAGGTGGAGCCTTCCAGGCGCGGGCATCTTCTCCGTACTCGACCACGTAGCTGGTGGCGGGCACCCCCTTGAGCAGCTTGTAGCCATCGGCGTCCAGGGTGCCTTCAAGCACCTCGCCACTGCTGAATGTGACCTTGTAGGTCGCCTCGGATACGGGACTGAGGTCGTCGTAGGTGTAGTGCAGCTCAAGTTCTCGTGGTGCATCACCTAGCGTGCCCACAGGCAAAGCCGGCAATTCCGCAGGACTGCTGCCCGGCCCCACGAACGTCTTGCCCGCCCCCTTGATATCCAGCAACCCCGGCATGGTCAGCGTGATGTCCGTGCCCTCCAGCACGATGGAGGTCTGCCCGGCCTGCAGCTCGATGCGCCCCTGGGCCAGCACCTGCACATCCTCGCCGCTGCTGGTGACGGTGATGCCTTCTTGGGCCGTCCAGGCCAGCGGCCCCTGATGGGCCTGCAGGGAGATCGGCCCGGCCTGGGCGATGGCCTTCAGGCCCCCTTGCTGGGCGTAGAGCCCGGCGCTGGCGCCTGCCGCCAGGGCCACGATGCGCCCGGCCGCCGCATGCCAGTCCTGCTGGCTGGTCCAGTGCAGGGCCTGGCCACCATAGAGCACGGCGCTGGCCGGCGTGGCGGCGTTGAGGCTGTTGGCCGCATCGAACACCATCGCCGCGCGGGCGAAGGCGGGCACGGGCTGGCCGCCCTGGCCACTACCCTGGCGGCTTCCCGGTGCCGCGATGCGTGCCTCCTGCCCATTGAGCGTTGCGGGCAACTGGCCCTTCTTGCCCGGATCGATATCGTCGATAAAGCCCTGCAGATCCTGCGTGGCCGCCAGAGGCAGGCCTTCGGAAGCGGCCACCGCATCGCTGATGCGCTGGGCCGTGTCATGGGCCGCCTGGAACTGGCCGGCCGCCGCGGTCGCATCGTGGATCGCCCCCTGGGCCTTCGGCTGGGCGCTCGATGAGATGAGCAGCCCCTCGCCCGCCCGCACCACGCTCCAGGCATCGCTGCGCAGCTCGGCGCCGCTGCCGCGCCAGGCGCCGCGCGTGCTGCTGGTGGGGGCCTGCTCGATCAGATGGCCCAGGTTCAGCTGGCTGGCGGCCTGGGAAGAGGCGAGGCGGGTGCGCAACTGGCCCGGCGCATCGTCGGTGAGCCACTGGTTGAAGCCGCTGCCGTCGAGACTGCTGGCATGCCAGCCGGCGATGACGCCGGGGTGGTTGGCTGGCGCATTCTCGCCGGCGCTCCAGGGTGGCAGATCCTGGGCGGAATGCAGCTGGTGGCTGACCACGGGGCGGTCGATATCGCCATCGATGAAGCTCAGCAGCACCTCGGTGCCCACGCGGGGCAGGACGCTGGCGCCCCAGTTGGGGCCGGCCAGCGGCGTGGCCACGCGCAGCCAGACGCTGGGCGTGCGGCTGGCGCGGCGCGAGGGGGTTGCTGCGGGAGCGGCATGGGCGCCATCCCCTCCCTGTGCCGCATCGGCTCCGCCCGTACCTGAGGCCTGCCCGTGCTGCTGCCAGTACATGCGCACCTGCACACGGTGGTCGCGCTGGGTATGCACGGCATGGCGGTTGTCGCCACCGGCCTCGTCGTCGCTGCCCACGACCAGGGCCAGCAAGGCCTCGGGCGCGCTGGGCTTGGCGCGGGGGCGGGGCACGATGGCGGCCCGGGCATCGAGGGCCTCGAAGCGGTTGCGGTAGCTGCCCGCCTCGATCTCTGGGCGCTGCAGCAGCTGCGCGATCTGGGCCCCGAGGTTGTTGGCCGCCTGGTGCCAGAGAGCGCAGGCGCGCAGCTGAAGATCGCCGTTGCCGCCGTCATCCTCCCCGTGATCGCCATAGCCATCGCCGTGCTGCCTGCTACGGGCCTCCTGCCCATAGCGGTCATGGCCGCTGAGGCGGAAGTGCTGGCCCGGCGCCAGATCGCGCACGCTGCCTGCGCCCTTCCAGCGCTTGGCCTGGGCCTCCCAGTGGTGCAGCCAATGCTCGGCATGCCGCTGGGCCGCATCGCCGTCGGCATGGCGCTGGGCGCTGAAGGGCAGGTGCTGCTCCAGGGGCGGCAGCTGCCCCAGCTGCAGCGCGGAGCGGGCCTGGGCTGCCGGCGCATGCAGCCGGGCATGGTCCCAGGACGAGACGGAGGCGATGTGGGGCACGCTGCGCCGTACGGCCTGCAGGCGCTCGATGCTGTCGCCGCTCTCCGTCGCATCGATGCGGTGAAACCGGATGGCGCCTGGCGGGTAGGCGGGCAGTGCGCTGCCGGAATCGAAGACGACCAGCTTGTGGCGCGAGGGGGTGGGTCTGCCGTCGGGACCATTGCCGCCCTGGCCGGACATGGCGCCGGGCCCTTCACCGGGCCCTTCGCCGGCCGCTTGACCTTCCTCCTGCTGATGCTCGAACCGAAAGCTCAGGCCTTCTTCAGCCAGCAGGCGCAGCACGAAGTCCAGGTCGCTCTCGTGGTACTGCACCCGCGTGGGGTAGGGCTTCCAGTCGCGGCGGGCCTCGATGGCGTAGTGGGCCTGGGCATAGTCGGCGAAGAGATCGGCCAGGATGTCCGGCAGGGTCTGCGCGCCCCAGACATGGCTGTCGCGGCGCAGCGCCAGGGCAGCCAGCCAGGGGCGCAGATAGAGCCGGTGGCGGGCCAGGCCGCCATCGCCGCCCAGCGCATCGCAGCCCGCGAGCATGCCGTGCCAGGCGCGGTAGCAGCCATCGGCGCACAAGAGGCGCAGGGTGAGTTCCTGGCCGATGAGGGTGCTGGGGTCGAAGCCCGCATCGGTGCACAGTGTGTCGATGTCGAAGGCGAAGAGGGCGTTGAGGGCCTCCTGGCCGCTCATGCGCTCGACGAGCAGTTGGGCTGAGGCGGAGAGCTGGTCGCCTTGCCCGTGGATCTGGAGCAGCCGGGCGTGCTGGCTGGGCAGGGCGGCGGTGAGGCTGCTGGGCCCCCAGGGGAGCTGGCTCGGGCTGCTTGGCATGGAACTCAGGTTGTGACAGCAATCAGTTCGATGTTGGGGACCTGCGATGCTGGTGGGTGTGTAGATGGACACGCTTTGAATGAGGAGCATGCGTTCGTTCAAACGGCGCAGAGCTCATGCCGATTATGCAAGGGAGGTTTGCGTCGGACATCTTGCTATTGAAATGCGGCACTCGAAGGTGTGAGCTTTCGTTACATGGCGATCTGTCGCGCCCCGGCAGACCGGCCTGGAGAGAGCTGAAGCGCAAGCGAAGCCCGGATGAAATCGCCAGAGCGCGATCAGGCTGCACAGGCTCGCCAACGCACCTATCAGGATGTATTGCAGAGCGCGAGGCAGAGGTATTACCCGACCGTCAGCAGTCAGCCACGGCGACCGCCACGTAGGGGAGTGCGCATAGTCGCGGCTGAGACACTCGGCTGTCCGGTGCGAAATGATAGAAGCGCTTTGCGTTTCTCCAACAAATTCAAGCGGGATCGTAACTTTCGCTTTTGGAGGGCTTTGAACTCTAATTGAGATGCAATCCTAATATTCGACCGCTGTCTCCGGACGCGAAGGGGGATGCGCTACCTGCGTTCGTCTGGACCTAATGCGCGCTCTCGCTGTAAGCGCGTGCCGCTTGTCCCTCAACGAGGGGCACGTTGGGCTAGCCAGATCCCTTCGACAACAAAGGAGAGCTTCATGAAAAGCGTGGTTACGGTCGTGATGTCAGCATTGTTGGCCATTGCCCCCTGCATCGCTTCTGCGACTGACCAGCACGGCAATGGGTACCAAGGTCCCGATGCGATTGAAAGGTCGCAATCGGGTCCCGACTGGATGGAAATCTGCGCGAATGTGCCAATCCCCAATGGTTGGGTTGTCACATCGATTCGGCCGGGGTGTGGCACGGGCTTTGGGCTCTATGAAATACGCAAAGTAGATCCTGTTCTTCGGCCGTCCATGTACATGTGCGCCATGACCGCAGTACCTACCAACTGGGTGGTTACTGCCATTCAGGGCAGTTGTACCTCCGGCGTGGCGAGATATCAGGCCGATTACGTGGCTCCCAACTCCACGCCGCGCTCGATGTGCAACGTCCCGGCTTCCAGCGTACCCACAGGATGGATCGTGAAGCAGGTCGGGCAAGGCTGCGGATTGCCCGGCTATCAGTACTGGCAGATCCAAGAGGCTCGCCCGGAGTACGGCATCCTGGAGGTATGCAATGTTGCACCGATCCCGTCCGGCTGGGTCATCGTGGGGCAGCGCCCGGGGTGCATATCCCCGAATTCTTTGCTGACGATCAGATACATGCCGTAGTTGATTTCGCAAGGTTTGTGAGGGAGCCTCCGTCTGGCTCCCTCCTACGGACTGCAGCAAAGAGGCTAGGGCGCGTCACCCGAGAAATTGTTACTGTCTTCAAGCATAGAGATAGCGCGCGCTCTGCGGACAACCTCGGCGCTTGTTGAGACGTTGCACTTGCATGGCCCATGACGTGTTAGATCCATCTATGAAGCTCCTCAAACCGCTAATTTTTACTGCCGGCATTGCACTCTCTGTATTTTCAGTCCAAGCCCAGGTTTACCGCTGCGCTGAAAAATCCGGAAAAACGACTTACTCTGATCTGCCCTGTCCGGCGAACCAACCTGGAGAGTTGTTGGAGCGCCAGCGAAGCCAAGATGAAATCGCCGGAGAGCGCGATCAAGCGGCACAAGCCAACCAACGAAAGTACCAAGACCGAGCTGCAGAGCGCGAGGCACAGGCATTTCAGGACCGTCAGCGTTCAACCACGGCAGTGAGCACGCAAGGCAGGGCGCAAGCAGCTGCGGCCGATACACCCGCCTGTCGGGCTGCCCAGAAGGAACTCGACTTCGTGTCGAGCATTCGTACTCTGTCACTGGATGAGCGGCGTATCCGTACCAATGCCGCAATCGTGCAAGTCAATGCAAGCTGTGGCACCACGACGCCTCTGATGCAGGAGCCGCCAAAGGTGATTGCTGCTCCCGTCTCCCCGATTACCCGTTGCGATGCCGGCTTCTGCTACGACGAGACGGGGGCAATCTATAAAAAATCCGGGCCTGACACCATTGTTGGCCCGACTGGGCGTTCATGTAATCGCTCTGGGGGCACATGGATTTGTCAGTAATCCAAGCCAGTCCACATCGCGTAGGTCGCTCGCCTCTGATCGTCGTAAACAGAGATCGCCGGCACCCGTGGGAGACGGGTTCTCGTTAGTCTATGCATCGAATCGCCTGCTGAGGCGCATTCGATCAGCAATGCATCTTCCGAACCCGCTGTGCGAAATTCCTCCTGGGCTGGCACTCAAGATGAATAAAGGTTTGGAGACGACGCGCATCTTCCCTTCTATACAAGGGCCACATGTCTGCGGATCAATCGATCGCGCACCCGAGTTCTTGACTACTTGCCTCCACTTCGCTCGCTCGTTCCTGAGCAAACTGCGAACGCGACCACGGTTCTTTCATGCTTTGTTAATGGGTTTGCCGTAAGTGCGGAGAAAGCCCTTGCCCTGGAGCATGTTGCGGTAGTTGTTGAGCGCCACGGCTTCGGCTTCACTAGCCACCTCAGCGCCCGCCGCAATGACCTTTCCATCGGCATCAATGATGGCCAGGCGGGCGCGTTTTCCATCCACGTCCACCACCAAGCCCTCATGCGAGGTCGCGTGCATCACGACGCCGGGAAGTCGGCCGGTGCGCTGGTTGCCGATCATCGCCGGATCTCTCCATGCCGCGCAGGGTCCGCGGTCGCGCGACGTGCGGCAAGTGGGGGATTGGTGTTCTCACCTCGGACATCGCGTGCATCGATAAGCGTAGTGGCGCCCGAAAGCACTGAGTGACCGGGAAGTGCTTCCTGGAAGTGGCGTGCGATAGGGGGGAGAGGGCGACGACGAACCGGCACGTGAAGCTCCTAGTGCGTGTATTCCGTAAGTCGAACGCATTCGTAGCTGCGAAGCTACTAGAAACACGGTGGCGCCTAGCCCCGTATTCCTGGCTGGTCAGAGGTTGCTCACTTCGAGGAGAAGAACAGCCAGCACTCCTGCGATCTCAACGCGGCGAATGCGCGCAAGTTCTTCGACGCTGGTGCAAGCTTGGCGCAGTCGAACGCGAAGGCGCCGCCACAGCAAGATGGCCAGTGCGTACAGAAGGATCCGCCAAGCCATGAAGTAGCCCGCGTGCGCCTTGATCCATCGCTCCCAAGCGTCGGCGCCACCGACGGCCCGAATCCCGAGCACGTTTAGCGCGACCGCCATGCCGATCAGAAGGCCCACCCAGATCGATGCGCGACCCAGGGATCTCACGACCGACTTCGCGCCTCGGCGCTCTGCAGGCCTGGTCACAGGCTGTTCCTTTCGCACAGCGCCAGGTCGGAGGAACAGCCACCGCCGGGCTGGTCATCGAAGAACAGCGCGTACTGGCGGCCGCCGCGCGCGGTGCGACACCACTGCACCACGCGCCGGATGCCCGAGTACTGTCCGGGGCGGTCGGCATCGGTAGGGTCCTTGCGTACCGGGAAGAAGGTGGCGGCATGGCGTTTGTTCGCAGCTGCGACGACGCGTTCCCAGCGCTCAATGCGATCGACGTGTTCCGGGAAGCGTTCAGCAATCGACCTGAGTTCGGCTTTCCGAGTGTGGATGCAGGGCATGCAGCCGACGCGGCCCATGCCCATGGCGTAGAGAGGGTTGGGCGTGAGCCCGTGGTCGGCGTGCATTTTCCAGACCTGCTGCACCGTCCAGTCGAAGATCGGCCGCCAGAGGTAGCAGCCGGATTCGTGGCGGTTGAGGCGTGGCTGCAGGGCGCGATGTCGGCTTTCCTCCGCTCGGATGCCGAGCCACTGAATGACGGGCCCGCGCCGGAGCATCGGGAGGACCACCTGTTCGGTGATCGGCAGTTCCTTCAGCTCGGAGGTGCAGAACTGGGCCATTCTCGACGGAAAGCGCCCTTTGGTGATGCAGAGGTCGAGGAAGGGGTTGCCTGTGGGCTCGTGCAGTTCCGCAGCCTCGCGCACGAGCGCATCGGGGATGCCCATCTGTGGCCACCGCTCCAGCACATAGGCCTTGTGCTTCGCCATCCTCGCGCGGAAGTCTGCCTTCACCCACTCGATCACGGGGCCACCCGTGCGCTCTGGCAGCCGCTGCACGAATTCGTAGGTGAGCTCGTGCTCGTTGCCGGTGTCGGCGAAGACCGCACGAAAGTCCCGTCCAGACTCCAGGGCGAGCAAGTAGGTCGCGGTGGAGTCCTTGCCGCCAGAGACGTTGACCAGGTGCTGCACGCGCCTGACGCCATTGCTGGCGCTCATTGCGTGCTCCGCGGCTTCTGAATCTCGTGGACTCGGTCCCGGGTTGGATCGCCCTGGTAAATGCCGCGCGAGCCGGCGGCGCGGGTGCTGTAGCGCTGGATCAGCGTCATCGGCGAGTTGCCAGCGAGTTCACGGCGCAGTTCGAGCTCGGTCTTCAGGTTCTGGATCTCCTGTTCCAGTGCGCCGCTCTCCTGGTCCACGGCCTTCGTCGCGAGTTCGTTGGCCGCGACGTTGGGCTCCTTGCGGCCCGTCAGTAGCGTGCGCTGCAGCAGAAGGGCCTTCTCCATCACCGAGGCGAGCGCGACCTCCGACGCTAGGCGCTTGCCCAGCAGATCCTGGTCGGGCTCGTCGCGCAGCGCTTCGATGACGCCCCGCGTGAGCGGCAGCGAGGCACTGCCTGCGGCGTCCAGGTTTGCCGCGGTGGTCGGCTTGGCCCCGGACACGAGTTCCTGCAATGCCTTGAGCTTGGCCTCGTACTCTTCCTGGATTAGCGGCGTCAGGCCTACGCCGGGTGTGGTCGAGGTCTTGGTACAGGTCTCGCAGGTTCGTTGCTCCCGCTCGCCCAGCACCCTCGTTGCCCACGTGGCCGCCGCCTGCGGCGAACTCCACGTCTGGCACGACAGGCGTCCGTTGCACTCGTTCGCCGAGATGGAAGACGTGTCGGTGGCCCCGCGCCCGTTCAGCAGGTTGTAGCCCGCACGCGTGACGTCCCCGACGATCTTGATCGAGGACTGGCCCGAGCCGCCCGCGCTGCCTCCGCCGACCCAGGGCACGCCGTTGTTGCCCTTATTTGCCTCCGCGCGCTCGATGGCCGATACCGCGTCCGTGCTGGAGACCGTCTGCTTGAGGGCCATGCCTTCGGCCAACTGGTCCCAGCCGGTCTGCCCGCCCGCCATGTCGGCCATGCGGCTCGCGATCGCGCGGCATGTCATCTTGGAGCGGTCGAAGTCCAGCCGGGCTTGCAGGATGCCGTTCGTCAGCAGGTTGTAGAGCCCGGGATCGGCGCGCTGGATGATGAGCGCAGGCAGCGAGGCGACCGCACTCGTCGCGGACTGGATCACGTTGCTCATGATCGACTGAAAGCCGTTGCTGATGCCGTTCAACTGGTTCTGCAGCGTGGTGGTGATGCTCATGTCGCCGCAGATCAGGTTGCTGTTCCAGCCCATGCCGACGCCGATGCTCTGCATGTTCCCGGCAGGGCTCATCGAAACCGC
This sequence comes from Xanthomonas sontii, assembly GCF_040529055.1. NCBI lineage: Bacteria > Pseudomonadati > Pseudomonadota > Gammaproteobacteria > Lysobacterales > Lysobacteraceae > Xanthomonas > Xanthomonas sontii. Next base: position 4,195,111 of record NZ_CP132342.1, on the reverse strand, counting down.
GCGGCCGCCGCCGATGCTGTAGAGCACGTCGCTGCCGATCACGTTGCCGCTGGTGCGGATGCCGTCCTCGTCGATCCGCGTCTGCGCACCGGAGTTGCTGCAGAGGGCGGCGAGTGCGGCGATGGCGATCAGGCTGCGCAGGCCTGTCCGTGGAGAATTGCGGGGGGATGTCATGTCGTCCACAGGTGTCTCCATCAAAAGTCGGTGCTGCCGAGGAAAACCTGGCCGCGCCGCTGGCAGCAGCTGTACGGGCGCCAGAGCGCCCAGGCGTAGTCGCCCTGCTGGGCTTGCAGGTGAGAGGCGCGGTTGGGGAAGACCGCGCATTGGCTGGAGAGGGTGGGCGTCAGCTCCTGCCACTTGCCCGAATCAGCATTGCTTTCGACCAGCGGGCCGGCGGGCCAATAGCCGGCGCTCGGGCTTGCAAGGAGAGGCTGGTACACGTGCGGCTGGCCCGTGCGTGTCACCACATCGCCTGCCCGCTGCGCGACCACGGCGCCGCTGAAGTAGTCGTCTGTCTGGTGCAGGAATCCGCCTCGTGGATAGACGTTGCCCCAAAGGTCCGCCGACAGGCGCGATCCGATCTCGCGCATACCGGGTGTCAGCGACTCGGGGTACGCCAACTCCGGCAGGTTGTAGCGCCACGCCAGCGTGTCGTAGGTGCTCAGCAGATACGGCATGAAGGGGGTGCCTGCACCCTCGCAGGTGTAGCCGGAGCCACTGGCGAACGCGGAGAACGCTTCGCCGGCAGGGTGTCCGATCACGTCCGCGTTCTTGAACTTGGCGAGGTTGTTCTCGTGGCTCTGGTTGGTGGTTCCGTCGCCCCCGGCCTGTGCCGTGGGATTGGGTACGCTCATCGCGCGGACTTCGACCCAGGGGTTCGCCCCCGTGTTGCTGTAGCTGGAGACGACCGCATCGGGAACGTAGTGCCGCACCTTCACCGAGGTACGCACCGTGCAGCCGCTCCAGGTGCAGTACAGCCAGTAGCAGATGCCGGAGACCCGATACGCGAAGCAGTCGGGCGAAAAGGCCGACGCCACGATGGTCGCGGTATCCAGTGCATACGAGGGCACCGTGGCGGCGAACAGGACGCCGAAGGTCGCGGCGCGGAGCTTCTTCGAGCGCATCACTGCCCGGTCCTCCGGTACGCCGCGATGCGGCCCAGGGCGCGGCGTGTGTCGGCGTCGCCATACATGACGTAACGCCCGTCGACCACGACGGCGGGCAGCTTGGCGACACCGAGCGAATACGCGTCTGCCACCCCCTGGTAGGCCAAATCCAGCTTCTTCTGCCTTTCGGCGAAGCCTGGACTCGCCAGACGCTGGCGCATCATGGCTTCCGCACGCTGCGGATCCCGCGGCAAGCCCGCGCTCAGGTCCGAAACCAGGCGGGCAGGTGCATCCAGTTCGATGATGGTCGCACCGGGCACGGCTGTGACCGGGTGGGCCTTGTCGGTGAAGACTCTTACGTCATCGGCGAAGGCCGCGGCGGAAGCGGTGACGGTGAAGCCGGCTGTCACCCTCGCGATTAGGACGAGGCTCGGGCGCGTGGAGAGACGGTGGACGTGCACGTGGGGACCCTGGATGTGTTCACGGGGTTCCAAGTCGAACGCAGGTGCCCAAGCGCGGCCAGGGAAAATGGGCAACCCCCGCTGCCGTGTTGTTCGGCGAAAAGAGGACGCCCCATGGCTGGGGCGTCTTGGGATCACAGCAGGCCGGCTTCGGCAAAGGAGAAGGGCGTGCCCGAGCCGACGATCACGTGGTCTAGTACGCGGACATCGATCAAGCCCAGCGAAGCGCAGATGCGCTCTGTGAGAGCCCGATCAGCATCGCTGCTCTGGGAAACGCCCGACGGGTGGTTATGCACGAGGATGACTGCGCAGGCGTTCAGATCCATCGCTCGCTTGACGATGACGCGAGGGTAGACCGCGGCCTGGTTGATCGTTCCTTGGAACAGGGCGTCGAAGGTGATGGCTCGATGTTGGCTGTCAAGGAAGACAACGCCGAAGACCTCGTGGCGCTCACCGGCAAGCTTCAGCCGCAGGTAGTCGTAAAGCGCTCTGGGACTTGGAATTAGCGCCTCCCGTTGGAACATGCGTCGCTCCAGCACATGGAGCGCGCGGTGGACCAAGCGGGTTTCCTGGGCGGTGAGAGTAGGGCAGGGTGTGGTGCTGGGTTGCAGCACCTCGGACGTGGCAAGTTGCGGCATTTGGAGCCTCCGGCTTTCATACGAAGAGGAGCCGCACGCCCACTGGGGAGTGAAGGCCCCGTGGGTTGACGATGATGGGCATCAGTCAGCGATTGCGCGCTGTTCGTCCGCGGTTCGGATGCGGGGCGGACTGGTGCGATCGGCGCATGCGCGCCGCAGCCTTGAAGATCACGGCTGCCTGGGAAGGGAGGATGTCGTCCTCCACTACCTGCGATCAATACTGGGCATTCGGAGCACGGAAGCCCAGCCGGAATCTGGGCTGGGAAGTGATCCCTTTTGAGGTGCTCTGCACGAACAGAGCGCGCCGGATCGTGGGGACTTGTTCAGCGTCACTGCGGCAGGCATCCGTCCCGGACCGGTGGAGCCGCCAGAGTGGCTGACCCAGATCCGTGGTCAATGTCGTGCGTCGTGCGATGCCAGCATGTCCAGAGCGGACATCAGCGCATCAGCCGGCACCGCCCCGCTGAGGCGCATTTCATTGCCGCTGGCGCGGTCCCGTAGCTGCAGTGTCGGCGTTCCGCTGATTCCAGTGCCGGACGCTTGCAGCGATTGTTGTATGACGGTGGCTTCCGACTTTTCGCCTTCCACGCACGCCTGCATCTGAGGCGTCATGTCGGGATAGCGAGTGCTTTCCGACACGCCGCGGCCTTCGGCGCGCGTGTGTGCGTAGATCCAGTCCACCGTGTGCCAGAAGCCTGCATGGCCGCGTTCGTTGCCGGCGCATTCGGCGAGCCGGGCCTCCTGGCTGGCCGCCGGCTCATGCGCCTGGAGCGGGAGGTGATGCCACTGCAGGTTGACGTCGGGCATCGCTCCGACCCAGCGCACAAGCTGGGGAACGTAGTCCCGGCAGTACGGGCATTCCAGGTCGGCATAGATGGTGATGGTGAAGCGCGCATCCGATCGGCCGAGCGTCCAGGGCGGCCCTGGGGGCAGGGGCGGCGCCGGTTGGGCTGGCTGAGCTTCTGAGGACGCTACCTGCGGCGCATCCGGCCAGATCGCGATCGCGAGCGCAGCGGTCAGCAGAACAGCCGCTGCGGCGATCGGCCACTCGATGTTGGAAAGCGCCGTGCGCCAGCGCAGGAGTCGGGTGATGGTGGGTCGCATGGGGGGGGCTCCATATTCAGCCCAGGGCGTGGTGCGGCAGCGGCTCGATGCCGCGTGCGCGATCGATGCGCTCGGCGACCAGGATGGCGGCGTCGAGCTCGTGGATGCCTTGCTGCTGCATCAGCGCGAAGCGTTCGGCTTTCTCTTCGGGTTCGGTCATGGCCATGGCGAGGTACAAGCTGGGCGGTACGGCCCGAAAGAGGAGTTCCATGGACTTGGAGAGGATGACGCCCTCGGTGAACTTTCCTGCCTCCTTGCGCGCCGACAGCATCAGGGCCTTCTGCGCCGGGTTCAGTTCGCGGAAGCGCGCGATCTTCTCCACTTCGTCCGGCGGCATGGAGAGGCAGATCCACCATTCGATCATGTTGAGCATGGGCTCAGCGGCCTTCGGCAGATCGTCGAGGTTCTGGGTCGCCAACCAGAACCAGGCGCCGAGCTTGCGCCACATCTTCGTGATCTTGACGATGTAGGGCGCTAGCAGCGGGTTCTTGGTGATGATGTGGCCCTCGTCGGTGACGTTGATGATGGGCCGGCCGAGGAACTGGTCGCGCTCCGCGATGTTGTTGACGGTGTTGATGAGCGAGATGTAAGCCACCGAGAGCTGCGCGTTGTAGCCCTCGCGCGCGTAGGTGGCGAGGTCTACGATGGTGATGTCGGCCTCGGGCCAGGGCGTGCCGGCGCGGTCGAACATCTCCCCATCGGCGCCCTGGCAGAACATGTCCATGGCGTCCGCCATCTCCAGCAGCCGGGCGCGGCGCATCTCTGGCAAGTTGGTGTCGCCGGCCCGATCGCGCAGCGCGTCGCGCACGTCCCGCGTCAGCACGGTGCGGCCTGCGGCCGTGCATCGGCGGGCGGCATCGAGGATGCATTGCCGGATCAGGCTGCGGTCGGCGCGCGTCATGCGCGCCTCTTCCTTGTCTTCGCCGCCGGTAATCATGAGGCGGGCGGTGATCTCGAGTTCGCCGAGCACGTCGCGTTGCTCGTCCCCGTCGGAAGCGGAGCCGCCCGCATCCGGCGCTTCATCGAGCGCGTCGGCGTCGAGCGTGCGGACCTGGCTGGGTGTGTCCACCAGGCGCCGCGCATCGGCGAAGGGAGCGAGGCTGACGCCCGCGCCCGGGGCGAGCCGCACGCGGTTCACCGTGAGGCCGAGGCGGGCGGCGAAGTCGCCGAACAGCCCGAAGGAGTTGCCGGCCTCGACGATGAAGAGGCGAGGGCGGTACATCGCCGTCACCTGGTTGAGCAGGTTGTTGAGGGTGGCGCTCTTGCCGGATCCCGTGGGTCCGAACAGGAACAGATGGGCGTTCATCTGCCGGTCCAGCCGGTTGAGCGGGTCGAAGGTGATGGTGTCGCCGCCCCGGTTGAATAGCGTGATGCCGGGGTGGCCCGTGCCGCGGCTGCGCCCCCAGACCGGCGCGAGGTTGGCCGCGTGCTGCACGAACATGAGCTGCGTGTACCACTGCCGCGTGTCCTTGGCGGGGTCGAAGACGCACGGCAGCCAGCGCAGGTAAGTGTTGAGGGGGGCGACCTCGTCGTCCTCGCGCACCGGCTGTAGGCCGGCGCCCAGCATCACGTTGGCGAGCTGCACGCCGCGCTCATCCAGCTGGGCGAGATCCTGTCCGCGCAGGTAGAAGGCGAGTGCGCCGCGGTAGAGCTTGTGCGCGCTGCCGATCAGTCCGCGTGCCTCCTGCACGTCGCGGCGGGTCTGCTCGGACGCCAGCGTCTCGCCCACGGCCTTGCGCGCGAGGTGGTTGAGATGGGATTCGAGTACGTCCTGTGGCGTGGCGACCAGGGTGAGGCACATCACCGTGTCCTCCGGCATCTGGTCGAAGAGCGCGTTGATCGCGTCTCCCTTGCGCGTTTCGCCCGTGAGGTGACCCGTGCCCGGCGCGTTGCGCAGACGGTCCATCACCACCGCGCGGTGGGGCATGCCGTCGAACCACCAGATGCCGTTGTCCACGTCGGAGCGCGGCGGGCCGAAAAACAGCCGCTGGGCGAAGTCGGTGCCGCTCGCAAGTTCGATGTCGCCTTCCTCGGCTTCTTCGGGATAGCGCGTCAGGTCGTAGAAGCGTTCCCTGTCGAGCGCGGTATCGCCGAGCAGATGCGGCTGCGGGTTGAACCAGCGCAGCAGCCATGCGTGGATGTCCGCTGCGCCCAGACGTTCCGCTCTCACACCGGCATTAGCCAAGCCGCCCTGCAACCGGTCGCAGATGGTCGTCAGCGCCTGCTCGGGCGACAGGCCGCGGCGCTGGCCGGAGGCGTCGCCGAGGCGCCGGTAGACCACCATGCGTACCCTCCGGGCCTGGCCGCGCCAGGGCAGGCGCGTCACGGCCGTGTCCTCGAACAGGCCGCCGGGCTTGGCGATGGCGCGCAGGTGGTGGGCGAAGAAGCGCTGGTAGAAGGCGGTGAACGCGGTGTCGCGCGCCCGCGGCTGCACGTAGGCGTCCAGGCCGCGCAGGTAGCGTTCCCAACTGGCCTCGTCCTGGGCGTAGAGCTGCACCACCCATGGGTGATCGTCCAGTTCGTCGAAGGCATCCTGCAGCGCATTCTCCAGCGCATCGCGCGCCTGCCACAGCCACGCCATCTCGCGGCCTTCCGTGCCGATGGGCACGAGTTCAAAGAATGCCGCGACGGACACCCCGTCATCCAGCAGCATGCTGCGCGACTCGGGCAGGTACTCGGCCCAGGGCAGCATGTCCACGAAGGAGGGCGATACGCCGTAGAGGGCGGGCTCGTCGTCTTCGGTGGCGCGCGGCCGGCCCGGCGGGCGCGCGTGCGTGCCGGGCGCCGGAATGCCGTTCTCCGCGAGCCGGGCGACGTGTTCGTCCCAGGCATCCGGCGGGTCCGCGGCGGGGTGGTCCGCGGCGACCGAACCCATCGCTGCGACACCGCTGCGCAGTCGATGCAGCGCGCCCGCGGCGCGCTCGGACCAGCGCCAGCGCGGCCGCCGCGGCATCAGTAATCCTCCACGCGTTCGCCGGGCATCGCGTATTGCACGCGCTGGTACAGCGGGAACACCGTGCTGTAGCCCGGCACGGGAACGGGATCGGTGCCGGCGAGGTGGGGGAAGACGTACATCACCAGATCGGGGTTGGGCAGCCGGCGGAACTGGCGGTAGATCTCGTTCTGCGCCGTCCGGGTGTAGGCCGCGTTGTCGGCGGGGATGGCCTGGACGTCGGCTGCCGTCAGGGGGCGGCGCAGGACCTGGCGCGCGTCCATCAGTTGGCGTGCCGCCGCGCCGCCGACCTGCGCACCGGGCACGCTGGCGCCGGCGGTCTCCTGGTCCCAGATGTCGCGCATCGTGCGATCGCCATGCGACAGCAGGTCGTCTTTGTGCGTCGCGCAGCCAGACAGCAGCAGGGCGATGGTGGCAAGCAGGCTGCGCAGCGCCCCGCGACGCTCAGTCCAGGTCGTTCGCATGGGTTCCTCCGGTGGTGTGGCGGACCTTGCGGCCCTGGGCTTCGTAGTCGATCTGCACGGGTTGTTCGAGGTGGACGGCGACCTGGGCGCCGGGTGGCACGTACACCGCGGCGAAGGCCTGCCCGTAGAGCTTGTTCACCCACTGGGACATCTCCTGCACGCCGCCAGCGAGGATGCGGCCCATGGCCTCGTTGCCGGAGATGCCCACGGTGCCCAGCGAGCCGTTGCCGTTGCTGACCACCGCCACGCTGCCGCTGTCGCTCTTGATGAGCGATGCGGCGCCGGCGCCAGCCGCGGTGATGAGGGCCTGCGATCCGAGATATTGCTGCGCGTTGCTGCGCCGCTCGCCGCTGACACAGGGGATGCCGTGTGGGTCGCTGATCCAGCCGAGGCCGCCCAGGATGGAGCCCTGGCCATCCGCGGCGTTGCCGTTGCCCGAGCCGCCGCGGCTGCTGCCCGCGCCGCCCTGGGCCTTGTCGTCCGGGATCGTGCGGATCGTGCCGTCGCGGAACACGAAGGTGACCGAGCGGATCTGGCCGCGCACGCACGAGAGCGTCCAGTCGCCCGAGGCGGTGCCGCTCACCACGGCGCCCGCCACCTCCGGCAGATCGATGCCGTTGGCCGTCAGGTTGTCGGGGCCGATGAGGACTTTGAAGGGATAGGGGTCGTTGACCGTGCCGTCGATCGGCACACGCCCGATGAGGGCCGTCATCGCGACGGAACCCATCAGGGTGGCGTTCGTGGGCAGGGTGTAGACGGGCTTGGCGGGCTTGGCCTCGGTGGCGGGCGAGGTGCCGGCCGGCGTGGCGGATGCGGAGCCGCCGCCCGCACCGCCATCGGCGGGGCCAAAGCGCATCGGAAAGCGATCGGCCTTGCCCGGGCCGCCGGGTGCGGTCTTGCCCGCATCGGGCCGCGCGTCGTCGGGTTCCACCCACCGCACGCCCGATGCGCCAGCGGCGCCGAAGCCCTTGCCGTCGCCTTCCTCCAGCCCCAGCCCGACAGGCAGGTCGGCGGAGCCGCCCTTGGCGCCCAACTGGTCCAGCTTGTGCTGCAGGTCCTGCAGCATGCTCTGGGTCTGCTGCTTGTCGCCAGCGACCTGTTCGTTCTCCTGGTGCTGGCGGTTGCGCTCACCGTCGATCGCGGCCTGGATGCGCTGGTCAATCGAGTTGTCGCGCTGGCGCAGGCGCTCGTTTTCCGCGCGCTGGTTCCTGTTCTCGCCGACGGCGGTCTGCAGTTCGCCGCGCAGTTGCTTGACCTGCGCGACCAGGGTGGCCACGGTGTCGCGCGGGGTGTCACCGTCGATGCCCAGGGCCTTCATTTCCTCGGGCGTGAGCTGCGCGGTGCCACCTTCTGCGGACTTGTCCGGTCGCGAGGAGGTCAGATGGATGCCGAGGAAGACCAGCAGCGCGACCACCGGGATCATCAGCCACTTGAGCAGACCGTTACTTTTCATGGGCGGCTCCCGAAGGCTGGTGTGGAGCGGCCGGCGTGGCAGCTGGAGCCACGGCGGCGTCGAGGGCCGGCGGTGGGAGGTTTTGCGCGGCGTCGATGCGGCTGATGCGCGGCAGCAGCGCGTCGCCCAGCCCGCGTCCGCGCGTGACGAGGTAGAGCACCGTGGTATCGGTGGCGTCGCCGGCCGGCCCCAGGCCCGGGTGCTGGAAGGTCGCGGCGACGAAGTCGCCGATCAGCATGCGGGGATCGAGGTCCACCCAGCGCGGCGAGGTGTTGGTCAGGCGTACCGCAGTCACCCACTGGTCTTCCATGCGCCACGCGGCCAGGGCCTGCGCGCGCACGGGCAGCGACGGCGCGAGCGCGTCCAGGTTCAGGCCGCGGCGCAAGTTCGCCTGCGACACGCCTATGGCTGTTTCCACCGTGCGCAAGGGGGCATAGAGGCTCTGCGCGGCATAGCGGGTGAGCACCACTGCGACCGGCGTCTCGTGGCGCGCATGGGTTCCCGATTCGGCGGACCCGGACGCCCGCACGTCGGCGGGACGCTCATCGGCGCCTGCGTCGCTGTCCGGAGTTCTGTCGCGGGCGCCGTAGCGCTTAGCCGGCGTGTCGCCTTCGACAATCCGCACGGGCTCCAGCGTGGCCTGGCCTTCCTTCGGCGCTTCGGCCGCGATGTCGATCAGGATCAGCGCGCCGCTGTCGGCGTCCTGCAACTGCAACCGGGTCGGCTCGATCGCTTCGCTGGCCCGCAGGTAGATCGCGCCGCCAGCGCTCTGCACGCGCAGGCGATCGGCGATGGTGGCGGGCACGCCCACGCGCACGTTCCGATCGATGAAGACCACGCGCTCTTCCCCGACGCGCAGGGGCACAGCCAGCGGCATGCGTTCCCAGCGAAGGATCTGTAGTGCCTGGGCCGCGGGAGCGACGCCCAGCCAAAGCATGGCGCCCAGTGCGAGCGCGCGCAGGGCGAAGGGGATGGGTCGGTTCATGGCGTGCCTCCAGGCAAGGGCGCGGCGGGCGCGGATGGGTTGCCCGGTGCGGTGGTCGCTGGCGCCGCGGCGGGCAGCGTGATGCGCTGCGGAGCACCGCTGTAGCAGTCGAGGGCCAGGCCGAACGGGTTCCGCTCGGGATCGACATCGAGGCGGACCACCTTCAACGGGTAGCGCACGAGCGCCCGCTTCACCTGCTCTCCCGCGTAGTACTCGTCCGCGGCGACGTCGAGCGTCACGATCCAGTCGCGCTCGGACAGCACCTTGACGCGCGTGGTCGGGTCTTCGCCGTAGCTGCGGCCCGGGATTTCGTAGAGGCCGCGCACGCGCTGGCGCAACTCGCCGTTGGTGCGGCGTGTCTCGTAGTCCTGCTGCAGCAGAGCTTGGCAGGACGGGGTGAGGTAGGCTGACAAGGCGCGCAGGTTGCGGGGGTAGTCCTCCTCGCCATTCGTCGGCCAGCGGTTGAGCTGCTGGAAGATGTAGTAGCCGAAGGCGTACACGTTCTCGGGCGGCACGTCCCACCACTTGCGGGTGCTGCCCGAGCGCAGATCGGGGGGCACGTGGATGGTCAGGTGGCGCGGCGCATTTGCCCAGCCGATGCCCAGCAGCACCGCCAGTGCGAACAGCGCCGCGCCCACCCGGCGCAGGGTGCTCACGTGCGCCTGCAGGTGCGCCACCTCGTTGCGGAAGCGGCTCATGGCCGGCCCCGGGGATGCAGGTGGCGTGGATGGAAGCCACGGTGGCCACGCGGGCGGCGAACGGGCGCAGTGCGGCGCGTGGTCCAGCAGCCCGAGCGCGTGACCAGCCCCTGGCCGCCGAGGCGTGCGGCCCACAGCGGATGGCGCAGGGCCAGCCGCCACTGCATCTGGCGGTACAACCATGTGTCGGGCCGGCCGCGTTTCGCGCGCCGCAGGATGCCGCCTCCGATGAAGACGCCCGCGGCAATGCCCGCCACGATCATGGTGGGCACCATTGCGATGCTGCGCGTGATCCACGCCAGCGGCAGCCCCACAGCCAGTCCGGCGGCGGCGGATGCGCCGGCGCAGACCCAGAGTTCGTCGGCGGTGAGGCCGCGCACCACCACGGGCTGGCGGTTGAGCCGGTGAGGGAGGAAGGCGACGAGCCCGTCGCGTGTCGTGTCCTGGGGGGCCATGGGCACGCTGCTACAGGATGGCCGTGGCCTTGGTGAGCAGCCAGATGCCGACCACCAGCAGCATCGCGCCCACGGCCACGGTCAGGCCGAACTGGCCCCAGGTGGCGCGGCCGGTATGGATTTCCGAGTAGCGCGTGTAGGCGTGATAGCAGACGCCGACAAACATGGAAGCCACGACGAGCAGCGCGACGAGCAGCACGATGTCGTAGCCGTAGTTCTGCAGCGTCTGCAGGATGCCCTTGCCGGCTCCGCGCGACGGGTCTTCCATCGTGGGCAGGCCGACCGCGAATGCGGGTGTCGCTATCGCCAGCAGGGTGGCCGTCGCGAGGATGGGAGCGGTACGCGTGGCGCGACGTCGGGGGAGGGTGGATGCTTGCATGGCAGGTCCTCGGTTCATCGGATTTCTCAGGAAAGGCGGGATCAGCGGGAAAGCAGCAGGAACGTCAGCACGAGGTAGAGCGCGAGGAAGCGGACAACCACCGCGAGAAACTGGCGCTGCGACAAGCGCTGCTCGGCCCAGCCCGCGTAGGCGGCGCGCATGGCCCACACGCCCCAGAGCAGCAGCACGGCGAACACGAAACCCAGCACGACATCGGCGACGGCCGAGGCCGGGAACCCGCCGTTGGCCTGGAAGGCAGCGAGCTGGTCCGCGGTCGCGGTCATCGCCGCTGCTCCGCAGGTGCCGGTCTCGGCGCGCTGTCGCGCGTGTACTGGCCTGCCAGTGCGGACGGGTCGCGCGGCTGCGCGCGCACCGGGACCAGATAGCTGGCGACGCCCGCCTGCATGCGGCGCACGTCGTCGTGCAGGCGCGCGTAGTCGAAGTGGTATCGGGACGGTTCGGAGGCAGCGGCAGCAACTGCCATGGCGGCGAGCCGGTCTGCCTGGTCGAGCAGACGCTGTGCCCCTGCCAACCGCTCGCGTTCGAGGGCGCCGTCGGCCCGAGCCGATGTCGTGCCGCAAAGAAGTGCCACGGCCAGCACGCCGGACAGGGGGAGGCGAGGGGATGCGGCGTGGCTGGCCGTGGCACGCGAGGTCATGTCGGTCTCCTTGCGATGGGGAGACTCGATGCTGCGCAGGCGGACGGATGGCCGCCGCCATCAATGAGGACGTGGCGCACACCGCATTGATGGTCAGGACGCGATGCAGTGGCTGCGCGTTCCTGGACGTTGGGCAAGGGCGCCCTGAGAAGGCATGCAACCGCGTGTCCGGACGTCCCGCACCGAAGGGGCAGGGCTTCTGACCCTGCCAGCGAATGCGGTGGCGCAGTTCGCGGGAGCGGAGCCGGATGGAAATACGTTCTAGGGATCTATCGTTATCACTTGAATAACGAATGTGTTGCCCACGCCAACCGCCCTCGATGGCGCTCTGAAATCTAGGGAAAAAGGACGCTGGAATGCTGGAACGGTGTCGTTTGACACGGGCATCAGCGACAAGAAAAATAAATGGAACCGCACTTCAGGAACAACATTCAAGGAGGACCAAACGATGAGACACACGTGGCTTTTCGTCGCAGCCTGCGCAATGGCGCTGTCCAGTACCGCCCAGGCCCAGGATGCCAAACCATTGAACCAGTTGGAGGTCATCTCCCGAAGCTACGCAAAGGACAATCACGTGGCTGAAGCGGAAGCCTCGCGGCGCCTGGAGCTCAGGCAGGTGCTTGCCCGGTCGGAGATCGAGGCTTTCAAAGCGGACTACGCCGACCGTCTCGATACCTCGTATTGGGACGATAGCCGCGACGGGTTCAAGCTCGTGCTGCGACTCAAGCAGGGTCCGCTACCCGCTATCCATGAGTTGTCCACGGCGCACGGGACCATCCCGGTGAAGTTCACACTGGTGTCCGGCAAGACGCTGGACGAGATCAGCGCCATCCTGGCGTCGAACCAAGCACACCTACAGGAGCAGGTGCCCGGCTTGCAGGGCACTGGTATCGATGAGGTGGATGCTGCGATCGTGCTTTACGTCTTCGTCCCTGCGGAGGAGCAAGCTGCCTACGAAGCCGAGAACGCAACGCTGAGTCGTCAGCTCGGCGTGCCTGTCAGGTTCAAGTTCCTGCCGGGCCCCATGGAATCAGAACCACAAGAGTCGCCCGAGCCATCGTCCAGATCAACGCTGCCGACACAGAGTGCGCCAATGGCAACGACCCAGTCCCCCTATGTGCGGGGCGGCTCCCAGATCCTCAATCTGGACAATGAGCACCAGTGCACTGGCGGCTTCATCGTTCGGAACAAGGACAACACCAAGTGGGGCCTGGTCACCGCGGCGCACTGTGGCAAGAACCTCATGTACGGAAACTGGTCGGATGCGGCGAGCGGCGCACAGGTCACCGCGAAGCTGACTTACGAGGACCGGCTTTTCGACGCGACACACGACTTGGCATGGTTTTCTTTCCCAGTTCTGGGCTACCGCCCACTTGGAGAAGTCTTTGCGAGGGACACCTGTTCCAGTTGCGGCGTGGCGATCCTCTCCGCCGCAGCCGCCGTAGCTGGAGATCGGGTATGCCACAGGGGCTCGCAGACCGGTTGGACGTGCGGCGTCGTGTCGAGTAGCACGGCGAGCTTTAGCAGTAAGGAGTGCAACGGACAGGTCTGTGACCCCCTGGCCTACAAGGTGGTCGTAGGGGACGACTTGGCGTGCTTTCGTGGTGACAGTGGCGGGCCGGTCCACTATGGAAATATTGCCTATGGCATCGTCAAGAGCGCTTCCTATGCGGGCGTCGAACCGGGCCGGTGCGGCGCGCTGGTTTTCAGTCCGATTGGCAAGATCGTGGACCTGGGCCTACGGCTGTACTGATTCCGGTATGCCGCACGTCTACCGGCTCTACCACTAGCGCATCGCGCGCAGATCAAATTCGTTCAGCCGGCCTAGACGTCGTGCATGAACCACATGCCCCGCAGCAGTACGGTCAACAGGAAGCGCAATGCAGGTGCGCGTATGCATCGTGTTGGATCAAACGGCACGAGCCTGCGGCCTTCCTCGCGGCACTGCTCAACGGCCAGCCGATGGGCTTCTACTCCGCGATCCAACTGGTGCAAGATGCCCGGCGCCACGGCGTGGAGGTGCGCCCGGTGGACGTGATGTACAGCGATGCGGAAACTTCGCTGGAGGACCTTCCGGATGTGCCCGCCGTGCGGCTGGGGCTGCACATGATCCGCGGCCTGCAGGCCGCCAGCGCGCAGCGCATCATGGATGCGCGCCGCGCCGGGCCGTTCGACAGCGCCGAGGAACTGGCGCGGCGCGCAGGGCTGGCGCAGCACGAGATGAAACTGCTGGCCGCCGCAGGCGCCCTGGCCACGCTGTCGGGGCACCGCCGGCAGCAGGTGTGGGATGCCGCGGCGCTCCATGCCGCTCCTGAACTGCTGAGGGATGCTCCGGTCGACGAGGGCTACTTGGAAATGCCCCCAGCGCCGGAGGGCGAGGACGTGGTGTGGGACTATGTGTCCACCGGTCTCACGTTTCGCAGCCACCCGATGGCGCTGCTGCGCAGGCGCCTGCGTAAGTACAAGCTCAAGACCTCGGAGGAACTGCGCCGCATGCCCCATGGCCGAATGGTACGGACGGCCGGCATCGTGACCCTGCGGCAGCAGCCGGAGAGGGCCAAGGGGACGATCTTCGTCTCGCTGGAGGACGAACACGGTGCCACCCAGGTCATCGTCTGGCGCGGCGTGCGGGAGGCCCAGCGCCGGGTGCTGCTGGCCGTGAAGGGGCGCTGGCAACGCGAGGAAGAGGTGTGCAATCTGGTTGCGGACCGGCTCGCGGATCTGTCGCCGCTGCTGGGGCGGCTGGCGACGGAGAGCCGGGACTTCAAATGAGGATGAAGTGATGCAGAAGCAGTTGTTCGGAGAGGAGCCGATCCGGTCGTCGATCAACGGACTGGTCTACCAGGAAGAGTTTCTGAGCGAGCAGGAGCAGCAGGAGCTCATCGACATCATCCGGTCGCTGCCGCTGCACGCCGCCCAGTACAAGCAGTACTTGGCGAGACGCAAGGTGGTGAGCTTTGGTGGATCTTATGACTTCGACGTCAACCGGCTTCTGCCAGGAGTAGCCCTGGACCCACGGCTGCTGTGGTTGCGCGAGAGGGTGGCGCAGTGGATCGATGTTCCTGCAGAGGAACTGGTACACGCGCTGTTAGCCGAGTATGCGCCGGGCACGCCGCTCGGATGGCACCGCGATGTGCCGGACTTCGAGACCATCGTGGGCCTGTCGTTCGGCGGACGCGCCACGTTGAAGTTCCGCCCGCACCCCGACGAGCCGGCAACACGGAAGGTCGTGCAGTTGGACGTGGCGCCGCGATCGATCTACAAGATGACGGATGAAGCACGCTGGGATTGGCAGCACTCCGTGACCCCCACAGCTGAACTGCTGTGGTCCATTACCTTCCGCACTCGCAGGAGCTAATCGCGGATGAGCACGCGAGGTTGCTGACCTCGCTTGAGTATTCGTTAGGTACAGCGCTTGGGAGATCAGGCGATGCGTGCGTAGGTTTTTCCATCCAAGACTCGTTTCACTTGGTCCACATCTTTCGCCCCAATGCGCACGTAGATTTCCTCGGGCGTGTGGTTATTGGCTAGCTCGCGTATTGCTTTGACTTGGACCACCGATAAGCGCCCGTCCCGCCCGCAAATCTGCGCAATCGCCCAGTCGTTGTCCTTCCACTTTTCGGCGACCCATGGGGCTGGTAATCCCAACCGGGGATGTTCACTCAGCCACTTGTGCAGAATCTCTTGTCGTTCATCGGGCAGAGGAACGATGCCTTTCGAAAGCAATCCATTTTCGCGCAGGTAGCGCAGGCCGCTTTTTCCGCCCGGCACCATGTTGAGCCGACGTTCGTCATCCCAATGCCCTTCCACCAGGAACTCTTCCGCCTCGTAAAGCTGCTCTAGATCGTCGGTGATAGCCATAACCTTGTGGTGCATGTAGGTGAGACGCCCGGCATCCGTCTCCTCTCTAAATCGGCGATGGAAAAGCAATGGACTGCCAGTCTCAATCGAGCGACGGTGCTCCGACCAGCGCTTTTGCCAGCTACGGGTGGACACACCCACATAAAAGAACCCATCGTCGGGATACGACGCACCAGCGCCGAAGATGTGCTGGTAGAGGACGTATGCGCGTTCGGGGTAGTGCTTTGGCGATAGTAGGAAGTGCGCGGGCACCGAAAACACAAGGCTAGGGCTCCTGATGGTGCTTTCGTCAATCTGCGTAGCTCCGCGCATGGCCGCAGTCAAGAAAGCGGGGTCAGTAACGAATTCCACCGAAATCGTAGGCTGGACAGCAATCTCGCCTTCGTCCAGGGCGCCGAGACCGTACTCTGGGTTGCGGTCCACAGTTCTGTGCCCATCCATGAGCTTACGGAATGGAGAGATGAACCCCGGACGGTTGCCAATGAAAATCATGCGCACAACGGGTATCACTTGGCCTGGCTTAAGCCTAAATATGCCGTGGGAATTCGCAGCCACCCGCGCCCACTCCCGCGCGTAGTCGGAGGATCCCACGAAGTCTTCAAGCAGCTGCTCAACCTCGCGACGCCGTCCAATCATCGACTTCGGCGCCAAGTGCTCCCACCATCCCTTGTTTAGCTTCATCGCGTCACCGATGTGTTTGAATTCTCGTGAAATGTAGAATTTGGAATTGCATCGATGTCCGGCTACCCATTAATACTATCATCGGAAAAAGGGCTCTGCGGCTTCTTCTCCTGTGAACGAGTCAATGACTTATGAGATCCAGTTAAGTCTTTGCTCTTGCTTGTGTCGCGCGCGATGATTTCGCGATTTTGAGCGGTCATTTTGTCGCCGGAAATTCTGAATTGATCTGCTAGCCATAGAATATAAGTGCGTAAAAAATCGGGAATCTTACGTATCTCGCTCATCTCTATTTTTCCAATAAATTCTGCATTTGGATCTAACTCATCCTCCTGCCAATTTATTGCTATATAAAAAAACATGAATGGTAACTTGAAGACCGCGAAGTAACGATGGGGGTCATCAAAGAAACGAGTGTCTTGGGCCCCGGTCATCCGATCAAGAAGATACGTAATTTGGACTGGCAGCTCGTAGAATGGCGGATCTCCATAAAATGGGGCAATATAAATCCGTGTTGTTACGAGCTTATTTCTTATCTGTTCCTTGGCGGAAGATAGGAACTTTCGCAATGCAATATCATCTTCCTCTGTTCGATCGCTTTTCCGTCCTAGCGTGGTGACCAATGCCCTCCAAAATATCGAAAGAACGGCAATTCGCATCTTGTCAGTTATGCGGATCTCATCTGCTTGCCGGCGATAGTTGGCGATCTTCTTAAAAAGCTTCTCGGCGAGCTCGGTTTCAATTTTTGAGAGGTCTCCTTCACAGACGTCGCAAAGAAGATAATCCTTGGGTCCATCCTGTTCACGAGAATTGATATTATCGCTGCTGCGCAGGTATGGAGTGGAGCTGGTGTCTTTAATCCATTGATAGACGAATTTCGGAATGCTATGCGATTCCCGGAGCGTAACGGCTGGGGTGTCGCAGAGAGCGCAAGTGCCGATGTGATCATCAATGTTTCGGGTTTTACTCATTTTGACTTTCCTGGGAATCTCACAATCTCTAATGGAAGCATCGTTCTTGCAGCGGTGCCTTTTGCTGGGAATCCCTCGGCGTCATCGATTTTGCATTCGCAGCCTTGGCTTTCACAAATATTTTTTAAAGCTCCCGGCCGCGACATCCGTAGCCACCCCCAGCAGCACCGCCGCCGGCAGCAGGATCGCCACCGGATGCACGCTGACCGGCAGGGCCAGGTAGGTTACCCAGGGCAGCACCGCGAGCGGCACCAGGCTGGCCCGTGCGCGGTGGTACAGGAACCCGGATTCGCGCCCCGCGCCGAACCGCCGGATGTCCCGGCGCACCAACCCGTCTACGAACCCGGCGAATGCCGTCAAGAGGAAGAGTGGCAGCGAGAGGCACAGCACGAGCAGGCGCACCATGAACACCAGCACGGTGTAGCCTGCGGCGATGAGGTAGTCCTGCGTGTGTGTGGCCGCGCTGCCCAGCACCTTCTGTAGGCTCCATGCGTGGCCGGCCGCGTTCGCGCGGGCCTGGCGCGAGGCGTCCCGCATCCATTCGAGCAGGCCGCTGCGCACGAATACCCACTCGTAGCCTTGCTGCACCCAGTGGTGCGCGGTGCGCCCTGGCTCCTGCACGAGCGCGCTGCGCACGAAGTAGTCGGACAGCTGGTCCAGCTCATGGCTCAGCATGGCCTGTGCGTGGCGCCATCCCTGGTCCGGCCAGAACAGCGCCATGCCCACGCATTCGACCACGATGCACAGCAGCAGCGATCCGCACAGCACGCCGAAGCAGCGGAACGGCAGCGTGATGAGGCCGACGATGAAGCCCTGCTGGCGGACCTGCTGGCGCTGGGCGGTGGCGGCGACATCGCTCATGGCATGCCGGCCCCATCCATCCCGCCCTGGTCGGCGGGGTCGTCTGCCTCGGTCGTGGCGAACGCGTCCTGCAGCAGGTCGCCGGGCAATCCGTCATCCCGAGGTCCCGCGGCGCCCTGACCGTCCCACCAGCTTCCAGCGTCCATGACGTAGTGCAGCCGCATGCCGGCGGCCAGCTCCTGCAGGTCGCGCGGCATGGCCTCGTCAGGATCGGGCGCGGGCAGGGGCATGCGCACCTTCCACAGGTTGCCCCCTTCGAGCAGCGCGAAGGCCTGGCCCTTGGGCAGCGCGACGACGTGCGCAGGCTCGATCAGCGGCACGCTGGTGCTGGCGACGCGGTCCTGGGTGTTCGAGGTGAAGGCGGTGTTGCCCGTGGGATCCGAGCTGTCGGTGGCGCCGCTGGTCACGGACGTAGCGAAGACCTCTACCTTCGGCAATTGGCGGGTGAGCAGTTCGGCCGTGGCCGTCTCCCTGACGCGCAGCATGACCAGGTTGTTGAAGTTGCCCACCACCTGGCCGGCCTTGGCGCGGTTGCCGATGCGCGCCTCGATGTCGGAGAGCGTCTGCGTGTACGCCGTGACCTGCACACCGGCACCGCCGCCCTTGTTGACCATGGGAATGAACTCGTCGCCCATCAGCTCGTTGAACTCGTCGGCGTGGACGTTGATCGGCACCTTGCTGCTGGCGTCGGCGCCGGGCAGCCCGTCGTCCACGCCGAACTTGTAGATGTGGCCGGCGACCGAGACGAGGTCCGAGAACATGGAATTGCCCACGGCGGCCGCCACTTCCGCATCCGAGAGCGCGTCCAGGCCCACATACACGATCGCGCGCTTTCGGATGACCTGCATCCAGTCGAAGATGGGCCGCGGGTCGGCCAGGTCCGAGTAGTTCGGCGCCAGCAACTGGGCGATCTTGCCCGTGGTGAGCTTCTCCAGCAGCGGAAGCAGGCTGGCGACGATCTTGTCGAAGTAGGTCCGGTCGTAGCGCACCGCGCTGCGCAGGCCGTCGAGAACGGGGTCGTACACGCGCACCTGCGCGAGGTACTGCTCGATCGCGATCACGCGCTTCTCGCGCCCGATCATGTTGCGCGGGATGTTCTTGTCGTTGAGGCGTGCTTCGAGCTGGACGATGATCTCCCAGGCCTTGGGCTCCGTGCGCGCGAAGAAGTGCGCGGCGTACTCCATGAACAGTGCATCGATGTTGATGACGTGGCGCTGGATCAGCAGGTAGTCCGGGCGCTGACCCAGTTCCACGAGTGCCCGCGCGATGATGTTGACGAACCGCCACGCAAACTCGCGGAAGGCCGCGCTGTTGCCCTCGCCAGACAGCTGCCCTGCGATGCGGGTGGCGACTTCCGAGATGCGACCGAAACGGCCGACCGCGTTGTAGCGCGCGCTCAGGTCGGGCCAGCCCAAGTGGAATACATAGAACTCGCCTTCGCGTCCGGCGCGGCGCGCCTCCACGTACATCCGCTTGAGCAGATCCGCATCGCCCTTCGGGTCGAAGACGATCACCACCTCGTGCCCGCCGTCCGCGGCACGGCGGCGGATGTCTTGCGTGATGAACAGTTCGGCCAGGCGCGTCTTGCCGACGCGCGTGGTGCCCAGCACCAGGGTATGCCCGACCCGCTCCCCCAGCGGCAGGGTGACGTCCACCTCCTGCGGCTCGATGCCGTGCAGGCGCGGCAGCCCGCCGACCGGCGGCAGGGGCCGCACGGGGTTCAGCGGGTGGTCCCACGCCGTCCAGCACGCCAGGCGCGCGAACGGTGGCGGTGCGAACTCCAGGCGCTCCTCGCACCGCCGCGCGAGCCGGTAGAGCGCTGTGGGCTCCACGTAGCGACGGAATTCGGGCCGGTAGGTCTGCATCAGCCGGTGCGTGTGGCGCTGGTCCCAGCGGAAGCCGCGGCCAAGGAACAGGCGCTGCTGGCTGACCGGGACGTCGCGGCTCGTCATCACGTAGCGCGGCAGGCGGCGGATGTTGCGCCGGTAGCGCAGGATGGCGTGGGCCTGCCGCAGGCGGATGCCGCCGAAGGCCGCGAAACCGAGGGCGCTGGCGAACCCCAGAGTGGGGCTCAGCGCGAGCGACCACGGTGCCACCACGCACGCCAGCGCGGCGCCGGCGCAAACCGCAACGGTGTATAGCTCCACCGCGGGGCGCAGCAGCACCTCGACTGCATGCGCCTGGGCCATGTCACTGCTCGATGCCCGTGGCGGTCAACAGGGCAGGGTAGTGGCGAAGCCCCAGCCTGCGGGCCAGATCGTCCCCCGAGGCCGGCGAGAGCACCAGGCCCGGCGCCAGGGCGCGCAGCTCCTGCAGCGCCTGCGGCGACGCGACATTCACGACGAGGCCGGCGGCGCGCAACTGGCGCAGCGTGCCGACGCGCTGCTGCAGCCAGGCCCTGGAGCGCGCATCGTCACCGACCAGGAAAAAGGGAGGCAGCCCCGGCGCCTGTAGCGGGCGCGGCTCTACCACGCCCGGGGACAGTAGCGTGGAGCGCACTGGCAGGCCCACCGCCACGACCGGGTCGACGGGCGCCGTGGCCTTGGCTGCCCCGCTGGTCGAAGGGGCGCCGCTAGCGCGCAACGGGGGAAGCCCGAGCTCGTCGTAGTAGGGCTGCGCCGATGCGCCTCCCCGGTCCTCGACGACGATCAGGCCGGGGCGGGGCGACGGTGCGGATGCCGCGGGTTCCGCACCCAGGCCCAAGGACGGCAGGCACGCCAGCACGAGCAGCCACAGAGGCGCGCACGGGCGGAATCGCAAGGCGGGGAGCTTCATGGGGTGGTTTCTCGACGCGGGTTCAGTGAGGCCATCGCCTGCGGGTTGCCCAGCACGCGCACGAGGTAGCGCTGCACGGCGCCGCGGTAGCGCGCTGCGGGCGGGCCGCCTGCGGGGCGGTGGTAGCGGCCCACCGCGGCCAGCCAGTCTTCGCCGGGCCGGTGCTGCTCATGCAGAATCTCCGCGGCGATACCGAGGTTGCGGTAGGGGTCCAGCAGCGCGCAGGGTCGCTGCACGCGGTGCGCGTGGTAGCCCGCATTGACCTGGCCGAGCCCGACGTCGATGCGTTCGGCGGGGGTGTCCCGCAGTGCGCTGCGCAGCGCAAGGCAGGCGTCAGCGCGCGTGGCGTGCCGCTGCGGCGTGCCGGCGACGTTGAGCGTCCACGGCCAGGGAACCAGCCGGCCGCGCAGCCGGGTTCCACTTTCCTGCAGCGCGACTGCGTACAGCACGGACGAGGGCACGCCCGATTGCGCCGCGGCGATCTGGTAGGCGGGCGGGGGGAGCTCCTGGGCGCGGGCGGGCACGGCGCTCCATGCGGCCGTGCCCAGCGCGATCGCCGCGCGGAGCGCAGCGGCGCAGTGCGGCGTAATCACTGTCGCTGCCATTGACCACCCACCTCGCGCATGACCGCCGGCAGATCGCCGGACGCGCCGAGCGACAGCCAGCGTCCGCCATCGTGGTTGAGCGTGATCGTCCGCGCCCGAACCTTGGCGGGATCGACGCCCGCTCGCCGCGCCCACCGGCGGATGCGTTCGTCGTCGCCGCGGCTCCCGATGAGGTACACGTCCACCGGTGTGCCGGCGGACTGCAGTTGCTGCACGCGTTGGTCGCATGCGGCGCAGTCCTCCTTCACGAACAGGGCCAAGCGCCCCGTTTCCGCGGTACCGCTGCTGCCGGCCGCAGGGCCGGCCTGCAGTGCCACGCGCTGCTGGTTGGGATACAGCCGCTGCCACGCCGCGTCGTATGCGCGCTGGTAGTCCAGGGTCCTTTGCACGCGGCGGGCTTCGGCCTGCACCTGGAGCTCCGCATACCGTCGCCGCTCCTCATCGCTGCGTGCCTCGATGCCGAGTGCCGTCAGCGGATCCAGATTGGGGGAGTAGATGCCGAGAGGCCCCTGCATCAGCGTCCGGTAGCGCGACCAGTCCTCCGCGCGCAGGCCCCATTCGCGCGCCCGGGCCTCGTCGTCGTGCGCATCGGCCAACGGCCGTGCTGTGCTCGCCGTGGTGCGGGTCTCACTGACGCGCGCCGCCTGCGCCTGCGCTACGCCGGGCGCACCCAGGCCCAGGATGCACAGGCTTACCGCAATGTGTACTGCGATGGCTGAAGGGCTTTCCGCTCGCATGTTGGTCGCCTCAGCGCTCACGCAGCGGCAGCCGGCGCACCCGGTCTCCGACCGAGAACACGGCGGCTTGCGGCTCGATCACTTCCAGCCGCCACCCACTCTCCTGCTCGCTCTCGCGGAGCAGCCGAACCTGCGAGTTCGACCCCGGCCCGGATGGAACGACCGCCAGGAAAGGCACCCCGGCCCGCATCTCGCTGCCGAGCACGGTGAACGGGGGCGGGGAGGGCGCGCGCTCGCGGGTCGCCGCGGACTCCGCTGCACGCGCCTTGCGTGGCGCTGCGGCCGCCTTGCGGGCAGCGACTTCGGCCTGCAGTGCGTCGATGCGCGACGACAGGGCCGCCAGATCCTCGGCCCGAGCCATGCCCTCGCGTGCGTGTTCGAGCGCCGTGAGCCGGTCGCCGAGTGCCTTCTGTGCCGTGGAGAAAGCTGCTTCGCTGACGGGCGCCGGTTGCCGGCGCGCGGCATCGAATGCTCCGCGCAACTGCGCCACGCTGCTCGCCAGGCTCTGCATTTCCGCATCGACGTTCGCCTGCTTGGCTTCCTGCGCCATGCGCGACAACTGAGCGGTGTTGTAAGCGGTCACCCCGCCCACGACCATCAGGGCGATGGCGCAGGCCCAGAGTGTCCAACGAACGCGGGGGCGTCCCGTGGGCGGGTGCGAGATCACCATGGCTGTTTCTCCTTCGGAAGCCAGGCCGGCTCGATCGCCGCGGCGCTGGCGCCGGACCGGTGAAAGCAGACCATGCGTGCCGTGTCGTCCACCGAGAGTGCCCAGGCGTCGCCGGCCATGGTCTGGAGCGCATCGCGCAGCGTGATGGGACCGAGACGCACATGTGCCGCGGGCAGCGGCAGGGCATACAGGGTGCTGCTGTCCGCGTCGGGCGGGCACAGCCGGTAGCCCGACTGCCGCAGCAGGTACTGCAGGCCGTCCTGGACCGTGGCCCCTTCGGCCGATGGCTGCGTGACGTTTATGACCTGCATCAACAGATCGCGCTGCCCAGCCTCGGCGCCGAGCTCGACCAGGGTGTAGCGGCCCTGCCGTGTGACCGGAACTGGCGAAGGTCGGTCCGCGTCAACCCCGGCGGGTGCCGACGCCGTGGGCGCTGGACTGGGGGCGGCGGCCTCGTAGGCAGGTAGTTCGCCGGCGCATCCGCCCAGGAGGACTGATGCGACCGCGGCGGCCACCGGGGCGAATCCCCAGCGGCGGGGGGCGGGCGAGGGGTGTGGCTGCATGCGGGTCGTCCCGGTAACTTGGGTGATCGAGACGATGCGCGCGGTGCCGTGGTCGAGTCAGGCAACAATCGGGATCGCGGCGTGGCGCTTTGCCGGGCCGCCGGCGTTCACGCCGATAACAAATCGAAATGCAGGGGGAACTTGAGCATGGAGTCCAGCAACCAGCCCATTCCGTACGCCGCGCGATGCGAGCGGCTTCCGCCAGCCGGCACCACTGCCCTGGTGTGGCCATTCGCCAATGTGGCGAAGGGTGAGGGGCCGTACGAGCTGTTCCTCGACACCAACGCGCTCGCGCGCACGGAATGGGCAGAGCAGATCCAGGCTGCGGATCGCGTGCGCTACACACTCAATCCGTGGCCGGCGCTGATGGAGCAGTGGATGTCCAACCAGAAGCTCCGCGAGAGCCCCGACCCGGCCGCCTGGGTCAACGACAGGTTGGCGCCGCTGGCATCGCAGGGCTTCCTGTTCCGTGAAAGGTTTGCCCAGCAGCAGGTCGCGCTGCTGAGAAAGAACGAATCAGCGCTGCGCACCCAGTTCAGCCTGATCTTCCCGTACGTCGCGCTCATGCGGTCGCTGCTGTCGCAGAAGGTGCCGCCGGAGGAGGCGCTGGCGAAACTGGACGCTCTGATGCAGGCCGATGTCCCACGCTTCACCGGCATGGCCATGCTGCTGGCCCTCAGCGTGCTGCTCAAGAGGCGACAGTCGCTGAAGCTCGATGGGGACCCGAAGCCCGCGTACTCGTATCTCGAATCCTTCCTGAGTTTTCAGCCCGGCAAGAAGGACGAGGCCGACCACATCACCCTGCCGTACCTGCGCAATCGCGCCGGCGACCTGAACCTGTGGCTGAGCGTCCCCATGCTGCGCCAGGCCGGCTACGAGTTCGTCGGGACGCCCGCGCTGGTGACCGAAGACAAGGCCTTGCACCGCGTCATCCTGCGCACGCTGCCTCCGGTGCTCACCCCCAACCGAGCGATGGGCTTCTGCGTGGATAGCAATGGCCTCGATCCGGAAATCTGCCATCGCATCGTCATGGCCGTCGGACCTCTGGTGGTACGTGGCGCCGTGACGTCGCAGGAGAAGGAGGAGCGCCTGGGCCGCCTGTTCGCGATGGCGGGGGCGGCGTGCACCAGGCCGGAGGAGACGGCAGCGCTCGACGAGGCATGGTGGACATGGTGCCAGCCCGGCATGCACGAGCGGTTCGTAGTTTGAGTAAGTCGATAGATGGCGCAGAAGGATGCATCCTCTGCCGCCCCGTACCCCTGAAGAGGAGATTGCAGAGATGGCAGGTGACGAAAAATCGAAGGACAGCGCGAAGGAGGGGCTGCCCCATCTCAGCCTGATGGAAAAGGCATGGGATGCTCAGTGGGTGATGCGGTTCGTGTGCATCGTGCTCTTTGTCGATGCGGCGCTGGTTTTTAAGGGCGGGAAAGGGATACTTCAGTGGTCGACATCTGCCGACATGCTTTGGAAGGACCTCGGCTTTCTCGTCGTGTCGGCAGCGACCTTCGGTCTCTTGGTCAGCTTTGTACTGCCGCTGCTGGGCGCTGGGGTGCGTTGGTTCGTCTTCCTCTTTCCCGGGGTCGGCGTCGATTCGTCAGACCGGGGTTCGGAACGGTATGGCGAAGTGTCG
Source organism: Xanthomonas sontii (assembly GCF_040529055.1). NCBI lineage: Bacteria > Pseudomonadati > Pseudomonadota > Gammaproteobacteria > Lysobacterales > Lysobacteraceae > Xanthomonas > Xanthomonas sontii. The sequence goes on along the minus strand of NZ_CP132342.1, from coordinate 4,170,406 downwards.
GCTATGAAGCTCCTTGATCTCGCGTTGGAACGCGAGAGCGATTTCCTACTGCGGATGCACGATGGCGAATGGCGAAATTGGAAAGATAGACTCTCAGAGGATGGACGTCTGGGCGACCTCGTTTTCGCGACGTTGGCCATGGCTGCTGCCGACTGCGCGCTCGCCTTTACGCATGTGGGCGGTCGATCCCTTGTCCTGGACTTGATCCTCCAGCTTGGGGACGCAGGAATCCTTCTTGCTGCCTTGCTGGTTTGGGCCGCGTGTTGGATGCTCCGCAAGACTTGGTTCGCGCCCTTGCCCTCTCTGCGGGTTTACTACCCACCGCTTTATCGAGAGCTGCGGGAGAAGGAGCTTCGACGCAAAGATGAGTAGATGCTCGAATGGCGATGAGTGCGCGATCAGCTCGGTAAGCGCATGCGATAGCTGGGCCAACGTCTCATAGCCGACGCTTCGCCAGACTGAAGCGCGCAGCCAAGCAACTGTCTACCTCACGCGCCGACCACGCTTGTAGAGTGGCGCCCACACGCCACGGACCGGTTGGAATGGCAGCGGGGAAAGACATCGCCAAAGGCGCTCTGCTCAGTTTGGGCTACTGTGCCTTCTTCCTGCTGGCTTGGCGCTGTTCGATGGATCAGTGGTACCTGCCGGCGGGGCTGCGCGCCGCGACCTTGCTGTTCCTGCCGTATCGCCTCTGGCCCTATCTGCTCGCCGGTGATGCAGCCGCGTTGCTGGTGATCCGCGTGCCGATGGTCGAGCGCGGCGCGAGCCCGGTGTGGGCGTACGCCAGTCCCTTCCTGCTGATGCCCTGCGTGGCGCTGGCCGTGCATGCCGCACGGCGTCAGCTGCCGCGGCTGGTGGACCAGGAGTACCTGCTGCTGCCGCTGGCCTTGATGCTTGCGCTGTGGAGCACCTTGTGCAACATGGCATTGAATGCGCTGTTCAAGGGCTATACCGCACTGACGCCGCTGGAAGCGCTCACGCGTTATTGGCTGGGCGACTACCTGGGCATGCTGATGTTCACGCTCCCAGGGCTTCTGTGGCTGCGCCGGGAGGAGCCGATGACCGCCCGCCCGCGGCTGCCGAGGGATGGCATGCTCGGGTCGGCAGCCGTGGTGGCGCTGTTCCTGATCTCCGGCATAGCGCAGGATCGCCTTTCGCACCAGGTGCTGATGTCCCTGATGGTCGTTCCGTCGGTGGTGCTCACGCTGCTGCACGGCTGGCGTGGTGCCGCTGTCGGCGTCGTGCTGGCCAACGTGGCGATCGGGATCATGCTGCCGGATGTCATGACGCTGGCGTCGTACCACGCCGAGGCATTCCGCGTGCAGATCGCGCTCGCGGCTGCGGCCACCGGCCTGTTCGTATTCGGGTCCCGGTTGTCCGCGGCCTTCGAGCACGCCAGCTACTTCCGCCACCAGCGTCAGGAGGCCTGGCAGATCGCGCAGGCGAGTTATCTGCAGGCGGAACGCACGCTGCGACGCCGGGTGGTGGAGTACAGCGACATCACCGTCCACATCAACAAGCTGCGCACGGACATCGTCGCCCACCTCCGCTCGCGGGGACAGCACGCCGCGGCCATGGAGATGACGCGCACGGGCGTGATCCAGGCCCAGTTGCTCGACGAGTACGTCACCGCGCTGTACCCGCTCGGCATCGAGACGCATGGGCTGTACGCCATCCTGCGATCGGTCGCGATGAGCAATCTCTGCGATACCGAGTTCCAATGCCGCCTGCGGGGCGATCCCATGCAGCTTTCTCTCGGGCTGCAGCTTGTCGCGTACCGATGCGCGCTCAACGTGATCGAAACACTGCCACCCGCGAAGCGCCATCTCATCAAGGGCAGGGTCTGGCGCGCGGGTGGTGGCCAGGGCATCGTGCTCTGCGTCGTCGCCGACGCGTCCCCGTTGGAACGAGGGCGTACCGTGGTCCACGACGCGGACTGGGAGTTGGCCGCCCGGCTCAAAGTGCATGGCGGCACCTGCCGGCGCCGTCATGCGTACTGCCTCAGCTTTCTCGTTTCGGAGTCGGTGGGCGAAGGCCTCAGTCTGCGGCGCTGATCTGCCAGGAGTCGCCGCCGTTGCCGCCTGGCACCAAGCGCACGACGAAGCCCGAGGTCTGGTACACCACAGACCCGCTGGTGCCCGTGCCCTTGGCCGGCAAGGTCACGCGTGCGACGTCCGCACCCATGGGCAACACCCACAGCGTGTCGTTCACCCGGCCCACGGCTGCTCGCACCGTGCCCGCCACATCGTTGATCTGCAGGTAGGTCACACCGTCGCGCGAGAACTCATAGATCCGCCACGCCGGATCCAGCGCGAGGTTCCGGGCCTTCGGCAGGCTTTCGCCCAGCCCCGCCGTGGCCGCCGGAGCCCCGTGACCGCCGTCGGGGCAGCATGCCTGTGCCGCGCCGGCACAAGCCAGCAGAGCACCTGCCAGTGCGATGTGGGTCAGCATGCTCGTCTTCGTCATCTTCATGGTCGTCCTCGTCCCCTTCGGGGAGCTATCGCCTGCATTCCAGGCCGACCCAAGGTACGTGGTCCGATGAGGTGAGCGGTCGACAAGTCCAGGGCCTGGACGGGAAATGCTGGTTCAGCTTGCTGGCTCCGCGCGATAGGCCAGACTGTGTCAAGCACCGCACGGTCGGCAGCAGCTCCGCCCGTGGCGCAGATTGAGGACGCTGAAGCGAAGACCTTGGCAAAGAACCTTCTGCAATACCGGGCAAGGCAGAGAGCCGCGCGCGAGTGCGATAAGCAAGAGCCCCGCGCGCTGGCTCGACCAGAGCTTTCCTGGCTACCGTGGAATCAAGATGGGGCACTCACTCTGAAATAGGCCTTTCTTGGGGAAGAAGATGACGCCCCGTTTCCCCTCCATCACCAGGTCGATATCTGCCAATTGATATCGGAGGTCAAAGAAGACCAGATAGTCAGTGCTCCTGTCCTCGCCGAATCCTAAGAATCTAGGCCTAATGGAGATTCGTCCTTCCCGCGATTGGTGCGAACCAAAGTAGAACTCAGACAGATGGTCCTCAATAGGTCCGACCCTCTTGAGTTTGACGGCCTTGCCATCGCGCAGAGCATATGCTTCCAGGCTGGCCGCCCTGGACAAATTCCAGGGCATGAGGGATTCATCAAGCTTGAAGGGCGCGCCATTGTTCACTGCGCGGATTGTGAGCTCATCCTTGGAATCACAGGCGACTGAGGCGTCGAGTTGCAAGACGTTCTTCGACAAAGCCTGTCCTTGGATGGCCATCAAAAGCAGTGAGGGCAGGATCAACTTAGTCACTGTATCCATAGGTGCCGTTCTTGATGGAGGGGATGGCGAGGTTGGTGATCTGCTTGATTCGTCGAATGATTGCAGCCTTGCACTTCGCATCGCACTGCGAATTCTTGGCAGTGAGTTTGCCGCGCAGGCAGTCCAATTCTGCGGCATGGGCATAGAACTCGGAAATATCAAGCTCGCTGTACTTCTGACCTGGCGCGGGAGTGCCGGGAAAGGTGACCGCTTTCGGCGGTGCGCTTATGCCCATCCACTGAAGCGGTCCTCGCTGGCAAAGATTGGGGTTGGAGCGATTGGCGTCTGCCACGTGCGACATCTCGTGCGCGGCAACGCAGTCGGCAACGTCGGAGCACTGGCGATAGTCGTCCGGCCATTGGCTGTAGTTGTAGTAGGGCTTAACAATACCATCCACACAATAGATGCTTCCAGAAGGGCGGCGATTCTCGGGTGGTACGTCGATCAAATACGCGGCTAATCCGCTTGGATCCACCGCTACAGCCGGCGAGAGGCCTGCGTACGCAAACGTGTTCGGACCGCCAGCCAGTCCGATCGGATCGCTTTGCACATATCGGCCGGTACCAGGGTCATAATCCCGGAAGTAGTTCTGGTTGAGGCCGCTCTGCGCGTCATAGCGCTGGCCGGGAAAGCGCAGATTGAACACGAACGCACTACCGTCCTTGTCCGGATCCTGATCCGGAGCCGTAGTGCCGAATGCCTCCCCCTTCAAGTCCCATCGCCAGATCGCCACGTCGCGCACTGGATCGATCACGGCACGCGGCGTGCCCAGATGGTCCGGCTCGACGTAGCGCAAGGCGGTCTTGGCCAGAACGCCTACCGGCAGGTCGTCCAGCCAGATCAACTGCTGCACCACAGCACCGTTGTTGTCGTAGTCGCCCAGCCAATGGCCGGTATCGTCATAAACGGTGTAGGTGCTGGTCTTCGCGAACCGCCTGACCTGCTCGCCACGACCGTTGTAGCTATAGGTCATGGCTACGGTGCCGGAGCGTTTCACTTGGCTCATCCGGCCCATGTCGTCATAGATGAACCCCCTTGCCGTTCCGCCGATCGCCGTGGTGTTGCCGGCGGCGTCGTAGCTGCGCGCGGTGCTGCCGACGCTGCTCAGGCGGTGGTTGGTACCTGAATAGGTGTAGCTCTGCGTGGCTGTGTTGACCTTGGCACTGAGGCGGTTGCCCGTCGCGTCGTAGCTGTAGCCGTCAATCACGGTGCCGGTTGGGCCATCCTTGAATGCGGTCAGCCGACCCAGCGCGTCGTAGTCCAGACTGATGACCGGCGCCGTGTTACCCGGAGCGGTGAGCGCGCTGAGGTTGCCGGCCGGGTCGAACGCGAAGCCCACTGCCAATCCGTCTCCGCGGGTGTCAGTTACTGCCAGCGGGCGGTAGTCTTGGTCGAGCACGCGTTGCATCGGCCGGCCGTTGCCGTAGGTCCAGCCAGCAACCGGGCCGAATGGATGGTAGGCAGCCTGCTTCAACACCACCTGTCGCGATCCGCCTGGGGTGGTCATCCCAACCTCGGTGGGCTGGCCCTGGGCGTTGCGAACATAGTCGACCGCGGTCCCATCCGGGTAAGTAAGCCGGCTGAGCTGCCCCGCTTTGGTGTACGCGTAGCGCACCACGAACACTTTGCCATTCGTGGTCTGAACCTTGCGCACGAGATTGCCGAACCGGTCGAAGCAGTAGTCGGTGCTGCCGCTGGCATCCTGCATCCTGGTCAAGCGACCGACGCTATACGTCTCGCCACTGGCGCAGGTGGTTGGGGAGACGTCGTAGGTGTACCTGACGTTGAGACTCGTTGTCGGATAGATCACCTGGGTCAACCGATTCAACGCGTCATAGCTGTAGCTTGTCTTGACATTGCGCGCGTCGGTCTGGGTGGCGCGGTTGCCGGCGGTGTCGTAGGTGTAGGTGATGGCGCCCGTGTCCGGACTGGCCACCGCCGTCATGTCGCCCAGGCCGTTGTAGACGTAGGTGGTGTCCAGGCCTTTGGGGTCGGTGACCTTCGTGACGTTGTCCAATGCGTCGTAGCTGAACTTGGTTTCGGCTGCGATCCCTCCCACGTCTTGCAGGGTCCGGACAAGGCGGTTGAGTCCGTCGTAGTCGTTCTGCGTCTTGTGCCCCAGCGCGTCAGTGACAGTCGTGACATTGTCATTGGAGTCGTAGCCGAAGTCCGTCGGGTTGCCCTGCGCAGTGGCCTGCGTGGCGAGTTGGCCAAGCTGGTTGTACACCCGCGAGAGTGTGCGTTTGAGGGCCCCCGATGCATCCTTGGTGTCTTCCTTGACCCGGTTCCCAGCGCTGTCCAGCGTGTAGTGAAGGGTGTTGCCGGTGTTGTCCGCAATATCCGTCAAGCGGTGTGCGGCGTCGTAGGTGAATCGCGTGAGAGCACCGTCAGGCTGCGCCACCTGTTTGACCAAGCCGTTCGGCCAGTAGTCGATCACGGTAATGCGATCGTCGCTCTCCGTACTGTCGTCAGCGCCCCTCACCTTGGTGGCGGCGAGCCATCCCCGAGGATGGTAGGTGAAGTCAGTGACCAGACCGTTGGGATTCTTGACCGACAACACGCGGCCCGCGCCGTCATAGGCAAGGTATTCGGTGACCTGGCCGAGGGCGTTCGTTGCCTTCCACAGATCACCCTTGCGGTAGAGGCATTGCGCCTGCGACTTCTCGCAGCCGCTCGCGTTTGCGGAATAGTAGGAGAAGGTTGCAGCCAACGGCTGCGAATCCTTGTCCGTCCCTATGGAAAGAAGCGCGCCCAAGTAAGGGCAGTTGCCGGACTCGTAGTTCGATTGTGTGCAGCGTTCATAGCGCACCTGGCGCACCCCAGCAGGCGGAATGGCCTGGCTACCGCAGTTGTAGCCGCTGGCTGCGGAAACGGATGGATCCATGCGGCACTCGGCCGCCACCCTGCCGGAAGTATCGTATGAGCGCTTGGACAGCAAGCTGGTTCGATACCTACCACCATCCAGCAGCGAGGTTTGCCCGCCTATTTTGCGGCCCACCTCATCCCGAAAAATGCTCACGTCGCGCCTCTTGCCCGACGTCAGGTCCCCAATGTACTCCCTGGAGTCCGTCAGTAGCCCATTGTTGTAGAAATACTCGATCTGGTTCCCATTGCGGTCCGTGGAGGATGTCAGGTTGTCAAGGGTGTCGAAATTGCGAACAGTAGTTCCACGCGCGTCTGTCGTGGATGTGATTCGGCGGCTGAGCCCTGGTCCAACTACATAATTCTGTGTTCCCGCGCCATCGACAGAGACCTCAATATTATAGTCATCGAGATATTTCGCCGATGTCACTTCCACTTGCCCGCCTTGCCCATCTAACAGCATACTGGAGGACACTCTGCCGCGAATATCGTACGAGAACTTGGCGTAGTCCGAGCCAGTCTCATCCTTGATGCCTGTTAGCAAGGAGTCCTCTTGGTAGGAGTAGGACTTGATGAATCCGGCAACACTCGCGCCCGTCAGATCGCCATTGGTGTATGTATACTCAACGGAGTTTCCGTCGGGAAGGAAAATTTGGGCCAGCAGGTCGCCAGAGTAGCCGAAGAGCAGCTCTCTCCCGGTGTCGTCCATGGCGGACAATAGTTTGGTCGTGCCTTCATCGTAAGTGAGGCGTATATTGCCGCGCGTTTCCGAGCTGCTCTTTAGAGAAATGAGTCGCCCCCTGTAGTCGAACTCTCGGACGTCGCCATACTCATCGAACACCTTCCAGCCCGCCCCGAAGTTGTTGGGATCTCTCTGTATCACTCTGCCACTGACCGAGCCAGTTGCTGTTTTACTAGATGACGATGAGAATGTGTATAGTTCAATGTATCCGTATTCGTTCAGATAACGGAGCTTGTCGGCGCCGCTCGTGCTGATCGATTCCTGAAACGTGTGGGACCAGCCACGCGCCATGTTCGGCGCCGACAGTTGCCGCAGCGAGTGGTACGAGCGAGTGAATTTTCTGCCTGAAAAGGTGAAGTCAGACTCGAAGCGCGCCTTGTCTCCAGTCGATGGATAACACGGATTGGCGTTGGCTGCACATGATGCTACTTGCATCAGGCGAGCGATAATGAGGGCGTATCTACTATCGTTTTCCGGTTGGCAAAAATCTTTATTAGCCCAGCGCGCGATGAATTTTTCTTTTTCGTACGGAATTACCTCGTAGCCAGATGGGCAGCTGAAATCCTGCTTCTTGAATATGAAGACGAATCCGTTTTGTTGACTTCCGTTGGCGCAGGTGCGTTTGTACTCCAACTTTCTATTCTTCGAGTAGCTAACGGATCCATTTAATCTCGGTGGGGGAATCACAAAGTCCTCAAAGGGCTCTGCATAGTTGCCCGTCACCTGGAAGGACCCCGTAGAGCAATTTTCTTCTCCGTCGTGCTTGGATAGATCTCTTTCGAGGAATTTGACAATAGTCTCTTCGTTGTCACACCAATCTGATCCGCATGCGTTGTCCTCGGTCATATGGCCATGCGAATACTTGATGGGCTCGAAGATCGCAGCTTTGTCTGACGCCGCATACAGCATGTTCACCAAACCGTCGGGGTCAATGGATGAACTGCGATACTTCATATACTGGAATTTAGGGTGCGATCCGTCCGAATGCATGGCATTCTCCGCCTCTTTCAGGGATTGGTACCCCAAACCTTTGTACCAATAGGTCCACGGCTTATCCTGCGCCTTGGCATCGAAACCAAGAAGTGTGCCGAGAAAGGCAATTGCGCTGCAAAGAAAAAAAGTCTTAATCCTTGACATCTTTAACCCCTGTTAGATAATTCAATTGCATGATCGATAAGGGTCGGAATAAAGTTCTGGCCCTTCATGACGCACTAAGAAAAGTGGCTCTCTGGAATCTGCTCGTTGCCACAGGCACGCGGCTGTCAAGCGCTGCTTTCACGGACAGGCTCTGCGCCGCCCCCATCCTGAGTAATAGTGGGTGGATTGGTTGTAGCGGGAATCGGCCAAGCCGAAGCCCGTCTTGTCGGCAATCGCCAGACGGCGAGCGGTGCTACGGAGGACGCAAGCGCGCCCGCGTCGTGCCTGCTGGGCCGGAGGCTCGCCGATCCACGCCCGAGGCGATGCCGCCGAGTTGAGAGTCCCCCATTCATGCAATTCGACCTCCCTGTCGATTCCCGTTCGTCCTGCGGGTGAATATGGCTACGCGGCTTTTTTCCGGCGGTGCCGCCCTACGCGTAAGCGCCGGGGGCACGGCCGACTCTATCGATGTTTCCGTCGCAAAGTGTTAAGAACATCCCATTGCCAGCGTCCCGCTGATGATCAGAAAATGACGTGACCGCGCGTTCGGTGGCTCCATATGGGACGGCGGAATCAACTTAGGTGCTTCACGTAGCTTGCGATAAGCAGATTCGACGGGTACACAGCTCGTTACTCGAACCCTGCCGCAGTAGGGAACTCGTATGCCGAGGTAGGGGATGCAAAAATGCGGCTCCCGAGGGAGCCGCCGTGAATTGCCGAACGTTCAGGCCACCAACTGGCGCGCGAGCGCCACTTCCACCGAATCACCGTCCTGGTTCAGCACGTCGAGCCCACTTTCCGGGATGTCTCCCGACGTGCTCTGCGCCACCATGATTTTTTGTGCCATCAACTGCAGGCACGCCATCTGCGATGACGCCGCGTAGCCCAGGAAGATCACCCGGATGTCCTGCTTCTGGCCGATGCGCCAGGACCGGCGCGCCGCCTGCTGCAGCGAATACACGTTGTAGCCGGACTGCATGAAGACGATCGTCGGAAAGTCCAGCAGATCGAGCCCGGTCTTCACCAGCTCCGGGTTGGTGATGAGGACATCGATGCCGCGGTCCACCTGCTCGGCGATCCAGTCCTCGCGGCGGCTGGCATCGACGGTAGCCCGCAGTACAGCGACTTTGAAGCCCTCCAGTTCGAGCAGGCGCTTCAACCGCGAAGTGGTGTCGCGCTTGCCGGTGTACGTCGTATAGACGAGCGTCTTCCGGCCCTGGTCCTTCTCCTGCCGGCAGATCTCGATCAGCTCCTGTTCCTTGGGCATGACCTCCATGTCGTGGAACTGGGACGGAACGAACGCGAGGGTGGCGCGCGTGCGGGGATGCACGACGTTCTCCGCGCGAAAGCACGTGTCCGGCCACGCCAGCAACGTGTTGAGGACCACCCCCAGCAGAGTGGTGTCGCGGCGGGCCAGTGCCTGCCGCAACTCGGTGGTGAGTCGCACGGACAGCGCCGCATAGGCGGCGGCCTGCGGCGGTGTCATCGGCACCTCTCGGAACTCTTCGTCGTACGGCGGGAGCGCATCGCTGCCGATGTCGCGCAGCTTCAGGAAGATCGTGAACGGCACGACGCAGCGCAGCACGCCCTTCGGACCGAAGCCAGGTGCCTTGACTGTGCGCACGCTGACCTTGTTGCCCTTGGCGGTCTTGTGCGCCGTGCCCGCGCTCTCGGAGTAGATGTCCTTGAGGACGCCGTGGTCGCGCATGAACGCCATGGCCGCCGAGGCCATGCTGCCGCTCTTGGAGGGGCGGTAGCCGTCTTCGATCATCCGCCCGGGCAGGGCGCGGAACAGCAGGTAGAACAGGTCATCGCCGTAGCCCCCCATCAGCGTGCCGGTGAGCTCCAGCGACTTGCGGCACTTCGATGCGAGCACACCCATGGCCTGGCCCTGGGCGCTGCCTCCGTTCTTGTACTCGTGCGCCTCGTCGGCGATGAGCAGATCGAACGTGCCGTTCGGCAGGTAGCGTTTGACGAACTCCGAAGGCTGGTAGCCGCCCTCGCCGAAGCCGAACTCCATGTTGGCCATCGCGCGTTCCATGCGCGTGGCCTGGCGGTCGGAGAACACCAGCTCCCCGTCGCCATCCATCAGGTTGATGAACTCATGGATGTTGTCGCCCAGCATCGAGGCCAGGAAGCCATCGCCGAACTTGCGCATCAGCTTCTGGGCCGTGACCTCGCCGATGGTGGGGATGCGCTTGAGCGCCCTCAGCACGGCCGAGGACTGGTCGCTGCCGGACAGGGTGCGAGGACGCATCAGCGTCCACAGGGGGGCGGCGCAGTGGCTGCACTTCCTGCGGTACTCCTCCGCTTCCAGCGCGACCGGGCTGACCGGTTCGCCGTCGAGGTCGGTGATGACCGTGCCGCAGTCCGGGCAGGCGGCCACGTGGCCGTGGCGCGTACGCCGGGCGACGAAGGTGGGCTTCCAGTGGAAGCCCATCCGCATCCGCACCCGGCCCAGCACGAAGAACTCCTGGCCGCCGGGCTGCGCGCCCAGTTGCGCGCGCAGCTTGATGAGCTTGACCAGCGTATCGGGGCCGTTGAGCACCCAGACCTTGGCGCCTGCCACGGTTTCGAGGATTTCGCGGCGCCACTTGTAGACCAGGTGTGGCGGCGACAGGACCAGCGTGCGGCGGTAGCCTTCGGCGTGCAGCACGGCCGCGGTGGCGATACCCACCGTGGTCTTGCCGCAGCCCATCTCGCCGTTGATGAACGCGGCGCGCTCGCCGCGGTCGATCAGCAGCTCGGCGGCCGCGTGGACGACTTCCGCCTGGGCGGGGAAGAGGCGGCGCTTGAGGCTCGCGATGACGCGCTCGCGGTGCGCTCTCGGCTTGCCGGCATAGACCGGCGGGTTGGCGCGATTGAGCGATTTGAGGAGCTCGTCGCCGAATTCTGAGACGAACTCGGTGAGGCTCAGGGACAGGGCGGGTTCCGCATCGAGCAGTTCGCCCTGCACGGGCTCCGCATCGGCGGTGGTTTCCAGATCTAGAGACATGGTGATGCTCCAAAGCAATGGGGCATGCACCTCCCCCATGGGGCGATGGCATGCCCCGGGGTGGGAAGAAGACTTGGCTCGTGGCCGAGGGGATCAGAAGCTGCAGGCGCTCGCGGCCTGCGGGAAACGCCTGCGGGTCAGGTCACGGCCCGTTCCTCGGGCAGTTGCACGACGGTCTTGCCGTGGTCCCCGCTGGTGATGACGATCAGCGACAGCCGCGGCGTGATCGGAAACCGCGAGGTCATCGGAGCGCCGCATTCCAGTGCCATGTCGTTGGCCTGTCGCTCGGCTTCGCCCATCTGGCCCCAGTCGCCACGCACATGGCGCTGGACATACGGCAGCGGGTCGATGAGGCCATTGCTCGCGAGCCAACGCACTTGATCGCTCATTTGCAGCGTGCCAGGGATGAACAGCGGTTGCGTGCTCGGCTTGCGCCGCTGGAACAGTGGAAACATGGTGGTTCTCCTTCTGTAGTTGATGAGAACGGCGGGGCTCAGCGGATGGTCAGTACCTCGCCCAGCGTGGGAGAGCCTGGGGTCATGTCCCAGGCCCGGATCACCGGCACGAACTTGTCGGTGAGGATGCGCGTCTCGGCGATCGAGCCGTCTTCGCGTTCTGTGAACTCGCGTTGCAGCGCCTTGTCCTTGTGCGTGTCGCCCTTGACGATCAGCACGCGGCCCGCCTTGGAGCGCACCACGCCCGAGATCGCACCGGCGGCCAGCGCCAGGGCGAGATGCCACGGAGACAAGGCACGCGCTGGCGGGCGCGGCGACTGCTGCGCGGCGCCCAGGTGCGTATCGAGCATCGGCCAGAGGCCGCGCAGCCGGCCGACTTCGTCGGCGAACTGCTCGGGCTCCATGGTCACGCGGAAGAAGTGCTCCGGTGGCGACACACTCGCGGGAACGATGTAAGGCATGAACGGCCATTCGCTGGGCAGTTCATCGGGGATCACCTCGCCGTGCCCGATCTGCAGCAGAAGGGTGCGTGCGGCGGCTGCCGCATCGCCAGCCAGGTCGCGCTGCCGGATGCGCCGGCCGAAGATCACCACCTGCTTGAACTGCGTGTCCACCGCTCGGTAGATCCGCAAGTCGGCATAGTGGCGCGTGAGCCAGCCGACCAGCTCCGCGTCCAGCACGTAGCCCGGAACGATGAAGACGAGCACGCCGTCGTATTGCAGCAGCGGCAGGGTGCGCTGGTAGAACAGCTTTTCGAGGCGGGCGCGACCCTGGCCCTGGTAGCCGATGTTGCCGTTGACGTCCTTGGTCAGGTCGCCGTAGGGCGGGTTCAGCCACAGTAGCCCGAAGGCCTGCCTGGAGATCATCGTGTCCATCAGGTCGGCATGCAGGCAGTGATCGACCAGGCCGCGGGCATGGCGCGCCCGCTCCGCGTCGAACTCGACCGCATAAGCCTGCGCGCGCTCGCGTCCGAGGGCGCGGGCGACTTCGGCGATGGCGATGCCTTCGCCTGCGCAGGGATCTAGGATGCACATCGGCCCGTTGCCGGGTACCAGTGCCTGGAGGGCTCTTTCGAGCGTGGATTCGTCGGTGGGGAAGTACCCGTTCTTGATGAAGTTGCGGGCAAGCCGCGCGAACATGAGCGCCATGGAATGCTCCTTGGGATGGATGAAGGAATGCGGTCGTGCCGGCGGTTTTGCCGCCAGCACGACCGATGCGGAACTCAGGCCACCGCGTCGAGCGACAGCTGTGGCGCCCGTCCGATGGACTGCGGCAGACGCCGCGGCTCGACGCACAGAACTCCGCTGCGGATCAGGCCGCCGAGGGCCTGGGTGAGGACCGGAACGTCGATCGCGAGCCGATGGCCTTCGAGGGGCCCCAGGGCGAAGGGGAGGGGCGCCAGCATGTCCTCGCCCCGCAGCAGATCGAGTACCGGCTCACTCCAGTGGTCAAGCAGCGGCAGCGGGCAGGTATCGCGCACGAGCGACCAGAGACGGTCCAGCGTGCAGTGGCTGTCCTTCGGCAGCACGGCCAGGGCGCTGGCGTTTGCCTTGTCAGGCCTGACGCAGCGCCGGTCGAACAGCCACACGTTGGACAGGGAGCCGAAGAGCGTTCTCCGGTAGGCGCGGGTCATGCGCTTTTCCAGGCAATCCACGTTGCCGACAAACACCGGAACGCTGCCGCCCTCGGTTGTGATGACGTGGAACTGCTGCAGTCCCTGCTCGTCGCGGCCCAGGGTCAGGCGAGCGAGAAACTGCTGGACGGCCGTGTCGCGGGCCCAGATCGAGAGGAAGACGAGACCGCCCTGCTCGTCGCCAACGCACGCGTCGGCCATGACATCGGGGCATTCGTCGATGCGGTAGAGCGGGGAAGATCGGGAATCGGTGGTGGGCATGGTGATGTCCTCGGATAGGCGGGGACAGCACTGCCCGGTGGGGCGAGTGCAGCCCCCTGGGGTGGAGTGATGGCGTTCAGGCTGGCTCGAATCGCCGGCTGTACGGGTTGAAGCGCAGCACGTCGCCGGCTGCGGTGATGGGCGTGAAGCCGTCGAGGTAGATGTTGCCCAGGTACTGCGCGCGATAGGTCAGTGCCTGCCGCGCCTGGTCCTCGGTCAGACCGTTGGCGACGAAGTGCTCCAGGAGCTCTTCATCGGCGGAGGTCTCGTCGTTGGAGAGTTGCCCTTCGACGAAAGCCAGCAACGTCCGAGAGAGCGTTGAAAGAATCGGGTCCATGTCGGTTCCTCCCGGCTCAGGACACCAGAACCGCGACGGATGGCGCGGATGCGGTAGGGGTTCGCCGCCGTGCGTGGTAGGCGCGAACGCCTGCGCGCCAGTCGGCGGACTGCTCCGGCGCGAGGTCCAGATAGGACAGCGGGCACGAGTAGTAGTACGGGTGCATGGACTCGTCCAGCGGCTTGTGGCCCCACTGGCCACCGCTGCGTTCGAGAAGATCGCAGCGGATGTAGCGCAGGGATTGGCCTGCCGCCAGGTCATGACGTACGCCTTCGGCCTTGGCGGTCATTTCGACCACGGACCACAGCACGTTGCCGCGCAGAGCGTGAGCGATGACGTTCACGCTAGCGCGCTCCGTCTCTTTCGGAGCGATCAGTTCGGCGATCAGTTCAGACCGCGATCGGGGGGAGAAATACCAGCCCATGAGGGGCCTCCTGAAGAATGGAGCCGGACGCCTCCCAAAGGAGAGGCGCACCCGGCGGTTGGATGGGAAGCACCGCGGGTGCGGTGCGGGCGATCACGCGGCCTGGGTCACCGCGGAGCGGCTCCAGACCTGTGCCTTGATGTCCAGCACGTAGCCCAGCTCGCCCAGGCGGGCGATCTGCGCACGCAAGGTGCGCCGGTCGATAGTCGAATCGAGCTTCACGCCGTCCTGCAGCGGCCAAAGCAGGCCGAACAGCGCCGCGTCCTCGTTCTCAGGCGCACCCTGCGCCTGGCTGGCTGCGCTGTGTGCGGAAGAGGGCGTCTCCACGCCGAACGGTGTGGTATCGATCAGGGGATCCGCCGATGCCTGCGACATCGCGGCGCCAATGGACGGCGTCGCGGGCTTGGCTGGCGCTGCCGGAGTCGGCTGGCGTGCGGCGGAAGCAGTGGCCTGTTCTTCATCGAGGGGATCGACGTCCTGCGTGCCAAAGCTGCGCGCCTCGTCACGGCTCAGCTTGTCGATGCCGTGGAGCGTCATGCCGTCCAGGTTGGCGCGGATCTCGAACCGCATGCCGTCGCCAACGGGATAGGACTTGGGAAAGATGTAGCGGATGACGAACTCTCCGTCGTAGCGTCCCTCGGGGTACTGTTCCAGTTCCGCATCCTTGACCGCGAAAACGCCCAGGTGCGTGGTGAGCCGTCCGACGGTGAACGGACCATTGCGGCCGCGAATCGTGCGCAGCGTCAGCTGGCCCGGAACGATGATGGGCGAGGGCGCCGGGCGCTCGCCGGGTGTGGTGGTGTCCATGGTGATGTCCTTGCGTTCGCTCGGGAGAAGATGGGCGGGGCCCCGTGAGGGGCCCTGCCGGAGTCAGAACGACTCGATCGCTTCCGGCTCTCGTTCCTGCTCCTCGCTCACGGGCTCGCGTTCGGCGGGCTCGGGGGCTTGGACGGATGTCGAGTCGGAGGTGCCCTCGGCTTGGGACGCGGAGGCGTCCTCGGCCGGCGGCGCGTCGGGAGCCGGCGCGGCCAGCGGATAGACCTTCTGCCCATCGATCTTGATGAGTCCGATGTGGACCAGGTTGGCCTCCAGGGAGGCGGCGGCCTCACCGGCGCGTTCCCCCTTGGTGCGGAGGTACGCATCGATCTTCATGTCGTTCAGGAGGAACGAGATGAGCACCTTGCGTTCGGCCTCCACGGCCTGCACGCAACGCCGTACCAGGTGGGCTGCGGATTCCGTCTTCACCTTCGCCTCGATGTACCGGTACTCGGGCTCGTCGGTCGGCCCGGCCAGCGCTGCGATGCAGCAGGCGAGGAACGGATCTCCGTCCTTCGGACGGACGTCCTCGGGCCTGTTGAGATAGCCGATGCCGCGAGTGATGAGCTCGTGGGTCGCGATACGCATGAATTCGCCGCGATCGACCAGTTCGGCCTTCAGCAGACGGCCCTTGAGGCCCGCCGCCGCTTCGCCCTTGCGCTCCCCTTCAGTGCGGATGAACGGATCGGGCCAGAGGTCGCCGATGCGGAAGCGGACCAGAGGCCGCTTCCGGCGGTCTTCCACGCCCATGTAGCTTTCGACCAGTTCCTTGGCCTTGGCGCCGGAGACCTTCAGATCGAAGGTGCGGTAGATCGGGTCCCTTGCGCGACCGATCAACGCGTCGATCTTGCATGCGAGGAAGGGCTGCGCGCGGCGACCGCCGCGGACCGGAACCTCGCGGACGTTCTTCAAGTACCCGATGCCCGAGGTGTGGAGGTCGAAGTAGGACTTCGCGTTGGATGACGATGAGGTAGTCATGGTGGTGCTCCATTGGATGAAGCGGAGACACACCGACCCCATCGTGCGGGGAGAGGTGCGTAACCCCGCGGTGGGTTGAACAGGCGGATGCATCGCCACCGGAAACCGGTGGCCGTTCGCGCGATGGATGCGATGCGAACTGGTTCGGTCACGCAGCCTGGCGGCTGCGCGCAACCTCGAAGACCGAGGGTTGCCTGGCATGTCGCCAACTTCTGTCGGCAGGCATGCGCGGAGCGTCCTGCGTTCCGCCTCGCACTGCCAGCCAGAACCCGTACCGCTGTGCGACCGCATTGAGCAAAAAAAAGGTTCATCGAGGATTTCCGGGGAATGCGGCGCGGATCTTGAGGAAGAAGTAGTCCTCGTCGCGGTAGCCGTAGGCTCTGCGTTTGATGACCTTGATGGTGTTGTTGATCCCCTCGACCACGCTGGTGTTCAGCGGATGACGGCAGCGAGCGAGGATGCCGTGCCAATAGCTCTGCAGCCGCTTGGCAAAGAGCTGCAGCGCAGCAATCCCGCTTTCCTGGGCGTGCCCGCACCACTGTTCCCAAGCGCGAATGGCCCACGCGGGCTTGCGATAGAACCAGAGTTGCTTGAGCTGATCGCGCAGCAGGTACACGCACAACAGTGGCTCGTTGGCTGCCAACAGCTCCTTGAGTCGAAGCGATTGCTCGGGCGCGAGATTGCTGCGGTTGCGCAAGAGCAGCCAGCGGCTGGATTTCAAGACTCGCCTTGCCGGCCGGTCATGGCGAAGCTGGTTGGCTTGATCTACTCGAACACGATCAATCACCTCCCGCCCGTACTTGGCCACTACGTGGAACAAGTCGTAGACCACC
This sequence comes from Xanthomonas sontii, assembly GCF_040529055.1. NCBI lineage: Bacteria > Pseudomonadati > Pseudomonadota > Gammaproteobacteria > Lysobacterales > Lysobacteraceae > Xanthomonas > Xanthomonas sontii. Next base: position 4,153,645 of record NZ_CP132342.1, on the reverse strand, counting down.
TCGGCCTGAGGGCAGTGCGCCTTGATCTCCAACTCGTAGGCCGTCGTCATGTCGATGGCAACGGCTTGGATGCGTTCGGCCGCCCCCGGAGGCATTTGCTCGAAGAAGGCTCTGGCGGTCTCGCGTGAGCGGCCTGGGCCGATCCATAGCACTTGCCGGGCTATCGGATCGACCACGACCGTGGCGTAGCGGTGGCCCTTGTGCAGCGCGAATTCGTCCATCGCCAGATAGCGGATACCTGACCAGTCGGGCTCGAGCACGCGGGCCTGCAAACGCATCTTGTCGATGGACTTGACCGTATGCCAGCCCAAATCGTAGAAGGCGGCCACTGCCTGCACGCTGCTGGCTCTCAAGAGCTTCTCGCATGCGTCTGCGAATCGCTGCGTCACTCGCTGGTAGCGCCCCAGCCAGTCCAGCCTCTCCAGCCGAGGCCCCCCGCAGTGCTCGCACAGCACCCGTCGACGAGGGACGTGCAAAACCACCCGGTACTCGAACAGAGGCAGATCGCGAACCCGGCGCACTGTCGTCTCGTGAACCTGCCGGCACAGCGCACCGCACTGCTCGCAATGCATGACATTGCCCACTGGCCTGAGATACAGCGACAGCGTCCGACCATCAGCCTCTGGCCACTCCACCCGGTCTAGCTCATACCCTTTCCAGCACCCCAGTGACTGAAGTGTCTTGCGATCCAGCATCTCCCCTCCCGGCAACCTTCATGACAAGGGTGCCAGCATAGGGGGACCTTCTCCAAGTCCACGGAAATATCCGAAGAACCAAAAAAAAGCCCCCGTATGGCGGGGGCTGGGGACCAGATGAGGCTCAGTGGTGAAACAGCGTGCCTGCCGGGACAGGTCGTACCGTCAGCGGGCTGGGCTCCGCCGACAACTCCAGATCGAAATTGCCGTACAGGATGCATGCAAATACGGCATTTCGGGGGGCGAACGCCCTGCAGACGGGGGCGGCGCCCAGTGTGTCGCAGGCCCGCCCCCACCAGTGCTCGAAAGCATTCACCCGCGGGTCGCAGCCAAGCGCGTACGCGATCGGAGTGAGGTATCCGCGAGAGTGCGGCGGACTGCATGCGGCATGCCAGTACACGCCGTCACCCCGCTGCAGGACGACCGGGCAGCGCTCCCGGATGGCTTCGGCGAGGACTGGGCGCAGCTCGACGCCTCGGAAGCGAAGAGGCATGTCATTCCTCTCCCCGGTCAACGAGGTCTTCCAGCAACTTCCAGATGGCGGCGCGCTGCACCTGATCGCGCTGGACCGCGTCTCGGATGCCGGCAAGTAGCCGCAGCGCTTCGCGCGCAACGATGATCCCTGCGCTGGCGAAGTCTTTGCTCGACAGGGCGCTGCGGATCAGAGGGCCTAGTTGCAGTGCGTCGCTGGACGCACTGTCCAATGCGAACTCGCGGCTCATGTAGTGGCCCGCGCCACCGAACTCGAACAGACGAAGCTTGTCGAACCGGCAGCTGCCTTCGAAGCGGATCTCACGAAGGTGGTGCCCGTCATCGAAGCACGTGGCGAGCAGGAACAGGTCCTTCAGATCGGCGGCGTCCCCGAAGTCGTCCCGCTGGATCATGGAATCCAGCGCCGTGTTGCCGTCGGCGCAGAAGTGGTCGCTGAGCACCTGCAGCACCTCACCGATCGGCGTGAGGGTGTCCGGTGATGGGATGAGGGCGAGCGACCTTGCCAGGTCGGTCAGCGTCTCGCGCAGATCGTCCCAGTTGGGGGAACTGTCGGACCGGAGGGCGATGTACGCCTCGCCGTTGCCGGGATAATCGGCATCCAGCCGGAACTCGCTGAACAGCGCACGGATGACCGGAGTAACTTGGTTGAGAACGAGGACACCGGTGGCCTCGTAGTAGTTGTTCGCCATAGCGTGGCTCCTGGAAGGATCGCGGAGCCAGCCCCTGCGGACATGGCTATCCGCGAGGTGGACTGGAATCGGGGCACACCGGCCCGTCGAGCGGGAAAAGGTGCAAAGCCCCGCGCTGGGTTGAGTGGAAAGATGCATGCGCCCCCGAGGAATCGGAGGCCGTTCGCGAAGTGATGCGAAGCGAACTGGTCCGGCCACGCAGCGGGCGCTACGCGCAACCTCGAAGACCGGGGGTTGCCGGGCATGTCGCCGACATCTGTCGGCAGGCATGCACGGAGCGTCCTGCGGATCGCGTCGGCGAGCCAGCCTCAACGCGATCGACCGGCAGCCGCATTGCCGCAAAGAAAAAGCCCCCGCTTGGCGGGGGCTGGGAGGCAGAGCGAACTCAGTGCGTGCCTTCGGAGAGAACGGCCAGCATCGTGAGCTGCTCGGGTGTGGCAGACAGTTCGAGGTCATACCCGCCGGCCAGAACCTTTGCGAACACACCATCGTCCGGGTCGATGTGCTCAGCGAAGTCGTCGCCGCCTAGTTCAACATTCGCCGTGTGCCACCAGTCATCGAACGGGTCGGTGTTCGGATTGCAGCCCACCGCGTACGCGATCAGCTTCTGGCGGCCATCGCTGGTGCGAGCACCGCGCGCGGCGAGCCAGTACACGCCGTGGTCCTTCACCAAGACGATCTTGCAGCGTTGAGCGGCGGCTTCCGCGAGCACGAGGCGCAGATCGGCGCCCTTGAAACGAAGAGACATGATGTTCTTCTGAAAAGCGAATTTGAAAAGCTAACGTTGATCCGATGCTTCACGCCGATGAGCACGTCCTCGCTGGCAGCGGTGTGACGCGGATGCGACGCCAACTGCCATCGTCGAGGCGCGATTCCAGTACGCTTCCGAGCTCTTCGAAGTACACGTCTTCGACACGGTCAATGGGCTGGCCCACGGGAAGAAACTCGATCACGTAGGCGTCTGCGCCGCGGTCGTACAGGATGCGCAGGCCGCCATCGAACTTCGCCGCCGAGACCGTGAAGGTGATGGTCGGAGGCGTCTTGCAGATGTCCGACGGCTTCGGGTCCACCCAACTGAAAACCTTGGCACCTGCATCGACGAGCATGTGCGTGATGCGGCGGAAGCCGTCAGGCGCCGGAAGCTCCTCCAGTTGTTCGATCAGTGCGGCGAGCTCGGGGCATTGTGGTTTCGGGATGGGCAGCCTGGCGTGGGCGATGCCGAGCACCATCGTTTCCGAGACGAACTCGGTGCCGTCCGCCGTCCGTTCCGTCCGCCGCTCCGGTGTATCCGCACGCAGGCCGTCGAACCGGCGCCTTGCGTACGGCTCGACCAGCACATTGGCGCCCTCGTCGGGGTCCTTGGTGACCAGCGACCGGTCCAGTACGGCGAACTCGGCGCGGCCCGTCTTAACGACGATGGCCTCGGCCGTCTTGGCGACGACCTTGCCTTCGAATGGTGTGGGATCGAAGGTGATGCCGAGGGAAGAGGGCCTCGGCACGCCGTCGAGGATGCAGTAGGTGAACCTGCGCACGTTCGAGGGGATATGTGACCGCACCAGGGCGGGCATCTGGGCGCGAAGAATGGTGGGATCCATGGAAAGCTCCTTGATGAAGCACAAGGGGCTTCCCTCAAGGGAAAGGCTCCCTTGTGGGTGGACAGAAAAACGGGCGCACAGGGCGCCCGGTGAGGAAGGCGAGGACCGCACGGCGAGCCGTGGAGGTTCCTCGTGGCCAGGACCCTGGCCGGCGTGGACTTACCAGCCCACGTAGTTCAGCAGCAGATCGGCGATGACCTGTCTGCTTTGCAGATCGAGTCCCCCGAAATCGGCGAGGCCCTCGAACCGGCATTGGCGCAGCATGGCTGCACCTTCGCGAGCGTTGTAGAAGCTCACCATGGCGGAAAGAAACATCCGCTGGCCGCTGCTCAGCACGCGCAGTGCTTCGCCGATGGCAAGCAGGTTGGGCCGCAGGTCCCACTTGCTCGTGGCCTTGCGCATCCCTTCCATCGTGCCGTCGCCGAACCACTCGGGACCGGCAATCTCGACACCGCGCTTCCAGGCTTGGAAGAACGCTTCAGGTGCAGCAGCGAAGTGGATCTGTTCGCGCACGAACAGATCGGCCACCTCCGGGGGAAGAGTCAGGTTCATGATGGAATCCTTCACGGGATCAGGGGTTGGGCAACTGGGACCATCCACCGCGCTCCAGGGCGCGCTGGGCTGCTTTTTCGCTGCGGAAGTACTCGCTCGATTCACGGGATACGGGACCGTCGAGGTCGCGCGTGCCGATGTAATGGCCGGCGGCGCTGTGCAGCACCTCCAGGGGCAGCAACTTGCCGGCGTAGTGCAGGGCCAGGTGGCCGACGACAGATGGCGTTGGCATGGGCAGATCCTTATGGATGCGCGAGGCGCCACGGCCCAGTGCGGGCAGAGGCTCCCGCAGGACGTGGATGAAAGTGCATCGACGCCACGAGGGCGCTCGTCCGCGGACCGATGCGAAGCGGACTGGTGGATCGCGCGGGATGTGTCCCGCGGCAGCCCTGAGATCCAGGCTGCTGGCATGGCGCTGACGGCGTCAGCTACACATGCGTCCAGCATCCCGCCCCGATGCCCGGCGGTGGTCCGCCAATCCGATGCGGCCGCAGACCGTATTGCGGGCAAAAAAAAGCCCCGCATCGGAATGCGGGGCTTGGGGTGGGCGGGTAGAACTTGCGGAGAGAAACTAGGCCGGTTGCAACCGCGTGATGTGGGGGTGCTCGCGGTGTTCGGCCTGCCATAGGTCGTAGGCCGCCTGTTCGGCCAGGTATTGACGGGCGCTGCCCAGGCCCGCCAGTTCGAGCCGGTGGGCGAGGTCCGCGCTGATGGCCGCCCGGCCGTTCAGCACCGTGGAGAGCTGCCCGCGGGAATAGCAGATGTGCCGGGCCAGGGCCGACACCGACAGACGGGCTGCGGGAAGCACGTCTTCGCGCAACGCTTCACCCGGATGGGGAGGATTGTGCATAGCCACGAAGGCCTCCTGCTCAGTGATAGTCAAGGTAATCGACCAACTCCACGTCGGAGCTGTCGAAGCGAAAAATCACGCGCCAGTTACCGGAGACGCTGACCGACCAGTGGCCGGCGAGCTTCCCCTTCAAGGGATGCAGCCGGTTGCCGGGACGATCCATGTCGGACGGGATTCTGGCGACGTCTAGGGATGCTAGGAGGCGCCGCAGGCGGGCGACGTGATCGGCGCGAACGCCGGACGCATCTCCTCGCTGGTGCAGTGCCCGAAGTCCCTTGTGCCGGAAGGACCGGATCACGACGGACGAAGTGTAAGGTGATGCCTTACACCCTGCAAGGGTTGCAGTTGGAGGGGCATGGGTGGTTCTCCTGTGAAGAAGGCTTTCCTGTGAACACTTGCGGAATGGACGGATCGGGTCGATTGGCCCGGCTGAGATGTGGCATCGACGCTGCCAGAGCGCCTGTCCGCGGACCGATGCGAGGCGGACTGGTGGATCGCGCGGGACGAATCCCGCTGCAGCCCTGAGATCCAGGCTGCTGGCATGGCGCTGACGGCGTCAGCTACACAGGCGTCCAGCATCCCGCCCTGATGCCGGGCAGTGGTCGTCCAATCCGATGCGGCCCTGTACCGCATTCCGGGCAAAAAAAGGCCCCGCATCGGAGTGCGGGGCCTGCGTGGCGTGGTTATGGATCGACAGCTAGGAGGAGGTGACCGATGCCAACTTGCCTTCCGCATCGAAGGCGAGCCTCACGCTGGCACCTGCCAGTTTGGCCTGGGCTTTGAAGCGCAGCGCGTCAGGAAGCAAGGCTTCGACCACATGGTGCGGCGACGAGGAACTGCCCACGGCGATGAAGGTCCGGATGGTCTCTTCATCGTCGTCTTCGAGCTCCTCGTCGTAACGATCGTCCACGGTGTAGTCGCTGACCAGGCGCGTGACGCTGCCTGCCTCCGTGGTGACGTACAGCGTGCCATCCTTGCGGAGGGCTGGGACATCGTAGAGCTTGCTGCCTTCGAGAAGCCCGACCTGCAGCGAGTTGACGAGCTCCAGCGCGACCTCCCAGTCGGCCAAGCCTGGATGCTCAACCCGATGCCGTGATGCACCGACGTTGACCGCGATCTGTTCCGCGCTGAGCGGACGTGCCAGACGAAGAAGCCAGTGACCTGCATCCAGGTTGAGTTGTTCCAGCAAATAGGCGTCCGCCGCCTGCAGGTACACCTCAGACAAAAGCACATCGCCATCATCGTCTTCGATCCGCCAGACCCCGGCTTCCGACATGGCCTCTGCGGAAGTCACCCCATCGTCACCGTAATGTTCCCAATACCGGCAAACCCCGGCTGGCTGATCTTTCCAGTTGCGAAACCAGGCACGCGGCACGAAGGGAACATCGTTGAGGAGGTCGGCGTTGGAGGAAATGACGCATGCGTCGGCATACCACTCGGCGAACTCGTGACCGGCGAGTTCGGCCTTCGCGTCCATCAAGGCTTGGCGGTAGGCTTGATTCACAGCCGCCTGGATACGAGGAATATCGCTGGTTTCGTTGAGCAGATGCTGGCGATCAGGGAGCTTGGCGACCATGTCGTCGGGAAGCAGGACCACCTGCTTCGGCGCATGCGAACTTCCTGCTTGGATAGGCAGCCCCTGAAGGAAGCATCGCCACTGGTTCGTGGCGCCATGCAGGTCGATCAATACCTTGCCCATGGACGTTTCACGCCATCGAAGATTGGGCTTTGCCAGGGGCCTGGGGACTTCGACATCATTGACGTACACGCTGACCGGGAATGCCTCGCACAGTCGCCGCATTTCCGAGCGCACCCAGTCCGGCAGAAAGACGTGGCGATCTGGTGAGCGTACGCCGTCGAGCTGGATCTGCGTGCCCTGCCAGGCGCCATCTGCCGGGAGAACCTCGATCGGCTCTCCGGCAAGGATATCGGCGGTTCGTGCGGAAAAGGTCTTGTCGCGTGACCGCACCATCAGCCGTTCGCCGAAGTACAGCGTGGCGAGCGCTCCCATGCCGAAGGCGTTCTCACGCTCTCGGATGGATGCCTTCCAGCCTGATTCGGCGATGTGGATGAGCGATTGGAGGTCTTCGATGCCGCTGCCATTGTCGTGGACGGCAATGCAGTCGTCGGTGACGTAGACACGGATCTCGCTCGCCTGGGCGCGGCGGGCGTTCTGGAGCAGTTCTCCCAGCATCGAGCGCTGGTTGAAGGCATGCCGCAGGTTGGCGATCAGGCGGTGCTGATTGGTCTGAAGTCGAATGGTCGTCATGGTTGGCTCCTTGGAGGGAGTGCGCCGTGGCGCACGCGGGCGCGAGCCGGTCCGCTCGCATTAGCGGGCGAACAGGACGTTGGCCGGTGGAAAAGAAGTGGGCAGAGTGGCCCGTGGAAGGGATGGCATCAACGCCCCGGGAGGGGGCGGCGTCCGTTGGCGTGATGCGAAGCGGACTGGCGGATAGCGCGAGAGATGGCTCTCGTCGCAGCCCTAGGATCCTGGCTGCTGGCATGGCACTGACGAGGTCGTCAGCAGCGCAAGCGGCCAGCATCCGGCCGACTGCTAGGCCCTGGAGGCAATCAATTCGATATCGCAGCCCACCTTAAAGGGGACCGCTCCAGAACGGAGTAGCAAGGGTCGACGCAGTCACTTCTGCACCGCGGATGCGATGGGCGAGGAGTACCAAGCTCTGGCCGAAGACTAGACTTGCCCCAGAACAATGGGAGTAGTGCTTCATGAATCAATTCATGGCAGACCAAATTGACCAACTTGACTTGGCCATCGATCAACTGGCGGTTCGCGAAAGGAACTTTGACCGATTCGCTCTCATGCTTGTCGACAACGTCGTGGAACTGGTTCTGCACCAGTATGCGAAGGACAGTCTCATGCGGAGGAGGACTCTCGCAGGAGAGTTGGAGCCGGAACTGAAGACGGCAGTGGCTGCGACTGGTCGCGCTTTCGACGCCAAAGTGGCCTACGCGCGCGAGACACAAATGATCGCTGCGGCCACGGCAGATAGCATTCAGTACCTGCATTCCTTCAGAAATTCTGCCTATCATCAGGGCAGTCGTCATGAGGGCATTCTGCATTCCCTCGCTGTGTTCTACTTCCGAGCGGCGTGTGCCGTGCTCAAGGCCTACAAGCCCGCCTTCTACGGTATCTACTCCGGCGACCAGATATCGCATCGCGCCGTGAAGTACCTCGGCAGGCCCGGAATTTTTGACCAGAAGGATGCTTTCGCACGAGCATTTGACCGGCTCGCTGAGGTCGCCGAAGCGCTTGGCGAGAGCCTTATCGACGATCTCCAGGCAGATATGCTCGCGACAATCGATCAGGTCGATGACGGGCTCAACTTCATCGCCGACAACGCGCCCAACCGTCCAAGCAGGGACGAAGCAGTTCGGCATTGCCAAGCTTGGCCGTTCGCATGGACCGATCAGGCCAAGGCCTTTGTGAAAAGCAAAGGATTCAAGGCCTCGAACATGGGCGAAGTCGTCGAATGGTTAGGGCACAACTACAACTGGCAGGTGAAGACTGATCCGATTGCCAGTTGGAAAAGGCGGCACGCCTCGCTGAAGAAGGAGCGGGACGCGGATGCGGCGCTGAAAAAATACTGCGACTTCATGAATCAGACCGTGTCGTTTCGTGCTGCACTGGACGAAGGCGTCTCGCAGCTTGACGGCTACATTCAAGAGCAAATCGATCTCGCCCGCGGAAAGTAAGGGCGCATGCGTCATGTGCGGTGAAGCAGCGATGTTGAGATTCCGTAGCCGCCTGTTCTCACCCCCGCATCTTCCGCGCCAACCGCTTTTCCTCGCGGCTCGGCGCCGGTCCCGGAATCCTTCGCCGCGCGTTGGTCGCCAATTCGTGTAGAAGGCGCCCGGCGTGCGCGCACGCCCACCGCTCCACCGACCGCATCGCTGATCCCTGCGAGCGGAAGTAGGCGTGTGGGTAACTGGCTGTTCTTTCATCGTGCCGGTTCACGTGCGCGATCCACCGGCCGTCGGGGAACAAAGTACTGCTAACGCTCGCGACAATGGAGCGATGACACAGCAGCCAAGTCTTGCCCCACCGGTCCGTTTCCCACGCGAAGTGTTCTGGTAGCGGCATGCGGGCCATGCTATCCGGTGGCGTCTCATCGGCTGAGACGCCGCATGAACCGTTTGGCCGGATCGGCGCTGCTCGGGCGCCCCTCGGGTCGAGCGGCCAAAGGCCCCGGGTCGGCAGCGCCATCATCGCGCACCGGCCCGGGCTCCGGCCATCGGGAACCCGCCCTGCGACGGGTCGGGGTTTTCTGACGATGGGTCAGGGTGCTCCCGACAGGGCGCGCTGCAGCCGCGCGCCGATCCACGCGACGCACGGCACGGCCATCGAGTTGCCGATGGCCTTGTAGCGCGGCCCATCCGACGCAGGCTTGCCGCGGTAGGGCACCAGCGTGTGATCGTCCGGCATGCCCTGCAGTCGCTCACACTCGCGCGGCATGAGCCGCCGCACGCGCCAGCGCGAGCCCCAGCTGCCGTCGACTGAAGGCTCGCATACGAAGTGGTCTTCGTGGGCCGCCGCCTGCAGCACCATGGGGTGGCCCTGGCCGGGCTTCCCGCCGCCAGTGGAGAGCGTGCCCGCGATCCGGCCTTGGCCGCCCTCCCAACGCAGCTCATTGCGGGAGTTCTGCGCGAACACGATCGCCGGGACGACACCGCCGTTCGCATGGGCGGAGCGGTGGCCTCCGGCCCGCAAGGTCGGGCACCGCCCGCTGAGCGCGTCGGCGCCGCACCCCTGTGCAGTGAAGGCGATGATGGGCACGCCCTTGCCCGTGCCGTCCTCGCCGCATCCTTTGCCCCCGTTCGCGGTGTCCAAGGTGTGGCTGATCGCGCCGGCCACCGACTGGACCAGTACGGTTTCGGTAGAGAGATCGAACCGTGGCGGCGCACCCATCAGGCATGCCGCGAGCTCGGTCGGCTCCAGGCCGTTGCCGAACCCTACCGAGAAGCGGACTGGGCCGTACGGCGATTTCAGCCCTGATCTCCCGCCTGCTGTTGCAGCGCAAGTTCCAGCAGCGGAGGAATCGCTTTCCCGCGGCGCGCTGCCCGTCGCAGGATGCCGCGGCAGGCCTTCTCGCTCAAAAAGTACCTCGGCGGGATCGAGGTCGCTTCGACCACTTGCCACAAGAAACACGCGCTTGCGGCGCTGGGCGAGGCCGAAGTATTGGGCGTCGAGCACGCGCCAGGCGATGCGGCGCCGGGGGCCAGACACACAACCAGCGTGCGTCCACCGCTTCCCTGGCGGTTGGAGAGCACGGCCTTCGCCGGCCAGTGCGCCCAGCAGGCAGCCGAAGGCATTGCCCCGGTCGCTGAGCACGCCGGGAACGTTCTCCCAGACGACCGTCGCGGGCGGAAGGTGGGCGCGGGAACGGACTTGGTCGATGGCATTGGCGATCTCCACATAGGCAAGGGTGAGCGCACCGCGCGGATCGGCAAGCCCCTGGCGGGCTCCCGCAGTGCTGAACGACTGGCACGGCGTGCCGCCGACCAGGACGGCGGGTGCGGCGACCTCGCGCACGCGGATGCGGCGCGCCAGCAATGTCATGTCGCCGAGGTTGGGTACATGCGGGAAGCGATGCGCGAGAACGGCGCTCGCGAAGGCATCCGTCTCGGCAAACCATGCCGGTCTGAGGCCGAGCGGCTCCCACGCGAGGCTGACGGCTTCGATGCCGCTGCAGACGCTGCCGTAATCGATGGCCTCGGTGTCGGGGTGTGTGGGTTTCATGGGGTTCTCCTGTGCGTTGGGGGGGGCGGCAGGAGGAAGGCGCCGAAGACCGCGGGGGTCTCCGGCTGGCGAGGAAGTGGCCACCCGTGGAACGCATCGCACGCAGGTCGGCGTAAGAACCCCGTGCAGCGCAGATCACCCGGCCCGTGTCGTGGCTGGAGCCGAAATTCCTTGGCACGCATCCGCGCACAAAGGGAGCCCGTTGTTGCGCCGGTGGGCGCCGGCAAGGACTGCCGTTGACCCGACGGGTCTCCGGGCGGCCCGCGCGGTGCGCAGGGCGCCGGGAGACCCGTCGGCAACGGAAACACGCGATCAGTACGGGGCCGCGGCAGCGGCGTGCGGACGAATGGGCCTTCCGCCGGCGGGCATGGCCCTGCCGGCGGGCACGCATCGCAGAAGGCGGTGCATGCTGGGGGCCTCGCGGGGCGCGAGGCGGCCGCACCTGCGGTGCGGTCGGGTGATGGGGAAAGGGGCGCCGAGACTAGCCGTGCTTGCGCGCGGGGCGCGGCTTGCGCAGCCCGTTGCGGGGGCCTGATTTGGCAGAGTCGATCGCGACGGTGCCCTTGCAGTCAGGATAGCGGGAGCAGGACCAGAAGGCTCCGGTTTTGCCGGTGCGCTGACGCGTTACGGCACCGCACAGCGGGCATGGCGGACCCGCGGGAATGCGGATCGCGAGAGTGGCCTCCCGATGTTGTTCGACCAACTGCGAAACCCATGCGGCCTGCTTCGAGACGAACGATTCGAGGTCCATCTTGCGCGCCTCGATCATGTGCAGCGCCTGCTCCCAGATTGCCGTGGTGCCGGGGTCCGCGATCGCAGAGGGAACTGCGTCGATGAGCGTCATCGCGGTCTCAGATGCGCGGACCGCGCGGCCCTTGCGCACGAGGAACCCGCGCGCGAGCAGCCCGCTGATGATGTTCGCGCGCGTCGCCTCCGTTCCGATGCCGGTCGTCTCCCTGAGCGTTTGCTTCAGGCGCGGATCGGTGACGAGCTTGGCGACGGTCTTCATCGCCTTGACGAGCTCGCCCTGGGTGTAGGGGGGCGGAGCCTTGGTGTGCAGCGACTTCAGATCGAGCGACCTGACCTGGCAGGCCATGCCTTCCCGCAGCGCCGGAAGCGCCTGGTCGCGCGGAGCTTCGCTGTCCGTCTCGGCTTCGGGAGCCTCCGTCACTGCACCGGGGAGTGATGGGGCCGAGAACGCCAGCTTCCAGCCCGCGTCGATGACCTGCTTTCCGGACGCCTGAAGCGCTTGTCCGCCGCATGCAAGGCGCACCGTCGTCCGGTCGTACGCGTGATGGGGAAGGAACTGGGCCAGGTAGTGGGCGCGGATGAGCCGGTACACGGCCATCTCCTTCTCGGACATCGCCGACAGGTTGGCGGGCTCCAGCGTCGGGATGATGGCGTGGTGGGCCGCGATCTTGGCGTCGTTCCAGGCGCGGGAACGCTGGCCCACGTCGAGGTGTTGGATGAGCGGCTGCAGCGCCGGGTCCGTCTTCAACAGGCTCTGGATGACCGTGGGAACCTCGGCGAGCATGTTCTCTGGCAGATAGCCCGCGTCGGTACGCGGATACGTCGTCGCCTTGTGTGTCTCGTACAAGGCCTGGGCGATGTCGAGCGTCTCCTGCACGTCGAGGCAGAGACGCCGTGAACATACTTCCTGCAGCGTGCTCAGGTCGAAGGGAAGCGGAGGGCCTTCCTGCACACGCTCGGTATCGATGCCCGTGACCTGCGCGTGCCCGGCCGTGCGGATGGCAGCGGCCGCATGTTGAGCCGCACTCTGCTGCACGCACCGGCCTGCATCGTCCGCGACGGCTGCAGGTGGAGCCCAGTGCGCGGAGAATGCCTGTTCACCCGCCGAGAGCGAGACTTCGATGGACCAGAACGGGACCGGAACGAATGCTGCGATCTCCCGATCGCGGTCAATGACCAGCTTGAGGGTGGGCGTCTGCACGCGGCCCACCGAAAGCACCCCGTCGAAGCCGGCCTTGCGCCCCAGCAGCGTGAAAAGGCGCGTGAGATTGATGCCGACGAGCCAGTCCGCATGGGAGCGCGCGAGAGCGCAGTGGTACAGCGGAAACGTCTCGTGCGATGCCCGCAGGGAGCCCAGCGCTTTGCGGATCGACGCATCGTTGAGCGCGGAGAGCCATAGCCGTTGTATGGGGCCGCGGTATCCGCAGTACTCGACCAACTCGCGGGCGATCATCTCGCCCTCGCGATCGGCGTCCGTGGCAATGATGAGTTCGGACGCCTGTGCCAGCAGGCGCTGGACGACCTTAAATTGCGAAGCGGTGTCGGCTTTGACCACCCACCGCCACTGCTGTGGAACGATCGGCAGCGTCTCCAGCGACCAGCGCTGATAGTGCTCGCCGTAGGCCTCCGGAGGCGCAGCCTCGATCAGGTGGCCGATGCCCCAGGTGACCTTGATGCCCGGCCCGGCCAGGCAGCCCGCTTCGCGCTGGTGTGCGCCCAGGACCCTGGCGATGTCCTTGCCTTGGGACGGCTTCTCGCACAGAACCACGCGCATGAGAGAGGCCCTCCGGGAAAATGCATGACGGTCATCGAATGGCCGTCAGCATCGCGGGCCCGCTGGGCTGGCGCAGCGAACAAGGCGCGCGCCGCACGCTCCGGGTTGCTGGGTGCCGGAGCGCCGCCTGTGGCGCCATCGCGGGTGAAGGCGCCCAGCGATGGCTATTCGTCACCGGCACCGGGCTTGGGGCTGAGCTCAATCGAATCCAGCCGGTACGGCAGGATGGCGACGCTGCGGGCGTCCACCTTGTATGTCGTGCGCGGCTGGCCTTCCTCGTCCGTCCATGCGTCGCGAATCATGCGTCCACGCACGACGACCCGCATTCCTTTGGCGAACAGCCTTGCCCAGTGCTCCGCGTCGCGGTGCCACCAGTCCACAGGCGCCCAGAAGCCTCCGCGATCTTCGTAGGCGCCATCCTTGCCGGGCGTAGGATTGTCGAAGTACACATTGAGCCGCAGCACGCGCCGCGGCTCATCGTTGCCGTTCGGATACTCGTCGAATTTCGGGGGTGAGCCGATGTTGCCTTCGCCATGGAAATGGGTGCTCATGGTCTTCTCCGTCGTGGTGGTGGGAAATGCGCCAGCGAACGTCAGCGCAGGTGGGTTGGATCGAGCCAGAGGGATGCCCGTTGCCGCGTCACGGCGTCGGGTGGCCGCCGCGCTGGCAGCCCTCAGATCTCGGTGTGCTCCGGCGCAGGTAGACGGCCTCGGCGCTGGCAATCTTGCTGGCGCAGTCCATTGCCTGCCGCCCCAGGGTGTGCAGCAGGCTCACTTGCATGTTGAGCACCACCCGCTGCACCTCCATGGCGTGCAGATCGTCGATCAAGCCTTCCGGCGTCGCGGTGCTGGCCATCATCTGTTCCCACAGCGCCACACCCATCGCGGAGCGGTCGTGCCTGCGCCAGCGCAGGAAGTTCGTCCCTGCGCCAGTGGCCTGCTGGGCCAGATGGACGGGCAGCAGCAGATAGGGGTACTGGTTCGCCTGCGCCAGCACGCGCCGCTGCGCCATGGCCGTGAGCGCGTCACGCAGCGCATGGCATTCGCTGGCCCAGGCCTCCAGAGGCCCCTTACCTTTAAAAGGCTGTAAAAGGCCTTTTAGAGAGGCCGCCTGTCGTAGTCCGCGAAAGTCCGCCTGTTCCAGCGGTGCGAAGCGCCGCGAGCCGCCACTGGCGCAGGAAGTCGGCTCCGTCATGGCGCAGTGCCTTCGCCTTCGTGACCCTCGTCGCCGTCGGGTTCCCCGGCCGAGCTGTCATGGCTCGTGGCGTCCTTGCTCTCCGGCCCTGCGGCATCACCCGGCTCGGCAGATGCGATGTCGTCGGCCGCCGCAATGGTCGTGCGGGCCAAGCCGGAACGTCGGACGATGGGCGGCGCGTAGCGGGAGCGGCGGGTTCCTTCGAGCACATCCTGCGGCAGTTCGCCGTACTTCTCCACGGCAGCCCGGGCTGCGGCGTTCTTGGCGGCGAAGTCGTCCCGGGTGCAGCCGGAATAACGGTACTGCTGCGCCAGGGAGAACAGGCTTCGCAGCGCATGGGCTCCTTCGTTGAGCCAGCGCTCCAGCGTGGAGCGATCGATGAGCGCGGTGTGGTGGGCAAGGATGAGCTTGCGCGCCAGTTCGTCGTAGTCGGCCAGCAGGTACACGGCCATGAAGCCCAGCTGCGCATTGACGAACAGAGGCAGACGGATCGGCTGCACGTTGAGGTTCTCGCCCAGCGACAGCGCGGCCGGTACGCCGGTGAGTGCGCGGTCCACCTGCTCGCGCAACTGCCGCAGGGCGATGTCGGTCTGCGACAGCTTCTCCTCGATGCGCAGCATCCACCAGTCCGAGTACGGATCGTCCTGCTCTGCGCCGCGCTTCATCTTGTTCATCACGGCGATATAGCCATTGAGCCCGACGATGCCGGCCCGGCCCTCCGCCGGTGCGCGGCCATGCCAAATCCGGGATGCGTGGTGGGTGTGCAGCGTCAGCGACATCGCGCTGCGCAGCGACCCGAGGTTGAGCTGCAGGGCAGGGGTGTTGGGAGTTTCAGCCATGGATGACTCGCGATGGATGTACGAGCCGCTAGCGTCGCCGCGGGCCGGGAAGGCTGTCCGTCAACAACCCGCAGCCCGGAGCCGCCTGATTCGATCTCGGCCGGTGTGGTGGATAGACGGAGAGGGTTACGCGATCCAGCGAGGACCGCGGTGCGCAGACCTTGTCACCGCCGCTATACCCGGGGTATAGCCCGGAGCGATCAACCCTGTTCCCGCTTTAGAAGAACGCGCGCCTGTTGTGGCGCATCGGCTGTGCGGTCGTCACTGTGCTGCTTCTATACCCAGGGTATAGCGCTGCAGTTGCCCATCGCCCTCCATCGGCTCAGCCACCGCGCAGGATGGCGCGCAGCCGCTCCAGGTGTGCCCGTGCCACCTCCGGGCTCGCCGGCTTCGGTGCCGGGGGGGGCGGTCGTGCGGGCGGACGGGGCGGCGGTGGCGGTGGAATGTCAGGCGCGGGAGACTTGGCGACGCCGGCTCCGGCCCAGGCTTTGAACTCGCCGCGCATCGCGCGCTGGATGAGCCCGAAGAGGTAGCCCGCAGGGTTGCGCACTGCACTGTCGCGGCACCGCGCGGCCCATTCGTCCACCACGGCTTGGCGCTGCTCCTGGGCCACCTGTCGCAGGGCGACCAGCGCGCCCGATTGCTGCTCGTCCTTCAAGCTGAGGAACTCCGCCGGCAGCAGCAGGCCGTCCATCGCGCGCTCGCGCCCGCGCAGTACAGTACGTTCTCCTATACGAAAACTACCAGTACGGGCCTCCTTCGGATTCCGAAGGGAGCGGTCCGGCGCGGGTTTCCGGCCTGATTCGGATTCCGAAGATGGAGGCACGGGAATCCGAAGCAGGCTCGCCGGACCTCCTTCGGAATCGCCAGTGTGCGCATCCTGTGGGTAAATTTCTCCCTGCGTCTGCGGCTTCTGCGCACCATCGGCCAACTGCGCCGTGAGCACCTGCAGGCGAGTGGGCAGAACGCCGCCGCGCAACATGGGGTCGTCAGCAACCTCCTGCAGCACATGCTGTCCCACGGATTGCACGGCTTTGCTCGCATGGGTCAGCGCCTGGCTGACCAGCCCGAGGTAATCGGCATCCAGTTGCATCGCTTCAAAAGGGGTGAGCGGTGCGTCGTGCAGAACGTAGAGGTTGCCCATGATCCGGCCGCTGCGCGGGTCGCGGCGCCGGCGCACGAGGCTGAGCCAGCGCGTCAGCCTCAGCAGCGTGAGGGCGCGCGCGACGGTCTCCGTGGACGCCACGGGACCGCAGGGCATGACAGCGAGCAGGGGGCGCAACTGATCGTAGGTGGGCAGTGCCGTCAGGCCGTCCACGTTCAACTGCATCCGGATGACCTGCCATGCATTGCGTTCGAGCGGCGTCAGCCGCCGGTCCAGGAACAACGCCCGCGGCACGGTCTCGTGGCGATTGCCGCTGAACAGAAAGCCATCCTGCGTCCCGGGTTTGCCCGCCGGTGTCGCCGTGGGTGAGTAGGCCGGCTGCGCCTGTTCGCAGGCCGCGTCGAGCACGTCCGACAGCGAACGGGGGCCGGGCGGCCGCGGCTTCCCGGGCGCTGCCATGGGCTTAGACCAGACCTTGCGCGATCCAGCCCTGTATCGCGGCCCACACCACGGACAGCGGGATGCTCATTTCCTCGGCCAGGTCCATCGCGACGTCCAGCATCGCGAGGTCGTCGTGCAGATCGATGCCCCGCTCACGGATCGCAGGCTTCCACTTGCCCCACAGCTCCGCATCCTGTGCTTCGCTCAGCACGGGGTGTCGCCCCTTGCGCTTGGGCAGCGCCAGGATCTCGCGCCGCAGCGCCACTTCCTGGTGCGAAAGGCCGAAGAACGTGCTGACCATCTCCGTGCTGGCGCCCAGGCGCAACATGCGGTCCACGGTAGAAATCTCGCGCTCCACATCCTGGGTCTGTCCGAGCAGCCGGCGCACAACCTCGGGGTTCACCGTCACCGAACACCAGGACACCGAGGCGTTGAGTAACACGCTCACCAGATCGGGGCGCTTGAGGGCCGCGAGCTCCGCATCGCCGAAGCCCATCGACCGGGCGCGGCGCAATTGCCCGTTGCGCAGGTCATGCAGCGCTTGCGCGATCACGGCCTGGTTCAGCGGGTGGGGCGCGGTCATGGCATCGCCCCGGCGCCAGGCTGGAGGTCCGATAGCCGTCGGGCGAGGCGGATCAGCCGGAACAGTTTCACGAGCCCGCTGTCGCTGAGGCGGGCGATGGCTTCGTTGCCGCGCAATAGCAGGCCCAGCGCATCGGATAGCGGCTCCGGCGCTGACGGCACGCCGGACAGCGCTTGCAGAATCGCAAGCATGGCCCTGGCGAACGGGTTGTCGGCTGGCGAGTGGGTGGTTGGCGCTGCGCACGTATAGCCAATGCCCCGCTCCGAACCCTCCACACTGTCGGCCACGCCGCCTTCGGCGGCAATTTCCCGCGCGAATTGGGCGATATGCACGCGCAACCGGTCCGGCGTATCAAGGCCCGGGTCGATGTGCCACAGGTCGGTGATGGGGTAGAGGCCTCCCGCCTGCACCGGGATGGCATGCACAACGTTGTCGGCGAAAGAGCGCGCAGGCTCGCCGTGGTGGTCCGCGACCAGCTTCTGGATCGACTGTAGGCGCTCCGTCGTGGGAGCGGGCGATGCCGTGCGCTCGTCCGTGGGGTTCGATGCGGGCCGCGTCGATTCGTCTGCGGCCGTTGCGGTCGTTTCGCGTGGAACGCTGATCGGGTCGGCAGGCAGGGCAGGGGCGCCGCCGGTCGCGGTCCCAGAGGATCGCGGCCGAGGCAGTGGCTCGTGCGTTGCGTCCCGAGGCGACGAGGCCACCGGTGGCGCGGACGGGGCACTGAGCAGCACCCGCTGCCGGCCCTCTAGCCCGGCGATGTCCAGCGCGAGCACATCGTAGTCAGCACCCAGCACCTGCGACATCTGCCCGATCAGTTCGTCACGTACCCGGTCGAAAGAGAACTCATCCGGCGCGCCATCGAATCCTGAAAGGACGTCCTGAAAGAGATCGGCGAACGCGATCGCATCGGCGGATGTTCGCTGCGCCCAGACCTGCTCGGCACCGCGCCGCAGTAGCGACAGTCGCTCTACCTGGTGCCGGCCCATTCCCGCGTAGAGCACCGACGGGATCGCGGGCAGCAGGTACTGCACGGCGTCGCGCATGCGGCTGATGTGGGGTTGCGGCACGGGGTAGCCGTCCGCTGCCAGCCGACGTGCCAGCTCCATCTGGCTGATGGGTTTGCCGCCGTTCTCGCTCTCGTACAGTTCCCGGGCCTTCTCCACGCCCAGGGCTCGTTCGATGAATGTCAGCTTCCCATGGAGCTCCCCCTCCGCCAAGTGCCCTGTCAGCGCGATGATTTCCCCCCGCTGGGGCCACGGGCGGAACAGGCAGGGAATGCGGAAGAACCGCTCGTCCTTCGTTTCTGCCCACAGTTCGCGAAGGATTGCGAGGCGCGTGTTGCCGCCGTTGCGGATCATGTAGTGGGCCGCACCCGGCCGCCGCGTGATGGCGGGCGCGGCGTCCAGGCCACGCTCGCGGATCGACGCCTTGATCTCTGGGTACAGCGGGTTGACGGTCACCCGAGGATTGAGGTCGTAGGGTCGCAACTGGTCCAGTGTGACCACCATCGGCGTGTCCGCGATCGGGTCGGTAAGGGCTTGTGCGGAGGGGCCGCTGCGCTCGAAGGTCTCCGAGAGCAGCTGGCTCGCGATGTCGTGTGGGCCTGCCTGTGTCATCGCCGCACCTGTCCGACCTTGGTGCGACGCCCATCATCGGCCCCGGCATGTCCCGTTGGAGTGCTCCCACTGCGGAGCGCTTTGGGCGCACCCAGGTGGATCGGAGGCAGGCTCGGTTTGCACAGTCGCTTCAGGCGGCCGTTCGAGAAGACCGGCACCCAGCCGTCCGCCCGCGCGAACGCGATCAGGCGCAGCAACGCCGCACTCGCAAGCCGGCGGTCACGTGGCGCTGGCATGGCTTCGTCCCGTGACATGATCGAACCGGTCGCGCCACATCGGGAACAGCTCTCCCGCGAGCGCGCGCTGGCTCTCTAGCTGTGATCTCTCAGTAGGTTGTTCATCCGGGGCATCTCTGGAAGATGGGGGTTACCAAGCCAACCCAGCCCCAGGAGCCCCGGATGAACCTGCATAAACATGCCCGTTTGAGCCCTCGCGGTCGAGCCCTGCTGGTGGATCGCATCCTTGTTCATGGGCTGCGCGTGGAAGAAGCGGCGCATGCGGCCGGTGTGAGCGTCCGAACGGCCTACAAATGGCTCAAGCGCTTCAAGGAAGAGGGGGCGCAAGGGCTGAGCGACCGCACCTCCCGGCCTCACGACTGCCCCCATGCCACGCCTCGGGGCGTGGTGGATCAGGTCATCGCGCTGCGCCGTTCACGCCACACGTATCGGCAGATCGCCGAGCAGCTGCCTGTGGCGCCGAGCACCATCGCCCGGTTGCTGCGCCGCGCCGGCCTGCACCGGCTGGCCGAGCTGGAACCGGCGCTGCCGGACAATCGCTATGAATACGCCCAACCCGGCCAACTGCTGCATCTGGACATCAAGAAGCTGGCCCGTTTCCGCCAGCCCGGCCACCGCGTGACCGATGATCGGACGGTCACCTCCCGTGGCATTGGCTGGGAGTACGTCCACCTAGCCATCGACGATCACTCGCGCGTGGCCTTCGGCACCATCGAGCCCGATGAGCGCGGTTTCAGTGCCTGCAGGGCCCTGATGCAGGCGGTTCGCTACTACCGCAGCCTGGGCGTGCGCTTGGAGCGCGTGTTGACCGACAACGGCGCCTGCTACAAATCACGCCGCTTTCGACGCCTTGTCCGACGGCTCGGCCTGCGCCATCTGCGAACCCGACCCTACACGCCACGCACCAATGGCAAGGCCGAGCGGCTGGTGCAGACCAGCCTGCGAGAATGGGCTTATGCGCGCTCCTATATCGACTCCACGCAACGCGCCAACGCCTTCTCGGGCTGGCTGCATCATTACAACTGGCATCGACCACACGCCAGCCTCGGCTACAAACCGCCCATCTCCCGAATTCCACTGAACAACGTGGTGGGTTTACACATCTAGCGCCGCCGGAGCTAGCCGGCCGCGCGGGCGGCGTGGCTCCACGCGGTGGACGGGCAGCCGGCGCAGGGCCGCCGAGGGATAGGCCTCGATGGCCGGGATCGTCGTCTCCAGGACGTGTATCCCGGACGCCTGCTGCGACATCCCGCGCAGCGCATGCTGTATCTGCCGCCCGTTGACCGACATTGTGCGTGCCCGGTTGATGAGCAGGCGCAGCGGAGGTGGCTCGATGCCGAGGTGGCGATAGGGCGCGATGTCGTCCATCAGGCTGAGGGTGCCGCGGCGCAACTCCCGCGCGGCCAGAATCTCCGGGGTGACCGGCGACAGCGAGAAGTCCGACGCCAGGATAGCCATCTCCAACGTGACGCAGCGCGCTCCCTGTGTATCGATCAGCACCACGTCATACCGGCTCTGGAACATGCCCAGCAGGTTGCGCAGCCGCAGCCTGCCGTCCGCGGCATGCAGCAGCAGGGTACCCAACTGGCCTTTCCCATCGTTGGACAGCAGAAGATCAAGTCCGCTTATCGCGGTGGAGGAAATCAGTTGCCCGGGATCCTGCTCGTTGAAGGCGAGCAGTTCGTAGATTCCGCCAGGTGCGCGACGGTCGAGGGGGAAGTAGCTCGACAGCGTGGGCTGTATGTCCAGATCGAGCAGCAGCACGCGCATGCCGGCGTCCGCAAGGAAGCCCCCGAGGTTGGCGGCCGTGGTCGTCTTGCCGACACCGCCCTTGGTGGAAACGATGGAGACCACCAGTGGTGCTGGCGTGTCGCGGGCGGTGGGCGCGCTCATGCACGCTCCCGCTGGGCCAGCCACTCATCGATCTCGTCCTCGTACCAGCCGACCGCGCGCACGCCCAGCCGCACACGCTGCGGGAACTTCTTCTCCTTCATGAGGCTGTAGATGTGCGCGCGCTTGAAGCCGGTACGCTGCTCGACCAAGGGCCGCCGCAGGACGCGTCGGCTGGTCGGCGCATCGTCCACCTGGCTGGTGGTCTGGCTGGTTGCTGACGACATGGTGGTCGTTCCTGACGCTCGCTGGCGTTGTGTGGAAGCCAGCAGTTGATCGCGGTTCGCTCGGGGCGCGCACCGCAAATGCGGTATGCGCGACAGCGCATAGTTGCTGGTGCAGCAGGCATCGCCAACGGACGCCAGGCGTGCTCGCGGTCCATCGCGTAGGGGATGGACGCGGACACTTCGGACGGGCAGAAACGCCGTGGCCGGCGGCGCTACGCTATGCGGCGCTGCTTGGAGGTGGACCAGTACGGGGGCGATTTCTTGGGATTGGCATTCTAATTTTTGTATTACGCGCATTTCCGGAAGCAGCATCCTTCGCAACTCCTTTGCGAACTCAAGCCTCTTCCCCCCCATGACGCACCGCCGGGCCGACATGATTGGCCCGATAATCAACGAATAGGTGCGTGTCCAGTTCCTTGAAGCCGCGGCATGAGCGTCGAGCTTCTTGTTTACTTCATTAATTGAACATTGTGATTGGCGGCTGGCAGGGGAATCGCTGAGTTCTGCCAAAATAGGATTTTTCTTTCCGCCCTGTAGAATTGTGAAACGCGGATGTATTGACCACCCCACGCCGGTGGGAACCTTGTAACCGTGTGCTGTCGCACTGGTCTGTCGTGTGGTCCTGCGCGTGCTGCCCGCGTTGAGAAAGGTTGCATGGGTCGCGTTGCCGATTGCTCGAAAGTAGCTGGGCCGTCTATGCCCTCCTGTTCAAGGACGAAAATGGAGGCTCCTTCCCTCCGTCCTCCGAATATGGATGTGCATTTTTGAGATCGATTCAAGCGACTCCGTGAGGAATCGGTCAAATATGGCGGGTAGGGACTCGGATGTCTTCGTTCACGCCAAGCGGTGATCCAGGAATATCTGCTCCTTCGTGTGGCCCTCGGCAATCAGTTCGCAGGCTTCGACTTTGGGGACGGCTGTGGCTCGTTCAATTCAAGCAGGTGCAGATATGGGTTGTTCGGCAGTGTCTCGGGCAACGCCGCCATCGGATCGCGCAGCAGGTAGCCGTGCAGACGGCGTGTCTTGCGGGGTCCGGTCACTTCGCACGTCCAGATGTTCAGACCGTTCGCCTGCTTGCGGTGCAGCCGCAGTCGCTCGAACTGCTTTTGCACCCACTGCCAGTCCGCAAGTTGCTCGCCTTTCGCGAGCGCCCGGACTTCGGGATGCTCCTGCGCATAGCGCTGGAACACTCCCGGGCTCACGAGGTAGGCCGTGTCAGCCACGGTATGCACCAGGGCTTTGGCATCGTTGAGGACCAACCGGCGCTGCTGCAGGCCCAGCCTTAGCCAAGCCATGAAACCATGCCCAGACACAGCATTCGCAGGCGCATCTGCTTCATGCGGAGCCGTCGCGTCGGCCTCGCCGCCAGCGCCGTCGCCTGGCTGCACGGGTTGTGGAGGGATGGCCGCATCGGGGAAAGCCTCTTGGCCGGCGGAATTGTCCAGCTGCAGTAGGTCCAGCAGCGCTGCGGTGCCATCCTGCTGCGGCGGTGTCGCTACGTGACTGGGTGCTTGAGCCGGCGCTTCCAGCGGCGGAGCGGCGGCGGACCGTGGCGCGGGGGACACTTCGGGCTCGGCCTCGGCGTTTGACGCCACCTCCTTGACCGTCCCGGCGAAGGGGGCAGGGCGGTCGCCAGCGTCCCAGATCAGGCCGGGCGGCACGCGCAGGAACGTGAAGGTGTTGGACCAGCCGCTCTCGCTCGTTACGCAGGCCCTCCAGATGGCCTTGCCGTCCGGCGCCGGCAGGGCGATGCCGTGTTCCTGCAACACATCGAAGACGGCGGTGTTGCTTGAGGGGATGCCCTCCATTCCCTGGGAGAGCAAATGCGCACGCAGCTTGTCCGAGACGGTCTTGCTCACGAGCCACAGGGCATCGTGCGTCAGCCATCCATCCGATGCCTGGGGCTGGTTGAGTTGCAACTGCTCGCGCAGCAGGAAGCGCAGGCCGTCCAGCAGCTTGCGCTGCAGCGCATGCCTCGGCGCGGCCAGCGCCCGTGCCGGGTCCCCTCCCATCGCCTGCGCCACCGATGCCTGGTCTGCCTGGACCACCAGTTCCCCGAGGACGCCTGCGTGTTCGTGCTGACCAGCGAGCACGTACAGCAGGGGCGGCCACAGGTCGGGGTAGCCGCTCAGCCAGTCCAGGATGACTCGGTCGAGAATGTGCAGGTACAGCAGGCCACTCGCCGCCCCGTGCAGGCGGTACTCGCGGCCACGTCGATAGCGGAAGCGGTAGGGTCGCCGCAGCACCCCGTGCCATGCGTGCCAGCGCGAGCCGTCGTCCAGCTCCACTTCGAGGTCCACCGCGATCTTGCCAATGTCGTGCAGCAGCGCCGCATAGGCCACGCCCGCGGTCCAGGCTTCCGCCTGGGCCGCCTGCGCCTCAGGCGTGGCGCCAGCGGGAAGCAGATGGGACTGCCGCAGCTTGAGCGCGTAGGCCACGATCTCCAATCCATGGTCCAGCAACCCTCCAGGATAGGCGTGGTGGTGGCTCTCCGACGCGGGGAACAACTGCACGAACTCGGCGTAGCGCCGGATGGGTGCGAGATACAACTGCTCGAACTGGGCACGCGACAGCGAAGTGCGTTGCCAGATGTGCTCCAGAAGCCGCTGGCGGCGTGGCGGTGCAAGCAATTCGGGGGCCGACTGATGCGCGGTCCAGCCCTGGGGCGAGGTCGCTGTGGCGGCAGCCTGTGGCGCAGCCAGCGGTGTGCGATGCGTTGTCGATGCGGCGTCACCTGCGCGCCGAAATAGACTGAACATGGAGTGCTGGATGTCTTGGGGCGGGAACAGGCGGCCCTGCCTGCGCCGCACCCGTGGAAGAGGGGAATCGCAGGGTGCGGCATGCCAATCAGAACGTCATGCCGCAATAGGGTCGTGGCCTTGCCGGTATTGCGCTGTCGCCTCGGTCAGCCGGCAGTGCATGCACTGCAACATGAGCGCGCGAGCGAATCGCTGGTGGTATCCAGTGAATGACGAACGGGATCGCCGTTGCCCCCCCTACCTTGCAGCACTTGGTGCATTTGCTAGACCGATCTGGGTCTATGGAATCGCGCTCACGGAAACTGCGTTGGCTGGCGCTTTTGATGTGGCCCGTCCAAGAGCTCACAGATGCGCGTCATGGCTAACGAAATATCTGTTTCGATCATCGGGGCGGGCCACTGCGGCTGCGCCATTGCGGCGGAAGTTCTCGGCCGCGGCGGCAAGGTGCTGCTGTACGCGCACCCGGACCACAGCGCGGCGTTGCACGCCATCCTGCGCCGGGGCTATCTCGGCGTGTCGGGAAAGATGCGCGGTCGCTTCATGCCGGTGCTCAGCAACGACTTGGGCGAAGCACTCCAGTTCTCGGACTACCTGGTGCTGGCCCTGCCATCCTTTGCGCACGACGACATGATCGCGGCGCTCTCCGCGCATGACCTGGCTCGGCACGTCGTCGTGTGCATTGCCGGAAATTTCTTCTGCCTCGCGGCCCGGCGATCGCTCAGGGCCCACGCGATATTGGAGACCAGCTCGGCGCCCTATGCGTCTCGCTTGGTCGGCGCCAACGTGAAGGTGATGGGCGTCAAATCCCAGCTGCACATTGCTTCCCTCGCGCCCATCGGCGATCAGGGTACGCTGCAGGCGCTGGCGCGTCTGTTCCCTATGCCGCTGCGGTGGTACCGGAATGTGCTGGAGGCAGGGCTGTCCTGCATCAACGCCGTGCTGCATCCGGTGCCTGCGCTGCTCAACACGGGGTGGATCGAGTCCACGGCCGGCGACTTCCATTTCTACCGCCAGGGCATGAGCGCATCGGTCGTCCGGGTGATGCAGGCGATCGATCAGGAGCGCATGCGCATCGCCAGTCGGTACGGACTCTCCGTGCGTTCCGCGGTCGAAATGATGAACGCGTACTACGGGGGACGATTCGCCAATCTGCGCGACTTCGCGCGAGAGAGCGTGGAGCACAACCAGGAGAAGATGGCTCCTTCCAGTATGCGGCACCGCTTCGTCGAGCAGGACGTGCCGCTGGTGCTGGTTCCGTGGCACGAACTGGGCCTGAAAGCCGGCGTCGATGCGCTGACGATGCGCGCGATAATCCAGATCGCATCCATCGTGCGCCGCCAGCCTCCGCCGGCCGAGGGTTATGCGCTGCGGCGGCTCGGATTGTCCGGGCTCGACCGGCGAGGCATCCTTGCCGCGGTAGCCGCTGCTTGAGCGCGGGAAGCGCCGTGTCTCCACGATCCTCAGCGCCTGAACCCCGCCGGGGCGGCCCGCGGCGGACGCCGTTGCGCGCGATCGCGTACAAGCTCGCCTCCGCGCTGGTGCTGGCGTGCATGTTCGCGCTCATCAAGTCTCTGGGCAGCCGCTATCCCATCGGGGAAATCGTCTTCGCACGAAGCGCATTCGCCCTGCTGCCGATCATCGCTGTCGTCCATGCCCGGCGCCAATGGAGCGCACTGCGAACCTCGCGCCCGCTTGCCCATCTCCGTCGATCGGTCGCGGGCGTAGCATCCCTGTTCCTGAGCTTCGGCGCGGTCTCGCTGCTGCCGTTGTCCACCGCCACTGCGCTCACGTACTCCGCGCCGCTGTTCATCACCCTGCTGTCGGTGGCCTTGCTCGGTGAGCAGGTATCCCCCGGGAGGTGGGCCGCCGTCCTGGTTGGCTTCGCTGGAATGCTGATGGTCATCCAGCCCGACCTGCGCGCCGGACTGCCTTTGGGCAAGGTCTTCGGGGTGATGGCCGCCGTCGCGACCGCAGTGGCATTGGTGGCTATCCGGCAGATGGCCGAATCGGAGTCGGCGCTCGGGATCGCGTTCTACTTCACGCTCTTTGGCACGTTGGTGGGCGTCGCCACGCTGCCGCTGCAAGCGGTAGTACCCGACACCCCCGATGCGGTGCGACTGGTATCCGTGGGGGTGCTAGGAGGGTCGGCGCAACTGCTTCTCACGATGGCCTACAGGCTGGCACCTGCCTCCGTGCTCGCGCCTTACGAATACGCCACGCTGGTGGGCGCCATCGTCGTTGGATTCGTCGCCTGGCGTGAGATGCCAGGACCCCTCGAATGGTTCGGCATCGCCGTCATCGTCGGTGCGAACGTCGCCATGACAGTGCATGAGCGGTCGCGGACGCAGAGCGATTCAATATCTGGTGAGGCGACCAAGTGAACGAACGGGCGCTCCAAGCTTCGGCGCAGCTTCGCCGTTGCGCACCATCAGTCTTGTTCCATGCGCCCGCTCAGCAGGTCCGCGAATTCGTCCACCAGGGCGTTCTCCGGCGCGCCCGAAGGCGTGATGAGCCCGTATTGGGACCGGATCGGCTCGCGCAGAGCGATGGTCACGTAGCGCGGATCGTCCATCGGGGAAGGCACCCACCGCGACACCAGCGCAATCCCGGCCCCGGCAGCGGCGAGCGCGCACGCGATGGAAGATGTCGGTGTTTCAGCGACCACCTGGGCGGCGACGCCCCTCCGGTTAAAGACGTCATCGATCTGGTAGCGGATGTAGCTGTGCTGCGAAGGAAGGATCAGGCGCTCCTCGGCCAGCTCGTGAAGGGAGATCTCCTGGGCGGCCGCCCGTCGATGTCCTCTGGGAACGATGGCCACCAACGACGCCGAGGGCAAGGCACGCACTTCGATGCCCGCATGCGAGAGCGGCAGCTCGATTACCCCGGCGTCGAACTGGCGCGTCGAGACCAGTTCGGCGATCTGTCGCGAAGGGATCGATTGCGCGAAGGTTCTGACCTGCGGCCGGTCCTGCATGAACTGCGCAAGTGCATGCGGTACCAGCCATTGCGCGAGGGCCGGCAACACCGCGACCCGCAGCGCACCCGCACGGTGGTAGCGCAGGTCTTGCGCCACCTGCGCGATGCGCTCGATGCCGCCGTAGACCTGTTCGACTTCGCGGAAGAGTGCCTGCGCTGCCGCTGTCGGCACGAGCCTGCGGCCCTTGCGCTGGTACAGCGAATAGCCCAGTCGCAGTTCCATCTGGGCGATCGTGCGGCTCACCGCGGGCTGGGTGATGTTCAACAGTTCCGCCGCGCCGACGACGCTGCCCGCGAGCATCACTGCGCGGAAGGCTTCTATGTGCCTCAAGTTGAGGTCGGTCTTCATGCATAACCTTTCGGCATTTGCAGCCCCCGAGATGGCAATAGTCGATCGAGAGCGCTCTCCATACGATCAAAGCAACGAGCAGAAATTCCTTCGCCGCAGCAGGAGCGGCGCTGCGTTACTACAGAGGAACGGAATATGCCAGAGAGTTATATGTTCAGGAGAACTGAGGCGCCGGACGGATCGGCCGGCGGCGCTGCGCATGCGCTGGCTTCATTCATCGTCAACGCACGGGATCGGCAACTGCTGCCTGCGACCCGAGAGGTCGCGTTGAATTGCGTGCTGGACGCGCTGGGGTCTGCCGGCGCTGCCATGGATGTCCCCGGTGTGGTCGCCACCTGCGACGGCGCCAAACGCCTGCTCGGGCGTGGCGCGGTGCCTATCTGGTTCTCGGGTGGCAGTGGAGCAATGGGCGCCGCGCTGCTGGCCAACAGCGCGGCCACCGCCGCGCTGGACCTAGACGACGGCTACCGGCGCGCCCGTGGCCATCCGGGTGCCGCAGTCATTCCGGCCGCCTTGGCGATGCTCACGTTGCGGCCGTCCCTTTCTGCCGACGAGGTCCTCGGCGCGGTCGTCGCGGGCTACGAGGTCGCGCTGCGCGTCGCCATGTCGCGGCTGTCGTACGCCCCCTCCGGCGCATGGTCGGCATATGGCGTCATCGCGACGCTCGGGTACCTGCAGGGCACGTCGCTGGAATGTCTGGCCCACGCACTCGCCATCGGCGCGCAGGCCTCGCCCGCGCTGCCGGCCCTTGCGGGCCTTGCCGGTTCCGACGTGAAAGAGGGCATCCCGTACGGATGCCTCGCGGGGCTGGCGGCGCTGGAGATGGCTGCGGCCGGAGCGACCGGCCCCACCGACATATTCGACATCCCGACGCTGTTCGACGCGGATGTGGCGTTGGCCGACTTCGGCCCGGCACCACTGATCGAAGGCACCTACTTCAAACCTTTCGGCTGCTGCCGCCACATCCATGGAGCTCTCGATGCGCTGCTCCTGTTGCAGCGCGAACATGGCTTCTCCGTCGAGGACATCGACGGCATGGAGGTCGCGACCTACCGGGCCACGTTCAACCTCGCGAACCGGCCCGAGCCCATCTCGCTCACCGATGCGCAGTACAGCGTCCCGTTCTGTCTCGCGGCTGCGGCGATGGGTGGCGAGAGCGCGCTGCTTCCGTTGAAGCAGCCGATGTTGAGCGACCCCAGGATCGTGCGGCTCGCACATACCGTCGTCGTGCGGCCTGACCCGGAACTCGAATCGCTGTTTCCGGAACGTTCGCCATCGCGGCTCACGGTCACGCTGCAGACCGGCGAACGCCTCGTCTCGCCCGTGGTGGACCCGCGTGGAGATCCGGCGCGCCCGATGCACAGGCCTGAACTGGTGGCGAAGTTCAGGCAGGTGACCGCGCATACGTTGGGCCCGCAGCAGGAAGAGGTCCTGCAGGGCACGCAGCAATTCGAGCAGGGCGAGACGGCGCCGTTGGTGCGAGCACTCGGACTCGACTGGACGAAGTGATGTCGGCTGTGCAATACCCCATCAAGCTGCCGGCGGGCGGCGAGCACTCGCGTGCGCAACGTCCGGTCAAGCACCGCTTCAATGTACTGGTAGTCGGCGCAGGTGCCGTCGGCATGAGCGTGGCCTATGGGCTGGCGCGGCGCGGCCTCTCGGTCTGCGTGGCCGATGAAGGTGACATTGCGTTCAAGGCGTCCCGCGGCAACTTCGGCCTGGCCTGGGTCCAGGGCAAGGGGGCGAAGTGCGACGACTACGCCCACTGGTCTATCGACGCGGCCGGCATGTGGCCGGCCTTCGCTGTCGAGCTGCAGCAGGCATCGCGGGTCGATGTCGAGCTGTCCCAGCCTGGCGGCTTCACGATCTGCACCAGCGCGCAGGAGTACGAGGCGCGCGTCCAGATGCTCACGGGCATGCAGCACAGGCTGGCAGGCAAGTTCGCGTTCGAGGCACTGTCCGGGCCGGCGACGCAGGCCCGTCTGCCGCAGGCGAGTGCGCAGATCGCCGGCTCGACCTATTGCCCATTGGACGGGCACGTCAGCCCGTTGAAACTGCTTAGGGCACTGTTCACCGCGTTCAGCGGACACCGTGGTGTTCTGTGTCCCCACACGGCCGTGCGCTCGTTGACCGCGCGGCCACAGGGAGGCTTCACTGCGCGCACCGCGACCGGGACGATCGACGCGGACAAGGTGGTCCTGGCGGCCGGGCTGGGCAGTGCAGCGTTGGCCGCCGGCCTGGGCCTGGATGCGCCGTTGCACCCCATTCGCGGGCAGTTGCTCATCACCGAGCGAACGGAGCCGTTCCTGCGCTATCCGACGTTGCATGTCCGGCAGACCGCCGATGGAACGATCCAGATCGGCGATTCCAAGGAGGACGTGGGCCTCGATACGGGCACGACGTGGGAAGTGCTCGCACGGATCGCGCAACGTGCGCTGCTTTGCTTCCCGGCGCTGGCCGGGCTGCGCATGGTTCGCGGGTGGGGAGCGCTTCGCGTGATGAGTCCGGACGGCCTCCCCATCTATGACGAGTCGCTGCAGCACCCGGGCGCGTTCCTGGTGACGTGCCACAGCGGAATCACCCTGGCCCCGCAGCACGCTGGGCCGATAGCCGAGTGGATCGCCTCCGGTGCGAGGCCGGACGGCATAGGCGGTTTCACCGCAAGGAGGTTCCATGTTTAAGCCATTGGATGGCTCTCCGCCGGCTGACCTCGTGGACATCCAGGTGGACGGCGCCACCGTGCGTGTCGCGAAAGGCAGGACGCTCGCGATTGCGCTGCTGGAAGCAGGCCATTCCATCACCCGCAGCAACCACCGCGCTGAGCCCTGTGCTCCCTTCTGCCTCATGGGCGTGTGCTTCGAGTGCCTGGTGCATCTGGATGGGCAGAGCAACGTGCAAGCCTGCCTGGTCAGGGCTGAGGCCGGTATGCGCGTGCGCCTGCCGCAAGGGGGTGCCGCTCCCATCGGAGACGCGTGATGGACTACGACTTGGTGGTGATCGGTGCCGGGCCTGCCGGCATGACCGCTGCGACGCAGGCGGCAGGGCTCGGCCTCAAAGCGCTGCTGCTCGACGAGCAGGCCCAGGCCGGAGGTCAGATCTATCGGCGCGTGAAGGAAGCGGGGCCGCAGGCCTTACGCGTGCTCGGTGACGACTATGCAGCTGGTCGCGTACTGGTGGACCGGTTGCAGGCGAGCGGAGCCGAAACGTGCTTCGGCGCGCTCGTGGTCGACGTGTCGCGTCAGTTGGAGGTGTCCTTCCAGATCGACGGAGGCATCCGCCAGGCGCGAGCGCGGCAACTGGTCGTGGCCACTGGCGCAATGGAGCGTGCATCGCCGTTCCCGGGATGGACCTTGCCCGGTGTGATGCCTGCGGGGGCCGCGCAGATCGCGCTGAAGGCCGATGCTGTCATCCCCTCCGGACGCGTGGCCGTCGCCGGGTGCGGACCTTTGTTCCTTCTCGTATCGCAGCAGCTGCTTCGCGCAGGTGCCGACGTGGTGGCCATGATCGAGACCGGGGAGCCGGGCAATGCGTGCCGCGCGCTGTCCCATCTGCCTTCCGCGCTACGGTCACATCGCGACCTGCTCAAGGGCCTCTCCATGATGGGCGGCCTCTGGTGGGCGCGTGCGCCGTGGTTCAGGGGCTGCGATGCAGTACAGGCGATCGGCGACGAGCGGGTACGTGCAGTCCACTTCCGGCACCGCGGCAAGCCGACGGAAATGGCGGTCGATACCCTGCTGGTGCATCACGGCGTAGTTCCGAACCACCAGTTGTCGCGGCTGCTGGGCCTCGCGCACCGCTGGAGCAACGAACAGTCGGCCTGGCAGGTCGAGTGCGATCTCTACGGACAGACATCCGTGCCGGGCGTCTTCGTCGCCGGCGATGGCGCCAGCATCGCCGGTGCGCTGGCGGCGGCGGACCGGGGTGCCCTGGCCGCGCTGGGTGCCGCACGAGCGCTCGGGCGCATCGGGCCGGAAGAACTGCACCGGGCCGCGGCCGCGCATGTCGCCAAGCTCCGGCGCCATACCGGCATCCGCCCGTTGCTGGACACCCTCTATCCGCCTCCCGGGTGGCTGCTGGAGCCGGCCGACGACACCATCGTCTGCCGCTGCGAGCGCGTCAGCGCGGGCAGAGTACGGGACATGGCGGACCTGGGCTGTGCAGGGCCGAACCAGACCAAGTTCATGAGCCGCTGCGGCATGGGGCCTTGCCAGGGACGCACGTGCGGCACGCCCGTGACGCAGTTGATGGCGCAGCGCCTGGGTCTACCCCCCGACGAAGTGGGGGCCTACCGGGTACGGCCGCCCCTGAAACCGCTTCCCCTCTCCGTGATCGCCAACTTCAACAACGGCGGCCGGCCTTGAGCCAGGACGCTACCTCGTCCTCACCACATGACTGCTTTCGCACTGCATCGCTTCCACACCAATCCTCGCATGAGCAAGGTGGTGGCGTTTGGCCCCCTCGTGTTCCTGAGCGGACAGACCGCCAGCGGCTCGCCTGCCACATCGTTCGATGAGCAGGTCCGGGAAGTTCTGGATCGCATCGATGTACGGCTGGCCGAGGCCGGCTCGGACAAGGGATCGCTCCTGTCTGCGACGGTATATCTGCGAAACATGGACGACTTCGCCGCAATGAACGCCGCCTGGGAGCAGTGGATTTCCCCAGGGCCGGCACCAGCGCGCTGCGCCGTGGAAGCGCGCATGGCCTCCCCACACCTGCTGATCGAGATCTCCGCCATCGCCGCCGTGTCGGCGTCCATCCACCCCTAAGATTGAAACGAGGCATCCCCATGACCGAGATTTCCCACAACACACCCATCCCCCGGCGCGCATGGCTGCGCTGGTCTGCCGGCGCGGGCATGGCATGGCTCGCTGGTGGCGTCCATGCGGCCGACTACCCTTCCAAGCCAATTCGCCTGGTCGTGCCGGCCCCGCCCGGTGGCGGTACCGACATGATGTCGCGGCTGCTCTCGAACGCACTGAACTCCACGCTGGGCTGGACGGTGGTGGTGGACAACGTGCCCGGCGCAGGGGGAAACATCGGCCTGGACAAGGCAGCCAAGGCCGCGCCTGACGGCTACACCCTGGCGATGGGCGAGTCGAGCAACCTGACCGTGAATCAGGCGCTCTACAAGAAGATGCCGTTCGACGTCGCCCGCGACCTCGCACCGGTCGCGCTCATGGCCAAGGTCCCGCTGGTGCTCGTGGTCTCCGCCAAGGGGCCCTACCGTAGCGTGGCGGACCTGGCGGGCACGGCCAAGCGCAAGGCGGTGACCTTCGCGTCGTCCGGGAACGGAACTCTGGCGCATCTCTGCGGGGAGCTCTGGAAGGGCAAGGCCGGTCTCGACTTGGTGCATGTGCCGTACCGCGGCGCCGCACCAGCCATGACCGATCTGGCGAGCGGGCAGGTGGACATGTTCGCCGCGTCGATCACCGCAGCGCTGCCCATGATCCAGGCCGGCCTGCTGCGACCGTTGGCGGTCGCCTCCCCCATGCGGGTGGCGGCGCTCCCGAACATCCGGACCATGGCCGAATCGGGCTTCCAGGGCATCGAGGCGGCCGTGATCTTCGGCGTGGTGGCGCCCGCGGGCACGCCCGAACCCGTGGTTTCCAGGCTTAACCTGGAGATCAACCGTGCGCTCAAGCAGCCGCAGTTGCGGCAGTCGCTGATTGACCAAGGGGCGATCCCTGAATCCCTGGGCGGCACCGTGCCCGTGTTTGCCAGCCTCCTCAAGGAAGAGCGGGCGAAGTGGGGGCAGGTCGTCAAGGATTCCGGTGCTTCGGTGGATTGAGCCGGCACCCCGGTGCGATCGCCCGTAGCGGTATGCCATTTCTCAGGAATGGGACTTGACGTTGCTTGAACGCGGGGCGTGCTTTGGCTATCGACGCCATCGCATACTGCCGCAGGCGCCCGCGACCGCGCTTAGTCAGGGGTGGCCAGCCGGGCCGAGGTTTAGAGCGGCCGCTTTTGTTTGAAGGCGATTTTCCGCTTTGTTTCTCGCATCAATGGGTGATCTGCCGCTTGGTTTGGGTGCTGCTAAGCTAGGCGACGACTTGTACCTAGTTTTGATTGCAGAACAACAGGGATTAGTGAACCAGAGAGGGTAGTCAAATCTTGCTTCCCATGTGCGTCAATGGAGAACGGTTTGACTAGGTGCTCACTCCCTGTTACGGAGAATGAAATGAGCAAATCTTCCCGTATCTATAAGATCATCATTCAGCGCTTCAGGGGAGTTCACTCCTTTCAATGGATGCCTGCTGCGGGAATGAATTTCATCCTGGGAGGTGGTGACGTAGGGAAAACGACTGTTCTTGATGCGATCGCGCTGTTGCTATCTCCGTCGAATACTGTGGTCATCTCCGAGGCGGACTATTGGTCACGCGACAGCGCACAGGAATTCGTCATCGAGGCTGTCATGTCACTACCCGACGCCACCGGGATCGGCACACAGAACACCTTCGCCTGGCCATGGGTGTGGAATGGAAAAGATGCGGTAGCCCCGTCGGCCGACGGGGAGGGTGACCTCCCGGCGCCTGGCGAGCCGGTGTATCGCGTGCGCGTACGGGGGACCACGGAGTTAGAGCTTGCGTGGGAGGTCATTCAACCCAACGACGAGTACGACCATTTCTCGACGGCCGTTCGTCGGCGTATCGGACTGGTCCGAATGAGCGCTGATGAGCGCAATGATCGTGATCTGCGCCTTGTCTATGGTTCCGCCCTGGATCGGTTGTTGGCCGACAATGCGTTGCGGGCTCGTATCGGCAAG
Organism: Xanthomonas sontii; assembly: GCF_040529055.1. Taxonomy (NCBI): domain Bacteria; kingdom Pseudomonadati; phylum Pseudomonadota; class Gammaproteobacteria; order Lysobacterales; family Lysobacteraceae; genus Xanthomonas; species Xanthomonas sontii. The sequence continues at coordinate 4,119,512 of NZ_CP132342.1, read as the reverse complement.
GAGGTGGCAGGCCTCAACTTGCACGACTCGCTCAACGACAAGGGCAAGCAAGCGATCGAGTCGCTGGACGGGCGAATGGCTGGTGCCGCGCTTCCCAGCGACTTGAAGCTCGGACTCACGACCAGCCAGGGACTCTCCATCGGAGCACTGATCGGCTTGATGGCGACCAAAAACGGTGTGGCTTTGCCTCTGAGCAGTTGGGGTGCCGGTACAAGACGAATGGCCGCGCTTGAGATCGCATCAGCCACCGATAAGGAAGCAAGCGTCACGCTCATCGATGAAATCGAGCGTGGGCTGGAACCATACCGTCTGCGCAAACTCATCAACACCCTAGCCAATCAGCAGGGGCAGATCTTCCTCACGACGCACAGCCCCGTCGCAATTTCGTGTGCAGAGGACGCGCACCTCTGGTATCTGGACAGCCAGGGCTCCATCGGTGCGCTGCCTCGGGACAAGATCGGTCCACAGCAGAAACGCGATCCTGAAACGTTCCTGGCGCGTGTGGCCGTCATTGCTGAAGGCCCCACCGAGGTCGGCTTCCTGCAGTACCTGTTGGAGAAGGCTTTCGAGGGCAACCCGCTCGACCACGGGGTGCGCGTTTGCGATGGCCAGGGCAATGGGGCGACCTTAGAGTTGCTAGAGACACTCGCGTCTTCCGGCTTGCTGTTTGCCGGACTGGCGGATGATGAAGGCACTGCCCCGGAGCGGTGGAGGAGACTGAAAGATAAGCTTGCAGGGCGCCTGCACCAATGGCCGAGGGGCTGCACCGAGGATCATGTGATCGGGGCGGTTCCCGAAGCAAATCTACTGGAGCTGCTGAAGGACGCCGAAGGTGAACTCGACGGTTACCGACTCCGGACTTTGGCGGATCGCCTTGGAATTCAACACAAGACGACCGACGCGATAGACGAGGCGCTGAAAGCCTCTGGCCAGACCTGGCGCGCTCTGATCGTTGCGGCCGCCACCGGGAGTAAGGTTGGCGCCCCTGAAGGGCAGGACAAAGCCTGGAAGAAGCATGCCCAGCAATGGTTCAAGTCCACAGACGGCGGCAAGGAACTGGCCCAGAAGATGGTAGCTCTGGGTGCGTGGGCGGACGTCCAACCGCAGTTGCTTCCGTTGGTCAACGCGGTACTGGCAGCTGTGGGACGTCCGCCCCTACAGAAGCTCGATCTATGAGCGACCAGGCCGTTGCCAAGCTTCTCCGCTCGCCCGAGCCACTGGTGATCATCGAAGCTGCAGCAGGATGCGGAAAGACCTATCAGGGGGCGGCTTACGCGCAAGACGTAGTCGGTGGACTCGGTGATGGCCGCCTGCTCATTTTGACGCACACGCACGCCGCGTGCTCCGTTTTCGCGGAGCGTACGAAGAAGGCCGGGTCACGTGTGGAGATCAAGACCATCGATGCCCTGATTGCGCAGATCGCGCTGGCGTATCACAAGCCACTGGAATTGCCGCGTGATTTGACATCCTGGGCTTGGCAGGATGGCGGACAAGGCTTCGAGATCATGGCGAGCAAGGTTGCAACATTCCTGCGCAATCAACCCATGGTGGCTCGTGCGCTGGTGCGACGCTATCCGGTCATCGTATGTGATGAGCACCAGGACTCCAGTGTCGATCAGCACAGCGTTGTCATGTCCTTGCTATCTGCTGGAGCCACGGTCCGGATCTTTGGTGACCCCATGCAGCGGCTTTACGGGGGCAGAAGCGACAGGGCTGCACGTGAGGACCGTGTTCGCTGGGATGCCCTGAAGGCGCAGGGAGCAGGAGAGAAACTGCTTACACCTCACCGTTGGAAAACCGGCTGTCCTTTGTTGGGAGCCTGGGTCATTGAGGCGCGGGAGAGCCTGGAGCGCGGAACGCCGATCGACCTGACTGCTGGGCTACCGCCTTCCGTCAAGGTTCTTGTCGGGAACAACATGTCCCAGATGCGAGCGATCTATCAGCTGTCGGGTGAAGACAGAAAGCCTATCGACAAGATGCTGAGAGACAACCCCAATCTGATGATCCTCGCGTCGCAGAACGACTTGGTCACTGCACTTCGCGCTTTCTGGGGTCGAAAAGTTCCCATCTGGGAAGGGCATACGCGCGAGGCGTTAGGGGCGCTTGTGCGAACACTGCGCAACGATCAAGGTAGCCCGGAGGCTCTTGCTTACGGCGTCATCACCTTCATGGGTAGCGTCGCAGCAGGGTTCAGTCCATCCAGCCATGGTAATCAGCTTCTTCAGGAGATCCGCACTGGGGCGGTGCGCGCAACCAGAGGAAAGCCGGCGAACATACAAGCGGTCGCGCGATGCCTACTGAACGATCCGTCGCATAGAGGTGTGTCGGAGGCCCTCGCGAAAATCACCGCCTTGGTGAAGGACGCTGCAGCGGGCTTCGACACGGTGAAGATCGACCACAGTTCCGAGTTGCGGGATGCCGTGCGCATCGGTCAGTTCGCAGGTCCCGACGAAGGTTTTGCGGAAGTGGCACGCATGCGTTCGTATTCCCATCTATCTCCGCCTAAGAAAGTGCTCAGCAGCATCCACAAGGCGAAGGGGCTGGAATGCGAGCAAGTGATGCTGATGGCCTGTGACAAGACACAGTTCACGTCGACGCTTTACGCGAAATCCAAGATGTACGTCGCCCTCAGTAGGGCGAAGAAGTCGCTTACCTTGGTAGTTTCAACGTCCAATCCCAGTCCCTTGTTCCGGCTTCGCTGAACGCCGATCCGATGATTTCTCCGAGGTTGGGTAGATGCTCCCGGAGGAAGACCCATTCGTGGGGAACGAGATTCATGGAAGCAGCAGGTCACTCCTAGGCTCCAGCCGCAGTGTCCTTTCAACACCGGGGCGGCTGTCGTACACTAGCGTCCGATTTCCGGCTTCGGTGCTGTGTCTACCACGGCGTTGTTCGGAGACTTCCTCAGCGGATGTCTGGTGTTGTTTGCTTCCTTCTTCATGGTGTTCGAGATCTCTGTGGATTTCGAGATTCAGCGAAAGGGGAAAAAATGAGGCTAAAGGTCAAGCTGAAAAGCAATCGAAAGGGCGCGGGGTTACTGGGGGTATGCGCACTGGACACTGCAGGGAAGTCACGGCTTCGTTTTGGAAGACTTAGGCCCTAAGAGTGCCCCATCCCCCGCCAATTTTGAAAAAGCGTCCTCAGGACGCTTTTTCTTTGTGAGCGTCCCGAGGCATTTCGTCAGTCGTTTGCTGACGTTTGGGTAGTGTTTCTCAGGAGGCACGCGCAGTCCGCGCGAGCGACTCCGAACACCAGTGCAGCAGGCGATGCAACCCAGGCACGAACGATTACAACGGGCCGAAAACCGACCTCCCTTAGCCAATGCGGCTTGAAGCTGTCATCGCCCCACTGGCGAGATCTCATACTTGAACACGACGTAGACGGTGCCGTGGGTACTGTGTGCGTCGGTAAGGGCTGAGGCGCCGTTGTAGAACGCGGTCAGCCGCCCCTCTTCAGCTGAAGGCGTCGTGGTGGTCTGCATCTCGAAGACCGCTGGCTTATTTGCCGTGAGCGTGTAGCGGACCATGACGCTGAAGCGCGCCTTGCTGTGGGCGAAAGAGGAGGCGGCAATGGGCTTGATGCGGTCTTAAGCACGTCGCGTTCTACGTTGCTCGCACAGGCCACGTCCGGGCTCATGTACTGGAAGTGGGTCAGCTGAATGTTGGGTGCTGGGGTGGTGCGTCGCTCGGGCAAGTAGATGCCCATCGCCTCGCTGCAGACTGCGGCGTCCGCCTGCGTGGCACTTTCGGCCTGAACGGGTGTAACCGCGAGAAGCGTTGCAAGGCCAAGTGCTAGCGGCATGGGGAGGTCTCCTGGGATGTGTGGGAGGGCATTGGTTTTCGACGACCGCGGATCGGTTGCCCGCAGCGGGCTGGAGGCGTCAGGTGCAGTGGGCATCGCCTCTTCAGTAGTAGCAGAACGCCATCGCCGCTGGCGCCAATGAGAAGGTGCTCCGAGTAGCCGCCTTTTTGTCTTTCCGGGTAGGGCCTTTGCCCTTGATCCCCCTTCCATTCCCCTTCCCATTTGCCGCGCACGCGCCCTTTGCTGCCGGAGCCGATGATGGGACTTGCGAAGCGACGCTAAGGGGTTAGGATATACAGCATCACATGTATATCATTTGGATCAAGTCATGCAAGTCGCGAAGTGGGGCAATAGCCTGGCGGTTCGCCTGCCGGCGAACGTAGTCGAGGCGCTGGAGCTGCGGGAAGGCGATGACATTGAAATCTTCGTCGATGATCCGCGGTCGTTCGCGGTGCGGAAAAAACCTGGGCCCGAGGCCATGTTGGAGCGGCTCCGCTCCTTCCGTGGCAAGCTGCCTGCGGACTTCAAGTTCAACCGGGACGAGGCCAATGGCCGCGGGTAGGAGCAAGGTGTTCCTCGACAGCAACGTGGTGCTCTACCTGCTGTCGGAGGATGCAGCCAAGGCGGACAGCGCCGAGGCGCTGCTGAAGCGTGGCCCGGTGATCAGCGTTCAGGTGCTCAACGAGGTCACCCACGTCTGCGTGCGCAAGCTGAAGATGGGGTGGAGCGAGGTGGGCCAGTTCCTGGCGCTGGTGCGGGAGTTCTGCAGTATTGTTCCGCTCACGGTCGAGGTGCACGACCGGGCCCGCGAGTTGGCCGCGCGGCACCAGCTGTCGTTCTACGACGCCTGCATCGTGGCTGCGGCCGCAGCCGAAGGCTGCCAGACGCTCTACTCCGAGGACATGCACCATGGCCTCATCATCGAAGAGAGCCTGTCGATCCGTAATCCGTTCAACGTTTGAAGCAGCATGAGGGCACCACCATGGCTACCTCGCAATCTGGAACGCCGCTGAGCCGTAGGGCAGGGCGCGCTGCTGCGGGCGCCTGGCGCTGGCTGCTGGTTCGGAATGCGCAATTCACTGGCTGGCTGATCGGGGCCGGGGTTCCCGCCAGCGTGGCGAAAGCGGTGGGTGTCTGTGCCTTGCTGCTGGTGGTGGGTGTGCTTCTCTATGGAGCTTTCTGGCTGGGCACGATGGTCCTCGCAGTGATCGCCGCTCTGTGGCTCATTGGCCGCATTGATGGTTTCGATGCAACGCCGGAACCGGAGTGGAAGGACGGGTGGGAGGGTTACGGGCTCTACAGGGGCGAGATGCGGATCGACCCGGGCGAGCAGGAAGACAGCTAAGCGATCGCATCGCTCACTTGGACCGCAGCGCGGCATTGAGTGCCGCGTCGCTCCCCTTGCTTCCAGCCGATCTTGCGCCGTCCGTGCCTGTGGCGAGCATGCGCGCCATCGTTCCCGCCTGCACCCCGACCCATCCAAGCGCGGCAACCCACACGCCGGGCAAGACGATGAACATGCTGGCCATGACGAAGTTCAGCAGCATGTCTCCGAACGCATTGTTCAGCCCCAGCAGCGGGTCGAGGTTGCTGTGCGGACCGCTCCATCCGTAGAGAGCATCGAGGATGGTGCTGTCGATCCATCGGGCCAGCTGGAACCAGAAGTCCACGAAGAAGAGGGCGAACTGCACGCAGCTCACGGTCACCACGGCCTTGAGGTCGTACGTGCCGAACAGCAGCACGAGCGGCACGCAGATCACCATCGCCATCTTGAGGAACGACAGCACCATCGGCAGCGCCTGGCGCATCACGTCCATGGCCGGGAAGAAGCCGACTGAGCCGGCGGCAAGGCCCACGTCGGCCGCTCCCCGCGTGACGATGTTGGGCAGGGTCATATCGACCTGTCCGCCGTAGTCGGCGTAGGCCTGGCCCTGGTTCATGGTCTGCTGGCGCGGCGCCGCGATGGCCCGGATGACGGCATCGTCCGCCTGCTGGCGCGAGACGAAGCTCGCCCAGCGCCCGACACGGGCCAGGAGACCTGAATCCACCTGGGCCAGCAGCCGGCCCCGCAGGCCGCGGTCGCCATCGGTCCACCACTGACTGCAGGTAGGGTATCCGCCCCCATTCGTGACCTGTGCCAACCCCGCGTCGCGCGTGGCGTCGTACGGCCAGGAAGCGCGGGCTGTCTGGGAGTGGTAGCTGTCGTAATACCCGCTAGTCCCCAAAAAGTAGGCGGATCCGATCCACGTCACGTCGTCCATCTGGGCGTCCGAGAGTTCGGGGCGGCCCATGAAGAGCTTCGCCCTCGCGGGCCCGTAGCAGTCCCGCGTGAAGTCGGCCACCTCCTGTGCCAGGACCGGATCGTTGATGCGGGTACTGTCGATCTCCATCCGCATCTGCCGTAGATCCGTTCCGCAGGGGATGGCGGCGACTGCGGCCCCGGTCACCGCCTTGGAAATCGCGTGCATGAAGAACCACCAGACCGGCACGCGCGCACTCTGGTTGTTGAGGGTGGTGAACGCGTTCGACCAACGCGTGTCCTGGGGGACGGCCACATCGACCTTGCATTGCTTGGAGCGGCTGGCATCGAACTGGATCGTGGAGAGATCCACGTCGATGAAGGGGATGCCTGCGAACAGGATGACCACCACGGCCACCCAGACGCGGTTCTCGATCCGGGCAGCCGACAGCACGCCTTTGTTGCCCTCGTCGGCCCCTTCACCCCTGGCGCGAAGCCATTCCTGCACGACGATCGCGACGAAGGGCAGGGCGAACGCTCCGCTCGCGACGAGGATGTTCCAGATGCCGTTCTGGACGATCCAGCCCACGAGCGTGAGGTAGTACTCCAGGTAGTCGGTGGTGTAGAGCGTCATGGGGCCTCGGCGTCACTTATGACCTGCCGGGCATGATGGCGGTCGCCGACTTGGTCGGCCCGAGGGAATCGGTTTGGCTCTGGTACCGCATACCAGTTGGCGAACGATACGGCGTGGCGTGGCGTAGCAGACGCCGATGGCCTTCGTCAGGTGCGGCGCGCTATGTTGGATGCCTGGGGGGTTCGACTTCGACAGCCTGCAGGTTCGCGACATCCTCGGCTTGGAGCAGATTGCCCTCCCGGTCGACCTGGAGCAGGCGTGAGTTGCCTCCGCGTCCCACCAGTACGATGTCTATGCAGTAGTCGCGTTCGCTGGCTTCTGGATCGGGTCGTATGCCACGGGCATAGATCACTATCCGCTCGAAGGTATCTGCGACCAACTGTCTTGCGCGCAGTCGGGCCTCGACATCCTGGGCTTCAACGCCAGCGGCTAGGTCGCGCCATGCCTGATCGGCCCCTCGCAGATCCCTGCGACTGATCTTTCCAAGCTCGAGTTCCGCATCCCTCAGGGCGCTCTCGGCATCGTGCAGATCTTTTTCCAAGGCGCGCGCGCGACGGGCGAATACCTGCGGAGTTCCTTCCGATGACGTTGCCAGCATGGCATCGGTTACCTTCTCCAGTTGCGCGTTGATCTCAGCCACCTTCGCGCGCGCGGAAGCAGCCCGGGCACGAGGTGCGTCGATGCCCTCGGTTCCAAAAAGCGCCTGCAGATTGATGATGTCACTGCAGTACTTCATGAGCGCCCGCTCTATCGGCGCCACGCTGGTGCTGGCCTTGACGCTACAGCCGTCGCCGTATGATGCGTTGGAAGCACACAGGAGCCTCCTGTACCCGTCTCTGATGCGTCCATCGGGCAGGCGCTTCTTGGATGCGAGGTTCTGTCCACACATGGCGCGGCCGCAGTAGCCGCAAGTGGTGATCCCAATTCCGGTGATGACGTGAGGAAGGTCGCCTTTGACGCGCCGTCGTCCGCTCTGGGCGCGGACCCGGCACAGCTCCTCCCATTCCGGGTGGCTGAGCACTCCGGGGTAGTACCCCTCCAACAGGAACTCCTCGCCGTCGACCCTCACGGGCATGTTGCCCACCAACTGGGGCATCTTTATCAGTCGGTAGAACTGTGGGGCGTGGTTTTTGCTGGTGGTGTAGAGCTCTAGACCCTCAGCGTCGAGGACCTGCATGATGCGCAGTCCACCTGCCCCTTGGACGTACAACGCCACGGCTCTGCGCACGGCCGCGACACGCTCGGGGACTAGTTCCCAACCGTTGTTAGGCCCGCCTGGCACTTCGCGCAGCCATTCGGGATCGTGCCCCTGGCGGATCCGGCCGCGATACGTCCCGGCCTGCCATCCCTCGCACAACCAGCGTATGCTCGCCTTGACCCGCTTGCTCTTGGTGTCGCTCTCTTCGTGGGCGCGGATCATCAGCAAGAGGCTGTAGACGAGGTCCATGGGGTTCGCCTTCAGTCGCTCCCTGCTGTAAGTCTTGCCGTCGCTGGCGGTGACTACCGTGATGCCGGCATTTACAATCTGGGCCAGTTGCGCCTGGGCCTGGATCGGCTCGGCGCGCGAAAGCCGGTCGAGCCCTTCGACCACCAGCACCGATCCCGCCTCGATCCGCCCGGCCTGTACCGCCGCCAGAAACGCCCCGAGCGCTCCTGACGTCACGTGCCGCTGGTGATAGGCTGACAAGCCTTCATCCAGCATCGTGAGCTTATTGTCCAGCTGCAGACCGTGTTCTGCCGCCCATTTTGACGCGTACGCCTCCTGGCGCTCGCGGCTATGGCCGGCTGCCTGGCTTGGGTCGGAAAAGCGCATGTAGCTATAGACAAGACCACTCACAGTTCACCCCACATGACAGAAACAACTTCACAGGCGGCCCGCCAGCCGCGTATAGGTATGGTAAGCCTTGGGTGCCCGAAGGCCCTTGTCGATTCCGAACGCATCCTCACCCAACTGCGCGTGGAGGGCTATGCGATCGTGCCCAGCTACGACGCGGCCGACGTGGTGGTGGTCAATACCTGCGGCTTCATCGATTCGGCGGTGGCCGAGTCGATGGAAGCGATCGGCGAGGCCATGGCCGAGAACGGCAAGGTCATCGTCACCGGCTGCCTGGGCAAGCGGTCGGAGCAGATCCGCGCGGCCTATCCGGACGTGCTGGCGGTCTCCGGTCCGCAGGACTACCAGAGCGTGATGGAAGCGGTGCATGCGGCGCTGCCGCCGCGCCACGACCCGTTCGTGGACCTGCTGCCGCGCGCGCGGGGCGCCGAGGACGACATCGGGGTCAAGCTGACGCCGCGGCATTACGCCTACCTGAAGATCTCCGAAGGCTGCAATCACCGCTGCAGCTTCTGCATCATTCCGTCGATGCGCGGCGACCTGGTGTCGCGCCCGGTCGACGAGGTGCTGCGCGAGGCCGAGCGTTTGGTCAAGGGTGGGGTGCGCGAGTTGCTGGTGGTGTCGCAGGACACCTCGGCCTATGGCGTGGACCTGAAGTACGCCGAGCGCGAATGGCGCGGCCGCAGCTACCAGACGCGGATGAAGGCGCTGTGCGAGGGGCTGTCGGAACTGGGCGCGTGGGCGCGCCTGCACTACGTGTATCCGTACCCGCACGTGGACGACGTGATCCCGCTGATGGCCGAGGGCAAGCTGCTGCCGTACCTGGACATCCCGTTCCAGCACGCCAGCCCGCGCATCCTCAAGCTGATGAAGCGGCCGGGCGCGGTCGAGCGCACCCTGGAGCGCGTGCAGCGCTGGCGCGCGCTTTGCCCGGAGATCACCCTGCGTTCGACCTTCATCGTCGGCTTCCCCGGCGAGACCGACGCCGAGTTCGAGCAGTTGCTGGAGTTCCTGGACGCCGCGCAGCTCGACCGCGTCGGTGCCTTCGCCTATTCGCCGGTGGAAGGCGCCAGCGCCAATGCGCTGCCGGATCCGGTGCCGGAGGAACTCAAGCAGGAGCGGTTGGCGCGCTTCATGGAGCGGCAGGCGGCGATTTCCGCCGCGCGCCTGGAAGCCAAGATCGGCACGGTGCAGGAGTGCCTAGTCGACCTGCTGGAGGACGGCATCGCAGTGGCGCGCTCCAAGGCCGATGCGCCGGAGATCGACGGCCTGGTGCATATCCAGAACGGCGGCGAGCTTGGGCTGAAGCCGGGCGATCTGGTGCAGGTGGAGATCACCGACAGCGACGAGCATGACCTGTTCGGCGATGGGCTGCCGGCGCAGGCGTCGTCGGCAACGCCGCTGGATCTGCGGGTGCTCTGACGCTGCAGGCGGCGGCATGCGTGGCGCCACGGCGCCGCGCGCTCACGGCGCGGCGTAGTCCACCGCCACCACCACGAAGCTGTGGCGGCCGCCGGGCAGCTGTGCTTCCACTTCGTCGTCGACGCGCTTCTTCAGCAGCGCACGCGCCAGCGGCGAATCGATGCTGATCCAGCCGCGCGCCGCGTCGGTCTCGTCCGGGCCGACGATGCGGTAGCGGCGCAGTTCGCCGCTGTCGGCATCCTCCAGTTCGATGTGCGCGCCGAAGAACACCGCCTGCGGGTCGGACGGCGCCTCGGCGACCACGCGCAGCGCTTCCAGGCGCTTGCTCAGGTAGCGCACGCGGCGGTCGATCTCGCCCAGTTGCTTCTTGCGGTAGGTGTATTCGGCGTTCTCCGAGCGGTCGCCCTCGGCCGCGGCCGCGGCCAGCGCCTTGACCACCTCGGGCCGGCGCACCCGCCACAGTTCCTCCAGCTCGGCCTTGAGCCGGGCATGGCCTTCCGGGGTGATCAGGGCGGTGCTTTTTTCGGCAGGGGGACGCCAGCGGCTCATCGGTGCGACTGCGGTGGAGCGGGGTGGCGATGCTAGCGCGTGCCTGCCGCTTGCGCACCCGCGGACGATGGCCGAAGCTGGCGCCGCCCCGCACATGGACGTCGTTCGATGTTGATCCTGCCGCTGCACAAGCCGCTGTCGCGGGACAATTTTCCGTTGGTCACGCTGCTGCTGATCCTGCTCAACATCGCGGTGTACGCGGGCTGGCAGCGCCACGACGCGGCGCCGCTGCGGCAGGCGCAGCGCTACTACCTGGACTCCGGTCTCGGTGCGCTGGAAGCGCCGGCCTACGCGCGCCATCTGGAACGCAGCGGTCAGCGCGAGGCGCTGGCGCAACTGCAGCAGGTACCGGCGGCGGAGCGGTCGGCCTTCGTCGGCGCCGCCACCGTGCACGACGTGCGCTTCGTGCAGGCCATGCGCGACGGCAGCGCCTTCGCCGATGCCGATGCACAGCAGGCGTGGACGCCGCTGCGCGCGCGTTACGACGCGCTGCTGCAGCGCGTGTTCACCCTGCGCCATGTGCAGCGCAGTTCGGAATGGGCACCGGCGCGCATGCTCAGCGCGGCGTTCCTGCACGCCGACGCCATGCACCTGCTCGGCAACATGCTGTTCCTGCTGGCGCTGGGCACGCTGCTGGAAGGTGCGATCGGCGGCTGGCGGTTCCTGGCGGTGTACCTGCTCGGTGCGTTCGGCGCCAGCGCGGCCAGCCTGTGCTGGCGCTGGGACGAGGCAGGGGCGGGCCTTGGCGCGTCCGGTGCCATCGCCGCGCTGATGGGGGCGTTCTGCGTGGTGTGGGGACGGCGTCCGGTGCGCTTCTTCTATTGGGTGGCGGTGCTGTTCGACTACGTGCGCGCGCCGGCCATCGTGCTGCTGCCGCTGTGGCTGGGCTGGGAGCTGTACAACCTGCTGTGCAACGGCGATGCCGGCATCGGCTTCGACGCGCATGCCGGCGGACTGATGGTCGGCGCGCTGCTCGGTGCCGTGCTGGTGGCGACCGGGCAGACGCGCGAGGCGTTCCTGCGCGACGATGGCGGGGCGCCGGCCGATGACCGCTGGGAGCGTGCGCAGGCGCACCTGGGGCGGATGGAGCACGTCCAGGCCGGCGCATTGCTGGACGCGCTGGCGGCGGAGGCGCCGCAGCGCTTCGATGTGGCGCTGGCGCGCTATCGCGTGGCCGCCAATGCCGGCCAGACCGCGACAGCGCGGGCACGGGCGCTGGAGCTGTTGCGCCTGTCGGCGGCATCAGCCCAGGAAGCGCGGCAGCAGGCGGGAGTGCTGCACGCGGCCGGCGATCTGGATGCACCGATGCGTGCGGCGTTGTTCGCGCGTTGGATGGCGCTGGGAATGCTGGCCGAGGCCGAGACACTGCTGGCGCAGGATACGCTCTCGCCGCGCGAGCAGCAGGCGCAGGCCTGGTTCCGGCTGGCGCTGGGCCATGGCGAACGCCAGGCCACGGCGGAGTGGCGGCGCGTGCTGGAGGGGGTGATCGTGCGGTATCCGGACCTGCCGCAGGCGGACAAGGCGCGGTTCCTGCTCGCCAATGCCTGAGGGCGCTGCTCGGCACGCGTGGGGTGCGCAGTGCCACCCCTCGTTCGGCACGCCGCGCAGGACGCGCTAGACCGGCGCGATCGTCACCGCGCGCAACGCCGCCTGCAGCTTGCCGCGTTGCACCTCGTCGTCGCAGCGGCTCAGCGCGTGTTCCAGCAGGCCGCGCGCTTGCGCGTCCTCGCCGAAGCGTTCGGCCAGCAGCAGGGCGGCCTGCAGCGACCAGGTGCTGTGTTCCGGTGCCTTCGGCCAGGCACGCAGCGCGGCCTGCAGGCCGTCGGCGGCGAGCCGGAACTGGCCGGCCAGCTGCGCGCGTTCGGCCAGCAGCGTGGCCTGTTCCGGGAGCAGCGGCACGAAGTCGGGATCGGCATCCAGCGCCTCGCGCTGCAGGGCCAGTGCCCGCCGTTCCTGCTTCTCCTGCAGCAGCCGGTGGATGTACTGGCGGGTGTGCTCGCGGCGTTCGTCCTGGCGCGCACTGCCGCGCAGCAGGCGCTGGTACAGCTCGTGCACGCCCAGGCTCACCGCGCGGGTGCGCACTTCGCTGCGCAGTACCTGCAGCGCGTCGTCGGTATGGCCGTCGCGCACCAGCTGTTCGGCCTCGTCGAGTACGCGCTGGTCCGGGGCGTGGCGGGTGAAGCCGCTCGCGGCGTCGGCGGCAGGTTCGTAGCCCAGCACGGCGTGATACTGGTAGACCAGATAGCCCATCAGGTGGAAGGCGGCGAACAGGCCCCAGATCGTCACCACGGTGACCGCCAGGTCGGCGACCAGCGGCGGCAGGACGCGCTGCAGCCAGGCGGCGGCGCCCAGCGCGCTGGCCTGGATCACGAACAGCAGGCCGAACGCGGCCAGGTACGGCCAGCCGATGCGCAGCGCCAGGCCGATCGACACCGCCGGGTTCAGCGCGCGGCGCAGGCTGCCGTCCATCGCCAGGGAAATCAGGATGCCCGGCTGCAGCAGCACCATCGCCAGCAGCATCAGCAGGCCGCCGACCGGGCCGGTCAGCAGCAGCGCGGCGAACACCGCCACGCCGAGCAGGATCATCATCGCCAGCAGCCGCAGCACCACGCCGTCGCCGATGTCGAAGCCGCGTTCCGGCGCGTCCAGGTAGCCGTCGGCGGTGTGCCGCAGGATCTCGAAGGCGTATTTGTAGATGGCCAGGGTGGTGACGATGCCCAGGATCCAGCCGATGCCGGGCAGCATGCCCAGCAGGCTGCACAGGGTCAGCGCGATCAGCGCGTACAGCGCGCCGCCGCGCAGCGGATACAGCGCGATGGCGCGGGTGCGCGCCCAGAACGGTTCGGGTGTGCTGCGGTGTACGCGGCTCGCGCCCGCGCGACGACGGTCTTCCATGACGCCCCCTGTCTACGAAGTGTGACGATTGTGCGGGTCGGCTGCGGCGCACGCAATCGGGAGGCTGGCTGGGGCGGCGGCGCGATGCGGACGGCGGCACCGAGGGAGTGTGGTCGGTTGCGCAAAGCGCACCCCGTGCCAGCGCGCAGGGGTGCGTGCTGGCTACACTGCCCGGTCGAACGGCGGCAGAGGTGTGGCGGGTGCCGCGCCTGCGGCCTGCCGTGATCCCTTGTCCCTTGTCCCTTGTCCCTTGGAGCTTCGCTTGGACCCTTCCTTCGTTTCCGGCAACCCGCGCGTGCGCGTCACCAACATCGAAGTGCTGTCGGACAACTGGTACGTGCTGCGCAAGGTCAGCTTCGATTTCCAGCGTCACGACGGCAGCTGGCAGGCGCTCACGCGCGAGGCCTACGACCGCGGCAACGGCGCGACCATCCTGCTGTACAGCCGCGCCAAGCGCACGGTGATGCTGACCCGCCAGTTCCGTCTGCCGACCCTGCTCAACGGCAACCCCGACGGCATGCTGATCGAGGCCTGCGCCGGCCTGCTCGATCGCCACGATGCGGAGACCTGCATCCGCAAGGAGACCGAAGAGGAGACCGGCTACCGGATCGAAAACGTGCGCAAGGTGTTCGAGGCTTTCATGAGTCCGGGTTCGGTAACCGAACGGCTGTACTTCTTCGTGGGCGAGTATGTCGATCGCGACAAGGTCGGCGCCGGCGGTGGCGTGGCCGCCGAGGGCGAGGAGATCGAGGTGCTGGAGCTGGCGCTCGATGCGGCGCTGGCGATGATCGACACCGGCGAGATCGCCGACGCCAAGACCATCATGCTGTTGCAGTACGCCAAGCTGCACGGTTTGCTGGCCTAGCGTCGCTTTATCGGTTTTTGTCTCTGCGGGTGGTATCGCCAGGATCGAAGGCCGCGCCCAACCGCGAATCCAGCGTTCTGAACGCTTCGCCTGTCGATCGCCGGTGACGACGGTGTGCGGCAGGCATGCTCAGGTGTCAGCGATGACCCATTGCACGTCCGGCACCCACGCCTGCCGCCATCGGGCCGTTTTTGCCTCGGCGTCCAGCCATTGCGGGGACACCGGTGCTGCGGCCCCCAACGCCGGCGTCTTGTTCAGACAGCCGGCATTGACGGCACCGTAAAGCCGCCCCTGATGCTCGAACGTGACCGCGACCAGCACCCCGCACTGGCGGCACAGCTGGAATTGCGCGGCCTCCGCACCCTGGCGATAACGATGCACGGCCTCGGCATGCGTGGCCGTCAGTCGCAGCGTGCCGGCGGGATCGGAAACGTATGCCGCACCATGCTTCTGGCAGAAGCTGCAGTCGCAGGCGCGCGGACGGATTTCTTCGGCCGGTTGATCCGTCGAGAACGCGACGGTCAGGCAGCCGCAGTGGCAGCTTCCCTGGAGCGTTGTCGGCTTGTCTTGCCGCGACATCATTGCAAGGCGCTCATCGCGTTCCTGTGCATGCTGGAGCTTCCTTTGGCGTCGGCCGCGCTCAGCGCTTGCCGCCGAAGATACTGCCGAAGATGCCGCGCACGATCTGCTGGCCGATGCGATTGCCGATGGTGCGCGAGGTCTGCTTGGCCATCGCCTCGAGCATGCCCTGGCGGCGCTTGGTGCCGAACACCGCGTCCTTGACCGCCTGGCCGAAGCCGCTGTCCTGCGCTTCGTCCTGTTCGCGGGTGCGTGCCGGCGGCGCGGCGCTGTGGTCGGCGCTCTGCTCGACCCGGCGCGCCAGCAGTTCCGCCGCCGATTCGCGATTGACCGGCGTGTCGTAGCGCGTGCCGACCGGGCTGCCGGCGCGCACCTGCGCGCGCTCGGCGTCGGTGATCGCGCCCATGCGGCAGCGCGGCGGGGCGATCAGGGTCTGCTGCACCGGTGCCGGCACGCCCTTGTCCTGCAGCGTGGACACCAGCGCCTCGCCGGTGCCGAGCTGGGAGATGGCCTTGGCCACGTCCAGCTTGGGATTGGCCACGAAGGTTTCGGCGGCGGTGCGCACCGCCTTCTGGTCGCGCGGCGTGTAGGCGCGCAGCGCGTGCTGCACGCGGTTGCCGAGCTGGCCGAGGATGCTGTCGGGCACGTCGTCGGGGAACTGCGAGCAGAAGTACACGCCCACGCCCTTGGAGCGGATCAGCCGCACCACCTGCTCGATGCGTTGCACCAGCGCCGGCGGCGCGTCGTCGAACAGCAGGTGCGCCTCGTCGAACACGAACACCAGCTTGGGCTTGTCCAGGTCGCCCACTTCCGGCAGTTGCTCGAACAGTTCCGACAGCAGCCACAGCAGGAAGGTCGAGTACAGCCGCGGCTTGAGCACCAGTTGCGCGGCGGCGAGGATGTTGATGGTGCCGCGGCCGTCGGGCGCGGTGCGCATCAGTTCGGCAAGGTCCAGCGCCGGTTCGCCGAAGAAACCTTCGCCGCCGTCCTGGGCCAGGCGCAGCAGCGCGCGCTGGATCGCCGCCACCGATTGCGCGCTGACCAGGCCGTATTCGGTGGAGATGTCCTTGCGCTCTTCCACCACCAGCGCCAGCAGCGCGCGCAGGTCGTCCAGGTCGAGCAGCAGCAGGCCGCGGTCGTCGGCCAGCTTGAACACGATGTCGAGCACGCCGGCCTGGGTGTCGTTGAGTTCCAGCACGCGCGCCAGCAGGGTGGGGCCCATCTCGCTGACGGTGGTGCGCACCGGATGACCGAGCTGGCCGTACAGATCCCAGAACACCACCGGGTTGGCGGCCGGGGCGTAGTCGGCCACGCCGATCTCCCGGGCGCGCTGCAGCACCTTCTCGCTGCCGTCGCCGGGCATCGCCAGGCCGGCCACGTCGCCCTTGACGTCGGCCAGGAACACCGGCACGCCGATGCGCGAAAAGCCTTCGGCCAGCGTCATCAGGGTCACGGTCTTGCCGGTGCCGGTGGCGCCGGCGACCAGGCCGTGGCGGTTGCCCAGGCGCGGTTGCAGCAGCACTGCGATGTCGTCGGTCACGCCTTTGCCTAGCAGGATCGGGTCCATATCGGGGTCCGCAATGAGATGCCCGGATTCTAGAACGTACGCGGCATGGCCGAACGCGTGCGAGCCACCGCGGGCGCGCTGCGCCTGCCTGCAACTGCCGGCACTCCCTGCCAGCCGCGGTCTTTGCGAGGTGTGGTCGTTTGCGGGTGCGGCACCGGCATGGTGGACGACATCGGTGGCACGGGAGCCAGCGCGCGCGGTACTTGTGCTGCGGTGCGGGATGGCCGCCGGCGATGAACCCTGGCCCCGCCGCGGGCTGGACCCTGGCCGCCGCGACCTTGCCGCGATGCGACGGCGGGGGCTACCCTGCGGCCTTTCCGTCGCCGCGTCCCACCATGCCCCTTCCGTTCCGCTTCACCCACGCGTGGCCCGTCGCGGCTGCCGTGGCGCTGACCTGCACCGCTCCTGCCGCCCAAGCCCGCGTGTCCGCCCGCGACCAGGCCGCCATCGCCGTCCTCGACCAGCGCCTGGCCGCCGCCGAGAAGCGCTACAACGACGCCCTGGTGCTGGTCGGCAACAGCGACCCCAAGGGCACCCAGGAAAGCGACGCCGCGCTGGAGGACATCGAGGACGTGATCCAGGCCTGCATCAAGCAGCGCGGCTGCGAGGTGGGCACCTATCTGGGCGCGTACAAGCGCCTGCTGAAAGCCAAGGCCGATGCGCAGGGCCAGGCCAGCGACACCGATGCCGCCGACGACGACTCGGCGCCGCTGCAGGCCGACCCCGACCACATCAGTCCGCTCGCCGCCGATGTGCCGGAAGCCGCGCGTGCGGCGCGCCTGCTCAACGACAAGCGCCACGCCTTCGATTCGATGGTGGAGTACAACCCGGCGGTACAGGCCGGCATCCGCCGCTGGCTCACCGACATGCGGCCGGCACTGATGAGCAGCTACGAGAACTACCAGAACCTGCGCGCGATCATGTGGCCGGAATGGGAGAAGCGCGGCCTGCCGGAAGCGCTGCTGTTCGGCATCATCGCCAAGGAGTCCAACGGCCGCGTGCACGCCAATTCGCGGGTGGGTGCGGCCGGGCTGATGCAGTTCATGCCGGCCACCGGGCGCCGCTTCGGCCTTGGCCCGGACGGTACCGGCTTCGACACCCGCTACGACGCGCGCAGCGCCGCCGAGGCCAGCGCGGTCTACATCAACGAGCGCATGGCCGAGCTCAATCGCAGCGTCGAACTGGCGCTGGCCGGCTACAACGGCGGCGAAGGCCGCGCCGCGCGCGTGTTCAACCAGATGCCCGGCCGCAGTTTCTGGGACGCGTCGGTGTACAACCAGTTCCCGGCCGAGACCAAGGACTACGTGCCGATGGTGATCGCCGCGGCGTGGATCTTCCTGCACCCGCAGCAGTACGGCGTGGCCTTCCCCAAGATCAATGCGCAGCCGGCCACGCTGCGTCTGGCCAAGTCCACCACCATCTACGAACTGACCATCTGCCTGGGCAGCGACGGTACCCGCGACGGCTACATGCGCGCGCTGCGCAACCTCAATCCGCGCTACGAGCCGGACGGCTGGATCCCGGCCGGGGTGACCATCAACGCCACCACCAAGATCGTCGGCCTGTACAACCGCTACTGCGTCAGCGGCCCACGCGCCGACCTGGCGCGCGCGCTGATCACCGCCGACGTCACCTCCGCCGTGCGCAGCGGCAGCCCGGCGCCGGCCGCCGACCTTACCGGCAATGTCGCGGTGGGCGACGTCAGTCCGGTCGCCGGCGTCCCGACCACGGTGGCCACCGGCCGTCCCGCGCCGGCCAAGCCCAAGCAGAAGCAGGTGCGCAACTACCGCGTGGCCAAGGGCGACACCCTGGGCCGGATTTCCGACCGTCACGACTGCGACCTGAAGGAGCTGGCCAAGGCGAATGGCTTGCGTGCGCCGGGTTATGCGCTGAAGCCGGGGCAGTCGCTGAAGCTGGTGGGCTGCGAGAAGTAGGGCGCTGTCGCTCCGTTCTCCCTCCGGGGCCATGGCCCCCTTTTCGGGGGAAGGTGGCGCGCAGCGCCGGATGAGGGTGCGGCTGCCGCAGTGTTGGGCGTGCGGCTTTTCGGTCATCCATTGCGGGTTGGCGGTCTGTCACCGTCCATGCGTCGGGACTGAAGTCCCTCCCACAGTGGGTGCCGTTGTATCTCGCGGGTCGCTAGCTGAAGCTCCGGCCGCGAGACCCGAGCGCGGCCCATCCCTTCTCCCCCTGGGACCATGGCCCCCTTTTCGGGGGAAGGTGGCGCGCAGCGCCGGATGAGGGTGCGGCTGCCGCAGTGTTGGGTGTGCGGCTTTTTCAGACATCCATCGCGAGCTCGCGGTCTCTCTGTGCCAATGCGTCGGGACTGAAGTCCCTCCCACAGAGACACGCCCCGCAAAGGGCCGCGCCGCGGCCCTGCGCACCTCAGCGCACCAGCCGCGCCAGCGCCTGTCCCAGCCGCACCGGCGATTCCGCCTTCAGCGTCGGGTCGAACGCGGCCACGCCGGGCGGCAGCAGCACGATCACCGTGGAGCCGTAGTTGAAGCGCGCCATCTCCTCGAACCGCTGCAGGGTAATCCCCTTGCCGCGCCAGTCCTTGCGGGTGATGCGGTCGGCGTAGCGCGGGATCTCCACGCCGCTCCACACGGTTTCCACGCCGGACACCAGCAGCGCGCCGACCATCACCGAGACCATCGGGCCGAAGTCGGTGTCGAAATGGCAGACCAGGCGCTCGTTGCGCGCGAACAGGCGCGGCACGCTGCGCACCGCATCGGTGCCGACGCTGAACAGCCGCCCCGGCACGTGCACGGTTTCGCGCAGGGTGCCGGTCCAGGGCATGTGCACGCGGTGGTAGTCGCGCGGCGACAGGTACACGGTGGCGTACAGGCCGTTGGCGAACGGCGCCGCGGCGGCGTCGTCGCCGAGCAGTTCGGCGGCGGTGAACGACTGCCCCTTGGCCTGGAAGATGCGTCCGTCCTCGATCCGGCCGAGCTGGCTGATGCGGCCGTCGGCCGGCATCAGCAGCGCCTGCGGGTCGGGGTCGGCGACGCGCGCGCCCGGCTTCAGCGCGCGGGTGAAGAAGGCATTGAAGGTCGGGTAAGCGGTCGCATCCGGCTGCGCGGCCTCGCTCAGGTCCACGCCGAAGCGGCGCACCACCGTGTCGATCAGCCACTGCTTGAGCCCGGGCCGCGACGAATAGGCCAGGCGCCGCGCCAGCGAGGACAGCAGCCGGTGCGGCAGCACGTAGGTCAGGCGGGTGGTCAGGCTCATGGGGCGGTGGCCTTGGTCAGGGCCTGCAGGTCGGCGGCGATCGCCGCGGCATCGAACGGCGGGCGGATCAGCCCGGCCTGGCGGCCCTGCGGGTCGAGCACCGCGATCGCGGCGGAGTGGTCCATGCTGTAGTCGTTCGGGTTCTCGGCGTAATGCTTGCCGGGCACCTTCTGGAACACGAAGCCCAGCGCGGTGGCGAAGCGCTCCAGCTCGGGCACGTCGGCGGTGGCGGCGATGGTGTCCTTGTGGAAGGCGTGGGCGTACTCGCCCAGCCGCGGCAGGGTGTCGCGCTGCGGGTCGACCGAGACGAACAGCACGCGCGGGCGCAGCGTGTCCGGCAAGGTCTCCCATTGCTTCTGCGCGCGCGCCAGGTTGGCCAGGGTGGTCGGGCACACGTCCGGGCAGGCGGTGAAGCCCAGGAACACCAGGGTCCAGTGGCCCTTGAGCTCGCCTGGCACCAGCGGCGTGCCGTCGGTCTGGCGCAGGTGGAAGTCGGGCAGGGGCCGCGGCTGCGGGTACATGCGCACCGTGCGGGTCTCCGGCCAGGCCGGGGCGGCGCTGCCGCCGAAATACTTCTGGGCCAGCAGCAGCCCCAGGCCGGCGGCCAGGGCAACCACCAGGACGATGCCGAAGGTGCGGTTGAACATACTGATTTCCCATGCAACGAACGCTCATCATAGCGGCCGGGCCTCTATAATCGGGGGCCGAATTGCCTTGCCTGTTGCCATGACTGCCGACGCGGCCGCCGAACTCCACACGATCATCGACCTGATCCGCTACGGCACCAGCCGTTTCAACGCCGCCGGGCTGAGCTTCGGCCACAGCTACGACAACGCCCTGGACGAGGCCACGCAACTGGTGCTGCACGCGCTGCACCTGCCGCACGACCTCGGCCCGGCCTACGGCAGCGCGCGGGTCACCACGCCGGAGAAGGCGCAGGTGCTGGCGCTGTTCGAGCGCCGCATCGCCGAGCGCATCCCCGCCGCCTACCTCACCGGCGAGGCCTGGTTCGCCGGGCTCAGCTTCAAGAGCGATGCGCGCGCGCTGGTGCCGCGCTCGCCGATCGCCGAGCTGATCGAGGCCGGCTTCGAGCCGTGGCTGGCCGGTCGCCCGGTGGAGCGCGCGCTGGACCTGTGCACCGGCTCGGGCTGCATCGCCATCGCCATGGCCCACTACAATCCGAACTGGCAGGTGGACGCGGTCGACATCAGCGACGACGCGCTGAGCCTGGCCGCCGAGAACAAGGAGCGGCTGCTGGCCGACAACGTCGAACTGGTCAAGTCCGACCTGTTCGCCGGGCTGGGCGGGCGCCGCTACGAACTGATCGTCACCAATCCGCCCTACGTCACCCACGCCGAGACCGACGCGCTGCCGCCGGAATACGCGCACGAGCCGGAGCTGGGCCTGCGCGCGGGCGACGACGGCCTGGACCTGGCGCTGAAGATCCTGCGCGACGCGCCGGCGCACCTGAGCGAGGACGGCCTGTTGATCTGCGAGGTCGGCGAGTCCGAGCGTGCACTGGCGCAGTTGCTGCCGGAAGTGGACTTCGCCTGGGTCGAGTTCAAGGTCGGGCAGATGGGCATCTTCGCGGTGGAGCGCAGCGAATTGATCGCGCATCACGCGCGCATCGCCGCGCTGGCCGCGGACCGGTGACGCAAGCGACATGAGCGCGAACAGTTTCGGCAAGCTGCTGACCGTCACCACCTTCGGCGAATCGCACGGGCCGGCGATCGGCTGCGTGGTCGATGGCTGCCCCCCGGGGCTGGAACTGGACGCCAGCGAATTCGCCCACGACCTGCAGCGCCGCGCCACCGGCAAGAGCCGGCACACCTCGGCGCGACGCGAAGCCGATGCCATCGAGATCCTGTCCGGGGTCTACGAGGGCCGCACCACCGGCACTCCGATCGGCCTGCTGATCCGCAATACCGACCAGCGCAGCAAGGACTACACCGACATTGCCCGGCAGTTCCGCCCGGGCCATGCCGACTACAGCTATTGGCAGAAGTACGGCATCCGCGATCCGCGCGGCGGCGGCCGCTCCTCCGCGCGCGAAACCACCATGCGCGTGGCCGCCGGCGTCATCGCCAAGAAGTGGCTCGCGCAGCGCTACGGCGTGCGCGTGCGCGGTTACCTGTCGCAGCTCGGGCCGCTGCTGCCGCAGGGCTTCGCCTGGGACGCGGTGGAGGACAACGCGTTCTTCTGGCCGCACGCGCCGCAGGTGCCGGAGCTGGAGGCGTACATGGATGCGCTGCGCAAGTCCGGCGATTCGATCGGCGCGCGCGTGACCGTGGTCGCCGACGGCGTGCCGGCGGGCTGGGGCGAGCCGATCTACGGCAAGCTCGACGGCGAACTGGCCGCGGCGATGATGAGCATCAACGCGGTCAAGGGCGTGGAGGTCGGCGACGGCTTCGCCGCGGTGACCCAGAAGGGCACCGAGCACCGCGACCTGATCGCGCCGGACGGCTTCCAGTCCAACCACGCCGGCGGCGTGCTCGGCGGCATCGCCACCGGCCAGCCGGTCGTCGTCTCGGTGGCGTTCAAGCCCACCTCCAGCCTGCGCCTGCCCGGCGCCACGGTGGATGTGGACGGGCAGGCGGTGGACGTGATCACCACCGGCCGCCACGACCCCTGCGTCGGCATCCGCGCCACCCCGATCGCCGAGGCGATGATGGCGCTGGTGCTGATGGACCAGGCGCTGCGCCACCGCGCGCAATGCGGCGACGTCGGCACGGTGACCCCGCGCATCCCCGGCGGTGGCGATGGCTGAGTCGCGGCCGCGGGTGTGGGTCAGCCAGCCGCTGTTCGACGATGTCGTCGCACGGCTGGGCGAGTATTGCGCGCTGACCACCACCGCGGACGTGACCAGGTATTCGCCGCAGGACCTGGCGCAGGCGCTGGCGCCGCTGGACGGCGCCCTGGTCACTCTCAACGAACGCATCGGCGCCGCCGAAATCGCTGGCGCGCCGCGGTTGCGCGCCATCGCCAACGTTGGCGTCGGCTACAACAATCTGGACCTGGACGCGCTCAGCGCGGCCGGCATCGTCGCCACCAACACCCCCGACGTGCTCACCGAGACCACCGCCGATCTCGGCTTCGCCCTGCTGATGGCCGCCGCGCGCCGCGTCGGCGAGGCCGAGCGCTGGCTGCGTGCGGGGCAGTGGCAGCAGTGGTCGTTCCAGACCATGCTCGGCGCCGATGTCCACGGCAGCACCCTCGGCATCCTCGGCATGGGCCGCATCGGCCAGGCCATCGCGCGCCGCGCCGCCGGCTTCTCGATGCGCGTGCTGTACCACAACCGCAGCCGCCTGCCGGCCGAGGTGGAGCGCGCGCATCGCGCCGAGTACGTCGGCTTCGACGACCTGCTGGCGCGCGCCGACCACCTGCTGCTGGTGCTGCCGTACAGCGCGCAGTCGCATCACATCGTCGACGCCGCCGCGCTGGCGAAGATGCGGCCGACCGCGACGCTGGTGAACATCGCCCGCGGTGGCCTAGTGGATGAAGTCGCACTGGCCGACGCGCTGGCCAACGGGCGTCTGGCCGCAGCCGGACTCGACGTGTTCGAAGGCGAGCCGGCGATCCGTCCGGAGCTGCTGGCGCTGCGCAACGTGGTGCTGACCCCGCACATCGGCAGCGCCAGCGTGGCCACGCGCCGCGCGATGGTGTCGCTGGCGGTGGACAACCTGCTCGCCGCGCTGGGCATCGGCGCCGACGCCGGGCGCCCGCCCAACGCGCTGAACCTGGACGCGATCTCCGCGGCCGGCGGCGGCGCGCGGGCGATCGCGGACAAAAAACGATAGGGAGCCTGCGGCGCCGCGCGCGACGCGCACGGCAGGTTCCCCGAATCCACGTGGCAGTGCGGCTGTTCCTCCCCTTCTTTTTCTGCGGATCGAATCTTCCATGAGCAATGCAACCCGTCGTTTCAACGTCGCCGTCGTCGGCGCCACCGGTGCCGTCGGCGAGACCATGCTGAGCATCCTCGCCGAGCGCGATTTCCCCGTCGCCACGCTGTACCCGCTGGCCTCCGAGCGCTCGGCCGGCGGCCAGGTCGAGTTCAAGGGCCACAAGGTCACCGTGCTCGACCTGGCCACGTTCGACCCGAGCGGCGTGGATATCGCGCTGTTCTCGGCCGGCGGCGGCATCTCCAAGGAGTACGCGCCGAAGTTCGCCGCGGCCGGCGCGGTGGTGATCGACAACTCCTCGACCTTCCGCTACGACGACGACGTGCCGCTGGTGGTGTCGGAGGTCAATCCGCACGCGCTGAAGCAGCGTCCGCGCGGTATCGTCGCCAACCCCAATTGCTCGACCATGCAGCTGATGCCGGTGCTGGCGCCGATCCACAAGGAATACGGCATCGAGCGCATCAACGTGGCCACCTACCAGTCGGTGTCCGGCGCCGGCCGCTCGGGCATGGAGGAGCTGGGCAAGCAGACCGCGCAGTTGCTGGCGTTCCAGGACATCGAGCCGCAGAAGTTCCAGGCGCAGATCGCCTTCAACCTGATCCCGCACATCGACGACTTCCAGCCCAACGGCTACACCAAGGAAGAGATGAAGCTGGTGTGGGAGACGCAGAAGATCCTCGAGGACAGCAGCATCCTGGTGAACCCCACCGCGGTGCGCGTGCCGGTGTTCTTCGGCCATTCCGAAGCGGTCAACATCGAGACCAAGCGCAAGATCACCGTCGAGCAGGCGCGCGCGCTGCTGGGTCAGGCGCCGGGCGTGGAAGTGGTCGACGAGCACAAGGCCGGCGGCTATCCGACCCCGGTGACCCATGCCTCCGGCAAGGACCCGGTGTTCGTCGGCCGCATCCGCGAGGACTTCTCGCACCCGCGCGGCCTCAACCTGTGGGTGGTGGCCGACAACATCCGCAAGGGCGCCGCGCTCAATGCGGTGCAGCTGGCCGAGCTGGTGGCTCAGGAGGGCTGAAAGCCGGGACCCGGGACCGGGGACCCGGGTCCCGCGGTTTCATGGCGTGGCGGCGTGGCTGGCCGCGCGGCCTGATCGTGCGGCGGAGTGGAGCGAAGGCCGGGGCGCGAGCCCTGGCTTTTTGTTTGGAAAATGGAAGTCGCAGGTATCCGCGCTCGCCCCGTTGTGGGAGGGACTTCAGTCCCGACGCGAGATCCCGCACACCGCGTTATGAAGCGCGGTCCCTGTCTCGGATTTCCGAGTCTCCAGCCTCCCCACGGGGGCTTTTCCGGGCCCGGATTTTTTGGGAACTTCAGTCCCGACAGCGGCCGCACCTCGCGTCGGGACTGAAGTCCCTCCCACAGTGGCGTGCCTGGGCTTTCCTGCTGCAGTGTGTTCTTGCGTCGTGGATTTCAGCAGTGCACCAGCAACGCGGTCCCTGTCTCGGCTTTTCCGGACCCCGGGTCCCCGGTCCCGGCTTCCTATATATTGCACGCATGATTCCAAGGGGCAGGGGCGGGATGCGCCTACAACCACGTTTGTTCCGTCGCCGTCGCGGCGATGCGGTGTCCGCCGTGCGCGGGCTGCGCCATGTCTGTCGCGCTGCCACGGCGCTGTTGCTGCTGGCCTGCAGCCAGGCCGCGCTGGCCCTGGGCCTGGGCGATATCCGCGTGCTGTCCAAGCCGGGCGAGCCGTTCCTGGCCGAGATCCCGGTGATCTCCAACGAGCCGGGCGAACTGGAGCGGGCGCGGGTGGCGCTCGCCTCGCCGGCGACCTTCGCGCGGGTCGGGCTGGAGCGCCCGCAGGGCCTGGTCAGCGATCTGCAGTTCCGTTTCACCCAGACCCGCAAGGGCCGCGCGGTGATCCAGGTCAGCAGCCGCATGCCGGTCGACGTGCCGTCGCTGAGCTTCCTGATCGAGGTCGATTGGGGCCAGGGGCGGCTGATCCGCGAATACTCCGCGCTGATCGATGCGCCCAACACCGCCGCCGCGATCGATGCACCGGCGATCGATGCGCCGGCCGCGGCGCAGCCGTCCGACCGCATCGCCCGCGAAACGTCCACCGCGGCGCCAGCGCCTGCCGCCGCCGCCACGCCGGCGACGCCGAGCGCCAGGCCGGCCGCGACGCCGCGTCCGGCGCCGGCCCCCGCGGCCGCGCCCGGCGATGCGCTGGCGCCGGTGCGCGCCGGGCAGACCCTGTCGCAGATCGCTGGGCAACTGGCGCGCGGCAACGGCCATTCGCTGGACCAGACCATGGTCGCGCTGCTGCGCGCCAATCCGGACGCCTTCATCCGCGGCAATCTCAACCTGCTCAAGCAGGGCGCGGTGTTGCGCACCCCGCGCGAGGAGGACCTGGCGAGCCTGGATGCCGCCGCCGCCGAGGCGGTGGTGCGCGAGCAGGCGGTGCAATGGCGCCAGGCGCGTGCGCCGGTGCCGCAGCCGGCACAGGCGCAGCAGGACGCGGCGACGGCGCAGACTGCGCCCAAGCCGGCCGCCGCGGCGCCGGCCGCCGCCGCTGGCGCACGCCTGGAAATCGCGCCGGCGGTGCCGGCGACGCGCCGCGAGGCGGGAACCAAGTCCGGCACCGGTGCCGGCGACGAAGGAGACATGGTGGCAGCCCAACAATTGCAGCAGGTGCGCGAAGACCTCGCGGCACGCGATGCCGAGGTCCAGGAACTGCGTTCGCGGGTGGAGCAGCTCGAAAAGCTCAAGTCCCAGCAGCAGCAACTGATCGCGTTGAAGGACAGCGACCTGGCTGCGGCGCAGAAGCGCCTGGCCCAGGCCGGGAAGGCGGCGCCAGCGGCCGCGCCCGCGCAGGCGCCGGCCAATGACGGGTTCCCGCTGTGGCTGTGGGGCGGGCTGAGCCTGCTGGTGCTGGGCCTCGGTGCCTGGCTGCTGTCGCGCCGGCGCAAGCCCTCGCCGCTGCCGCCGTTGCCGCGCGACGATGACGCCGCGCTGGCGGCGAGCGCCGCGGTGCCGGTGGTCGCGCACCGTGATGTCGATGCGCCGGAACTGCCGCCGCTGGAGCCGGCCGAGCCGCTGGCCGAGGAGGAGACGGTCGCCCGCGACCACGAGGCGTTGGAAGAGTGGTCGCGCGCCGACCATCTGGACCACGCTGCCGCCGATCACGCCGATCACGCCGATCACCACACCGCGCTCGACGACGACGCCTTCGAGCGCGTGCTGGCGCAGCAGTCGCTGCGGCAGGCGCCGGCCGATGCGCCGCTGTCCGCGGACAACGACGACGACCATTCCGCTGGCGTGTCCGATGCCCATTCGGAGGCCGCACCGGCTGCCGAGGCGCCGTGGCGGCAGCCGTCGCCGGTGGTCGCAGTGCCGGGCGGCGACGCCCATGCCGACAAGGACGCCGGCGGCGGCCGGCAGGAGCCGACCTGGCATCAGCCTGCCGCGCCGGCCCCGGCCCCGGTCGAAGCACCGTCGCCGTATCCGCCGGCGGGCCGCGAGCGTCTGGAACTGGCGGTGGCGTATATGGATCTGGGCGACAACGAGACGGCACGTACCCTGCTGACCGAGGTCGCGGCCAGTGGCGATCCGGCCGCACGCGCCGAGGCGCTGCAATTGCTGGGACGGCTGGACTGATGGCAGCAGGCGGCGCGCGGCGCGCTCGCCGCGGCCGTCCGGCCTGGATCGGGACGGCCCAGCGGCATTCTGCGCATCGGCGACGGGCGCGCGCCGAGCGCGCGCTTCCGGCCGGGCAGGGGCACTGCCGCGATGGCGTTGCAG
The DNA here is from genome assembly GCF_040529055.1 of Xanthomonas sontii. Taxonomy (NCBI): domain Bacteria; kingdom Pseudomonadati; phylum Pseudomonadota; class Gammaproteobacteria; order Lysobacterales; family Lysobacteraceae; genus Xanthomonas; species Xanthomonas sontii. Next base: position 4,092,253 of record NZ_CP132342.1, on the reverse strand, counting down.
GCGCCCCGTGTTGGTCCCTGCGCGCGTCGGCCGCAGCGCGCGCCGAGGGAGACGCCGCACTGCGACGGAGGTCCGCATGCGCTACGCGCTAGGCGTGGAGTACGACGGCAGCGAGTTCCAGGGCTGGCAGCAGCTCGGCGAGAGTGGCGGCCCCAGCGTGCAGGCCACGCTGCAGGCGGCGCTGTCGTCGGTGGCCGACGCCCCGGTGAGCGTGGTCTGCGCCGGCCGCACCGATGCCGGCGTGCACGGCGAGTGCCAGGTGGTGCATTTCGATTGCGATGCGCCGCGCCCGGCGCGCGGCTGGATGCTGGGCGCCACCGCGCGGCTGCCGCCCTCGGTGTGCGTGCGCTGGTGCGTGCCGGTGGCCGACGACTTCCACGCGCGCTTCTCCGCCCGCGCACGCCGCTACCGCTACCGCCTGCTCAACCGCCAGGTGCGCCCGGCGCTGTACCGGCAGACCCTGAGCTGGGAGCGGCGGCCGCTGCAGGCCGACGCCATGCACGCGGCGGCGCAGGCGCTGCTGGGCGAGCAGGACTTCAGTGCCTTCCGCAGCGTGCAGTGCCAGGCCCTGCACGCGCGCCGCGAGCTGCAGTCGATCGCGGTGACCCGCAGCGGCGAGCTGGTCGAGATCCAGGTCCAGGCCAATGCATTCCTTCATCACATGGTGCGCAATATCGTTGGTTCCCTTGTCATGGTGGGAACGGGCGAAAAGCCGGTGTCCTGGATTGGCGAACTGCTCGCGGGACGCGACCGCCGCGTCGCTGGTCCGACGGCACCGCCGCAGGGCCTGGTGTTCGTCGGTCCCCTCTATCCCGCCCACTGGACGCTTCCGGACGAGGTCACGCTATGAATCGCACGCTGTATCGCACCCGCATCAAGTTCTGCGGCATGACCCGCGCCGGCGACATCCGCCTGGCAGGCGAGTTGGGCGTGGATTCGATCGGGTTCGTGTTCGCCCATGGCAGCCCGCGGCGGGTGGCGCCGGCCGAGGCGCGGGCCATGCGCCAGGCCGCCGCGCCGATGGTGGACGTGGTGGCGCTGTTCCGCGACAACCCCAAGGACGAGGTGCGCGAGGTGCTGCGCACGGTGCGTCCGACCCTGCTGCAGTTCCATGGCGACGAGGACGACGGCTTCTGTCGCAGCTTCAACCTGCCGTACCTGAAGGCGGTGCCGATGGGCGGCGGCGAGGTGAATGCGCGCACCCTGCAGCTGCAGTATCCGAACGCGGCCGGCTTCCTGTTCGACAGCCATGCGCCCGGCGAAAGCGGCGGTTCGGGCAAGACCTTCGACTGGTCGCGGCTGCCGACCGGCCTGCACCGGCCGTTCCTGCTCGCCGGCGGCATCAACGGCGACAACGTGTTCGACGCGATCATCGGCACCCTGCCGTGGGGCGTGGACGTGTCCAGCGGCATCGAGAGCCAGCCCGGGATCAAGGACGGCCACAAGATGCGCAAGTTCGTCGAGGAAGTGCGCCGCGCCGACTGCCACGAGTTGAACACCAACTGCTGAGCGCTGCCGGCTGGCACGCGCCGCCGGGAGCAGCCCGCTGCCGGGTCCGGGCCGGCGCCGGCCGCCGCAGGTGCCGCCGCTTCGGCCCGCGCTGCGGGCCAACCGCCGCGACTTTCACGTATCATCCGGCTCTAGAACCTGCCGGCGGTCCGCCGCGCGCCGTGCGCGCAGGCCGGCGGGATGACGCGAGCCCATGATGGGACGCGCCGTCACGGCACAGCAAGGATGAGGGGATGGCCGAGTTCCTGAACGTCGCACTGGGATTTCCGACGTTGCCGTACAGCATCCTGTTGGCATTTTCCGCGCTCTACTGGGCGCTGGCCGCCTTCGGCATCGGCGACCATGCCGCGCCGGACGGACATCTGCATGTCGACGGCGCCGACCATGGCCTGCACGGCGTGTCCGCCGTCTTCGCGCGGCTGGGCCTGGGCGGTGCGCCAGTGATGCTGGTGGTGGCGCTGCTGTCGTTCTGGGGCTGGCTCGGCACCTATTTCGTCCATCTTTTCCTGCTGCAGTCCCTGCCGGCCGGCCTGCGCTGGGGCATCGGCAGCGGCGTGGCGCTGTTGGCCCTGTTGCCTGCGCTGCCGCTGACCTCCTGGATGCTGCGGCCGCTGCGCCGGCTGTTGCTGCGGCTGCGGCCGGTGGCGCAGACGTCGTTGCTCGGCAAGGTCGGCGTCGTCGCCTCGCCGCGTGCCGACGCGGACTCCGGCTACGCCACCGTCGACGATGGCGGCGCCGGCCTGGTCCTGCAGGTGCGTGCCCAGGCCGGCCAGGTCTACCCGCGCGGCGAGCGCGTGGTGCTGGTCGAGTACGTGCAGGCGCACAACCACTATCTGATCGCCCGCGAGCAGGATCTGCCGGGTTTGCCGTTTCCACATAGCCTGATTGCGGGCGATAAGGAGATCCACCGATGAGTTTTGCGACGATGGCGCCGTTTCTGATCGGCGTCGGCATCCTGCTGGTGCTGCTGCTGGGGCTGGCCGGCCTGTTCCGCGCGTTCTACCGCAAGGTGGATCAGGGCGTAGCGCTGATCGTCAACGACATGAGCGCCACGCCCAAGGTGCACTTCACCGGCGCGTTGATCGTGCCGGTGCTGTACCGCGCCGAGCTGATGCGGATCAGCCTGATCACCCTTCAGGTCGACCGCCGCGGCAAGGAAGGGCTGATCTGCCGCGACAACATGCGCGCCGACATCGCCGTGGCGTTCTACCTGCGGGTCAACGAGACCCAGGCCGACGTGCTGCGCGTGGCCAAGGCGATCGGCGCCGACCGCGCCTCGGACAAGGACGCGGTCGACGAACTGTTCAACGCCAAGTTCTCCGAGGCGCTCAAGACGGTGGGCAAGAAGTTCGAGTTCACCGAGCTGTTCGAGAAGCGCCAGGAGTTCCGCGACGAGATCATCGCGGTGATCGGCAACGACCTCAACGGCTACGTGCTCGAGGACGTGGCGATCGACTACCTGGAGCAGACGCCCAAGGCGCTGCTGGATCCGCACAACATCCTCGACGCCGAGGGCATCCGCAAGATCACCGAGCTCACCGGCACCCAGAACGTGGTCACCAACGAGCTGGAGCAGAACGCGAAGCTGGCGATCACCAAGAAGAACGTGGAGGCGCGCGAGGCGATGCTGGCGCTGGAGCGGCAGCAGGCCGAGGCCGAGGCGCGGCAGAAGCGCGAGGTCGACACGATCCGCGCGCGCGAGCAGGCCGAGACGCTGAAGGTGCAGGAGGAGCAGCGCCAGTTGGCGGAGAACGCGCGCATCGAGGCGCAGCAGCTGATCGACATCCGCGAGCAGAACCGCCTGCGCGAGGTCGAAGTGGCCGAACAGAATCGCCAGCGCGCGGTGGCCATCGAGGTCGAGCGGGTCGCGCGTGCGCGCCAGCTGGAGCAGGTCACCACCGATCGCGAGGTGCAGCTGCAGGGCGTGGAGCGCGACAAGGTGGTCGAGAACGGCAAGATGGACGTGGCCAACATCACCCGCGAGCGCATCGCCATCGACAAGACCGTGGCGCAGGAAGAGGAGCGGATCAAGGAAGTGCGCCAGGTCGCCGAGGCCGACCGGCTCAAGCAGGTCACGATCCTGGAAGCGGAGGCCAAGGCGCAGGAATTGCTGGTGCGCCAGGTCAAGGACGCGCAGGCGCGCGAGACCGCGGCCAAGCACCGCGCGGTCGAACTGACCACCCTGGCGCAGGCCGAACACGAGGCCGCCGGCAAGCAGGCCGAAGCCAAGAAGCTGCTCGCCGACGGCATCCGCGCCGAGAAGGCCGCGCCCGGTCTGGCCGACGCGCAGGTCAAGGAAGCCTCGGCACTGGCGATCGAGAAGGTCGGTATCGCCGAGGCGCGGGTGATCGAGGCCAAGGCCGATGCCAGCCTCAAGCAGGGCAGCAACGAGGCGCGCGTGCTGGCCGAGACGCTGCAGGCCAAGGCGCAGGGCGAAGAGCAGATGGGCAAGGCCAAGGCCAGCGCCGCCGAGTCGATCGGCATGGCCGAGGCGGTGGTGGTGGAGAAGCGCCTGTTGGCCGAGGCCGACGGCCTGACCCGCAAGTTCGAGGCGATCGGCGCGCTCAGCGACAGCGCGCGCGGCCACGAGGAATTCCGGATGCTGCTCGACAACAGCCTCAAGCAGGCGCTGGCGTCGATCGAGGCCGGCAAGGAAGTGTCCAAGGAGAACGCCGAGGTCATCGCCAGCGCCCTGCGCAATGCCGACATCGACCTGGTCGGCGGCGACGGCGGCATGTTCGACAACCTCATCAAGGCGGTCTCGCTCGGCAAGTCGATCGAAGGCCTGGCCGACAAGAGCCCGATCGTGCAGGACCTGATGCAGCGCTATCTCGGCGTGCAGCGCGGCGCGGCGGCGCCGTCGCGGCTGGCGCCGGACGCGGCTGGCCAACTGCCCGTCGCCGAGCCTTGAGCGCGGCACTGGACTGACTGCGCAGGCGGCGCGCGGCCGGCGACGGTGGCGCGTCGCCGCAACCCGTGGCGGGCGCGCGGCGCGATGCGCCGATCCCCCGCAAGCCGGCAGGAGCCGCGACGATGGCAACACCCCCCCAATCCCAGACCGATCCCCAGCCCGAGGGCGAGGCGCCCAGCCAGGTCGACCAGGCGGTCGCCCAGGGCGGCGCCTACGACGTGCTGCGCAAGCGCTTGGTCGAGCAGGGTGCGCGGCTGCAGGACGCGGTCGAGGCGCTCAACCGGCAGCGCCTGCAGGAGTTCGGCGACAGCCGTCTCGAGGTGGACGGCCGCTTCCGCATCCGCACCGAGCACAATTGCGTCGGCCGCGACATCGTGCAGGTCGGGCCGGACCTACTGCTGTTCGGCTACAACGTGTTCCTCGGGCTCAAGAACCAGACCCGCGTGCAGGACGTGTTCGGGCTCTACCGGCTGGTCGAGGGCGCCGACGGCTACGACGTCAGCCCGATCGACCTGGCCGGCAGCTTCCTCGGCCAGGCCGGCTTCGTGCACGACTTCGGCGAGCTGTACGCCTACTACAAGCACGCGCGGCTGCTGCAACTGATCGTCATCGGCGGCAAGCTGCTGGCGGCGTTCCAGATCGGCGAGCGCAGCAGCGACGTGCGCGTATTCCGCTGGGCGCAGGACAGCGACGGCGCGCTCACCTACATCGATGCGCGCGGCGAACGCGACATCGCGCTGCCGCCGCCGTTCGACTTCGAATGGACCCGCGCCACCCGCGAGATGGCGGTGAACGGGCGCCATTCGCATCTGAACATCCTCGATACCCTGTTCGTGGAGACCATCGGCGGCGATCTGACCATCAAGGTCGAGAACAACACCGAGACCGGGCAGGGCATCTACAGCGAGCCGGTGGAGGATAAGACCCAGTCGCTGGACGATGCGCAGTTCGATTTCGCGCGGGTCGGCAGCCTGGTCCTGCTCAAGGTGCTGCCGTATCGCGAGACGCAGTGGCGCGGGCTGATCTACAACACGCTCAGCGGCCGCATCGTGCGCAACGACGCCATCGTGCAGGCCTGCGTGCAGCTGCCCGAGGACCACGGCATCATTTTTCCCGGCGGCTATTACCTGCAGAACGGCGATCACAAGGCGTTCGACGCGGCGATGGACGGGATGCAGTTCAAGCGCGCGATCCGCTCGCCCAACGGCGAGGACGTGCTGTACATCTTCTACGAGCGCGAGGGCGGCAAGTCCGCGCTGTTCGTCTACAACACCATCCGCCGCGCGCTGCAGAACCCGGTGTTCGGCCATGGCTATGCGTTGCTGCAGGACGGGCGCATGGTGCTGTTCCATGCCGAGGGCAGCGAGCCGACCCGGATCCATCCGATGCAGGTCTGGCAGACTCCCTTCAGCAGCGACGAGTTCGCCGCCAGGCGCCCGCCGAGCAACACCTTCCTCGGCCGCATCGGCAATGCCGAACTGGTGCGCGGCATCTCCAGCCTGTTCGGGCTGGCGCGCGCGATCGACCGCGACGAGGTCTCGGTGCAGCGCTACCAGTTGCTGGTGGAGGACGCGCGGCGCCTGTTCGACGCGCACCATTGGCTGGAGGACGCGCACTGCGGCGACCTGGCCGGCGTGCTGCGCGGCATCAGCGCCACCGGCGAGGCGGTGCTGGACGAATACGAAAAGGTGCTGTCGATCCGCCAGCAGTCCGACCAGGCGATGGCCGAGGCCACGGCCGCGCACAAGGCGCTGCTGGCGCGGTTGCAGCCGGAGAACTGGAACAGCATCCAGGAGTTCGTCGAACCGCTCAACGCCATCGCCGCGCAGCGCGGTCATCTGCTGACCATCCGCGAGTACCGCTACATCGACACCGATGCGATCGATGCGATGGGCGCGACGCTGCAGCAGGCCCACGACACGGTCGGCGCCGCCACCGGGCGTTTCCTCGGCAGCGAAAGCGCGCTGGCGCCGTTGCACGCGCGCCTGGCCGAGCTGGACGCGGCGGCGCAGGCGGCGGCGACCGCGCGCGCGCTGTCCGAGCAGGTGCAGGCGATGCAGGCGATGTCGGCCGACCTGGACCTGCTGTCGGAACTGATGGCCGGGCTCAAGGTCGACGACGCCACCGAGCGCACCCGCGTGGTCGAGGCCCTGTCCGAAGTCTATGCGCGGCTCAACCAGGCGCGCGCGCGTGCCGAGCAGCGCCGCAAGAGCCTGGGTTCGGCCGAGACCGTGGCCCAGTTCGGCGCGCAGTTCGCGCTGTTCGGCCAGGCGATCACCAGCGCGCTGGCGCTGTCCACCGATCCCGAGCGCGCCGACGAGCAACTGTCGCGGCTGATGGTGCAACTGGAGGAACTGGAGAGCCAGTTCGGCGAGCACGAGCAGTTCCTCGGCGACATCCTCAGCAAGCGCGAGGAACTGGTCGAGGCGTTCGAGACGCACAAGCAGGCCTTGCTCGACGACCGCCAGCGCAAGGCGCGCTCCTTGCTGGACGCGGCCTCGCGCATCCTCGACGGCCTGCCGCGGCGCACCGAGCGCTTCGCCAATGCCGACGAACTCAACGCCTTCTTCGCCGGCGACCCGCTGATTCTCAAGCTGCGCGAGCTGGCCGAGCGGCTGCGCGGCTACCGCGACAGCGTCAAGGCCGACGACGTCGAGGCGCGGCTGAAGGGCGTGCGCGACCAGGCGGTGCGTGCGCTGCGCGACCGCAGCGAGCTGTTCGAGGCCGGCGGCAACGTGGTGCGGCTGGGTCCGCGGCACCGCTTCAGCGTCAACACGCAAGCATTGGACCTGACCCTGCTGCCGCGCGAGGACGGACTGGCGCTGCATCTGACCGGCACCGACTACCTGGAGCCGCTGCAGGACGCCGCACTGGACGCCACCCGCGCCTACTGGCAGGTGACGCTGGATTCGGAATCGCCCACGCTTTACCGCGGCGAATACCTGGCCGGGCGCATGCTGGAAGCGGCGCTGGCGGGCGAGGAGGGGCTGAGCCTGGATGCGCTGGCGCAACTGGCGGCCACACCTGACGCGCTGGCGCGCAGCGTGCGCGACTTCGCCGCGCCGCGCTACCGCGAGGGCTACGAGCGCGGCATCCACGACCACGACGCCACGCGCATCCTGCAGGCGCTGCTGCCCTTGCAGCAGGCCGCGGGCACGCTGATGCACGCCCCGGCCGCGCGCGCGCTGGCGCTGGCGTTCTGGGCCGAACGCCAGCGCGAGGAGGAGGTGGCCGCGTGGGTCGCGCGCCAGGCCGGCGTCGATGCGATCGCGCGCCTGTTCGGCGCGCGCGACGGCCGCGACGCGCTGCAGGCCGAGATGGCGCAGGCCATGCAGCGCTTCGCCGAGGACGCGGGGCTTGCGTTCGATGCCGCCCAGGCGCGGGCGGCCGCCGCCTACCTGGCGGCCGAACTGGCGCAGGGCGAACCGACTTTCCCGTTCAGCCGGCATGCGCGGGAACTGCTCGATGCGCTGCATGCGCGGCTGGCCGAGGCCGGGCTGCGCGAGCAGTTCGAGCAAGGCCTGGAACGCGTGCGCGGCAAGCTCGGCGCCGCCTGGACGCAGGCCAGCCAGTGGGTGCAGGGCCTGTGCCACGATCCGCGCTTCGCGGTCCACGCCGGCTACGCGCCCGAGGCGGTGGCGATCGCGCTGCTGGCGCCGCGGCTGCGCAGCCGCGCCAGCGAGGTGGCGTTGATGGCCACGGTGGAGGGCCTGCTCGGCGAACATCCGCGTATCGAAGGCGGGCGCCTGCGCCTGGCCATCGACGATTTCCTGGCGCGCCTGCGCCACCACGAGCAGGTGTTCGTGCCCGGCTTCCGCCAGTACCAGGCACTGCGCCAGCAGGTCATCGCCCGCGAGCGCGAGCAGTTGCGCCTGTCCGAGTTCAAGCCGCGGCCGCTGTCCTCGTTCGTGCGCAACAAGCTGATCAATGAGGTCTACCTGGGCGTGATCGGCGACAACCTGGCCAAGCAGATGGGCACGGTCGGCGAGAACAAGCGCAGCGACCTGATGGGCATGCTGATGCTGATCTCGCCGCCCGGCTACGGCAAGACCACGCTGATGGAGTACGTCGCCAGCCGGCTCGGCCTGGTCTTCATGAAGATCAATGGTCCCGCGCTGGGCCACGCGGTGCGCTCGCTGGATCCGGCGCAGGCGCCGGACGCCACCGCGCGACAGGAATTGCTCAAGCTCAATCTCGCGCTGGAGATGGGCAACAACACCATGCTTTACGTCGACGACATCCAGCACACGCACCCGGAATTCCTGCAGAAGTTCATCTCGCTGTGCGACGGCACGCGCCGCATCGAGGGCGTGTGGAAGGGGCGCACGCGCACCTACGACATGCGCGGCAAGAAGTTCTGCGTGGTGATGGCCGGCAATCCGTACACCGAGTCCGGCGAAGTGTTCAAGATTCCGGACATGCTCGCCAACCGCGCCGACATCTACAACCTGGGCGACGTGCTCGGCGGCATGGAGGAGGCGTTCCTGCTCAGCTACATCGAGAACGCGCTCACCTCCAATCCGGTGCTCGCGCCGCTGGCCACGCGCGAGCTGGCGGACCTGTACCTGCTGGTGGATCGCGCGCGCGGCAAGGAGATCTCCAGCAACGCGCTCAGCCATGCCTACAGCGGCGCGGAGATCAACGAGATCGTGGCCACGCTGCAGCGCCTGCTGCGCGTGCGCGAGGTGGTGTACAAGGTCAACCAGCAGTACATCGCCAGCGCTGCGCAGGACGACCGCTACCGCACCGAGCCGCCGTTCCGGCTGCAGGGCAGCTACCGCAACATGAACAAGCTGGCGGAGAAGGTCTCGCCGGTGATGAACGAGGCCGAGTTGCAGCAGCTGATCTCCGACCACTACCTGGGCGAGGCGCAACTGCTGACCAGCGGCGCCGAGGAGAACCTGCTCAAGCTGGCCGAGTTGCGCGGCGCGATGGGCGCCGAGGAACAGGCGCGCTGGGACCAGATCAAGCGCGACTTCCTGCGCAACAAGGCGATGGGCGCCGACGAGGCCGATGTCGGCGGGCGCATGGTGGCGCAGCTGGCGGACATCGCAGGCGGCCTGCAGGGGCTGCGTGCCGAGCCGAGTCCGGAACCGGCACGCTGGGAGCAACTTCTTGCGCTGCTGCGGCAGGTGCTGGCCGAACGCGAGCGCGAAGCGCCGCCCGCCACGCCTGTGACCACGCCGGCCGCGCCTGCGCCGACGGACGCATCGGTCACGCCCGCGCTGCAGCCCTTGCTGGACGCACTCGCGCGCTCGCACGAGGGCCAGGCGCAGGCCGGGCAGGCGCTGACCGCGCTGGCAGAGGCGCTGAGCGCGTCGTGGCGCGAGCCGTCCGCGCCGGAAGCGGAGCCGCGCGTGCGGCGGCCGCGCACGCTGGCCGAACGCCAGCTCGACGAAGCGCTGGCGCGGCATTTCTATGGCGACGCGGGCGCCGCGCGCAGCGACGATCCCGAACCCGGCCCGGCGTGAGCGCGCGCGCCGCTCCTGCGCTGCCCGAGCCGCCGGTGTCGCCGCCCGCGGCGAACGACGCGCAGGTCGCGTCCGGCTACGCGGCGCCGCTGCTGGAGGCGGTCGCAAAGGCGCTGGCCGCGCGCGCCGCCGCGCCGGACGCCGGCGCGGCACTGGTGCAGGAGCTGGAGCGCATCCAGCACGCACTGCAGGCGCGCGATCCGCGGCGGATCCGCCGCGACAGCAGCCTGCTCGGCCGTCTGCTCGGCCGCGACCTGGAGCGCCAGGCCGAGGCCGAGACCCTGCAGGCGCAACTGGGCGTGGTCCTGTTGCGCGCCGATGCGCATGCCCAGGCGCTGCGGCACGCGGGCCAGGCATATGCCGAAAGCGCCGGCGTCGCCGAGGCCGGCGTGGCCGCGCTCGAGCGCTGGATCGCCGCGGCGCCGACGCCCGACCCGGCGTTGGCGCAGGCCTGGAACCAGCGACTCGACCACTTGCGCCGCCTCGCCGCCGCCTGGCGCCTGGAAGCGGCGCAATGGCGGTTGCTGCAACAGCAGGTCGAGGACCTGCTGCAACGCTACAGGAACATCCGCGACGTGCTGCTGCCGGCCTGGCGCCAGGCCGCCGTCACGCCGCAGGCAGCGCAGGGCAGGGACCACGTGGCCCGCGCCGCACAGGCGCAGCAACACATCCTGGCCGAACTGCAGGCCATGCGGGCTAGACTGCGCTGAGCCTGCGCCGCCGCCGCGAATCGCTATCGAAGGAGAACCATGATGACCCAGGAACACCCGCTGACGCCGCAGAGCCTGCCGCTGCAACCCGACGAAGCCGAGCTCAAGGCGCTCGGCCTGGTGCCGGACGATCGTGCGCAGATCGCGGCGCTGGCGCAGGGCCTGCGCGAACTCACGCCCGGCAGCCTGCACCTGTTCGGCACCGAGGTCGCCGCGCAGACCGCCGCGTTCTCCAGCCAGTTGCTGGACCAGGTCCGCAACCGCGACCTGGAGGCCAGCGGCGACAAGCTCGGCGAAGTGGTGCGGATCGCGCGCGCGCTCAAGCTCGACCAGCTCGGCGAGCGCTCGCGGGTGCCGCTGATCGGCGGCCTGATCGATCGCCTGCGCGCGTCCAAGGACGAACTGGTGCAGAAGTTCAGCGATACCAACCGGCAGATCGAACAACTGCTGCGCGACGTCGGCACGCAGCAGGCCAACCTCGGCCAGCGCGTGGGCGAATTCGACCGCATGCACCAGATGGTGCAGGCCGAGCGCCGCGAACTGGGCCTGCACGTCGCTGCCGGCAAGCTGCGCCTGGCCGAACTGCAGCAACAGCACCTGGCGCTGGCGGGCCAGGACGATCCGCAGGCGCGCGGCCAGCGCGCCGAGATCGACACCGCCCTGCGCCTGCTCGACAAGCGCGTCGGCGACCTGCAGGTGATGCAGCACGCGGCCGAGCAGGCGCTGCCGATGATCCGGCTGATCCAGGCCAACGCGCTGCAACTGATCGAGAAGTTCAACACCGTCCGCGACATCACCATCCCGTCGTGGAAGCGCCAGTTCGCGATCCAGCTGTCGCTGCACGAGCAGCAGAACGCGGCGGCGCTGTCCAACGCCATCGACGATGCCACCAACGACATCATGCGCCGCAACGCCGACCTGCTGCGGCAGGCCTCGGTGGACACGGCGCGCGCCAACCAACGCGCGGTGATCGACATGGACACGCTGCGCCACGTGCACGAGCAACTGATCGCCACGGTGGAGGAGGTGCGCGAGATCCACCGCGACGGTATGCAGCAGCGGCGCGCGGCCGAGGTCGAGCTGAGCCGGCTGCGCGACGACCTGCAGCGGCGCCTGGCCGCGCCGGCGCAGCCGGGCTGACGCGCGCGCCCGCCGATGGGCGCTCGACGCCCCACGCACCCATGTAGAGCGGCTTCAGCCGCGACAGACACCTCCACTCCCGCGCACGCCAGGCGTCGCGGCCAAGCGTCCTGTACAGCGCGGTTGCGCCGCGAATTGCCAGCGAACAGGCCAGGCAATACGCCTAGCCGAGATCCTCCCGCAACTCGCCGGCCAACCACCCGGCCAACGCCTCCACCCGTGGATCCTGCTGCTCCCGCCGCGCGCACAGCGCCCACTGCCCGCCGGTGTCGACGAAGCCCCACGGCGCCAGCAGGCGGCCATTGGCCAGGTCGTCGGCGACCAGCGGCTGCGGCGCGATCGCCACGCCGATCCCGGCCAGCGCCGCCTCCAGCAGGTAGTACAGGTGCTCGAAGCCGGTGCCGTAGCGCAACTGTGCCGGCGCCAGGCCTTGCGCCTCGGCCCAGGCCGGCCAGGCCTGCGGGCGCGACACCGTATGCAGCAGCGGCAGTCCCTGCAGTGCCGCCGGCGCGGCCGCGGTCAGGGCCGGTGCCTGCGGCAGGGCCGGGCTGAGTACCGGGCCGATCCGCTCCGGCGCCAGCACGCGCACCTGCCAGTCCGCCGGCCATGGCGCCTGGCCCAGCAGCAGCGCCGCATCCAGGCCGTCCAGATCGGCGGCGAAGTCGCCCTCGTGCGCGGACAGGTGCAGGGTCAGCGCCGGCAGGTCGCGCTGCAGCGCCTGCAGCCGCGGAATCATCCAGCGGGCGAGGATGCTGCCGGGGCAGCCCAGCACCAGCGCGGCCGGGCGCGATGGGCGGCGCAACTCCGCCACCGCGTCCTGCAACTGCGCGAAGGCGCTGCCGGCCGCCTCGCACAGGTGCGTGCCGGCGGCGGTCGGGCGGATGCCGCGGCCGTCGCGCTGCAGCAGCGGCAACCCCAGTTCCTGCTCCAGCAGCCGCACCTGACGGCTGACCGCGCCATGGGTGACATGCAGTTCCGCCGCCGCGGCGCCGACGCTGCGCAGCCGCGCGGCGGCCTCGAACGCACGCAGGGCGTTGAGCGAGGGCAGGCGGCGCGTGCTGGTCATGTGAGTTTTCCTGACGGATTGCGTCAGACTTTATCGGTTTTTCTGTGGGAACGTGTGCGCTAAAGTGCAGGCCTGTCCTGTTGCCCCCGGTTGCGCCATGTCCTCTGTCCCCGTCAGCGACTTCCACGCCTATCCCGACGCCGCCGGCCATTTCGGCCGCTACGGCGGCCGTTTCGTCGCCGAGACCCTGATCGGCCCGCTGCAGGAACTGGCCGCCGCCTACGACGCCGCGCGCCAGGATCCGGCCTTCATCGCCGCCTACGACAAGGACCTGACCCATTACGTCGGCCGGCCCAGCCCGATCTACCACGCCGAGCGGCTCAGCCGCGAAGTGGGCGGCGCGCAGATCCTGCTCAAGCGCGAGGACCTGAACCACACCGGCGCGCACAAGATCAACAACACCATCGGCCAGGCGCTGCTGGCCAGCCGCATGGGCAAGACCCGCATCATCGCCGAGACCGGCGCCGGCCAGCACGGCGTGGCCAGCGCCACGGTGGCCGCGCGGCTGGGGCTGGAGTGCGTGGTGTACATGGGCGCCACCGACATCGAGCGGCAGAAGATCAACGTCTACCGGATGAAGCTGCTCGGCGCCACGGTGGTGCCGGTGCATTCCGGCTCGGCCACGCTCAAGGACGCGCTCAACGAGGCGATGCGCGATTGGGTGACCAACGTGCAGGACACTTTCTACATCATCGGCACCGTCGCCGGCCCCGATCCGTATCCGCGCATGGTGCGCGACTTCAACGCCATCGTCGGCCGCGAGGCGCGCGCGCAGATGCTGGCCGACTACGGCCGCCTGCCGGATGCGATCAGCGCCTGCGTCGGCGGCGGCAGCAACGCCATCGGCCTGTTCCATGCCTTCCTCAACGACGCCTCGGTGAAGATCTACGGCGCCGAAGCCGCCGGCGACGGCATCGGCAGCGGCCGCCACGCCGCCTCGATCGCCGCCGGCCGCCCCGGCGTGCTGCACGGCAACCGCACCTACGTGATCTGCGACGACGACGGGCAGATCGTCGAGACCCACTCCGTGTCCGCCGGCCTGGACTACCCGGGCGTGGGCCCGGAGCACGCGTTCCTGGCCGACAGCGGCCGCGCCATCTACCAGGGCATCACCGACGACGAAGCGCTGGCCGCGTTCCACCTGCTGGCGCATACCGAAGGCATCCTCGCCGCGCTGGAGTCGAGCCACGCCGTTGCACAATCGATCAAGCTGGCGCGCGAATTGCCCAAGGACGCGCTGGTGCTGTGCAACCTGTCCGGCCGCGGCGACAAGGATGTGCACACCATCGCCGCGCGCGAGGGGCTGACGCTGTAACGCTTTGCCCTTCTCCTTCGGGAGAAGGTGGCGCGGAGCGCCGGATGCGGGTGCGGGCGCAGCCACGTACTCACATTCCGCACCGCTTCGCCTCTTCCCCTCACTCCAACCCCTCTCCCGGTGGGAGAGGGCGCATAGGTCCCCCATGAACCGCCTCGCCGACACCTTTGCCCGACTCGATGCCCAAGGCCGCAAGGCCCTGATCCCCTTCCTCACCGCCGGCGATCCGTCGCTGGAGGCGACCGTGCCGGCGATGCACGCGCTGGTCGAGGCCGGTGCCGACGTGATCGAACTGGGCGTGCCGTTCTCCGATCCGATGGCCGACGGCCCGACCATCCAGCGCAGCTCCGAGCGCGCGCTGGCGCGCGGCGCAGGCCTGCGCTACGTGCTGGAGACGGTCAGCGCGTTCCGCCGCGACGACGCCACCACGCCGGTGGTGCTGATGGGCTACCTCAACCCGGTGGAGATCCACGGCACCGCGCGCTTCGCCGAGGAAGCGGTGGCGGCCGGCGTGGACGGTGTGCTGCTGGTCGACCTGCCGCCGGAGGAGTCGGCCGAGACCCTGACGGTCTTCGCCGACGCCGGCCTGGACCTGATCGTGCTGGCCTCGCCGACCACCAGCGATGCGCGCATCGCGTTGTTGTGCGATGCGGCGCGCGGCTATCTGTACTACGTCAGCTTCGCCGGCGTGACCGGCGCCGACCGGCTGGATACCCGCGCCGCCGGCGATCGCCTGCGCCAGTTGCGCGCGCGCTGCCCGGTGCCGGTGGTGGCCGGCTTCGGCATCAAGGACGCCGCCAGCGCCAAGGCCATGGCGGTCGATGCCGACGGCGTGGTGGTCGGCAGCGCGCTGGTCGCGGCGCTGGCCGAGGCCGGCAGCCCGCAGGCCGCGCGCGAGGCGGCCCTGGCGTTCCTGGTGCCGCTGCGGCAGGCGCTGGACGCGGGCTGAGCCACGCCCGGTGTGTGTGCGAACGCCCGCCTTGCGCGGGCGTTCGCGTTTTGCCGCAATGCCGCAAATGTGGTGCGTGCGGATCATACGGTACATGCATCGTTGGTCGGACCGCACGCGCCGTCGCTGGCCCCCGCTTGCGTGTCGACGATGCGGGATGGCGGCGACGCTACCGCACGTCCCGCGTTGCGCGGCCGCAGCAGGCGTCCTGGCGGCAGCCGCGCCGCTACCGGCCGGCCTGGCCGCTCCATGCGCCACCGTCTGCAGGCCAGCGGGGGACCGAGTTAGACTGTCGCCCCTCTGCGGCTCTCGCGGCCGCCCAATGGATCGTCACATCGCATGAGTTGGCTCAGCAAATTGATGCCTTCGGGCATCCGCACCGACAGCACGCCCAGCAAGAAGCGCAGCGTTCCCGAAGGCTTGTGGGAGAAATGTCCCAACTGCAGCGCCGTGCTGTACCGGCCGGAACTGGAGGAGAACCTGGAGGTGTGCCCGAAGTGCGGCCACCACATGGCGATCCGCGCGCGCGCGCGCCTGGCCGCGCTGTTCGACGCCGACACCGCGCCGACCGAGATCGGTGCGCGCCTGGGTCCGACCGACGCGCTCAAGTTCAAGGACCAGAAGAAGTACGGCGAGCGCATCAAGGCCTCACAGAAGAGCACCGGCGAATACGACGCGCTGGTGGCGATGCAGGGCCTGCTCAAGGGCCAGCCGCTGGTCGCGGCTTCGTTCGATTTCGCCTTCATGGGCGGCTCGATGGGCTCGGTGGTCGGCGAGCGCTTCGCCCTGGCCGCGGAGACCGCGCTGAAGATCGGCGCACCGTTCGTGTGCTTCTCCGCCAGCGGCGGCGCACGCATGCAGGAAGGCCTGTTCTCGCTGATGCAGATGGCCAAGACCTCGGCCGCGCTCGGCCGCCTGCGCGAGGCCGGCCTGCCGTACGTGTCGGTGCTGACCCATCCCACCACCGGCGGCGTCTCGGCCAGCTTCGCCATGCTCGGCGACATCAACATCGCCGAGCCGTACGCGCTGATCGGCTTCGCCGGCCCGCGCGTGATCGAGCAGACCGTGCGCGAGACCCTGCCGGAAGGCTTCCAGCGTTCGGAGTTCCTGCTCGAGCACGGCGCCATCGACCAGATCTGCGACCGCCGCGAACTGCGCGATCGTCTCTCCGAACTGCTGGCGCTGATGATGCGGCAGCCGGCCCCGGCGAAGACGGAGGTGATATGAGCATTTCCGATCTACAGCTGCGCTTATTAAGCCGAATCCGACATTTCACGTCGGCGCGTCTTTGCCATTCCTTCCAGAAGCCGGCCATTTGTCGAGAGCTTGCTCACAGCTTACTGGTGTGTGCTGCATGAGCGCCCGTAAGTACTTTGGTACCGACGGTATTCGTGGCCGGGTCGGACAGGGTGTGATTTCCGCCGATTTCGTGATGCGTCTCGGTAATGCGCTGGGGCGTGTGCTGGCGCATAACGGTTCTGCACATCCCACCGTGGTGATCGGCAAGGACACGCGCATCTCCGGCTACATGTTCGAGTCGGCGCTGGAGGCCGGGCTGGTCG
Source organism: Xanthomonas sontii (assembly GCF_040529055.1). NCBI lineage: Bacteria > Pseudomonadati > Pseudomonadota > Gammaproteobacteria > Lysobacterales > Lysobacteraceae > Xanthomonas > Xanthomonas sontii. The sequence continues at coordinate 4,075,620 of NZ_CP132342.1, read as the reverse complement.
CGGCAGGCGCCAACGTGCAGTTGCTCGGGCCGATGCCGACTCCGGCGGTGGCGTTCCTCACGCGCACTCTCGGTGCCGACGCCGGCATCGTAATCAGCGCCTCGCACAATCCGCACTACGACAACGGCATCAAGTTCTTCTCCGCCCACGGCGAGAAGCTCGACGACGCCACCGAGCAGGCGATCGAGGCCGCGCTGGACGCGCCGTTCGCCACGGTCGAGTCCGAGCGGCTGGGCAAGGCGATGCGCGCGCGCGAGGCGATCGGTCGCTACATCGAGTTCTGCAAGGCGAGCGTGCCGCGCGGCTTCGACCTGCGCGGGCTGAAACTGGTGCTGGACTGTGCGCACGGCGCGACCTACCACATCGCGCCGCTGCTGTTCCGCGAACTGGGCGCGGAGGTGATCGCGATCGGCGCCGCGCCGGACGGGCTCAACATCAACGCCGGCGTCGGCTCGATGCACATCGACAACCTCGCCGCCAACGTGCGCGAGCATGGCGCGCACCTGGGCATCGCCTTCGACGGCGACGGCGACCGCGTGCTGATGGCCGACGACCAGGGCAACCCGGTCGACGGCGACGGTCTGCTGTACGTGCTGGCCTGCGGCTGGCAGGCCAGCGGCCGCCTGCACGGCCCGGTGGTCGGCACGCTGATGACCAACTATGGCCTGGAACGGGCGCTCGCCGCGTTGCAGGTGCCGTTCCTGCGCGCCAAGGTCGGCGACCGCTACGTGCACCAGGCACTGGTGGAACAGGGCGGGGTGCTCGGCGGCGAGGCCTCCGGGCACATGCTGTGCCTGGATCGCGCCACCACCGGCGATGCCATCGTCAGCGCGCTACAGGTGCTGGAAGTGCTCAAGCGCTCGCGGCAGACCCTGCGCCAGGCCTTGGCCGGGCTGCAGAAGGTGCCGCAGCAGACGGTCAACGTGCGCCTGCAGCCGGGCGTGCGCCCGCTCGAGGCCGATACCGTGAAGGCTGCGCTGGCCGCGGCGCAGGCGGCGGTGCAGGGGCGCGGGCGCGCCTTCCTGCGCGCCTCCGGCACCGAACCGGTGGTGCGGGTCACGGTCGAGGCCGACGATGCCGCGCTGATGCGACAGACCCTCGACGCGCTGGCCGAGGCGGTCCGTGACGCGGCGTGAGTCGATCGCCATTGCCATCTTCGTGATCGTCGCCAAGGCGGTCACGTTCTACCTGCTGTATCGCCTGCTGCGCTGAGCGCGGCGTTTGCTTCCTCTCACGAGATGACGGTTCCTGCCATGACTGCGCGCATTCCCACCCTCGACATCACCCGTTTCGATACCGACCGCGAGGCCTTCGTCGCCGAGCTGGGCGCGGCCTACCGCGAGTGGGGCTTCGCCGGCATCCGCAACCACGGCATCGCGCAGGCGCAGATCGACGCGGCCTACGACGTGTTCAAGGCGTTCTTCGCCCTGCCCGAGGAGACCAAGCGCACCTACCACCTGCCCGGCAGCGGCGGCGCGCGCGGCTACACCGCCTTCGGCGTGGAGACCGCCAAGGACTCCAAGCACTTCGACCTGAAGGAGTTCTGGCACATCGGTCGCGAGATTTCCGACGACTCGCCGTACCGCGCGGTGATGCCGCCGAACCTGTGGCCGAGCGAAGTGCCCGGCTTCCGCGCCCACGGCTACGGCCTGTACCAGGCGCTGGATGCGCTCGGCGCGCGCGTGCTGTCGGCGCTGGCCCTGCATATCGGCCTGCCCGAGCACTACTTCGTCGACAAGACCGATTCGGGCAATTCGATCCTGCGCCCGATCCACTACCCGCCGATCACCGCCGACGACATCCCCAACGTGCGCGCCGGCGCCCACGAGGACATCAACCTGATCACCCTGCTGGTCGGCGCCAGCGCCGCCGGCCTGGAAGTGAAGTCCAAGCAGGGCGAATGGGTGCCGTTCACCTCCGACGCCGACACCATCGTGGTCAACATCGGCGACATGCTGCAGCGCCTCACCAACCACGTGTACCCCTCGACCACCCATCGCGTGGTCAACCCCCCGGGCGAGCAGGCGCGCCAGCCGCGCTACTCGGTGCCGTTCTTCCTGCACCCGAACCCGGACTTCGTGATCGACGTGCTGCCGTCCTGCGTCAGCGCCGACAACCCCAGCCGCTATCCCGAGCCGATCACCGCGCAGGGCTACCTGGAAGAGCGCTTGCGCGAGATCAAGCTGAAGTAAGTGGCGCCCGCAACGCTGCGTGCCGCCGCCGGGACGCCCGGCGGCCGGGACCGGCCTCAAGCCGGGTCCATTCACTGCCGATATCGCTTGCAGGTCGCCCTCGACGCGCCGTCCGGGAGGTCCGGGCGCTGCCAGCCGGGCCCGTAGCGAGGGTGCGATGACAAGGCGAACAGGATCGTTCTGGCGGCAAGGCCGCTGCCGTTGGCTTGCCGTGGTGCTCGCGATGGCGGCGTTGCCGGCCGCGGCCACGCCGGTCACGGTGCTTGTGGCCGACGCCGCCGGTCCGCTGGCCGATGCCGTGGTCAGCCTGCAACCGGCCGTGCCGGCGCGCCCGGCCGCGACGGCCTCGGCGACGGCGACGATGGATCAGGTCAACTCGCAGTTCGTGCCCGCAGTGCTGGCGGTGCAGGCCGGCAGTTGGGTGCGCTTTCCCAACAGCGACCAGATCCGCCACCAGGTCTATTCCTTCTCGCCCGCCAAGCGCTTCGAACTGCCGCTGTACCAGGGCAGCACCGCCAAGCCGGTGCGCTTCGAGCAGGCGGGTCTGGTCACGGTGGGCTGCAACATCCACGACTGGATGGTCGGCTACGTGGTGGTGCTGGATACCCCGTACTTCGCGGTGACCGGCGCCGACGCGCAGGTGCGGCTGGAGGTGCCGCCCGGCGCCTACGAACTGCGGGTGTGGCATCCGCGCCTGAGCGGCGCCGGCTACGCGCAACCGCTGCAGGTAGCGCGCGCGCCGCTGCGCCAGGCGGTGCAGTTGGCCACGCGCGGACCGGCGCCGGTCGTCCCGGAAGATCCGCGCATCCGCGCGCTGCAGGACAAGTTCCGCCGCAGCCAGACGGCGCCGACGCGATGAAGCCGTGGCGGTTGCACACCCGCATCGCCGCGCTGCTGGTGCTGGTGGTGCTGGCGGCCCAGGCGCTGACGTTCCTGGCCGTGCACGTGGCGACCCGGCGCAGCGTCGCCGCGCAACTGGACGACGAACTGCGCACGGGCGAGCGCGTGTGGCAGCGCATCGATCAGCGCCGCGACGAGCAACTGCTGCAGGCCGCCTCGGTGCTGGCCGACGATTTCGGCTTCCGCGCCGCGGTGACCAGCGGCGACGTGCCGACCATGCAGTCGGCACTGCGCAACCACGCCGCGCGGGTGCGCGCGCCCAGCGCGCTGCTGCTGTCGGCTGACGGCCAATTCCTGGCCGGGCTGTCGGCGCTGCCGCAGGCGCAGCAACTGCGTGCGGTGCAGCCGCTGCTGCGGCAGGCGCAGCGCAACGGCAGTGCGGTCGGCATCGTGCTGCTGGACCGGCGCCTCATGCGTCTGGCGCTGGTGCAGGTGCTGGCGCCGCAACGGGTCGGCTGGGTCGCGATCGGCGGCGAATCCGGCGACGAGCTCGGCCAGGATTTCGTCGGCACCACCGGGCTGGACGCGACCTTCTTCACCACCCAGGGCGCACCGCAGGTGCTGGCCTCGACCCTGGATCCGCTGCGTGCCGCGCAGTTCCAGCAGCAACTGCGGCGCACGCCGCTGGCGTCGGCGGCCGCGCAGCCGCTGCAGTTGGGGCCGGCGCGCTACCTGCTGCGGGTGCGGCCGGCGTCCGACGACGGCCGGGTCATGGTCGCGCTGCAGGCCTCGCTGGACCGCGCCGACGCGCCGTACCGTCTGCTGAAGCTGCGCATCCTGATCCTGGCCGGCGTGGCCACGCTGGCCGCGCTGGTGGCGGCGATCTTCCTGGCGCGCGGGGTCAGCCGCCCGGTCGCGCAACTGGTCGCGGCGACGCGGCGTATCCAGCACGGCGACTACCAGGCGCTGCTGCCGCTGCACGCCGGTGCCGAACTGGCCGAGCTGGCCAGCAGCTTCGGCGCCATGCAGCGCCGCATCGCCAGTCGCGAGCAGGACATCCTGCACCAGGCGCGGCACGATGCGCTGACCGGGATGCCCAACCGCACGGCGCTGCTGCAGCACCTGCAGTCCGTGGTCGAGGCCTGCCAGGCCGATGCCAGTTCCGCCGCGGTGCTGGTGCTGGACCTGGAGCGCTTCAAGGAACTCAACGACAGCTTCGGCCACGATTTCGCCGACCAGGTGCTGGTCCACACCGGGCGCCGGCTGGAGCAGGCGGTGCGCGCGCCGGACCGGGTCGGCCGGCTCGGCAGCGACGAATTCATGGTTGTGCTGGCGCACGCCGATGCCGCCGCGGTGGAGGCCTATGCCGACGAACTGCTGGCGCAACTGAGGCACCCGCTGAGCCTGCCGCAGGCGCGGATCCTGGCCGACGCCAGCATCGGCATCGCGCTGATTCCCGCGCATGGCGCCGATGCCGACACCCTGTTGCGCCGCGCCGACATCGCCCGCCAGCAGGCGCGGCAACACGGCGGCGGCGCATCCGTGTACCGCGACGGGCAGGACGAGCAGCACCTGCGCCGCCTGCGCCTGACCGGCGACCTGCGCCAGGCGATCGCGCGCGGCGAGATGTCGCTGCGCTTCCAGCCGAAGATCTGCCTGGCGCGCGGCGCGGTCGAACAAGTGGAGGTGCTGCTGCGTTGGCGGCATCCGCTGCTCGGCCCGATCGGGCCGGACGAGTTCATTGCGTTGGCCGAGCACTCCGGCGCGATCCAGCAACTCACCCAGTTCGTGCTCGACGAGGCGATGCGCCTGCAGGCGCAGTGGCGCGGCCAGGGCCTGGATCTTGGTCTGGCGGTGAACCTGTCGGCGCTGGATCTCAACGATCCGGGGCTGCCGGCGTTCGTCAGCGGCTGCCTGGCGCGGCACGGCCTGGCCGCGCCGCGGCTGACCCTGGAACTGACCGAAAGCGCGCTGATGCGCGACGTCGAGCACGCCCTGCACATGCTGCAGCAGCTGCGCCGCTGCGGTGTACGCCTGTCCATCGACGACTTCGGCACCGGCTATTCGTCGTTGGCGCAGCTCAAGCGCATGCCGGTACACGAACTGAAGATCGACAAGAGCTTCGTGTTGCAATTGGCCGCGGGCAGCGACGACGCGGTGATCGTGCGCAGTACCATCGACCTGGGCCACCACATGGGCTTGCAGGTGGTCGCCGAGGGCGTCGAGCACGCCGCTGCGGAGGCCTTGCTGCGCAGCTACGGCTGCGACGTGGCGCAGGGCTATCTGTACGCGCCGCCGCTGGATGCGCCGGCGCTGCTGGCCTGGTGCGCGCGCCGCGCGGCGGCCGGCGCGGCCACGCCGGCCCTGACCGAGGAGACGCCCCGATGACCCGGCCCCGCTCTCCACGACGCGCGCTGCTGGCGGCCGCGGCCTTGCTGCCGGGGCTGGCATGCGCCGGGCAGGGGCGGCTGCTGGCCACCGGCGGCGCCTCCAGCGTGGAAGGCAGCGGCGGTGGCGGCATCGTGCCGTGGGCGGCCCTGTCCGGCTACGGCACGCGCGATCAGGACGGCGCGGTGCTGTTCGCCACGCACGTGGACAGCGGCGATTACCGGCTGGACGTGCAGGGGGCGGCGCTGACCCTGGGCAACCGCCTGGAGCTGTCGCTGGCGCGGCAGCGCCTGGACCTGGGCACGTTGCAGCGGCGGCTGGCGCTGCCGTGGCATGCGCTCGGTCAGGACGTGGTCGGCGCCAAGCTGCGGCTGGGCGGCGACCTGATCTACGGCGCCGCGCCGCAGGTGGCGCTGGGGGTGCAATACAAGCGGCTGCGCGACGGCGCCTTGCCGTTGGCGATCGGCGCGCGCGCCGACCATGGCACCGACATCTATCTCAGCGCCGCCAAGCTGTGGCTGGACGCGGCCGGTGGCTACCAGTTGCTGGTCAACGGCACCCTGCGCGCCACCCGCGCCAACCAGACCGGGCTGCTCGGGTTCGGCGGCGATCGCGGCAATACCTACCGGCTGGTGGCCGAGGCCAGCGTCGCGGTGGTGCTCGACCCGTCCTGGGTGCTGGGCCTGGAATACCGGCAGAAACCGGACAACCTCGGATTCGCCCGCGAGGACGCCTGGGCGGATGCGTTCGTGGCATGGTTCCCGAACAAGCGCGTGTCCGTGGTCGGCGCCTGGGCCGACCTCGGGGACGTCGCCACCCTGCGCGACCAGCGCGGGCCCTATCTCTCCCTGCAGGTGGCGTTCTGACATGGCCAGGCCGATGCGCGTCCTGATCCCGATTCTGCTGGCGACGGCCGCGCTGCTGGCCGGCTGCGCCAGCGCCCCGCGGCCGCCGCGCACGCTGTACGCCGACCTGGGCGGCCAGCCCGGCATCGAGGCGCTGGTGGAGACGCTGCTGTCGCGCATCGCCGACGACCCGCGCATCGTCCAGCACTTCGCCCGGGTCAACATCGTGATGCTGGACCAGCGCCTGGTGCAGAAGTTCTGCCACCTCAGCGACGGGCCATGCGCCGACACCGCCAAGCCGATGAAGCAGGCGCACCAGCATCTGCCGATCCACGAGGCGGACTTCAACGCGTTGGTCGAGGACCTGGTGTGGGCAATGGACCAGCGCGGCATCCAGCGCCGCGTGCAGAACCGGTTGCTGGCCAGGCTGGCGCCGCTACACGGCGATATCGTCAACCAGCCCTAGCGGCCTGCCGCGCGGCGCGATACCCGGACCCCGCTCGCAGGACCGGCAGGGCGCGGGCTATTCCACCGACCTGATCCGATGCGAGCCGCGCCCCATCATCCGCAGCAGCAGGGCATTGGGCAGTAGTGCCGTGAGGCCGAGCAGGACGCGGTAGACCGCGTCGGGGACCACCCGCACCTTTCCGTGTTCGGCGCCGTCGATGCCGGCGCGGGCCACCGCGGCGGTCTGCAGCCAGAGCCAGCGCGGCAGGGCGTCCATCTGTTCGCGGGTGCCGGTGACGTCGTGGAACTCGGACCAGGTGAAGCCGGGGCATAGCGCGCAGACGCCGACGCCGCGGTCGGCGTTCTCCAGCGCCAGCGATTCGCTGAAGCGCAGCATGAAACTCTTCGCCGCCGCGTACAGGGTGTGGCCGTCGGCGCCGGGCACCAGGGCGGCGAACGAGGCGACGTTGAGGATGCGGCCGTGGCCGCTGGCGCGCAGCGCCGGCAGCAGCCGCCAGGTCAGTTCGCACACGGCGCCGACCATCACCTGCAGGAATGCCGCGTGCACCGCCCAGTCCTGGGCGATGTAGCGGCCGGGCACGCCGTAGCCGGCGTTGTTGACCAGGATCCGCACCGCCAGCCCGCGCCGTTCGATCTCGGCCACCAGCGCGGCTGGCGCGGCCGGATCGGCCAGGTCCGCGACCAGTACCTCCACCGGCACCTGCGGCCGCAGTTCGGCGGCCAGCGCCTGCAACTGCGTCTCGCGGCGCGCGCTCAGGATCAGCGGCACGCCGCGGCGGGCGTATTCGCGGGCGATCTCGCGGCCGATGCCGCTGGAGGCGCCGGTGATCAGGGCGTAGCCGGGAAGCAGGGTCATGACGGTCTCTGGGCGTGGAGCGGGGCGGGGGAGTGTGGAACGGCAGGGACGATGCCGGCGCTTCGCGGCGCATCGGCTATCCTCTCGGCACTTTTTCGCCGGAGATGCGCCGATGCGACGCAAGATCGTAGCCGGAAACTGGAAATTGCATGGCACCCGCCACTTCGCCGCCGACCTGGTACGGGAGATCGTCACCGGGCTGCACGAGGCCGAGCACGACGTGGAAGTGGTGATCCTGCCGCCGCTGCCGTACCTGGGTGACCTGATCGAGCATTTCGAGGACCGGCTGCTGCGCTTCGGCGCGCAGGACGTCAGCAGCAACGAGAAGGGCGCCTACACCGGCGAGGTGTCGGCGGCGATGCTGGTGGATGTCGGGGCCGACTACGGCCTGGTCGGGCATTCGGAGCGGCGCCAGTACCACCAGGAGAGCAGCGAACTGGTCGCGCGCAAGTTCGCCGCCGCCCTGCACGCCGGGCTGGTCCCGATCCTGTGCGTGGGCGAGACCCTGGAGCAGCGCGAGGCCGGGCGCACCGAGGCGGTCATCGCCGCGCAGCTGGCGCCGGTGCTGGACCTGGTCGGCGCCGAGGGCTTCGCCCGCGCGGTGGTGGCCTACGAGCCGGTCTGGGCGATCGGTACCGGCCGCACCGCCAGCCCGGCGCAGGCGCAGGCGGTGCACGCGTTCATCCGTGGCGAAGTGGCGGCGCGCGATGCTAGAATCGCGGATTCGTTGCCGATCCTGTATGGCGGCAGCGTCAAGCCCGACAACGCCGCCGAGCTGTTCGCGCAGCCGGATGTCGATGGCGGGCTGGTGGGCGGCGCCTCGCTGGTCGCCGCGGAATTCCTGGCCATCGTGCGAGCGGCGGCCACCTGTTGAGCGAACGGCCGCCGCTGGCGGCCGTTCGTCCCCCAAGTCGTACTGTCCGGACGGATTTCGAAATGCTGATGGTCATCCTCAATGTGGTCTACGTGCTGGTGGCGATCGCGATGATCGCGCTGATCCTGATGCAACGCGGCGCCGGTGCGGCGGCGGGTTCCGGGTTCGGCGCCGGCGCGTCCGGCACCGTGTTCGGATCGCGCGGCGCGTCCAACTTCCTGTCCAAGTCGACCAAGTGGCTGGCGGTGGTGTTCTTCGCCATCAGCCTGTTCATGGCCTGGTACGCCGGCCACAGCGCGCGTCCGGCCGACGCCAATCTGGGCGTGATGTCGCAGTCGGCCACCCCGGCGCCGGCTGCGCCGGCAGGCGAACTGCAGGTCCCGCAGGCGCCGTCGGCCGCCGCCGCGGCGCCGGCTGCCCCCGCCGCCGCCCCGTCCGCCCAGCAGGCGCCGGAAAAAGCGCAAGAAAAGTCGCCTGCCCCGTCGCAGAAAGACTGAAGGCGGTTACAATATGCTGCGCGGCGGGATTGCCGCGCAGGTTTTACGCAAGCCCAGGTGGCGGAATTGGTAGACGCACTACCTTGAGGTGGTAGCGACTTAGGTCGTAGGGGTTCGAGTCCCCTCTTGGGCACCATTGTTTGGCTACGGTTTCTGCGCGAAGGCATCACGCCCTCGCACGGAGAATCGTCTATCCCATGCCTGCGTGGCACGCGCGCGGGCACAGGCAAGAGAGAATCGCGAGTGCTGGCCGAATATTTGCCGACCCTGCTGTTTCTGATCGTGGCCACCGGTATCGGCGTCGCGCTGATGCTGGTGGGACGGTTCCTCGGTCCCCGGCGTCCCGACCTGAAGAAGCTCTCGCCGTACGAGTGCGGCTTCGAGGCCTTCGAGGACGCGCGCATGAAGTTCGATGTGCGCTACTACCTGATCGCCATCCAGTTCATCGTCTTCGATCTGGAAATCATCTTCATCGTGCCGTGGACGCAGGTGTTCATGGACCTGGGCGCTCGCTCCCTGGTCACCATGGGCCTGTTCGTCGGCATGCTGTTCCTCGGTTTTGTTTACGTGTGGAAGAAGGGAGCGCTGGAATGGGAGTGATTCAGACCCTGGATCGCCTGATGACCAACCCGATCCCGGAAGGGCGGGTGGACGACATCCTGCGTCCCGAAGGCGAAAACCCGCTGCTGGAAAAGGGTTACGTCACCACCAGCGTCGATGCGCTGCTGAACTGGGCGCGCACCGGCTCGATGTGGCCGATGACCTTCGGCCTGGCCTGCTGCGCAGTCGAGATGATGCACGCCGGCGCCGCGCGCCTGGACCTGGACCGCTACGGCGTGGTGTTCCGCCCGTCGCCGCGCCAGTCCGACGTGATGATCGTCGCCGGCACCCTGGTCAACAAGATGGCCCCGGCGCTGCGCAAGGTCTACGACCAGATGCCGGACCCGAAGTGGGTTATCTCGATGGGCAGCTGCGCCAACGGCGGCGGCTACTACCATTACTCGTATTCGGTGGTGCGCGGCTGCGACCGCATCGTGCCGGTGGACGTCTACGTCCCGGGCTGCCCGCCGACCGCCGAGGCCCTGGTCTACGGCATCCTGCAGTTGCAGAAGAAGATCTGGCGAACCCAGACCATCGCGCGCTGATTCCTCTTTCCTCGAGAGCACGCCAAGCCCCCATGGCAGAGCAAGCATCTTCCTTTAGCGACCGACTCGGCGCCCGTTTCCCCGGCAGCCAGGTCTTCGTGGCCCTTCCGCGCGGCGAAGTCACCCTGGAAGTTCCGGCCGACGCCTGGCACGCCACCTGCCTGGCGCTGCGCGACGAGTTCGGTTTCGAACAGCTGTCCGACCTGTGCGGCGTCGATTACCTCGGCTACGGCAGCGACGAGTGGGATACCTCCGACGTGTCCTCGCACGGCTTCAGCCGCGGCGTCGAAGGCAAGGCCGTGGGCCGTTTCGCCTGGGGCGAGTTCCCCAGCGGCGAGGCTGCCGGCGGCGCCCAGCCGTTGCCGGTCCCACAGCAGCGTTTCGCGGTGCTGGCGCAGTTGATTTCCTACCGCCACAACCAGCGCCTGCGCGTGCGTTGCTACGCGCCGAACGAAGACCTGCCGGTGGTGGCCTCGGTCACCGACATCTGGCCGGGCGCGAACTGGTTCGAGCGCGAGGCGTTCGACCTGTTCGGCGTGGTCTTCGCCGGGCACCCGGACCTGCGCCGCATCCTCACCGACTACGGCTTCGTCGGCCATCCGTTCCGCAAGGATTTCCCGCTGATCGGCAACGTCGAAGTGCGCTACGACGAAGAGAAGCAGCGCGTGATCTACGAGCCGGTGACCTCGGTGGAGCCGCGCGTGGGCGTGCCGCGCGTGATCCGCGACGATGCGCGCTACCAGACCGCGGCGGGCGAAGCACAGAAGGAGTCCGCCAAGTGAGCGAGTACCACCAGGCGCACGACGGGTTCGCCAGCAATCCTGCCGAAGCCAAGCAGGAAATCCGCAACTACACGATGAACTTCGGCCCGCAGCATCCGGCCGCGCACGGCGTGCTGCGTCTGATCCTGGAAATGGACGGCGAGACCGTGGTCCGCGCCGATCCGCACATCGGCCTGCTGCACCGTGGCACCGAGAAGCTGGCCGAGTCCAAGCCGTTCAACCAGTCGATCGGCTACATGGATCGCCTGGACTACGTGTCGATGATGTGCAACGAGCACGCCTACGTGCGCGCGATCGAGACCCTGATGGGGATCGAGGCGCCGGAGCGTGCGCAGTACATCCGCACCATGTTCGACGAGATCACCCGCATCCTGAACCACCTGATGTGGGTCGGCTCCAACGGCCTGGATCTGGGTGCGATGGCGGTGATGCTGTACGCGTTCCGCGAGCGCGAAGAGCTGATGGACGTGTACGAGGCGGTGTCGGGCGCGCGCATGCACGCGACCTACTACCGCCCGGGCGGCGTCTATCGCGACCTGCCCGACCGCATGCCCAAGTACCAGGAATCGCGCTGGCACAAGGGCAATGCGCTGAAGCGGCTCAACGCCGCGCGCGAAGGCTCGATGCTGGACTTCCTGGAGGAGTTCACCAACACCTTCCCGGCGCGCGTGGACGAGTACGAGACCCTGCTCACCGACAACCGCATCTGGAAGCAGCGTACCGTCGGCATCGGCGTGGTCACCCCGGAACAGGCCTACGCCTGGGGCATGACCGGCGCCATGCTGCGCGGTTCGGGCATCGCCTGGGACCTGCGCAAGAAGCAGCCCTACGCCAAGTACGACAGCGTCGATTTCGACATTCCGCTCGGCACCAACGGCGACTGCTACGACCGCTACCTGGTGCGCGTGGCCGAGATGCGCGAGTCCAACCGCATCATCAAGCAGTGCGTGCAGTGGCTGAAGGCCAACCCGGGCCCGGTCATGGTCGAGAACTTCAAGGTGGCGCCGCCCAAGCGCGCCGAGATGAAGGACGACATGGAAGCGCTGATCCATCACTTCAAGCTGTTCAGCGAAGGCTACTGCGTGCCGGCCGGCGAGACCTACTGCGCGGTCGAGGCGCCGAAGGGCGAGTTCGGCTGCTACCTGATGTCCGACGGCGCCAACAAGCCGTTCCGCGTGCACCTGCGCGCGCCGGGCTTCGCCCATCTGTCGTCGATGGACGCGATCGTGCGCGGCCACATGCTGGCCGACGTGGTGGCGATGATTGGTACCTATGATCTGGTGTTTGGTGAGGTCGACCGATGAAGGCGACAGGTAATTTCGAAGCGGCGCGCGACGTCGATCCGATGGTGGTGCTGAGCGACAAGACGCGCGCGCACATCGATCACTGGCTGAGCAAGTTCCCGCCGGACCGCAAGCGCTCGGCGGTGCTGCAGGGCCTGCACGCCGCGCAGGAACAGAACCAGGGCTGGCTGACCGACGAACTGATCGCCGGCGTGGCCAAGTACCTGGAGCTGCCGCCGGTGTGGGCCTACGAGGTCGCCAGCTTCTACTCGATGTTCGAGACCGAGAAGGTCGGCCGCAACAACGTCGCGTTCTGCACCAACATCAGCTGCTGGCTCAACGGTGCCGAGGATCTGGTCGCGCACGCCGAGAAGAAGCTCGGCTGCAAGCTGGGCCAGTCCACCGCCGACGGCCGCGTCTACCTCAAGCGCGAGGAAGAGTGCCTGGCCGGTTGCGCCGGCGCACCGATGATGGTCATCAACGGCCACTACCATGAGCATCTGACCAAGGACAAGGTCGACGAATTGCTGGACGGGTTGGAGTAACGGCAATGGCACAGCATCCCCACGCCCCCACCGGTCCGGTCGGCCCCGCGCCGCAGCCGCACCAGGTGGTGTACACCACGCTGCACTACGACACCCCGTGGTCCTACGAGAGCTACCTGAAGACCGGTGGCTATGCCGCGCTGCGCAAGATCCTCGAAGAGAAGATCCCGCCGGAGCAGGTGATCGAGATGGTCAAGCAGTCGAACCTGCGCGGCCGTGGCGGCGCCGGCTTCCCGACCGGCCTGAAGTGGTCGTTCATGCCCAAGGGCGCGCCGCAGAAGTACATCCTGTGCAACTCGGACGAATCCGAGCCGGGCACCTGCAAGGACCGCGACATCCTGCGCTACAACCCGCATTCGGTGGTGGAGGGCATGGCCATCGCCTGCTACGCCACCGGCTCCACCGTGGGCTACAACTACCTGCGCGGCGAGTTCCACCACGAGCCGTTCGAGCATTTCGAGCAGGCCCTGGCCGATGCCTATGCCAATGGCTGGCTGGGCAAGGACATCCTCGGCAGCGGCATCGACATCGACATCTACGGCGCCCTCGGTGCCGGCGCCTACATCTGCGGCGAAGAGACCGCGCTGATGGAGTCGCTGGAAGGCAAGAAGGGCCAGCCGCGCTACAAGCCGCCGTTCCCGGCCAACTTCGGCCTGTACGGCAAGCCGTCGACGATCAACAACACCGAGACCTACGCGTCGGTGCCGGCGATCATCCGCAACGGCCCTGAATGGTTCCTGGGGCTGAGCAAGACCAAGAACGGCGGCCCGAAGATCTTCTCGGTCTCCGGCTGCGTGCAGAAGGGCGGCAACTTCGAAGTGCCGCTGGGCACCACCTTCGACGAACTACTGGAAATGGCCGGCGGGCTGAAGCCGGGCCGCACCCTCAAGGGCGCGATCCCGGGCGGCGTGTCGATGCCGGTGCTGAAGGCCGAGCAGCTCAAAGATCTGCAGATGGACTACGACACCCTGCGCGCGCTGGGCACCGGCCTGGGCTCGGGCGCGATCGTGGTGCTCGACGACAGCGTCTGCTGCGTGAAGTTCGCCTGCCGCATCTCGCAGTTCTTCCACAAGGAGTCCTGCGGCCAGTGCACCCCGTGCCGCGAAGGCACCGGCTGGATGCATCGCGTGCTGGAGCGCATCGTGGCCGGCAAGGCCACGATGGAAGACCTGCACCAGCTGCGCACCGTCGCCGGGCAGATCGAAGGCCACACCATCTGCGCCTTCGGCGAAGCGGCGGCCTGGCCGATCCAGGGCTTCCTGCGCCAGTTCTGGGACGAATTCGAGTACTACATCGTCAACGGTCATTCGATGGTTGACGGCAAGAAGCTGGAGGCAGCCGCCGCATGAGCGCGCAACCCAACAATCCCGGCGCGACCCCCGCGGTCGTGCCGGAAGGCCATGTGACCGTCGAGATCGACGGCCAGTCGCTGGTCGTGCCGAAGGGCTCGATGATCATCCAGGCCGCCGACAAGGCCGGCATCCCGATCCCGCGCTTCTGCTACCACGAGAAGCTGCCGATCGCGGCCAACTGCCGCATGTGCCTGGTCGATGTCGAAAAGTCGCCCAAGCCGTCGCCGGCCTGCGCCACGCCGGTCATGGACGGCATGAAGGTGCAGACGCGCAGCGACAAGGCGCTGAAGTACCAGCGCAGCGTCATGGAATTCCTGCTGATCAACCATCCGCTGGACTGCCCGATCTGCGATCAGGGCGGCGAGTGCGAGTTGCAGGACGTGTCGCTGGGCTACGGCCGTTCGGTCAGCCGCTTCAACGAGCGCAAGCGCGTGGTGCCGGACGAGGACATCGGGCCGCTGGTCGCCACCGAGATGACCCGCTGCATCCAGTGCACGCGCTGCGTGCGCTTCACCGCGGACATCGCCGGCACCTACGAGCTGGGCGGCATGTACCGCGGCGAGAACCTGCAGATCGGCACCTACGACGGCAAGCCGCTGACCACCGAGCTGTCCGGCAACGTGGTCGACGTGTGCCCGGTCGGCGCGCTGACCAACAAGGTGTTCCAGTTCCGCGCGCGGCCCTGGGAACTGGTGGCGCGCGAGTCGCTGGGCTACCACGACGCGATGGGCTCCAATCTGTTCCTGCACGTGCGCCGCGGCGAAGTGCTGCGCACCGTGCCGCGCGACAACGAAGCGGTCAACGAGTGCTGGCTGTCCGACCGCGACCGCTATTCGCACCAGGGCCTGTACGCCGAGGACCGCGCGCTGCGGCCGATGCGCAAGGTCGACGGGCAGTGGCGCGAGGTGTCGTGGGCCGAAGGGCTGTCCGCCGCGAGCGAGATCCTCAAGGCCAACCGTGGCGACGCGCTGGGCGTGCTCGCGCATCCGTCCACCTCCAACGAGGAGGGCGCGCTGCTGGCGCGCCTGGCCGACGGTCTGGATAGCGGCAACCTCGATCACCGCGTGTACAACCGCGACTTCTCCGACGCCGCGCTGGCCGAGCCGTTCGCGCTGCCGCTGGCGGAGATCGAGCAGGCCGACGTGGTGGTGATCCTGGGCAGCAACCTGCGCCATGAACTGCCGCTGCTGCATGCACGCCTGCGCAAGGCGCGGATGCAGCGCCAGACCAAGGTGTACTCGATCAACCCGGTCGATTTCGACGTGGCCTTCGACCAGGCCGGCCGCCAGATCGTGGCGCCGTCGAAGTTCGCCGAGGCGCTGGCCGACGCCGCGCTGCGCGACGCGGTGCAGGGCGCCGGCCGTGCGGTGCTGATCGTCGGCGCGCTGGCCGAGAACCATCCGCAGGCCGCGGCGCTGCGTGCCGCCGCGCGCGACTTCGCCGCCGCCACCGGCGCGGCGCTGTGCCGCATCCCGCAGGGTGCCAACGCGCTGGGCCTGTCGCGCTACGGCGTGCTGCCGCGCGGTCGCAACGTCGCCGCGATGCTGGCCGAGCCGCGCAGCGCCTATGTGCTGTACGGCCTGGAGCCGGGCCTGGACTTCGCCGACGCCGCCGCCGCGCGCAGCGCGCTGGCCGGCGCCAAGGTGGTGGCGTTCAGTCACTTCGCCTGCGCCTCCACCCGCGACGTGGCCGATGTGATCCTGCCGATCGGCGCGCTGCCGGAAATCGAGGCGACGCTGACCAACCTCAACGGCAGCGACCAGCGCACCCGCGCCGGCGGCAAGCTGCCGGGCGAGGCCCGCGAGGGCTGGCGCGTACTGCGCGCGCTCGGCGGCGAGCTGGGCCTGCCTGGCTTCGAGTTCATCGACCTGGCCGGGCTGCGCGACGGCCTGCAGCCGCGCGAGGTCGCCGCGGCGAGCTCGGCGCAGCCGGCACGCCAGGACGAGGGCCTGGAACTGGCCGCCAGTCCGGCGATCTACCGCACCGATGCGGTAGTGCGCCGCGCGCAGGCGCTGCAGCAGCATCCGCTGAACCGCGCGCCGGGCATTGCGCTGCATCCGGACGAGGCGGCGCGCCTGGGCCTGAGCGACGGGCAGATGGTCAAGGTCGGCACCGCGGCGGGTAGCGCCACGTTGCCGCTGGCGACGGACAAGCGGGTCGCGCCGGGCGCGGCCTGGATCGAAACGGGCCACGGCGCGACCGCGCCGCTGGGCGCCGGTCGGGTGACGGTGGTGGCTGCATGAACGAGATGCTGTTGAACGTGGTCGACCCGCTGCACCAGTGGTTCCTCGGCCTGGGCGCCCTCGGCGTGGTCCTGTGGATCGTGCTGAAGATCCTGCTGATCGCCATGCCGGTGATCATCGCGGTGGCGTTCTACGTGGTCTGGGAGCGCAAGCTGATCGGCTGGATGCATGTGCGCCACGGGCCGATGTACGTGGGCATGGGCATCTTCCAGGCCTTCGCCGACGTCTTCAAACTGCTGTTCAAGGAAATCATCCAGCCCAGCAGCTCGCACAAGGCGATGTTCGTGATCGCGCCGCTGATCACCCTGGCGCCGGCCTTCGCCGCCTGGGCGGTGGTGCCGTTCGACGCCAAGCTGGTGCTGTCCAACGCCAACGCCGGCCTGCTGTACCTGCTGGCGATGACCTCGCTGGGCGTGTACGGCATCATCCTGGCCGGCTGGGCGTCCAACTCCAAGTACGCCTTCCTGGGCGCGATGCGCTCGGCGGCGCAGGTGGTCAGCTACGAGATCGCGATGGGCTTCGCCCTGGTCGGCGTGATGATCGCGGCCGGCAGCCTGAACCTGAGCACGATCGTGCAGGCGCAGGCCGGCAGCTCCGGGTTCTTCGACTGGTTCCTGATCCCGCTGTTCCCGCTGTTCATCGTGTACTGGGTGTCCGGCGTAGCCGAGACCAACCGCGCGCCGTTCGACGTGGTCGAAGGCGAGTCGGAAATCGTCGCCGGCCACATGGTCGAGTATTCGGGCGGTGCGTTCGCGCTGTTCTTCCTGGCCGAATACGCCAACATGATCCTGGTCAGCTTCCTGGTCTCGATCTTCTTCCTGGGCGGCTGGCTGAGCCCGATCCAGGGTTGGGTCACCGCGGACATCTCGCCGTGGGTCAACTGGATCTGGACCGGCGGCTGGCCGTGGCTGCTGATGAAGGTGCTGTTCTTCGCCAGTGCGTACATCTGGTTCCGCGCCAGCTTCCCGCGCTACCGCTACGACCAGATCATGCGCCTGGGCTGGAAGGTGTTCATCCCGCTGACGATCGTGTGGATCGCGGTGACGGCATTGATGGTGTTCTACGGCGTGATCCAGAAGGGCGTGTAAGCGATGAATAAAATCACCCATTACTTCAAGAGCCTGCTGCTGCTCGAGCTGCTCGGCGGCCTGTGGCTGACCTTGAAGTACACGTTCCGTCCCAAGTACACCGTGCTGTACCCGATGGAGAAGTTCCCGCAGTCGCCGCGCTTCCGCGGCCTGCACGCGCTGCGCCGCTATCCCAACGGCGAAGAGCGCTGCATCGCCTGCAAGCTGTGCGAGGCGGTGTGCCCGGCGCTGGCGATCACCATCGACTCGACCAAGCGCGAGGACGGCACCCGCCGCACCACCCGCTACGACATCGACCTGTTCAAGTGCATCTACTGCGGCTTCTGCGAGGAAAGCTGCCCGGTGGATTCGATCGTGGAGACCCAGGTGCTGGAGTACCACTTCGAAAAGCGCGGCGAGAACATCGTCACCAAGCCGCAGTTGCTGGCGATCGGAGACCGGCTCGAGGCCGAGATCGCCGAGCGCCGCGCTGCCGACGCTCCCTTCCGCTGAGGTTCCGAAATGGATTGGGTCAATATCGCTTTCTGGATCTTCGCCACCATCGCCGCGGTCGCCGCCG
Organism: Xanthomonas sontii; assembly: GCF_040529055.1. Classification (NCBI taxonomy): domain Bacteria; kingdom Pseudomonadati; phylum Pseudomonadota; class Gammaproteobacteria; order Lysobacterales; family Lysobacteraceae; genus Xanthomonas; species Xanthomonas sontii. The sequence continues at coordinate 4,057,663 of NZ_CP132342.1, read as the reverse complement.
GCGCGGTGATCAGCGTGCGCAACCCCGTGTACGCAGTGCTGTGTCTGATCCTGACGTTCTTCTCCATCGCCTGCGTGTGGCTGCTGGTGGGCGCCGAGTTCCTCGGCGTGACCCTGGTGCTGGTCTACGTCGGCGCGGTGATGGTGCTGTTCCTGTTCGTGGTGATGATGCTGGACATCGACACCGCCCGCATGCGCGAAGGCTGGGTGCGCTACCTGCCGGTGGGCCTGGTGGTGGCAGTGGCGATGCTGGTGCAGATGGTCACCCTGATCGGCGTGAAGGCGCGCAGCGCGGCGCCGTTCCCGGCCGACAACGCCGCGGCGCAGGCCGCCGACACCTCCAACATCACCTGGCTGGCCAAGACCCTGTTCACCCAGTTCCTGCTGCCGTTCGAGTTCGCCGCGATCATCCTGACCGTGGCGGTCGTGGCCGCCGTGATGCTGACCCTGCGCAAGCGCACCGGCATCAAGACCCAGAACCCGGGCGACCAGTCGCGGGTCAAGGCCGGCGACCGTCTGCGCATGGTCAAGATGGCCGCCGAAAAGCCCACGCTCCACACTCCGCCGGCATCGCAGGAGGGCCAGCCATGATCTCCCTAGGCCATCTGCTGGCGCTCGGCGCGGTGCTGTTCTGCATCGCCCTGGCCGGCATCTTCCTCAACCGCAAGAACGTCATCGTGCTGCTGATGTCGATCGAGCTGATGCTGCTGTCGGTCAACATCAACTTCGTCGCCTTCTCGCGCGAGCTCGGCGACGCCGCCGGCCAGTTGTTCGTGTTCTTCATCCTGACCGTGGCCGCGGCCGAAGCCGCCATCGGCCTCGCGATCCTGGTGACGCTGTTCCGTACCCGCCACACGATCAACGTGGCCGAAGTCGATTCGCTGAAGGGCTGACCTGCAGATGGAAATTACGCTCTCCAAGAGTCTGCTGATCGCGGTGGTGCTGGCCCCGCTGGTCGGCAGCATCATCGCCGGCCTGTTCGGCCGTCAGGTCGGCCGCAAGGGCGCGCAGTTCGCCACCATCCTCGGCGTCGCGGTCAGCTGCGCGCTGTCGTGCTGGACCCTGTACCAGTTGGTCGGGCAGGGCGCCTCGCCGTTCAACCAGAACCTCTACACCTTCTTCGAGGTCGGCCACTATTCGGCCCACGTCGGCTTCATGGTCGACCGCCTGACCGCGATGATGATGGTGGTGGTGACCTTCGTGTCGCTGCTGGTGCACATCTACACCATCGGCTACATGGCCGACGATCCGGGCTACCAGCGCTTCTTCAGCTACATCTCGCTGTTCACCTTCTCGATGCTGAGCCTGGTGATGAGCAACAACTTCCTGCAGCTGTTCTTCGGCTGGGAAGCGGTGGGCCTGGTGTCGTACCTGCTGATCGGCTTCTGGTTCAAGCGCCCGACCGCGGTGTTCGCCAACATGAAGGCGTTCCTGGTCAATCGCGTTGGCGACTTCGGCTTCATCCTCGGCATCGCCGGCGTGCTGCTGTGGTTCGGCACGCTGGACTACGCCAGCGTGTTCGCCAACGCCACCGCGGTGCTGGGCAGCGATGCCGCCGGCGGTCTGGCACAGGTGCAGCTGTTCCAGGGTCATGCCTGGAACGTCTCCACCATCATCTGCGTGTGCCTGTTCATCGGCGCCATGGGCAAGTCGGCGCAGGTGCCGCTGCACGTGTGGCTGCCGGACTCGATGGAAGGCCCGACCCCGATCTCGGCGCTGATCCACGCCGCGACCATGGTCACCGCCGGCATCTTCATGGTGGCGCGCATGTCGCCGCTGTTCGAGCTGTCGCAGACCGCGTTGAACTTCGTGCTGGTCGTCGGCGCCACCACCGCGTTCTTCACCGGCCTGATCGGCATCGTGCAGAACGACATCAAGCGCGTGGTCGCCTACTCGACGCTGTCGCAGCTGGGCTACATGACCGTGGCGCTGGGCGTGTCGGCGTACTCGGCGGCGGTGTTCCACCTGATGACCCACGCCTTCTTCAAGGCGCTGCTGTTCCTGGCGGCCGGCTCGGTGATCATCGGCATGCACCACGAGCAGGACATGCGCAAGATGGGCGGCCTGCGCAAGTACATGCCGATCACCTACTGGACCAGCGTCATCGGCACCCTGGCGCTGGTCGGCACCCCGTTCTTCGCCGGCTTCTACTCCAAGGACACCATCATCGAGGCGGCGCAGCACCACGCGCACACCTCGCATGGCTGGATCGCGACCTACGGCTACTGGGCCGTGCTCGGCGGCGTGCTGATCACCAGCTTCTACAGCTTCCGCCTGCTGTTCCTGACCTTCCATGGCCAAGAGCGCTTCCGCGATGCGCATGCGCACCACGATGCGCATCATGACGACGCCCACGGTGCGCATGCCCACGACGATCACGCGCACGACGATCACGGCCACGGCCACCACGGCGCGCACGAACCGCACGAGTCGCCGTGGGTGGTGACGGTGCCGCTGATCCTGCTGGCGATCCCGTCGATCGCGATCGGCTTCTTCACCATCGGCCCGATGCTGTTCGGCACCGACTGGGCGGGGCACCATGCCGCGGCGGCGATCAAGGGCCAGGCCGTCAGCTTCTTCACCGGCATCGTCGACTTCTACGATCCGGCGCGCGACACCGTCGGCGCGCTGGCCGAGGAGTTCCACGGCCCGGTCGCGTTCGCCCTGCACGGCCTGACCCAGCCGCCGTTCTTCCTGACCCTGGCCGGTTTCGCCCTGGCCTGGATCCTGTACCTGTGGAAGCCGGAACTGGCGGCGAAGGCGCGCAAGACCTTCTCGGTGCCGGTGTGGATCCTCGAGAACAAGTACGGTTTCGACAAGCTCTGGATCGGCGGTTTCGCCGGCGGCGGCGTGCGCCTGGGCAAGGTGTCGCGCGCGGTGGATACGCATGTCGTGGACGGCTTCATGGTCAACGGCACCGCACGCGTGATCGACCTGGCGGCCAATCTGCTGCGTCGCACGCAATCCGGTTTCCTCTATCACTACGCCTTCGCGATGATCGTCGGTCTCATTGCCCTGCTGGGCGTGCTGATGCATTTCTGGCGTTGACCTGTACGGAATAAGAACACGTGTCGAACTGGCCTCTACTCTCCATCCTGATCTGGCTGCCGATCATCGGCGGCGCCCTGGTGCTCGCCCTGCGTGATGCGCGTGCGGCGCGCTGGGCGTCGCTGCTGGTGGCGTTGCTGACCTTCGCGCTCAGCCTGCCGCTGCTCACCGGTTTCGACTACGCCAGCGACGCGCTGCAGTTCGTTGAGACCCATGCCTGGATCCCGGCATACGACATCGGCTACAACCTCGGCGCCGACGGCATCGCGGTGGCGCTGATCGTGCTGACCACGCTGGTCACGGTGCTGGCGCTGATCGGCGCGTGGACCTCGATCGACAAGCGCGTCAACCAGTACGTGGCCGCGTTCCTGATTCTGGAAGGCGTCACCGTCGGCATCTTCTCCGCCACCGACGCGATGCTGTTCTACGTGTTCTTCGAGGCGATGCTGATCCCGATGTTCCTGATCATCGGCATCTGGGGCGGCCCGCGCCGCATCTACGCCGCGGTCAAGTTCTTCCTGTACACCTTCCTCGGCTCGGTGCTGATGCTGGTCGGGTTGATCTACCTGTACCTGAAGGGCGGCAGCTTCCAGCTCGCCGACCTCTACCAGCTGTCGCTGACCTCGAAGGAGCAGACCTGGCTGTTCTTCGCCTTCCTGATCGCCTTCGCGGTCAAGGTGCCGATGTTCCCGGTGCACACCTGGCTGCCGGACGCGCACGTGGAAGCGCCGACCGCCGGCTCGGTGATCCTGGCGGCGATCGCGTTGAAGATCGGCGGTTACGGCTTCCTGCGCTTCAACCTGCCGATCCTGCCCGATGCCAGCAACGAGTGGGCGTGGCTGGTGATCGCGCTGTCGCTGATCGCGGTGATCTACGTCGGCCTGGTCGCCCTGGTCCAGGACGACATGAAGAAGCTGATCGCCTACTCGTCGATCGCGCACATGGGCTTCGTCACCCTCGGCACCTTCGTCGCCTTCGCCCTGGTCGGCTTCGGCAGCACCGATGCGGCCCGGTTGGGCCTGCAGGGCGCGATGGTGCAGATGATCTCGCACGGCTTCGTGTCCGGCGCGATGTTCTCCTGCGTCGGCGTGCTGTACGACCGCATGCACACCCGCCGCATCGCCGACTACGGCGGCGTGGTCAACGTGATGCCGTGGTTCGCGACCTTCGCGATGCTGTTCTTCATGGCCAATGCGGGCCTGCCGGGCACCAGCGGCTTCGTCGGCGAGTTCATGGTCATCATGGCCAGCTTCCAGGCGCACCCGCTGCTGGCCTTCGGCGCGGCGACCACCCTGGTGATCACCGCTGCCTACACCCTGTGGCTTTACAAGCGCGTGTTCTTCGGCGAGGTCGCCAATGCGCACGTGGCCGAGCTGAAGGACATCAACGGCCGCGAGGCGCTGGTGCTGGGCGTGTTCGCGCTCGGCGTGCTGGCCCTGGGCCTGTATCCGAAGCCGTTGACCGACCTGATGGAGCCCTCGATCGCGAAGCTGGCGGCGCAGATCGCCACCAGCAAGCTGTAAGCGGCCGTCGAGCGTATTGATTCCAGAGATTTGATGATGACCACCCCTGCGCTGCTGCCTCTGACCACCGTCGACCTGCCGCCCCTGCTGCCCGAGCTGGTGCTGACCGCCGGTGCCTTCTTCCTGCTGATGCTCGATCTGTTCATCAGCGAGCGCAACAAGGCCTGGACCCACATCGTCTCGGTGGCGATCCTGGTCGCGGTGTTCGCGATGCTGCTGGCCGGCGTGGGCGGGCAGGGCGAGGTGTTCAACGGCATGTTCGTGCGCGATGCCGCCGCCGACGTGATGAAGACGGTGATCGTGGGCCTCAGCGCGCTGACCCTGATCTACGGCTGGAGCTACCTGCGCGAGCGCAAGCTGTACCAGGGCGAGATTCCGGTGCTGGTGCTGTTCGCCACGGTCGGCATGATGATCCTGGTCTCGGCCGGCAGCCTGCTGATGGTCTACCTGGGCCTGGAACTGCTGGCGCTGTGCTCCTACGCGCTGGTCGCCTCCAACCGCGACAACGGCATGGCCACCGAAGCGGCGATGAAGTACATCGTGCTCGGTTCGCTGGCCTCGGGCCTGCTGCTGTACGGCATGTCGCTGATCTACGGCGCCACCGGCACGCTGAGCCTGAGCGGCATCCACGAGGCGATCGGCAACGGCCGCGAGCACATGCTGCTGCTGACCGGCACGGTGTTCATGATCGCCGGCGTTGCCTTCAAGCTGGGCGCGGCGCCGTTCCACATGTGGTTGCCGGACGTCTACCAGGGCGCCCCGGCGCCGATCGCGCTGTTCATCAGCTCGGCGTCCAAGCTGGCCGCGTTCGGCATGGCCTACCGCCTGCTGGAAGTGGGCGTGGGCCCGCTGGCGGCGCAATGGCACTGGGTGATCGGCGGCCTGGCGGCGCTGTCGCTGGTGGTCGGCAACCTGATGGCGGTGGCGCAGAGCAATCTCAAGCGCATGCTGGCGTATTCCACGGTCTCGCACATCGGCTTCCTGCTGCTGGGCGTGGCCGGCGGCGGCGAGCGCGGCTATGCGGCGGCACTGTTCTACGCGATCTGCTATGCGGTGATGTCCACCGCCTCGTTCGGCGCGATCATCGCGTTGTCGCGCAAGGGCTTCGAGGCCGAGAACATCGACGACTTCAAGGGCCTGAACGCGCGCAACCCGTGGATGGCGCTGCTGGTGCTGTGCATCATGGCCTCGCTGGCCGGCGTGCCGCCGTTCCTGGGCTTCTGGGCCAAGCTGGCGGTGCTGGGCGCGGTCGTCGCGGTGCCCGACCAGAACCTGTGGTGGACCGGCCTGGCGGTGCTGTCGGTGCTGTGCGCGGTGATCGGCGCGTTCTACTACCTGCGCGTGATCAAGGTGATGTATTTCGACGAGCCGGTCGGCACGCCGCTGCCGGCCAACGACGACCGCGTGCTGGGCGTGGCGCTGGGCGTCAACGCGCTGGGCCTGCTGGCCTTCGGCCTGGCCTGGAGCCCGCTGATGGCGTGGTGCCAGCGCGCCTTCGCGCACCTGGCCTGATCGCGAAAGGGCGGTTTTCCCGCTGTTTTCCGCCAACGCCGCCGCAAGGCGGCGTTGGCGTTTTTGCATTCGGCGATGCGATTGTTGTTTCGTTTTCCATCGTTTGCGGTTATCATGGCGTCCTTCGAACGGCAGCGTCGCTACCGCATCGAGATGAAAATCAGGGCTTGCAATCGACGCACTGATTCTTCATAATTCCGCTTCTGCTGCGGGGTGGAGCAGTCTGGCAGCTCGTCGGGCTCATAACCCGAAGGTCGCAGGTTCAAATCCTGCCCCCGCTACCATCTTTGTCTGCAGCGGCAACCAGTGCATCGGTTGTCTGCGGCAGGGAAGTTTGGGCTTCGCGATGACGCATGTTCCCGTCGTCGCAACCGGAATCCAGCGTGACCGGAGTTTTACCGGACAAGGGGCCCAGAGGGCCCTTTGTCGTATCCGGGGTCCGGGAAATGCACGCAATCGACTTTTCAACCTTTTCAGATGCAAGGCAGGCTGTGAGCGACAAGGCAAACGAAATCGCGACTCTGCTGGGCCCGACCGTGGACGCGTTGGGCCTGGAACTGCTGGGCGCGGAATACCTGCCGGCCCCCGGCGGCGCCACGCTGCGCCTGTACATCGACGTGCCGCTGGCCGAGCAGCCCGAGCGCATCGTCAACATCGACGATTGCGAGCGGGTCAGCCGCGAGGTGTCGGCGCAACTGGACGTGGAAGACCCGATCAGCGGCAACTACACGCTGGAAGTGTCCTCGCCGGGCGTGGACCGGCCGTTGTTCAGCGCCGAACAGTTTTCCCGCCATGTGGGCGAATCGGCCAAGGTGGTGCTGAAGTTGCCGCAGCAGGGCCGTCGGCGCCTGCAGGGGCGCATCGTGCAGGCCGACGCCGCTGCCGGCCGCATCACCTTCGAGGTCGACGGCGCCGAACTGGCGGTGGACTTCGACAACATCGACAAGGCGCGGATCATGCCCGACTGGGCGGCGCTGGGTCTGGCGCCGACCAAGCCGGGCAAGGGCCCGAAGCCGGCCGGCAAGAACGCAAAATCCAATAAGAAACCATCCAACGAACCGGCGGCCGACGAGGCTGCGCGCGGAGCGAAAGAATGAGCAAGGAACTGTTGCTGGTAGTCGACGCGGTGGCCAACGAAAAGGGCGTGCCGCGCGAAGTGATCTTCGATGCGATCGAGGCCGCATTGGCGTCGGCGGCGAAGAAGCGCTACCCCGACCAGGACGTGCTGACGCGCGTCACCATCGACCACAAGGACGGCACCTACGAAACCTTCCGGCGTTGGGAAGTGGTGGCCGACGATGTGGTGATGGAATCGCCCGACCGGCAGATCCGCCTGATGGACGCGGTCGACGAGGCCGAGGGCGTGGACGTCGGCGACTACATCGAAGAGCAGATCGAGAATCCGGACTTCGGCCGCATCGCCGCGCAGGCCGCCAAGCAGGTGATCGTGCAGCGCGTACGCGAGGCCGAGCGCCAGCAGGTGGTGGACGCGTGGAAGGATCGCGTCGGCGAGCTGGTCACCGGCGTGGTCAAGCGCGCCGAGCGCGGCAACATCTACGTGGACCTGGGCGGCAACGCCGAGGCCTTCATCCCCAAGGACAAGGGCATCCCGCGCGACGTGCTGCGCGCCGGCGACCGCGTGCGCGGCTACCTGGCCGAAGTGCGTTCGGAGCCGCGTGGCCCGCAGCTGTTCATCAGCCGCGCCGCGCCGGAATTCATGATCGAGTTGTTCAAGCTGGAAGTGCCGGAAGTGGGCCAGGGCCTGGTCGAGATCAAGGCCTGCGCGCGCGATCCGGGCGACCGCGCCAAGATCGCGGTGCTGGCGCACGACACCCGCACCGACCCGATCGGCGCCTGCATCGGCATGCGCGGTTCGCGCGTGCAGGCGGTGTCCAACGAACTCAACGGCGAGCGCGTGGACATCGTGCTGTGGAACGACAACCCGGCCAACTTCGTCATCAACGCGATGGCGCCGGCCGAGGTGCAGTCGATCATCGTCGATGAAGAAAAGCACTCGATGGACCTGGCGGTGGCGGAAGACCGCCTGGCCCAGGCGATCGGCAAGGGCGGCCAGAACGTGCGCCTGGCCAGCCGCCTGACCGGCTGGCAGCTCAACGTGATGACCGCCGAGCAGGTCGCGGCCAAGTCCGAGGCCGAGCAGGCCGTGGCCCGCCAGCTGTTCATGGACAAGCTGGAAGTGGATGAGGAGATCGCCGCGATCCTGGTCGCCGAGGGCTTCAACTCGGTCGAGGAAATCGCCTACGTGCCGGTCGGCGAGCTGCTGGCGGTGGAAGGCTTCGACGAGGACATCGTCGAGGAACTGCGCGCCCGTGCCCGCGACGCGCTGCTCAACGAGGCGCTGGCCGCCGAGGAGAGCGACGACGACGGTGTGCCGGCGGCGGACCTGCTGTCGCTGCCGGGCATGGACGAAGCCACCGCCTACGCGCTGGCCGGCCATGGCGTACGTACCAGCGAGGACCTGTCGGATCTGGCTGCCGACGAAATCCTCGAGTTCGGCATCGAGGACCTGGACAAGGACCGCGCCGCGGCCCTGATCCTGGCCGCCCGCGCCGAGGAGATCGCCCGCCTGGAGCGCGGCGAATGAGTCAGCGATGAATGCCGCCCTGACCCGATCAGGGCTTAGAATCCGCGCTACCTTCGCACGCGGCGAGGGGGCGCCAACCAGATCATAGGATCCGAATGTCGCAGCAAACCACCATCCGCAAGCTGGCCGAACTGGTGAACACGCCGGTCGAGAAACTGCTGGTTCAACTGGCCGACGCCGGGATGAAGTTCAGCGGTCCCGACCAGGTCGTCACCAGCACCGAAAAGATGAAGCTGCTGGGCTTCCTGCGCCGTACCCACGGCAAGACCGACAAGCCGGTCGAGGAAGAGGCCCAGGCCGCGCCGAAGAAGATCACCCTGAACCGGCGCAAGCTGCAGGAAGTGACGGTCAGCGCCGGGCGCAGCAAGACCACGGTCAACGTCGAGGTCCGGCAGAAGCGCACCTACGTGAAGTCGGCCGAGGACTTGGCCGCCGAGCGTGCGGCGCCGTCCGCGGGCGGACGGGTGGACGACGAGCGCGCCGAGATCCTGCGCAAGCTGGAGGAATCCAAGCAGCGCAATCTGGCCGAACAGCAGAAGCTCGCCGAGCAGGATCGCGCGCGCGCCGAGGAAATCGAGCGCAAGCGCAAGGCCGAGCAGGAAGCGCGCGAGCGTGCCGAGGCCGAGCAGCGCGCGGCCCAGGCCGCGCTGGACGCCGAGTCGGCACCGCCGGCTGCGGCGCCGTCCGCGCCTGCCGCCGACCGCAACGCCGCCGCCGCGCCGCGTCCGCCGCGTCCGCCGATGGCGCCGCGTCCGGCCGGTGCCGCGCATCCGGCCAAGCCGGCCGCGCCGCGCAGCGACGACCGCAACAATGCCGCCAACAAGCACAAGACCCGCGGCTCGCACGTGATGGTCGCCGGGGTCGAGGACGACGACAGCACCAGCCGCTTCGCCGGCCAGTTGCACCTGTCCGCGGCCGACCGCGCGCGCCGTTCCAACGTGCGCGGCAAGCCGCGCGGCGGCAGCCACAGCGGCGGCCGTCGCCAGGCCGAACCGTCGCGCAGCGGCGGCGGCGCGCACGGCTTCGAGCGTCCGACCGCGCCGGTGGTGCGCGAAGTGGCGATCGGCGACACCATCACCGTGGCCGACCTGGCGCAGAAGCTCGCGCTGAAGGGCGGCGACGTGGTGAAGGCGCTGTTCAAGATGGGCGTGATGGCCACCATCACCCAGACCATCGACCACGACACCGCGGCGCTGGTCACCGAAGAACTCGGCCACAAGCCGGTGCGTGCGGGCAGTGCCGACGCCGAGGACGCGCTGCTGGCGCACACCGAGGACGCGCAGGGCGAGAAGCTGCCGCGGCCGCCGGTGGTCACCATCATGGGCCACGTCGACCACGGCAAGACCTCGCTGCTGGACTACATCCGCCGCACCAAGGTCGCCTCGGGCGAAGCCGGCGGCATCACCCAGCACATCGGTGCCTACCACGTCGAGACCGACCGTGGTGTCATCAGCTTCCTGGACACCCCGGGCCATGCAGCGTTCACCTCGATGCGCGCGCGCGGCGCCAAGCTCACCGACATCGTGGTGCTGGTGGTCGCGGCCGACGACGGCGTGATGCCGCAGACGGTCGAGGCGGTCAAGCATGCGAAGGCGGCCGGCGTGCCGCTGATCGTGGCGGTCAACAAGATCGACAAGTCCGGTGCCGATCCGCTGCGGGTCAAGAACGAGCTGCTGGCGCAGGACGTGGTCGCCGAAGAATTCGGTGGCGACACCCAGTTCGTCGAACTCTCGGCCAAGACCGGCCAGGGCATCGACGTGCTGCTGGACGCGATCTCGCTGCAGGCCGAAGTGCTGGAACTGCGGGCGGTGGCCGAAGGCCGCGCCAGCGGCGTTGTGATCGAGTCCTCGCTGGACAAGGGTCGCGGCCCGGTGGCGACGGTGCTGGTGCAGCAGGGCGCGCTGAAGAAGGGCGATTACCTGGTGTGCGGCATCCAGTACGGCCGCGTGCGTGCGCTGTTCGACGAGACCGGCAAGCAGCCCGATTCGGCGGGTCCGTCGATTCCGGTGCAGGTGCTGGGCCTGTCCGGCGTGCCGGATGCCGGCGACGACTTCGTGGTCGTCGACGACGAGCGCCTGGCCAAGGACGTGGCGCAGCAGCGCGAGACCAAGCGCCGCGAGTCGCGCCTGGTGTCCTCGGCGGGCAGCCGCATGGAAGACATCATGTCGCAGCTCGGCAAGGGCGAAGGCCAGCTGTCGCTGAACCTGGTGATCAAGGCCGACGTGCAGGGTTCGGTGGAAGCGCTGAAGCAATCGCTGACCGCGCTGTCCAACGAGCAGATCCGCATCAACGTGATCCACTCCGGCGTGGGCGGCATCACCGAGTCCGATGCGAATTCGGCCCTGGCCTCCAAGGCCACGGTGATCGGCTTCAACGTGCGTGCCGACGCCTCGGCGCGGCGCATCATCGAGACCAACGGCATCGACCTGCGTTACTTCTCGATCATCTACGACGTGATCGACCAGGTGAAGCAGGTGGCGTCCGGCCTGCTGGGCGTGGAGATCCGCGAAGAGATCATCGGTATCGCCCAGGTGCGCGACGTGTTCCGCAGCTCCAAGTTCGGCGCCGTCGCCGGCTGCATGGTCGTGGAGGGCGTGGTCAAGCGCAACAAGCCGATCCGCGTGCTGCGCGACAACACCGTGGTGTTCGAGGGCGAGCTGGAATCGCTGCGTCGCTTCAAGGAGAACGTCGACGAAGTGCGCAACGGCACCGAGTGCGGTATCGGCGTGAAGGCCTACAACGACGTCAAGGCCGGCGACCAGATCGAGTGCTTCGAGCGCATCGAAGTGCAGCGTACGCTGTAAGAGCTGGGATTCGGGAATCGGGAGTGGGGAATGGGAAGAGCGGGGCGCTGCAGGTGCGTCGCTCGTCCCAGACCCTTCCCGATTTCTTTATTCCGAACAGAGAGATTTTCGCTATGCCCACCAAATCCTTTCACCGTACCGATCGTGTGTCCGCGCAGATCCGGCGCGACCTCGGCACGATCGTGCATGCGGCCGTGCGCGATCACGGCCTGCCGTCGGTCAGCGTGTCCGACGTCGAGGTCACCCGCGATCTGGCCCATGCCAAGGTGTTCGTCACCGCGCTGATGCAGGAACGCTCGGCCGAGGCGGTCAAGGGCCTGAAGGAACTGGCGCCGCAGCTGCGCAGCGAGCTGGCGCGGGCGATGAAGCTGCGCCACGTGCCCGAACTGCATTTCCACTACGACGATTCGGTCGATCGCGGCGAGCGCATCGACAATCTGCTGCGCGACATGCCGGAATTGCAGCAGGCGCAGGACGACGACGGCCATGCCGCCGACGACGCCGACACGGCGCCGCGCAAGGACTGAGTCCGCTGCCGACGCCGTGGCGTCGGCGTCCAGTGTTTGAGTGCGGGCGCCCAACGCGAGCGCCCGTTTCGCAGTCGCGATCGCGGCGCTCTTTCATCCGTCTGGCGTCACGCTGTTCCATGCGTGCCGTTCGCCCGCGCCATGCCGGGGTCGGATCCGCCAATCCCGAATCCCCAATCCCGAATCCCCGCCCAACCCCCATGCCCGTCTTCGGCCCGCGCCTGCCTCGTATCGTCTTCCGTCGCCTCGACGGCATCGTGCTGCTCGACAAGCCGATCGGCATGAGTTCCAACGCGGCGCTGCAGGCGGCGCGGCGGCTGTTCCGTGCGGAGAAGGGCGGTCACACCGGCAGCCTGGATCCGCTCGCCACCGGCCTGCTGCCGCTGTGCTTCGGCGAGGCGACCAAGCTGGCCGGGCTGCTGCTCGGCTCGGCCAAGGCCTACGAAGCGGAGGTCGTGCTCGGCGTCACCACCGACAGCGACGATGCCGAGGGCGCGGTGCTGCGGACCCGACCGGTGCCGCCGCTGGACGCAGCGACCCTGGAGGCGGCGCTGGCGCCGTTGCGAGGGCGCATCCGCCAGCGTGCGCCGATCTACTCGGCGCTCAAGCAGGGCGGCGAGCCGCTGTACGTCAAGGCGCGCCGCGGCGAGGCGATCGAAGCGCCGGAGCGCGAGGTCGAGGTGCATGCGATCGACGTGCTCGCCCACGCCGGCGACCGCCTGCGTCTGCACGTGGCCTGCGGATCCGGCACCTACATCCGCAGCCTGGCCCGCGACTTGGGCGAGGCGCTGGGCTGCGGCGCGCATATCGCCGCGTTGCGGCGGCTGTGGGTGGAGCCGTTCCGGACGCCGCAGATGGTCACCCTGGAGCACCTGCAGCACCTGGCCGCGCAGGATCCGGCGGCATTGGACGCGCTGGTGCTGCCGCTGGCCGCCGGGCTGGCCGATTTCCCGCCGCTGCGCCTGGAACATGCTGCGGCGCAGCGCTTCCGCATGGGCCAGCGCCTGCGCGATCCAGCCTGGGCGCCCGGCCTGGCCGCGGTGTTCGACGCCGACGGCGTCCCGCTGGGCCTGGGCCAGGTCGATGCGAGCGGGCTGCTGGCGCCGCAGCGCATGTTCAATCCGTGACCGCGCAGCGGTCGCGCCGGGTGTTACCTGACTGTCGTTCAGTCATGACGCGGTCTTAACGCCTTGTTCCTCTGGGCCGAGGCCGGTACAATTTCGCGGCCTTTCCGGCACGCTGCGCTCCGGCGCAATCCTTCGCAATCGGCGAGCCAGGCGGTGCGTCCTCTGCACGTTCCTGCCGGCCCCGCATCTCAGAGAAAAATCCCATGTCCATCGACACCCAGAAAGTCATCGAAGAAAACAAGCGCGGCGCTGCCGACACCGGTTCGCCGGAAGTCCAGGTCGCCCTGCTGACCGCCCGCATCGAACTGCTGACCGGCCACTTCAAGACCCACAAGAAGGATCACCACAGCCGCCGCGGCCTGCTGCAGATGGTCAACCGCCGCCGCAGCCTGCTCGACTATCTGAAGAAGAAGGATGGCGAGCGCTACAAGGCGCTGATCGAGAAGCTCGGCCTGCGTCGCTGAGTCAACGAACCCCACCGCGGCGCAGCGATGCGCCGCGGTTTTGTTTTGGGTAGTACCGTGGCCCGGGGATCGCTCCGCGCCACCGGCCGGATCCTCCCGGCCACCCGCCAGCGGCATGGGCCGTCAGCGGTCCATTTGCAGACAGCATCATCCAAGGAAACCCCGTGGCAAAAATCACCAAAACCTTCCAGTACGGCAAGCACACCGTCACCCTCGAAACCGGCGAGATCGCCCGCCAGGCCGGCGGTGCCGTCATCGTCAAGATGGACGACACCGTACTGCTGGTCACCGCCGTCGCCGCCAAGAGCGCGCGCGAAGGTCAGGACTTCTTCCCGCTGACGGTCGACTATCAGGAGAAGTTCTACGCCGGCGGCCGCATCCCCGGCGGCTTCTTCAAGCGCGAGGGCCGTGCGACCGAGAAGGAGACGCTGATTTCGCGTCTGATCGACCGTCCGATCCGTCCGCTGTTCCCGGAGGATTACAAGAACGAAGTGCAGATCATCGCCACGGTGATGTCGATGAACCCGGACATCGACGGCGACATCGCCGCGCTGATCGGCGCCTCGGCCGCCCTGTCGCTGGCCGGCACCCCGTTCAAGGGCCCGATCGGCGCCGCCAAGGTCGGCTACAAGAACGGCGAATACATCCTCAACCCGACCGTGTCGGATCTGAAGGAGTCGCAGCTGGAGCTGGTCGTCGCCGGTACCGCCAACGCGGTGCTGATGGTCGAGTCCGAAGCCGCGCTGCTGTCGGAAGAAGTGATGCTGGGCGCGGTCACCTTCGGCCACCGCGAGATGCAGAAGGTCATCAACGCGATCAACGAGCTGACCGTCGAAGCCGGCACCAAGCCGTCCGACTGGGTCGCCCCGGCCAAGAACGAGGCCATGATCGCCGCGCTGAAGGAAGCCGTCGGCGAGCAGCTGGCCGCCGCGTTCCAGGTGCGCGACAAGCTGCAGCGCCGCGATGCGATCTCGGCGATCAAGAAGGACGTGCTGGCGCAGCTGGCGCCGCGCGCCACCGCCGAGAACTGGGTCGCTGCCGACCTGGCCAAGGAATTCGGCGAGCTGGAATACCAGACCATGCGCGGTTCGGTGCTGAGCACCAAGGTGCGCATCGACGGCCGTGCGCTGGACACCGTGCGCCCGATCAGCGTGCAGGCCGGCGTGCTGCCGCGTACCCACGGCTCGGCGCTGTTCACCCGCGGCGAGACCCAGGCGATCGTGGTCACCACGCTGGGCACCGCCCGCGACGGCCAGGTGATCGACGCGGTCTCCGGCGAGTACAAGGAAAACTTCCTGTTCCATTACAACTTCCCCCCGTACTCGGTGGGCGAGTGCGGCCGCTTCGGCGCGCCCAAGCGTCGCGAAATCGGCCACGGCCGCCTCGCCAAGCGCGGCGTGCTGGCGGTGATGCCGACCATGGAAGAGTTCCCGTACACCATCCGCGTGGTCTCGGAAATCACCGAATCCAACGGTTCCTCGTCGATGGCTTCGGTCTGCGGTTCGTCGCTGGCGCTGATGGACGCCGGCGTGCCGGTGAAGGCGCCGGTGGCCGGTATCGCCATGGGCCTGGTGAAGGAAGGCAACGACTTCGTGGTGCTGTCGGACATCCTGGGCGATGAAGATCACCTGGGCGACATGGACTTCAAGGTCGCCGGTACCGCCGACGGCGTGTCCGCGCTGCAGATGGACATCAAGATCGAAGGCATCACCGAAGAGATCATGAAGCAGGCCCTGGCCCAGGCGAAGGCCGGCCGTCTGCACATCCTCGGCGAGATGTCCAAGGCGCTGACCACCCCGCGTGCGGAGCTGAGCGACTACGCGCCGCGCCTGCTGACGATCAAGATCCACCCGGACAAGATCCGCGAAGTGATCGGCAAGGGCGGTTCGACCATCCAGGCGATCACCAAGGAAACCGGCACCCAGATCGACATCCAGGACGACGGCACCATCGTCATCGCCTCGGTCAACGCGATCGCCGCGCAGGCGGCCAAGTCGCGCATCGAGCAGATCACCTCGGACGTCGAGCCGGGCCGCATCTACGAAGGCAAGGTCGCCAAGATCATGGACTTCGGCGCGTTCGTGACCATCCTGCCGGGCAAGGACGGCCTGGTGCACGTCTCGCAGATCTCCAGCGAGCGCGTGGAAAAGGTCGGCGACAAGCTGAAGGAAGGCGACGTGGTCAAGGTCAAGGTGCTGGAAGTCGACAAGCAGGGCCGCATCCGCCTGTCGATGAAGGCCGTGGAAGAAGGCGAGGGCGCGTCGGCCGAATAAGCCGCACGCTGCCAGCGTCGTTCCAGGAAAAAGCGGGCTTCGGCCCGCTTTTTTCTTGCCTGGCGTTTGCCCAGGCGCGACGCGGCGTCAACGGTGACGTCCTGTCGCGGCTGGCGCCGCTCCTGCACAGGATGACGGAGCATTTGGCCCGCGACTTGGCCGAGGCTAGCGATCGCTGGAGAGCATCTGCAGATGCGCTGACAGCGGCCCGGGGTCGGCGAGGGTGGGGGGCGCGCGTCCGTAGCGCACGCTTTCGCAGGAGCGGCTTCAGCCGCGACCAGGCCGGCATGGCGATCTTGGGAATGCCTGGGGGGATGATCCCGAACCGGGGACCAGCGCCGCGCCTGCGGTGGGCGTTCTCAGCCGCTGCTGTCGTCTTCGATCGCCGGATAGCGTGCCAGATGCGCCGACAGCGGTCCGGGGTGGGCGAGCTGGTAGCCCTGGCCGTAGCGCGCGCCCAGCGCCTGCAGCGTCGCCAGTTCGCTCTCGGTCTCGATGCCTTCGACGACCACGTCGGCATTGGTTTCCGCGGCGAAGGAGAGGATGGCCATCGCCAGCCGCTGCCGGCGCGGTTCGGCGTCGATGCCGCGGGTCAGGGTCAGGTCCAGTTTGATGATGTCCGGCGCCAGGTGCAGCAGATGGCGCAGGCTGGCGAAACCGGTACCGGCGTCGTCCAGGGCGATGCGCAGGCCCTGTCGCTGCAGCAGGCCGATGTGCTCGGACAGGCGTGGATAGTCCGGCGCCTGCAATTGTTCGGTGATTTCCAGCACGATCCGCGACAGGTCGTGGCCGTGCAGCAGCGCCTGCAGTTGCGGATGTAGCAGCGTCGGTGCGGACACGTTGATCGCCAGATACAGCGGCGCCGGCAACTGCGCCAGCAGCTCCAGCGCCTTGCGCGCGGCGGCCAGCTCCAGATCCAGGCCCAGCCCGACCCGGCTGGCATCGTCGAACCAGCGCAGCGGCGGCAGCGCAGGATTGGCCGGAAAGCGCGACAGTGCCTCCACCCCGACGATGCGTTGCGATGCCAGCGCCAGCACTGGCTGGGTCACGATCTGCAGGCGCGTCTCGGCGATGGTTTCGCGGATGCGGGTGGCGATCGCCGCCTTCTCGCGAAATGCGTGTTTCTCCATATCCTGGCGGCGCGCGATGTCGGTCTGCAGTGCGGCGCGGTCCATCGCCAGCGCCAGCGTCGCGCCGACCAGGGTCGCCAGCAATTCCAGCGTGCGCACGTCCTGTGCGCTGTAGGCGTTGGGGTGCGGCGCGAGGACCTTGAGCACGCCGATGCTGCGGTCGCCGTAGCGCAGCGGCACCACCAGCATCGAGCGCAAACCGATGCGCCGGCAGGCCGCGCGGTCCACGCGCGGATCGACTTCCGAATCGTCGCAGCGCAAGACCTCGCCGGTCCGCATGCACAGCCCCGACAGGCTGCCGTTGCTGGGCAGGCGCAGGCCGAGGTGGCGCTCGGCGACGCCGCTGGCCGACCAGTACAGCATGTCCTTGCCGTCGCACATCTCCACTACGGCGCCATTGGAGCGGGTCAGCTCCTGCGCGCGGCGGGTGACCACGTCGACCACCTGCAGCGGATCGCCGCCGGCCGCGGCGATTTCGCCCTGCGCCAGGATGATGCGCGACAGCAGCGCCGCGTCGTCCTGGGTCGCGGCGGCGGCGTGCTGGATGAGGTCCGAAATGTCGGATGCCTTGGCCATGTCCGCATCATGTGGCAGTGCGTCGGAGGACGGCAATCGCGCGGCGCGCGCTTCGCCCAGGCAGCGTGCGGAACTGATCGCTCCATCACGCTGCGCGCGTGTGCGTGCTCAGTCGCCAGCGCCACCCTTGCGCGGCTTGCCGTACAGGCTGCGCAACTCGTCCTTGGCCTGCTCCAGGATCTGGCGGCGCTGCGCCGGCAACTGGTCGCCGGCGCGATTGATGTAGAAGGTCAGCATCGACATGGCCGAGCGATACGGACCGGTGCGGCGGCGGGCGTGCAGGTCGGCCGACTGCTTGAGCGCGCGTGCGATCGCGGCCGGATCGTTGCCTTCGAACACGTTCGGCGCGACGCCGAGCGACTGTTGCGCGTCGCTGCCGCGGCGCTGGTTGAGGTCGGTGCTGGAGAGTGACGGGCTGCTCTGTGCCATTGGTGATGCTCCTTGGCGATGGCGGTGGAGAGGTACAACGCATGCGCAGTCCCACAGTGCAGGACCCGATGGCGGATGCCGCCGCCATCGCTGCCGCGCGCCGCGAGGCGACGGCAGTTCGACGTCGAAGGGAGACGGAGGCGGACGCGGCGCGAACGCGCGCCGCCGCGATCGCGTGTGCGGGTCGTGGAGCGTCCCGCGCGCGTGATGGGCGATGCCGTTGTTCGCTGGTGTTGCCGTGCCGCATTCCGTTCCCAGAAGCGAAGCTTGTGCGTGATGCGCAAACGCTAGGCCGGGATACGTGACGCCGTCGACAACATAACCGCGCTACGCGGAGCGAGTGGTAGACATTATGTCGTTCGATGAACGCTTAATGGAAAACCCCCTAAAAACAGGGGTCGCGCGAGGTTGCGCTTGATTGCCTGGATAACGTCACCATTTTCATTGCCGAGAAAATGGCGCAAGACATCCAGCTGGACAATCCGCACAGTCGGCATCGTCGGCGCGCCCCAGGTTGGTTGCGACGCTGACACCAGGAGATCGCATGTCGTTGGCGCAGGCGCGCTTCCATCCCGCCGTTGCACGCTGGTTCGAGCAACGTTTCGCGGCGCCCACGCCGGCGCAGGCGGCCGCGTGGCCGGCGATCCAGGCCGGACGGCATACGCTGGTCGCCGCGCCGACCGGCTCGGGCAAGACCCTGACGGCATTTTTGGCTGCGCTGGATGCGCTGGTCCGCGAAGGCCTGCGTGAAGGCGGCCTGCAGGACCGTACCCAGGTGTTGTACGTGTCGCCACTGAAAGCGCTTTCAAACGACATCCAGCTCAATCTCG
This sequence comes from Xanthomonas sontii, assembly GCF_040529055.1. NCBI lineage: Bacteria > Pseudomonadati > Pseudomonadota > Gammaproteobacteria > Lysobacterales > Lysobacteraceae > Xanthomonas > Xanthomonas sontii. The sequence continues at coordinate 4,038,816 of NZ_CP132342.1, read as the reverse complement.
AGGCGCCGCTGCAGGGCATTCGCGCCGAACTGGCGGCGCTGGGTTTGCCGGATGTGTCCATTCGCACCGCGGTACGCACCGGCGACACCCCACAGCGCGAGCGCGCGCAGGCGCGGCGGCGCCCGCCGCATGTGCTGGTGACCACGCCGGAGTCGCTGTACGTGCTGCTCGGCTCGGTGTCCGGGCGCGAGACGCTGCGCCATGTGCGCACGGTGATCGTCGACGAGATCCATGCGCTGGCGGCGAACAAGCGCGGCAGCCATCTGGCGCTGTCGCTGCAGCGCCTGCAGCAGCTGTGCGAGGTGCCGCCGCTGCGCATCGGCCTGTCGGCGACGCAGAAGCCGATCGAGGCGGTCGCGCGTTTCCTGGTCGGCAGCGCCGCGGTGCACGACGGCGTTGCCGACTGCGCCATCGTCGACATCGGCTATGCGCGTGCCTGCGACCTGGCGCTGGAGGTGCCGCCGACGCCGCTCAGCGTGACCATGTCCGCCGACCAGTGGCAGCAGGCGTATACGCGCCTGGCCGAGTTGGTGCGCGCGCACCGCACCACCCTGGTGTTCGTCAACACCCGGCGCATGGCCGAGCGCACCGCGCGGCACCTGGGCGAACTGCTCGGCACGCAGGCGGTGGCGGCGCATCACGGCAGCCTGGCGCGCGAGACCCGGCTGCTCGCCGAGCGTCGGCTCAAGGCCGGCGAGCTGCAGGTGCTGGTGGCCACCGCCTCGCTGGAACTGGGCCTGGACATCGGCGACGTCGACCTGGTCTGCCAGCTCGGCTCGCCGCGTTCGATCGCCGCGTTCCTGCAGCGCGCCGGCCGCTCCGGGCACGCGGTGGGCGGCACGCCGAAGGCGCGCTTGTTTCCGCAGTCGCGCGACGACCTGGTCGAGTGCGCGGCCTTGCTGGATTGCGTGCGCCGCGGCGAACTGGATGCGCTGCGCATGCTCGATGCGCCGCTGGACGTGCTCGCCCAGCAGCTCGTCGCCGAGGTGGCCTGCCAGGAGTGGGAGGAAGACGCGCTGTACGCGCTGGTGCGTGGCGCCTGGCCGTATGCGGCGTTGCCGCGCGCGCAGTTCGACGCGGTGCTGCGCATGCTCAGCGAAGGCTTCAGCACGCGGCTGGGGCCGCGCGCCGGCTACCTGCATCGCGATGCGGTGCATCGCCGCGTGCGCCAGCGCCGCGGTGCGCGGATGGCGGCGCTCACCTCCGGCGGCACCATCCCCGAGACCGGCGACTACAGCGTGGTGCTGGAGCCGCAGGCGCAGACCATCGGCACGGTCAACGAGGATTTCGCGGTGGAGAGCCTGGGCGGCGACGTGTTCCAGCTCGGCAACGCCAGCTACCGCATCCTGCGCGTGGAAGCGGGGCGGGTGCGGGTGGAGGACGCGCGCGGCGCACCGCCCAACATCCCGTTCTGGATCGGTGAGGCGCCCGGGCGCAGCGATGCGTTGTCGCTGGGCGTGTCGCGGCTGCGGGCCGAAGTCGCGCAGGCGCTGGAGCAGGGCGGCGCGGCGCAGGCGCTGCAGTGGCTGTGCGGCCCGCTGGCACTGGACGCCGCCGCCGCGCAGCAGATCGTCGATTATCTGGGCCGCGCGCATGCGGCGCTGGGCGCCTTGCCGACCCAGCAATGCATCGTGCTGGAACGCTTCTTCGATGCCACCGGCGGCACCCAACTGGTGATCCACAGCGTCTATGGCAGCCGCATCAACCGCGCCTGGGGCCTGGCCCTGCGCAAGCGCTTCTGCCGTACCTTCAATTTCGAGTTGCAGGCGGCCGCGACCGAGGACGCGATCGTGCTGTCGCTGTCGACCCGGCACAGCTTCGCCCTGGACGAGGTGGCGCGCTATCTGCGCGCCGCGTCTGCGCTGGACGTGCTGGTACAGGCGCTGCTGGACGCGCCGCTGTTCGGCGTGCGCTGGCGCTGGAACGCCACCAACGCGCTGGCGCTGCCGCGCTTCACCGGCGGGCGCAAGGTCGCGCCGCAACTGCAGCGGATGAAGTCCGAGGATCTGCTGGCCACGGTGTTTCCCGACCAGGTGGCCTGTGCGGAGAACCTGGTCGGCGAGCGCGAGATTCCCGAGCACCCGCTGGTGGCGCAGACCCTGCGCGACTGCCTGGACGAGGCGATGGACAGCGATGGCTGGCTGCAGCTGCTGCGCGGCATCGAGGCCGGCGAGGTGCGCGTGCTGGCGCGCGAACTGACCGCGCCCTCGCCGCTGGCGGCCGAGGCGCTCGACGCGCGGCCCTATGCCTTCCTCGACGACGCGCCGCTGGAAGAGCGGCGGACCCAGGCGGTGCACAGTCGCCGCTACCAGGATCCGCACAGCGCCGACGAGCTCGGCCAGTTGGACCCGCAGGCGATCGCCGCGGTGCGCGAGGAGGCCTGGCCGCAGCCGCGCAGCCGCGACGAGATGCACGAGGCGCTGCTCACGCTCGGGGTGGTGAGCGTGGACGAGGCCGCCGCGCAGCCGCAGTGGCGGCAGTGGTTGGATGAACTGGCTGCCGACGCGCGCGCAACCTGCCTGCACGGCGTCGACGGCGCCGCGGCGGCGTTGTGGGTGACGGCCGAAGCGCAGGCGGCGGTGGCGCCGCTGTACCCGCAGGCCAGCGCGCGGCCGGCCATCGCCAGTCCCGAGGGCTACGCGGTGGCCGACTGGGACCGCGAGAGCGCGCTGCGCGAGTTGCTGCGCTGCCGGCTGGCAGGCCTGGGGCCGGTCACTGCGGCCACGCTGGCCGCGCCGCTGCACCTGCCGCTGCGCGAGGTGCAGGCCGGGCTGCTCGCGCTGCAGCAGGACGGCTATGTGCTCGGTGGTCGGTTCAGTGCCGACGCCGATGCCGAGGAGTGGTGCGAGCGGCACCTGCTGGCACGCATCCACCGCTACACCCTTGGCCGCCTGCGCCGCGAGATCGAGCCGGTGGCGCCGCGCGACTACGCGCGCTTCCTGTTCCGTTGGCAGCATCTGGACGCACAGGGCCAGGTGGAGGGCGCCGGAGCGCTGGCCGCGGTACTGGCGCAACTGGAGGGCGTGGAGGCCGCGGCGCCGCTGTGGGAGGCGGAACTGTTGCCGGCGCGGGTGCGCGACTACCGCCCGGCCTGGCTGGACGAGGCCTGCAGTGCCGGCCGCACGCTGTGGACGCGGTTGCGCCCCGGCGCCGGCGGCGCCGCGCCGACGCTGCGCAGCACGCCGATCCTGCTGCTGCCGCGGCGCAGCGCCGGGCAGTGGTCGCGGCTGTCGCCAGCGCCGGAGGCCGATGCGCTCGGCTCGCGCGCGCACAAGGTCGCCGACCATCTCGCGGCGCATGGCGCCTCGTTCTTCGACGAGATCGCCGCGGCCACCCGCCTGCTCTCCACCGAACTGGAGGTGGCGCTGGCCGAGCTGGTCGCCGCCGGTCGGGTCCATTGCGACAGCTACGCCGGCCTGCGCGCCTTGCTGGTGCCGGCATCGAAGCGCCCGTCGGCGCTGTCGCGGCGGCGGCCGCGCATGGCGCTGTACGGCGGCATCCAGGATGCCGGGCGCTGGGCGCTGTTGCGGGCCGGCGCCGAGGCCGACGACCCGGCCGCGCGCAGCGAGGCGGTCGAGCACGTCGCGCTGACGCTGCTGCGCCGCTACGGCGTGGTCTGCTGGCGCCTGCTCGAGCGCGAGGCGGCATGGCTGCCGCCGTGGCGCGAGCTGTTGCGGGTCTACCAGCGCCTGGAGGCGCGTGGCGAGATCCGCGGCGGGCGCTTCATCGATGGCCTGTCCGGCGAACAGTTCGCCCTGCCGGAGGCGATCGGTCTGCTGCGGCAACTGCGCCGCCAGCCTGGCGACGGCACCTGGGTGTGCGTGGCCGCCGCCGATCCGGCCAATCTGCTCGGCAGCGTGCTCCCGGGCACGCGGCTGCCACGCGTGGCGGGCGCGCGCGTGCTGTACCGCGACGGCGTGCCGATGGCGAGCTGGGTCGGCGAGCGTTTCGAGGCGCTGCAGGAGCTCGATGCCGAGGAACGCGTGCGCGCGCAGCGCTTGTTGCGCGGAGCCACCGCGGCGGAACGACGCACGGTCGCGGCGCTGCCGATGGTGTGAAGACGCGGCGCCATGCATGCGCTCGCGCACTGCGAGGGCGGGCATATCGGCGCCGCTTTCACATTCTGTCTACAAATTAGAGGGGTTGGTATCCCACTTCGCCTTCGGTGCAAAACCGGGGTCATCTGCCGTTGCAGAACAACTGCGGCATCCGCGCCGCAGATGGCCAGGCGCCTTCTTCACACGCGTCGAGTGCTGCGCCGCAATGCCCGTTGCGCATTCATGCAACGTCGCCGCAGCGCTTGCGCTATGCGGAATTCCGCAGTTTTCACGCGATTTAAAGGCGCTGTCGATGACGCCGATAGCCCTCACGCACAGACGTTGCGGCGCAGCGTCCTCGCTCTCCTCAGAGCGAGTGTGTCCACTCCGCGAGGCGTTGCGGAAGACGGCTGGAGGCGCTCACTTGCGCAACCGGACGCACACAAAGAATCGGGGTACACCATGTTGGGCAATATGAAAATCGGAGTCAGGCTGACGGCGGCGTTCCTGATCGTGGCGGCGATCGGCGCGTGCATCGGCTGGGTCGGCATCCGCAACTCGGGCCGGATCAACGACTACGCCACGGTGCTGTACGAGCGCGAGCTGCTCGGCCTGTCGCACCTGAAAGAGGCCAACATCAATCTGATCAACGCCGGCCGGTCGCGCGCCAACCTGCAGTTGGCCAGTACGGCGGAGGATCGCGCCAAGCACATCGCCAGTCTCGACAAGTACACCGCCAAGGTGGTCGAGCACATGGACAAGGCCAGGACCTCGTTCGACGACCCGGCCACGCTGGCCAAGCTGGCCCGCTTCGACCAGGTGTGGAAGACCTACCTGGAGCGGCGCGGCCAGTTCGTCGACTCGGTGATGCGCGAGCCGCTGCCGCAGGGCAATGCGCAGCTGGCGGACCTGTCGAAGGGCGTGCGCAGCAGCTCCGACGAACTGGATGCGCTGATGTCCGAACTCAGCGAAACCAAGGAAGCCAACGCGGCGCGTGCCAACGACGCCACCGACGCGATCTATGCCAGCAGCACCCGCACCATGCTGGCCATCGTGATCGGCGGCGTGTTGCTCGGGGTCGGCCTGGGCTGCTGCATCAGCCGCAGCGTGACCCGGCCGATCGACAAGGCGGTCAAGGTGGCCAATGCGCTGTCCGAGGGCGACCTGAGCATGCAGATCGAGGTCCGCGGCAGGGACGAGACCGGGCAATTGCTGCTGGCGATGCAGCGCATGGTCGAGAAGTTGCAGCAGGTGGTCGGCGAGGTCAACGCCAGTGCGCAGAGCCTGGCGGGTGCGTCGGAAGAAGTCAGCGCCACTGCGCAATCCTTGAGCCAGGCTTCCACCGAGCAGGCCGCCGGTGTGGAAGAGACCAGCGCCTCGCTGGAGCAGATGACTGCCTCGATCGCGCAGAACACCGACAACGCCAGGATCACCGACGGCATGGCCGCGCAGGCGGCGCGGGAAACCCTGGAGGGCGGCGAGGCGGTAGTGGCCACGGTGGCGGCGATGAAGCAGATCGCGCAGAAGATCGGGATCATCGACGACATCGCCTACCAGACCAACCTGCTGGCGCTGAACGCGGCGATCGAGGCCGCGCGCGCCGGCGAGCACGGCAAGGGCTTTGCGGTGGTCGCCGCCGAAGTGCGCAAGCTGGCCGAGCGCAGCCAGGTGGCGGCGCAGGAGATCGGCGAGGTCGCCGGCTCCAGCGTGGAACTGGCGGAGAAGGCCGGTCATCTGCTGGAGACCATCGTGCCCAGCATCAAGAAGACCTCGGACCTGGTGCAGGAGATCGCTGCCGCCTCGCAGGAACAATCGTCCGGCGTCGCCCAGATCAATGCGGCGGTGGTGCAGCTGAGTCAGATCACCCAGCAGAACGCGACCGCCTCCGAAGAGCTGGCGGCCACCGCCGAATCGATGAGCACGCAGGCCGTGCAGTTGCAGGACAGCATGGCGTTCTTCCAGTTGTCCGCCGGCACGCGCCGCGCCACGCACGCGCTGGACGACGGCGAGGCGGTGGCGCCGCTGCGTGCGGCTGGCTCGCGCTGGGCGCCGCGTGCGCCATCCGTCGCCGCGCGCCGTTCCGTTGCAGGCAATCGCGACCGCAGCGAAGCGCTGCTGGGCCGCGCCTGATCCATTCCCTGGCGGCGCCTGCCGCGCCGCCAGTTCCGTGTCGCTGTCGTTGTCACAACTGCCCATTGTCGGGAGAGTGCCGTGCTGAAGAATCTCAAAATCGCAACCAAGCTCTACGGCGGCTTCGCCGTGGTCCTGTGCATCCTGCTGGCCCTGGCCGGCGTGGCCTACTTCAACGTGTCCGCGTTGTCGCAGGCCAATTACTGGAACACCCACACCTACAAGGTGATCGCCGAAGTCGATGCCGCGCTCAGCAGCCTGATCAACATCGAGACCGGCACGCGCGGCTTCTCGCTGACCGGCGAGGACGCGTTCCTGCAGCCCTACCGCGACGGCGTCGCCAGCTTCGAAAGCCACCTGCGCACGGCGCAGGAGCTGACCGCCGACAACCCCAAGCAGCAGGAGCGCCTGAACGCGCTGAAGCAGACCCAGGCGCAATGGCTCAGCCAGGCGGTGCATCCGCAGATCGCGCTGCGCAAGAACGTCAACGATGGCCAGGCGACGATGGAGGCGCTGACCGCTGCGGTGCGTGCTTCCAAGGGCAAGGCCTACATGGACGCGATGCGCGATCGCATGGCCGAAGTGCGTCGCGCCGAGAGCGAGTTGCTCGCTGCGCGCGCCACCGAGGCCGAGCAGTTGCAGCAGCGCACCAACCTGACCCTGATCGTCGGCAGCCTGGTCGCGGCGCTGTGTGCCTCGTTGATCGGTTTCCTGATCGCGCGGTCGCTGATGAGCGAACTTGGCGGCGAGCCGAGCACGGTGATGGAAGTGGCCTCGCGGATCGCGCGCGGCGATCTCACCGTGCAGGTGCCGACCCGCGCCAACGACAGCACCAGCGCGATGGTGGCGCTGCAGGCGATGGTCGAGCGACTGGCGGAGGTGGTGGGCGAGGTCAATGCCAGCGCGCAGTCGCTGGCCGGTTCCTCCGAGGAAGTCAGCGCCACCGCGCAGTCGCTGAGCCAGGCTGCCACCGAGCAGGCCGCCGGCGTGGAGGAGACCAGCGCCTCGCTGGAGCAGATGACCGCGTCCATCGCGCAGAACACCGACAACGCCAAGGTCACCGAGGGCATGTCGGCGCAGGCGGCCAAGGAAGCGGTGGAGGGCGGCGACGCGGTGCTGGCGTCCACCCAGGCGATGAAGCAGATCGCGCAGAAGATCGGGATCATCGACGACATCGCCTACCAGACCAACCTGCTGGCGCTGAACGCGGCGATCGAGGCCGCGCGCGCCGGCGAGCACGGCAAGGGCTTTGCGGTGGTCGCCGCCGAAGTGCGCAAGCTGGCCGAGCGCAGCCAGGTGGCGGCGCAGGAGATCGGCGAGGTCGCCGCCAGCAGCGTGGGCCTGGCCGATCGCGCCGGCAGCCTGCTCGGCACCATCGTGCCCAGCATCAAGAAGACCTCGGATCTGGTGCAGGAAATCGCCTCGGCCTCGCAGGAGCAGTCCTCCGGCGTCACCCAGATCAACCTGGCGGTGTCCCAGCTCAGCCAGACCACACAGCAGAATGCGGCGGCCTCCGAGCAACTGGCGGCCACCGCCGAACAGATGAGCACCCAGGCCGAATCGCTGCAGCAGGCGATGGGATTCTTCCGCCTCAGCCGCGAACAGGACCTGGCCGCGCCGCGCCGTGCCGCGCCGGTGGCGCCGAGGCCGGCCGCCACCCGGCCGCTGCGCAACGCCGGCAAGGCCCTGCGCCCGCGTGCGCGCCCGGTGCCGGCCTACGCGCTGGCGGATGCGCCGGACGAAGGCCAGTTCGTCAACTTCTGAAGGGGAAGAACATGCACAACGATCGCTACGAGAGCGCGGCCGAGCACGCGCCGCAGGGTGGCTGGCAGTTCCTGACCTTTCAGCTGGACCGCGAACTGTTCGGGCTCAACATCGCCGGCATCCACGAGATCATCGAGTACCGTCCGCCCACCCCGGTGCCGACCATGCCGGCCTGCGTGCGCGGGGTGATCAACCTGCGCGGCGCGGTGGTGCCGGTGGTGGACCTGCAGTCGCGGCTCGGCCGCGGGCCCAGCGAGGTCACCCGGCGCAGTTGCATCGTCATCGCCAGCGCCGCCACCGACGAGGGCGGCGGCGCGCAGTCCTTCGGCCTGCTGGTGGATGCGGTCAACGAGGTGCTGGAACTGCCGCCGCAGCAGATCGAGGCGCCGCCGGCCTTCGGCAGCGATATCCGCCGCGACCTGCTGCAGGGCATGGGCAAGCTGGAGGATCGGCTGGTGATCCTGCTGGACCGCGCGCGGCTGCTGCGCAGCGACGACATCGCCGAGGCCGGCGCACCGGCGCTGGCGGCGTGACGTCAGGTAGGCCGTGATCCATGCATCACGGCGGCCTCGCTAGGGTGGCGGCGAACGGGCATCCGCCCCAGCGAGGTGCAGACCATGGCAAACGACGAGACCACCCAGTCCGGCAAGCAGCAGGGCATCCACGAGGGCCGGCAGGACCGTGCCCAGGACGACACCGCCAAGCAGCGGCCGGGCCTGGAAGATCAGAAGCTGCGCGAGGCGCACGAGCGTGGCCCGCGTTCCGGCCAGGATGAGCCGGGGCAGGACGGGCACGACTGAGCGATGCGGCGGGAAGGAGCGGAGTGCATCCCGCTTCCCGTTCCGTCAGGACGACGGCCAAGGACTGCCTGACGCGCCAGCGGACGGCGCCCCCCGCGCGATCGAGCGCGGCCAATCCCAAGATCGGCCAACAAAAAAGGCCAGAGAGCCTGGTGGCTGTCTGACCTCGTTTGCACCGTCGAAGACGGCAAGATGGTGGAGCGGAAGGGGATCGAACCCTCGACCTTCGCATTGCGAACGCGACGCTCTCCCAGCTGAGCTACCGCCCCACATCAGACGCGTAGTGTAACTGGGCACGGGGCCGCGTGCCAAGGGGGCAGTGCAACATCGGCGGCGCCGGGGCAGGGGACCGGTCGGGCCGGAAAACGTGTTCGCCTTTTGTCTACAGCGCGCGCATGGAGTCGATATACTCGACGGCCGAAATCCCCCGCGGTGATTTCGTTCCGGACGAAATATACCGTCCGCCTCATACCTTTTTACCTAAAGACAGGTCTTTTACACATGACGGAAGTTCGCAACTTGCAACAGATCGCCGAAGCCAAGGCCAAGCTGCAGGAAGAAATGCGCAAGCTGGAAGAGCAGGAGCGGCAGGCGCGCGAGGGCGAAACCAATGCGGCGCACGCCAACGTGCTGTCGCTGCTGGAGCAGTTCGCCGAGTTCTTCAGCGCCAAGCAGCGCAACGAGATCGCCGCCTACGTGACCAGCGCGGCGCCCAAGCCGGCCAGCAGCAAGTCCGCCGGCGGCCGCAGCGAGGTCAAGCCGAAGTACCAGTTGCCGCACACCGGCGAAACCTGGTCCGGCCGCGGTCGCACGCCGAAGGCGTTCGCCGCCTGGGAAGGCACCGCCGCCTACAACGAATGGAAGGCGCGCCACCCGGATCTGAAGTTCCCGCTCTTCAAGTACTGAGCGAACGAAAAAGGCCAGGAATTCCTGGCCTTTTTTTATGCCCGATCGTTGACCCGATCGCGCTGCGCGGACGGGGCGGCGCGATCGGCCCGGCCGCGCCCGCTCAGCGTGTGGCCGCCAGCAGCGGCTGCAGCCGCGGTTCCAGTTCGCGCCGGCGCCAGCCCGCCAGCGGTGCTGGCCATTGCGCGCTTTCCAGCAGGGCTTCCAGGTGCTTGCGCGAGGCGAGCAGGCCGTCGGGCAGGCCGAGTTCGGCGCTGCGCGCGGCCACCGCGTCCTGCAGCCGCTTCAGCGCGGCCTTGTTGTCGTCGCTGGCGGCCAGCGCCTGCGGGGCGTCGGCTTCGTCGGCCAGCGGCGTGGTCAGCGCCTGCCACACCGCATCGCTGAGCTTGCGCGGCGCCTTGGGGTGTTTGTCGAACAGCGCCAGCATGGCCGGTTGGTCCTGCGGCGGGAAGCGCGCCAGGGTGGCGGCCAGTTCGTTGTCCAGGATCCAGCTGCGCGGTTTGTCGTTGTGCCGCGCCTGCGCGTCGCGCCAGCGCAACAGGCGCAGCAGGCGCAGTTGCGCGGGGCGGTCCATGAACTGCGCCGAGCGCATGCCCAGGTGCGGCCAGCGTTCGCCGTCGTCGTGCTCGACGGTGCCGAGCAGGCGTTCGCCGTCCTCGTGCAGCCAGTCGCCGCGCTCCAGGGTCTGCAACCGCGCCTGCAGGTTGTCGTGCAGCGCGAACAGATAGCGCACGTCGTCGGCGGCGTACTCCAGCTGCGCCGGCGACAGCGGGCGGCGCAGCCAGTCCGAGCGGGTCTCGCCCTTGGCCAGGTGCACGCCGGTGATCTCCAGCACCAGCTTCTGGTAGCCCATGCCGGCGCCGAGCCCGGCCAGGCCGGCGGCGATCTGGGTGTCGAACAGCGGCCGCGGCAGGGTGCCGCAGGCGCACTTGAAGGCGACCAGGTCTTCGCTGGCGCTGTGCATGATCTTGAGGATGTCCGGGTCGCTCAGCCACGGCGCCAGCGCCTGCGGCATGCCCGGGATCAGCGGGTCGATCAGCAGGATTTCATCGCCTACGGCCATCTGCACTAGCGCCAGTTGCGGCCAATAGGTGCGTTCGCGGACGAATTCGGTATCCAGGCCGATGCGGGCCGGTCGCTGCGCCAGCCGTTCGCTCAGCTCGGCAGGTTGCTTGATCCAGTAAGGCACGTGATTTCCGTTGACTGCAGGGTTTGCTCAGGCAGGCGAGAATAGCCTAACGTCGCTCCGCCGGCCGCACGGCGCGCCGGACGGGATGGCGTCGCAAGGTCCATGGTTCGGAGGAAAAGTGCGCAGCAGCGGCGTTGTGATGGTCTGGAGCATGCTTGCGGCAGCGCTGGTCGGCTGTGCGCGGCAGCCGTCGGCGCCGGCCGCCGAGACCGCGCCTGCGACCGCCGCTGCCGCTGCCACCGCTACGGCGCAGTCGGCGCCGGCCAAGCCGGTGCAGGCGCCCAGCGTGACCATCGGCGGCGAGGATGCGGCCGAGACCGTGGCGCGCTGGCAGCCGCCGTTGCCGACCCTGACGCGCAGCGGCCTGCCGCAGGCGCGGCGCCAGGCGGCGCGCGCGCTGGCCGAAGATCGCCTGTTCGAGGATGCGCAGTCGGCGATTCCGCTGTACCTGGCGATCCGCAGCCTGGCGCCGAACGATCGCGTTGCCCAGGACGGCCTGCGCAAGGCGCGGCGGCGCCTGTTGCAACTCGGCGCGCAGGCGCTGGGCGATCCGGATCTTTCCGAACGCACGCTCGAGCAGGCCGCGCGCATCGCGATGGTGGCGCTGTGGCTGGATGCCGATGACCCGGCGGTGCGGCGCCTGCAGCAGCGGGTGGAGACCGCCTCGCGGGTGCTGGCCTACAACCGCGCCGGCGAGGACGACCTGCGCGGCGGCCGCCTGGGCGAGGACGGCAACGGCGCCCTGGCCAATTTCCGCGAGGCGTTGCTGCTGGATGCGGACGATGCGCGCGCGCGGCAGGGCGTGGCGGCGGTGGAAAGCGCGCTGATCCGTCGCGCCGAGACGGCCGCGGCGGCCTCGGATTTCGCCGCCGCCGGCAGTTGGCTGGCGCGCGCGGCGCGGGTGCGCGAGGACGCGCCCACGGTGCACGACGCGCGCGAGCGCGTGGAGCAGGTGCGGGTGGCGCGCATCGCCGCCTTGCGCGATGCCGGCCTGCGCGATCTGGCCACCCCGGCCGGATTGAAGTCGGCGCGCGAGCGCCTTGGCGACGTGCTGCGCATCGCCGATCCCGGCGACCCGGTGGCGGCGATGCTGCGCGAACGCATCGACCTGGCCACCCACTACGGCAGCTTCCGCCCCGGCCAGGTGTTCACCGACGGCATGCACGACGGCGGGCGCGGCCCGCAGATGATCGTGGTGCCGCACGGCGGCTTCCGCATGGGCGCGGCCGAGACCGAACCCGGCGCCTCGCCGGCGGAGATGCCGCAGCACTACGTGCGCTTCGACCGCGGTTTCGCCATGTCGATCACCGAGGTCACCGTGGCCGAGTTCCGCCGTTTCGTGGAGGCGACCAATGCGCGTCCGCGCGCCACCCGCCGCGGCCACTCCACCGTCTACGACGAGCGCAGCGGCAACTTCGTGCGCCGCAACGGCGTTGACTGGCAGTCCGATTACCAGGGCGCGCGGGCGGCGCCGAACAGCCCGGTGATGCACGTCAGCGTGCGCGACGCCGAGGCCTATGCGGCCTGGCTGTCGCAGCAGACCGGGCGGCATTACCGGCTGCCCAGCGAGGCCGAGTTCGAATACGCCCTGCGCGCCGGCGGCCGCGGCCGCTATCCCTGGGGCAACGCCGGCACGCCGCCGCGCGGCAGCGGCAACTTCACCGGCGGCGGCGACGTCTCGCCCAGCGGGCGGCACTGGCGCAATGCCTTCGTCGGCTACACCGACGGCTTCTGGGGCCCGGCCCCGGTGGCCAATTTTTCCGCCAACGCCTGGGGTCTGCACGACATGGCCGGCAACCTCAGCGAGTGGGTCGCCGACTGCTGGCACGCCAGCTATCGCCGCGCGCCGGCCGACGGCGCGGCCTGGTACAACCCGGGCTGCCGCTCGCGGGTGGTGCGCGGCGGCAACTGGGCCAATGCGCCGGAGCAGACCCGCGCGGCGTGGCGGCTGATGCAGGATTCGGACAGCACCAGCGCACGCGTCGGCTTCCGCCTTGTGCGCGGCATTTGACGCCGCCGCGCCGGTGCCGGCGCTAGATTGCCTCACCAGTCAGCGAGGGGGAGTGCGATGAACCAAGTCTTCGGCCGCCAGGGCGGCGAACCGGGCGGCGGCCGCCGTGGACCGCTGGGCGGGGTGCGCTGGCTGGTACTGCTGGGCTTTGCCGTGTATGCCGGGTTTTACTGGTTCTCCAACCGCAGCGAGGATCCGTACACCGGCGAACAGGTGCTGATCGACCGCTCGTTGAATGTGGAGGACGAGAAGGCGCTGGGTCTGCAGGCGTACCAGGAGATCCTGGCGCAGGAACATCCGGTCGATCCGCAGTCGCAGGTGGCGCAGCAGGTGCGTGCGATCGCGCAGCGGCTGATCGCCAAGGTCGACGTGGTCGAGGACGCGCTGGCCGCCGAGCACGGCATGCAGGCCAAGCATTACGCGCGCGGCTTCGACTGGGACGTCAACGTGATCGAGTCCGACCAGGCCAATGCGTTCTGCCTGCCCGGCGGCAAGATGGCGGTCTACACCGGGCTGCTGCCGGTGGCCAAGAACGCCGACGCGATGGCGGTGGTGATGGGTCACGAGATCGCGCATGCGCTGCTGCGGCATGGCGCGCAGCGCATGGCCCAGCAGAAGCTGACCCAGATCGGGCAGATGGCCGGCGCCGCCGGCGGCCTGGATCCGCAACAGCAGCAGATGGCGATGGCGGCGATGGGCTATGGCTACCTGCTGCCGTACGCGCGCAGCCACGAGACCCAGGCCGACGAAGTGGGCCTGATGCTGGCCGCGGCGGCCTGTTTCGACCCGCGCGAGGCGGTGCCGCTGTGGGAGCGGATGAGCGCCAGCAGTGGCGGCCAGGCGCCGCCGGAGTTCGCCTCCACCCATCCCAATCCGGGCACCCGCATCCAGAACCTCCAGGCGCTGATGCCCAAGGCGCTGGAGTACCGGCAGCGCTTCTGCGAGTCCGCGCGTGGTGCTTCGCAGTAAGCGCTGCCGCCGTTGCACGCGTTGGCTGCCTTGTCGCTGAACGCCGCGCGCTTATCCACGCTCGCGTGCACGGCGGCGGGCGCATGATGCGCTCCACACCATCGGGAGCACTGCCATGAAACGCCTGCTGCTGTCCTCCCTCGTCGCCACGGCCGTGCTGGCCGGCTGCGCCACCAACCGGCTCAGCGACGACGAGCGTCTGACCCTGTACCGCGCCCACGCCGGTGCGCCGGTGCGCGACTTCCAGTACTTCAACCGGCTCAGCGGCTGGACCGCACTCGGCGACAGCGCGCTGGCGGTGTGGACGCGCCCGAACCAGGCCTATCTGCTGGAATTCGCCGGCACCTGCCAGGACCTGGATTTCGCCCCCAGCATCGCCATCACCCATTTCGGCAGCCAGGTCTCGGCGAAGTTCGACGATGTGCTGGTGCTCGGCGGCGGCCCCGCCGCGATTCGCCTGCCGTGCCGCATCGACAGCATCCGCCCGCTCGACGTCAAGGCGCTGCGCACCTCGGAGAAGGAACTGCGCGAGGCCAAGGTGCAGGAACGGGCGCAGCAGGCGCCTGGGAGCTGACGCAGTGCCGGGATTCGGGATTCGCGAGGCGGCGCGCGCGGTGGTGCGGCTAGTGTGATGTCGCGCTGTCGCTTGCTGGTGCAGCCTGTTGCGTTAGGTGCACTGCAAGGTGCTGTGCGGCACGCCCTTATGGCCCCGGGGCGCACGCTTCAGCCGCGACGGGTATTACCGGTAAGGCCGTGTCGCGGCTGAAGCCGCTCCTGGAGGTCGGGTGAGGTGCGACGAACGCAGGCGCTTGGCAGTGTCTGAGCGTCGGTGCGTGGGAGTGACGCGACGACGCGGTGGTGCTCAGGAGGCCTGGTCGGGCGCCACGTAGCCGTCGGGCTTGTCGGCGCCGCCCTGGAACAGGAACTTCTCCAGTTCCGCTTCCAGGAACGCGCGGTGCTTGGGATCGCGCGGCGACAGCCGGTTCTCATTGATCAGCATGGTCTGGTGCGCCAGCCAGGCCTGCCAGCCGGCCTTGCCGATGTGCGCGAACACGCGCTTGCCGAGCTCGCCAGGATAGGGCACGTAATCGAGCCCTTCGGCGTCGCGTTGCTGGTACTGGCAGAAGACGGTGCGGGACATGGCAACAATTCCTGGCGGTGCGTGCGGCCGCGCGCGCTGGCGCGCTAGAGGCCGTCGAGCAGTTTGCGGATCGGTGCGGGCAGGCCCAGCGTCGACAGGTCGGCGCGCGCCACCCAGCGCAGGTCGTCATTGTCGCCCAGCGCATCGCCCATGGCGACCTTGCGCAGGCGCAGTGGCTGCAGGTGCAGGCGGTAATGGCTGAAGGTGTGCACGATCGGCGGCAGCGCTTCGGCGTCGTCGTAGGCGCGCCCGCGCATCCAGCGCGCGTACCAGGCGCGCAGCTCGCTGTCGGTCTCGGCCTGCGGCAGGGTCCACAGCGAGGCCCAGATGCCGGTCGGCGGTCGCCGCTGCAGCAGCAATTCGCCGGCGGCGTTCTCCAGCAACAGCGCCAGCGCCTCGCGCTCGGGCAGGGTCTTGCCCGGCTTGGGCGTGGGCAGCGCTTCGACCAGGCCGTCGCGGCGCGCCACGCAGTCGTCCTGCAGCGGGCACAGCACGCAGGCCGGGTTGGCGCGGGTGCACAGGGTGGCGCCGAAATCCATCTGCGCCTGCGTGTAGTCGGCCATGCGCCCGTCCGGCACGGCGGCCACGTGGTCGTGCGCGAGCGCCCACAGCGGCTTTTCCACCGCCGGCAGGCCGGGATAGCCGGCGATGCCGTGGTAGCGGGTCAGCACGCGCTTGACGTTGCCGTCGAGGATCGGGAAGCGGTCGTTCCAGGCCTGGCTGAGGATCGCGCCGGCGGTGCTGCGGCCGATGCCGGGCAGCGCATGCAGGGCCTCGAAATCGCGCGGCAGCTCGCCGCCGTGCAGTTCCACGCAGCGCTTGGCGGCGGCGTGCAGGTTGCGCGCGCGAGCGTAGTAGCCGAGCCCGGCCCATTGCGCCATCACCGCGTCGTTGTCGGCGGCGGCCAGTGCCGGCAGGGTCGGGAAGTGCTGCAGGAAGCGCAGGAAATAGGGGATGACCACCGCCACCTGGGTCTGCTGCAGCATGATCTCCGACAGCCACACCCGGTACGGACTGCGCGGATGCTGCCAGGGCAGGTCATGCCGCCCGTTGCGGTCGAACCAGGCGAGCAGGCGGGTAGGGAAGGTGTCGGGTGGCTGGCGCATGCTGGCGTCGAAGTTCCTTCTCCCCTCGGGAGAAGGTGGCCCAAAGGGCCGGATGAGGGTACGGGCGAAGCCTAGTGCGGTTTGAGTAGCGCCAGCGCCTGCATGGTTGGCTCCGCCGCACCCTCACCCCAACCCCTCTCCCGGAGGGAGAGGGGCTCAATCTCACGCACCCAAGGCGTCGGGCAGCAACGCGTCGACGAAGGCTTCGGCGTCGAACACGCGCAGGTCTTCGGGGCGCTCGCCGATGCCGGCGAAGCGGATCGGGATGCCGAATTCGCGGGCCAGGGCGAACACCACGCCGCCCTTGGCGGTGCCGTCGAGCTTGGTCACCACCAGACCGGTGACGCCGACCGCGGCGTGGAACTGGCGCAGCTGCGACAGCGCGTTCTGGCCGGTGGTGCCG
The DNA here is from genome assembly GCF_040529055.1 of Xanthomonas sontii. Classification (NCBI taxonomy): domain Bacteria; kingdom Pseudomonadati; phylum Pseudomonadota; class Gammaproteobacteria; order Lysobacterales; family Lysobacteraceae; genus Xanthomonas; species Xanthomonas sontii. Next base: position 4,022,360 of record NZ_CP132342.1, on the reverse strand, counting down.
TCGATGACCATCAGCACCTCGTGCGGCGCGCTGGGGTCGAGCTTGCCGAGCACGCGGCGGATCTTGCCCAGTTCGTTCATCAGCCCGGTCTGGGTGTGCAGGCGGCCGGCGGTGTCGGCGATCAGCACCTCGGTGCCGCGCGCCTTGCCGGCCTGCAGCGCGTCGAAGGCCACCGAGGCGGCGTCGGCGTTCTGGCCCTGCGCGATCACGGTCACGCCGTTGCGCTCGCCCCAGGCCTGCAGCTGCGCCACCGCGGCGGCGCGGAAGGTGTCGCCGGCGGCCAGCATCAGGCTGTGGCCCTCGTCCTTGAAACGCTTGGCCAGCTTGCCGATGGTGGTGGTCTTGCCGACGCCGTTGACGCCGACGGTCAGCACCACGAAGGGCTTGGCGTTGCGGTCGATCTGCAGCGGCCTGGCCACCGGCTGCAGGATCGCCAGCAGGTCGGCGCGCAGCGCCTGCTGCAGCGCCCTGGCGTCGGCGAACTCGCGCGCCTTCATGCGCTTGCGCAGGCTCTCGATCAGCGCGGTGGTGGCGGGGATGCCGACGTCGGCGGTGATCAGCGCGGTCTCGATCTCGTCAAGCAGGTCGTCGTCGAGCTTGGGATTGCGCGAGAACAGGCTGCCGACGCTGCGCGCGAAGCTGCTGTTGCGCAGCCGCTCGCGCCAACCTGGCTTGCCGGCCGGGGCGGCAGGCAGCGCGTCGCTGCGCACCAGGTCGGCGTCGGTGGACGCAGTAACCGGCGAGGTCACGGACACCGCGACGGGCGGCTGTGCAGGGGCGGGCGTCGGCTGCGGCACGCTCGGCGCCGGCGCAGCGGCCGGCGTCGGCACATAGGACTGCGGCGGGGGCGCGGGCGCTGTGGGCGGCAGCGGCGCGGGTTGCGGCTGCAGGACCGCGACCGGGGCGGGCGCCTGCACGTTGCGTTCGGCGACCGGCGCGGGCGTCGGTTCCGGGGTGGTGGCGGGTACGGGAGCGGCAGGCGCTGTCTCAGCGATGGGCGGCGCCGACGGCGCAGGCGCAGCGGGTTCGGCGCTTGCCGGCTTGGGGAAGGCGGCGGCCAGTTCCTCGATGCTGTAGCGCTGCGTGCGGCTCTCGCCGGCGTTGTCCTGGGGCTTGTTGCGGCGGAATAGGCTGACCATGGATGACGCGTGGACCGGAAACGAAGAATGCTACCACTTGCGACCTGAGCGGCCGGTGCAGTGGGGGCGGGCTGGGATGGTTGGCAAATTGGGCTTCGGGCGTCGCGACTGCGTGTGTCGCGCCAGGCGCGGGTCCTGGCCCTTTGCGGGATCAGCCGCGACAGGCGGGTGCCCACTGAAGCACAGTCGCAGGGTGCAGTTGCGGAATTGCCATGGTTTTTCGACGTAATGGCTCCGCCGCACCCTCACCCCAACCCCTCTCCCGCAGGGAGAGGGGCTTGTCACTGTGGGCGCGGGTGTTCCTGGGGAGTCGAAACTGCTCCTGCGACAGCCTCAACAGGGTCGCGATCCCAACGCCCGCATTCAGCCAAAAAACCAATCCCGATTCCCCATTCCCCATTCCCAGCTCTTCACAGCTTGCCCTTCATCGACCGGTAATCGCGCGGGGTCATGCCCACGGTGGCCTTGAACTGGCGGGCGAAGGCGCTCTGGTCGGCGAAGCCGCAAAACTGGCCGATGCTGGCGATGCTGTCGTCGCCGTGCAGCAGGCGCATCGCCGCTTCGATGCGCATCTTGGTCAGCAGTTGCTGCGGAGTCAGCTGGAACACGCGGCGGAAGTGCCGCTCCAGTTGCGCCACCGACAGCTCGGCCAGATCGGCCAGGGTCTGCACGCGCAGGTTGTCGCCGTAGTGCGCCTGCATGTGTTCCATGGCGCGGCTGATGCGCTCGTAGGCGGAATGGCGGCTGTCCGGCTGGCCCAGGTCGCGGGAGATGCCGACCACGCCGATCACCTCCTCGCCCTCGCACAGCGGGCGCTTGAAGGTCAGGCACCAGCCGGGGGTGCGGTTCGGGAACAAGTGGACTTCGAGCTGGTTCTCGATCACCTCGCCGCACAGCACGCGCCGGTCCTGCATCAGGTAGCTGCCGCCCAGCGGCAGCGGGAACACGTCCGCGGCCGACTTGCCGATCAGGTCGGCGCGGTACTTCTTGCCCAGCCGCCGCACCAGGGTCAGGTTGACGTGGGTGTAGCGGCCGTCGCGGTCCTTCACGAAGAACACCACGTCCGGCAGGGCGTCGAACAGCGTCTGCAGTTCCAGTGCCGAAATCAGAGTGTCCATGGCGTTCACCTGCGGAAGTGGGCGGCGGTGCGGGCGCGCCGCCGCGCGTCCCCCGAATGCCGATGCTAGCCTAAGTCGGCGCCCTGGGGCGTGGCCGGGTTGTGCGAACTTCCGCATTGGCGACAGGCAAACGCTGCTAGCCGGCGACGGTGCCGAATGTGAGCATGGCCCCATGCATACACTCGATGTCATCGACTCGCACAGCGCCGGCGAACCGACCCGTGTCGTCGTCTCCGGCTTCCCCGATCTGGGAACCGGTTCCCTGGCCGAGCGCCGGGAGCTGTTCCGCACGCGCTTCGACCGCTGGCGCAGCGCCATCGCCTGCGAACCGCGCGGCTCGGACACCATGGTCGGCGCGCTGCTGCTGCCGCCGGTGGCCGCCGAAGCCTGCGCGGCGGTGATCTTCTTCAACAACGTCGGCTACCTGGGCATGTGCGGCCACGGCACTATCGGCCTGGTGCGCACGCTCGCCGAACTGGGCCGGCTGAGCGCGGGCACGCACCGCATCGAGACGCCGGTGGGCACGGTCGGCGTGGAACTGCACGCCGACGGCCGCGTCTCGGTCGACAACGTCGAGAGCTACCGCCACGCCACCGGCGTCGAAGTGCAGGTGCCCGAGTACGGGCGCGTGCGCGGCGACGTCGCCTGGGGCGGCAACTGGTTCTTCATCACCGAACAGACCCCGTGCGCGCTGGACCTGCGCCACCAGCGCGCGCTGACCGCCTACACCGAGGCGGTGCGGCTGGCACTGGAGGCGGCCGGCATCCGCGGCGCCGACGGCGGCGAGATCGACCACATCGAGATCAACGGGCCGGCGCCGGACGCCAGCGCCGATGCGCGCAACTTCGTGCTGTGCCCGGGCCTGGCCTACGACCGGTCGCCCTGCGGCACCGGCACCAGCGCCAAGCTGGCGTGCCTGGCCGCCGACGGCAAGCTGGCGCCGGGCCAGGTGTGGCGGCAGCAGGGCATCCTCGGCAGCGTGTTCGAGGGTAGCTACACGGCCGGTGCGCGCGGGGTACTGCCGCGCATCACCGGGCAGGCCTACATCACTGCGCGCGCGCAGTTGCTGATCGATCCGCAGGATCCGTTCGCCTGGGGCATCGGCGCCGCATGAGCGGTTTCGACCTGATCGTCGTCGGCGCCGGCATCGTCGGCGCGGCCTGCGCCGATGCGGCGGCGGCCGCCGGCCTGCGCGTGGCGATCGTCGAGTCGGGCAGCATCGGCGGCGGTTCCACCGCCGCGGCGATGGGGCATTTGGTGGCGATGGACGACGATCCGGCGGAACTGGCGCTGTCGGCGTACTCGCTGCGTTTGTGGGAAGAATTCGCGCCGCTGCCCGAGGCCGAGTTCAGCCGCTGCGGCACGCTGTGGGTGGCGCGCGAGGCACGCGAACTGGAGGCGATTCCGGCCAAGATCCAGCGGCTGGCCGCGGCCGGCGTGCACGCCGAAGCGCTCGATGCGCAGCGCTTGTACCAACTGGAGCCGGCGCTGGTGCCGGGCCTGGCCGGCGGCATGCGCGTGGCCGCCGAGGCGGTGGTGTATCCGCCGCGGATGGCGCGCTACCTGGTCGAGCGTGCCTGCGCCGCCGGCGCGCAGCTGTACGCCGGGCGTCGCGCCACTGCGCTGGCCGATGCCGGCGTGCGTCTGGACGACGGCAGCGCGCTGCATGGCCCGGTATTGGTCGCCACCGGCTGCGCCGTGCCGGAGCTGTTGCCGGAACTGCCGATGCGTGCCCGCAAGGGGCAACTGGTGATCACCGACCGCTATCCGGGCTTCGTCGCCCATCAATTGCTGGAACTGGGCTATGCCGACAGCGCGCACGGCAGCGACGGCAGCAGCGTGGCGTTCAACGTGCAGCCGCGGCCGACCGGGCAACTCCTGATCGGCTCCTCGCGCGAATTCGATGCGACCGACCGCACGGTGTCGATGCCGATGCTGCAGCGGATGCTGGAGCGCGCCTTCGCGTTCCTGCCGGGCCTGCGGCAACTGCAGGCGATCCGGGTGTGGACCGGCTTGCGTCCGGCCACGCCGGACGGGCGCCCGTACCTGGGCGCGGTGCCGGAGCGGCGCGACGTGTGGGTCGCGGCCGGCCACGAGGGCCTGGGCGTGACGACGGCGCTGGGCAGTGCGCGCCTGCTGCTGGACCAGTTGCTGCAGCGGCCCACGGCCATCGACGCGGCGCCGTACGCGCCGGCGCGGGCGCTGGCATGAGCGCGCGCATGTTGCGCCTGCAGGTCGACGGCCGCGATGTCGAAGTGCCTGATGGCAGCAGCGTGGCCGCAGCGGTGGCGCAGGTCGCCACGCATTTCCGCCGCTCGCGCAGCGGCCAGCCGCGTGCGCCGCTGTGCGGCATGGGCGTGTGCGCCGAGTGCCGGGTGCGCATCGACCGCGTCGGCCAGTTGCGCGCCTGCATCACCCCGGCGCGCGACGGCATGCAGGTGTGGACCGATGGCTGAGCCGCGCGTCCACTACGACGTGCTGGTGATCGGCGCCGGCCCGGCCGGGCTGGCGGCGGCGCTGGCCGCGGCCGGGCATGGCCGCCGCGTCGGCCTGGTCGATCTGCAGGCGCGTGCCGGCGGGCAGATCTGGCGCCACGACGTGGCCCAGGCGCCGCCACGCCTGGCCGCGCGCACGCTGGCGCAACTGGCGGCCAGCGCCGTGACCTTCCTGCCGCAGACCCAGGTGCTGCTGGCGCAGGACCGGCAACTGCTCACCGATGGACCCGATGGCCCGCGCTGGCTGGGCTACGACGCGCTGGTGCTGGCCACCGGCGCGCGCGAATTGCTGTTGCCGTTCCCGGGCTGGACCCTGCCCGGGGTGACCGGCGCCGGCGGCGCCCAGGCGCTGGCCAAGCAGGGTTGGCCGCTGACCGGGCGGCGCGTGCTGGTTGCCGGTAGCGGGCCGCTGCTGCTGGCCTCGGCGGCGACACTGCGCAAGCACGGCGCGCAGGTGCTGGGCATCGTCGAACAGGCGCCGTGGCGCGCGCTGGCCGCGTTCGCCGCGCAGCTGCCGCTGCGCTGGCCGGACAAGGCGCTGCAGGCGCTGGCGTTGCGCACGCAACTGGCCGGGGTCGGCTACCACGCCGGCAGCGTGGTGCTGGCCGCGTACGGCGAGGGCCGCGTGCAGGAGGTGGAACTCGACGGCCCGCGCGGTCGCCGCCGTCTCGCCTGCGATCATCTGGCGGTGGGCTACGGCCTGGTGCCGAACGTGGAACTGGCGCAACTGCTCGGCTGCCGGCTGGGCCGCAGCGGCGCGCATCCGTGCGTGGCGGTGGATGCGCAACTGCGCACCAGCGTCGACAGCGTCTATGCCGCCGGCGAGGCGCTGGGCATCGGCGGGCGCGATTGCGCGCGCGTCGAAGGCGCGATCGCCGGCCACTTGGCCGCCGGCCAGGACGCCGCTGCGCAGGCGCTGCAGCCGCAGCGGCGACGTGTGCGCGCCTTCGCTGAACTGCTGCAGCGCCAGTTCGCGCTGGACCCGCGCATCCATGCGCTGGCCGCGCCGGATACGCTGGTGTGCCGCTGCGAAGACGTGCCGCTGTCCGCGCTGCAGGGCCATGCCGACCTGCGCGACGCCAAGCTGGCCTCGCGCTGCGGCATGGGCGCCTGCCAGGGCCGCATCTGCGGCAGTGCGCTGACCGAACTTGGCCTGGCCGCGCGCGCCGCCGATTTCTCCGACGACGGCCGCCGGCCGCCGCTGTTCCCGGCGCGGCTGGACGCGCTGGCCCATCCCTGTCCGGATCCCGGTCCGGACACCGCTTGCGCCGCGCCGTCGCGCGCGGCCTCCCTTCGCAACTCTCCACAAGGTGTACTTCCATGAGCAAGGCTTCCTTCTGGTACGGCGTGCTGCCGGCCATCACCACCCCGTTCAACGCCGACGGCAGCATCGACCACGCGTTCCTGGCCAAGCATGCGCAGCTCATGATCGACGCCGGCTGCACCGCGATCGTGCCGCTGGGCTCGCTGGGCGAGGCGGCCACGCTGAGCTTCGACGACAAGCTGGCGATCCTGAAGACCCTGGTGCAGGCGGTCGACGGCCGCATCCCGGTGGTGCCGGGCATCGCCGCGCTGTCCACCGACGAGGCCGTGCGCCTGGCGCAGGCGGCCAAGCAGGTCGGCTGCGGTGGCCTCATGGTGCTGCCGCCGTACGTGTATTCCACCGACTGGCGCGAAATGGGCGCGCACATGCGCGCGGTGATCGCCGCCACCGACCTGCCGGCGATCCTGTACAACAACCCGATCGCCTACAAGACCGATTTCAGCCCGGCGCAGATCGCCGAGCTGGCTGCCGAATTCCCGAACCTGCAGGCGGTCAAGGAATCCTCCGGCGACGTGCGCCGCTTCGCCGCGCTGGGCGAGCTGCTCGGCGACCGCCTGGTGCTGCTGGTGGGCATGGACGATGCGATCGTCGAAGGCCTGAGCATGGGCGCCAAGGGCTGGATCGCCGGCCTGGTCAACGCCTACCCGAAGGAGTCGGTGAAGCTGTTCGAGCTGGCCCGCGACGGCGGCTACCCGGCGGCCAAGGCGCTATACGACTGGTTCCTGCCGCTGCTGCGCCTGGACACCGTGCCCAAGTTCGTGCAGCTGATCAAGCTGGTGCAGGAGAAGGTCGGCCTGGGCAGCGAGCGCGTGCGCGCGCCGCGGCTGGTGCTGGAAGGCGCCGAGCGCGAGGCCGCGCTGAAGGTCATCGACCACGCCATCGCCACCCACCCTGGGCACTGAGATGAGCACGCAACCGCTGTTGCTGGCCGGCCATTGGCAGGCCTCGCTGGAAGAGCGCGGTAGCTTCCGCGCCGAGGACCCGCGCGACGGGAGCGAGTTCGGTCCGTCGTTCCCGATCAGCGGCGCCGCCGACCTGGAAGCGGCGCTGAGCGCGGCGGCGCTGAGTGCCGATGCGCTGGCCGCGGCCGCGCCGGAACGCATCGCCGCGTTCCTGGACGCCTACGCGGACGCGATCGACGCCGACGTCGAGCGTCTGGTGGCGCTGGCCCATGCCGAAACCGGCCTGCCGGTGGAGCCGCGCCTGGCCAAGGTGGAACTGCCGCGCGCCAGCGGGCAGTTGCGCCAGGCCGCACAGGCAGTGCGCAGCCACAGCTGGGCGCAGCCGGTGATCGACACCGCGGCCGGCCTGCGCGCGCAGCTGGGGCCGCTGCACAAGCCGGTGCTGGTGTTCGGCCCGAACAATTTCCCGTTCGCGTTCAACGCGGTGGCCGGCAGCGATTTCGCCTCGGCCATCGCCGCACGCAACCCGGTCATCGCCAAGGCGCATCCCTCGCATCCGGCCACCAGCCAGCGCCTGGCCCAGCTCGCGCACCAGGCGCTGTTGGCGCATGACCTGCCGGCGGCGACGGTGCAGTTGCTCTACCACTTCGACAGCACGCTGGGCCTGGAGCTGGCCGGCGATCCGCGGCTGGGCGCGATCGGCTTCACCGGCAGCCGCGCCGGCGGGCTGGCGCTGAAGGCCGCCGCCGACCGCGCCGGCGTGCCGGCCTATGTCGAACTGTCCAGCGTCAATCCGGTGTTCCTGCTGCCGGGCGCGCTGGCCGAACGCGGTGCGGCGCTGGCGCAGGAGTTCTTCGCCTCCTGCACCATGGGCAGCGGCCAGTTCTGCACCAACCCGGGCATCGTGGTGGTGCCCGAGGGCGAGGCCGGCGATGCCTTCGTCGCCGCGGCCACCGCGCATTTCGCCGCGGCTGCGCCGGCGCTGCTGTTCTCGCGCGGCGTGCTGGAGCATCTGCAGCGTAGCGTGGACACGCTGCGCGATGCCGGCGCCACGGTGCTGGCCGGTGGCGAGGCCGATGCAGGTCCCGGCTATCGGCATGCGCCGACCCTGCTGCAAGTGTCGGCCGAGGCCTTCCTGCAGCAGCCCGAGGCGCTGCAGACCGAGGCGTTCGGCCCGGTCAGCCTGATCGTGCGCGGCGGCGGGTTGGGGCAGTTGACCGCCCTGGCGCGCAGCTTCGAGGGCAATCTCACCGGCACGCTCTATCGCGCCGCCGATGGCAGCGACGACATGGCCTTCGCCGCGCTGGCCGCGGCGCTGCGTCCGCGGGTCGGTCGCCTGATCTGCAACAAGATGCCGACCGGCGTGGCGGTGAGCCCGGCGATGAACCATGGCGGCCCGTATCCGAGCACCGGTCATCCGGGCTTCACTGCGGTCGGCATGCCCGCGGCGATCCGCCGCTTCGCCGCGCTGCACAGCTACGACGGCGTGCCCGACGCGTTGCTGCCGCCGTTGCTGCGCGACCGCAATCCCGGCGGCGTGCAGCGCTTGATCGACGGCAGTTGGAGCACCGCCGACGTGGAGCCGCGCGCATGAACGAGCAGGCCCAGATCGGCGGGTTGACCCTGGAGCAGGCGCACGCGCAACTGGCGCCGTGGCCGCATCGCGCGCCGGCAATCCAGCAGCAGGAGTACCGGCAACGCCTGGCCACTGCGCGTGCGCTGATGCGTGCGCACGGTGCCGACGCGCTGCTGATCGGCGCCGGCGCCTCGCTGCGCTATTTCACCGGCGTGCCGTGGGGCGCCAGCGAGCGCCTGGTGGCGATGTTGCTCACCGCCGAAGGCGATCCGCTGCTGATCTGCCCGGCGTTCGAGGAAGGCTCGCTGGACGCGGTGCTGTCGGTGCCGGTACGCAAGCGCCTGTGGCAGGAGCACGAGGACCCGCACGCGCTGGTCGCCGAGGCCTTGCTGGAACTGGACGCGCAGAGCCTGGCGCTGGACCCGGGCGTAGCCTTTGCGGTGCACACCGGGCTGACGGCGGTGCTGGGGCGGATCGCGATCCGCGATGCGGCGGCGATCGTCGACGGCTGCCGCATGCGCAAGTCGCCGGCGGAACTGGCGCTGATGCAGCAGGCCTGCGACATGACCCTGCACGTGCAGCGGCTGGCCGCCGGGCTGGTCCGCGAGGGCATCACCACCGCGGAACTGACCCGCTTCATCGACCAGGCGCACCGCGCGCTCGGCGCCGACAGCGGCTCGACCTTCTGCATCGTGCAGTTCGGCCACGCCACCGCGTATCCGCACGGCATTCCCGGCGTGCAGGCGCTGCGCCCGGGCGAACTGGTGCTGATCGACACCGGCTGCACGGTGCAGGGCTACCACTCCGACATCACCCGCACCTACATCTTCGGCGAGCCCAGCGAGAAGCAGCGGCGCATCTGGCAACTGGAGCACGACGCGCAGGCGGCGGCCTTCGCCGCGGTGCGGCCGGGCGTGGCTTGCGCGGTGGTGGACGAGGCCGCGCGCAAGGTGCTGCAGCGTGCCGGGCTCGGCCCGGACTATCAGCTGCCGGGGCTGCCGCATCGCACCGGCCACGGTTGCGGCATGAGCATCCACGAGGCACCGTACCTGGTGCGCGGCAATGCGCTGGCGCTGGCCCCGGGCATGTGCTGCAGCAACGAGCCGATGATCGTGGTGCCGGGCGAGTTCGGCGTGCGCCTGGAGGATCATTTCTACGTCACCGAGGACGGCGCGCAGTGGTTCACCCCGCCGTCGCCGGCGATCGACCGGCCGTTCGCCTGATGCGCAGGGCGGCCGCCTGCCACGTTTGCGCGGCGGCCGCCGCTGTGTGTCACGGGCGCGTGCTGCCCTGCGGAGTTCCTCGATGAAGCACATACGTCTGCCCGTCGTCGGCATGCTGGCACTGGCCCTGCTGAGTGCCTGTCAGCCGCCGGCACCGTCGGCGCCTTCCACGCCGGCCGCAACGGCGCCGGCCAAGGCAAGCACCTCGCCGTCGCAGGCCTTCGCCGCGCTGCTCGACGCGCAGTGGCAGTATCAGCTCGAACACCATCCGGAGTTCGCCAGCATCATCGGCGACAGCCGCTACAACGATCGCTGGAGCGACTATTCGCCGGCCGCATTGGAAGCCGAACGCCAGGCCACTGTTGGGTTCCTGGCGCGCTTCGATGCGGTCGATGCCAAGGCGCTGTCGGCGCAGGAGCAGTTGAGCCTGCAGATGATGCAGCGGCAGTTGCGCGACCGGCTGGAGGCGATCGCGTTGAAGAACGACGAGATGCCGCTGGAGCCGGTCGGCGGCATCCAGGTGGCGTTGCCGGGCTACGCGCAGGCGTTCCCATTCGCCAGCGTCAAGGACTACGAGGACTACATCAAGCGCCTGCAGGCGATCCCGGCGCTGCTCGACCAGGTGGTGGCGCTGTCGCGCGCCGGCGCCAGGGACGGGCTGGTACAGCCGAAGTACCTGCTCGAGCGCATTCCCGCGCAGGTGCGCGAGATCGCCGCGCCGGCCGGGGCCGACAGTCCGTTCGCCGCGCCGCTGCAGCAGTTCCCCGCGGCAGTGCCGGAGGCCGAGCGGCCGCGCCTGCGCGCGGCGATGATCGCGGCGATCGACCAGCAGGTGCGCCCGGCCTATCGCAAGCTCGCCGACTTCGTCGCCGACGAATACGCGCCGCAGGGCCGTGCCCACGAAGGCCTGTGGTCGCTGCCCGATGGTGCGCGCCGCTACCGCTTCGCGATCCACACCCAGACCACCACCGATCAGTCGCCCGAGCAGATCCACCAGACCGGCCTGGCCGAGGTCGCGCGCATCGAGGGCGAGATGGGCGTCATCGCCAAGCAGCTCGGCTATGCCGATCTGGCTGCGCTACGCAAGGCGGTGGCCCATGATCGCAAGTTCTTCGCCACCTCGCCCGAGCAGATCCTGCAGCGCTACCGCGACGACATCGCGCAGATGCAGCCGAAGCTGCCGACGTTGTTCGGTACGCTGCCGAAGACGCCGCTGGAGGTCCGCGCGATGCCCGCGTTCCGCGCCACCGCGCCCGGTGCCGAGTACTGGCAGAGCGATGCGCAGGGCAGCAAGCCGGGGCTGGTGATGGTCAACACCAGCGATTACGCGCACCGCACCCTGGTCAACATCGAGGCCACCGCGTATCACGAGGGCGTGCCCGGTCATCACCTGCAGATCTCGCTGGCGCAGACCCTGCCGTTGCCGCCGTTTCGCCAGCAATCCAGCTACAACGCCTACGTGGAAGGCTGGGCGCTGTACGCCGAGAAGCTGGGCAAGGAGGTGGGCTTCTATCGCGATCCGTACAGCGACTACGGCCGCCTGGCCGGCGAGCTGCTGCGCGCGAATCGGCTGGTGCTGGATACGGGCGTGCACTACAAGCGCTGGACGCGGCAGCAGATGATCGACTTCTTCCACGCGCATCCGTCCGACGACGAGCCCAGCATCCAGTCCGAGACCGACCGCTACATCGTCTGGCCGGGCCAGGCGCTGGGCTACAAGCTCGGCGAACTGGACATCCTGGCGCTGCGCGAGAAGGCCAGGCGCGCGCTGGGCGAGCGCTTCGACATCCGCGCCTTCCACGATGCCATCCTCGGCGGCGGCGCGATGCCGCTGGACCTGCTGGACGCGCGCATCGACGCCTGGATCGCCCAGGTCCAGGCCGGCACCCCCGCCACTCAGGAGACTTCGCGATGACCTCCCGTTCCCGACTGCGCACGGCGCTGGCCCTGGCCATCGCGTGCACCCTGGCCTGGCAGGGCGCTGCCGCCGCCGCGCCGGCAAAGACCGCCGCGCCGGCGGCCGCTGCCCCCGCCGGCGATGCCGGCGCGCGCTTCAAGGCGCTGTACCAGCGCGAGTGGAAATGGCGCCAGGAGCAGTTCGCCGGCGCCGACGACGAGGATGCGCAGGGACAGGCCGCCGATCACCTGCCCAAGGTCGATCCGGCCACCCAGGCGCAGCGCACCGCCTACTGGCAGCAGACGCTGCATGATCTGGATGCTATCGACCCGGCGCAGTTGTCGGCGCAGGACCAGGTGAACTACCAGGTCTATCGCCAGCAACTGCAGGTGCTGCTCGACCAGCAGCGGTTCCGCGCCTGGGAAATGCCGTTCAACAGCGACACCGCGTTCTGGAGCGACCTGGGCTTCACCGCGCGCGCCACCCTGCGCAACCGCGAGGACTACCAGCGCTACCTCGGGCAGCTTGCCGACATCCCGCGCTACTTCGACGAGCAGATCGCCAACATGCGCGCCGGCCTGGCGCGCGGTTTCGCCCAGCCCAAAGTGACCCTGCAGGGCCGCGACCAGTCGATCGCCGAGGTCGCGCAGGCGCCTGGCGAGACCAATCTGTTCTATACCCCGTTCAAGCAGATGCCGGCGACGATCCCGGCGCCGCTGCAGGCGCAGTTGCGCGCGCAGGCGCGCACGGCGATCGCCCAGCAGGTGGTGCCGGCCTACGCCAAGCTGCTGCGTTTCATGCGCGAGGAATACCTGCCCAAGGCACGCCCGGCGCTGGCCGCCGAATCGCTGCCCGACGGCGCGGCGTACTACCGCGCGCAGATCCGCGAATACACCACGCTCGACCTCAGCCCCGAGCAGATTCATGCGGTGGGCCTGAAGGAGGTGGCGCGGCTGCGCAAGGAGATGGACCAGGCGATCGCCGACAGCGGCTTCAAGACCCCGCCGGGGCAGCAGACCTTCCCGGCGTTTCTGCACTATTTGCGCACCGATCCCAAGTTCTACGCCAAGACCCCGGAAGAACTGCTCAAGGACGCGGCGTGGATCGCCAAGCGCGTGGACGGCAAGATCGGCGACTACATCGGCCGGCTGCCGCGGCAACGCTTCGCCATCGAGCCGGTGCCGGCGGACCTGGCGCCGTTCTACACCGGCGGCCGCGGTGGCCCCGGCATCTACCTGGTCAACACCTACGACCTGCCGTCACGGCCGTTGTACAACCTCGCTGCGCTGACCTTGCACGAGTCCTCACCGGGCCATGCGCTGCAGATGCCACTGGCGGCCGAGCAGGACAACCTGCCGGATTTCCGCCGCTACACCTTCATTTCCGCCTATGGCGAGGGTTGGGCGGTGTACTCGGAATACCTGGGGCAGGAGATGGGGATGTACGACACCCCGTACGACCGCTTCGGCTACCTGACCTACCAGATGTGGCGCGCGTGCCGGCTGGTGATCGACACCGGCATCCACCACGACGGCTGGACGCGGGAGCAGGCGCAGGCGTTCCTGCGCGACAACACCGCGCTCAGCGAGCACGAGGTGACCACCGAGGTCGACCGCTACATCGCCTGGCCCGGCCAGGCGCTGTCGTACTACCTGGGTGAGTTGAAGATCCTGGAGCTGCGGCGCAAGGCGGAGCAGGCGCTGGGCGAGAAGTTCGACATCCGCGCGTTCCACGACGCGGTGCTGGAGACGGGCTCGGTGCCGCTGCCGGTGCTGGAGCAGCGCATCGACCGGTTCATTGCCGAGGGTGGGAAGTCGCCTTGGTCGAAGGAGGCGGCGAAGCAATAAGCCCCTCTCCCCCCGGGAGAGGGGTTGGGGTGAGGGTCGGGCGCGAAGCGCATGCGGTGTTTCAGCTGCATGAGGCTTCGCTCGTACCCTCATCCGCCCCTTCGGGGCACCTTCTCCCGGGGGGAGAAGGGAGCAATAAGTCCCTCTCCCTCCGGGAGAGGGGGGTGAAGGTCGGGCGCGAAGCGCATGCGGTGTTTCAGCTGCACGAGGCTTCGCCCGTACCCTCATCCGCCCCTTCGGGGCACCTTCTCCCGGAGGGAGAAGGGAGCAATAAGCCCCTCTCCCCCCGGGAGAGGGGTTGGGGTGAGGGTCGGACGCGAAGCGCGTGCGGTGTTTCAGCTGCACGAGGCTTCGCCCGTACCCTCATCCGCCCCTTCGGGGCACCTTCTCCCGGAGGGAGAAGGGAGCAACAAGCCCCTCTCCCTCCGGGAGAGGGGTTGGGGTGAGGGTTCGGACGCGAAGCGCATGCGGTGTTTCAACTGCACGAGGCTTCGCCCGGACCCTCATCCGCCCCTTCGGGGCACCTTCTCCCGGAGGGAGAAGGGAGCAATAAGCCCCTCTCCCTCCGGGAGAGGGGGTGGGGTGAGGGTAGGGAACGCCGCAGATCATCGAATCGCCAGTGACACCAATCCAGCGGGAGACGCCATGGCCGCACAAGGCAAGTTCCACAAGCGCTTGAGCCTCACCGATCTGACCTTCATCGGCTTGGGCTCGATCTTCGGGTCCGGTTGGCTGTTCTCGGCCAGCCACGTCTCGGCGATCGCCGGGCCGGCCGGCATCGTCTCGTGGATCGCCGGCGGCGTGGCGGTGCTGCTGCTGGGCCTGGTGTACTGCGAACTCGGCGCGGCGTTGCCGCGCGCCGGCGGCGTGGTGCGCTACCCGGAGTACTCGCACGGTGTGCTGCTGGGCTGGCTGATGGGTTTCATCACCCTGATCGCCTTCTCCAGCCTGATCGCGATCGAAGTGGAAGCGGCACGCCAATACGCCGCGGCGTGGTTCCCCTGGCTCAACCAGGCAGGCAGTACCCATCCCAGCGTCGCCGGCTGGCTGCTGCAACTGGCGCTGCTGGTCGCGTTCTTCCTGCTCAACTACTACAGCGTCAAGACCTTCGCCACCGCCAACAACATCGTCAGCGTGTTCAAGTTCCTGGTGCCGGTGCTGGTGATCGTGCTGCTGATGGCGCACTTCGATGTGCGCAACCTGCACGTGCAGGGCTTCGCGCCGTTCGGTGCGGCCGGGGTGGAGGCGGCGATCTCCGCCGGCGGCATCATCTTCGCCTACCTCGGGCTGACCCCGATCGTGTCGGTGGCCAGCGAGGTGCGCGATCCGCAGCGCAACATCCCGATCGCGCTGATCCTGTCGGTGGCGTTGTCCACGGTGATCTACGTGCTGCTGCAGCTCGCCTTCCTCGGCGGGGTGCCGGCGCAACATCTGGCCAACGGCTGGGGCGGCATCGACAAGGCGTTCTCGCTGCCGTACCACGACATCGCCCTGGCGCTGGGCATGGGCTGGCTGGCGGCATTGGTGATCTGCGACGCGATGATCTCGCCCAGCGGCACCGGCAACATCTACATGAACGCCACGCCGCGGGTGGTCTACGGCTGGGCGCGCAGCGGCGGCTTTATGCCGGTGCTGACCAAGGTGGACGCCGCCTCCGGCATCCCGCGTCCGGCGCTGTGGCTGAGTCTGGGCCTGTCGGTGTTCTGGACCCTGCCGTTCCCCTCGTGGGAGGCGCTGATCAACGTGGTGTCGGCGGCGCTGGTGCTGAGCTATGCGGTGGCGCCGGTGACCGTGGCCGCGTTGCGGCGCAGCGCGCCGGAGCTGCCGCGGCCGTTCCGGCTGCGCGGCATGGCGCTGCTCGGGCCGCTGTCGTTCATCGTCGCAGGCCTGATCGTGTATTGGTCGACCTGGAACACGCTGTCGTGGCTGCTCGGCCTGCAGATCGCCATGTTCGCGCTGTACGTGCTGTACCGCCTGCCCAACGCCGCCGGCCGTGCGCGGCTGTGGCGGCAGGTGCGCGGCGTGCTGTGGCTGATCGTGTTCTTCGCGCTGGTGCTGGTGGTGTCGCGCCTGGGCACCTTCGGCGGCAGCGGCTGGATCGCGCATCCCTGGGACACGCTGTGCGTGGCCGCGATCGCCTTGGGTTGCTACCACTGGGGGGCGCGCAGCGGCCTGCGTCCGGAGGAACTCGCGTTGGAAGAGGATGACGGGGAGTAGCCGTTGCGTGTGTGGAGAGGCGTAGGACGTTTCTTGTCCCTTTTTGTGGGATTGGCTGCGGCAGACGTCAACGGGAAAGCCCGTCGCGGCTAAAGCCGCTCTACGGGAAACAGCGCGACATGAGATTTTTGGAAACCGAATGAACAAGTTCGTCGTATCGATCGTCATGGCACTGGCCTGCTGCGCCGGCGCCGCCCAGGCCGCGCCCAGCGTCGCCGACTACCAGCGCTCGCTGGGCCTGCGCGAGGCCTGGATCGGCCTGACCGAGAACGTGACCTGGCCGGCGCAGTGGCGCGACGACGGCGCGTTCTACTACCGCAAGACCGTGCCGGGCGGCTTCGCCTTCGTGGTCGAGGACGTGGCCAGCCAGCGCAAGCAGCCGGCGTTCGACCAGCAGCAGTTGGCGCGCGCGTTGAGTGCGGCGACCGGCACCACCTATCCGGCGCTGCGGCTGCCGTTCGCGCGCTTCGCCTACGTCGCCGATGGCGGCCAGCCGCAGGCGGCGATCGCCTTCGAGCTCGATGAGACGCCGTGGCGCTGCACCCTCACCACCTACGTCTGCGCGCGTGCCGACAGCGGCCCCCAGCCGCGGCCGCGCGGTTTCGGCGTGGTGCGCGATCTCAGCGTGCCGGCCGACGCCACCCCGCGGCGCTCGCCGGACGGGCGCTGGGACGCCTATGTCGACGGCAATGCGGTGATGCTGCGCGCAGTGGCGGACGGCCACACGCTGCGCCTGGCCGAGGATGGCCGCAGCGACGATTTCTACGATCCGGAAACGATTGCCTGGTCGCCGGATTCGCAGCGGCTGGCGCTGTACCGGGTGAAGCCCGGCTTTCCCCGCCGCGTCACCCGGGTGGAGGCGGCGCCGCCCGGCGGCGGCCAGCCGATCGTGCGCACGCAGCTGTATCCCAAGCCCGGTGATGCGGTGGACATCGAACGGCCGGTGCTGTTCGACCTCGGCGCGCTGGCGCGCGGCGGTGCGCCCAAGCGCCTGGTCATCGACGACGCGCTGTTCGCCAATCCGTACCAGCTCTCGCCGATCCAGTGGCGACGCGACAGCGCCAGCTTCGTGTTCGACTACGTGCAGCGCGGCTTCCAGCGCATGCGCGCGATCGCGGTGGATGCGGCCACGGGCAAGGCGCATGTGGCGGTGGGCGAGGACGCCAAGACCTTCGTGTACGCCGACCGCAGCTACCACCACGATGTCGACGGCCTGGGCCAGGAAATCCTGTGGATCTCCGAGCGCGACGGTTGGCGCCACCTGTACCTGTTCGACGGTGCCAGCGGCCGGATCAAGGCGCAGATCACCAAGGGCGAGTGGATCGTGCGCGATGTGCTGCGCGTGGACGATGCACAGCGGCGCATCTGGTTCACCGCCAGCGGCATGGATGCGGGCAAGGATCCGTACTATCGGCAACTGTTCGCGGTGGATTTCGACGGCGGCCACCTGACCCGGCTGACCCAGGCCGATGCCGACCACGACGTGGCCATCGCCGACGACGGCCGTCATTACGTGGACGTGTATTCGCGTCCGGACATGGCCCCGGTGATGGAACTGCATGCCATCGACGGGCGCCTGCTGCAGGTGGTGGAGCGCGGCGACATCCGCAAGCTGCAGGCCGCCGGCTGGCGCGCGCCACAGACCTTCGTCGCCAAGGGCCGCGACGGCAAGACCGACATCTGGGGCATGGTGGTGCGCCCGCGCGACTACGACCCGCACAAGAAGTACCCGGTGATCGAGAACATCTACGCCGGCCCGCACGACTCCTTCGTGCCCAAGACCTTCTGGCCGTTCGGCTATCACTCCGGCGGCGACAAGCAGATCGGCATGCAGGCGCAGGCGGACCTGGGCTTCATCGTGGTGATGATCGACGGCATGGGCACGGCCAACCGTTCCAAGGCCTTCCACGACGTGGCCTGGAAGAACCTCGGCGATTCCGGTTTCCCCGACCGCATCGCCTGGCACAAGGCGCTGGCCGCGCAGGATCCGTCCTACGACATCGGCCGCGTCGGCATCTACGGCGCGTCGGCCGGCGGGCAGAGCACGCTGGGCGCGCTGGAGCGGCATCCGGACTTCTACAAGGTGGGCGTGGCCTATGCGGGGTGCTACGACAACCGCATGGACAAGATCAGCTGGAACGAGCAGTGGATGGGCTGGCCGGTGGATGCCAGCTATGCACGCGCCTCCGGTGTGGACAATGCGGCCAAGCTGCGTGGCGACCTGCTGCTGATCGTCGGCGAGCAGGACAGCAACGTCGACCCGGCCTCGACCGCGCAGGTGGTGGACGCGCTGATCAAGGCCAACAAGGACTTCAACCTGCTGGTTGTGCCCGGCGGCGAACACACCGTCGGCCGCTCCACCGGTCCCATCGATTACGTGCAACGGCGCCAGTACGACTTCTTCGTGCGGCATCTGTTGGGGGAGCCGACGCCGGCGTGGAATCGGTTGTAGGTGGGGCCGGGATTTGGGATTGGGGATTCGTAAAGGCGCGGTGGTTCCTGGTCCTGCGGGGTTCGGCTTTTCCCTTCTCCCGTCGGGAGAAGGTGCCCCGTAGGGGCGGATGAGGGTACGGGTGGTGCACTGGCGTTCCGGAGGCATCGCGGCTCCCGGACCCTCACCCCAACCCCTCTCCCGGTGGGAGAGGGGCTAGGCTTTTCCCTTCTCCCCTCTGGACCATGGCCCCCTTTTGGGGGGAAGGTGCCCCGTAGGGACGCATGAGGGTACGGGGGGTGCACTGGCGTTCCGGAGGCATCGCGGCTCCCGGACCCTCGCCCCAACCCCTCTCCCGGTGGGAGAGGGGCTAGGCTTTTCCCTTCTCCCCTCGGGACCATGGCCCCTTCGGGGAGAAGGGGCCCCGCAGGGGCGGATGAGGGTGCGGGCGATGCACCAAGTTTTGGGGTATCGCGCGGCTCCGTACCCTCACCCCAACCCCTCTCCCGAGGGGAGAGGGGCTTCAGATCATCGCGCCGACGCGCCCGCTCTTGCCAATCCCCAATTCCAACTCCCCAATTCCCCCACTCAAGACCCCGCCAACTCCGCCGATAACCCGGCAAGTCTCCCTGCGCCCCAGGCCCGTCATGACCGCCATCGCCCCCAGTTCCTCGATCGCGCTCTCCGGCATGCGCGCGGCGACATCCGGGCTGCAGGTGCGCGCCAACAACATCGCCAATCTCGCCACCGACGGGTTCCAGCGCTCGGTGCCGGTGAACCAGGCGAGCGCCGGCGGTGGCGTGGTCGGGCAGTTGCAGCAGGCCGGTGGGCCGGGCAGCGATCTGGTCGACGACATGGTCGGTACGCTGACCGAGCGCACCGCGTTCCAGGCCAATGCGCGCGTGCTGCGCGCGGCCGACGACAGCATCGGCAGCCTGCTCGACGTGCTCGCGTAAGCCGTCGCCGACGCGTTGCGTTCCCGCAACGCAACATCGCCGCGACCTCGCGGCTATGCGATTTTCCGCATCGATCCTCGGCACAGCGCACAAGACGCTGCGGCGCGCGCAGCGCACGATGCGACGATCGCATTGCATCGGGGACGGTAGATGGATCGGAGAGATTTCCTGCGTCAGGGCCTGGCCGTCGGCGCGGTTGCCGGCGTGGAAGCGCTGGCCGGGCGTGCCGCCGCGGCACCCACAGCGGCCAGCGCCGCGCGTGCGCCTGCACCGCCGCAACTGCAGCCGCTGCCGGCCGACGCGCTGGCCGGGCACACCCTGCAATGCCGTTTTGTCGAGGCCGGCGCCACCTGGGAGGTGTACGAAGACCTGCGCCAGCCCGACGGCGATCTGACCCTGCGCGGGCCGGGCGGGGCGCTGGTGCTGGGCAAGCGCACCGAAGCGGTGTTCCCTGCCGCGCAGGCGCCGTATTTCGGCATGGCCCTGGCCGAGGTGGCGATGGCCGATGCCGACCTGCTCGCCGACCGCCTGCTGCGCGATGGCGACCCGCGCGCCGACGAGGTGCGCGACGTCGCGCCGCCGCCGGCCTCGCAACTGGATCCCAAGGACTACAACGGGCGCCTGCCGTGGACCACCTTCGTCGGTACCCGCGAGTGCGCCGACACCATGCCGGTGTACCCGGACGGGCGCACCCGCTGCTATCGCGCGATCCAGGCGTTCCCGGAGCTGGGCAAGGACGAACTGGTGCGGCGCCGCAGCGAAGGCCTGCTTGGCGGCTGGATGCCGGCGGTGCGCAAGGTGGTGCCGGCCGGCGAGGGCCGCTACTACGACATCCTGCTGTTCGCCGACGTGCTGGCCGAGGACCGCTTCGTGGTGCAGACCTGGCACCGTAGTGCGCTGGTCGAGCACGGCAAGGTCAGCAAGGTCGTGTACGGCTACAGCTATCCCGACTACCCGCCGCGGCGCGGCCCGCGCAGCGCCGAGGACTTCTACCGCGGCCTGCTCGCCTTCGCCGGCTACTGGCAGGCGCAGCTCGCCGACACCGTGCAGGCGCAAACCCCGGATGCGAGTTGGCGCGACATGGCGCGCTTCGCCTTCGCCCGCGAATTGGTGGTGCGTCCGGGCGGCACCTATCCCAAGTACGGTGCGGTGGACCGCGACTATTACGGCAACGAGTACGACGGCTTCCAGGACACCTTCACCAGTTCGCTGTACGCCAACCTGGAGTGGGGCCGCTTCGCCCAGGCCGCGGCGGTGCTGGACGGCTATTTCAGCGATTTCGTGCAGGCCGACGGCATGGTCAACATGCGCGGCCCGGAGACCGGCCAGTTCGGGCTGACCCTGTCGCTGCTGGCGCGCTACCTGCGCTACACCGGCGATGCCGCGCTGCTGCGCAAGCACCGCGACAAGATCGCCGCCACCGCGCAGGTGCTGGTCGAACTGCACGACGCCAGCCTGCGCCTCCCGGCATCGGCACCGGGGCACGGCCTGCTCCACGGCTGGAACGAATCCGATGCGTGCCTGTTCCCCGATCCGCAGGTGTGGTGGAAGCCGTACTACGCCAACAGCGCGCTGACGGTGCGCGGCTGGCAGGACCTGGCCGCGGTGTGGCCCGGCATCGCCGGGCCCGGCGGGCAGGCCGCCGCGGCGCAATGGCAGCGCCGCGCGCAGCAACTGTCCACGCAATTGCTGCGCACGCTGCGTGGCAACATCCGTCGCGATCTGCAGCCGCCGTATATCGGCCCGTTGCCGGGGGTGAAGCTGACGTTCCGCCAGTCGCTGCAGCAGGAGCATCCCAGCGAGCAGGGCTGGCCGCACCGCGCCTATGCCGAACTGCTGCAGGCCGACGTGCTGCCCGACGACCTGGCGCACCTGGTCATCGACTGCGTGCGCGGCCACGGCGGCACCAGCCTCGGTGTGGTCGGCAACATCACCGCGCCGACGCCGGAAGCGCGCGACCTGCTCGGCTTCATCTCCTACGGCTACGCGCAGCAGTTGCTGCGCCTGGACCGGATCGAGGAGTACCTGCTGTTCCTGTACGCGCACCGCTACCACGTGCATACCCGCGGCAGTTGGACGGCGGGCGAGGTCACCGGCATCACCGGCGGCATGCCGCTGTTCTGCATCCCCGCGCAGCTGACCATTCCGCTGCTGCTGCGCTGGATGCTGGTGTTCGAGGACAGCGCCGGCGAGGAGCTGTTCCTGGCGCGGGCGGTGCCGCGCGACTGGCTGGGCAGTGGCGAGACGATCGCGATCGACGCGGCGCCGACGCGCTGGGGCAGGGTGTCGCTGGCGCTGCACGCGGATCCGGCGCGCAAGCGCATCGACGGCCGCGTGACGCTGCCGGCGCAGCGGCCGGCACGCACCTGGCTGACCCTGCGCGTGCCGGCCGGCACCCGCCTGCAGGAGGTGCAACTGGACGGGCAGCCGGCGGCGCTGTCCGGGCCGCGCAACGAGCGCGTACTGTTGCCGGCCGGCAGCGCGGCGACGGTGGCGATTTCGGCCGTCTACGGCTGAGTGGCGAAAAAGTCGGAAACGTCCCGCCTGCCTGCGGGGCAGTGCGGTATTCCGCACGTTTTCCCGATAAATACGACAAGACGCCGTGCGCGTCCTACGCGCACATTGTGACCGTGCAGTGAATGTCCAGGGGGAGATTCCTGCACGCCACCGGGGACGCAGCGCATGGGTCGTGCGCGTCGCCGTGCAGGCGGCGTCGGGATCGTCCCGTCCGGCGGCGCATGCGTGGACACGTCCGTTTTCGTATCCGCCACACGCGCTGGCGACGGAGCGGCCGCCTGGGGAAGGGCGGCGCTCCGACGAACGCCAGGCTGCCGCTCAGGAGATTTCCGATGCCGTCTTTGCTCGAACGCGTTGCGCCGCTGCTCCCGTGTTCCTGGCGCGCCGCGCCGCAGCCCGGTCCGCTGGCCGCGGCCATCTGCACCGCCCTGGCCCTGCTCGCGCCGGCAGCGCAGGCGCAGGATGCGCAGACCCAGGACACCCAGGCGACCACGCTGGAACGCGTCAGCGTCACCGGCAGCCATCTGCGCCGGGTGGATGCGGAAACCGCCAGCCCGGTCATCACCATCGACCGCCAGCGCATCGAGGATAGCGGCCAGGACACCCTCGGCCAGTTGCTGCAGCAACTGCCGGCGATGGCCGGCAACATGCCCAACGTCGCGCTCAACTCCGGCTTCAGTCACGGCCGCGCGCTGGTGTCGCTGCGCAACCTCGGCCCGGAGCGCACCCTGGTGCTGGTCAACGGCCATCGCATGGCCGGGCCGGCCAGCAGCGTCGCCGCCGCGCCCGGCGTGGACGTCAACGCGATTCCGGCGGCCATGGTCGAGCGCATCGAGGTGCTCACCGACGGCGCCTCGTCGGTGTACGGCTCCGACGCCATCGCCGGCGTGGTCAACATCATCCTCAAGGACAAGTACGACGGCTTCGCCGCCACCGCCGACTACGGCCTGAGCACGCACGGCGACGGCAACCGGCGCTCGCTCGGCCTGGAGTGGGGCAAGACCTGGGACCGCGGCGGGCTGATCCTGGGCGTGAGCCGCAGCTCGATGAACGCGCTGTACGACAGCGATCGCGACTACGCGCGCACCGCGCAGAACTATCTCAAAGGCCAGGTGGTGGAGCGCCGCGGCAACGGCACCCGCGCCTTCCTGCGCAATGGCAGCGTGCTGACGCCCAATGCCGACCTGGCGCCGGGCCAGGTCACCGCGAGCGACTTCCATACCTACAGCCAGGCGGTGGAAGGCTACAACTCCTACACCGGGCAGTACCTGATCACCCCGGTGCAGCGCACCAACGCCTCTGCGCACGCCACGTTCGATTTCACCCCGAACGTGCAGGGCTACCTGGACATGTTCTGGACCCGCAGCGAGACCACCTCGCAGCTCACCGCCTACGGCCTGGAACAGCCCAACGCCGCGCAGAACTACTACAACCCCTTCGGCGCCCAGCTCAGCCGCTACCTGCTGCGTTCGGTGCCGGCCAACACCCGCGTCTACACCTCGACGATGTACCAGACCAACATCGTCGCCGGCTTGCGCGGCAAGTTCGGCGACAGCAGCTGGCAGTGGGATGCGGCGGCCGGCTACGCGCACTACAAGGACACCCTGGTGCGCAACGGCTTCTCCATCACCTCGGCGCTCAACAACGCGGTGGGTGCCTCGTTCCGCGACAGCGACGGCACCATCAAGTGCGGTACGCCCGGCAACGTCATCGCCGGCTGCACCCCGATCAACGTGTTCAACCCGGACGATCCGGCCACCATCGCCGGCATCAAGGCCACCCAGAGCGCGGTCGACCTGATCGACGAGAGCACGATGAAGTTCGCCGAGGCCAGCGTCAACGGCGACCTGTTCGCGATGCCGGCCGGAGCGGTGCAGGCCGCGTTCGGCCTGTCGTTCCGCAAGAACGGCTTCTCGCAGGGCACCAGCAATCCGGTGGCGGCGGCCGATGCGGACGGCAACTGCGACTACAACGACGGTTGCATCATGAACCAGGGCCACGACGAGACCATCAAGGAGGCGTATGCCGAAGTGCTGGTACCGCTGCTCAAGGGCGTGACCGGTGCGCAGGCGCTGAACCTCAACCTGGGCACGCGTTACTCGCGCTACGACTACTGGGGCAGCACCACCAACAGCAAGGTGGCGCTGGAATGGCGCCCGATCGACAACCTGCTGATCCGCGCCACCGGCTCGCAGGTGTTCCGCGCGCCGGCGCTGGGCGACCTGTATGGTTCGCCGTTCAACACCGTGGTCGACGACGTCGCCGACTACACCGATCCGTGCAACGGCTACACCGGCGGCGGCAATCCCGCAGCCTGCGCCAACGTGCCGACCAGCGGCCGTTTCGTCAACAACTCCACCTTTACCGTGCTCACCACCGGCTCGGCCAACGCGGGCTTTGCGATCAAGCCCGAGCAGGGCCGTTCCTACAATATCGGCGCGGTGTACGACCCGGGCTGGGCCGAGGGCCTGTCGCTGAACCTGGATAGCTGGCGCGTCACCCTCGACGACATGATCAATGGCAGCGGCCTGAATCAGGTGCTGCAGAACTGCTACGACGGCCAGAGCGCCTACTGCCCGCTGATCAAGCGCGGCCCGACCGGGCAACTGGTCAGCGTCACCGTGCCGTTCGCGATCAACAGCGGCAAGGTCGACATCCGCGGCGACGACGTCGGCATCAAGTACGCCTTGCCGGAGACGGCATGGGGCCGCTTCCGCGCCGGCGTCGATGCCACCTACCTGGCCAGCTACACGTTCAGCGGCGATCCGCACAACTACGTGGGCGAACAATCTAGCTACGGCAACATGCCGCGCTGGCGCGCCAACTTCACGCTCGACTGGGACAACGGCCCCTGGCACGCGAGCTGGAACACGCGCCTGATCGGGCGCACCACCGTCGGCAGCGCCTACGAGGACTTCTGCGTCAACACCGCCGCCGACGGCAGTTGCGTGTACTTCCCGGTCGGCACGGTGACCTATCACGACGCCAGCGTGAGCCGGAAGTTCGAGAGCCTGCATACCACCCTGGCGCTGGGCGTGAACAACCTCGGCAATCGCACGCCGCCGCGCTACTACGGCTATGCCAGCGCGGCCAACACCGATGCGTTCACCTACGACACGCTGGGGCGTTACTTCTGGGCGCGGATCAGGACCGAGTTTTGAGTCGCACGTCTGCACCCGGTGGCGCCGCATCGCGCGTGCGGCGCGGCGCCATCGCGCTCCTGGTTGGACTGTCGTTCGCTGCGAGTGCGGTGGCGGCGTCAGCCGCCGTCGGCGACCTCGACCGCGACGGCGAAGGCCTGCAGCCCAGCAATGCCGCGATCGGCATGCCGCACTTCAAGGGTGATGCGCATCCCTTGCCGGATAGCGGCGTGGCGTTCGCGCCGGGCCGGGGGCAGGGCCAGTTGCAGCGCGTGTTCGCCGCCGACCTGGCGGCGGGCGCCGGCCGCGCGCCCGGCCGCGATTTCTGGATCGACCGCCTGCTCGCGCGGCAGGGTACCGGCGGCGGCTTCGGCGACAGCAACAACTGGCTGTTCACCCGCGGCCGCGCCGCCTACCTGTACACGCACAAGCCGGAGGAGCCTGGCTTCGTCGGCGACGTGGCCTACGTGCACAAGACCGGCCACGACGCGCTGTTCCGTCTGCAACTGGAGCGCGACGGCGTGCCGATCGCGCTGGTCGAGGACAGCGCGCAGCGGCGGCAGACGCCGAGCTATTTCAGCAGCGCGTATGCCGGTGGCGGCGTGCGCCTGCAACTGGTCAAGTTCATCAGCGAACAGAACGTGGCGGTGGCCGAAGTCACCGTGTCCAGCACCGACGGCGCGGCGCATGCGCTGACCGTGCGTGCGGTCTCGCCGATGGCCACGCATCCCGACAGTGCCGAGTTGACCGGCGCCTTCGTCACCCATAACGCTATCACCACGCTGTTTCCGCGCTTGTCCGGCGACGGCTTCGCGGTCGATGGTGCGAGCATCGCGCGGCCGCTGGCGGTGCCGGCGCACGGCACCGCGCCGACACTGAAGGTGCAACTGGGGCTGATCGCGCGCGAGCTGCCTGCCTCGCTGCAGGAATACCGGCGCATCGCCGCGCAGTCGCCGCAGCAGGCCTACCGCGACCATGTCGTCGCCTACAACCGCTGGTGGGCCGACAACCTGCCGTACCTGGACACGCCCGAGGACAATCTCGACAAGACCCTGTTCTACCGCTGGTGGCTGCTGCGCTTCAATTTCCTGGACGCGGCGGTGCCTGGCAACGACTACCAGTTTCCAGTGGCGATCGAAGGCGTGCTCGGCTACGACAACGCCATCGTGCTCACCACCGGCATGTTCATCGACGACCTCAAGTACCTGCGCGATCCGCTCTACGCCTACGGCTCCTGGCTCGGCGCCGGCGAGACCGCCGGCGGCGGCAAGTACGTGGACAATCCCGGCGCGCCGGAGAACTGGTCCAACTCCTACGCCCAGTACCTCAGCGCTGCCGCCTGGCGCGCCTACCAGGTGCACGGCGGGCCGCCGGCGATCGCCGGGCAACTGGCGCGCTACGCCAGCGATGACGTGGACACGTTGTTGCGCGCCTACGACCGCAACGGCAACGGCCTGATCGAATACGACTGGGCGGCGATGACCGGCAACGACGCCGACGCGGTGTCCTTCGACTGGGCCAAACACCATGGCGCAGCGCGCATGGACCGCAGCGAGAGCGCGTACGTGTACGCCAACGCGCTGGCCGCCGCACAGGCCGCGCAACTGGCCGGCGACGCCGCCACCGCGGTGTGCATGCAGGCGCTGGCGGCGAAGATCCGCCGCGCCGTGCTGGACGTGCTGTGGCAGGACCACAGTGCACAGGCCGACGGTATGGGCCTGCACGGCGACCTGCTCAAGCAGCGCCAGGCCGATGGGCCGCGCCTGCCGGTGGACTGGAAGGAAACCAACAACTACTACCCCTTCAGCGTCGGCCTGATGCCCAGGCACGGCGATGCCGACGACGACCCCAAGTACGTGCGCGCCCTGCGCCTGTTCGCCGATGCGCGGCAGTTCCCGCTGTTCCCGTTCTACACCGCCAACCAGGCCGACGCGCAGGCGCGGGGCGCCGGCGGCAGCAACAATTTCTCGGTGATCAATTCCACCGTGGCGTTCCGCCTGCTCGGCAGCGTGTTGCGCGACTACCCCAGCCCATACCTGGATGCGTCCAGCTACCGCAAGCTGCTGTACTGGAACGCGTGGGCGCACTACATCGACGGCGACAACCGCTACCCGGATCAGAACGAATTCTGGGCGCAGGGCAGTGCCGCCGATGGCGGCCGCATCGGCTACCGTTCGTGGATCCACCACACCCAGCTCGGCGCCACCAACTTCACCGTGATCGAGGATGCGATGGGCCTGCGCCCGCGCAGCGACGCCCTGATCGAGCTGTATCCCATCGACATCGGCTGGGACCATTTCGCCGCCGACCGCCTGCGCTACCGCGACCGCGACCTGAGCATCGTCTGGGATCGCGACGGCCGCCGCTACGGCGGGGCCGCGCCGCAGGGCTATTCGCTGTACCTGGACGGGCATTTGGCTTTCACCGTCGATCGCCTGGCGCACGTGCTGTACGACCCCGCCAGCGGCCGCGTGCAGGTGTTGCCGGATGTAGTCAATGCCGGTGCCGCGCAGATGCAGGTGCTGGCCGCGCATCGGCTGGCATTGCAGGCGCCGCAGCAGGTGCGGTTTCCCGGCACGGCGCGAATCGGTGCGGTCCTCGCCGACGCGGGGCTCGACATCGCGTTGCCGCCCGGCGCGCGCAACCTGGCGCAGGGCGCGGCAGTCAGCGCCAGCTACGCGACCGACGGATTCCCGGCCACGGCGGCGGTCGACGGCAGCACCGCCAACGAACCGTTCTGGGGGACCGTCGGTTCGCCTGCCGCCAGCGACTGGCTGGAGCTGGATCTGCAGCGCCCGCAGACCCTGGACGACGTGCGCGTGTACTTCTATCGCAGTTCCTCGCCTCCGGGTGAACAGCACGGCTTCCCGTCGGGCACGCGCGCCGGCTACGCGCCGCCATGGCTGTACGTGCTGCAGTACTTCGACGCCGGCGTGTGGAAGACCGTGCCGGGCCAGGTGCGCGATGCACCGATCGCGCAGGGCAACCGCAACCGCATCCGTTTCCCGCCGCTGCGCGCGCAGCGCTGGCGTCTGCAAGTCACGCATGCCGGCGCGCTGCGCACCGGGATCAAGGAGCTCCAGGCCTATGCCAGCGGCGCCGCCGTGCCGGCGGTGCACGGCAACCAGGCGCCGCAGGTCGAGGCCTGGCAGGAAGACGGCAGCAGTGCCGGTGGCGTGGTGCGCCTGGCCGGGCGGGTCGGCGACGACGCGCTGCCGAACGGCACGCTTTCCCTGCACTGGCGCATGCTGCAGGCGCCGCCCGGTGGCGCGGCCTTGTTCGAGCAGCCGCAGGCGGCCACCACACAGGTGCGCTTCACTGTGCCCGGCGCCTACACCCTGCAGTTGCAGGCCGACGATGGCGCATTGCAAGGGCACGCCGAGGTCAAGGTGATCGCGGCGGCGGCTCCGGCCGGTCAGACGCTGCAGGTGCAGGGCGAGGCTACACCGAGCGCGCAGTTCACCGCCGGCCATCACCGCCTGCAGGCGCTCAACGATGGGCTGCTGCCGGCGCCGGACCAGGTGCCGGCCGCCGACCGCCGCTGGGGCAGTTGGGGACGCGCGCAGCCGGCCTCGGTGTGGGTGCAGTACGAGTGGCCGCAACCGCAACGGCTGAGCGCCACGGCGCTGTATTTCTGGGACGACCAGCCGCAGGGCGGGGTGGCGTTGCCGCGCGCGTGGACGCTGCAATACCGAGACGGCACGCAGTGGCGCGACATCGCCGTGCGCGGCGGTTATCCGGTGCACGGCGATGGCGCGCCGAGCCGGGTGGCGTTCGCGCCGGTGGTTACCACGGCCTTGCGCGCGGTGCTGCAGACCGCGACGCAGGGCGAGGGCCACTACGCGGTCGGGCTGGACGAATGGCAGGTGTTCGCCGAGCGCGCGGTGGCGACCGAAGCGGTGGACGTGCGCATCGCGCCCGGGCAGGCGCTGACGCTGCCGGCACGCATCGCCGGCTACTTCGCCGACGGCAGCTGGGCCTGGCTGGGCGTGCGCTGGTCGCAGGTCGATGCGGCGGCGCTGGCCGGCGAGGGCCGCGTGCAGGTGCAGGGCCTGGCCGACGGCGGCGTGCCGGTGACGGCCAGCATCTGGGTCCGCGCGACCGCGCCGGGCCAGCTCACCACCGTGCAGGCGCCGCCGCCGCTGCACATGCCTGCGGGGCAGGCGCCGGCGCTGCCGGAACTGGTCTCCGTGCAGTACAACGACGGCTCGCGCGAGCGCGTGCCGGTACGTTGGGCGCCGCTGGCGCCGGCCGCCTATGCCAAGCCCGCACGCCTGAGCGTGGTCGGACAGGCGCAGGGCCGCGATGGCGCCGGGACGCTGCCGGTGCGGCTGGAGCTGGTGATCGAGGCGGAGACGACGCCATGAACCGCCATCCCGTGCGCCGTGTCGTCGCCTGCCTGCTGGTGGCCTGCGCTGCCTGCATCGGCATTGCCGCGACCATCGCCGCGACACCGGCGGTGCCCTGGTCGCGGCAGGTACATGCGTCGGGCAATCCGATCCTGGCCGACGGACGTGCCTATTCGGCCGACCCCGCGCCGCTGGTTGCCGACGGCAAGCTCTACATCATCGCCGGCCGCGACGAGGCGGCACCCGAGGTCAACGACTTCGTGATCGACCGCTGGCAACTGCTGGTCACCGACGATGTCGGCCGCGGCGACTGGACCCATTACCCGACGTTGCTGCGCCCGCAGCAGGTATTCGCCTGGGCGGCGCCCGGCCACGCCTACGCGGCGCAGATCGTGCAGGGTCCGGATAAACGCTACTACCTGTATGCGCCGGTGCAGGAAGCACACTCGCGCAATGCCGATCCGTTCGCGATCGGGGTGGCGGTGGCCGACAGCCCGCTGGGGCCGTGGCGCGATGCGCATCCGCAGGGACCGATCCTGTCGCAATCGCTGCCGACGCCCAACGCCATCCAGAACATCGACCCGACCGTGCTGGTCGACGACGACGGCCGCGTGTATCTGTACTGGGGCACCTTCGGCAAGCTGTTCGGCATCGAACTGGAACGCGACATGGTCACGCCGAAGGGGCAGGCGGTGGCGGTGACCACGCTGGACGGCTACTTCGAAGCGCCGTGGCTGTTCAAGCGCAATGGCACCTACTACATGGCCTACGCCGACAACCATGCCGGGCCGGAGTCGGACTGCACGCCGACGCTGTACCACGCGTGCATCGCCTACGGCAGCGCGCCCTCGCCGTTGGGGCCATGGACCTACCGCGGCGTGATTCTGCCGCCGGTGTCCTCGACCACCTCGCATCCGGGCATCGTGCAATTCAAGGGCCAGTGGTACCTGGTCTACCACACCGCCGACGCCAAGGGCGGCGGGCATTTCCGCCGCAGCGTGGCGATCGACCGATTGCAGTGGGACGACACCCGGCAGCCGGCGCGGATCCTGCCGGTGGTGCCCACGCAGCGGCCGCAGCCGCCGTTGCCGCCGCAGCGCAACCTCGCTCGTTATGCGCAGGCCAGTGCGTCCAACGGCCCGGACATCCCGCACCAGTACTGGATCGCCGCGCTCAACGACGGCCGGGTCAAGCGCAATCCGTTGCCGCCGCAGCTATGGGGCAGTTGGACGCCGCACAACCCACCGCAGCAATGGCTGCAGTACAGCTGGGCGCAACCGGTGACGCTGCAGGGCAGTCGCATCCTGTTCTGGGCCGATCATCCGCCGGGCGCGGACAGCGGCGTGGCGCCGCCGGCGCGCTGGCGGTTGGAGTACCGTCGCGACGGCCGTTGGTGGCCGCTGGCAGAGAGTACGCGCGCACCCGTCGCCGGCCGCTGGCAGACGCTGCGCTTCGCGCCGGTGACCACGCGCTGCGTGCGCGCGGTGCTGGACGCATCCGGCGGCGGCGAGCGCTACGCCGCACTGGCGGTGCAGGAGTGGGAGATGTTGGCGTCGCAGGCGCAGCGCCTGCCGCAGGCGACCGCGGCGGATGTGCAGCGCTGCGACATGCCTTGAAGTGAGGCGTGCATGCCGATCGAGCCGACCTCGCCGACCTTCGCAGGCGCTTCGGTTGCAGCACCCGCCGCTGATGTCGGCGGCAGGTGCCGGCCGCATCATGTTCCTGCCGTGACGTCGGTTTGATTTTCGGACTCTGTGCGGAATTATCCCGATTCCATGAGGATAAACGTCGGGTGCATGGCGTTTTGGTGGATTAGTCTGGCGACGCATTGCCGATATGCGAGTGGCTGCCGTGCGGCGTGTTCCTGGCGTTTCGCCGGAGGCGAACCTGGATCCGCATGCCGTCGGGGTGGCGGCGGATGCCTCAATCACTGCAGGCTGGTGCGGCGGAACGCGCGTCGATCGTCCTATTCATCCAATGTCGTCGGACAAGAGGAGTGTAGAGCCGTGAAACCTGCTGCTTCTCGATACGTGCGTCTGGTCTCCACGATGTGCCTGTCGGCCGTTCTGGCCCTGGCTGCGCAGCATGCGCATGCGGCGGCCGCGGCGGTCTGCAGTGCCGGCCAATGGCTCGCCAATCCCGGCGATACCGACATGCCGGCCGTTCGCTACGAAACGCAACACTTCGCGTTCCGCTGGAAGGACGGACAAGCCTTGTCGCAGGACGATGTGACCTCCGCAGCCAAGGAGCTGGAGCTGATCTGGGACGACTACATGGGGCGCGTCGGGTTTCCCGAGCCTTACTGCAACACGGCGACGAAGTACAAGGTCAGCGTCTACCTGGACCACAGCTTCGGCCTGAACGGCGGTACCTCCGCCAGCGGCGGCATGGGCATGTGGATCAATCCGGACCAGTTGGGCTATCACTGGGGCCTGGCGCATGAATTGACCCATGGCTTGCAGGGCAGCACCGGCGGCTTGCGCGACTCGCCGTACGTCGGCTGGATCTGGGAATCGCATGCCAACTGGATGGCGCATCAGTATTTCCACGACGACGTGCAGTGCTCGGAGATGTTGGTGAACTACCCGCATCTCTATCTTGGCTCGACCCGGGATCGCTACTGCAACTGGCAGTTCATGGAGTACCTCAAGGATCGCTTCGGTTACGCGATCATCAACGATCTGTGGGCCAAGGCGCCCAAGCCCGGCGATTCCCGCCAGGCCGATGCCGATCCGTTCTCGATCATCCGCGACAACATGGGGTGGAGCCAGTCGCAGCTCAACGACGTGCTCGGCGACTGGGCCATGCACAACGTGCAGTGGGACTACACCGACCCGGACGGCCGCGACCATGGCGCCGTGATGCGCCAGCAATACGGCAGCAATACCGCATTCGATCCGGAAAACCTGGCCGATGAGACCAATCGTGATCGCGCACTGCGCCTGACCCAGCTGGATCCGGTGCAGGGCCAGGCCGGCGGCTACCAGGTGCCGTTCGACTGGGCGCCGCAGCGGTGGGGCTACAACCTGGTCCGGCTGGTTCCCACCGTGGGTGCGAATGCGGTCGTGGTGAAGTTCCATGGCAATGTGCAGCAGCAATCGGCGGTCGACACGTTGCCGGGCCTGGCCAACGATCCCGATCGCATCGGCACGCCGGACTCGGATTGGCGCTGGGGCGTGGTCGCGATCGATGCCAACGGCAAGCCGCGCTACAGCGCGCTGCAGCGAGGCGCCGATGCCGCGCTGTCGTTCCAGGTGCGCAGCGATGACAGCGACCTGTATCTGGTGGTGATGGGGACGCCGAGCAAGATGCAGAAGATCAAGTGGGATCAGTCCTACTATTCGGTCTACCGCTACCCGTGGAGCGTCACGCTGGAGAACGCGTATCCGTCGGGCCAGCAGCCCGGGGCGCCGACGCCGACGCGCGTGGGCGGCCGTCACCCCAACGGCGGTGGCTGGGTCGCCCAGAACGCGTATGTCGCGTCCACCGCCTATGTCGGCCCGCATGCGCGGGTGCTGGGGGGCAAGGTGCTGGGCGATGCGCGCATCGAGGATCATGCGACGATCCTGGGCGGGCAGGTGCAGGACGGCGCCCTGGTTGGCGGGTTGAGCCTGCTGCAGGATGGCGTGACGGTGAAGGATCGCGCCCAGTTGCATACGGTGTTCAAGCCGGCGGGGGCGTTCGGCGGGTTCACGCTGTCCGGTTCCGGGCAGTTGCGTGGCGACGTCGAACAACGCGGCGCGTCGGCCAGCAAGGGCGTGTTCTACGGCTACGTCGATGCGGATACGGTGACCAACCCCGATTATGGCGCCGACCTGACCGACGCGGTGCCAGAGGTCACGGTGAAGCCGCAATGATCGACCGGCAATGACTGCCAGGCGGTGTCGTGGCGGATGCACGGTGCATTCGCTGCGACACCACCGCGGTGTCGCGATCCCGGCATGACGCGACGCGTCGTGCAGGTGGCGCATGGGCCGCAGCGCATTGGCGTGTCGGCCGCGTTCGCCCACGCTGTCCGCAGGGGCCTGGTCGCCAGCGCCGGGTCGGCACGGTAATTCGGCAGAAATCCGCATCTGCACGCATCAGTGTGGACAAGACGCGCTGTCACCCGGATGACACAGTGACCATGGATCCGCTGGTCGTTGCCCTGCGGCGTCGGCGTCCCGACATCTCACACAGGAGCAGTCCATGCCTCGATGCGTTTCTTTCCCGCATGCCGCCTCGCACGCGGGAGGCCGGCGATGAGCGGGCAGGGCATGCATCGGCATGGCGCCGCCTGCGCGCACGCAGCTGCCGACGCGGCCGGCGCCGCGCTGGATCCCTCGCGGCGCCGCTTCCTGCAATGGAGCGCACTGGCGGTGGCCGCCGGGCTGCTGCGCTTCCCGCTGGACGCCGCCGCGTCCACGCCCGGACGGGTGCAGGCGCTGCCCTTGCAGCAGGTCACGCTGAAGCCGTCGCTGTTCCTGGACTCGTTGCAGACCAACCGCCGCTACCTGCTGGAACTGGAGCCGGACCGCCTGCTGCACAACTTCCTGCAGTACGCCGGCCTGCCGCCGAAGGGCGCGGTGTACGGCGGCTGGGAGGGCGACACCATCGCCGGCCACACGCTGGGCCACTACCTCAGCGCACTGGCGAAGATGCACGCGCAGACCCGCGATCCCGCACTGCGCGAGCGCATCGACTACATCGTCGCCGAGCTGGCGCGCGCGCAGGCCAAGGACGCGGACGGCTACGTCGGCGGGCTCACCCGCAAGAACGACAACGGCGCCATCGACAGCGGCAAAGTGGTGTTCGAGGAAGTGCGCCGCGGCGTCATCAAGGGCAGCAAGTTCAATCTCAACGGTAGCTGGTCGCCGCTGTACACGGTGCACAAACTGTTCGCCGGCTTGCTCGACGCGCAAGAACTGGCCGGCAACGCACAAGCGCTGCAGGTGCTGTTGCCGCTGGCCGGCTATCTCGCCGGTGTGTTCGACGCGCTCGACCATGCGCAGATGCAGACCTTGCTGGATACCGAGTTCGGCGGGCTCAACGAGTCCTACATCGAACTGGGCGCGCGCACCGGCGATGCGCGCTGGATCGCCATCGGCAAGCGCCTGCGCCACGAGAAGGTGATCGACCCGGCCGCGGCCGGGCGCGACGCACTGCCGCACATCCACGCCAACACCCAGGTGCCCAAGTTCATCGGCGAGGCGCGCCAGTTCGAGGTCGCCGGCGATGCCGATGCGGCCGCGGCGGCGCGCTTCTTCTGGGAGACGGTGACCGCGCACTACAGCTATGTGATCGGCGGCAATGCCGACCGCGAGTATTTCCAGGAGCCGGACACCATCGCCGCCTTCCTGACCGAGCAGACCTGCGAGCATTGCAACAGCTACAACATGCTCAAGCTGACCCGGCACCTGTACCAGTGGACGCCGCAGGCACGCTACTTCGACTACTACGAGCGCACGCTGCACAACCACACCATGGCCGCGCAGCATCCGGCCACCGGCATGTTCACCTACATGACGCCGATGATCAGCGGCGGCGAGCGCGGCTTCTCCGACAAGTTCGATTCGTTCTGGTGCTGCGTCGGCAGCGGCATGGAAGCGCATGCGCAGTTCGGCGATGCGATCTACTGGCAGGACGCCACCTCGCTGTACGTGAATCTCTATATCCCCTCGCGGCTGGACTGGAGCGAGCGCGACCTGTCGCTGGAACTGGACAGTGGCGTGCCCGACAACGGCAAGGTGCGCCTGCAGGTGCTGCGTGCCGGCGCACGCGCGCCGCGGCGGCTGCTGTTGCGGGTGCCGGCCTGGTGCGAGGGCCGCTATACCCTGCGCGTGAACGGCAAGCCCGCGCGTGCTGCATTGGCCGATGGCTATCTGGCGCTGGAGCGCGACTGGCGCGCCGGCGACGTGATCGACCTGGACCTGGCCACGCCGCTGCGGCTGGAACACGCCGCCGGCGATGCGGACACGGTGGTGGTGATGCGCGGTCCGCTGGCGCTGGCCGCCGACCTGGGGCCGGTGAGTACGCCGTACGACGCGCCGGACCCGGCGCTGGTGGCCGCGGCCGATCCGCTGCGCGGCTTCGTCGAGCTGCCGCAGCCCGGCCATTTCCTGGCCAGCAGCACGCAACCGACGGGCCTGACCTTCGTCCCGTTCTACGCACAGTACGAGCGCCGCAGCGCGCTGTATTTCAAGCGTATGGATCCTGCGCAGTGGGCGCAGGAAGCGCAGCGGCGGGCGCGGCGCCAGGCCGAGCAGGACAAGCTGCGTGCGATCGCGGTGGACATGATCCAGTTCGGCGACGAGGCCTCCGAGCAGGCCCACCAGTTGCGCAGCGATACCTCCTTCGGTGGCGCCTACCGTCGCCAGCAGTGCCGCGACGTGCGCGGCAAGGGCTTCGTCGAGTTCCGCATGCGCGGCAGCGCGCAGCCACTGGCGCTGCGGCTGCGCTTCTGGGGCAGCGACAAGGGCCGTTTCAACATCCTGATCAACGGCAAGCTGGCCGTGGAAGTGGCGGTGGAGCGCGGCCAGGTGATCGATTTCGTCGACCGCGATTACCCGCTGCCGCCGGCGCTCACCCGGGATGCCCAGCCGTTGGTCGTGCGCATCGAGCCGCAGCACGGCGACACCGCCGGCCCGCTGTTCGGCGGCTGGCTGATCCCGGCGTGACGCGGCATGGCGCGACTCGTTGCCATCGCCGCGCACGGTCGATTGCAGTGTGTGCCTGTCGTGGTCGTGTTCGCGCGACACTGCGCCATGCCGCGGCACGTTGCCACGTGCAGGCGCGGAGCCCCACATGACCATGCGTGATTCCGCATGCGAAACCGCGAATCGCGACAAGACGCGGGCGTGCGCACACGGCACAGTGTGACCGCGTGATGAAAATCTGATCGCATCGTCGTACCGGCCGTGGCGCCGGCGCGCGCCACCGGAGCGCCGCCATCGTCGTCGGACGTCATCGCAGGAGCGGGGAGCCGCGCACCGGCCGTGCGCGCAGGAGATCGGCCTCCCCGTTGTGCGCCAGGCCGTCGTGGTCCGGTGCAGGCACGCCGCCGCAGGCGCCGCGCAGGCGCCACCGTCCAGCAGGTCCGTCCGTCGGCATGGCGCCGGCATGGCGTCGTTCGGCCTGCGTTTTTCGCTGTCTCGTCTCGCCACCTTCCAGGAGCCCGCCCCATGTCGTTTCCGCAGCCACGCCCTTCCTTCCGTCATGCCGCGACGCCGCTGGCGCTGGCAGTCGCCACCGCCCTGTCGCTGGGGAGCGCAGGGGCGGCACAGGCGCAGGAGGCGAGCGCCGACAGCACCACCCAGACGCTGGACAGCATCGTGGTCACCGGCTCGCGCCTGCGCCGCGTCGACACCGAGACCGCCAATCCGGTGGTGACCATCAGTCGCGCGCAGATCGAAGCCACCGGCAAGGCCACGCTGGGCGATCTGGTGCAGGAACTGCCGTCGATCGCCGGCAACGCCACCAACCCCAATACCAACAACGGCGGCGGCACCGGCGCCTCGGTGATCTCGCTGCGCGGCCTCGGCGACAAGCGCACCCTGGTCCTGGTCAACGGCACGCGCCTGGCCAGCAACGACGTCAATGCGATCCCGGCGACCATGATCGAGCGGGTGGAAGTGCTCAGCGACGGTGCCTCGGCGGTGTACGGCTCGGACGCGATCGGCGGCGTGGTCAACTTCATCCTGCGCAAGGGCTTCGACGGCATCGAGGCCAGCGCCGACTTCGGCACCAGCTCGCGCAGCGACGGCAACCGCCGCAACTTCTCGCTCACCGCCGGCAAGACCGGCGAGCGCGGCAGCATCGTCGCCGGCCTGTCCTACCACGACATCGACCCGGTCTCGGCGGGCGCGCGCGCCTACTCCAAGGACGCGCTGTCGCTGATCGACGGCGTCGGGGTGAAGCAGGGCTCCTCGGCCACGCCGACCGGCAGCATCAGCTTCAACGACGGCTCTGCCGCGGCCAAGGCGCTGGCGGCCAGCAACGGCTGTTCGCGGGTCACCTTCAACGGCGGCAGCAGCAGCCCCACCAACGCCAGCCAGTACCACTGCTACGTCGCTTCTACCGATTCCTACAACTACCAGCCGTACAACCTGCTGCAGACCCCGCAGGAACGCACCAACGCCTTCGTGCTCGGCAGCTATCGCTTCAACGATCACCTGGAAGGTTACGTCAACACCTATTTCAGCAAGACCACCTCGTCCTCGATCATCGCGCCGATCCCGATCTTCGCCAACGGCGACAACTTCCTGGTCTCCTCCGCCAGCTACTACAACCCGTTCGGGGTCAACTTCGGCACCGACCGCGGCACCGGCACCTCGTACAACAACTTCAACACCCGCGCCACGGTGCTGGGCAACCGCCGCTACGAGTACAACACCTACAATTTCCAGATCAATCCCGGCCTGCGCGGCAGCTTCGGCGACAGTTCCTGGCAGTGGGACGCCAGCCTCAACTACGGCAAGGTCAAGCAGAAGTCGATCAACTACGGCTTCCTCGACTACGCCGGCTTCAACGCCGCGGTCGGGCCGTCGTTCCTCGCCGCCGACGGCACGGTCAAGTGCGGCAGCGCCGGCACGCCGATCGCCGGCTGCACCCCGATCGACGTGTTCAACCTCAACGCCGCCAGCAACAAGGCGGCGCTGGAAGCGCTGGTGGTCAATCCGATCGTCACCAACGTCTATACGGTCAAGCAGTTCGAGGCCAACGCCAACGGTGAGCTGTTCGCACTGCCGGCCGGCACCGCGAGCCTGGCCGTGGGTGTCTCCTATCGCAAGGAAAGCACCAGCACCGCCGCCGATCCGCTGTGGACCGGCGACGAGAACGGCATGTGCGGCGTGATCGAGTTCTGCGCCTCGGTGCTCGGCGGCAGCTTCAGCGTCAAGGAAGCCTATGCGGAAGCGTTGTTCCCGCTGCTCGCCGGCCTGCCCGGCGTGCACTCGCTCAACCTGACCGTGGGCAGCCGCTTCTCCGACTACGACACCGTCGGCAGCAAGACCAACAGCAAGATCTCGCTGGAGTACCGCCCGATCGAGAACCTGCTGCTGCGCGGGACCGCCTCGCAGGTGTTCCGTGCGCCCAACATCGGCGAGCTGTATGCCGGCGTGGCCGGCGACTCGCCGTCGGTCACCGACCCGTGCAATGGCTATACCGGCGGCCATGCCGCGGCCTGCGCCAACGTGCCCACCGACGGCAGCTACCAGCAGGCCGACAACCAGGTCGGCGCCAAGGCGTCGGGCGCGGCGGTGGCTGGCTACCAGCTCAAGCCGGAGACCGGCATGTCCTACGACTTCGGCGTGGTCTACGACCCGGGTTGGGTCGAGGGCCTGTCGATGAGCGCGGACCTGTGGAAGATCAACCTCAAGGACACCATCACCCAGGTCTCGGCGCAGACCGTGCTCAACCAGTGCTACGCCAACGACGCCAGCGCGTTCTGCGCGCTGATCCACCGCAACGACAACGGCACCGTCAACTACATCGCCGAGCCCACCGTGAACCTCGGCAAGCTGTGGGCCAGCGGCGCGGACTTCAGCCTCACCTACCGCCTGCCGGACACCGCCTGGGGCAACTTCAGCGCCGGCCTCAACGGTACCTACGTGATCCGCTACGACATCAATCCCGACACCACCGACGCCAGCACCGTCACCATCCACAACGCCGGCAAGTACACCTACGCCTACGGCAACTTCCCGCGCTGGCGCGCGCTTGGCACGCTGAACTGGAACCTGGGCGACTGGAGCGCGTCGTGGCGCGTGCGCTACATCGGCCGCACCGAGATCGGCAGCGCCGATACCCGCCAGAGCCTGTCGGCCGATGCCGACCAGCCCGCCGTGGTCCGCGATATCGGCGCCTACGTCTACCACAGCGTGCAGGTGGGCTATCAGGTCAAGCCGTGGAACACCCGCTTCGAGGTGGGCGTGGACAACCTGGCCGATCGGCAGCCGCCGCTGTACTACGCCAACAACGTCACCAACGCCAACACCGACGTGGCCACCTACGATCTGCTCGGCCGCTACTACTGGGCGCGGGCGACGGTGAAGTTCTGAGGCGGAGCCTGATTGCGCAGGCGAGTAGGTGACAGTGCCGTGGCGGGTAGAACCCGCCGCGGTCCGCACGGCCAGGCGCGATTCCACCTGCTAGCGGGATTCCACGTCGGCGCTAATGCCGTTCCTGCCCGCGGATCGTGCGGGCGGGGCGCTTGCTCACCCGCATCTGGCGCGCGCATGACACGAGCACACGATGCGCTGAAGCTCAATTGTAGAAGCGACTTTAGCCGCGACGCCTCACCAGTAATGCCGGTCGCGGCTGACGCCGTCTCTATGCGACAACGGCATGTCCCGCTGAGTCACGTTGAAGCGCGTTACCAATAGTCTTCTTCAGTCGAGCAAGGCCAGCAGATCCTGATGCAGGGCCTGCGGAATCCGCACGCCTTCGCTGCGGCTGCGTTCCCGCGCCTGGTAACGGCGTTGCGACGGCAAGCGTGCCCCGGTGGCCTCGTAGGCCGCAAAAAAGGCTTCCGCACGGGCCAGGTGTGCGGCGCGATCGGCGCCGAGAAAGCGCGCCGGATCCAGCGCCAGAATCAGTTCGCCGTGGTAGGGCGCCGCGCCGGTACCGGCGTCGTGCGCCAGCGATTCGGCGCTGGTGAGGTCGCCGATCAACGGCCCGGCGATCAGTTCGATCATCGCCGACAGCGCCGAGCCCTTGTGGCTGCCGAAGGTCAGCATCGCGCCGCCGTCGGCGACTGCGGCCG
Organism: Xanthomonas sontii; assembly: GCF_040529055.1. Taxonomy (NCBI): domain Bacteria; kingdom Pseudomonadati; phylum Pseudomonadota; class Gammaproteobacteria; order Lysobacterales; family Lysobacteraceae; genus Xanthomonas; species Xanthomonas sontii. The sequence goes on along the minus strand of NZ_CP132342.1, from coordinate 3,982,488 downwards.
GATCGGTGGTCGGCGCGCCCGCCGCGTCCACACCCCAGCCTTCTGGAATCGGCTGGCCGGCGCGGCGGCGCAGCTCGATCTCGCCGCGCGCCACCGCGCTGGTGGCGAAGTCGAACACGAACGGCGGCGCATCCGCGCGCGGCCAGCCGAACGCCAGCGGGTTGGTGCCCAGCAGCGGCGTGCGGCCGCCGGCCGGGGTCACCCAGGCATGACTGGGGTTGCAGATCAGCGCGACCAACCCAGCGTCGGTGATGCGTTCGACTTCCGGCCACAGCGCAGAGAAATGCACGCAATGGTTGATCGCCAGCGCCGCCAGGCCATTGGCACGGGTCTTCTCGATCAACAGCGGCAGCCCACGCTCGAACGCCAGCAGCGAGAACCCGCCGCGTGCATCGACCCGGACGATGCCGGGCGCATGATCGTGCACGGCAGGCTCGGCATCGCCCACCACCTTGCCGTTGCGCAGCGTCGCCACGCAGCCGAGCGTCCGGTACAACCCGTGCGAGGCGCAGCCGTCGCGTTCGCCGGCGACGATGGTGTGGGTGAGCGCCTGCACGTGCGCCGGGCTGAAGCCGGCGTGGGTCAGGATGCGTTCGACCAGGGTGGTGGCCTGGTCCAGGGACAGCGTGAGGGTGGGGTTGCTGTTCATCGAGGAGGGTGGCCAGGAAGTGACGCGGATTCTCGCCTGCGCGGCGCTTCGCGAAAAGCCTGGCAGCGGCAGGTCACCAGGCAGCTCTACCAGCGTGCCGGGCAGGTATCTTGCATGCCTGCACTACATCCGAGGTAGCGTCATGACTGATCCCTCGGGATTGCGCAACTGATCAGACTGACGACGTCCAACGTTTCAGCTAAGCGGGAGACCGCTCATCGGGCGCGTGGAATTTCCTTGACGGCCAGCCCTGAGCGCATTCGATAATTCAACAAGGTCAGCCGGTCCTGCAAGGGATGTTGGTTTGGCTTGGTAGTGTGGAGCCTTCAACGCATGCTGGTGCGCAATTGATAGTTGGTGATCAATGAAGACTAAGGTTGCAAGATTTTTCGTAATTCCGAGTTTTCTTGCTGGCGCTGCCATGGTTTTTATTGGCGAGCCCTACATTGCCAGGGTAGTCATTTCGGGTAGTCCCAGCGTTGCAAATTATTCGATTGGCAAGATCTACCAGTATAACCAGCATGGCCATGTGGTGTTTTTGAGCTGGTTTGATCTTTTTTTGATGAATGCTGTGGCTGTTGTTGGCCTTTCTCTCCTCTTGATTTGCGGCATTTTGTTGAAATCGATAAATAGAGTTGATGTGCAGTTCAAGTAAATTTAAGGCAGGGGATTTTCTGTGTCTGTTTTGTGCTGCTAATGCTGGCATTATTTATTTCGATCGCTATCGCGTATCTTTGTTTGTGGTAGATAAACAGCTGGTCAGCGTGAAGAAGTGGTAGGCAGTGTCAAGTGGGGTAGGCAGTGGATGGTATGGCGGCACACAGTGTCGAGCTGCACGCCAGAGCGCCTTGTCCCATCGGTGCGCGCGTTTGCGGGCTGAGAAGGACATGGCTGTGATCACGCCGGCCGGTTCGAACTGGTGCCCACGCCATGTTCTGCCTTGAGCCAACAACCGTAACGCGGAACCGGAATCCTGCAAGGTTGTTGGGCTTCGGGTACTCGGAGGGCCGTGTAAAAAAACAAAGCCGGCGCATGCCGGCTTCGTTCTTTTCGCGACCACATGTCTCAGGCTTACACCGACAACTCCAACAACAGCTTGTTGAGCCGACGCACATACGCCGCCGGGTCCTTCAGGCTGTCGCCAGCCGCCAACGCCGCCTGATCGAACAGTACCTTCGCCAGGTCGCCGAAGCGCTCGCCGTCGGCTTCCGCGTCCAGCTTCTCGATCAGCGGGTGCGCGGGGTTGAACTCGAACACCGGCTTGCTCTCGGGTAGCTTCTGGCCGCTGGCTTCCAGGATCTGCCGCATCTGCAGGCCGAGGTCGCCCTGGCCGATGGCCAGGATCGCCGGTGAGTCGGTCAGGCGGTGCGAGACGCGCACTTCGGAGACGTCTTCCTTGAGTACGTTCTGGATGCGCTCGACCAGGCCTTGCTTGGCCTTGGCGGCTTCTTCCTTGGCCTGCTTCTCTTCCTCGCTGTCGAGCTTGCCCAGGTCCAGGTCGCCGCGCGCCACGTCGACGAAGGACTTGCCGTCGAACTCGGTGAGGTAGCTCATCAGCCACTCGTCGATGCGGTCGGTGAGCAGCAGCACTTCGATGCCCTTCTTGCGGAACACTTCCAGGTGCGGGCTGTCCTTGATCTGCGCGTAGCTCTCGCCGGTCAGGTAGTACAGCTTGTCCTGACCGTCCTGCATCCGCGCCACGTAGTCGGCCAGCGACACGTTCTGCGCGCCGTCGCTGCCGTGGGTGGAGGCGAAACGCAGCAGGCCGGCGATCTTCTCGCGGTTGCTGAAGTCCTCGGCCGGGCCTTCCTTCAGCACCTGGCCGAAGTTCTTCCACACGCCCTGGTAGCGCTCGGCGTCGTCCTTGGCCAGCTTCTCCAGCATGTCCAGGGCACGCTTGGTCAGCGCCGACTTCATCGAGTCGATCACCGGGCCGGACTGCAGGATCTCGCGCGAGACGTTCAGCGGCAGGTCGCTGGAATCGACGATGCCCTTGATGAAGCGCAGGTACAGCGGCAGGAACTGCTCGGCCTGGTCCATGATGAAGACGCGCTGCACGTACAGCTTGAGCCCGCGCGAGGCGTCGCGCTGGTACAGGTCGAACGGGGCGCGGCCGGGCACGTACAGCAGCGAGGTGTACTCCAGCTTGCCCTCGACCTTGTTGTGGCTCCACGACACCGGGTTCTCGTGGTCGTGGGCGATGTGCTTGTACAGCTCCTGGTATTCCTCGTCCTTGATCTCGGTGCGCGGGCGCGTCCACAGCGCGCTGGCGCGGTTGACGGTTTCCCATTCCGGGGTCTCGGGCTTGTCCTTGTCTTCGCCGTAGTGTTCCTTGTGAAACTCGATCGGCAGGGCGATGTGGTCGGAATACTTGCGCACGATGCCGCGCAGCTTCCAGCCGTCGGCGAAGTCCTTCTCGTCGTCCTTCAGGTGCAGCACGATGCGGGTGCCGCGCTCGGCCTTCTCGATGGTGGCGACCTCGAACTCGCCTTCGCCGCGCGAGGACCAGTGCACGCCTTCGCTGGCCGGCAGGCCGGCGCGGCGGCTGTAAACGTCGACCTGGTCGGCGACGATGAAGGCGCTGTAGAAGCCCACGCCGAACTGGCCGATCAGGTGCGAGTCCTTCTTCTGGTCGCCGGACAGGTGCTTGAGAAACTCGGAGGTGCCGGACTTGGCGATGGTGCCCAGGTGCGCCACGATCTCCTCGCGGCTCATGCCGATGCCGTTGTCGTCGATGGTGACGGTGCCGGCGTCCTTGTCGAAGCCGATGCGGATGCGCAACTGCGCGTCGCCGTCCAGCAGCTCCGGCTTGACCAGGGCTTCGAAGCGCAGCTTGTCGGCGGCGTCGGAGGCATTGGAGATCAGTTCGCGCAGGAAGATCTCCTTGTTGGAATACAGCGAATGGATCATCAGCTGCAGCAGCTGCTTGACCTCGGTCTGAAAGCCCAGGGTTTCTTTTTGGGTTTCCACGCTCATCGGTAGGTGCTCCATGAAGGATGGGCGGCCGCGCGGAGGAGAGCGCGGCTCTGCCGGCCGACATGGTGGCGGCCACCGCCGGCTTCAAGCGCCTCGCCGCGCATACGCGCGACACCGCGCTGGTCTATGATCCGGACCCCGTTTCCGCGCCGCCCACTGCCCGCCGCCCATGCCGTTCCTGCGTTCCCCGTTCCGCCTGTCCCGGTCCCTGCGAGGCCGCCGATGAGCCGTCCCGGCGGCGGCCAGGTGCGGATCATCGGCGGGCGCTGGCGCAATACGCGGCTGCCGGTGCCAGACCTGGCCGGGCTGCGCCCGACCTCCGACCGGGTCCGCGAGACCCTGTTCAACTGGCTGCAGCCGGTGCTGCCCGGGGCGCGGGTGCTGGACCTGTTCGCCGGCAGCGGCGCGCTGGGGCTGGAGGCGGTGTCGCGCGGCGCGGCCGGCGCGGTGCTGGTCGAACGCGATCCGGGCCAGGCGGCGCAGTTGCGCGCCACGGTCGCGCGGCTGCAGGCGCAGGACCAGGTGCAGGTGGTGCAGGGCGATGCGCTGCGCTGGCTGGCCGAGGCGCCGGCCGAGGCCCTGGCGGACATCGCCTTCGTCGATCCGCCGTTCGCCGCCGGGCTGTGGGACGCGGTGCTGCAGCGCCTGCCGGCGCGGCTGGCGGCCGATGCCTGGCTGTACCTGGAGTCGCCGGCCGGGCAGGCGCCCGCAGTGCCGGCGTCCTGGGCGCTGTACCGCGAGGGCGGCAGCCGCGAGGTCCGCGCTGCCCTGTACCGGCGCACCGCTGCTACACTTCCCGGCGACCTTCACGCGGTACCCGACGCATGACCGTGGCCCATAGCCGCATCGCCGTCTATCCCGGCACCTTCGATCCGATCACCAACGGCCATATCGATCTGGTCAACCGTGCCGCACCGCTGTTCGAGCAGGTGATCGTGGGCGTGGCGCAGAGCCCCTCCAAGGGGCCGACCCTGCCGCTGGACCTGCGCGTGTCGCTGGCCCGCGAGGCGCTGGCCGGGCACCGCAACGTGGAAGTGCTGGGCTTCGACACGCTGCTGGCGCATTTCGTGCGCTCGGTCGGCGGCGGCGTGCTGCTGCGCGGCCTGCGCGCGGTGTCGGACTTCGAATACGAGTTCCAGATGGCGAGCATGAACAGGCATCTGATCCCGGAGGTGGAGACCCTGTTCCTCACCCCGGCCGAGCAACACAGCTTCATTTCGTCCTCGTTGGTGCGCGAGATCGCGCGCCTGGGCGGGGACGTCTCCGGCTTCGTGCCGCCGTCGGTGGTGCAGGCGCTGGTCCAGGCCCGCCAGGCCGCCGCGCAGCGCTGAGCCGACCACCATTCACTGACGACACAGAGGGAGCCGTTCCATGAACACCACCGCACGCGCGTTGCTGATCGCTTCGCTGGCCCTGGGCTTCACCGCCTGCAAGAAGGAAGAGGCCGCCAAGCCGGCCGCCGACGCGCAGCCCGCGCTGACCGCCCCGGCCAAGGACGACGATGCCGGCTGGAAGAAGTACCTGCAGGAAGTGGCGATCCAGAACATGGGCAACGTCACCAACAGCCCGTTCCTGTACTACCTGCCGCCGGAATCGGATCCGGAGTTCCAGGCCAAGTACGAGCGCCAGGTCGAAAGCGCCACCACCGCCATCGGCCGCGGCATCCAGCCGGGCAACATGCTGGCGTTCGGTTCCTCGGCCTCGGCCAAGATGGCCGACCTGATCGCCGCCGCGTTCGCCAAGGTCGAGGCCAACAGCATGAAGGGCGTGCGCGTGGTCTACATCGGCGCTCCGGCCGACAACGCCCGCGTCGAAGCCGTGGTCAAGCCGACCGGCGCCGACTACATCTTCGTCGAAGCCAAGTAAGCCCCGTGCGGACCGGCGCGCCGATGCGCGCCGGTCCCGCCATCCCGCGCCGCCCGCAACGGGCGGTTGCGCTGCGCAGTTCTGCTGTGTGCCGCGCCACGTCGCGGCAGTTGCCCAAGCCGCCTTGCGCTGCATTACAGCGTTCCGCGCCCCGGCGCCGCCTTCGCAGGGCCGTCCCGTCCCGATCCGGTAAACTGCCCGGGTCAGTGCCGAAGTGCGCCACATGTCCCTCAAGATCAACGAGCTCTGCGTCAACTGCGACGTCTGCGAGCCGGCCTGCCCGAACCAGGCCATCGCCATGGGCGAGACGATCTACGTGATCGACCCCGCCCGCTGTACCGAATGCGTCGGCCATTTCGACGAGCCGCAGTGCGTGGTGGTGTGCCCGGTGGAGTGCATCGACCCCGACCCGGCCATCCCGGAGACCCACGCCCAGTTGCTGGCCAAGCTGCAGCGCCTGCAGCGCGACCACCCCGAGTTGTACCCACAGGAGCCCCCCGCCGCATGAGAAGCCTCGTCCGCCGTGTCCTGCTGCTCGCCCTGGTCCTGACGCCGTCGGCGTGGGCCGAGGCGCCGGTCGCCGAGGCGACCGCCACCGCCCCGGCCGCGCATCCGCCCGGCGCCGCGATCGCCAGCGGCCATCGCCTGGCCACCGAGGCCGGCCTGCAGATCCTGCGCGAGGGCGGCAACGCCTTCGACGCCGCGGTGGCGGTGTCCTCGACGCTGTCGGTGGTCGAACCGATCAGTTCCGGCCTCGGCGGTGGCGGCTTCTTCCTGCTGCACGACGCCAAGACCGGCAAGGACGTGATGCTGGATGCGCGCGAGACCGCGCCGGAATCGGCGACGCCGGCCGCGTTCCTGGACGCCAAGGGCGAGCTGGACCGCGATCGCTCCATCAACGGCCCGTGGTCGGCCGGCATTCCGGGGTTGCCGGCGGCGCTGGTGGAACTGGCGACCAAGCACGGCCGGCTGCCGCTGCGGCAGTCGCTGGCGCCGGCGATCCGCATCGCCCGCGACGGCTTCCCGGTCTACGCGCGCATGGCCGAGGGCTACCAGTCGCGGCGCAAGGTGATGGAGCGCTATCCCGGCACCCGCGAGGTCTACCTGCGCAACGGCCGGCCGATCGCGGTGGGCGACGTATTCAAGCAGCCGGAACTGGCCAACACGCTGCAACTGCTGGCCGACAAGGGCTTCGACGGTTTCTACCGTGGCGCCACCGCCAAGAAGCTGCTGGCCGGCGTGAAGCAGGCCGGCGGGCGCTGGACCGCGGAGGAACTGGCCGGCTACACGATCAAGGAACGCACCCCGATCCGCTTCGACTACAAGGGCTGGACCATCACCACCGCGCCGCCGCCGTCCTCCGGCGGCATCGCCCTGGCCAGCATGCTGCAGATCCTGGAGGGCTACGACCTCAAGACCATGGACCCGGTGCACCGCGTGCACCTGACCGTGGAGGCGATGCGTCGCGCCTACCGCGACCGCACCTTCTTCCTGGGCGATCCGGATTTCACCCACGTGCCGCAGCGCATCCTGCTCAGCAAGGACTATGCGGTGGGCCTGCGCTCGACGATCAACCCGGAGAAGGCCACGCCCAGCGACCTGCTGTCCGGCCAGCCGACCCCGCTGGAAGACGACGAGACCACGCATTTCTCGATCATCGACGGCGAGGGCAACCGCGTCGGCGCCACCCAGACGGTCAACCTGCTGTACGGCTCCGGGCTGATCCCCAAGGGCACCGGCGTGCTGCTCAACAACGAGATGGACGATTTCGCGCTGCGTCCGGGCACGCCCAACGCCTTCGGGGTGATGGGCTACGCGGCCAACGCGCCCAAGCCGGGCAAGCGCCCGCTCAGTTCGATGTCGCCGACCTTCATGGAGAACGCGGACAAGGCGATCGTGCTCGGCACCCCGGGCGGCAGCCGCATCATCACCATGGTGCTGCTCGGCATCCTCGGCTACGACGACGGCCTCACGGCGCAGCAGGTCGCCGCGCTGCCGCGCTACCACCACCAGTGGCTGCCGGACGTGATCGAGGCGGAGACCGGCACCTTCGACGCGGCCACGGCCAAGGGCCTGGAAGCCATGGGACACACGCTCAAGCTGCCTGGCGACACGGCCGAGGACGGTCACGGCTCCAGCCACGTCTGGGGCAACCTGCAGACGGTGGAATGGGACAAGCGCCGCAACGTGCTCAGCGGCGGCAGCGACCCGCGCAACGAAGTCGGCAGCGCCGAAGTGCTGCAGACCGCGCCGGCGCCCTGACGCCCGCGTTTGCGAATCCCCAATCCCGACTCCCGAATCCCCGCCCATGAAACTCTGGTCCATCCAAGGCAACTCGCAGAAACTCGACGGCGGCGCGATGTTCGGCAACGCGCCCAAGGCGATGTGGCAGCAATGGGCCGCGCCCGACGACGGCAACCGCATCGCGCTGGCCTGCCGCGCGCTGCTGGCCAGCCCGCTGGTCGGCAAGACCGTGCTGTTCGAAACCGGGATCGGCGCGTTCTTCCCGCCGGCGCTGCGCGAGCGCTACGGCGTGCAGGAGGCGCGCCACGTGCTGCTGGATTCGCTGCAGGACGCCGGCTTCGCGCATACCGACATCGACGTGGTGGTGCTGAGCCATCTGCACTTCGATCATGCCGGGGGCCTGTTGGCCGCCTACCGCGAGGGCGCCGCGCCGGAACTGCTGTTTCCCAACGCGCAGTTCCTGGTTGGCGCGGCGCACTGGCAACGCGCGCTGCACCCGCATCCGCGCGACCGCGCCAGCTTCATTCCGGAACTGCCCGGCCTGCTCGAGGCCAGCGGCCGGCTGGAGCTGGTCGACGGCGAGTATTCGCGTACGCTCGGCGAGGCGGTGCGATTCCGCTTCAGCGACGGCCACACGCCGGGGCTGATGCTGGCCGAGATCGTCGGCCCCGGCCACGGCGAGGATGGCCAGGCACACGGCGGGGTGGCGTTCTGCGCCGACCTGATCCCGGGCCGCTCGTGGGTGCACGTGCCGATCACCATGGGCTACGACCGCAACGCCGAACTGCTGATCGACGAGAAGCGCGCGTTCCTGGAAGACGCGCTGGCGCGCGACGTGCGCCTGTTCTTCACCCACGATCCGGACTGCGCGCTGGCGCAGCTCCAGCGCGATGCCAAGGGCCGTTTCGTCACCGCGCACGAACTGCCGGCGCTGCAGGCGCGCGCACTGGCCGCCTGAGCGCGGCGCTGCGGCTTACCAGCGCAGCGCGGCGTGCGCCGGCACGCCGGTAGCGGCGCCGTCCAGCGCCACCGAAAACCCGATCGTGGTGATGCCGTCGCGGTGCTGCGCGAACACGCGCCCGCCGTGCATGGTCGCTACTGCCTTGACGATCGCCAATCCCAGGCCGTGGCTCTCGCGGCTGTTGGCGCGGGCGGCGTCGCCGCGGTAGAAGCGGTCGAACAGGCGCTGCAGATGCTCCGGCGCCAGCGCCACGCTGGGGTTGGAGAAGGCGATCAGCGCCTCGCCGCCGCGCTGCACGATCTCCACCACGATCGGCGCGTGACCGGCCGAGTGCTGGATGGCGTTGTGCAGCAGGTTGGACAGCGCGCGCCGCAGCAGCGACTTCTCGACCGGCACCACCACGTCGCCGCGCACCTCCACCTGCAAGCCGGCCTCGTCCAGCAGCACCTCGAAGAACTCCACGGTCTTGCCGACTTCCTCGGCCAGCGACGCGTCCTCGCACTGGCGCGCACGCTGGCCCTGCTCGGCGCGGGCCAGGAACAGCATGTCGGCGACGATCGCGCGCAGCCGTTCCAGTTCCTCCAGGTTCGACTGCAGCACCTGGCGCAACTGTTGCGCGTCGCGGTGGCGGGTCAGCGCCACCTGGGTCTGGCCGATCAGGCTGGCCAGCGGCGTGCGCAGTTCGTGGGCGACGTCGGCATTGAAGCTTTCCTGCTGCGCATAGGCCGCATCGAGCCGGTCGAAGGCCGCGTTCAACGACGCGCCCAGGTCTTCCAGTTCGCGCGGCAGCCGCGGCAGGTCCAGGCGCCGCCGGTCGTGCGGGCCGATGCGCTGCGCATCGGCCGACAGCCGCTGCACCGGGCGCAGGCCGAGCTTGGCGGTCCAGTAGCCCAGCGCGCCGACCAGCGCAGTGCCGGCCAGCGTGACCAGCGCCAGGGCGATGTCGAAGCGGCGCCGGGTGAGCGCGAACGGGGCGCTGTCCATCGCCGCGATCAGTTGCACCGGCGGGCGCACCGGCGTGGCCGGCAGCGCCTGGCCGATGGCCTGCCACGATAGCGGCTGCGCGTCGGCGATGCCCAGCGCCTGCGGATCGCCGATGCGCACCAGCCCGCTATGGCCGCGCGTGGCCGCCGCCATCGCCTCGGCGCCGCGCCCGTAGCGGAACGCCGGGTCCTCGCTCCACAGCCAGAAGCGCAGGTCCGGCGCGCTGGAGACGCTGGCCAGGCGCGTGCGCGCATGTGCGGCCAGCTCCGGCGAGCGGCTGTTGACCAGCATGTACCGCACCGCGTCCATGTGCGAGCGCAGTTCCTCGCGCTGGTGCCGGCGCAGTTCGTGCTCCAGCACCTGATGCAGCACCAGCCCGATCAGGGCGAAGCCGAGCAGCGCGGTGGCCGCGAACAGGCCGGCCAGGCGCAGCGCGATCGAGGGCCGCGCCGGCGCGCTCACCCGCTCGCGTCCTCGCGTTCTTCCAGCACGTAGCCCATGCCGCGCACGGTGTGCAGCAGCGGGGCGTCGAACGGCACGTCGATCTTGGCGCGCAGGCGCTTGATCGCCACTTCCACCACGTTGGTGTTGCTGTCGAAGTTCATGTCCCAGACCATCTCGGCGATCGCGGTCTTGGACAGGATCTCGCCCTGGTGCCGGGCCAGCACCGCCAGCAGCGCGAACTCCTTGGCGGTCAGGTCCAGCCGCTGCCGGCCGCGCATGGCCTTGCGGCTGATCATGTCGATCTGCAGCTCGCCCACGCGCAGCAGCGTGCTTTCCTGGACGCGGCCGCGCCGTGCCAGCACCTGCAGCCGCGCCAGCAGTTCGATGAAGGAGAACGGCTTGATCAGGTAGTCGTCGGCGCCCTCGCGCAGGCCCTTGACCCGGTCCTCCACGCTGTCGCGCGCGGTCAGCATGATCACCGGCGTGCTCTTCACCGAACGCAGCGAGCGCAGGATGGCGAAGCCGTCCAGGCCCGGCAGCATCGCGTCGAGCACGATCACGTCGAAGTCGTAGTGCAGGGCCAGGTGCTGGCCGTCGATGCCGTCGTAGGCCACGTCGACCGTGCAGCCCTGTTCGCTCAGTCCCTGCTGCAGGTAGTCGGCGGTCTTGCGCTCGTCCTCGACGATCAGCACCTTCATGGCTGCAGCGCCTCCGGCGCGGCGGTGCGTGCGCGACGTGCCTGGCGCCGCTGCAGGTACCAGCCGTGCAGGCGGTCCAGGTACAGGTACACGATCGGCGTACTGAACAGGGTCAGCAGTTGCGACAGCAGCAGCCCGCCGACCATCGCATAGCCCAGCGGCCGCCGCAGTTCCGACCCGGCGCCGTGGTTGAGCATTAGCGGCAGGCCGCCGAGCAGGGCGCACAGGGTGGTCATCATGATCGGCCGGAAGCGCATCAGGCAGGCCTCGAAGATCGCATCGCGCGAGGACAGCCCGCGTTCGCGTTCGGCATGCAGGGCGAAGTCCACCATCATGATCCCGTTCTTCTTGACGATGCCGATCAGCAGGATGATGCCGATCATCGCAATCACGCTCAAGTCGTAGCCGCCGGCCATCAGGATCAGCAGCGCGCCGACGCCGGCCGAGGGCAGGGTGGAGAGGATGGTCAGCGGGTGGATGTAGCTCTCGTAGAGCAGGCCGAGCACGATGTAGACCGCGATCAACGCCGCCAGGATCAGGTACGGCTGGGTGCGCAGCGAGGCGCTGAACGCCTGCGCCGTGCCCTGGAAGCTGCCGCTGAGCGTGGCCGGCACCCGCAGCTGCGCCTGGGCCTGCTGGATCGCGTCCACCGCGTCGCCCAGTGCCGCGCCCGGCGCCAGGTTGAAGGAGATGGTCACCGCCGGGAACTGGCCCTGGTGGCTCACCGACAGGTAGCCGGTCTTGCTGGTGTCGAGCGTGGCGAAGGTGGACAGCGGCACCTGCTTGCCAGTCAGCGGCGAGGTCAGGTACAGCCGCTGGAACAGCGACGGATCGCCCTGCAGCGCCGGCGTCACTTCCAGCACCACGTGGTAGCTGTTGAGCTGGGTGAAGTACTGCGCGACCTGGCGCTGGCCGATGGCGTCGTTGATGGTCGCGTCGATCTGCTGCGGGGTGATGCCGAAGCTGGCCGCGCGCTGGCGGTCGATGGTCAGGCTGGCGATCGGCGCGGCGTTCTGCTGGTCGGAGGCCACGTCGGTCAGTTGCGGCAGCGCCCGGAACGCCTTCAGCAACTTCGGCGCCCAGGTGTTGAGCTCGTCCAGGTTGGCGTCGGTCAGGGTGTACTGGTACTGGGTGCGGGCCAGGCGGCCGCCGACGTTGATGTCCTGCCCGGCCTGCATGAACAGGGTGACGCCCTGCACGTGCGCCAGGTGCTTGCGCAGCCGCGCGATCACCTGGTCGGCGCTGGCGGTGCGGCCCGAATCCTTGGGCTTGAGCGCGATCGAGAAGGTGCCGGAGTTGAAGGTGCTGGCGCCGGCCTGCATGCCGAAGGACAGCACGTCCGGATCGCGGCGGATGATGTCGGCCAGTTGCAGCATGCGCGTGCGCATCGCCGCCGAGGACGAATCCTGCGCCGAATCGGCGGTGCCGGAGATGAAGCCGGTGTCCTGCTGCGGGAAGAAGCCCTTGGGCATCACCACGAACAGCGCCACGCTGGTGGCCACGGTCAGCAGGAAGCTGGCCAGGGTCAGCCGCGGATGCCGCAGCACCGTCTCCAGGCCGCGCCGGTAGGCCGCCAGCAGCGCGTCGAAGCCGCGCTCGAACGCGCGCGCCAGGCGCCCCTGCGCCTGCCCGGCGTGTGGCTTGAGCAGGCGCGCGCACAGCATCGGGGTCAGGGTCAGCGACACCAGCAACGACACCAGGATGGTCAGGCTCACGGTCACCGCGAACTCGCGGAACAGGCGGCCGACGATGCCGCCCATCAGCAGCAGCGGGATGAACACCGCCACCAGCGACACCGAGATCGAGACCAGGGTGAAGCCGATCTCGGCCGCGCCCTGCAGCGCCGCCTGCAGCGGCGCCATGCCGTCCTCGATGTGCCGGTAGATGTTCTCCAGCATCACGATGGCATCGTCCACCACGAAGCCGACGGCGATGGTCAGGCCCATCAGCGACAGGTTGTCCAGGCTGTAGCCGAGCACGTACATCAGCGCGGCGGTGCCGAGGATCGCCAGCGGCACGGTCAGGCTCGGGATCAGGGTGACCACCGCGCTGCGCAGGAACACGAAGATCACCGCCACCACCAGCACGATCGACAGCAGCAGGGTGAACTCCACGTCCCTGACCGAGGCGCGGATATTCTGCGTGCGGTCGGCGAGGATCTTGACGCTGACGCTGGGCGGGATCGACGCCATCAGCTTGGGCAGCGCGGCCTTGACCTGTTCCACCGTGTCGATGACGTTGGCGCCGGGCTGCTTGGTGATGGCGATCATGATCGCGCGGCCATCGACGATGCCGCTGTCGGCCGGTGCGGCGGCGCCAGCGTAGCCCCAGGCGGCGATCTTGGCGTTCTCCGGCCCGTCCACCGCGGTGCCGACGTCGTGCACGCGGATCGGCGCGCCGTTGCGCCAGGCCAGCACCGCGTCGTTCCAGGCCTGGCTCTGCAGCAGTTGATCGTTGGTGGAGACAGTGAAGGCCTGGCGCGCGCCATCGATCGAGCCGGTGGCCGCGTTCACCGTGGTGGTGGCGATCACCGAGCGGATGTCCTCCAGGCTCAGGCCAAGCGCCGCCAGCTTGGCCGGATCCACCTGCACGCGCACCGCCGGCTTCTGCGCACCGTACAGGTTGACCAGGCCCACCCCGGAGATGCGCGAGATCTGCTGCGCCAGCACGTTGTCGGCGTAGTCGTCGACCTGGGTCAGCGGCAACACCCGCGACTGCACCGCCAGGATCAGCGACGCCGATTCGGCCGGGTTGATCTTGCGGAAGCTCGGTGCGCTCGGCAGCCCGCTCGGCAACTGCCCGGACGCGGCGTTGATCGCGGTCTGCACATCGAGCGCGGCAGCGTCGATGTTGCGGTCCAGGTCGAACTGCAGCGTCACCTGGGTCGAGCCGAGCGCGCTGGTCGAAGTCATCTGGCTCAGGCCCGGAATCAGCGACAGCTGCCGCTCCAGCGGCTGCGCCACGTTCGAGGCCATGGTCTGCGGGCTGGCGCCGGGCAGGCTGGCCGAGACCTGGATGGTGGGGAAATCGACCTGCGGCAGCGGCGCCACCGGCAGCAGCGGCCAGGCCACCAGGCCCAGCAACAGCAACGCCATGGCCAGCAGCGAGGTGCCGATCGGGCGTTTGATGAAGGCCGCCGAGACGCTCACGCGTGCGCTCCCGCCGCGGCCGGTTTGGCGTGCCTGGCCGGCTTGGCCTCCACCACCTTCGCCCCCGGATGCAGCCGGTACTGCCCATCCACCACCACGCGCTGGCCGGCCTGCAGGCCCTGGCCGATCACGCTCTCGCCATCGGCCTCGTCCAGCACCTGCACCGGCTGGTCGCGCACGCTGCCGTCGCTGCCGACCACGTACACGAACTCGCCGTCCTGGCTGCGCTGCACGGCCGCGCTCGGCACCACCAGCGCGCCGCTGCGCATGCCCAGGGTGATGCGCGCATCCACCGTCTGCCCCGGCCACAGCGTGTGCCCGGAATTGGGGAAGTGCGCCTTCATCGCGATGGTGCCGGTGCTGGTGTCGATCTGGTTGTTGAGCAGGGCCAGCGTGCCGTGCGCCAGCACCTGTCCGCTGCCGTGCTCGACCGCGTCCACGCCCACGCTGGCCGGTGCGGCCTGCAGTGCGCGGTTGATCTGCTGGAACGTGCTTTCCGGCAGGGTGAACTGCACGGCGATCGGGTCGATCTGGTTCAGCACCACCAGGCCGCCGGCATCGCTGGCGTGGACGATGTTGCCCGGATCGACCAGGCGCGCGCCGGCGCGGCCGTCGATCGGTGCGCGGATGGTGGTGAAGTCCAGTTGCACCCGCGCGTTGTCGATCGCCGCCGCATCGCTCTGCAGGGTGGCGCGCAGTTGCGTGACCAGCGCCTTCTGCGTGTCCAGGGTCTGGCGGGTGGTGGCGTTGTCCTGCAGCAGTTGCGTGTAGCGCTGCAGGTCGGCCTGCGCATTGCCCAGCTGTGCCTTGTCCTTCGCCAGTTGCGCGGTGGCCGCGGCCAGTTGCGCCTGGTCGGTGCGCGGATCCAGCCGCGCCAGCACCTGCCCGGCCTTGACGTCCTGGCCTTCGCTGAAGCCCACGTCGATCAGTTGCCCATCGATGCGCGAGTGCACGGTCACCGAGGCGATCGGCAGCACCGTGCCGATCCCGGTCTGGCGGATCGGCACGTCCTTGCGCAGCACCGGCGCGCTGGTCACCGGCACCGGCGGCGTGGCCTTGGTCGGTGCATGGCGCGGGCGCAACCACACCGCCAGCAGCAGCGCGACCAGCACTGCGGCGGCGACGA
This sequence comes from Xanthomonas sontii, assembly GCF_040529055.1. Classification (NCBI taxonomy): domain Bacteria; kingdom Pseudomonadati; phylum Pseudomonadota; class Gammaproteobacteria; order Lysobacterales; family Lysobacteraceae; genus Xanthomonas; species Xanthomonas sontii. The sequence goes on along the minus strand of NZ_CP132342.1, from coordinate 3,967,391 downwards.
ATGGCCAGCGCCGCCGTGGCATGGCATGGCGCGGTGGCGGATCGGCAGGGCGGGTGGGCGCGGCGGTGGACATGGGCTACTCCGGGAGGACAGGAGCCGGCGTGGCGCCCGGCGAGGCGCCGCGCACGGCGGGGAGACGGGCGCTGTCCCAGTCGCCGCCCAGCGCGACCAGCAGCGCGACCTGGGCGCCGAACTGGCGCGATTGCACCTGCAGCAGGGTGCGTTGCGCGTCCAGCGCGTTGGCCTGCGCGGTGATGACGGCGCTGTACAGCGCAGTGCCGGCGCGGTACTGGTCCATCAGCACGCGTTCGGCCTGTTGCGCGGCGTCGGCGGCGCTGCGCTGTTGCTGCTGTTCGCGCGCCAGTTCGCGTGCGGCGGCGAGCTGGTCCTCCACGCTTTGGAACGCGCTCAACACGGTTTGCCGGTAGCTGGCCGCGGCCGCATCGAAGCTGGCTTGCGCCTGCGCGCGTTGCGCGTGGCGGGCGCCGCCGTCGAACAGCGTGCCGGCCAGCGCCGCGCCCACCGCCCAGACTTGGTTCGGCACGCTCAGCAGCGAGGCCAGCCCGGCGCCGTCGTAGCCGCCGCTGGCGCTCAGCGACAGAGTCGGGAACCACGCCGCCACGGCGATGCCGATGCCGGCGTTGGCCGCGGCCATGCGCCGTTCGGCGCCGGCGATGTCCGGGCGCCGCTGCAGCAGCATCGAGGGCAGGGCCTCCGGCGTCGGCGGCAGCGCCGGCAGCGGTGCGTCGCTGGCCGCCAGCGAGAACTCGGAAGGGGTTCGGCCGAGCAGCACCGCCAGCGCGTGATCCAGTTGCCGTCGCGACAGCGCCAGATCGGTCGATGCGGCTTCGGTGCTGTGCAGGGTTGCTTCGGCCGCGGCCACATCGGCGGCGCTGGCGACTCCCGCGCGCACACGGGCCTGGGTCAGCCGCAGCGCGTCGCGATAGCCGGCCAGGGTGCGCTGGTACAGCGCCAGGGTCTGGTCGTCGAAGCGCAGCTGCAGGTAATCGGCGACCACCGCGGCCTGCAGCGACAGCCGCGCCTGCGCCAGGTCGGCGGCGCTGGCCTGGGCGTTGTCGCCGGCCTGTTCGACGCTGCGTCGGACCTTGCCCCAGAAGTCCGGCTCCCAACTGGCGCTGAGCCCCAGCGTATCGGCGTCGCGCAGCCCCGGCTTGGGGGTGACGCTGCGCTCGCGCGTGGCCGCGGCCTGCACGCCCAGCGACGGCGCCTCGGCCGCCCGCGCGCTGCCGACCAGCGCCTGCGCCTGCCGATAGCGCGCCTCGGCCTGGCGCAGGGTCTGGTTGGCGCGGTCGGCCTGTTCGACCAGGGTGTCCAGCTGCGGATCGCCATAGCGGGTCCACCATGCCACTTCCGGGTCGGCCGCGGCCGGTGCGGCGGGCGTCCAGCGGCCGTCGGCCTCTTCGAACGGCTGCTGCGCGGCGGCCGGCGGCGCCGGGCGCACGTAGTCCGGGCCGACCATGCAGCCGCCGAGCAGCAGCACACTCAGCAGCGGCACGAGCGGTACCACGCGGCGGGAAACGGGCGGTGGGGGCAGGGCGGTCACGGGGCGGCGCCGGCAGCGGGGACAGGCCGTCACCGTAGGCGCCGCATGGCGACCCCACGCTGACGCCTCACTGACGGCGCTGTCAGAAACGCAGCATGCGGCCGTCCAACGCCGCGTCTTGAACCGCTGCCAGCGCGTCCGCAACGTGGCGCTTGCAGCCGTCATCATGGCCGGCCAGTATCGGCGCATGAAGCTGCCCCATGCCCTGTCCTGCCTGTTCCTCGCCTGCCTGTTGCTGGGCGGCTGCACCTCGCATGCCGACACCACCGTGCCGTCGCCGATCCGCCTGAACCAGGTCGGTTTCCTGCCTGCCGCGAGCAAGCTGGCGGTGGTGCCGGATGGGCATGGCGACGCGTTCTCAATTGTGCGCGCCGACAGCGACGAGGTGGTGCTGCGCGGCACCCTCGGCGCCGCCGCGGCATGGCCGCCGGCGCAGCAGACCGTGCGCATCGCCGATTTCTCCGCGTTGCGCACGCCGGGCCGCTACCGCCTGCAGGTCGACGGCCTGCCGCCCTCGGATAGCTTCGCCATCGGCGAAGACGCCTACAACGCGCTGTCGCGCGCCGCGCTCAAGGCCTACTACTACAACCGCGCCAGCACCGCGCTGGACGGCACTTACGCCGGCCGCCACGCGCGCGCTGCCGGCCATCCCGACGACCGCGTGCTGGTGCATGCCTCGGCGGCCTCGCCGGAGCGCCCGGCCGGCACCGTGATCGCCGCGCCCAAGGGCTGGTACGACGCCGGCGACTACAACAAGTACGTGGTCAGCTCCGGCATCACCGTCTATACCCTGCTGGCCGCCTACGAACAGTTCCCCACCTACTTCAGCGCGCACCCGGAAGGCATTCCCGACAGCGGCGGCGACGTGCCGGACATCCTGCGCGAGGTCGACTGGAACCTGCAGTGGCTGCTGGCGATGCAGGATCCGCACGACGGCGGCGTGTACCACAAGCTCACCAACCTGGACTTCGCCGGCATGCAGATGCCGGACCAGGCGCGCGCACCACGCTACGTGGTGCAAAAGAGCACCGCGGCCACGCTCGACTTCGCTGCGGTGATGGCCCAGGCCAGCCGCATCTACGCGCCGTACGACGCGCAGTTCGGCGGCATCTCCACGCGCATGCTGGAGGCGTCGCGGCGCGCCTGGGCCTGGGCGCAGGCGCATCCGGACGTGGCCTACCGGCAGCCGGACGACGTGCACACCGGCGCCTACGACGACACCGAGTTCGACGACGAGTTCGCCTGGGCCGCGACCGAGTTGTATCTGGCTACCGCCGACGACGCCTTCTACGAGGCGGCGATGGCGCGCAAGGTGCCGGCCAGCGTGCCCGACTGGCGTCAGGTCGGCGGGCTGGCGTGGATGTCGCTGGCGCAGCACCGCGCGCGGCTGACCCCGCGTGCCGACCAGGCGCGCATCGCCGACGAGATCGAGGGCCTGGCCGATCACCTGGTGCAGGTGTGGCAGGGCTCGGCCTGGCGCGTGACCATGCGCGACGCCGATTTCCACTGGGGCAGCAACGCCACCGCGATGAACCAGGCCATGATGCTGCTGCAGGCCTACCAGTTGCAGCACAAGCCCGAATACCTGCAGGCCGCGCAGTCGCAGCTGGACTACGTGCTCGGCCGCAACCCGCTGGGCATGTCCTTCGTCACCGGCATCGGCGCGCGCTCGCCGATGCACATCCACCATCGCATCTCCATCGCCGACGGCGTCGCCACGCCGGTGCCGGGATGGCTGGTGGGCGGTCCGCAGCCGGGGCAGCAGGACGCCGACGCGTGCAAGCACGCTTACACGTCGTCGCTGCCGGCGCTGTCGTACCTGGACAAGGAATGCAGCTACGCCACCAACGAAGTGGCGATCAACTGGAATGCGCCGCTGGTGTACGTGAGCGCCGCGCTGCAGGTACTGCAGCGCTGATGCTGGACGGCGCGGATGGCGCCGCTTAGGGCGTGTCACCGATTCCCGAGTATGCCGCGTTGGGTCTGGCAGGCGCGCTGCCGGCGTTGCGTGGCGCAGCGCCTGACTGGCCGTCAGGTCAAGCCGCGCGGCGCCGGCAGCGCGCCTGCCAGGCCCAACCCGAAGGGCCGCGATTGCGCGCGCCCATGGCCGGGTTATCGCTCGGGCGTGGACGCACATCCACTTCCTCGTTCTTCCTTGCCACAGGCATGCGCAACCGCGGCGCGGCATGCTCGGGGATTGATGACACGCCCTAGCCCAGGCGGGTGCCGAAGATGCGGTCGCCGGCGTCGCCCAGGCCTGGCAGGATGTAGCCCTTCTCGTTGAGATGGTCGTCGATGGCGGCGGTGTACACCTCCACGTCCGGATGCGCCGCTTCCAGCGCCTGCAGGCCCTCCGGCGCGGCGACCAGGAAGATGCCCTTGATCCGCCGCGCGCCGGCGCGCTTGAGCATGTCCACGGTGGCGATGAGGGTGCCGCCGGTGGCCAGCATCGGATCCAGGATCAGCGCGTCGCGCTCCTCCAGTCGTCCGGTGAGACGTTCGAAGTAGGGCACCGGTTGCAGTGTCTCCTCGTCGCGCTGCAGGCCGACCACGCTGACGCGTGCCGCGGGAATCAGCGCCAGCACGCCGGGCAGCATGCCCAGCCCGGCACGCAGGATCGGCACCAGGGTGATCTTGGCGCCGGCGATGCGCTGTACCTGGGTCGGGCCGGCCCAACCCTCCATGGTGTGGGTCTCGGTCTCCAGGTCGGCGGTGGCCTCGTAGCCGAGCAGGGTGCCCAGCTCGGTGACCAGTTCGCGGAAGCCCTTGGTGCTCAGCGCCGCGTCGCGCAACAGGCCGATCTTGTGCTGTACCAGCGGGTGACGGACTTCGACGATCTTCATGGGCGCGCTCGCAAGGGGGAGGCGCACAGTGTGCCGCAGCCGGCTCCGGCGCCGCCAGGTGTGGGCGCCAGCGCGCGGCGGGTGACGCGCCGGGAAGGCGCATCACCCGCCGTGCCGAGGCGACTCAGGCCGCGGGGTCGAGCACGTCGGCCGCGCGCGTGCGTGGCGCTGCTGCGCTGCGCGTCGCGGTACTGCGGGTGTCGATCTTGAACAGCGCCACCGCCTGGGTGAGTTGGCCGGCCTGGTCTTCCATCGAGCGCGCCGCCGCCGTGGCTTCCTCCACCAGTGCCGCATTCTGCTGGGTGGCCTCGTCCATCTGGGTGACGGTCTGGTTGACTTGCTCGATGCCCGCCGACTGTTCCTGCGACGCCGCCGAGATCTCGCCCATGATGTCGGTCACCCGCTGCACCGAGCCCACGATCTCCTGCATGGTCTTGCCGGCCTGGTCGACGAGAGCGGACCCCTCGGCGACGCGGCCGACCGACTCGTCGATCAGCGTCTTGATCTCCTTGGCGGCGTTGGCCGAGCGCTGCGCCAGGGTCCTGACTTCGGTGGCGACGACCGCGAAGCCGCGGCCCTGGTCGCCGGCGCGGGCGGCTTCGACCGCGGCGTTGAGTGCCAGGATGTTGGTCTGGAAGGCGATGCCGTCGATCACCGAGATGATGTCGGCGATCTTCTTCGACGAGGCCTCGATGCCGCTCATGGTTTCGACCACCTGGCCCACCACCATGCCGCCCTGCGAGGCCACCGAGGCGGCACCGACCGCCAACTGGTTGGCCTGGCGGGCGTGTTCGGCGTTCTGGCGCACGGTCGAGGTCAACTCTTCCATCGAGGCCGCGGTTTCTTCCAGGCTGGCGGCCTGCTGCTCGGTGCGGCGCGACAGGTCGTCGTTGCCGCTGGCGATCTCGCCGGCGGCCGCGCTGATGCTGCTGGCCGCGGTCTGGATGCGCGCGACGATGCCGGTCAATTGGTCGGTGGTGGCGTTGGCGTCCTCGCGCATCCGTGCGAACACGCCGTGGAAGTCGCCATGCATGCGGGTGGTGAGGTCGCCGGCGGCGATGGACTGCAGCAATGCCGACAGCTTGCCCAGATTGACGTCGCTGACCTCCATCATCGCGTTGAGGTCCTGCACCATCAGCCGGAAGTCGTGCTGGAAACTGGTCGCATCGCCGCGGGCGCTGAAGTCGCCGGCCGCGGCCGCTGCGGCCAGGCGCTTGATCTCGGTATTGATCGCCAGCAGGCTGGCCTTGGCCGCATCCATCGATTCGTGCAGCACCGCGCGGCTGCCGGGCAGGCGCCGGGCGTCGCGGCGCAGGTCGCCGTTGGCGTATTCGTTGAGCACGCCGATGGCATCGACGATGGCGTCCAGGTGTTCGAACATCATGGTGTTGATGCCCTTGCTCAGCTCGCCGTACACGCCCGGGAAGTCCTGCGGCATGCGGTGGGACATGTCCTTGTCGGCATGCAGTTCGATCATCAACGCGGTTTCGCTGGAGAAGCGCTGCAATTGGGTCTGCATGCGGCCCATCGCGACCAGCAGGCGGCCGGGTTCGTCGCGCGCCTCGGTGGCCACGTCGTTGTCCAGACGGCCGTCGGCGATGGCTTCGGCGGCACGGGTGGCGCGGGCCAGCGGCACGGTCAGGCTGCGGGTGATCAGCCAGGCCAGCAGGCTGCTGACCAACACCACGGCCAGGCCGCCGGCGATCAGCAGGAAGCGGCCGCGCGCCATCACCGCGGTCGCATCGGCGTAGGCCTGTTCACCGTTGTTGCGTTGCCAGCTGGCGTAGGCGCTAATCGCCTCGCGCCAACGTTGAGTCGCCGGCGCGGCCTGCTGCAGCAGCACCTTCATCGCGTCGTCGGACTTGTAGGTCAGGCCCAGTTCCAGCACTTGCTGGTTGACCTCGCTCGCCTGCGCGTAGGTCCGGTTCATCTGCTCGCGCAAGGCGCGATCGCGCGCGCTGGTGGCGGGGATGGCGAACAGCTTGGTGCAGTATTCGCGATAACGGCGCAGTTCCGTCACCATGATCTTGGCGAAGGCGATGTTCTCTTCCTGCGTGGTCGGCAGCACGATGTTGCGCAACTGGATGCCGATGTCCGAGCTGGCATCGAGCATTTCGTTGGTATAGACGATGCTGGACACGGTGCGGCGGGCGACGGTGTCCAACTGGCTGCGCGCCTGCGACAGGGTGACCAGGCCGCCGACCACCAGCCCGCAGGACAGCAGGATGAGCAGGCCGAACGCGATGGAGAGGCGTCTGGAGACGTTAAAGCGGTGCAGAAGAGCGGTCATGCTCTGGTCCTAGCAAGGGGAATGGGAGTACCAGGGGGGGGGCATAAGTAACCGATACGAAATGCAACGGATATTTCACGTAATCGTGACGAAGTTGCATATCCGTCTACATCGTCTCCCCTTATCGGCCGAGGGATCGGGATCTTGAATCGGATCGATCGAGATGGCCTTTCCATCCCGGTTGCCGCCTTGCCGGCGCGCACGCGCAACGTGCCAGCAAGCGTTGCGCTTGCTGCAGGTAAGGGCGCTTGATGTGGCGATCGCCGTGAGCGGCGCTGCAGAGATGACGAAGGACGCGGTTAGCGCCGGTTCGCGACGAAGACGCGTGGCCTCAACCGCGGTCGTCGCGCGTCCACAGCCCGCCGTGTTCGGACTTCACCGGGAACTTCGGCACCGGGCCGTAGGCCGGCGCGCACAGCGCGCGACCGTCGCGCACGTCGAAGCGGGCGCCGTGCAGCACGCACTCGATGCTGCCGGCGGCGGCATCGAAGGTGCCCGGCGACAGCTCGTAGTCCTCGTGGCTGCAGCGGTCTTCCAGCGCATAGAACTGGCCATCGAAGTTGAACACCACGATCGGCGTGTCGGTTACTTCGTCCCACACCGTCTTCATTTCGCCGGGCGCCAGTTCGCCGTCGGCGCAGACGAAGGTCCAGGTCTCGCTCATGCGGCACCGCCCAGCGGCTTTTCCAGCACCTCGAAACGCAGGTCGTCGCGGCGGGGCAGGCCGAAGCGCGCATCGCCGTACGGAAACGGCTTCTTGATGCCGGTGCGACGATAGCCGCGGCGCTCATAGAAGGCCATGAGTTCCTCGCGAAGATCGATCACGGTCATCCGCATCAGCGGCAACCGCCATTCCTGCCAGGCGATGCGTTCGGCCTCGGCCAGCACGGTCTTGCCCAGGCCGCTGCCCTGCGCCTGCGGCTGCACCGAGAACATGCCGAAATAGCCGGCGCCGTCCTCGTCGGCGACATGCGCGCAGGCGATCAATTCGCCATCGCGCTCGGCCAGCAACACCAGGCTGCGCGGACGCAGGATGTCGGCGCGCAGCACCTCGCGGTCGATGCGGTTGCCGTCGAGCAGGTCGGCTTCGGTGGTCCAGCCGACGCGGCTGCTGTCGCCACGATAGGCCGACGTGACCAGCGCGGCGATGGCGTCGAGATCGTCGACGGTGGCGGTGCGGAAGGTGAGCGTGTGCATGGGCCGATTCTAGGGCGTGCCGCCGGGAATGGGGAATGGTGAATCGGGAATCGAAATGCGCGCTCTCAAGGAGGCGAGGACACCTCTTGCCCGCCAGGCACAGTCCGTCGTGGAGCGCTTTGCCGATTCCCTGCTCCCGATTCTCGGCTTCAATCACCCCAACAGCTTGCGTACCTTCAACAGTGCCGCCACGAAACGCTCGATCTCGGCATGCGTGTTGTAGAACGCCAGCGAGGCGCGGCAGGTGGCGGCGACGCCGTAGAACTGCAGCAGCGGGTGCGCGCAGTGCTGGCCGGAGCGCACCGCCACGCCTTCCAGGTCGAGCAGGGTCGCCAGGTCGTGGGCGTGGGCGCCCTCGATCAGGAACGAGACCACCGCGGCCTTGCCCGGCGCGGTACCGAACAGGCGCAGGCCGTCGATCCGCTGCAGTTCCTCGGTGAGGTGCGCGAGCAGTTCGGTCTCGCGCGCTTCCACGTGCTGCAGTCCGATCCCCTGCAGATAGTCCACCGCCGCGCCGAGGCCGACGAAGCCGGCGATGTTGGGGGTGCCGGCCTCGAACTTGTGCGGCGGGTCGTTGAACACGGTGCCGTCGAAGCTGACTTCCTTGATCATCTCGCCGCCGCCCAGGAACGGCGGCATCGCCTGCAGGTGCTCGCGCCGCGCCCACAGCGCGCCGGTGCCGGTCGGGCCGCACATCTTGTGGCCGGTGATGGCGTAGAAGTCGCAGCCGATCGCGGCCACGTCCAGCGGTCGGTGCGGCGCAGCCTGCGAGCCGTCGATGACGCTGACGATGCCGCGCTTGCGCGCCTCGCGGCAGATCTCGCGCACCGGGTTGACCGTGCCCAGCACGTTGGAGACGTGCGCCAGGGCCAGCAGCTTGACGTCGGCGGTCATCGCCGCGCGCAGCGCGTCCAGGTCCAGCGCGCCGTCGGCGGTGATCTCGGCGACCTTGACCGTGGCGCCGGTGCGCTGCGCGACCAGTTGCCAGGGCACGATGTTGGCGTGGTGTTCCATGCGCGACACCAGGATGGTGTCGCCGGCGCGCAGCCGCGGCAACGCCCACGAGTACGCCACCAGGTTCAGCGCGAAGGTGGCGCCGCTGCACAGCACCAGCTCGTCGGCGCGCACGTTGAGGAAGCGCGCCAGCCGGGTCCGTGCGCCTTCGTAGGCCTCGGTCGCCTCGCTGCCGAGCGCGTGCACGGCGCGGCTGACGTTGGCGTTGTGGCGGCGGTAGAACGCGTCGGTCGCCGCGATCACCTGCAGCGGCTTCTGCCCGGTGTTGGCGTTGTCGAAGTACACCAGCGGCTTGCCGTGCACTTCCCGCATCAGCAGCGGGAAGTCGCGGCGGACCGCATCCCAGTCCGGCGCCTGCGGCGTGGCGCTGTGCGCGGCGGGCCCGTTCATGCCACGCCTGCGGCGCTCAGCGCCCGCTCCAGCCGTGCCAGCAGGCCTTCGCCCAGCGCCGGCGCCAGCGTGCCGACCGGCTCGCGGCAGAACGCGGCGGTCAGCAGTTGCTGCGCGCGTTCCTGCGGCAGCCCGCGCGAGCGCAGGTAGAACAGCGCATTGGCATCGAGCTGGCCGACGGTGGCGCCGTGCGCGGCCTTGACCTCGTCGGCATCGATCACCAGCACTGGCTGGGTGTCGATTTCGGCGTCGGCGGACAGCAGCAGGTTCTTGTTCGACAGCGCCGCGTCGGTACCGTCGGCGCCGTGGCGGATGCGGATGCCGCCATGGAAGGCCACGCGGCTGCGCCCGGTGGCGACACCGCGCCACAGCAGCTCGCAGGCGGTGTCGCGGGCGATGTGCTCGATGCCCAGGCGGGTGTCGAGCTGGCGCCGGCCGTTGCCGAGCAGCACGCCGTTGGCGACGAGCTTGGCGTTGTCGCCCTCCAGGCGCACGTTGAGTTCGTGCCGGGCCAGCGCGCCGCCCAGTTCCAGGTCCACACGCCGGTACTGCGCGTCGCGCGCCAGCACCGCATCGGTACGCAGCAGCGCGGTGACGCCGGCCGCCTCGTCCTGCACGCGGGCGTGGCTCAGTTGCGCGCCGGCGGCCAGGTGCACGTGCGCCAGGCTGTTGCTCAGGTGCGCGGCATCGCTGCCATGCAGATGGTGCTCGACCAGCGCCAGCGTCGCGTCCTGGCGCAGTTCGATCAGGTGGCGGTGGTGCCAGGCCAGGTCGGCCTCGGCGGCGGTGGAGACGAACACCAGGTGCAGCGGCTGCTCCACGCGCACGCCGGCGTCCACCCGCAGCACGCAGCCTTCGTCGGCGAGGGCGGCGTTGAGCTGGGCGAACACCTCGTCGCTGCGTTCGAAGCGGCGGCCGAGGAAGCGCATGGCAGCGTCGCCGCTGCGCAGGATGGTCGACAGCCGCTGCAGCTCCACCCCGGCCGGCAGGCCGCTCAGATCCGACAGCGCATCGCTGGCGCGGCCGTTGACGAACACCAGGCGCGGCGCCGGGATACCGTCGAGCAAGGCCGCGTCCACCGCCGGCGCGTTCTGCGGTGCAGGCGCGAAGCTGCGCCGTTCCAGTGCGCGCAGCGAGGTGTACTTCCAGGCTTCGCTGCGCGTGCCGGGCAGGCCGTCGCGCAGCGCCTGCTCCAGCGGCGCGCGGCGTGCGGCATCGCCGTGGAACGCGGCGGCCAGCGAGTCGAGCAGGGCGCTCATTGCACTGCCGCCTCGGGCGCCACGCGCTCCTTCAGCCAGGCATAACCGTGCGCTTCCAGCTCCAGCGCCAACTCGGGGCCGCCGGTCTGCACGATGCGGCCGTCGGCCAGCACATGCACCACGTCCGGCTTGATGTAGTCGAGCAGGCGCTGGTAGTGGGTGATCACCACGAACGCGCGCTCCGGCGAGCGCAGCGCGTTGACGCCTTCGGCCACGGTCTTGAGCGCGTCGATGTCCAGGCCGCTGTCGGTCTCGTCGAGGATCGCCAGCTTCGGCTCCAGCACCGCCAGCTGGAAGATCTCGTTGCGCTTCTTCTCGCCGCCGGAGAAACCCTCGTTGACGCCGCGATGCAGCAGTTCGTCCTTCAGGTGCAGCACCGCCAGCTTCTGCCGGACCAGCTTGAGGAACTGCATCGAATCCAGCTCGGCCTCGCCACGCGCCTTGCGCTGCGCGTTGAGCGCGGCGCGCAGGAAGTAGGTGTTGTTCACGCCGGGGATTTCCACCGGGTACTGGAAGGCCAGGAACAGGCCGGCAGCGGCGCGCTCCTCCGGTTCCAGTTCGAGCAGGTCGGCATCGTCGAAGCGCACGCTGCCGTTGGTGACTTCATAGCCGTCGCGGCCGGCCAGCACGTTGCCCAGGGTGGACTTGCCGGCGCCGTTGGGGCCCATGATGGCGTGCACTTCGCCCGGCTTCACCTGCAGCGACAGGCCCTTGAGGATGTCCTTGCCGGCGACGGAGGCGTGGAGGTTTTCTATGGTGAGCATGGGATGGTCCGTCAGAATTCTTTGGTGTAGCCCCTCTCCCACCGGGAGAGGGGTTGGGGTGAGGGAGCGGTGCGAAGCATCTCGCGGGTTTGGGTGTGCGAGGCTGCGCACGTACCCTCATCCGGCGCTTCGCGCCACCTTCCCCCGAAAAGGGGGCCGAGGTCCCAGAGGGAGAAGGAAAGGCGTCAGCCGACCGAGCCTTCGAGCGAGACTTCCAGCAGCTTCTTGGCTTCCACCGCAAACTCCATCGGCAGTTCGCGGAACACCTGCTTGCAGAAGCCATCGACGATCATCGACACCGCGTTTTCCTGGTCGATGCCGCGGGCGCGACAGTAGAACAACTGGTCGTCGCTGATCTTGGAGGTGGTGGCCTCGTGCTCGACGGTCGCGGTCGGATGCTTGACCTCGATGTACGGGAAGGTATGCGCGCCGCACTGTTTGCCGATCAGCAGCGAGTCGCACTGGGTGTAGTTGCGCGCGCCCTCGGCACTGCGCTCCACCTTGACCAGCCCGCGGTAGGTGTTCTGCCCGCGGCCGGCGCTGATGCCCTTGCTGACGATCTTGCTCTTGGTGCGCTTGCCGACGTGGATCATCTTGGTGCCGGTGTCGGCCTGCTGGCGGTGATGGGTCAGCGCCACAGAGTGGAACTCGCCCACCGAATCGTCGCCCAGCAGCACGCACGACGGGTACTTCCAGGTGATCGCCGAACCGGTCTCGACCTGGGTCCAGGTGATCTTGCTGCGCGCACCGCGGCATTCGCCGCGCTTGGTCACGAAGTTGTAGATGCCGCCGCGGCCTTCCTCGTCGCCCGGGTACCAGTTCTGCACGGTGGAATACTTGATCTCCGCGTCTTCCAGCGCCACCAGCTCGACCACCGCCGCGTGCAGCTGGTTCTCGTCGCGCATCGGCGCGGTGCAGCCTTCCAGGTAGGACACGTAGGCCTTGTCCTCGCACACGATCAGGGTGCGCTCGAACTGGCCGGTGTGGCCGGCGTTGATGCGGAAATAGGTGCTCAGCTCCATCGGGCAGCGCACGCCCTTGGGGATGAACACGAAGCTACCGTCGGAGAACACCGCCGAGTTGAGCGCGGCGAAGAAGTTGTCGCCGACCGGCACCACGCTGCCCAGGTACTGCCTGACCAGCTCCGGGTGTTCCTTGATCGCCTCGGACATCGAGCAGAAGATCACGCCCTTCTCGGCCAGTTCCTTGCGGAAGGTGGTGCCGACCGAGACCGAGTCGAACACCGCGTCCACCGCCACGCCGGCCAGCTTGGCGCGCTCGTGCAGCGGCACGCCGAGCTTGTCGTAGGTGTCCAGCAATTCCTTCGGCACCTCGTCCAGCGAGGCGTACTTCGGGCCCTTGGGCGCGGAGTAGTAGCTCAGCGCCTGGAAGTCGATCGGCGCGATGTCCAGCTTGGCCCAGTGCGGCATCGGCATCTTCAGCCAGTGCCGGTAGGCGGCCAGGCGCCACTCGGTCATCCATTCCGGCTCGTCCTTCTTCACGGACAGGGCGCGCACGACGTCCTCGTTCAGGCCGGGCAGGAACGAATCGGATTCGATGTCGGTGACGAAGCCGGCGTCGTAGCGACGTCCCAGCCGTTCCAGGATTTCAGCGTTTTCGGTGGCCATGGGGCTGCCTACAGGTCAGGTGGTCGCGAACCGCACGGCGATAGGACGCCGTTTCGGATCGCCGGAGGGGGGGAGGGGATGAAGCATCTGCGCCAGGGTCACGCCGCGCAGCGCGTCGGCGACCACGTCGTTGATCAGCCGCCAGTTGGAACGCACGCCGCAGGTCTGGGCGATGCTGCACTGGCTGCCGTGGTGGCTGCATTCGGTGATCGCCAGCGGGCCTTCCATCGCCTCGACGATCTGGATCAGGGTGATGGCGTCGGCCGGACGCGCCAGCCGGTAGCCGCCGCGCACGCCGCGCAGGCCCTCCACCAGGCCGGCCTGGGCCAGCGGCTTGAGCAGCTTGCTGACCGTGGGCGGCTCCAGCCCGGCCTGTTCGGCCAGTTCGGTCGCGCTCAACACTTCGTTCGGACGCGCGGCGAGCACGGTCAGCACGACGGTGGCGTAATCGGTGAGCTTGGTGACGCGGAGCATGGCGACGCGGTGGTTTTTCAATGCGGACCGAAATTGTACTCTTTTGCGCCGCAGCGTCCAACCGGGCCATTCATCTTTTCTTTCGATCGCGGCGATTGGGCGATCGCGGCGGCCGCGGTCGCCGGACCGGGAGGCGTGGACTTGGGATCGCGGGCGATGTGCGCCAGAATCTAGGCTTTCCTGTCCGGATCGCCGCATGCCCCGCAAGATCGCCGCCCGCAAGTCCCGCATCCATGGCAACGGCGTGTTCGCCGTGCTGCCGCTCAAGAAAGGCGAGCGGGTCATCGAGTACAAGGGCCGCCGCCGCAGCCACGCCGAGGTCGACCGCGACGAGGCCGGCGACGTCGAGACCGGGCACACCTTCCTGTTCACCCTCAGCGACGACTATGTGATCGACGCCAACTACGAAGGCAACGACGCGCGCTGGATCAACCACAGTTGTGCGCCGAACTGCGAGGCGGTGATCGTCGAGGCCGAGGGCGATGACCGCCGCAAGGACAAGGTGGTGATCGAGGCGCTGCGCGACATCAAGCCTGGCGAAGAACTCACCTACAACTACGGCATCACCCTGGCCGAACGGCACACGCCGCGGCTGAAGAAGATCTGGGAATGTCGCTGCGGCGCCAAGAACTGCACCGGCACCATGCTGCAGCCCAAGCGCTGAGGTCGCGTCCAGCCGTGCACGCCGCGCCGACGCGCGGTTCACGGCACTGCCACCGGCGCGTTTCTACGGTGGGGCTCCCCTACTCGAGGAGTGTCCGATGAGCGCAATGCCTTCCCTTGCCGGCAAGCAGGTGGCTGTCCTGGCCACTGACGGTTTCGAGCAGTCGGAACTGCAGGAACCCAAGCGTCTGCTCGAATCCTGGGGCGCCCAGGTCGACGTGATCGCGCCGGGCGATGCCGACAGCATTCGTGGCTGGAACAAGAAGGACTGGGGCGACAGCGTGCCGGTGGACAAGCGCCTGCAGCAGGCCCAGGCCGGCGACTACGACGCGCTGGTGCTGCCGGGCGGCGTCATCAACCCGGACAGCCTGCGCACCGAGCCGACCGCGATCGCCTTCATCCAGTCCTTCGCCAGCGCCGGCAAGCCGGTGGCGGCGATCTGCCACGGGCCGTGGCTGCTGGCCGAAAGCGGGCTCGTGCGCGACCGCCAGGTGACCTCGTGGCCGTCGCTGAAGACCGACCTGTCCAATGCCGGCGGGCGCTGGGCGGATCAGGAGGTGGTGGTGGATGGCAACCTGATCACCAGCCGCAAGCCGGACGACATCCCGGCGTTCGCGCAGGCGGTGGCCAAAGCGCTGGGCTGAGGCCTGGCGATTCGCCTGCGCCGCCGCGATGGTGGCGGATGCGGGAGCCCCCCAGAAACAGAAACGGCGGCCGAGGCCGCCGTTTCTACGTGCGCTGCTGGTGGCGGCTGCCGCCGCACCCCGGACGTCGCGTGGGTCACTGCGCGGGAAGCATGCCCGCCGGCACCAGCTTGCCGATGTCCTGGTTGAAACGCACCACCAGCGAACCGTTTTCCACGCCGGCCGACTGGATCTGCACATCGCCCAGCATCGCGGTCAGGCGCGGATCGAGCTTGTAGATCGGCTCCTTGCGCGCGTAATCCTCCAGCCAGGCATTGAGCAGCTCACGCGTATTGGCGTCGAGCTTGCCGCCATTGGCAGCCGGGCGGAAATCATCGATGGTCGGGGACTGCAGGTGGAAGCTCTGGCTCTGCGGGTCATAGCGCAGGGCGCTGGTCAGCAGGACCTGGCCCAGTGGCGTCGGCGTGCCGCCGCCGGTGGCCATGCTCAGGTCGAACTGCATCTTCAGGCGGTCGCCCGGCGGCAGGCTCAGCTTCGGATCGCGGACGGTCATCTTGAGCAGCCCGCCCAACGCCTTGTGCGTCTGCGGGAAGCTGCTGTCCAGGTAATGCTGCACGTCGGCGGCACCGACGCTGACCTGGTGGCCCTGGATGGTCGGCTCGGCCTGGGCCTGGGTGGCGACGGCGAGCGCCAGCAGCGCCGCCGCGCGCAGGGTGAACTTGCGGAAGATCATCGGGAAGCCCTGGGCGAACGAGAGGAATTCACCATAACGGTGGCCGGTGAATGCGCGATTAGCGGAACCGGCGGCGCGGGAGTCGTCGCTCAGGCGGCCGGCAGCGCCAGCCGTGCCAGTAGCGCGTCCAGCGCCGGCTGCAGCGGCGCCAGCAGTTCACGCGCCTCTCCCTCGCTGCGCTCGCCCAGGCCGCGCAGCAACTGCGTACCGACGATCAGTGCGGCGTGCTCGTCGCCGCGCAGTCCGGGCTGGCGCTGTGCCGCCTCGAGCAGGCGCATCCAGTCCTGCCGACAGCGCGCCTCCAGTTCGATGGTGCAGCGGCCCTGGCAGGGCAGGCCGTCGTCCTGGATCGGGGTGACGGTGACGCGGTAGCGTTGGGAGGCGGTCATGGCAGTGGCGCACGCGGGGTGTGCCTCCAAGATAGGCGCGCGCGAGCGGCACCACGAGCCTGTCGCTCGCGACGCTCTGTTCCAGTGCGTCCGTTCAGCGTGCCGCGCGCAGCAGCGGCAGCGGATCATAGGCGCCGCCCTCGGCGTAGACGCCATAGTGCAGGTGCGGCGGCGTGCCGCGCGCGTTGCCGCTGTCGCCCACCGCGCCCAGCGGGTCGCCGGGCTGCACCAGGTCGCCCACCTGCAGCCCCGGTGCCCACGTTTGTAGGTGCGCGTAGTAGTGCCGCTGCCGGGCCGGGCCCAGCACCCAGACCTGGCGGCCGCCGAGGCCGCGGTCGGCGATGGCCACGACGATGCCGCGTGTCGCCGACACCACCGGCGTGCCGCGTCTGGCGAAGATGTCCACGCCGGCGTGCTGGCGGTCGCGCCCGCGCGGCGCGCCGAAGGTGGCGGCCACGCGCCGCGGATCCACGCCTTCGACCGGCATGTGCAGGGCCGTCGGCGCCGGCGCGCGCGCCAACTCCCAGCCGACGCGCAGGCGCTGCGCCCACGGATGCCGCCAGGCCCAGGCGGCGGCGAGCGCCAGCGCAGCCAGCAACGCCGCACGCAGCAGGTCGCGGCGCAGGCGCTGTGCTGGCGAAAGCGTGGGCGTCGCGGCCATGCGCTCAGTCCGCGTGCAGGGCAGCCGCCTGTTGCTGCAGGCGCTGCTTCAGGGTGTCGTCGATGCCGAGCTGCCGCGCCAGTTCGTCCAGGTAGCTGCGCTCCATGAAGCCCTGTTCGTCGGCGGCGAGCAGGCTGGCCAGGTACATTTCCGCGGCCATCTCGGGACTGGTCGACGCGCGCGCCACCTCGGCCGGATCCAGCGGTTTTTCCAGTTCCGCATGCAGCCACTGCTGCACGTCGGCATCGTTGCCGTGGAGGCGGGCGAACTCGCCTTCGATCAGGCGGCGCTCGTGCTCGTCCAGATGGCCATCGGCCTTGGCCGCGCCGACCAGTGCGCGCAGCACCGCCTGGCTATGCTGCTCGACGTCCAGCGGCGGCAGCCGGTCCAGCGTCTGCGGTTCGGGTGCGGCGGCGCCGAGTTGCTGGCGTCGGTAGTCGCCGTAGGCGCGATAGGCCATCAGCCCCAACGCGGCCAGGCCGCCGTAGGTCGCCAGCTTGCGCGTGGTGCGGTGTTTGCCGAGCAGCAGGCCGAGTGCGCCGCCGCTGAGGGCTCCCTTGCCGAAGTCGGCGTTGAGCAGGCCGCCCAGGCCGCCGGCGCCGGCGTGCGCCGGTGCGGCAGGAGCGGCGGTGCCAGTCTTGCCCATGGTCTGGCCGGCGGCACCCTGCGCCGATTGCAGCAGTTGGTCGAGAAAGCCCTGTAGTTTCATGCAGGTGATCCTGTCGAAGGGAATCACCGGTATAGCGGCCGTCGCCTTAGCGGGCCGTCAACCCAAATGCGCAGCAGACACAAAAAAAACGAGACGGCCGGGGCCGTCTCGTCGGTGTGCTTGCCTGGATCAGGCGACGCTGCTCAGAGCGCGGCGTCCTTGAGCTTCTTCAGCGGGCGCACCTTGAGCTTGGTGGTGGCCGGCTTGGCGGCGAACCACTGCTCTTCCTTGGTGAACGGGTTGATGCCCTTGCGCTTCGGCTTGGCCGGCACGCTGACGGCGGTGATCTTCAGCAGGCCCGGCAGGGTGAACGAGCCAGCGCCCTTCTTGCTGACCGAACCGGCCACGGCGTGCTCCAGCGAGGCCATCACGGCGCGCACGTCCTTGGCGATCACGCCGCTGGTTTCGGCGATGTGGGCGACGAGCGCGGACTTGCTCAGCACGTCCTTGATCGGCTTGGGAGCGGCCGGCTTGGCGGCAGCCTTGGTCGCTACCTTCTTCACTGCCTTCTTCGGGGCAGCCTTTTTTGCGGTCTTTGCCATGATGTCCTGATTCCGTATTTGGTGGTTTGGGTCGCGCCGACCCCGTCGGCATGGCGAAATGTAGGGCATGTGCTACGCCGCGCCAATAGGCCGGAAGCAAAAAACGCGAATATTCGCCGCGACCGACGCCTTTTTTGCCGAGGACGGCGCCGATGCCGGCACATCCGCGGCGATGCGCCAGGGCATTTTCGCTGCCGCGCGCCGCCGCCGCCGCCTTCGCGCGGAAGCACAAGCCCGTAACGCCGCCTCCCCTATGGTCCGCGCTCCACTCACCGACAGGAGCCTCGCATGGGCATTTCGCGTCACGCCACCGCGCATTGGGAAGGCGATCTCAAGACCGGCCAGGGCCGGTTGAACACGCCGCAGAGCGGCCTGCTGGAGAACACCCGCTATGCGTTCAACAGCCGCTTCGGCGACGAGAAGGGCACCAATCCGGAAGAACTGATCGCCGCCGCGCACGCCGGCTGCTTCACCATGGCGCTGTCGGCCAAGCTGACCGAAGCCGGCTTCCCGCCGACCGCGCTGGACACCCGCGCCGATGTCGACCTGTCGATGGAAGGCGGCCCCCAGCTTTCGCAGATCCGGTTGAAGGTCAAGGCCGTGGTGCCCAACATCGACGCCGCGCGCTTCCGCGAAGTGGCCGACGACGCCAAGCAGAATTGCCCGGTGTCCAAGGCGCTGAGCGCGGTGCCGATCAGCCTGGAAGCGGAACTGGGCTGAGGAATCCCCGGCGCGGCCCGGCGGCATGCCGGGCCGCGCGCGTGCGGCGCACCTGCGCCGCCGCCGATGGCAGACCAGGACGCGTTGCGCCTCTGCACCGTCCCGTGTGGCTCGATCGATCGCTAGCTGTCGCGCCACTAAATGTGCGCGCCACAGCCGTCCCTATTCAGTCTGGTTTCACCGCATCGGATCGAGCATGCAGTCGCGCGATCCACGCGCTTGGAACCATCGCCATGAACAAGCTCTCGACCCGTCTGTTGACCGCTGCGCTCGCTGTCGGCGTCATCGGCTCCGCCGCCGCGCAGGATTACGGTTACACCCGCTACGACGACTACCGCGACCGTGGCTACGCGTCCGGCACCTACGAATATGCGCGCGTGGTGCGCGCCGATCCGATCATGGTGCAGGTCAACGGTCCGCGCGAGACCACCGAGCGCTGTTACGACCGCCCGGCCTCGGGCAGCTACGCCAGCGACTACGGCTACCGCGGTACCGATGGCGGCCGCACCGCCTCGTCGGTGGTCGGCGGCATCGCCGGCGCCGTGCTGGGCAGCCGCGTCGGCGGCGGCAATGGCCGCTTCGTCGGCACCGCCGTCGGCACCATGCTCGGCAGCCTGGCAGGCCGCTCGATCTACGACTCCAATACCCGCGGCTATGGCGGCGGCTACGGTGGCGGCGTGGTCCGCGAATGCGACCCGGTGTCGTATCGGACCGAACGCTACGACCGCGTCGACGGCTACGACGTGACCTACGAATACGGCGGCCGCTACTACCACACCCGCACCGCCTCGCCTCCGGGCGATCGCATCCGTGTCCGCGTCGACGTCCTGCCCGACTGACGTATTGCCCGACTAAAACAAAGGGCGCCTCCTTGCGAGGCGCCCTTTGTTGTTGCGCGTGCGTTCGCGCCCGCGGTGCGGGGCGGCGGCCGGCGATCAGGGCCAGTCGATGCGGCCTTCGATCACCGTCTGCACCTGTCCGCCGGACCACACCTCGCCGGCCTCGTCGACGCACAGCGTCAGCAGCGCATCGTGGCCGACCTCGCGGCCCTGGCTGGCGACGTAGCGGCCACCCTGGCCGGGCAGGGCCTTGCTGTGATCCAGCCATGCCGCCAGCACCGCATTGGCCGCGCCGGAGGCCGCATCCTCGAAGCGCCGGCCGTTGCCGACGAACGCGCGCACGGCCACTGCATAGGCCTGGCCGCTGGCGCGCGCGTAGGCGAACACGCCCATGCTGGCGGTGCTTTCGGCCAGGGCGGCGATCGCATCCCAGTCCGGCGTCAGCGCGCGCAGCGCGGCTTCGTCGGCCACTTCGACCAGCCACCAGCAGCGGCCGCCGTCCATGCGCACCGGCGGCAGCGCGCCCAGCGTCCAGCCGCGCAGCGCCGCCTGCAGGCGTGGATCCGCGGCATCGGCGATCTCGGCCAGCTGCGCGCGCGGGGTGCGGATGGCGATGCTGCGCACTCCGCCATCCACGTCGACCCGCAGCGGCAACAGGCCGGCGATGCCGTCCTGGGTCAGCACGCCATCGCGCGGGCTGGCGATGCCCGCTTCCAGCGCGACGTGCGCGGTGCCGACGCTGGGATGGCCGGCGAACGGCACTTCCTTCTGCGGGCTGAACATGCGCAGACCGTAGCTGGCATCCGGCCGCGTCGGCGCGAACACGAAGGTGGTTTCCGGCAGGCGCGTCCAGCGCGCGATGGCCTGCATCGTGGCGGCGTCCAAGCCATCGGCATCGAGCACGACGGCCAAGGGATTGCCGTTGCCGGCGCGGGCGGAGAAGACATCGACCTGGAAGAAGCGGCGTGCGGCCATGAGGGGAAACTCCGGACTGCGGTGGGGGAGGCCGGAGCTTACCAAGCGATCTTGCCAGCGATCACCGCTTGCACCAGGCCGCCGATCCACACGTCTTCGCCATCGACCAGGAGTTCGACGCGGCTATCGCGCCCGAGTTCGCGTCCCTGGCTGGCGACGTCGCGCCCGCCGCCCAGGCTGCGCCGACGCTGGGGTGGCCTGCGAATCGCAGTTCGCCCTGGGGGTGAAGATGCGGATGCGGTAGTTCGCGCCCGCGCCGCGCGTCAGCAAGAAAACCGTCTCCGACAGGTTCGGCCAGGCCGCCAGGCGCTGCATGCGCGGGGCGTCCAGGTCGGCGGCATCGAGGGCCGCGCACGGTGGAGTGCCCACCCCAGGCTGGCGGAAAAGACGCCCGGTTGCGGCCAGCAGCGCGCGCTCATCCGCGCTCCGTTGGCAGTAGAATCGGGGGTTCCGCCCGCGCATGCAGGCGTTTTCCCCACATTCCAGACACCCCCACTCCATGTCAGCTTCCTCTCCTGTCGATCGCTGGATCGTCCTCAAGTTCGGCGGCACTTCGGTGTCGCGTCGTCATCGCTGGGACACGATTGGGACGCTGGCGAAAAAACGCGCGGAGGAGACCGGTGCGCGGGTGCTGGTGGTGGTGTCGGCCTTGTCCGGGGTCACCAACGAACTGACCGCGATTGCCGACGGCAGCGCCGACAGCGCGCAGCGCGTCGCCGCGCTGGAGCAGCGCCACCGCGACTTTCTGGCCGAACTGGAGCTGGACGCCGAGGCGGTGCTGGGCGAACGCCTGGCGGCGCTGCGCGGCCTGCTCGCCGATCCGCGCGCCGCCGAGCGCACGCTGGACTGGCAGGCCGAGGTGCTGGGGCAGGGCGAGTTGCTGTCCTCGACCCTGGGCGCGGCCTACCTGCGTGCCAACGGCCTGGACATGGGCTGGATGGACGCGCGGCAATGGCTGGACGCGCTGCCGCCGCAGCCGAACCAGAGCGCCTGGTCGCGGCGCCTGTCGGTGTCGTGCCAGTGGCAGTCCGATCCGCAGTGGCGCGCGCGCTTCGTCGCCCAGCCCTCGCGCATGCTGATCACCCAGGGCTTCATCGCCCGGCACGAGGACGGCGGCACCGCCATCCTCGGCCGCGGCGGCTCGGATACCTCGGCGGCGTATTTCGGCGCGCTGCTCGGCGCCAGCCGGGTCGAGATCTGGACCGACGTGCCGGGCATGTTCAGCGCCAATCCGCGCGAGGTGCCGGACGCGCGCCTGCTGACCCGCCTGGACTACTACGAGGCGCAGGAAATCGCCACCACCGGCGCCAAGGTGCTGCACCCGCGCTCGATCAAGCCGTGCCGCGACGGTGGCGTGCCGATGGCGATCCTGGACACCGAGCGCCCGGAGCTGCCCGGCACCAGCATCGACGGCAACGCCCGCACCGTGCCCGGGGTCAAGGCGATCAGCCGCCGCAACGGCATCGTGCTGGTGTCGATGGAAGGCATCGGCATGTGGCAGCAGGTCGGCTTCCTGGCCGACGTGTTCGCGCTGTTCAAGAAGCACGGGCTGTCGGTGGACCTGATCGGCTCGGCCGAGACCAACGTCACCGTGTCGCTGGACCCGAGCGAGAATCTGGTCAATACCGACGTGCTGGCCGCGCTGTCGGCCGACCTGGCGGAGATCTGCCGGGTCAAGATCATCGTGCCGTGCGCGGCGATCACCCTGGTCGGGCGCGGCATGCGCTCGCTGCTGCACAAGCTCTCGGACGTGTGGGCCACGTTCGGCAAGGAGCGCGTGCACATGATCTCGCAGTCGTCCAACGACCTGAACCTGACCTTCGTCATCGACGAGACCGACGCCGACGGGTTGCTGCCGATCCTGCACGCCGAACTGATCGACAGCGGCGCGATGCCGGTGGAAGAGACCGAGGTGTTCGGCCCGCGCTGGCGCGAGATCGCCGGCACGGTGCGGCCGCGGCCGGTGCCGTGGTGGCAGGGCGAGCGCGCGCATCTGCTGCGCCTGGCCGAGGCCGGCACGCCGCGCTACGTCTATCACCTACCGACGCTGCGCGAGCGCGCGCGTGCGCTCAAGGCGATCGCGGCGGTGGACCAGCGCTACTACGCGATCAAGGCCAACGCGCATCCGGCGATCCTGCAGACCCTGGTCGAGGAAGGCTTCGGCCTGGAGTGCGTTTCGCACGGCGAGCTGCGCCGGGTGTTCGAGATCGTGCCGGAGCTGTCGCCGCGCCGCGTGCTGTTCACCCCCAGCTTCGCACCCCGCGCCGAGTACGAAGCCGCGTTCGCGCTGGGCGTGACCGTGACCGTGGACAACGTCGAGGCGCTGCAGCGCTGGCCGGAGCTGTTCCGTGGCCGCAGCCTGTGGCTGCGCATCGACCTGGGCCATGGCGACGGCCACCACGAGAAGGTCAACACCGGCGGCAAGGCCTCCAAGTTCGGCCTGTCGGCGACCCGCGTCGACGAGTTCGTCGAGGCCGCGCGCGCTCTGGACATCCGCATCGTCGGCCTGCACGCGCACCTGGGCAGCGGCGTGGAGACGGCGCAGCACTGGCGGCGCATGTGCGACGAGCTGGCCGGCTTTGCCCGGCGCATCGGCAGCGTCGAGGTCATCGACATCGGCGGCGGCCTGCCGATCCCGTACAGCGCCGACGACGAACCGTTCGACCTGGAGACCTTCGCCCAGGGCCTGGCCCAGGCCAAGGCCGTGCATCCGGCGTTCC
This sequence comes from Xanthomonas sontii, assembly GCF_040529055.1. Classification (NCBI taxonomy): domain Bacteria; kingdom Pseudomonadati; phylum Pseudomonadota; class Gammaproteobacteria; order Lysobacterales; family Lysobacteraceae; genus Xanthomonas; species Xanthomonas sontii. Next base: position 3,944,373 of record NZ_CP132342.1, on the reverse strand, counting down.
GCCTGGCGATCGAACCGGGCCGCTATCTGGTCGCCGAATGCGGCGTGCTGCTGGCCCGCGCCACCCAGGTGATCGAGAAGGACGGGATCCGCCGGGTCGGCCTGGATGCCGGCATGAACACCTTGATCCGCCCGGCGCTGTACGACGCCTGGCACGACGTGGCGAACCTGAGCCGCCTGGAGCAGCCGGCCGAGACCGTGTTCGACGTGGTCGGGCCGATCTGCGAATCCAGCGACGTGTTCGGCAAGCGCCGGCGCCTGCCGGCGGGCACCGCGCCCGACGACGTGATGTTGATCGCCGACACCGGCGCCTACGGCTACAGCATGGCCAGCACCTACAACCAGCGCGAACTGCCCCGCGAGGAGGCGATCGATGGGCACGCAGATTGAATTCGTCGCGGGCAGCGCCGCGGCCGGCGCGCTTGCGATGGTGGCTGCCACCGCGGTGTATCAGTCCGGCACCTCGCTGCCGTGGACCGACAGCCTGAAGTGGGCGTTGCCGGCGTTGGCCGCCGCTGCCATCGGCGCATGGTTGGCGGTGCGCTGGCAGCGCCGCGGGCCCGCGGCGAGCACCGGCGCGCTGGCCCTGCGCACCTCGCTCCTGGCCGCGTTGGCCTACGTGCCGGCACTGGCGCTGTATGTGCTGGTCGCCGTCCTGGCCTCCGCCGCGTCGGTGCCGGCCGGACAGCACTGGCAACTGCTGCTGATGGCGTTCGTATTCGGCTGCCTGCCGCTGCTGTGGGCCGCCTTGCCGTTTTCGATGCTCGAATTTCTTCTGTGCCGCCGCTACTTGCGGCACACCCGTGTGCTTGCAGGACGTCCATGACCGCTTTCGACAAACAGCAGATCGCCACCTTCCGCTTCGTGCGCTGCGGCTTCGACGCCGACAGCGGCGTGGCGCGCCTGGTCTATGCGTTCGACGACGGCCCGGAGCTGGTGGAGACCATCACCGTGCCCGGTGCGCCGTTCGCGCTCGACCCGGCGCGCGCGCAGGCGGCGCAGCGCGCGCTGCGCCTGCTGCACCTGATCGCCGGCGTCAGCTACTACAAGGCGGCGGTGCCGCCGCGCATCGTCATCGACGACTACGCCATCGATGCGGAGACCGCCGCGCTGCTGGACAGCGTGTACCTGCATGGCCTGGGCGAGTTCGCCTATCGCAATGGCCTGGACCTGCGCGGGCGCATCCGCTTCCCGGCGGCGGAGGCCGACGCGGCCGATGCGGCGGCGCTGGGCCTGCGCGACCAGGCGCTGGTGGCGATCGGCGGCGGCAAGGATTCGCTGGTCAGCATCGAAGCGCTGCGCGCGGCCGGCGTGGCGCAGACGGTGACCTGGATCGGCGGCTCGCAGTTGATCCGCGCCTGCGCCGAGCGCACCGGGCTGCCGACCTTGAACATCGGCCGCACGCTGGCGCCGGAGCTGTTCGAGCTGAACCGGCAGGGCGCGTGGAACGGGCATATCCCGGTGACGGCGGTGAACTCGGCGATCCTGGTGTTCGCCGCGGTGCTGCACGACGCCGGCCAGGTGGTGTTCTCCAACGAGCACTCGGCCAGCTACGGCAGCCAGATCGCCGGCACCGGCGAGGTCAACCACCAATGGTCCAAGGGCTGGGCCTTCGAGCAGGCGTTCGGTACGCAGGTGCAGCGCTACGTGGCCGCGGACCTGCGCTACTACTCGCTGCTGCGTCCGCTGTCGGAACTGGCGGTGGCGCGGCAGTTCGCTAAAACCGACCATTACGACGCGCATTTCTCCAGCTGCAACCGCAATTTCCACATCCTCGGCGAGCGCCCGGCACACCGCTGGTGCGGGGTCTGCCCGAAGTGCCATTTCGTGTTCCTGGCGCTGGCGCCGTTCATGCCGAAGACGCGGCTGGTGCGCATCTTCGGCCGCAACCTGCTCGACGACGCCGGCCAGGCCGGCGGCTTCGACGCGCTGCTGGAGTTCCAGGACCACAAGCCGTTCGAGTGCGTCGGCGAAGGCCGCGAGTCGCGCGCGGCGATGGCGGCGCTGGCGGCGCGTGCGGAATGGAAGGAGGACGCGCTGGTGGCGCGTTTCATCCGCGAGATCCAGCCGCAGCTCGACCCCGCCGACCTGCGCGTGGAGCCGCTGCTGGAACTGGACGCGCAGCACCGCATCCCGGCCGATCTGTGGGAACGCGTGCGTGCGAATTTCGCAGCTTGAGTCGCAGCGCGTCGCGCTGTGGGGCTGGGGTCGCGAGGGCCGCGCGGCGTATGCGGCCGTGCGTGGCTGGGAAGCGGGAATCGGGAACGGGGAAGCGAGACGTGCGCTGCCGCTGACGGTGTTCTGTTCGGCTGAGGAGGCCGCGGAGATCGCCGCGCTGCACGATCCTGCGTTGCATGTCGAGACCGAGGCCACCGCCGAGCGCCTGGCCGCGTTCGATGTGGTGATCAAGTCGCCCGGGATCAGTCCTTACCGGCCCGAGGCACAGGCCGCCGCGGCGCGCGGCACCCGCTTCATCGGCGGCACCGCCCTGTGGTTCGCCGAACACGCCGGCGCCGACGGCGTGGTGCCCGGCAGCGTCTGCGTCACCGGCACCAAGGGCAAGAGCACCACCACCGCGCTGCTGGCGCACCTGCTGCGCGCCGGCGGCCATCGCACCGGCCTGGTCGGCAACATCGGCGTGCCGCTGCTGGAGGTGCTGGCGCCGATGCCGCCGCCGCAGTACTGGGCGGTCGAACTGTCCAGCTACCAGACCGGCGACGTGGCCCGCAGCGGCGCGCGGCCGCAGCTGGCGCTGGTGCTGAACCTGTTTCCCGAGCATCTGGACTGGCACGGCAGCCAGGCGCGTTACATCGCCGACAAGCTCGAACTGGTCACCCATGCGCGGCCGCGCATCGCCCTGCTCAACGCCGCCGATCCGCAACTGGCCGCCCTGCAGCTGCCCGACAGCGAGGTGCGCTGGTTCAACCGCGAGGACGGCTGGCACATGCGCGGCGAGGTGGTCTACCGCGGCGACAGCGCGGTGTACGACAGCGCGCAGGCGCCGCTGCCGGGCCGGCACAACCGCGGCAACCTGTGCGCGGTGCTGGCCGCCGTGGAGGCGCTGGGCCTGGATGCGGCGGCGCTGGCGCCGGCGGCCGATCGCTTCCGGCCGCTGCCGAACCGGCTGCAGACCCTGGGCACGCGCGACGGCGTGACCTATGTGAACGACTCGATCAGCACCACCCCGCATGCCAGCCTCGCGGCGCTGGAGTGCTTCCGCGGGCGGCGCATCGCGCTGCTGGTGGGCGGTCACGACCGCGGCCTGGACTGGCAGGACTTCGCCGCGCACATGCGCGATGGCGGGGCACCGCTGGAGATCGTCACCCTGGGCGCCAACGGCCCGCGCATCCACGCGCTGCTGGCGCCGCTGGCCGCCGCCGCCGGCTTCGGCCTGCATGCCGCGGCCGACCTGGCGGAGGCGGTGGCGCTGGCGCGCGCGGCGCTGGGCGAGCAGGGCGGCGTGGTGCTGCTGTCGCCCGGTGCGCCCAGCTTCGGCGCCTACCGCGACTACGTGGCGCGCGGCCGCCATTTCGCCGCGCTGGCCGGGTTCGACCCCGATGCGATCAGCGCCATTCCGGGGCTGGGCATCGCCTGAGCCTCGGCGCGGCGTCGGCGCACGCGGTGCGCTGATGTCGCTGTCCGTCGTGGGTGCTGCGGAAAGAGCATGCCCGGAAGCATTCGCCGGGCCGCCATGCGACGGCGCTGTGCGCCTTGTCCCATCGCCATCGCCGGCCGCCGTCGCCCTCACCTCGACGTGCATGGCACGTTCTAGACTGCCGCCTGGTTTCCACGGGAGAAGGGCGATGCGCATACGATCGATGCTGCGGTGGGCCGGTCTGCTCGGGCTGGCCTTGGCGCTGCCGCTGCCGGCCTGGGCGGCGATGCAGGCCAAGCCGGTGGAGTGGCAGGTCGGCAAGGACACCTTCAGCGGCGTGCTGGTCTACGACGATGCCGACCACGACACTCGCCCCGGCCTGGTGATGGTGCCGAACTGGCGCGGCGTCAACGACTCCGCGGTGGAGAAGGCCAAGCGCCTGGCCGGCGACGACTACGTGGTGCTGGTGGCCGACGTCTACGGCAAGGGCAAGCGGCCGGCCAACGATACCGAGGCCGGGCAGTTCGCCGGCGCGTTGAAGAAGGATCCGGCCACGCTGCGCGCGCGGGCGTTGGCGGCGGTGGCGGCGCTGAAGGCGCAGGCCGGCAAGGCGCCGCTGGATCCGGCCCGGATCGGCGCGGTCGGCTTCTGCTTCGGCGGCACCACGGTGCTGGAACTGGTCCGCGCCGGTGCGCCGCTCGCCGGCGTGGTCAGCCTGCACGGTGGCCTGGTCACGGCGGCACCGGCAGCCGCAGGCAGCGCCAAGGCACCGGTGCTGGTGCTCAATGGCGCCGACGACAAGAGCGTGAGCCGCGACGATATCGCCGCCTTCGAGCAGGAAATGAACGGCGCTGGCGCCGACTGGCAGTTCGTCAACTTCAGCGGTGCCGTGCATTGCTTCGCCGAAGCCGACGCCAACAGCCCGCCGGGCTGCCAGTACAACCCGCGTGCGGCCAAGCGTGCCTACCGGATGCTCGAGGATTTCTTCGAGGAGCGGTTCGGGCGGGAGTAGGGAGGGGCTTCCGGGATTCGGGAGGTGCCTCGCGCTGCGCGCTTGGCGGGATTGGGGATTGGTAAAAGCGGACCGTCGGCGCCGCCCAACTGATCGGTTGGTGTGGCGAGCCCGTAGCGCTTCAGGCGTCAACCAAGCCGCCGTCGCGAATCCCCAATCCCGAATCACCAATCCCCTCCGGCGCGCGGCTGCGCGCCGATGGCGGCTAAATGGGCCCAATAGGCCCTTAAGGTGTCTTGGCGGAGTGCTTGAGCAAGTGCGCCTGCGCCGCGGCGATGGCGCCGCTCATGGCCGCGCGCGCTTGCGGGCTGTTGCGCCAGCAGGTGGAGCCGAGCAGCGCCGCGGCCTGTTCGGTGAGTTGCCGTGCATCGCAGGCGGCTAGCTGTGTAAACCCACCACGTTGTTCAGTGGAATTCGGGAGATGGGCGGTTTGTAGCCGAGGCTGGCGTGTGGTCGATGCCAGTTGTAATGATGCAGCCAGCCCGAGAAGGCGTTGGCGCGTTGCGTGGAGTCGATATAGGAGCGCGCATAAGCCCATTCTCGCAGGCTGGTCTGCACCAGCCGCTCGGCCTTGCCATTGGTGCGTGGCGTGTAGGGTCGGGTTCGCAGATGGCGCAGGCCGAGCCGTCGGACAAGGCGTCGAAAGCGGCGTGATTTGTAGCAGGCGCCGTTGTCGGTCAACACGCGCTCCAAGCGCACGCCCAGGCTGCGGTAGTAGCGAACCGCCTGCATCAGGGCCCTGCAGGCACTGAAACCGCGCTCATCGGGCTCGATGGTGCCGAAGGCCACGCGCGAGTGATCGTCGATGGCTAGGTGGACGTACTCCCAGCCAATGCCACGGGAGGTGACCGTCCGATCATCGGTCACGCGGTGGCTGGGCTGGCGGAAACGGGCCAGCTTCTTGATGTCCAGATGCAGCAGTTGGCCGGGTTGGGCGTATTCATAGCGATTGTCCGGCAGCGCCGGTTCCAGCTCGGCCAGCCGGTGCAGGCCGGCGCGGCGCAGCAACCGGGCGATGGTGCTCGGCGCCACAGGCAGCTGCTCGGCGATCTGCCGATACGTGTGGCGTGAACGGCGCAGCGCGATGACCTGATCCACCACGCCCCGAGGCGTGGCATGGGGGCAGTCGTGAGGCCGGGAGGTGCGGTCGCTCAGCCCTTGCGCCCCCTCTTCCTTGAAGCGCTTGAGCCATTTGTAGGCCGTTCGGACGCTCACACCGGCCGCATGCGCCGCTTCTTCCACGCGCAGCCCATGAACAAGGATGCGATCCACCAGCAGGGCTCGACCGCGAGGGCTCAAACGGGCATGTTTATGCAGGTTCATCCGGGGCTCCTGGGGCTGGGTTGGCTTGGTAACCCCCATCTTCCAGAGATGCCCCGGATGAACAACCTACTGAGAGATCACAGCTAGCGCCTGCAGCGAATGCACGCCCAATTGTTCCAGGCGCGCGACCACGGTGGGACCGACGCCTTTCACCGCCAGCAATACGGAGCGGTCCTCGGCGTCAAAGGCGATCATGCCTGGGCAGCGCTCAATGTCTGCGCTCGACCGCGTAGCGGGCCAGGCCGCGCAGGGCGGCCACCGCCTCGTTCTCCGGCAGGCCGTCCAGGGCGCGCTCGGCGGCGGCGGCGTAGTCGGCCGCGCGGCGGCGGCTGTAGTCGATGCCGCCGCTGGCCTCGATCGCGGCCAGCACCTCTGGCATCGCGCTGGCGTCGCCCTGTTCGACGATCTGGCGCAGGCGCGCGCGGGTGACGTTGTCGGCATGCGCCATGGCGTGGATCAGCGGCAGCGTGGCCTTGCCCTCGGCCAGGTCGTCGCCCAGGTTCTTGCCCAGGTCGGCGGCGTCGGCGGTGTAGTCGAGCACGTCGTCGGCGATCTGGAACGCATAACCCAGCTGCATGCCGTAGTCGTACAGGCGCTCCTGCACCGCCTCGCTGGCACCGGAGGCCAGCGCGCCAAGCCGGGTGCCGGCGGCGAACAGCACCGCGGTCTTGCGCTCGATCACGCGCAGGTAGGCGGCTTCGTCGGTGTCGGGGTTGTGCACGTGCAGCAGCTGCAGCACCTCGCCCTCGGCGATGCGGTTGGTGGTGTCGGCCAGCAGGCGCATCACCGCCATGCTGTCCAGCTCCACCATCAGCTGGAAACTGCGCGAATACAGGAAATCGCCGACCAGCACGCTGGGCGCGTTGCCCCACAGCGCATTGGCGGTGCTGCGGCCGCGGCGCAGGTCCGACTCGTCGACCACGTCGTCGTGCAGCAGGGTCGAGGTGTGGATGAATTCGATGATCGCCGCCAACTGGTGCTGCATCGGCCCGCCGGCGCCGCAGGCGCGGCCGGCCAGCACCACCAGCATCGGCCGCAGGCGCTTGCCGCCGGCGGAGACGATGTGGTCGGCGATCTGGTTGATCAGCACGACGTCCGAGGACAGGCGGCGGCGGATCAGGGCGTCCACCTCGGCCATGTCCGGCGCGGCGAGCATCTGGATCTGGGGCAGGCCCAGGGCGGAGCTGGGGGATTCGGCGATGCTCATGCGGACAGGACTGGAAACGTGCGCAAAGTATAGGCTGCGCGGCCACATCCGTCCCGTTGTGGGCCGGGGCAGGGGGCGGAGAGCTTGCCGTGCCTGGGTTTGCAGCGCCCGGCGGGAGGCGTGCCGGCAGGATTCCGACAGCCCAATGCGGCGTTTTCCGGGGCGCCCGCGGGCGCCTGGCGCAGGCCGGTCCGGCCCGGCGATGTTAGGATTGCTCCCCGAAATCTTCTTTACCGCTCTGCGCGCCCCTGGCCGCGGAGACCCCAGACGGAAGCAGCTCATGGCCCGCGGCATCAACAAAGTCATCCTCGTCGGCAACCTCGGCAACGATCCCGACACCAAGTACACCCAGGCCGGCATGGCCATCACCCGCATCAGCCTGGCCACCACCAGCGTGCGCAAGGACCGCGACGGCAACCAGCAGGAACGCACCGAGTGGCATCGCGTGGTGTTTTTCGGAAAGCTCGGTGAGATCGCCGGCGAGTACCTGCGCAAGGGCAGCTCGGTCTACGTCGAAGGCTCGATCCGCTACGACAAGTACACCGGCCAGGACGGCGTGGAGAAGTACTCCACCGACATCGTCGCCGACGAGATGCAGATGCTCGGCGGCCGCGGCGAGGGCGGTGGCGGCGGCATGGGCGGCGGCGACCGTCCGCAGCGCTCGGCGCCGCCGCGCCAGGAACGCTCCGGCATGGGCGGTGGCGGCGGTGGTGGCGGCGGGCAGGATTACGCGCCGCGCCGGCAGCAGCCGGCCCCGCAGCAGTCCGCGCCGATGGACGACTTCGCGGACGACGATATTCCGTTCTGATCTTTCGTCGTTCCTGCGATGCAAACAGACCCCGGTAAGCCATTGTGCTTGCCGGGGTTTTTTCTGTTTTGGCGAGGTGTTTTCCTTTCTAGCGCGAGTCTGTCCGGTCCTCCAACGCAGGCGATATGAAGCCAGACGGTATCGGTCGACTGGAGTGGTCACACGTACCGTGCTTTTCACCGCTGGCGATTGGGGGCGGAGCGTGCGTGCAAGCGGCGAGTGCCCCGCTGTTCTTGCCTTCAAAACGGGGTCGGTCGCCAAGCGTCGCGTCGTGCCCGGTCGCCTCGGCAACGCCTTGGCGCGGCTTTCGTGCCGAGTCCATGCTATCGCTCAACGCCGGCCGACCCCGCTGCAACGGGGAAGGTGTCGTAGGGGCTGCTTTAGCGGCGACAGGCTTTCCGATGAAAGCCATCGCGGCTAAAGCCGCTTCTGCGGAAAGCACATTGGCGTCGCTCGCCGCTACACCACGATCCTCACCACATGAATGCGCATGGCAACGCGGCGGAGGTGTCCTGAAGCTCCAGGTCCGACCTCCCATCCCCGCCGCCTTGCAGGCGATTTAGCGCCTTAGTCCCAGGGAGGAACCACGGGTCCGTCGGTATCTCGCCATGCGTCGCCTGCTTGAGGAGGTTCACCAAATACCCGTTTGTTTGTCGCTCTACGTCTCGCTGCACAACTCCGTACGTCACCCGAGAATCCATCACCGTCATGACGGCTGACACCACAGGCGTTGTGCCCTGCAGCATGTGTTTTCGTGCAGTGCGTCTTGCAAAAGCGCAATTCACTGCTCTATGGTTCAATCGATTGAATTGCGGCGAATCGTCAGCGTTTGAGACCGGTTGGGAGGCCGGAAGGTGGATGTCTATCCATTCGATCGGATCGGCGCCGGCCTCGGGCTTCACGAGGCGCGACGCGCTGCGCATGGCGGTCGCCGGGAGCCTTGGCCTTGGGGCAGTGGGCATGTTGCCGGCACTCGCTGCCGCCACGCCGCTCAAGGGCAACCTGAAGCAGTCTGTCGCCCGCTGGACGTTTCCGCAGCTGTCGACCGCACAGCTTTGCCAGGTGGTGAAGGGCCTGGGGTTCGCCGCCATCGATCTGGTGGGCCCGGCGGATTGGCCCACGCTGAGGGCGCATGGCGTGTACAGCGCGATGTGCAATGGCGCGGAACTCGGCCTGGACAAGGGCTTCGCCGGCAGCCAGTTCCACGATGAGCTGGTCGCGCGCTACACGCGGCACATCGATCTGGTGGCCGATGCCGGCTATCGCAACCTCATCTGTTTTTCCGGCAACCGGAATGGCATGGATCCCCAGGAGGGCATGGCCCACGCCGAAGTCGGACTCAAGCGCATCCTCGGGCATGCCGAGAAGCGCGGGGTCGTGCTGGTGATGGAACTGCTGAACTCCAAGGTCGATCATCACGACTATCTCTGCGACCACTCCGCCTGGGGCGTGGAGCTGTGCCAGCGGATCGGCTCTGACCATTTCGGCCTGCTGTACGACATCTACCACATGCAGATCATGGAGGGCGACATCATCGCCACCATCGGCAAGCATCACGCGTGCTTCAAGCATTACCACACCGCCGGCGTCCCGGGCCGGCACGAGATCGGGGACGCTCAGGAGCTCCACTATCCCGCCATCTGTCGCGCGATCCGCGATACCGGTTTCGATGGCTATCTGGCGCAGGAGTTCATTCCTACCGCGCCGGATCCCGTCGGCTCGCTGCGCGAGGCGATCCGCCTCTGCGATGTCTGAAACGCTATCCACCGAGGTGAAGTAGAACCCATGGCAGACAATCATTACGACGCCATCGTCGTTGGCTCGGGCATCAGTGGCGGTTGGGCGGCGAAGGAGCTGACCGAGAAGGGACTCAAGGTCCTGATGCTGGAACGCGGACGCAACATCGAGCACGTCAAGGACTACGTCAACGCGATGAAGGAGGCGTGGGATTTCCCGCATCGCAACCGCCCGACCCAGGCGATGAAGGCCGATTATCCGGTGCTGATGCGCGACTACGCCCTGGTCGAGAACCTGCAGGGAATGTGGGCCAACGAAAAGGAATCGCCCTACACCGAGATCAAGCGATTCGACTGGTTCCGCGGCTATCACGTGGGCGGCCGCTCGCTGATGTGGGGACGGCAGAGCTATCGCCTGTCGGACCTGGATTTCGAGGCGAACCTGAAGGACGGCATCGCCACCGATTGGCCGATCCGTTACGCCGACCTCGCGCCGTGGTACGACCACGTGGAGAAGTTCGCCGGCATCGCCGGCACGCGCGAGGGACTTGACGTGTTGCCGGACGGCGAGTTCCTGCCGCCGATCCCGCTGAACATCGTCGAGAAGGACGTCGCCGCGCGGATCAAGAAGGCCTTTGGCGGCACCCGGCACCTGATCCACTCGCGTACCGCCAACATCACCCAGCCCAAGGTCGAGCAGGGCCGCGTCAACTGCCAGTATCGCAACAAGTGCATCCTGGGCTGTCCCTTCGGCGCCTATTTCTCGACCCAGGCGGCCACGCTGCCAGCGGCCATGAAGACGGGCAACCTGACCCTGCGGCCGTTCTCGATCGTCAAGGAGGTGCTCTACGACAAGGACCGCAAGCGTGCGCGCGGCGTGGAGATCATCGATGCCGAGAGCGGACAGACCTACCAGTACACGGCCAATGTCATCTTCCTCAATGCGTCCTCGTTCAATTCGACCTGGCTGCTGATGAACTCGGCCACCGACGTCTGGGACGGCGGCCTGGGGTCGTCGTCGGGCGAGCTCGGGCACAACGTGATGGACCATCATTTCGGCGCCGGTGCCTCCGGCCGGGTCGAGGGCTACGAGGACAAGTACTACTTCGGCCGCCGTCCCTGCGGCTTCTACATCCCCCGGTTCCGCAATGTCGCCATGGACAAGCGCGGTTACCTGCGCGGCTTCGGCTACCAGGGCGGTGCGAGCCGCACCGGCTGGTCGCGCGAGATCGCCGAGCTGAACATCGGCGCCGACCTGAAGGAGGCGCTGACCGTGCCGGGCGACTGGAGCATCGGCATGACCGGATTCGGCGAAATGCTGCCGCACCACGACAACACGATTCGCCTGGACCCGCAGCGCAAGGACAAATGGGGGCTGCCGGTGCTGGCGATGGACGTCGCCATGCGCGAGAACGAAAAGGCCATGCGCAAGGACATGGCCGCCGATGCCGCCGAGATGCTGGAGGCGGCCGGCGTCAAGGACGTGAAGATGCACGATGGCGACTACGCGCCGGGCAAGGGCATCCATGAGATGGGCACCGCGCGCATGGGCCGGGATCGCAAGAACTCCGTGCTGAACCAGTACAACCAGGTGTGGGACGCGCCGAACGTCTACGTGACCGATGGCGCTTGCATGACCTCCAGCGGCTGCGTGAATCCTTCGCTGACCTACATGGCGCTGACCGCACGTGCCGCCGATCATGCCGTGCGCGAACTGAAAGCGGGGAACCTGTGATGGAACGTCGCGAACTGCTGAAGATGATCTTCGCCGCCACGGGCGCGGCGATGGTCGGCCTGCCCGCGCTCGCCCCGGCACAAGCGTCGGCCGCGGGGACGAAGGTGCTGTTCTCCGCCGCCGAGATCGGCACGCTGGACGAGATCGCCGAGACCATCCTGCCGCGGACCAAGACGCCGGGGGCGAAGGACGCCGGTGCCGGTGCATTCATGGCGAAATTCGTCACCGACTGCTACACCCCGCGGCAGCAGGCGACGTTCCGCGCCGGCCTGGCCGAGATCGACAAACGTGCCGGCGGCCGATTCGTGTCGCTCACCCCGCAGGCGCGCGCCGAACTGCTGCGCGCCCTGGATGCGGAGGCCAAGGCAAAGGCCGTCGACGTGACCGACACCGGCACCGCCGACGCGGCGGACGCGATGCCGCATCCCTTCACGATGATCAAGCAGCTGACCATCTTCGGCTTCTTCACCTCCGAGGTCGGCGCGACCGAAGTGCTGCGCTACGTCGCCGTGCCGGGACGCTATGAAGACATCACCTACGTTCCCGGTACGCCTGCTTGGGCCACTGGCTAATGGAGCGCCACGCTTCGCCCTTCCTCCTTTTCCTGGAAACACGATGACCAGATCCCTGCTGATGGCGGCCTGCCTGCTGGCCGTGGCGCCTGCGGTCGCGCAGGCCGACGGCGACCCCGCACGCGATCCTGCCAAGACCGAAGTGTGGAAGCCCGTGCCCGCGACCGTGGCCACGCCCCCGGGCGGCGCGCCCTCCGACGCGATCGTGCTGTTCGACGGCAAGGATCTGTCGGCCTGGGAGTCGGAGCAGGGCGGACGCGTGCCCTGGAGCGTCGCCGACGGCGCGCTGACCGTGGTGCCGGGCAGCAAGGGCATCCGCACCAAGCAGCGCTTCTGCGACATCCAGTTGCATGTCGAGTGGCGCACGCCCACCGCGACCCGTGGCTTCGACGGCCAGCAGCGGGGGAACAGCGGCATCTTCCTGCAGGAGCTGTATGAGTTGCAGGTGCTCGACAGCTACGACAACCCGACCTATGCCAATGGCCAGGCCGGTGCGATCTACAAGCAGGCCATTCCGCTGGTGAATGCCTCGCGTGCGCCGGGCCAGTGGCAGGTGTACGACATCATCTGGACGGCGCCGCGTTTCTCGCAGGGCGGCGGGCTCACGTCACCCGCGCGCATCACCGTCCTGCACAACGGCGTGCTGGTGCAGAACGACACCGTGCTGGCGGGCAAGACCGAATACATCGGCGCGCCGTCGTATGCGCCGCATGGATGTGCGCCGATCTTCCTGCAGGAGCACGATTCCAAGGTCAGCTACCGCAACATCTGGGTGCGCGAGCTGTAGCGCCGGCGCGCAGTCGGCGCCGATCGCCCGAGGCGTGTCGGCGATCCCGGGTATGCCGCGCCCAACGCGGCATACTCGGGAATGGAGGGCGCGCCCTACTGCGCCAGGAAGCTGGCGAGGTCGTCGACCTCCTGTTGCGACAGCTGCGAAAACGGCGGCATCAGCCCGCCGCCGTTGCGGATCTTCTCCTTGATCTGCGCGGGCTGCAGGCGCTTGCCCACGTCGGTCAGCGCGGGGAAGGTGGGCGGGACGCCCGCGCGATTCGCGCCATGGCAGGCCGTGCAATGGTTCGCGTAGAGCTGCGCGCCGGCCGCCGGGTCGTCCTTGGACCAGGCCTTGGGCGCAAGCGTCGCCCCCAGCAGCACCACGGCCATCGTCGTGATCGTTTTCAAGCGGAACTCCTTTGCGTGCTAGCGCTGTGTGCTGGCGGGCAGATGTTCGCGCAGGTACTCCGCCCCGGTCCGGATGACGCTGGCCGGGTCGCGCGGCTGGTCGTGCTCGATGATGTACCACTGCACGCCGCTCGCCGCCGCGGCAGGCAGGATCGCGTTCCAGTTCAGCACGCCCTTGCCGACCGCGGCGAAGCCGCCTTCGTCTTGGGCCTGGCCTTTCGGTGCGTTGTCCTTGGCGTGGACCGCGAACATGCGGCCCTTGAACTTGCCCAGCATCGTCGCCGGGTCGTAACCCGCGCGCGCGACCCACGCCAGGTCCAGCTCGGTCTTGAGATCGGGGCCGGCCGCGGCGAACAGCAGTTCCAGGCCGGTCTTGCCATCGAAATCGACCAGCTCGAAATCGTGGTTGTGATAGGCCAGGCGCATGCCCTTGGCGCGTGCCCGCGTCGCGAGCTGGCCCAGCTCCTTGCCCAGTGCGGTCCAGCCTGCGGCATCGGTGGGCCGCTCCTTCTGGTCCAGGTAAGGCACCACCAGCGTCGTGTTGCCGATCGAGCGGTTGAAGGCCACCGCACCGTCCAGGTCCTTGCGCAGGTCGGCCAGCTGCACGTGCGAGGAGATCGCCTTGATCGAATACTTGTCCAGCAGTTGCTTGAGTTCCACCGCGCTCATGTTCTGCGTGCCGACCGTTTCCACCGCGCCCACGCCGGCGTCATGGACGATCTTCAACTGCTGGTCGAGCGTGCCGGCGTTGCGCAGCGAGTACATCTGCACCGCGATGGGGGCCTCCTGGCCGGCGGCGTCGCGTGCGAAGGCGGGCAGGGCCGCGAAGAGCAGCAGTGCGAGGGTTGCGGTTCTGCGTGTCGCTGTGTTCATCAGGAAGTCCTTCCGGGAGTCAGTCGATGGATGTCCAGCCGCGTGTCCTGGCCGATGTGATGACGCGATCGACGATCAGCGCCGAGCGCAGCCCGTCGTCGAAGGTGGGCAGGCCGTCCGGCCGCTCGCCGTCGATGGCGCGGTAGGTGTCGGCGACGAACGCCTCGAAGCAATCGCCGTAGCCCTGCGCGTGCCCGGCCGGCAGCGTCGCCAGCCGGCGTTGTTCGGCGCTGCCGGCACCCGGTCCGCGCACGAAGACTTCCTCGCGCTGGTCGGGCCGGCCGATCCACAGACGTTCGGCGTCCTCCTGGTCGAACGCCACGCTGGCCTGGGCGCCATCGATCTCGAACCAGAGCCGATTGCGGCGCCCCGCCGAGACCTGGCTGACCGTCAACGAGGCCAGCGTTCCGGCGCCGGTTCGGAGCATCGCCATGGCCACGTCTTCGCTCGCGACCGCCTGCATCGCGCCGCCCGCCGCCGGCGTGGTGAAGCTCTGTCCGGTGTTGGTGCCGCGTTCGGCGATCACCGTCGCGAACGCCGCGCTGACCTCGGCGAAGCGCTCGCCGCTCACCCATTCCACCAGGTCGCACCAGTGCGAGCCGATGTCGGCGAATACGCGCGACGTGCCGCCCAGCGACGGGTCCACACGCCAGTTGTTGCTGGCCGGATCCAGCAGCCAGTCCTGCAGATAGCTGCCGTGGATCAGGCGCAGCGGCCCCAGTTCGCCCTGGGCGATGCGCGCGCGTGCCTCGCGGACTACCGGGTGGTAGCGGTAGACGAAGGGCACCGTGGCGACCAGCCCGGTCGCGCGGGCCAGGGCCGCCAGCGCCCGCGCATCCTCCAGCGTGGTGGCCAGCGGCTTCTCGCAGATCACGTGCTTGCCGGCGTCCAGCGCCGCCTGCGCCATGGCGCGGTGCAGATGGTTGGGCGTGCAGACGTGCACGACCTGCACCTGCGGATCGGCGACGACCTCCTCGATATCGCGATACGCATGCGGGACATCCCACGATTGCGCCACCTCGCGTGCGCGGTGTGGGGACGAGGCGGCGACACCGCGGACCGAGGCGCCGGCCAGCAGCGCCGCGCGACGGTGTACGGCGCCGATCATGCCGGTGCCGACGATGGCGATTCCAAGCTTGGGCATCGGGGGGATCCTCAAGGTGCGGAGCGTGCGGCCGCGACGGCGGGCCGGTCGCGGAACAGCAGCAGGAAGGCGACCAGCACGAGCAGCGCGACGCCGGCCGGGAACAGCCAGATCTGCCGCCAGTCCGGGCCCGCCGCGGTGGTGTAGTGCTCCACCACCGCGCCGGACAGGAAGGTGCCGATCAGCATGCCCACGCCGTATGTGGCCAGGGTGATGAAGCCCTGTGCGCTGCTACGTGCGGCGGGGCCGGCATGCGCATCGGTGTAGATCTGGCCGGTGACGAAGAAGAAGTCGTAGCAGATGCCGTGCAGCACGATGCCGATCACCAGCAGGGAAAAGCCGCCGCCCGCATCGCCGAAGGCGAACATCGCATAGCGCACCACCCACGCCGCCATGCCCACCGCCAGCATCGTCTTGACTCCCAGCCGCACGAACAGGAACGGCATGGCCAGCATCAGCAGGACTTCGGACACCTGGCCCAGCGACTGCAGGCCTGCCGCGCCGCGCACGCCCAGGTCGTTGAGATAGGGGTTGGTGAAGTTGTAGTAGAACGCCAGCGGGATGCAGATGGCGATGGACGCCAGGAAGAACACCAGATAGGAGCGCGACTTCAGCAGCCGCAGCGCGTCCAGCCCCAGGATCTGCCCCAGCCCGGCATCGCGCTGGCGCGCCAGCGGCGGCGTGTGCGGCAGGGTGAAGGCGTACAGGCCCAGGGCCAGCGAGGCCAGCGCCGCCATCCGGAAGGTCAGCTCGAGCCGATGCGCCTGTTCCCAGCCCAGCCAGCCGATCAGCACGCCGGCCACGATCCAGCCGACGCTGCCGGCCACGCGCACCGGCGGGAACTGCTTTTCCGGCGCTTGCATGTGCCGCATCGCCACGCTGTTGGCCAGCGCCAGCGTCGGCATGAACAGCAGCATGTAGCCCATGACGCAGGCGAAGAACACGCCGAAGCTCGTCGCCGTGGATGCCAGCCACATGAGTACCGCGCCGGCGAGATGCAGCACTCCCAGGATGCGCTGCGCCGCGAAGTAGCGATCGGCGATCAGGCCGACCAGGAACGGCGCGACGATGGCGCCGATGGACTGGCTGAGGAACGCCGTCGCCACCTGGCTCGCGCTGGCGTGCAGCGGCCCCTGCACCAGATAGGTCCCCAGGGTCACGAACCAGGCGCCCCAGATGAAGAACTGCAGAAACATCATCGCGCCCAAGCGCGACATGGTGTGCGTCATGGCGTCCCCTCCCAGGGCGGTAATGACTCAGGTTCCCAGCATGCGGCGCAGCGATGCCGGATCGGCGCCGCTATCGGCGAAATCGTCGAAGGCGCGTTCGGTCACGCGGATGATGTGGTCGCGAATGAACGCGGCCCCCTCGCGTGCTCCATCTTCCGGATGCTTCAGACAGCACTCCCACTCCAGCACCGCCCAGCCCGGGAAATCGTATTGCGCGAACTTGGAGAAGATCGCCTTGAAATCGATCTGGCCATCCCCGAGCGAACGGAACCGCCCCGGACGATCGATCCAGTCCTGGTAGCCGCCATAGACGCCGCTGCGCGCGCTGGCGCGATACTCCGCGTCCTTGACGTGGAAGATGCCGATGCGCGCGTGGTAGCGATCGATGAAACCCAGGTAGTCCATCTGCTGCAGCAGCAGGTGGCTGGGGTCGTACAGGATCTTGGCGCGTGGGTGCTGGTCGACCACGTCGAGGAAGCGCTCGAAGGTGGCGCCGTCGTGCAGGTCCTCGCCCGGGTGGATCTCGAAGCACAGGTCCACGCCGCAGGCGTCGAAGGCATCCAGGATCGGACGCCAGCGCCGGCCGAGCTCGGCGAAGGCTTCTTCCACCAGTCCGGGCGGGCGTTGCGGCCAGGGATAGAAGTAGGGCCAGGCCAGCGCGCCGGAAAACGTGGCATGCGCCGTCAGTCCCAGGCGCTGGCTGGCCTTGGCGGCCAACTGCAGCTGCTCCACCGCCCAGGCCTGGCGGGCGGCGGGGTTGCCGCGCTTGTCCGGCGGGGCGAAGCCGTCGAACAGGCTGTCGTAGGCGGGGTGGACGGCGACCAGCTGTCCCTGCAGGTGGGTGGACAGCTCGGTGATCTGCAGGCCATGCCCGGCCAGCATGCCGGCGAGGTCGTCGCAGTACGCCTGGCTGTGCGCGGCCTGGGTCAGATCGAACAGGTGGGGCGCGCTGGTCGGTACTTGTAGGCCAGAATAGCCCAGGCCCGCGGCCCATTCGGCCAGCGTGTCCAAGCGATTGAAGGGAGGTGTGTCGGCAATGAACTGTGCCAGGAACAGCGCTGGACCCTTGAGCGTCTTCAACGTGATTCGACCTCATGCAATCGATTGAATCATCCTAGCATGGGCCTCCCGCAAGACCCGTTGTGCACTGCACAGCAGAAAGAAGAAGAGCTCAGATTCATGGCCACAACCATCTACGACATCGCAAAGCACGTTGGCGTCACTGCGGGCACGGTGTCGCGGGCGCTGTCCCGGCCGGAAAAGGTCCTGCCCGCCACGCGCGCGCGCATCGAGCAGGCCGCCGCCGCGCTGGGCTATGTGCCCAACACCGTGGCCAGGACGCTCAAGACCCAGCGCAGCGGCAAGCTCCTGGTCACCGTCCCGGACATCGCCAATCCCTTCTTTGCGCAGATCCTGCAGGGCGCGGAGGACGCCGCGCAGGCGGTCGGCTACGCCGTGCTGCTGGGCGATACCCAGCACCAGCCCGACCGCGAGGAGCGCTACGCGCAGATGCTCCGGCGCAACGAGGCCGACGGCCTGATCGTGCTCGGCCACCGCCTGCCGCCGACGGCGCGCGCGATCGTCAAGCAGCGGGGCGCCGCCGCGCCGGTGGTCAACGGCTGCGAGTTCGACCCGGCGCTGGGCATTCCCAGCGTGCACATCGACAACGCGGCCGCCGCGGGCGCGGTGATGGACCACCTGTATGGGCTGGGGCACGCGCGGATCGCCGTGGTCGGCGGCCCGCCCGACAATCCCCTGCATCAGCAGCGACTGGAAGGGGTCCGGGCCTGCGCCAAGGCGCACCGCCGCCTGCGCAGCCTGACCGTCGTGCCGGGCGATTTCTCCGTCGAATCCGGCCATGCGGCCGCGCTGGCGCTGCTGGGCCGTGCGCCTGCGCCGACCGCGATCTTCTGCTTCAGCGACCAGATGGCGCTGGGGGCCCTGGCGGCCTGCCGGGACCTGGGCATCGGCGTGCCGGACCAGCTGTCCATCGTCGGCTTCGACGACCTGGCGTCGTCCCGTTACCTCACCCCCCCATTGACGACGATCAGGCAGCCCATGCGCGACATCGGTGTCCGCGCAGTCAACCTGCTGCTTGCCATCATCGAACGGGTGGACGTGCCGCTGCAGCAGACGCTGGACTTCAGCTTGATGGTGCGCGGGTCGACCGGCGCGCCGAGAGAGTAGGCGACGGCAGGGCGGCGGCGATGCGCCTGATCGGTGCGCGCCGCCGTTTCCGCGGCTGGTGACGGGCGTGCGGCCTCCGGGCAGCGCGCTTTTTCAGTTTCCAGCCCCGTCGTCGCCTGAGGTCGGCGCCCAGCTTCCGGTACGCCATCGGACAAGCGCCTGGATTAGACTTCACGCGTACGTCACGCCAACAGGAACAGGGGAACAGGGAATGAAGAAGGGGCTGCGCGCAGTCGCGTTGTTGTGTCTGCTGGGAGCGGGGAATGCATGGGCGCAGGTGGATCTGGCGCCGTATCTGGTCAAGGAGCAGGTCGAAACGCTGAAGTTGTCGCCCACCGGCGAGTACTACGCGGCGACGGTGCCGCTGGAGGATCGGACCGCGCTGGCGATCATGCGCCGCTCCGACAACAAGATCGTCGGCAGCTTCTCGATGGAGAAGAACACGCACGTCTCCGATTTCGTGTGGGTCAACGACACGCGCGTGCTGTTCAACATGGTCCAGAAGATCGGGCAGCGGGATCGGCCGTGGGGGACCGGGGAACTGTTCGCGATCAACGCCGATGGCGGCGCGGCGGAGCTGTTGGTGGGCCAGCGCGTGACCGGCAACGGGCCGGGGACGCTGATCCAGACCAAGAAGGTGGAGAAGGTTGCCGCGTATTTCGTTGGTTCGCTGCCCGGCGACGACCGCAACGTCATCATCCAGGCGCAGCCGTTCAGCACCAGCCAGGATCCTTATAGCCGCACCGAAATCATGGACGTCTATAGCGGCCGCCGGCGGTTGCTGACCGGTTCGCCCAAGGTGCGCGGCGCGGATTTCTACAGCGATGAGCAAGGCAAGGTGCGCTTCGCCTTGGGCGCGGATGCCGACAATGCCAAGAAGCTGTTCTATCGCGATGCGCAGGGCAGCGACTGGAAGCTGATCAATGACGAAAACGTCAGCCATCACGTGGAGACGCCGATCGGTTTTTCCGAAGACGGGCATGTCGCGTATCTGCAGGTACAGCAGGCGAAGGGGAGTGACGTCATCGAGTCGTGGAATACCGACAGCGGCGAGCGCAAGGTGGTGGCACGCGATGTGCTGGCCGATCCCTATCGGATCATGTATCGCCATGGCACCCATGTCCCGGTCGGGATCGAAGTGCTGGGCGACAAGCCGCGGAGCCTGTTTTTCGATGACGCCTCGCCCGAAGCCAAGACCCAGCGCTCGCTGGAAGCGGCCTTCCCGGGGCAGGCAGTCTATGTCACCTCCAGCACGCGCGACGGCCAGCTCAACCTGGTCAACGTGCAGTCCGGTCGCAATCCGGGCGAGTTCTACCTGTTCGACACCGTCGCCAAGAAGGCCGATTTCGTGTTCGCACGCCGTGCGGCACTGCAGCCGCCGAAGCTGGCCGAGGTGCGGCCGGTCGCGTTGCAGGCGCGAGATGGCCTGCCACTGCATGGGTTCGTGACCCTGCCGGCGGCGGCCAAGTCCGGCAAGGTGCCGATGGTGGTGATGCCGCATGGCGGACCGTTCGGGATCTTCGACAACGGCATGTTCGATGAGGATGCGCAGATCCTGGCCAGCGCCGGTTACGCGGTGCTGCAGGTCAATTATCGGGGTTCCGGCAATTACGGGCGCGCTTTCCAGCAGGCCGGCGCAGGCCAATGGGGCGGCAAGATGCAGGACGACGTCACCGATGCCACCCGCTGGGCGATCGACCAAGGTATCGCGGACCCGCAGCGCATCTGCATGTACGGCGCCAGCTACGGCGCCTATGCGTCGTTGATGGGCGTGGCCAAGGAGCCGACGCTGTATCGCTGCGCGGCCGGCTATGTCGGTGTCTACGACCTGCCGATGATGTATGTCAGGGGCGATGCCCAGCTGCGCGATGCCAGCCAGAATTTCTTGCGCGAATGGATGGGGACGGGCGATGGATTGGCCGCGATTTCGCCGGTCAATCTGGCCGACAAGATCAAGGTGCCCGTGTTCTTGGCGGCGGGTGGCGAGGACGAGCGTGCGCCCATCCAGCATTCCAAGAAGATGGAAGCGGCGTTGAAGAAGGCAGGGGTGCAGGTGGAAACGCTGTACGTCCCGACCGAGGGCCATGGCTTCTACACCGAGGCGCATCGTCGCGAGTTCTACACCCGGCTGCTGGCGTTCCTGAGCAAGTCGCTGGGCGGTGCGCAGGCGGCGCCGGCGGCAGCGAAGCCGTAAGGGGCTGTCGCCTGACACTCCGGCCGAGGCGCCAGGCGCCACTGCTGTGCGGTATCAGTGCGGTCCGGTACTTCCGGACCGCACTGACGCGGGTTGGACTCGATAGCTCAGCGTGAGCGACTGGCACTGGCACTTCGAGTTCATACCGAATTGGTCACCTGCTTCCATGGCTGGTCGATCTTGCCGTTCAGCTGGAATGGGTAGAGGCGGTGCGCATACTTGACCGCCGCCTCGATGACGTCGAGGTCTCGCCGCCCTGGCTTCGCCTGCTGCATGGGATTGTCAGGCAAACTGCCGAACGAAGCGCTCCAGCCAAAGGAACGAGATCAATGGTGCCGTCAGCGGACGCGCGCGCGTCGCCACCAACTCGTCCAGTAGTTGGAGGACGGCGTCTCGGTCGACCAAGCCCAAGTCGGCAAGGGCGCATTCGCTCAGCTGCACGGCGATCGTCTTGGCGTGATGTGCGATCAACTCAGGCAGGACATGGGCGAACGTTTCCTTGCAATAATCTCGCGAAAATAGGTCGCCTACGTTGGCCCGTAAATAGCGCCACATCGTTTCTCGATCTTTACGGCACTCGAGGGGGAGGCCCCGACAGAAAGCCACCAGATGTGGATCGCTTAAGGGATTGACCGGCCAGAGGCCTCGCCGAAGCAGATGGGGAGCCTGGCACGCGTTCGACGCCAATACGGATGCAGACAACAGACCGGTGGGAGCATCAAATCCACTGATCGAACGCGATGCAGTGAGCGCTCGGGGCGTCAACAACAGATTCGCGCGACGTTTGGCTTCTGCAGCCACCCCGCTGCCGGGACCTGCGCTGGGATGTTCCTCGTTCCGGTACATTGGGAACAGCTGGTCTCCGCCAATACCGGTGAAAAGCCATTCGCTTTCCTGTGCTTGAGCGCAGTCCCACAAATGTTCGAACGCTTCGAGATAGAACTCGACAAGGGGATAGTCCGGTCGAGCCGCGCTCGGTTGCAGATCGAGCGTTGGTGGGAATGAAGCGATAGGGATGCTCGTGTCGCGAAGGCCGAGCTTTTCAACAAGCATGCGACGGCGTTGTGCCTGGTTTTGACTGTCTCCCTCGTCGAGCAAGATTCCAAAGCTCAGGATGTTGTCATGCGATCGCGTCAGAGCGCATGCAACCGTCGCCGAATCCATGCCCCCACTCAACTCCGTGGCCACCCGCTTCGACGCGGGACGAATCGAAATGGCACGATGCAACAACTGCTCGAATCGCTCTACGCCGTAGTCGATCAGTGCTTCTTGGGAAGGCGATCCGATGTCAGCAGGCGAAGGATAGACGTAACGCGTCTTGGCCGGCTCGGCGTAAAGCGTGGCGCGTTCTGTCAGCATTACGACACCCGAACACAACTGTCTGGCGGAGTAGTCCGCGTTAAGTGCGAGACGCCGACTGGCCATCTCCAGGTCGATGGTGGTGGGTCGGGAAAAAAAGTCGGCCAGATCGTAGGAGATTTCTACTGCGGCATCGGTGACCCGGCAATAGACCGGCGCCGATGCGAGAAGGCCCGCGCGCAATTTCAGTCGGGATCCGGCCTGGGCCACTTCGATCATGAGATAATCAAGCGGCCATAGCAGAGCCTCTTTGTATAGCCGGTTGAATTGATCGGCATCGACCAGCACGCCCGTATCGTCTTTTTTCCATTCGACGTCCGTGCAGCGCTCGCGTACCGTCGCGAACCACTGTCCCTGCGTGCGAACCACGACGGTTTCCAGCGCAGGGTGACGGTAGGGCGCGATCTGGCTGTTCCCGAGACACAGGATACTGTCCTGCCACACCGGGGAATGTTCGAGGTCGGAAAAAGCGACGTTGGCCTTGATCATGGCGACGCGGCTGCCTGCGATCGGCGTCGGATGGTTATCGCGCTTTAGAACAGAAGAGCGCCGCCTGATGGCGGCGCTCTTTATCGCGATGCCTTTGGTGCAATCGCCGTCGTTTTAGCCGCCAGGTTGCGTGGAGTACCCGCGAGAATCCTCACCAAGATAAGGCTTCATCTCGCAGACGCCAGGCGCTGCGATATTTTGCATGGGTTCGTCGAGCTGGATAGCGAAAGGATTGGATGGAGAATCTTGTTTCTCAAGCTTGCCATCTTGGATTTTCATCACAAAGCTCCTTTTCTAGATGTCGTCATGCGGCGACGAGCAGAAGCTAGCACCGCGCCTGTAGCAAGGCAAGATCTTTAAGATTTCAATAGTTTCATATGAAAATATTGTATTGAGAGGTTCAAATGCCGATCTGCGTTGCCCATGCACCACTAATGCGCATTGAGGCGACGCTGGGGGCTGTGTGCCGGTGGGGAGGATGTACGCCCCGGCGGGGGGCATGGATTCCATGCCGAAGCGCATCGCTGGGCGTTCTACACTCGCGCGCTGGAACTGCTGAGTGCTCGCTGTGCAGCACGTAGGCGGTGCCGGCGTCGGCCAAACCGTGAGCGCTTGCGCCTGACCATGTGCGCTCCAGGCGGCCGCATCGCTGTTGCACTGGCTCTGGTTGGATCTGTGGCGCAGCACGACTAGCAGGACTTATCGCCGAGGTCGTCCTTGACCATGCGAAATGCGCTGTGTCGATGTGAAACGGTTGCGTCGCCGCTCGGGCGACACAACCCCTCAACGCACCCCGTGCATCATCCGCCGCAGCAGCGGCGCGGCGAGGAAGGCCAGCACCGCGCAACCCACGCCGATCCACAGCAGCAGCCAGAACAGGTGCGCGTACTTGGCCGCGGCGTCGGCGATGTTGAGGGTCTGGCCATCCGGCACCTCGATCGCGGCCAGCTTGCCGAACAGCGCCGCCAGCGCCTCGGAGAACGCCGTGGCCAGGAACCAGGTGCCCATCATCAGGCTGACCACGCGCGGCACCGCGAGTTGGGTCACCGCCGACAGGCCGACCGGCGACAGGCACATTTCGCCGGCCTCCAGCACGAAGTAGGCCAGCACCAGCCACCACACGCTCGCCATCTGGCCGGTCGCGCCGACCTGTTGCGCGGCCAGCGCCAGCGGCACGAAGGACAGGCCGGCCAACAACAGTCCCATTGCCGACTTGGCCGGCTTGGACGGCTCGCGTCCGCGCCGTGCCAGCCACGCCCACAGCGCGGCGAACAGCGGCGCCAGCAACACCAGGAACAGCGCGCCCAGATAGGTCAGCGAGCCGGCGGTTTGCGGCAGCACCAGGCAGTCGCGGATCAGGAACAGCAGCATCAGCGCGCTGACCGCGACGAACAGCCGCCGCGGCGCCGACGAGCCGGGGCGGCGGTCGGACAGCGAGGCCGCCAGCACGAAACCCAGCGGCGCCAGCAGCAACGAGGCGATCGACCAGGGCAGGGGCGTGCCGCCGCGGATCACCAGCGACGGTACGATGTCCTTGGTCATCAGCCGGTCGGTGAAGGTGACCCACGAGCCGTAGGTCTGCTCGTACAGGGTGAAGTACACCAGCGCCATCGCGATCAGCACCATCAGCGCGATCATCTGCTGGCGCTGCACCGGCGTGCACTGGGTGCCGGTGAACCAGGCGAACCACAGCAGCACCGCGCCGAGCACCAGCAGCATCAGCAGCAGGGCCAGGGAAATTTCCCCGCCCAGGCTGAAAGCGCCGTTGGCCGCGGCCCACATCAGCGCGGCCACCGGCAGCACGCCCAGCGCGGCGCACAGGTAGATCGCCCATTCGCGCGGCACGCCAAGCACGCGCTCGCGCAGCAGCGCCGGCTGCGCCGGTTCGGCGTGGCCGTGCAGGTATTTCTGGCCCCACAGGAACATGCCCAGGCCGAGCAGCATGCCGATGCCGGCCGCGCCGAAGCCGTAGCGCCAGCCGTAGGCCTCGCCGAGAAAACCGCAGACCAGCGAGGCGAACAGCGCGCCGAGATTGATGCCGGCGTAGAACAGCGAGAAGCCGGCGTCGCGGCGCGGGTCGTCGGCCGGATACAGCTTGCCGACGATGGTGGAGATGTTGGGCTTGAGGAAGCCCACGCCCATGATGATCAGCGCGAGCGACAGGTAGGTCACGCCCAGGGATGCGGTGTCGCGCACCACCTCGCCGTTGACCCGGGTGGCGGCGTGACCCTCGAACGCCATGCCGATGTGGCCGAGCACCAGCAGCAGGCCGCCGAACACCACCGCCTTGCGCATGCCCAGCCAGCGGTCGGCGAGCAGCCCGCCGAGCACCGGCACGCAGTACACCAGGCCGCCGTAGGCGCCGAGCAGGTCGAGCCCGGCGTCGTCGCCGAACAGGTGGTACTTGGTGAGGTAAAGCAACAGCAGCGCCTTCATGCCGTAGAAGGAGAAGCGCTCCCACATCTCGGTGAAGAAACAGACGTAGACGCCCTTGGGATGGCCGAGGAAATCGTCGCGCGCGTGGCGCAGCGGCAGGGAGGACACGGACACGGCGACTCTCGGCGCAGGAAGGCAGCGGCGGAGTATAGGCGCGCGGGCGCCCGCGCGAATGGCGGCGCGCGGCATGGATGGTTCGGCGGCGGGCGCACCCTCACCCCAACCCCTCTCCCGGTGGGAGAGGGGCTCTTGCTGTTCCTTCTCCCCCTCGGGAGAAGGTGCCCCGCAGGGGCGGATGAGGGGCGGGTAGAGCAGGTAATGAGTGAGCGCGCTGCGCGCCGCCGCACCCTCACCCCAACCCCTCTCCCGGTGGGAGAGGGGCTAACGCCGTTCCTTCTCCCCTCGGGAGAAGGTGCCCCGAAGGGGCGGATGAGGGTCGGGCTGCGCCTGGGGGGTTGGGGTGTGCTGCGTGCGCCTCACCCTCACCCCAACCCCTCTCCCGACGGGAGAGGGGCTATTAGCTGCCTCAGCCTCTGCAAATCCCAAATCCCCAATCCCCGCCCCCAGGCATGTGCCACAAGCTGGGCACCGCGATGCTGGACTTGCCCGGCCCCAGACGCTAGCGTGCAAAGCGTTTTTGTCGTTTCAGGGGTAACCATGAACAACGCTGCCGCGCCGCGCCAGCTCACGTTCCGTGCCGTGGTGCTGGCGATCGTGCTGGCCGTGGTGCTGTCCGCCGCCAATGCCTACCTCGGTCTGTTCGCCGGCCTGACCATCGCCACCGCGATTCCGGCGGCGGTGGTGTCGATGGGGGTGCTGCGCCTGCTCGGCGGCGGTTCCATCCTCGAGAACAACATCGTGCAGACCGGCGCCTCGGCCGGTTCCTCGATCGCGGCGGGGGTGATCTTCACCATCCCGGCGCTGGTGATCATGGGCTACTGGCCGGACTTCAAGTACTGGTGGGTGCTCGGCATCGCCGGCATGGGCGGCCTGCTCGGGGTGCTGTTCTCGGTGCCGCTGCGGCGCTCGATGATCGTCGAGGACCCGCTGCCGTTCCCGGAGGGCAAGGCCGCCGCGGAAGTGCTCAAGGCCGGTGAGAATCCCGGGCCGGGGCTGAAGATCTTGGGCCTGTCGGCGGCGATCGGCGGGCTGGTCAAGCTCGGCGCGGCCAGCGGCCTGAAGGTGATTCCGGATACCTGGGCGCAGGCCGCGTACATCGGCAGCAGCAAGATGGTCGGTTACGTCGGCACCAATCTGTCGCCGGCGTTGCTGGGCGTGGGCTATATCGTCGGGCTCAACGTCGGCATCGTGGTGCTGTCCGGCTCGATCCTGTCCTGGCATCTGGCCATCCCGCTGTACCAGCAGTTCTTCATGGGCTCCGACCCGGCGCTGGCGCAGAGCCTGGTCAATGCGCCGGCGGCCGAAGCGGCGTTCGGCATCTGGGCGGCCAAGGTGCGCTATCTGGGCGTGGGCGCGATGCTGATCGGCGGCGTGTGGACGCTGTTCTCGCTGCGCAAGTCGCTGCTGTCGGGCGTCAAGAGCGGCTTCGCCGCAGCGCGCAAGAGCACCGGCGGCGCCGCGGTGGCCGAGACCGACCGCGACCTGCCGATGAAGTGGATGCTGGTCGCGCTGCTGCTATGCACGCTGCCGCTGCTGGGCCTGTACCAGGCCATCGTCGGCCAGTGGCACGTCAGCGTGCCGATGACCCTCATCATGATCGTCGCCGGTTTCCTGTTCGTCTCGGTGTCCGGCTACCTGGCCGGCCTGATCGGCTCGTCGAACAACCCGGTCTCCGGCATCACCATCTCCACCATCCTGTTCGCCTCGGCGGTGCTGGTGGTGCTGCTCGGGCGCGATTCGCCGATCGGCGCGGTCGCCGCGATCATGATCGGCGCGGTGGTGTGCTGCGCCGCCGCGGTGGGCGGCGACAACCTGCAGGATCTGAAGGCCGGCTACCTGGTCGGCGCCACGCCGTGGAAGCAGCAGCTGATGCTGGCGATCGGTGCGTTCTCCTGCGCGTTGATCATGGCGCCGGTGCTGAATCTGCTGGCCCAGGCCTATGGCATCGGCGCAGCCACGCCGCAGCATCCCAATGCGCTCGCGGCGCCGCAAGCCACGCTGATGGCGTCGGTGGCCAAGGGCCTGTTCGGCGGCGAGTTGCCGTGGACCATGATCGGCATCGGTGCCGGCGTCGGTGCGGCGATCATCGCCCTGGACGAGTGGCTGAAGAAGACCGGCAAGCGCTTCCGCGTGCCGGTGCTGGCCGCGGCGATCGGCATTTACCTGCCGCTGGAGCTGATGGTGCCGATCTTCCTCGGCGGCCTGCTGACCCACCTGGTCGAGCGCTTCCACAAGATCCGCGCCGATGACGAAGAGGGCCGCGATCGCGTGCACCGCCCGGGCACGCTGTTCGCCGCGGGCCTGATCACCGGTGAGGCGTTGATGGGCATTGCGATCGCGGTGCCGATCGTGGCCTCGGGCCGCGCCGACGTGCTGGCGCTGCCGGAAGCATTCCACCTCAACCAGTGGTACGGCCTGGCGCTGCTGGCCTTCGTCGGCTGGCTGCTGTACCGCACCGGCCGCAAGGGCGAAGCCGCGGCCGCGCCGCGCACGTAACCGGCGCAATCGCCTCCTGCAACGCAACATCCGAAGTCCGGCCCCGCGCCGGGCTTCGCTTTTTCCGGCCGGGCCCGCGCGCCGCACGTGCCGATCCCGCAAGCTTCTCGCTGGCTGCTCCGCGCCGCGTGGGTCGCAAAGACCGAATCTTGCCCCGGCCGCGTGCGCCTCCCGCGGTCCGCCTCGCCACCAAGGCCAGCTTCGGCATTGGCCTGCTGCACTTCGCCGTATCAGTGCCTCGCGGCCACTCCCGATCCATCACGCTCATCCGGCCGCGGTATGGCCACGGTCCGCTTGCTATCCGAAACCGGGTCAGTGCGGATCTTCGTAGCCCCAGCCGAACCAGCGCCCCGCGCTTCCCAATCCCCAATCCCGACTCCCCAATCCCAGCCCCTCCATGACTTCAGTCCTTTGCACCACGCCCACCGCGGCCCCTACCATCGACGTTTTGCCGTGTTCCGGAGACGCCCGATGACCCTGCGCTACGCCTTGCTGCCCCTGGCCCTGCTGACCGCGCTGCCCGCGCTGGCCGCCACCCGCGGTTTCGAAGTTCGCGACATGGTCGCGCTGGATCGGGTGTCCTCGCCGCTGCTGACGCCCGACGGCGGCACGGTGATCTTCGCCAAGCGGCAGATGGACAAGGCGCTGGAGAAGTCCAGCACCAGCCTGTGGCTGCGCGACCTGCGCACCCGCGATGCGGCGCCGCCGAAGCGGCTGACCCCGGAAGGCTGGAACGTCAACTCGCCGGAACTGTCGGCCGACGGCAAGACCGTGTACTTCCTCAGCGCCAAGTCCGGCCGCCAGCAGCTGTACGCGCTGCCGCTGGCCGGCGGCGCGCCGCGCCAGCTCACCGATTTCGCGCTGGACGTGGACAGCTACCGCATCGCCCCGCAGGGCGACCGCGTGGCCTTCAGCGCCGGCGTGTTCCAGGACTGCGGTTCGGACCTGGCCTGCACGCAGAAGCGCCTGGACGCCAAGAAGCAGTCCAAGGCCACCGGCGTGGTGTTCGACGAGTTGTTCGTGCGCCACTGGGATACCTGGAACGACGGTCGCCGCAACAGCCTGTTCGTCGCGCCGCTGCCGGCCGGCGCCAAGGCCAAGCCGGTGGCCGGCGCCTCTGCGGTGAGCGTGACCCTGGCCGGCGACATCCCCTCCAAGCCGTTCGGCGGCAGCGAGGACTACACCTGGGCGCCGGACGGGCAGTCGCTGGTCGCCAGCGTGCGCGTGGCCGGCCGCGAGGAACCGTGGTCGACCAACTTCGACCTGTACCGGCTGGACGCCGCCGGCAAGGCCGCGCCGGTCAACCTGACCGCGTCCAACCCGGCCTGGGACGCCGGCCCGGTGTTCTCCGCCGACGGCAAGACGTTGTTCTACCGCGCGATGAAGCGCCCCGGCTTCGAGGCCGACCGCTTCGGCCTGATGGCGATGGACGTGGCCAGCGGCAAGACCCGCGAGATCGCCCCGCAGTGGGATCGCTCCGCTGGCGAGATCGTGCTGTCGGCCGACGGCAAGACCGTCTATACCACCGCCGACGACATGGGCCAGCACCCGCTGTTCGCGGTCGACGTGGCCGATGGCAAGGTCCGCACCGTGGCCGCCGACGGCAGCGTCGGCTCACCGGTGCTGGCCGGCAACACCCTGGCCTTCACCCGCAACAGCCTCAAGAGCGGCGATCAGATCATGGTCGCCGATGCCGATGGCCAGCAGCCACGCGCCATCACCCCCAGCGCGGGCGAACTGCTTCCGGACGTGAAGTTCGGCGACTACGAGCAGTTCTCGTTCAAGGGCTGGAACAACGACACCGTGCACGGCTATGTGGTCAAGCCGTACAACTATCAGGAAGGCAAGACCTATCCGGTGGCGTTCCTGATCCACGGCGGCCCGCAGGGCAGCTTCGGCAACGGCTGGAGCTATCGCTGGAACCCGCAGACCTACGCGGGGCAGGGCTACGCGGTGGTGATGATCGACTTCCACGGCTCCACCGGCTACGGCCAGGCCTTCACCGATGCGATCAGCCAGCACTGGGGCGACCGCCCGCTGGAAGACCTGCAGAAGGGCTGGGACGCGGCGCAGAAGCAGTACGGCTTCCTCAACGGCGACAAGGCCTGCGCGCTCGGCGCCAGCTACGGCGGCTACATGGTCTACTGGATGGCCGGCAACTGGAACAAGCCGTGGAAGTGCCTGGTCGACCACGACGGCGTGTTCGACAACCGCATGATGGGCTACGCCACCGAGGAGCTGTGGTTCAGCGAGTGGGAGAACGGCGGCACGCCGTGGCAGAACCCGGCCGGCTACGAAAAGTTCAACCCGATCCTGCACGTGGACAAGTGGAAGGTGCCGATGCTGGTGATCCATGGCCAGCAGGATTTCCGCATCCCGATGGAGCAGGGCCTGGCCGCGTTCGGCGCGCTGCAGCGCAAGGGCATTGAGTCCAAGTTCCTGTACTTCCCGGACGAGAATCATTGGGTGCTGAAGCCGCAGAACAGCATCCTCTGGCACGACACGGTCAACGGCTGGCTGAAGCAGCATATCGGGCAGTGAGGGGACCTGGGGCCTGGGTTTCCCGGGCCGCTTCTGGAAATGCGGCCCAGGTCCCGGGGATTCGGGATTCGGGATTCGGGATTCGGGATTCGGGATTCGGGATTTTCCCGCGATCCCGGTAATCCGATGACCCTTGTGGGAGGGGCTTCAGCCCCGACGCCTTACCAATGAAGCGTCGGGGCTGAAGCCCCTCCCACAAAAACAACAGGGCGCTTGCAGCGCATCGCTCCTGCGAATTCACCCGCGGCTTGTTGCTCTCTTTCGATCGTTGTTGACACCTCCAAACCTCCAACCGCGGCGCACGAATCCCGAATCCCCGCTCCCGAATCCCCGCCCCACAGCCCGATGCCCTCGACGCCCCTGATCACCAACGACATCGTCATCTTCGGCCTGATCGCCGCCACCCTGGGCGCGGTGTTCTGGACCGCGGCGCGGCCGTCGGGATTTTGGAAGCGCTTCTACGGCATCGTGCCGGCACTGTTGTTGTGTTATCTGATCCCGGGCATCTACAACACCGTCGGGCTGATCGACGGCCAGCATAATTCGCTCTACAACCCGGTCGCGCGCGACGTGCTGCTGCCGGCGGCGCTGGTGCTGCTCACCCTCACCATCGATCTCAAGGGCATCCTGCGGCTGGGGCCGAAGTTGGTGGCGATGTACCTGGGCGCGTCCTTCAGCATCATGCTCGGCGCGGTGGTCGCGTTCCAGGTGATGAAGTGGCTGCATCCGGTGACCGTGGCCGGCGACACCTGGGCCGGCATGGCCGCGTTGGCCGGCAGTTGGATCGGCGGCGGCGCCAACATGCTGGCGATGCGTGAGGTGTTCCAGGTCGATGCCACCACCTTCGGCCAGTTCGCGGTGGTCGACGTCGGCGTCGGCTACGTGTGGATGGCACTGCTGATCTTCTTTGCGCAACGTGCGCCGGCGATCGATGCGCGCACTGGCGCCGACACCCGCGGCATCGACGACCTCAAGCAGCGCATCGCCCACTTCCAGGCCCAGCACGAACGCGTCGCCAGCCTCACCGACTTGATGCTGATCGTCGGCGTGGCCTTCGGCGCGGTCGGCCTGGCGCATGCGATCGCCACCCCGACCGCGGCGTGGTTCGACGCGAACGTGAGTTGGGCCAAGCAGTTCAGCCTCGGCTCGCCGTTCGTGTGGGTGGTGGTGCTGGCGACCACCTTCGGCCTGCTGCTCAGCTTCACCCGCGCACGCACGCTCGAGGGCGCCGGCGCGTCGCGCATCGGCACGCTGCTGCTGTATTTCCTGATCGCCTGCATCGGCATGCAGATGGACCTGCTGGCGCTGTTCGACCGCCCCTGGATCTTCGCGCTCGGCCTGATCTGGCTCATCGTGCACGTCCTGCTGCTGCTGGCGCTGGGCAAGCTGCTGCGGGTGCCGTTCTTCTACTTCGCGATCGGCTCGCAGAGCAATGTCGGCGGCCCGGCCTCGGCGCCAGTGGTGGCGGCCGCGTTCCACCCGGCGCTGGCCCCGGTCGGCGTGTTGCTGGGCACGATGGGCTACGCCACCGGCACGTACCTGGCCTATCTGGTCGGCATCACCCTGCGCGCGATGGCCGGCGCGGGCTGAGCCGCGGCGGCGTGACCGCCGCAGCCTGTTCGCGTGCGGCAGCGCGATGCGGGGGGCCGGCGCTGGGACTGCTGCCGTACATCGCGGGCATGGATCCAGGGCGCTGCGTCCGGCGGTGTGCCTGC
The DNA here is from genome assembly GCF_040529055.1 of Xanthomonas sontii. Classification (NCBI taxonomy): domain Bacteria; kingdom Pseudomonadati; phylum Pseudomonadota; class Gammaproteobacteria; order Lysobacterales; family Lysobacteraceae; genus Xanthomonas; species Xanthomonas sontii. The sequence continues at coordinate 3,912,424 of NZ_CP132342.1, read as the reverse complement.
GAAACCGCTGGTCTGGGTGGTGGACGCCACGGCAGGCGTCGGCGTGGATGCCTGCCGTGATGCAGTCGCAGGCGGCGACTACTGCATCGCCACGCTGCGCTGCCGTTCTTCCTGCTGCTGTGGCGGCGCCTGCAGGTTCTGTTGCTGCAACTGGCCGACGTTGGCCTGCGACGGCTCGTGGGCCGCGGCCGCGGTCTGGACCTGGCTGCGCAGGTGCGCCGGGTTCTCCGGTTGCCCCTGGACCGCGAACAGTCGGTCGCCATCGCGGCTGGGCAGCACCTGGTCGATGCGCTGCAGGCCGTCCTGGCCGGCGCGCGCGGCGACGCTGGCGGCGGTGTTGAGGAAGGCTGCGTCGTCGTGCAGGCCGAGCCGGTCGCGCTGGCCGTCCAACTGCACCACCGCGTCGTTGAACAGGCGGCTGCCGGTCGACAGCGAACCCGATTGCCCCTGGCTCTGAACCTGACCCTGGCTCTGGTTCTGCGCCAGGTCCTCGGCCTTCATCACCGAGTCGATGCCGTGCAGGTCCAGGCGATGCTTGAGCATCATCCCGGGGATCAGGCGCTGGCCGAACGACAGCGGGTCCGGTTCCGGCAGCTGGATCTGGTGGCCGGCGGCGTCGGGCATCAGGCCGCGGGTCAGCAGGTTGTCTTCCTGCAGGTAGGTCAGCAGTTCGTTCTTGACGTGATAGCCGCGGATCAGCCCGTCGGCGGCATAGGCCTTGGCCGCGTCGGCATCCAGCCCTTCGCGCTCGAGCGTCTTGTTGTTGACCCCGGCGGCGTTGAAGGTCACCGCCGGCACGTCGTTGACCATCGACGAGGCCGCGGCCAAGCCGCCGCCCAGCGAGTGCCCGGAGATCAGCAGGTTGTCGCCGAAGGCCTGCTTGGCCTGGCTGCCGAGCTGGATCGCCGAGGCGTACTGCGCGTCGGAAAAGCCCAGGCCCTGGCCAAGGTTGTGTTTCCAGTCCTTCAGTTCGTCGGTGCCGCAGAAGCCCAGCACCACGTTGCCCTGCGGGTTGCGGTAGAACGCGGCATCGAAGCCGCTCTTGGCGTCGTGCTGCAGGCTGGGATCGATGCCGGCGCGCTGCAGCGCGGCGTCGTCCATGCGCGACCAGCCGTCGGGCAGCGCGGCGAAGGTCTCGGCGCCGCCGGCGCGGCGTTCGGCCGCGGTGTGGTAGAGGTCCTGCAGCAGTGGCGGCAGTTGCCGGTCCACGGCCTGCGGCTGCTGGCCGCGGACGGCGTCGGAGAAGGAGGTGGACGGATCGGACGGGGAAAGCTCGTTCTGGTTCATGCGCGGCTCCGTGCGAATGTGGCGACCGACCGCGTCAGCGGCTCGCTTCCAACGGGATGGCGTGGGCGCTCAGCCAGGCGCGCACGTCGTTGCGGACCTGCTGCGCGTTGGCGTTGAGCAGGCGCTCGGGCGTGTTGAAGAAGTACGCCTGGAAGGTCTTGCCCTGGGCGTTGCGCAGGCTCGGATCGACCCCGGCCTGCAGCAGCTTCGGCACCCAGGGATTGCCGGCGCTGCTCTGCGCGGCCAGGTGCAGCAACGAGTTGCCGGTGGCGTCGACCCGCTTCGGATCGGCGCCGGCCTTGAGCAGCAGTTCGATCTGCGCGTCGCGCTTGCTCTGCACGGCGCGGAACAGCGGCGTCCAGTTCGCGCGCGCGCTCACCGGGTCGACCGGGGCGCCGTGCTGCAGCAGGATCTGCAGGTATTGCGGATCCTTGGCCATGGCGGCCATGTGCACCACGGTTTCCTGATCCATGCCCGGCAGCGACGGGTCGGCACCGGCGTCGAGCAGCGCCGCCAGCGCGCGCGGCTGTTCGTTCCAGATGGCCCATTCGAGCAGGGTGACGTTCTGGTCGCCGTGCGCGGACAGGTCCGTGCCGGGCGCCAGGGCGGCGATGCGGGCGACGTCGCCGCGCGCGATGGCGGCGGCGATGTCGGCGAGTGCGGGGTCGCGGAACGCGACAGAATGATCCTGCAGCGAGGCTGACATGGCGGAATGCTCCTTGGCGCCGGACTGTGCGGCGCAACTGACCGAGAAGAACAGCGAGGTCGCGAGTGCGATCAGGGCGGGGACGGGCGTACGCATGCAAGGCTCCTTTCCTGTTCGCGGTCCTGGGATGACGGCGCACGTCCTGGCGCCGTTGCCGATGCTAGCAGCGGAACGCAGTGGTGTTGTGCCAGTTTTGTGACGCGGTCTGCGAATCGCTGGTGGCGTCCCGCCAGGCGGTCCGTCGTTTAACCGGAAACAAACGTTTGGCGGCCGGGATATCGCCGAGATGCGATTGCTGCCACGAGCGGGCAGGGCGGACAGGCAGTGCAGCAGGCGCGTGCAGCGCGTGCGCATGGGATTGGCCGCGCTGCCGCGACTGCAGGCGCCGCACAGGCGAGGGACATGTGCGCAGCGGCATAATGGACGTTTTCCCAAAGGAGCGCGCGATGACGGCGACCCCCTTCGACCTGTTGATCAGCGATTGCGACGGCGTGCTCGTCGACAGCGAAGTGCTGGCCGACCGGGTGATGCTCGACGCGCTGGGCGCCTATGTGCCGCGGGCCGAACTGGAACGCTTTCTTGCGGGCAGCTTCGGCCTCACCGCGCAGGAAATCGTGCAGCGCGTGCAACGGCAGTACGCGCTGGCGCTGCCGCCGGGCCTGTGCCAGGAGATCCGCACACGCTCGGAGGCGTTGATTGCCGCCGAGGTGCAGCCGATCGACGGCGTGCGCGAGGCCTTGCTGGCGTTGCCGCTGCCGCTGGCGGTCGCCTCCAACAGCATGCGCGAGAGCGTGGTCGCCTCGGTGGCGCGCGCCGGCCTGCATGAGCGTGTCGGCGAACGCATCTTCAGCGCCGACATGGTGGCGCGGCCCAAGCCCGCGCCGGACGTGTATCTGCTGGCCGCGCGCACGCTGGAGGTGGCGCCGGAACGCTGCCTGGTGATCGAGGACAGCGCCACCGGCGCCAGCGCCGCGCTGGCCGCGGGCATGACCGTGATCGGCTTTACTGGCGCCGCGCACATTCCCGCCGGGCACGCCGCGACCCTGAGCCAGCTCGGCGTGGCCGCGGTGATGGAACATATGCGCGAACTGCCGCAGACCTATGCGGAACTGGTGCGCGCCGCGGCGGCCTGAAGAGCCGGGATTGGGGAATCGGGATTGGGGAATGGGAGCGGCGCCGCGAGTGCATGGCATCCGCGTGCTTCTCCGTAAGAGCGGCTTCAGCCGCGATGCCTTGTCGGTAATGCGTCACGGCTGAAGCCGTTCCTACAACAGCCAAGCGGCGATGCCCATTGCAAGCATCGCCGCACTTTCATCACGATTACAGCCACCAATCCCCAATCCCGACTCCCCAATCCCCGCCTTTCAACAACAGCGAAACCCGCTCTTGCCGCCGTACCGCGCTTCCTGGCGCTCGCGGAAGAAGGTCTTGTAGTCCATCGGCTCGCGGTCCGGATGCTTTTCCAGCATGTGCCGCACGTAGTTGTCGTAGTCGGGAATGCCGCAGCACAGCCGCGCGGTCTGCACCAGGCGCCGCCATAGCCGGCGGTGCGCCTGATACTGCCCGACCGGAACCAGGGCGCCGGCCATTACAGGTCCGCCATCTGGTGCGGCTGCAAGGCCACGTACGCGGTCTCGCGGTCGCTGCGCTGCGGGTTGCGGCGCGCGGCAAGAATGGTCTTGATCGCGTAGACCAGCACCGCGAACACCACGCACAGGAACAGCACGGTCAGCCCGGTGTTGACGTAGGCGTTGGTGACGATCTGCTGCATCTGCGCCACCGACTTGGCCGGTGCGGTGATGGTGCCGCTGGCGATGGCGTCCTGGAACTTTTGCGCCTGCGCCATGAAGCCCTGCGAAGGATTGCGGTCGAAGATCTTGATCAGGCCGGCGTAGGTGGTGCAGATCAGCAGCCATACCGCCGGCACCGCGGTCACCCAGGCGTAGCGGTCGCGCTTCATCTTGAACAGCACCACCGTGCCCAGCATCAGCGCGATGCCGGCCAGCATCTGGTTGGAGATGCCGAACAGCGGCCACAGCGTCTGGATGCCGCCGAACGGATCGATCACGCCGGTGTACAGCAGGTAGCCCCACAGCGCCACGCAGCCGGCGGTGCCGATGATGTTGGCGGTCCACGACTCGGTCTTCTTCAACGCCGGGATGAAGTTGCCGAGCAGGTCCTGCAGCATGAAGCGTCCGGCGCGGGTCCCGGCGTCCACCGCGGTGAGGATGAACAGCGCCTCGAACAGGATCGCGAAGTGGTACCAGAAGGCCATCATCGCGTCGCTGCTGTTGGGGATGGCCTGGTGCAGGATCTGCGCGATGCCCACCGCCAGCGTCGGCGCGCCGCCGGCGCGATGCAGGATGGTGGGTTCGCCGATCGCCGCGGCGGTGGCGGTCAGTTGCTCCGGGGTGATGGCGAAGCCCCAGGTGGTGCTGATGTGGTGCGCGGCGGCGGCGACGTCGGCGCCGATCACCGCGGCCGGGCTGTTCATCGCGAAGTACACGCCCGGGTCGATGATCGAGGCCGCCACCAACGCCATCACCGCCACGAACGATTCCATCAGCATGCCGCCGTAGCCGATGTAGCGCATGTGCGACTCGTTGGCGAGCAGCTTGGGCGTGGTGCCCGAGGAGATCAGCGCGTGGAAGCCGGAGACCGCGCCGCAGGCGATGGTGATGAACAGGAACGGGAACAGGCCGCCCTTCCACACCGGGCCGTCGCCGCTGGCGGCGAACCGCGTGAGCGCCGGCATCTTCAGCTCCGGCATCACCACCAGGATGCCGATCGCCAGGGCGATGATGGTGCCGATCTTGAGGAAGGTGGACAGGTAGTCGCGCGGTGCCAGCAGCAGCCACACCGGCAGCACCGAGGCGACGAAGCCGTAGCCGATCAGCATCCAGGTGATCTGCGTGCCGGTGAAGGTGAAGACCGGGCCCCAGGTGGGATCGGCGGCGACCTTGCCGCCGAACCAGATCGCCGCCAGCAGCAGGATCAGCCCGACCACCGAGATCTCGCCGATCTTGCCGGGGCGGATGTAGCGCATGTACACGCCCATCAGGATCGCGATGGGCATGGTCGCGATCACCGTGAACATGCCCCAGGGGCTTTCCGCCAGCGCCTTGACCACCACCATCGCCAGCACCGCCAGGATGATGATCATGATCAGGAAGGCGCCGAACAGGGCGATGGTGCCGGGCACCTGACCCATTTCCTCGCGCACCAGGTCGCCGAGCGAGCGGCCGTTGCGGCGGCTGGACAGGAACAGCACCATGAAGTCCTGCACCGCGCCGGCCACCACCACGCCGATCACCAGCCACAGCAGGCCGGGCAGGTAGCCCATCTGCGCGGCCAGCACCGGCCCGACCAGCGGCCCGGCGCCGGCGATGGCGGCGAAGTGGTGGCCGAACAGCACGTGCTTGTTGGTCGGTACGTAGTCCAGGCCGTCGTTGTTGAGCACTGCCGGCGTGGCCCGGGTGGGGTCGAGCTGCATCACCTTGTCGGCGATGAACAGGCTGTAGAAGCGGTAGGCGATCAGGTAGATCGACACCGCGGCTACCACGATCCACAGCGCATTGATGTGCTCGCCGCGGCGCAGGGCGATGGTGCCGAGGCAGAACGCCGCCAGGATGGCGAGTGCGGCCCAGGCCAGCTTGGAAAACCCTTTCATGCAGAACGCTCCCCCGGAGATTGCCGCAAGGGTCGCCCCGATGGCCTGGGGGGTCAATGGCGGGGAGGGCCGAGGGTCTAGTACTTTGGTCGTAGACAGTCCTTGTGACGAACGGTGTGGCGTGGACGGACGGCGCAGCGCGCGAGCCCCTCTCCCCCCGGGAGAGGGGTTGGGGTGAGGGTCCGGGGCGAAGCCCTCGCGAAGCCAGCCTGCGCACGAGGCTGCGCCCGTACCCTCATCCGCCCCTGCGGGGCACCTTCTCCCGGAGGGAGAAGGGAAGGGCGCGAGCCCCTCTCCCTGCGGGAGAGGGGTTGGGGTGAGGGTCCGGGGCGAAGCCCTCGCGAAGCCAGCCTGTGCGCGAGGCTGCGCCCGTACCCTCATCCACCCCTGCGGGGCACCTTCTCCCGGGGGAGAAGGGAAAGGCGCGAGCCCCTCTCCCGTCGGGAGAGGGGTTGGGGTGAGGGTACGGGGGCGAAGCCCTCGCGAAGCCAGCCTGCGCACGAGGCTGCGCCCGTACCCTCATCCGCCCCTGCGGGGCACCTTCTCCCGGAGGGAGAAGGGAAGGGCGCGAGCCCCTCTCCCTGCGGGAGAGGGGTTGGGGTGAGGGTCCGGGGCGAAGCCCTCGCGAAGCCAGCCTGTGCGCGAGGCTGCGCCCGTACCCTCATCCACCCCTGCGGGGCACCTTCTCCCGGGGGAGAAGGGAAAGGCGCGAGCCCCTCTCCCGTCGGGAGAGGGGTTGGGGTGAGGGTCCGGGGCGAAGCCCTCGCGAAGCCAGCCTGTGCGCGAGGCTGCGCCCGTACCCTCATCCACCCCTGCGGGGCACCTTCTCCCGGTGGGAGAAGGGAAAGGCGCGAGCCCCTCTCCCTGCGGGAGAGGGGTTGGGGTGAGGATCCGGTGCGAAGCCCTCGCGAAGCCAGCCTGCGCACGAGACTACGCCCGCACCCCCATCCGCCCCTACAGGACACCTTCTCCCGGTGGGAGAGGGGAACCAGTCGCCGCAGACGATGGAACGATGGGTTGCGCCGGTCGCGGTTGGCCGCGGTGGCGGCGGCACCCACAGTAGGGAGCTCATCAGGAGATCGTCGCCATGACCGCTTCCACCACCGTCGCCCCCGCGCGCATCCTGCGTGCCATTCGCGGCCACGCCACCGCCGACGGCGATGGGGTCAAGCTGACCCGCGTCATCGGTGGCGGTGCGCTGCCCGAACTGGATCCGTTCCTGCTGCTCGACGAGTTCGGCACCGACCGGGCCGAGGACTACATCGGGGGCTTCCCCAGCCATCCGCACCGTGGCTTCGAGACCGTCACCTACATGCTCGACGGGCGCATGCGGCACAAGGACAACCACGGCAACGAGGGCCTGCTGACCCCGGGCAGCGTGCAATGGATGACCGCCGGCCGCGGCCTGGTGCATTCGGAGATGCCGGAGCAGGAACACGGGCGCATGCGCGGCTTCCAGCTGTGGGTGAACCTGCCGGCGCGCGACAAGATGACCGCGCCGCGCTACCAGGAATTCGCGCCCGAGCGCATCCCGGTGGCGCAGCCGGCGCCGGGGGTGACGGTCAAGGTGATCGCCGGCCAGGTCGGCGAGGTGCACGGCCCGATCGCGCAGCCGGCCACCGACCCGCTGTATCTGGACATCGCGCTGGACGCCGGCACGCGCTGGGCGTTCGAACTGCCGGCCGGGCACAACGCCTTCGCCTACATGTTCGAGGGCGAAGCGGCGCTGGGCGAAGGCGAGGCGGCGCGCATGCTGCCGGCGCAGACGCTGGCGGTGCTCGGCGGCGGCGACCTGCTGCAGTTGCAGGCCGGCACGCAGGGCGCACGGCTGATTCTGGTCGCCGGACGGCCGTTGCGCGAGCCGGTGGCGCGGCATGGACCGTTCGTGATGAACACGCGCCAGGAACTGATGCAGGCCTTCGTGGATTTCCAGGAACGGCGCTTCTGAGCGCGCGTTTCGCGCCGCATGTGGTGCGAGGGTTTGTTTCCTCGTAGCAGCGGCTTCAGCCGCGACGGCGTTATTGGGAATGCCTGTCGCGGCTGAAGCCGCTGCTAAGAGAGACCGCAGTGCATGGCGCAGTGCGCCGCCTCAGCGCTCCAGCGCCAGGCTCGACTGGCGCATGTCCAGGCCCTGCACCAGCGATTGCAGTGTCTGCAGTTCCTGGGCGTCGGCGGCATCGATCCACACCTGTGCGTACTGGTCCTTCTTCAGTTCCGCAACCGTGATGCGGCGTGTGGCCTGGTTCGGCAACTCGACACCGCCCACATCCGGCCGGTACCAATACACCGCTTCGCCGGCGATGGCACCCTTTTCCTCGCGCAGCGTGCGCTGCAGCGGAATGTTCGGGTCGCGCGCGGTGAGCATCATGCCCAGCACCTGACGTCCGTCGGCGTCGCTGGCGCGGCAGACGATGAAGCCCTTGTCGCTGCGTTCGCTCCATTGCAGTTTGCTCTGCGGCGGCAGCGGTGGGCAGTTCTGTGCCTGCTGCGCGGTGGCGGCAGCGGCGGGCAACGCCGCCGCAGCGGTCAGCAGCGCCTTGCGCAAGAGTGTCTTCATTCGCGATGTTCCCCATACGCCGCGATGCGACGCGTTCGATCCATACGCACGCCTGCGGCGTCGTCTGCGGGAGCGCCCATCCTGTGCGGGATCCCGGCAGTGCATCCCCCGACGCAGTGCGTGTCCCGTGTGCGGTCACGCGTGCGCGACCGCGTCTGCACCATAGCCCAGCATGGCCGCGCTGACAATTGGGATGTGGATTCCGGAACATCCGTACGCGTGGTACGGCATGCCGGCACCCGCCCGGCTGCGCCGATCAGGCGGTTGCGGGCGCGGATCGCGGGGGGACGAGGGCGGTGGCGCTTCGCGTGTGGGGGGGCGGTGGCCCGATGCAGGCCTGCCGCCGGCTCAGCGGCCGGGTTCGGGCAACGGAATGAATTCCTGGTCGTCGCCGGGGATCGTCCCGAAGCGGCCCTCGCGCCAGTCCTGCTTGGCCTGCTCGATGCGCTCCACCGAACTGGACACGAAGTTCCACCAGAGGTGGCGCGGGCCATCCAGCGGTTCCCCGCCCATCAGCATGGCCTTCAGCGGGGTCTTGGCGCGCAGCCGCCCGCGCGCGCCGGGCTCGGGCAGGACCAGGTGCCGCGCCGGAATGTCCACGCCGTCCAGTTGCGCCTCGCCTTCCAGGATGTACAGCGAGCGCTCGACGTGCCGCGCGTCCAGGTCGATTTCGGCGTCCGCTTCCAGGTCCAGGGCCACGTTGAGGGTGTCGGCGAACACCGTGACCGGCGATTCCTCGCCGTAGGCGCGGCCGGCGATCACCCGCAGCCACGCGCCGTCGCGGCGCTGCTGCGGCAGGCTGGCGGCGGCATGGTGGTAGAACGCCGGTGCGATCTCTTCCGCCGATTTCGGCAGCGCCACCCAGGTCTGCATGCCGTGCAGCGGATGCGCATGCTCACGCAGCGTGGTCGGTGTGCGTTCGGAGTGGGAGATGCCGCGGCCGGCGGTCATCCAGTTGACGTCGCCGGCGCGGATCACCTGGTCGGAGCCGAGCGAATCGCGGTGGCCGATCTCGCCGGACCACAGGAAGGTGACCGTGGCCAGGCCGATGTGCGGATGCGGGCGCACGTCCACGCCGTGGCCCGGCTTGAACACCGCCGGGCCCATGTGGTCGATGAAGACGAAGGGGCCGACGCTGCGCGCCTGCACGCTGGGGACGGCGCGGCGCACTTCGAAGCCGCCGATATCGTGGACGCGGGGGGCGATCAGGGTGGGCATGCCGGCGCTCGTGGTGGCAGGAACGGAGCGCAAGCTTCGCATGCGCACGCGTGGCACGGACGCCGGCGGCGCAAGACGCAATGTTCCGCGTGCCGCGGCGCTTGGTGTGCGCCTCTCTTGCGCAGGTGATGCGCGTTCGCACATGCGCATCGCGACATGACGCAGGCGACTGCGTGGATCCACGCCCCCGGGCGGGGGCGACCGATCGACGACGCGGGTGGCGACAACGCCATGTGGTTTCAATCCAACGCGTCCGCTTCGGACGCGACACGACAGTTCGGATGCGGCGAGTGCGCTTTCGCAGTCGCGCCAGCGGATGCCGAGGCTACAGCAAGCCCGGCTGGGCGATGGCCACCTCGCCGCGGCGCGAGGCCAGCCGATCGGCCAGCCGGGTCGGTTCCGGCAGACGATAGCCGCGCAGGTAGCGCTGGGTCCACTGCAGCGCGCTGTCCACCGCCACACGATGGCCGGGCGAGACGATCAGCGGATTGCAGCGCAGCTTGCTGCGCAGCGCCCAGCCGACCACCTCGCCGCGATGCACGATGGGGCTGTGGTCGCCGGCCTGCGCGCCGGGCTCCTCGAAGCGGCCGGCCAGCAAAGTCTTGGCCACGCCGATGCTGGGCAGCCCGGTGACCACGCCGAAGTGCGCGGCGATGCCGAGCCGGCGCGGATGGGCGATGCCCTGGCCGTCGACGAACACCAGGTCCGGGCGCTGCCGCAGCAGACCCAGCGCAGCCAGCAAGACCGGCAGTTCGCGGAAGCTGAGCAGGCCGGGCACGTAGGCCATCGAGGTGGGCACGCGCGCGATCTCGGCCTGGTGCGGCTGCAGGGTCTGCGCGTCGAGCAGTACCGCGGCGGCGCGGGTGACCTGGCCATCGTCCTCGAAGCCGACGTCGAAGCCGGCCAGCCAGCGCGGCGGGTCGGGCACATCATCCTGCAGGCTGACCTGGCGCGCCAGCGTCGCCTGCAGCGCGCGCGCCTGCACGATGCTGCCGTCCCAGTCGCCGAATACGGAGTGCGAAGAAGTGTCCATGCGCGGATGATCGCGCCGTCTTCGTGGCTGGGGTGTGGAGAGGCTGGGAATGGGGAATGGGGAATCGCAACGGCTTTGTTCTCCAGCAAGCCGGACAGCCAAGCGCCGCCTGCTGGTCAGAGCCGCGCGGGAACTGCTTCAACGATTCCCCATTCCCGATTCCCCATTCCCAGCCAAGAGCTACAATCCAGGGCTGCACCATCCACGCATCCCCCAACGGAGACCGTCGCAGTGACCCGCAAACTCGTACTGTTGCGCCATGGCCAGAGCCAGTGGAACCTGGATAACCGCTTCACCGGCTGGGTCGACGTCGACCTGACCGAGCAGGGCCGCCAGGAAGCCGTGGCCGCCGGCCGGCTGATGCGCGAGGAGGGGCTGCAGTTCGACGTCGCCCATACCTCGGTGCTCAAGCGCGCCATCCACACTTTGCAGGGCGCGCTGAAGGAACTCGACCAGGACTGGCTGCCGGTGCACAAGAGCTGGCGTCTCAACGAGCGCCACTACGGCGGCCTGCAGGGCCTGGACAAGGCCGAGACCGCGGCCAAGCACGGCGAGGACCAGGTCAAGATCTGGCGCCGCTCCTACGACATCCCGCCGCCGCCGATGGACGCCGAGGATCCGGGCCATCCGCTGCACGACCGCCGCTATGCCACCCTGGACCGCAACGCGCTGCCCGCCACCGAGTCGCTGGCGACCACGCTCGAGCGCGTGCTGCCGTACTGGCACGACGCCATCGCGCCGCAGCTCAAGGCCGGGCAGACCGTGCTGGTCACCGCCCATGGCAACTCGCTGCGCGCGCTGTACAAGTACTTGAACGACGTCTCGCGCGAAGAAATTCTCGAACTCAACATTCCCACCGGCATCCCGCTGCTGTTCGAACTGGACGACAGCCTGCAGGTGCAGTCCTACCGCTACCTGGGCGACCCGGAAGCGGCCAAGAAGGCCGCCGAAGCGGTGGCCAATCAGGGCAAGGCGAAGTAAGCACCAGGATCGGCACGCGGCCGGCAGGAGAACGCGATGGGTGGATTCAGTATCTGGCATTGGCTCATCCTGCTGGTCTTGCTCGCCTTGCCGCTGCTGGTCGGCATGGTGGTGTGGCTGGCGATCCGCGCCCAGCGGCGCCGGCCGGCCGCGGCGGCGCCGCCGTTGCCTCCCGTCGACTCGGTCGAGCAGCGCCTGCGCGCGCTGGAGCAACTGAAGGCGCAGGGATTGATCGATGCGGCGGAGTACACGCGCCGGCGCGAGCAGATCCTGGCCGCGTTGTGAGTGTGTGACGCCTCGGCAGGCGCCGCGTTCTCGCGGCCTGCCAAGCGAAAGTGCGGTGTCGACGCCGCGCCGTGTGTTGCATGCAGCGCGTGTTGCCGCAGCTGTGCGGCAACGGCGTAACCCCGGACTGTCCTTACCAGACGCAACTGGTGAGCAGCAGCCCGGGCTGCACGTCCACCCAGCGCAGACGGTGCGCTTGTCCGGCCGGCAAGGCCGGCGCCAGCGGCGTGGCGATCCGCGTCTCCACGCTGCCGCTGACCGGGTCGCAGCCTTCGATGCGCAAGGCGTCGAAATCGAAGAAGCGGCCGACGGTCGCCGCGGTGGCCTTGTAGAAACTCTCTTTCGCCGAGAAGCCAAGGGTCAACGCATACGGCCAGCCGCGGACGCGGGCGAGCGCAGCCAATGCGTCACAGTCGCTGGCGTCCAGGGCCACGCTGCGGATCGCCTCGAGCTGGTCCGCGGCCACCACACGTTCGATATCCAGGCCGATGCCGTTGGCTCCGGCGGACGTCGGCATGGCGATAGCGACCGCCACGCCGTCGGTATGCGAGAGGCTGCCGAGGAAACCATCCGGCCAGAGTGGCGCGCGGTCGGGGCCGATTGGAAGGTCGGTGGCCGTGCTGCCGGCCGCCCGCAGCGCGGCGAGCGCCGCGCGCCGTCCGGCCAGGTACTCGGCCTGGCGCTTGCGCACGCTGCGCGCGATCGACGGCGGCTGCTGCACGCGGTGGCGCTGGAAATCGTCGCTGTCGAAGGCATCGACCTCGAACGGCAGCAGCCAGGCGTCTGGCACGACGATGCGATGCGCGCCGAGAGCGAGGCGGGCGAACGGCGGGGCGGCGAGGGCCAGGGCATCCATGGCCCTAGCTTAGAGCGTGCGCTGGCCGTGCGGCGCGTGCGATGCGGCCGCAGGGCAGGCATCGCTGTGGTGACCTGTTTCCGCAAGGATTCATCCGAATGCAGCTTGTCCGGTAGGAGCGGCGCTTGTCCCCTTCTGCGGGATCAGCCGCGACCGGTGTTCCCGGTAACGCCGGTCGCGGCTGAAGCCGCTCTTACAGCAGACGTTCCGCAGCGTTGCCTTCAGCCGTCGCTGGCGTCCACCCACACCCGCATTTCGCCCTCGCCGCGATTGGCCCAGGCGAAGTAGGGCACGAAGGTCAGGGGCTGCGGCTGCCGCGTCGGCGGCGGCGCATCGTAGCGGTACAGCGGTGCGGCCGCGGCGTCGACGTCGCCGTGCAGGCGTTCGCCGGTGGCTTGCAGCAGCACCTGGCCGGCGAGCGCGCCGGTGCCGGGTACGGCCTGCAGCGTGGCGTTGGCCGGCAGGCGCAGCTGATGCAGGTCGGCGCCGTTGTCGGCCTGCTCCAGGCAGTACACCAGCGGCCCGCGTTGCACCGCGACCTTGCCGGCCAGGTGGCGCACGCGCGGGTGCCCGCTGACCCGCATCGGCGGCATCGGCAGGCGCAGCTGCAAGCTGTCGCCGGACTGCCAGCGCCGGCGCAGCACGCAGTAGCCGTGCTCGCGGTGCGCATCGATCGCCACCGGCTCGCCGTTGAGCCGCAGGTGCGGCGCCTGGCACCAGTCCGGCAGGCGCAGCGCCAGTGCCGCCTCCACCGGTGCGCTGCACTCCACCTCGAAGGCGATCGTGTCCTGCCACGGATATTCGCCGCGCTGGCGCAGGGTCAGGGTCTGCCCGCCGACCTCGAACCGCGCGTCGCTGCCGACATAGAGGTTCACGTACAGCGTGTCGTCGCGGCGGGTGTAGAGGTAGTGGCCGAGCGAGGTCAGCACGCGGGCGATGTTGGGCGGGCAGCAGGCGCAGCCGAACCAGCGCTGGCGCACCGGCTTGACGTGGTCGAAGGTGTGGTTGCCGTGCACCGTGGGCGGGTGCACTTCCAGCGGGTTGACGTAGAAGAAGTGCCGTCCGTCCAGGGCCATGCCGCCCAGCACGGTGTTGTACAGCGCCCGCTCCATCACGTCGGCGTAGCGGCCATCCGGCGCCAGCTGCAGCATGCGGTTGGCGAACATCATCAGCCCGATCGAGGCGCAGCTCTCGTTGTAGGCGGTGTCGTTGGGCAGGTCGTAGTCGACGCTGAAGGCTTCGCCGTAGCTCTGCGCACCGATCGCGCCGGTCAGGTACATCTGTCGCTGGGTGGCGTTGTCCCACAGGCGCTCGCAGGCCGTGCGCAGGGTGGCGTCGCCGCTGTGCCGGGCCAGGTGCGCCACGCCGGCGTACAGGTACACGAAGCGCACCGCATGGCCGACCGCGGTGTCCTGCAGCGCCACCGGCAGATGCGCCTGGCTGTAGGCCTTGTCCTGGATCATCCAGGCCGGGCCGTGCCCGCCCCAGAAGAAGGTCTGGCCGCGCTTGGCGTACTCCTCGTCGTAGTAGTGCGGCGTGGTGCCGCGCTGCTCGACGAAATAACGTGCCAATTCCAGGTAGCGCGCCTCACCGGTGGCCTCGTACAGGCGCATCAGTGCCAGTTCGATCTCCGGATGCCCGGGGTAGCCGTGCAACTGCGTCGGACCGGGCCCGAAGGTGGCGTCGATGTGGTCGGCGAGCCGGCACACGATGTCGAGCAGGGTGCGTTTGCCGGTGGCCTGGAAGTAGGCCACGCCGGCCTCGATCATGTGCCCGGCGCAGTACAGCTCGTGGCACTCGGCCAGGTTGGTCCAGCGTTCCTGCGGCGCCTTCACCGTGAAGTAGGTGTTGAGGTAGCCGTCGGCCTGCTGCGCGGCCCCGATCAGCTCGATGGTGGCGTCGGCATCGCGCTCCAGCGCCGGATCGGGATGCTGTGCGAGCAGGTAGGCCACCGCTTCCAGCCATTTGGCCACGTCGCTGTCCTGGAACACCATGCCGTAGAACGCGCCGTCGCTGCGGCCGGCGGCGATGCGGAAGTTCTCGATGGCATGGCTGGGTTCGGCATCGGCGACGTTGTCGTTGAGCGCGTCCCACTGGTAGGGCAGTACCACCTCCTGCACCAGGCGCTGGTAGCGCTGCCAGAACGGATCGGCGATACGCAGGTGGGCGAGCGGCAGTTCCGGGGACGGCACGGGCGAATGCGGCATGGAGCGGAGATCCTGGAGAGTGGGGAAGGTCAGTGCACCGGGCGTGCGGCCAGATCGGCGGCGATATTCGCCAGCAGCGGCCGGCGCAGCCGGCAGCGCAGGATCACCGCGGCCAGCAGCAGGTGCAGGCCGGCGGGGACCAGGGTTTCCAGCAGGGTGATGGCCTGCAGCGAGGCGGGACTCTGCTGCGCGGCGCCGGCGCGGTAGCCGGCGTAGACGAACAGCGCGCTGATCACCACCGCGCTCGAGGCCCAGGCCAGCTTGATGCAGAACAGGTTGAAGGCGAAGTTGATGCCCGAGGAACGCACCCGGTTCTTCCAGGCGCCGTAGTCGTCGGCGAAGGCCATCAGCGAGAAGTGCAGCGGCAGCGCGAAGCCCAGCACCAGGCAGTGCACGAAGATCACCCCCAGCCACAGCGTCTGCTGCGCCGGTCCGGTCGGCAGCCACCACTGCGCCACGCCGAACGCGGCCAGCGCCAGGTTGGTGTGCAGGTACAGCGCCAGCGGGTCGAAGCGGCGGCACAGCGCGTTGACCACGATCGCGCCGAGTACCGTGGCCAGCGCCACCATCGCGAAGAACAGCGAGGCATAGCCGCTGCTGCCGCCGAGCACGTAGGTGATGAAGTACAGATAGGCGCCGCCGCGGATGTTGTAGACGTTGATCAGCAGGAACGACATCAGCAGCACCAGCCGCAACTGGTCGTTCTGCAGCAGGCCGCGCAGATGTGCGCCGATGCCGGCGCCGCCGAGCAGGCTGACCGGCACGCGTTCGCGCACGGCGAAGAAGCAGCACAGGAACATCGCCACCGCCAGCACCGCCAGCACCGCCAGCACGCCCACGCCGAGCTGGTAGCCGCGCGCGGCGTCGCCGTTGCCCAGCTCCCGCACCAGCCACGGCAGCCCGACCGACACCAGGAAGCCGGCGATGCCGCACAGCACGAAGCGCCAGGATTGCGCCGAGACCACGTCGCGGTGGTCGCCGGTCATGCTGTTGATCAGCGCGCAGTAGGGCACGTTGATCGCGGTGTAGCACAGCGACAGCAGGAAGTAGCTGGCGAAGGCGTAGGCGATCTTGGCGCCGGCGCTCAGCTGCGGCGCGCTGAAGGTCAGCACGCAGGCGATGCCGATCGGCACGGCGACCCACAGTTGCCAGGCGCGGAACCGGCCCCAGCGGCTGCGGGTGCGATCGGCGATCAGGCCCATCACCGGATCGGACACCGCGTCGGCCACGCGCAGCACGGTGAACAGGGTGCCGACCAGCGCCGGGGTCAGGCCGAACACGTCGGTGTAGAAGAAGGTGAGGAAGTTGGCGATCAGGCAGGTGACCACCGTGCCGCCGGCATCGCCGAGGCCGTAGCCGAACTTCTCCAGGCGCGACAGACGCGGCGTGGTCGCGGCCGGTGCGGCGTCTGCGGTGGCGTGGCCGATGGCGGTCGCGGTCAACGTAACGGCTCCTGGCGCGCCCGGTCCGGCGCCAGCGCAAAGTGGCATGGCGGCGCACCCGCGACAAGAGTCTGTGCGGTATAAAACCGGTACGATTCCGACCACGGCGGCCGCGGCGTCCTTGCGCGGCATCGTTCATTCGAATGCTGCAGTGCAGCGTCGCGCAGGCAAGGGGAGACGTTTCCGACATGCTCGAGTTCGCCGTCGCCTATCCGATCCGGGTCCAGAACGGAGGCCTGTTCATTTCCCGCGGCGTGGGTGCGCATCCGGCGCGGGTGATCCAGTCCTACGAGCTGATCTTCGTCGAGCGCGGCATCCTCTCGATTCGCGAACAGGACAACGACTTCCACGTCGGCCCCGGCGAGACGCTGTTGCTGTGGCCCGGCCGCGCGCACGCCGGCCTGGGCCAGTTCCCGGACGACCTGCGGTTCTATTGGGTGCATTTCGAACTGGAACCGGGCGCGGCGCAGGCGGACAACGCGGTGGCGCTGTCGATGCCGCAGCGCACTGCGATCCGCGATCCGGATCGCTTCGTCGGCCTGTTCCGCTGGTTCCTGGCCGAGCAGGAGGAGCGGCGCACGCTGCCGATGCTGGAACCGATCGTGCTGTCGATGCTGCAATGCGTGGCCGGCGCCTGGCCGGATCCGCACGATTCCGAACGCGCCGGGGTGGCGCTGGCGTACCGTGCCAAGCAACTGATCGGCACCCAGTTCCACACCGCGCTCACCGCCTCGTCGCTGGCCGCGCAACTGCACTGCAATCCGGATTATCTGGGCCGCATCTACCGGCGCAGCTTCGGCACCACGCTGACCGAGGCGATCCATCGCCAGCGCATCGCCTTCGCCGAGAAGCTGCTGCTGGTCAACACCTGCGCGGTGGACGACGTGGCGCAGCGCGCCGGCTTCAGCGACAGCGGCTACTTCCGCCGCGTGTTCCGCCAGCGCCTGGGCATGACCCCCAGTGCGTATCGGCGGCTGTACTGCAAGGAGCACATCAATTCGGGGTGAGGGCAGGCTTGCGGGCGCATGTGCGTCGCCGCTTGCCGCGAACCTGCTTGCGCCGCTGCGCGTGCGGCAAAGTGTGTGGCAGGGACAGGGCTTGGCTGCCCGCGTTTGCAGGAGCGGCTTCGGCCGCGACTGACATTCATGGGAATGCTTCGTCGCGGCTGAAGCGGCTCCTGCGGCAGGGTGGTGCGGCGGCCGGCTGGGCTAGCTCAGCTGCTGGCCGATCTCGCGCGCCATCGCGTTGAGCGGCAGGATCTTCTCCGCGCCGCCGCGCTTGATCGCTTCCTTGGGCATGCCGAACACGACGCTGCTCTGTTCGTCCTGGGCCACGGTGCGTGCGCCGGCCTGGCGCATCTCCAGCAGGCCGACCGCGCCGTCGTCGCCCATGCCGGTCATGATGATGCCCAGCGCGTTGCCGCCGGCGGCGCGCGCGGCGGAGCGGAACAGCACGTCCACCGACGGTCGGTGCCGGTTCACCGGCGGCCCGTCCAGCACTTCGACGAAGTACTGCGCGCCGCTGCGCCGCAGCAGCATGTGCTTGCCGCCCGGCGCGATCAGCGCGCGTCCCGGCACCACGCGGTCGTTGTTGGCCGCTTCCTTCACCGAGATCTGGCACAGCGTGTCCAGGCGCGCGGCGAAGGCGGCGGTGAATTTCTCCGGCATGTGCTGGACGATGACGATGCCGGGGCTGACCCGCGGCAGCGCGGTCAGCACTTCCTCCAGCGCCTGGGTGCCGCCGGTGGAGGTGCCGATCGCCACCACCCGCTCGGTGGTCTGCGACAGCGCGCGTCCGCCCTGCGCCGGCAGGATCACGTCGGCGGTGTGCTTGATCTCCGGTTCTACCACTGGCGTGGCCGGCCGCGCCGACAGGCGCTTGACGTTGGCGCGCGCGGCGCTCTTCACCGTGGCGATCATTTCCTCGGCCGAGTCGGTGAGGAACTGTTTGAGACCGAGCTTGGGCTTGGTCACCACCGCCACCGCGCCGGCGGCCAGCGCGTCCATGGTCACCCGCGCGCCTTTCTCGGTGAGCGTGGAGCAGATCACCACCGGGGTGGGGCGTTCGCTCATGATCTTGCGCAGGAAGGTGATGCCGTCCATCTTCGGCATCTCCACGTCCAGCACGATCACGTCCGGCCACTGCTGGCGCATCTTGTCCATCGCCAGCAGCGGGTCGGCCGCGGCGGCGATGACCTCGATGCCGGGCGCGTCGTTGAGTACGGCGACCAGCACCTGGCGCACCACCGCCGAATCGTCGATCACCATGGCCTTGATCGTGGTCATGCGGGGTTCCCTCCTGGGACGTCGTGGTTCATGGCTTGCGGTACACCGACGGCGCGATCTGCACCACGTCGCCGTTGACGTCGTTGAGGCTTTCGGAGTGGCCGATGCAGAAGATGCCGCCGCGCTTGAGCGTGCCGAGCACCCGCGCCACCACTTCGCGCTTGGTCTGGCCGTTGAAGTAGATCATCACGTTGCGCAGGAACACCACGTCGAACTGGCCCAGGTTGGGCAGCGTCGCGTTGAGGTTGGCGTGCAGGAAGCGCACATGGTCGCGGATCTTGCGGTCGATCAGCATGCTGCCCTCGTACTCGCCGCGGCCCTTGAGGCAGTAGCGCTTGAGCATGGCCGGCGGCATGTGCTCGATGCGCAGCAGCGGATAATGGCCGGTCCGCGCCTTGGCCAGCACGCGCGTGCTGATGTCGGTGCCGACCACCTCGTAGGGGCGGCCCTGCAGGGTATCGTCCAGCACCATGGCCATGCTGTAGGCCTCCTCGCCGCTGGAACTGGCCGCGCTCCAGCAACGGAACGGCGTACTGCCGGTGTGCGCGGCGGCGATGCTGCGCAGCAGGTCGAAGTGCTTGGGTTCGCGGAAGAAATAGGTTTCGTTGGTGGTCAGCAGGTCGATCGCGGTCTGCACCTCGCCGCTGCCCTCGCGGCTTTCCAGCAGCTTGAGGTACTGGGTGTAGGTCTGCAGCGAATGCGCCTTCAGGCGCTTGCCCAGGCGCCCGCACAGCATGGCCTTCTTGGCCGGCGAGATGGTGATGCCGGCGGCGTCGAAGATGAAGCGCTGGAACCGGCCGAATTCCTGCTCGGTGATGGTGTCGTGGCTGGTCATGGTCATGGCCGGTCGGTCAGTGGGGAGGGGCGGGAGCGGGGATGCTGGCGTTGCCGGTGGGACCGTGTTCCTGCAGCAGGCGCTGGTGCTCCAGCAGCCAGGCGTGCAGCGCGCCGCCCCCCAGCGGGCGCGCCAGCAGGTAGCCCTGGCCGAAGTCGCAGCCCAGCTCCTGCAGCAGGGTCCAGTCCTCCACCGTTTCGATGCCCTCGGCGACGGTGCTCAGGCCCAGCCGCTGGGCCATGCCCAGCGCCGATTCGAGGACCGTGCGCAGGTTGCGGCTGCGGTGCGCGTCGTGGACGAAGATGCGGTCGATCTTCAATTCGGTGAAGGGGATGCGGGTGAGCTGCTGCAGCGAGGAGAAGCCGGTGCCGTAGTCGTCCAGCGACAGGCCGAAGCCCTGCAGCCGCAGCCGTGCCAGCATGCCCAGTGCGCTGCCGCAGACCAGCGAGCTTTCGGTGATTTCCAGCACCAGGTCCGACGGCGCCAGCCCATGCTGGCGCAGCAGCCCGAGCAGTTCGTCGAGCAGGTTCGGGTCCTGCAGCATGCTCGGCGACAAGTTCAACGCCAGGGTCAGCTGGAACCCGTCCTGTTTCCACGCCGCCAGCCGTGCCAGCGCCTGGTCGGCGACGCAGGCGGTGAGCGCGTGGATCAGGCCTTCGCGCTCGGCCACGGCGATGAAGCGGTCCGGCGCGATCGGCCCGGCACTGGGATGCCGCCAGCGCGCCAGCGCTTCCACGCCGCCGACCCGGCCGCTGCGCATGTCCACCTTGGGCTGATAGGCCACCTCGATCTCGCCGCGTTGCAGTGCCTCGCGCAGCATCGCCGCCATGGTCGCCTCGCCGGGCGCCTCGGCGTCGTCACGTGGTGCCGGTGCGCTCGGCGCGTGGGCGCGCACCGCGGCCGCGAGCTGGGCGGCGCGCAGCGGTTTCTCCAGCCCCGCCAGCACCTGCAGGCCGTTGCTGCGCCCGACCTGCAGCACCGAGTCGATCAGGGCCGCGCCGCGCTGCGAGGCGACCACGATCGGCACGCGCACGCTGCAGCGGGCCAGTGCGTCGAGCAACTGCACGCCGTCCATGCCGGGCATTTCCAGGTCCACGATCAACAGCCCCAGCGGCGGCCCCTGGGTCACCCGTGCCAGCGCGGCATGCCCATCGGCCGCGCCTTCCACCGCCACCGCCCCCATGCGCTGGCACAGGGCCAGCGCATGTTCGCGCTGGACCTGGCTGTCGTCGACCACCAGGACCGTGCCGAAGTGGTGCAGGGCGGCGGTGTCGGGGGACGTGGGCATGCGAAATCCGTTTCGAGGAAAGGAGGGGCGCTAAGTGGCAACGGCCGCTCAGGCGGCGATGCCTTCTTCCAGGTGGGCGTCGAGCGCGGTCATGCTGGCGAACTCCTGGGGCGCCAGCACCGCATCGGCGGCGAGCAGGATCACGAAGCGCTCGCCGACCTTGCCCATGCCGTGGATGAAATCGCGGCGGATGCCGGTCCCGAAGGCCGGCGGCGGCGCGATGTCGGCGGTGGCGATCTCCAGCACCTCGCTGACCGCGTCCACCAGCAGGCCCAGCACCTGGCGTTCCTCGCCGCTGGCCACCTCGATGATGACGATGCAGGTGCGCTTGCTGATCTCGCTGGGCGCGCGGCCGAAGCGTTGCTGCAGGTCCACCACTGGCACCACGGCGCCACGCAGGTTGATCACCCCGCGCAACGCGGGCGGCATCATCGGCACGTCGGTCGGCGTGCGGTACTCGATGATCTCCTTGATGCCGAGGATGCCGACGCCGAACATTTCCTTGCCGAGCAGGAAGGTCAGGAACTGGTCCGTGGCCAGGTCGCCGGCGTCGGAGGGTGAAAGCGAAGCGGGAGCGTTCATGGCCATGTCTCAGAAGGTTTCGAAGTGGGCTTCGTCGAGCGAATCCGCCAGGACCAGCTGGCCGTTGGCGACGCGCGCGATCGGCTTGGGACCGGCCTGCCCGTTGCGGCCGCGCCCGGCGCCGGGACGTCGCGCCGCGGTCCTGGCCGGCGGGGCGCCCTGCACCTTGAAGAAGCTCATCAGCTGCTGCAGCTGTTCGGCCTGCGCGCTCATCTCCTCGGCCGTGGCGGCCAGCTCCTCGGAGTTGGACGCGGCCTGCTGGGTGGTCTGGTTGAGCTGGCCGACCGCGGCATTGATCTGACCGACGCCGGAGGTCTGCTCCTCGGAGGCGGCGGTGATCTCCTGCACCAGGTCGGAGGTGCGCTTGATCGACGGCACCATCTCGTCCAGCAGCTTGCCGGCGTTCTCGGCCAGTTCCACGCTGGAGCTGGCGACGTCGCCGATCTCCTGCGCCGCGATCTGGCTGCGTTCGGCCAGCTTGCGCACTTCCGCGGCGACCACCGCAAAGCCCTTGCCGTGCTCGCCGGCACGCGCGGCCTCGATCGCCGCGTTCAGCGCCAGCAGGTTGGTCTGGTAGGCGATGTCGTCGATGATGCCGATCTTCTGCGCGATCTGCTTCATCGCCTGCACGGTCGCCCGCACCGATTCGCCGCCGTCCAGCGCCTGGCTGGAGGCCTTGCTGGCCATGCCGTCGGTGATCTTGGCGTTTTCGGTGTTCTGCGAGATCGACGCGGTCATCTGCTCCAGCGAGGCGCTGGTTTCTTCGACGCCGGCGGCCTGCTCGCTGGCCGCCTGGCTCAGCGATTGCGCGGTGGCGCTGACTTCTTCCGACGCGCTGGCCAGCGATTCGGCATTGCCGTTGACCTCGCTGACCACCTGCGACAGGCGCGCGATGGTGTCGTTGATGTAGTTCTTCATTTCGGCGTAGGCGCCGTCGTAGTGCTTGTCGATGCTCTGGGTCAGGTCGCCCTCGGCCAGGCCGCCCATCACCCGCACCACGTCCTGGATGCTGCCGCCGGTCGTGGTCGCCAGATCGTTCAGGCCCTGGCCCATCTCACGCTGGAACCCGGCCAGGCCATCCAGCGCGATCCGCTCGGAGAAGTCGCCGCGGTTGGCGGCCGCGACCACACGGCGCTGGCCGTCGATCACCAGCTTCAGCCGCTCGACCATGGTCCGCATCGCATACAGCGCGCTGCCGCTGTCGTTGGCGCGCACCGCCACCTCCAGGTTGAGGTCGCCCTGCGCCACCTTGTTGGCGATCTCGGCCACATAGGCCGGCTCGCCGCCCAGCAGGCGGGTGAGGATGCGCACGATGAAGAACGCCACGACCGCGCCCAGCAGCACTGCCGCCACGATGGTCGCGATGATCAGCGAGCGCGCGGACGCATAGAGTTCGTCGCCGCGGTCGCTGGCGTCCTGGCCGCCCTTGACGTTCAGGTCCACCAGCTTGTCGATCGCGTCGGCGGTGCTGCGGAAGATCTGCCGCTGCTCACCGTTCAGCACGGCCGTCGCCTCCTGGGTCTTGCCCTGCGCGGTGAGCGCCAGCAATTGCTTGTGCAATTCGGTGTAGCGATCGAAGTTCTTGGCGAAATCCGCGTACAGCGCCTGCTCCTCGGGCGAGGAGATCAGCGGAACATAGGTCTTCCTGTTGTTCTCGAACGCCTCCAGTGTCTTGAGCATGCGTGTGTCGTAATCCTGCATCTCGGCTGGACTGGTGGCGACGACCCGCTGCAACTCGAGCAGACGCAGCTTGTTGAAGTTCGCGCTCATCTCCTCGACGTTGCGCACGCTGGGCATCCAGTTGGTGGCGAGCTCCGTGGACGAGCCGTTGATCCTGGCCATCTGCATCGTGGCGAAAATGCCGGTCCCCAACAGCAGCAGCAACACCAGGCCGAAGCCGATGCCGATGCGCGTGCCGATCTTCATGTGCTGGAACATCGTGATCCCCCTGGATGTGATGTCGTGAAAGTGGATGTCAGAACGTATCGAAATGGGCTTCGTCCGGCCCCGACACCAGTGCCAGGCCGACCTCGCCGAACCCACGCTTGCGCGTCGGCGCCGCCCTGCGGGACGGACCGGCGGTGACTGTCTTCGGACGCCGCGGCGCCACGACCTGGTTGGTACGGAAGAAACTCATCAACTGCTGCAACTGCTCGGCCTGCCCGCTCATTTCCTCGGCCGTGGCGGCCAGCTCCTCGGAGTTGGCTGCGGCCTGCTGGGTGGTCTGGTTGAGCTGGCCGACCGCGGCGTTGATCTGGCCGACGCCGGAGGTCTGTTCCTCGGAGGCGGCGGTGATCTCCTGCACCAGGTCGGAGGTGCGGCGGATCGACGGCACCATCTGCTCCAGCAGCTTGCCGGCGTTCTCGGCCAACTCCACGCTGGACTCGGCGACCTGGCCGATTTCCTGCGCGGCCACCTGGCTGCGCTCGGCCAGCTTGCGCACTTCCGCGGCGACGACCGCAAAGCCCTTGCCGTGCTCGCCGGCGCGCGCGGCCTCGATCGCCGCGTTCAGCGCCAGCAGGTTGGTCTGGTAGGCGATGTCGTCGATGATGCCGATCTTCTGCGCGATCTGCTTCATCGCGGTCACCGTCGAGCGCACCGCATCGCCGCCTTCGTTGGCTTCGCGTGCGGCCTTGGCGGCCATGCCGTCGGTGATCTTGGCGTTTTCGGTGTTCTGCGAGATCGACGCGGTCATCTGCTCCAGCGAGGCGCTGGTCTCTTCGACGCCGGCGGCCTGTTCGCTGGCCGCCTGGCTCAGCGACTGCGCCGTGGCGCTGACCTGCTCGGATGCGCTGGCCAGGGCGTCGGCGTTGATGTTGACCTCGCCGACCACCTGCGCCAGGCGCGCGACGGTGGCATTGATGCTGTCGCACAGTTCCTTCAGCTGGCCCTGGCACTGCACGTCCGCCAGCCGCGTCAGGTCGCCGG
The DNA here is from genome assembly GCF_040529055.1 of Xanthomonas sontii. Taxonomy (NCBI): domain Bacteria; kingdom Pseudomonadati; phylum Pseudomonadota; class Gammaproteobacteria; order Lysobacterales; family Lysobacteraceae; genus Xanthomonas; species Xanthomonas sontii. The sequence continues at coordinate 3,888,264 of NZ_CP132342.1, read as the reverse complement.
CCTCGATCGCCTTGAGCACGGCGCGGGCTTCGTTCAGCGGGCCGATCACCGTGTCCAGGGTCAGGTTGACGCCGTCGACGATGCGGCGGAAGTCGCCATGGTGCAGGCTGCCGTCGGCACGCACGTCCAGACGGCCGGCCGCGGCGGCGTCGACCAGCAGGCTGGTGTCGCGGATCAGCGCGCGCAGGTTGGAACGCACCTGCTCGATCGTGTCGTTGATGAACGCCTTCTTGCCCGGGAGGGCTTCCAACGGCGCGTCGAAGTTGCCGCGGCCAAATTCGGCGATGCAGGCCATCGCCTTCTTCTTGGTGGCGATGTGGTCGCCGACCATGCGGTTGATGCCGTCGGCCATGCTGCGGAAATCGCCTTCGAAACGGTGGCTCTCGATCAGCACGTCGATGTCGCCGGCGTCGTGCTGCGCGGACATGTGCTTCATCTGCGCGATCAGCCCCTGCATGTTGCGCCGCACCTGCTCGATGATCTCGTTGATGAAGACCTTCTTGCCCGGCAGCGTCTCCAGCGGCGCATCGAAATTGCCGCGACCGAACTCGGCGACGCAGGCCAACGCTTTCTTCTTGGTAGCGATGTGATCGCCGACCATGCGGTTGACGCCTTCGGCGATGACCTTGAACTCGCCCTCGAAGCGATGGCTCTCGATCACCACGTCGATGTCGCCGGCATCGTGCTCGCGCGACATGCGCACGATCTCGTCGTTGATCTGACGCATGCCGGTCTGCACCTGGCGCAGTGCCAGCAGCACCTCGCAGGCCTGGTCGTTGCGCACCGTCGGCATCACCACCTCGAAGTTGCCGGTGGCGAAGCGCGCCAGGGTGGTGGTGGCGATCCGCAGCGAGCGGGTGATGGCGTGGACGGTAAAGGCCAGTACCGCGGCGGCGAGCACGGTGGCGCCGATGCCCAGCGCCAGGGTCTGCCCGGCGGGCAGGCCGAGGGCGAACCCGCACACGGCGGCGGCCAATGGCAGCACGATGGCGATGGCCGAGCCGCTCCACAGCTTGGATGACAGCGAAAGGGAGTTGGACATGCCGTGGTACCTGTGCGGGATAGAGAGGCACCGGCCTGCCGGGCCGGTGCGGAGATGGATCAGAACGAGACGAACGCGGCTTCTTCCAGGCGTGCGGCCTGCGCCGTGGCGGCAGGCCCGCCGAAGCTGCGCGCGCGTGGCCCGCGTTGCATCGGCGTCGGCAGCCGCCGCGGCTGCGGGGCCGGTGCCGGGGTGGGCGTGGCGCCGGTGGTGAAGAAGCTCATGAGTGTTTGCAACTGTTCGGCCTGGCTGCTTACTTCTTCGGCCGTGGCGGCCAATTCTTCAGCGTTGGCAGCGGATTGCTGTGTTGTCTGACTGAGCTGCACCACGGCGGTGTTGATCTGGCCGACGCCGGAGCTCTGCTCTTCGGAGGCGGCGGTGATCTCCTGCACCAGGTCGGAGGTGCGGCGGATCGACGGTTCCATCTCGCCGAGCAGGCGCCCGGCGGTCTCGGCCAGGTTCACGCTGGTGCTGGCGACGTCGCCGATCTCGTGCGCGGCGACTTGGCTGCGCTCGGCCAGCTTGCGTACCTCGGCGGCGACCACCGCGAAGCCCTTGCCGTGCTCGCCGGCGCGCGCGGCCTCGATCGCCGCGTTCAGCGCCAACAGGTTGGTCTGGTAGGCGATGTCGTCGATGATGCCGATCTTGCGTGCGATCTCCTTCATCGCCGAGACGGTGGCGCGGACCGCCTCGCCGCTTTCGGCGGCCTCGCGCGAGGCCTTGGCGGCCATGCCGTCGGTGATCTTGGCGTTCTCCGCGTTCTGCGCGATGGAGCCGGTCATCTGCTCCAGCGAGGCGCTGGTCTCCTCCACGCCGGCGGCTTGCTCGCTGGCCGCCTGGCTCAGCGACTGCGCGGTGGAGGACAGTTCCTCGGCGGCGCTGGCCAGGGTCACGGCGTTGCCGTTGACCTCGTTGACGATGCTGGTGAGCTTGTCGATGGTGGCGTTGACGTAGCGCTGCATGTCGGCGAAGGCACCCTCGTAGTGGCCCTGCACCTGGCGGCTGAGGTCGCCCTCGGCCATCGCGCCCATCACCTTGATCACGTCGCCGACACTGCGCAGGTTGCCGCGGGTCTGTTCGATGATCTCGTTGATGAAGGCCTTCTTGCCCGGCAACTGCGGCATCGGCGCGTCGAAATTGCCGCGGCCGAACTCGGCGACCACGCCCAGCGCCTGCTTCTTGACCGCGATGTGCGCGGCGACCATGCGGTTGATGGCCTTGCCGATCGCGCAGAATTCCCCGTCCAGATGGGTGCAGTCGATCTGCACGTCGATGTCGCCCTTGTCGTGCTCGTCGGACATGCGCGCGATCTCGCCGATCAGGCGCTTGAAGTTGCCGCGCACCTGCTCGATGGTCTCGTTGATGAAGGCCTTCTTGCCCGGCAGCGGCGGCATGGTCGCGTCGAAGTTGCCGCGGCCGAACTCGGCGACCACGCCCATCGCCTGCTTCTTGACCGCGATGTGGCCGCCGACCATGCGGTTGATGCCGTCGGCCATGCTGCGGAAGTCGCCCTGGAAGTGCGCGCTGTCGATGCTGGCGTCGATCTCGCCGGCATCGTGCTCCTCGGCGACGCGGCGCATTTCGGCGATCAGGCCGAGCATGTTGCGCCGCACCTGCTCGATGGTGTCGTTGATGTAGGCCTTCTTGTCCGGGAACGCGGCCAGCGGCGCGGCGAAGTTGCCGCGGCCGAACTCGCCCACGCAATCGATCGCCTGCTTGCAGACGCCGATGTGGGCGCCGACCAGTTGGTTGATGTCGCCGGCCACGGCCCGATAGGCGCCGCTGGACTGCGCGGCATCCAGCATCACGTCGCAGTCGCCGGCGGCGTGCGCGCGGGTCATGTGCGCGACGTCGGCCTGCAACTGCCGCAGCGGCCGCTGCGCGGCGAGCAGGGCCTGGCCGATCTCGCTGCCGCCGGCGGTCGCGTCCACGCGCTCCAGTTCGCCCTGCGCCAGCGCCTGCAGACCGGTGCGGGCCAGGTCCAGTTCGCGCTGCGCGGCAGCGGACGTTTGCTGTGCCGAACGCACGCTGCCGCCCAGCACCAGGCCGGCGACCAGCGTGGCCACGGCGACCAGAGTCCATGCGAGGCCGCTGGCCAGCGGCAGCGCCAGCGCGGCGACAGAGGCGGCGGCGGGCAGTGCGACGGCGACGACCGCGGCCGTCGGCAGGGTGGTAAGGGGCGTCCGGTTCTGGGACATGACGGCGATTCCTGGTTGATGGCGTGACGTAGGAACGACGGCAGGCGATGCGACGGTTCAGGCCGCCAGCGATTCGGTGCCGGGTTGCAACTGGCCGATGAGCGACGGCACGTCCAGGATCAGGGCGACCCCGCCGCTGCCGAGGATGCTGGAGCCGCTGATGCCCTTGACCTGGGCGAAGACCTTGGAGAGCGGCTTGATCACGGTCTGCCACTCGCCCAGCAGGGTGTCGACCACCAGGCCGAACCGCTGCGAGCCCTGGCGGATCACCACGATGCTCTCGCGCGCCGGCGGCGCGCCGGCGATGGCGAACAGCGAGCGCAGGCGCACGTAGGGCAGCACGTTGCCGCGCAGGTCGATGTACTCGCTCTGGTAGTTCGGTGCGAACTCCACGCATTCCTCGACCACGTCCAGCGGCACCACGAACACCGACTTGCCGACCCCGACCTGGAAGCCGTTGATGATCGCCAGGGTCAGCGGCAGCCGCACCGAGATGGTGGTGCCGACGTCCTGCTGGCTGCTGATGTCGACGCTGCCGCGCAGCGCGGCGATGTTGCGCTTGACCACGTCCATGCCGACGCCGCGGCCGGACAGGTTGGTGACCTTCTCGGCGGTGGAGAAGCCCGGCTCGAAGATCAGCGCGAACACCTCGCGGTCGGAGAGCTGGCGGCCGGGTTCGATCAGGCCGCGCTCCAGCGCCTTGGCCAGGATCCGGTCGCGGTTGAGGCCGCCGCCGTCGTCGCTGATCTGGATGACGATGCTGCCGGAATCGTGGAAGGCGTTGAGGCGCACCGTACCGCGCACCGGCTTGCCGCGCGCCTGGCGCACCTCGGCCGGTTCGATGCCGTGATCCATGGCGTTGCGCACCAGGTGGGTCAGCGGATCGGCGATCTTCTCCACCACCGACTTGTCCAGCTCGGTGTCCTCGCCATTGACCACCAGCGCGATGTCCTTGCCCAGTTCGCGGGCCACGTCGTGGACCACGCGGTGGAAGCGGCTGAAGGTGCCGCCGATCTTGACCATGCGCAGTTGCAGCGCGCTTTCGCGCACCTCTTCGACCAGGCCGGCGAGGATCGAGGTGGATTCCAGCAACTGCGCATCGCCGGTGCGCTGCGCGTTGGCGCCGGTGCTGGCGACCGCGATGATCAGCTCGCCGACCAGGTCGATCATGCGGTCGAGCTTGTCGGCGTCGACGCGGATCGAGCCGCCTTCGCCGCGTGCGCCGGCGGCCTTGGCGGGGCCGGCATTGGCGGCGGGGGCCGCTGCCGCGGCCGGCGCATTGGGCATGGCCGGTGCGGCTGCAGCCGGCGCGGCCTCCGGTGTGGCGGCACTCTCGAAACCGGCGAAGTCGTCGGCGCTGGCCTGGCTGCCGGCCTCGGCCACCAGCAGCGGCAGATCCAGGTTGGCGGCGTCGCCGTGCGGGTCCACCGCCAGCACCACCAGGTCGCAGTCGTCGCGCACGAATTCGAAGATGTCCTCGATCGCGGCCTGCTGCGCGTCGCTGCGCAGCAGGATGTCGAAGCCCAGGTAGCAGGCCTCCGGATCCAGTTCCGGCAATGCCGGGACGCGCTCGTGACGGGTGCGCACCGCTTCCAGGCTGCCGAGGCTGCGCAGGCACCGGATCAGGTGCAGCGGCGAGTTGCCGAAGCGCAGCGCATCGGTGAACAACTGCAGCGAGATCCGCCAGTAGCCGGTCTGCGCCGGCGCCGCGGGCGTTGCGGTGGCGCTGGCCTTGGCGGCCGGCGCGGCAGCAGGGTGCAGGTAGGTCTGCAGGCGTTCCAGCAGCGGCGCACCCTCGGTGGCCAGCGTGACTTCGTCCGCCTCGGCGCCGGCGGCCGCTTCCACCAGGGTGCGGATGTGGTCGCAGCAGGCCAGCATCAGTTGGATCAGTTCCGAATCCAGCGCGACGGCCTGCTCGCGCACCAGGTCCAGCACGCTCTCCACCACATGGGTGAAGCCGACCAGTTGCGCCAGATCGAACAGGCCGCCGGAGCCCTTGATGGTATGGGCGGCGCGGAAGATCGCGTTGACCGCGTCGGGACCGGCTTCGCCGCGCTCGGCTTCCAGCAGGTTGCGTTCCATGTCCTCGAGCAGGTCGCGGCTCTCGGCGATGAAGGTCTGCAGCAATTGATCCATGTTCATGTCGTGCTGCCGATTAGTGAAGAGTGTCGTCGCCGACGCGCTCGAACGCGTCGCCCAGGCCGAGCAGGTCCAGCGCGTCGCCGACCGCCTTGGTGCAGCCCTCGAGCTGGAATGGCCGTCCCAGCGCGCGCAGCGCGGCCTGGGTGGCCAGCAGCAGTTGCACGCCGGTGGCGTCGATGTCGTTCACCGCCTGCACCTGCAGGCGCAGGCCGCCGGGATGCTCCAGCGCGGGCAGCAGCAGCGGCTTCAGTTCGGCCGCATGGCGGATGGTCATGTCGCCGTCCACGATCAACTGCAGCGGCGGATCCTGTTCGTCGGGGGGCGTCGAGCGCATGGCGGGTCTCCGGCAGTGGCGAGTGGAAAGCCGGCGCCACGCCGTGAAGGGCGTGTGCAGGCCTGGGTACCAGCGATATCGGCGCGGACGGGAAATATTTAGGAATATTTAGCCCGCGTGAAGCATTTGTCTCGCAAGCCGCACGCGAGCCTGAGTGGTTCAGACCGGTGCCAGGACGCGGATCCCATAACCGCGCCGATGCGGTCGGTCCCTACGTTTCTGCATGCGCCGTGCCAGTCGCGGCAACGGGGAAGGCGTCAAAAAGCCGCGCCATCCGTGCGACGTGGCGGCGGTCTTCACGTGAAGACCGCTGCAGGCCAGGGAACACAGCGGCGCGAGCGCCCATACGCCACCGAACGTTGTGGCGGTCGGGGCGGGGCAGGGGTGTGGGGTCGCGGCAGCCGGCCGCGTGCGGGAGCCGACGCGGGCGGACGCGCCCGCGTCGCTCAGCGTGGCGACAGCGCGGTCAGCAGGCCGCGCGCGGCATTGAAGCGGTCGGCCGCTTCCGGCAGCGGCAGCTTGAGCTTCAGCTTGTCCGGGCCATCCATCGCATACAGCTTGGGCTGCTTCTGGATCATCTGGATGATGGTCATCGGATCCACGTTGGGCTTGGCCTCGAACACCAGGCGCCCGCCGTGCTCGCCCAGTTCCAGCTTGCGGATGCCCAGCACGTTGGCCTGCAGCTTCAGTTCGGCGATCGCGAACAGGTGCTTCACCGGATCCGGCAGCAGGCCGAAGCGGTCGATCATCTCCACCTGCAGTTCGCGCAGGCCGTCGCTGTCGCGGGCGCTGGAAATGCGCTTGTACAGGGTCAGGCGGGTATGCACGTCGGGCAGGTAGTCGTCGGGGATCAGCGCGGGCACATGCAGTTCCACCTCGGCGCCGCGCGCTTCCTCGCCGGCGTCCAGGTCCGGCAGCTTGCCCTGGCGGATGCTGCGCACCGCGCGTTCCAGCAGTTCGGTGTACAGGCTGAAGCCGACCTCGGCCATCTGCCCGCTCTGGTCCTCGCCCAGCAGTTCGCCGGCGCCGCGGATCTCCAGATCGTGGGTGGCCAGGGTGAAGCCGGCGCCCAGTTCGTCCATCGAGGCGATGGCGTCCAGCCGCTTCTGCGCATCGGGGGTGATGCTGCGCCGGTCCGGCACCAGCAGATAGGCGTAGGCGCGGTGATGCGAGCGGCCGACGCGGCCGCGCAACTGGTGCAACTGCGCCAGGCCGAAGCGGTCGGCGCGGTTGATGACGATGGTGTTGGCGTTGGGGATGTCGATGCCCGATTCGATGATCGTGGTCGACAGCAGCACGTTGAAGCGCTGCTTCTGGAAATCCAGCATCACCTTTTCCAGCTCGCGCTCGGGCATCTGCCCGTGGGCGATGCCGATGCGCGCCTCCGGCACCAGCTCGCTCAGCTCGCGCTGCATGCGGCCGATGCTCTCCACGTCGTTGTGCAGGAAGTACAGCTGGCCGCCGCGCGCCAGTTCGCGCTGGAAGGCTTCGCGCAACAGCGCGTTGTCCCACTGGGTGACGAAGGTCTGCACCGCTAGCCGGTTCGGCGGCGGCGTGGCGATGATCGACAGGTCGCGCAGGCCGGCCATGGCCATGTTCAAGGTGCGCGGAATCGGCGTGGCGGTGAGGGTCAGCAGGTGCACGTTGGCGCGCAGCGCCTTCAGCGCTTCCTTCTGGCGCACGCCGAAGCGTTGCTCTTCGTCGACGATGACCATGCCCAGGTCCTTGAACTTCACGTCCGGCTGCAGCAGGCGATGGGTGCCGACGATCACATCGATGCTGCCGGCGGCGACCTTCTCCAGCTCGGCCTTGATCTCCTTGCTGCTCTTGAAGCGCGACAGCACCTCGACCTTGAGCGGGTAGTCGGCGAAGCGGTCGCGGAAGTTGCGGTAGTGCTGTTCGGCCAGCAGCGTGGTCGGCACCAGCACCGCCACCTGCTTGCCGGCGCTGGCCGCGGCGAAGGCCGCGCGCACCGCGACCTCGGTCTTGCCGAAGCCGACGTCGCCGCAGACCACGCGGTCCATCGGCTGGCTGCTGGCCAGGTCGCGCAGGGTGGCGTCGATCGCGGCCAGCTGATCCGGGGTTTCCTCGAACGGGAAGCCGGCGGCGAACGGCTCGTACATCGCCCGGTCCACCTGCAGCGCCAGTCCGGCACGGGCCTGGCGGCGCGCCTGGATCTCCAGCAGCTCCGCGGCTACGTCGCGCACCTTCTCGGCGACCTTGCGCTTGGCCTTGGTCCATTGTTCGCCGCCCAGCGAATGCAGCGGCGCGGTCTCGGCCGAGGCGCCGGAGTAGCGGCTGATCAGATGCAGCTGCGCGACCGGCACGTACAGCCGGTCGCCCTTGGCGTATTCGATTTCCAGGAACTCGCCGGGCATGCCGCCGGCATCGAGCACGATCAGCCCGCGGTAGCGGCCGACGCCGTGGTCCTCGTGCACGATCGGCGCGCCCTCGGACAGCTCGCCGAGGTCGCGGATGATCGCTTCCGGCTCGCGCCCCACACGCCGGCTGCGCCGCGGTTGGCTGGCACGCTCGGGGAACAACTGGCGCTCGGTCAGCACCGCGATCCGCGGCGCCTCCAGCGCGAAGCCGTCGTCGAGCGGCGCAACCGCAATGGCGAAGCGTGCACCGATCTCGCCGGAGTCGAGCCCCTCTCCCTCCGGGAGAGGGGTTGGGGTGAGGGTACGACCGCTAGTGGAGTTCGTCTGCGCAACCGTGGAACTTGCCGAAGCACCCGCCTTAGCACCCTCCTTCTTCGTTCCCGACCGCGCAGACGCCGCACCCTCATCCGGCGCTTCGCGCCACCTTCTCCCGGTGGGAGAAGGAACAAATGCCGCGAAATTCGGCAGCACCTCCGGCTTCAACTCCGCGGCCGCCAATACTTCCAGCAGCGCCTCGCGGCGGCCGGGCGAATCGGCGGCGATCAGTACCCGGCCCGGGTAGTGATCGAGGAAGCTCTTCAGCGCCGCGCCCGGCGCGGCGTCCTTGGCTGCCACCGGCAGCGGCGGCAGCGGCTGGTCGCCCAGCGCCTGTGCCTCGTCGATGCGCGGGTGGTCGGCGGCCCACACGTCGATGCGCGGCAGCCCGTTGAGGCGCTCGCGCAGCGCGTCCGGCGCCTGGTACAGCTCCTCCGGCGCCAGCAGCGGGCGCTCCACGTCGTGGCGGCGCTGCTCGTAGCGGGCCTGGGTCTGCGCCCAGAACGCATCGGCCGCGGCGCCCACGCCCGGGGCGATCAGCGGCAGCACGTGCTCGCCCAGATAATCGAACAAGGTGGCGGTGGCCTCGCGTGCGCCGCTGCTGCGGGTGTCCTGGAAGAACAGCGGCAGGTAGTACTCGATGCCCGACGGCGCCAGCCCGGCCTTCAGGTCCTGGTACAGCGCACTGCGCCGGGTGTCCACGTCGAAGCGTTCGCGCAGCGCGGTCAATACCCGCTCCACGCTGACGTCGTCCATCGGCACTTCGCGCCCGGGCAGCATGCGCACCGCCTGCACATGGTCCAGCGAGCGCTGCGATTCCGGGTCGAAGGCGCGGATCGAATCGATGTCCTCGTCCAGCAGTTCGATCCGCAGCGGTGCGTCGGTGCCCATCGGATACACGTCGAGCAGGCCGCCGCGCACGGCGAAGTCGCCCGGGTCCATCACCTGCGGCACGTTGCGGTATCCCGCGCTTTCCAGTCGCCGCTTCTCCGCATCCAGGTCCAGGCGCTGGCCCACGCGCAGGTCGAAACTGCCGCCGACGATGTAGCGCAGCGGCGCCACCCGCTGCATCAGCGTCTGCACCGGTACCACCACGATGCCCTGGGTCAGCGTCGGCAGCCGGTGCAGCGCGGCCAGGCGCTGGCTGACGATGTCCGGGTGCGGACTGAACTGGTCGTAGGGCAGGGTTTCCCAGTCCGGGAACGGCACCACCGGCAGGCTGGGATCGTCGCCGAGCAGGCTGTGCAGGTCGGCTTCGAGCTGGTGCGCGCTCTGGTTGTCGCGGGCGACCACCAGCAACGGCCCGCGGTGCGCGGACGCGGCGCAGGCGATGTGCCAGGCCAGGGCGGTGGAGGACGCGGGGGCGCGCCAGTGCGCGCGGAGCTGGCCGGACTTGGGCAGCGGCGGAACGGGGAAGGGAAGGGGCGGCATGGACCAACTAGTTTAGCAAGGTCGGGACCCGGGGCCCGGGACCGGGGACACGTAAGAGCAGGAGCTGAAGCTGCCTGCGGAGCTCTGGCTTTTCCGGGTCCCGGGTCCCGAGTTTTCAGCTGCCCAGTTCCAGCACCACCCGCACCAGGTCCGGATTGTCCGGATGCGGCATGCGCTGGAAACCCAGCGACTCGGCCAGCTGCAACATCGGCACGTTGCGTTCGAGCACATCGCCGTAGAGCCGGTCCAGGTACTTGCGGCGTGCCCACTTGACCAGCTTGCGCATCAATTGCCGGCCCAGGCCCTGGCCGGAGACGAAGCTGCTGACCAGGATCGCGTACTGCGCCTCGCGGGTGCCGGGGGTGATCACGGCGCGCGCCACCGCGCCGACCACGGCTTCGCCCGGCGGCAGCGGCTCGGCCGCGACCAGGATCAGTTCCGACTTCGGATTGGGATGGGTGAGGCGTTGCGCCATGTCCTCGGTCAGTTCCTGCGTCGAATGCAGGAAGCGCTCGCGGATCTCGGTCGGCCCGAGCAGGCCGAAGGCACCTTGCAGCGGCGCGCTGTCCTCCGGCCGGATGGGACGGATCAGCAGTTCGCGCCCACTGGGCAGGGTGAAGGTTTCATGCCACGGAGGCATGCGGTTGCGGGTAGCCATGGCCGTATGATCCTCGACGAAGCCTGGATTCTCGCATTACCAAAACCTTACGCCCGTGAACGCAGCGTCCTGCCGATGTGCCGTTCGGGTGGTCTTGCTAGAGTGGCGCTTCGTTCAAGGGAATGCGCGACGATGAAGACATCGCATGCCGTGGCCGTCTCCGCGGCGATCGGGCTGGGCCTGGCCACGCTGCTGGTGGGGCTGCTGGTGGGCGGTGGCAGGTGGCTGCTGCGCGTGCAGCACCACGACACGCCGACCGCCACCACCGCCGCTCCAGTCGCCGATGCGGAGCAACTGGCGACGCGGGCATTGGCCCCATACCAGGCGCGGCTGCAGGCCACGCGCCGGCCGGTGGTGCAACTGCAACTGCGGCCGATGGCGCAGGACGATCGCATGGCCAGCAAGGTCGGCGGGCGCCCCTATTGGACTGGCGACAAGCCGTATCCGCATGCGGCCGATGGCCAGCCGCTGGCGTTGCTGGCACAGATCGACCTGGCGCGGATGCCGCCGCTGCCCGGCTACCCGCGCCAGGGCATGCTGCAGTTCTTCATCGGCGGCGACGACGACTTCTACGGGGCCAACTTCGGTGGTGCGCGCAGCGACCTGGCCGCGCTGAGCGAACAACGCAATTTCCGCGTGGTGTACTGGCCGCAGCCGAAGGCGTCGGCGCGGCAGGCCGAGGTGCCGTTGCCGGCGGCCGACACGTTGCCGTTCGATCCGGCGCGGCCGCGGGCGATGCGGTTCGACGCCGGCGAGGAAACCATCGGCAGCAGCGATGTGCGCTTCGAGCAGGTGCTGGGCAAACCACTGGAGGAGGTGGCCGCCGCCTACGCCAGGCGCCACGCGGTGTCGCAGGATGCGGTGGACGACGCGCTGTTCGATGCGCTGAGCCGTGGCGGCAACAAGCTCGGCGGCTACCCGGAGTTCACCCAGCAAGACCCGCGTACCCTGCAGGACAAGCAGGTCCTGCTGCTGCAGTTGGACAGCGACGAGGAGATGATGTGGGGCGACAGCGGCGTCGCCAATTTCTTCATCAATCCGGACGACCTGCGGCGCGGCGATTTCAGCCGCGTCGCCTACAACTGGGATTGCTTCTGAGCGCGCACGTGCGCCGCCCCGCGTACCTCATGCTTCGCGCTTGAGCCACTCCAGGCGCGTGCTGGCACCGGCTTCGCCCAGGTGCGCCTTCAGCGGCGGTAGCGCCTGCGCCAGCGCCTGCTCGAACTGCCAGGGCGGATTGAGCAGCAACATGCCGCTGCCGTTGAGCCGCAGCGGCGAATCGTCCGGGCGCACCTGCAGTTCGGCGACCAGCGCCGAGGCCACCGGCAGGGCCGCGGCCTTGCGGAAGAACGGCTGCAGGCTGCGCCGCTGCTTGATCGGATACCACACCGCGCACACCGCCTGTGGCCAGCGGCTCAGCGTTTCGCGCAGCGCGGCCACGATCAGCGGGTACTCGGCGTCCTGCGCTTCGTAGGGCGGATCGATCAGCACCAGCCCGCGGCCGATCCGGTTGGTCCCGGACTTCGGCGGCAGGAACGCCTTGATCGCCGCATAGCCATCGCCGGCATGCACCTGCACGCGGCGGTCGTGGGCGAACAACGCCCTGAGTTCGGCGGCCTCCTCGGGCTGCAGCTCGCAGGCGGCCAGCCGGTCCTGCGCGCGCAGCGCCTGCGCCACCAGCAGCGGCGAACCAGGGTAGGCGACCAGGGCACCGACCGGATTGTCGGCCTGCACCGCGCGCAGGTAGCGCTCCACCACGTCGGGCAGGGTCGGCTGGCCCATCAACCGCAGCACGCCGGCGGCGGCCTCGCCGGTCTTGCGCGCCTCGTTGGCCGCGAACAGATAGCGGCCGCGCCCGGCGTGGGTATCGAGCACGAAGAACGGGCTGTCCTTGCGCTTGAACGCATCGAGCAGCGCCAGCAGCACGATGTGCTTGAGGACATCGGCATGGTTGCCGGCGTGGAAGGCGTGGCGGTAATTCATCCGCGCAGTGTACGGGGCGCCACGCCGGCCGGCCACGCCTGCCGAGGTGCCGGGCAGGGCGGGTCCGCGGCCGCGGTACACTAGCCGGGCGACCGCTGGCGGCCGCACGGCGCCTGCCGGGCATGAGGCCGGAAGGTGTGGACGATGGGCCTGTGCATCCGGGCGCAGGCGTCGTCGGAGCGTTCGGGTGCGCAGTGCCGATACCGCGTGGGCGGCCGGCGGGTCCACGGTTCGCATGCGCATGTCTTCTCCCCTGTTGCTCGGTGTCCTGGCGTTGGCGCTGCCGTTCGCCGCCTGCGGCGCCTCCCGTGCCGAAGCCGCGCTCCCGGGCGCAGCGCAGGCTGCGGCGTTCGATGCGCTGATCGAGGATGTCGGTGCGCACGGCAAGGACATGGCCGCCGACGAGCAGGCCTACCGCGTCGCGCATGCGCGCCTGCAGGCGCTGCTGCCCGCCGGCGACCCGGTGCGGCGGGCGCGCCTGGACGCCTTCGACTGCCAGCATTTTCCGCAGGGCCCGGCCGCGGCGGTGGAGCAGGCGCGGCGCGGCGAGCGCGGCGCGATCGCGCGCGCCCATGTGCAGGTCCGCCTGGAGTACCTGCTGTGCGAGACCTATGCGCTGTACAACGACGGCCAGCGCCCGGCCTATCTGCGGCCCGCCACCACGATCCTGGCGCTGACCGGTGCGCAGCGGTTCCCGCGCCTGCGCGCGGCGGCCCTGCGCATGCGCGCCTTCGCCGAGCGCGATGCCGGCCACTACGCACAGTCGCTGCGTACCTTGCAGGAACTTCGCCGGCTCGACGAACAGCGCGATGGCGGCTGGGTCGCACTGCTGACCCTGATCGGCATCGCCGACGCCTACCTGGACATGGGCCTGCCGGACCTGTCGCACCAGGTTGTCGCCGAGGTCCTGCAGCGGGCCAGGCAGGGCGATGGCGGCTACATGCAGGCGCTGGCGGTGGAGCGCGAAGGCGCCATCGCCGAGCAACGCGGCGATCTGCCGGCGGCGCTGGCTGCCTATCTGCGCGCAGCGGAACTGCATGGCCGGCATCCGCAGGAAGGCTCGCAGGCGTCGCTGTTGCTGCGCGCGGCCCGGGTCAACGCGTTGCTGGGCAACCTGCCGCAGGCGCGGGCGCAGCGGCAGCAGGCCGAGGCGCAACTGGTCGCGATGGGCGCCACGCGGCTGATGCGCGCGCGCCGCGATTACGTCGATGCGCTGATCGCCGAGCGCAGTGGCGATGCGCGGGCCGCGCTGGCGCTGGCCGAACAGGCCGAGCAGGGCTACCGCGCCAACGGCGACCTGCGCAGCCTCAGCGACGTGCTGGACCTCAAGGCCACCGCCTTGCGCGCGCTGGGCGCCTGGCGGCAGGCACTGGATGCGCGCGAGGCGCAGATGCGCGTGCAGCAGGAACTGGACACGCGCATGCAGCGCGAGCAATCGCAGTTCCTGATCGCCGAATCGGAAAGCCGCGAGCGCGACCTGGCGGCGCTGCAACTGGCGCAGAAGGCGGAAACCCAGCGTAACCGGCTGCAGGCGATGGAGCGCGAGGCGACCCTGCGGCGCGCGTTGCTGGGCGCGGCGCTGCTGTTGCTGGCGGTGCTCGTCGGGGTGTTGTTCCTGACCCTCGGGCGCCTGCGCGGCGCCCGCCGCGAAGTGCGGATCGACAGCCTTACCGGCGTCGCCTCGCGGCGCCAGGTCCTGGGCGAACTGGACACCGCGCTGGCGGCGTTGCCGCGCGGCGGACGCATGCCGCTGTCGGTGCTGGCGCTGGACGTGGACCACTTCAAGCGGATCAACGACGAGCACGGCCATGCGGCGGGCGACCAGGTGCTGCGGCTGGTCGCCACGACCCTGCGGCAGAGCCTGCGCAGGAACGACAGCTTCGGCCGGACCGGCGGCGAGGAATTCCTGGCGCTGCTGCCCGGCGCCGCCTGCGCCGAGGCACGGGAGCTGGCCGGGCTGCTGCGCGAGGTGCTGGAGCGGCAGTCGTTCGACGCGATCGTGCCGGGCCTGCGCCTGACTGTCAGCATCGGCGTCGCCGAGGCCGGCGCCGGCGAGAGCAGCCAGGCGCTGCTGGCGCGCGCCGATGCGGCGCTGTACCGGGCCAAGCACGGCGGCCGCAACCGGGTGGAACTGGCGTCGGCGCCGGGCGCGGCCAACGCGCGCGGCGGCAGCGACAGCTGACGCGCCGCAGGTGCGTGTCGGGTTTCGTGCCGATCCACGAGCGGTGCCGCGGAATGGCCGGACGGACTGCCGCGGCACCCGCGCGACGGCTATGCTGCGCGCCATGTCCACGCCTGCCGCCGCCTGTGTCCTCGTGGTCGAGGACGAATCCGCCATCGCCGATACCGTGCTGTACGCGCTGCGCAGCGAGGGCTACCAGGTGCGCCACTGCCAGCTCGGGCGCGAGGCGCTGGCGCAGTTGCGCGAGGGCGGCATCGACGTGGTGGTGCTGGACGTCGGCCTGCCGGATCTGAGCGGGTTCGAGGTGTGCCGCACGCTGCGCGGTTTCAGCCAGGTGCCGGTGCTGTTCCTGACCGCGCGCAACGAGGAGATCGATCGCGTGCTCGGCCTGGAACTTGGCGCCGACGACTACGTGGCCAAGCCGTTCTCGCCGCGCGAACTGGTCGCGCGGGTGCGGGCGCGGCTGCGGCGCCCCGCGGCGGTCGTCGGCGATGCCGAGGCCGGCTGGCAGCAGCACGGCGATTTCGCCATCGACCGCGACGGCCGCCGCATCCGCTGGCGCGGTGCGGTGCTGGACCTGACCCGCTACGAGTACGCGTTGCTGGCAGCGCTGCTGCGGCGGCCCGGCGCCATCCTCAGTCGCGCGCAACTGATGGACCGCGGCTGGGACAGCAGCGCCGACAGCGCCGACCGCACCGTCGACACCCATATCAAGACCCTGCGCGCCAAGCTGCGCGCGGCCGGCGCCACCGACGATCCGATCCGCACCCACCGCGGCCTCGGCTACGCGCTGGAGGCCTGAGGTGCGGCTGGGGCTGAAGCTGTTCCTGGGCTTCTTCCTGATCGTCGGCGTGGCCGCCTTCTTCGTGATGCGGGTGTTCGTCAACGAGGTCAAGCCGGGCGTGCGCCAGGCGATGGAATCGACCCTGGTGGACGCGGCCAATGTGCTGGCGCAGATGGCCGCGCAGGATCTCAAGGACGGGCGCATCGCCAGCGGCCGTTTCGCCCGCGACCTGGCCGCGGCGCAGCGGCGCGATCCGCGCGCGATGGTCTGGCGCTTTCCCAAGCACAGCGTCGACTACCGCGTCACCCTCACCGATGCGGCGGGCATCGTGGTGTTCGATTCGCGCGGACAGGACATCGGCCGCGACAACTCGCGCTGGAACGACGTGTACCGCACCCTGCGCGGCGAGTACGGCGCCCGCTCCAGCCCCGAGGCCGACGGCGACCCCAACCACACGGTGATGCACGTGGCCGCGCCGGTCTACGATCCGGCCGAGCCGCAGCGGCTGATCGGCGTGCTGACCCTGTCCCAGCCCAACCGCAGCATCGAGCCGTTCATCGTCGCCAGCCAGCGCAGCATCCTGCTGCGCGGCGCCTGGCTGATCGGCATCTCCGCGCTGATCGGGATCCTGATGACCTGGGGCCTGCTGCGCGGCATCGGCCGGCTCAACCGCTATGCGCAGGCGGTCAGTGCCGGTGCGCCGGTGCCGCCGCCGCCGCCGCGCCGCGATGAGATCGGCGATCTCGGCCGTGCGCTGGAGACCATGCGCCGCAAGCTGGAGGGCAAGCAGTACGTCGAGCAGTACGTGCAGTCGCTGACCCACGAGATGAAGAGCCCGCTGGCCGCGATCCGGGGCGCGGCGGAACTGCTGCAGGAGCCGCTGCCGGAACCGGAGCGGCAGCGCTTCGTGCGCAACATCGCCGAGCAGCAGCAGCGCCTCACCGAGACCATCGACAAGCTGCTGGCGCTGGCCGAGGTGGAGCAGCACGGCTGGCTGCAGCGGCGCGAACCGGTGGCGCTGGCGCCGCTGTGCGCGGACCTGGCCGAAGCGCTGGCGCCGCAACTGCAGGCGCGCGGTCTGCAGCTGCAGCTGCAGGTGCAGGCGCCGGATCCGACCCTGGTGGTGTCGGGCGATCCCTACCTGCTGCGTCAGGCGCTGCACAACCTGCTCGACAACGCCATCGCCTTTTCGCCGGAGGGCGCGGTCATCGTGCTGCGTGCCGAACGCGGCGCCGACGCGCGCGTGCTGCTGACGGTGGAGGACGCCGGCCCGGGCGTTCCCGACTACGCGCTGGAGCGGGTGTTCGAGCGCTTCTACTCGCTGGCGCGCCCGGCCACCGGCCAGCGCAGCTCCGGCCTCGGCCTGCCGTTCGTGCGCGAGGTGGCGCGCCTGCACGGCGGCGACGCCAGCCTGCGCAACTGCGACGGCGGCGGCGCGGTGGCCTGCCTGGCGTTGCCGCTGGCCTGAGCCGGATCGATTCGCGCGAGAGCGCGTGAAGCGGGGTGCCGGGGCTGCCGCGTCGGGACTGAAGTCCCTCCCACAGTGGGGGCGCACACCGCGTCGCAAGTACGCCGGCTTTCCATTCCCCATTCCCCATTCCCCATTCCCCGCACTTCACACCCACTTCAAATTCGCCTCAAACCCCGCCCACGCAGCGGCCGCATGCTGGCCCCCTCCCAACCGAGAGGCCGCCATGAAATCCCTGAAGCTGCTGTTGCGATTCGCCACCATCGGCGGATTGATCCTGTTGTTGCTGATCCCGCTGCTGATGATTCGCGGCACCGTGCAGGACCGCCAGCACTACCGCGACGAGGCGGTGGAACGGGTGTCGCAGAGCAAGGCCGGCGAACAGCGCCTGCTCGGCCCGTTGCGGGTGATCCCGTGGACCCAGGAACGCGACGTCGCGGTCCTCGACGCCGACGGCAAGCGGGTGACCAAACGCGAGACCGAGACCGGCTACGTGCTGCAGGCGCCGCGGCGGCTGCAGGTCGAAGGCGAACTGAAGCCCGCGCAGCGCCACATCGGCCTGTTCAAGGTGCAGGTGTACAGCTGGCATGCGCGGCTCAAGGCCGAGTTCGATGATCTCGACTATGCCGCTGTCGATCGCCGCCAGTACGGCACGCCGTATCTGGCGATCGGCCTGCAGGACGTGCGCGGCCTGGTCGGCACGCCGAATCTGCGCGCCGACGGCCGCGCGCTGCCGCTGCAGCCGGGCTCGGAAGGGCTGTCCAACATCTCCAAGGGCGTGCACGCGGTGTTGCCGGCATTGCGCGATACGCAGCAGGGCCGGCTGACCGACCTGCACGACGTGCAGATGGAATTCGTGCTCGACGGCACCCAGGCGCTGTCGATCGTGCCGGTCGGCGACGACAACCAGATCGCGCTGAACTCGCCGTGGCCGCATCCGCTGTTCGGCGGCCGCTTCCTGCCCAACGAGCGCCGCATCACCGCGCAGGGGTTCCAGGCGAGCTGGGCGCTGTCGTCGCTGGCGACCGGCGCGCAGGCGCAGCTGGCCTCCGGCGGACAGGATCTCGACGCCTTGCGCGTGGACCTGGTCGACCCTGTGGACGTGTATACCCAGGCCGAGCGTGCCAGCAAGTACGGTCTGCTGTTCGTGGTGCTGACCTTCGTCGCCTTCGGCCTGTTCGAGCTGATCAAGCGCCTGCCGATCCATCCGCTGCAGTACCTGCTGGTGGGCCTGGCGCTGGCGATCTTCTTCCTGCTGCTGCTCAGCCTGTCCGAGCACATCCCGTTCTGGCAGGCGTATCTGGTCTCGGCGGTGGCCTGCATCGGGCTGCAGTTCTTCTACCTGTCCGGGGTCTTGCGCAGCCGCCTGCGCGCGGCCGGCTTCGCCAGCATGCTCACCGTGCTGTACGGCGCGCTGTACGGCCTGCTGGCCTCGGAAGACAACGCCTTGCTGATGGGGTCGCTGCTGCTGTTCGGCATCCTCGGCGCGATCATGTGGATCACCCGCCGGATCGACTGGTACGAACTCGGCGCGTCGCTGCGCTGAGCCGTCGGGGGAGAACCGGACATGGTCGCGCATCGTCATCGTCATCTGCATCGGCGTCTGCAGGCGCTGCTGCCGCCCGCCCTGGAGACCCATGGCCTGCATCCCGGCAACCTGCCGGGGGCGCTCGCGCGCAGCGCGCAGGCCGCGCTGGTCACCGCCGCCGACCGCGGCGGAGCCCTGTGGCTGCGTTTGAGCGAACGCAGCCGCGCCGCCCTGGCCGGCGACGCGGTGGCGTTCCTGGCCGGCGCGCTGCAGGCGCGTGCGGCCTTGCCGGGCGATGCCGCGCCGTGGCGCTACTGCCCCTGGCGCGCGGTGCGCCGCGATCCTGCCTGGGCGATGGACGTGGAGCGGTGCGGGGACACGCCTGCGCCGGGGTTCGTGACCTGGGAAGCGGAAGGCCGCGCGCGCTTGCTGGTGCTGCCGGCACAGGCCGCGCTGCTGTGCCGCTGGTGGCGCTGAGGCAGGGCAGCCGCATCGATCGCCGCCACGGCGGGCGGATCGGTCGGATGGTCAGCGGCCATTGACGGCAGAAACACCGACGGTGGCTGGACGGATGCCGCCACGGGTCACAGGACGGGCAGGGACGCCCACGCAGGGACGCTGCAAGGGCGCACGCAAGCGCATCGCCCAGGCAGCTAGCGCAAGGAGGCGCTTGCGTCACAGGACGGGCAGGACGCCCGCGCAAGGACGCGGCAAGGAGGCACATGCAAGGGCATCGCCAGGCAGGCAGCGCCAGGGAAACGCTTGCGGTAGAGTGCACGGATGCACTCTCCGCTCTCCATTCAGCGCCTGCGCGGCGCCGGGATCGTGCCGTTCCTGGACGCGGTCGCGCAGCTGCGCATCGTGGTGTTCCGCGACTGGCCGTACCTCTACGACGGCGACCTCGGCTACGAACGCGAGTACCTGGCCGCCTATGCGGCGTCGCCCGACAGCGTGTTCGTGCTGGCGCGCGACGGCGAGCAGGTGGTCGGGGCCTCCACCGGGCTGCCGCTGGTCGACGACACCGAGGCGTTCGCCGCGGCCTTCGCCGGCAGCGGCATCGACCCGGCCGAGGTGTTCTATTTCGGCGAGTCGGTGCTGTTGCCGCAGTACCGCGGGCGCGGCGCCGGCCATGCCTTCTTCGACGAGCGCGAGGCGCATGCGCGCGCGCTCGGTCGCTTCCGCCTGACCGCGTTCTGTTCGGTGGAGCGGGCGCCCGACGACCCGCGGCGGCCGCCGGAGTACCGTGGCAACGACGTGTTCTGGCGCAAGCGCGGCTATCAGCCGCAGGCCGCCTTGCGCATGCACCTGCCGTGGAACGAGGTCGACCGCGGCGAAACGCCGCATACCCTGGGTTTCTGGACCCGCGCGCTGGAGCCTGCCGCATGAAAGTCGCCGTCGCCAAGTATCCGATCGGCGCGCCCGCCGACTTCACCGCCTTCGCCGACAAGCAGGCCGCCTTGCTCGGCGAAGCCGCGCGCGCCGGCGCGCAACTGGCGGTGCTGCCCGAGTACCTGTCGCTGGAACTGGCCGCGACCTTCGGCGCCGAGGTGTCGGCGCGGCTGCCGGCCTCGCTGGCCGCGATCCAGGCACTGCATGCGCAGTACCTGGCCTTGTTCGCCGACCTGGCGCGGCGTCATCGCCTGCACGTGGTCGCCGGCAGCTTCCTGCTCGACGACGGGCAGGGGCGCTACCGCAACCGCGCCTACTGGTTCACCCCCGACGGTGGCCACGGCTGGCAGGACAAGCTGCAACTGACCGGCTTCGAGAAGGCCACCGGCCTGATCGACGGCGGCGAGGCGCTGAAGGTGTTCGAGGCCGAGGGCGTGCGCGCCGGCGTAGCGGTGTGCTACGACAGCGAGTTCCCGCTGCCGGTGCGTGCCCAGTACGAGGCCGGCGCGCGGCTGCTGGTGGTACCCAGTTGCACCGACACCGAGGCCGGCGCCACCCGCGTGCGCGTGGGCTGCCTGGCGCGGGCGCTGGAGAACCGCATCTTCGTGGCCCAGTCGGTGACCGCCGGCGTCGCCGAGTGGAGCCCGGCGCTGGACGTGAACACCGGCGAGGCCACGCTGTACGCGCCGATGGACGCCGGCTTCCCTGCCGACGGCATCGTCGCGCAGACCCATGGCGAGCAGGTCTGGGCGATCGCCGAGCTGGACTTCGCCGCGTTCGAGGCCAGCCGCGCCAGTGCGCAAGTGGCCAACGACCGCGATTGGCGCGGGCAATTGGCACCGGCCTTGGTGCGCGCGGAACTGAGCGGGTTCGCGTAGGGCAGGATTTTGCGCCGTCGGCAGTCCGCCCTGGCGTGGCAGGTCCTGTCCCTGGGCAAAATGCTGCTCGTACCAATCCCGAATCCCCAATCCCGCGCGCCGGCAGGCGCCTGCTCGGCAGGGTAAAATCGCCCGATTCCCGTCGTTTCGAGCGTTCCATGGCCTGCCGCACCCGTTTCGCCCCCAGTCCCACCGGTTACCTGCACATCGGCGGCGCGCGCACCGCGCTGTACTGCTGGCTGGAGGCGCGCCACCGCGGCGGCGAATTCGTGCTGCGGATCGAGGACACCGACCGCGAGCGCAGCACCCAGGCGGCGATCGACGCGATCCTGGAGGCGATGGAGTGGCTGGGCCTGGATTACGACGAAGGCCCGATCTACCAGACCCGGCGCCTGGATCGCTACCGCGAGGTCGCCGAGCAGTTGCTGGCGCAGGGCCAGGCCTACTACGCCTACGAGACCCGCGAGGAACTGGACGCCATGCGCGAAGCGGCGATGGCGCGGCATGAAAAGCCGCGTTACAACGGCGCCGCGCGCGAGCTGAACCTGCCGTACCGCGACGATCCCAACCGGGTGATCCGCTTCAAGAACCCGACCGAGGGCGTGGTGGCGTTCGACGACCTGATCAAGGGCCGCATCGAGATCGCCAACAGCGAACTGGACGACATGGTGATCTTCCGTCCCGACGGCTACCCCACCTACAACTTCGCGGTGGTGGTGGACGACTGGGACATGGGCATCACCGAGGTGATTCGCGGCGACGACCACATCAACAACACCCCGCGGCAGATCAACATCTACCAGGCGCTGGGCGCGCCGGTGCCGAAGTTCGCGCACATGCCGATGATCCTCGACGAGCAGGGCGCCAAGCTGTCCAAGCGCACCGGCGCGGCCGACGTGATGCAGTACAAGGACGCCGGCTACCTGCCGCACGCGCTGATCAACTACCTGGCGCGGCTGGGCTGGTCGCACGGCGACCAGGAGCTGTTCGGGCGCCAGGAGCTGATCGACCTGTTCGACGTCAAGGACGTCAATTCCAAGGCCGCGCGCCTGGACATGGCCAAGCTCGGCTGGGTCAATCAGCACTACCTCAAGAGCGACGACCCGGCGACGATCGCGCCGCAGCTGGAGTTCCAGTTGCGCAAGCTCGGCATCGACCCGGCCGCCGGCCCGGCTGCGGCCGAGGTGGTGGTGGCGCTGCGCGAGCGCGTGCAGACGCTCAAGGAAATGGCCGAGAAGGCCGAGGTCTGGTATCGCCCGCTGACACGCTACGACGACGCGGCGGTGGCCAAGCATTTCAAGCCGGGCGCCGAACTGGCGCTGGGCAAGGCCCGCGAGCTGCTGGCCGCGCTGCCGCAGTGGAGCCTGGATGGCGTCGCCGCCGCGCTGCACGATACCGCCGCCGCCCTGGAGATCGGCATGGGCAAGGTGGCGCAGCCGCTGCGCGTGGCCATCACCGGCACCCAGGTCAGCCCGGACATCTCGCAGACCGTGTACCTGGCCGGTCGCGAGGAGGCCTTGAAACGCATCGACGCCGCGCTCATCAAGATCCCAGCGGGAAGCTGATTCCCGGGAGACCGCCATGTCCAGCAAGAAGACCGCCTGCACCGAGCCGCACCACCACGTCCACGACGCTGCCGACTTCGTCAAGGTGGTGGAGCGGGTGAGCCGCGAGCGCGGTCTGCGCCTGACCCCGATCCGCGCCAACGTGCTGCGGCTGATCGCCGAGGCCGGGCGCCCGGTCAAGGCCTACGACCTGCTGGAATGGGTGCGCGAAGGCAAGGGCGTGGGCGCCGACGCGCCGCCCACGGTGTACCGCGCGCTGGATTTCCTGATGGCCAACGGCTTCGTGCACAAGCTCGAGTCGGTCAACGCCTTCGTCGCCTGCCACCATCCGAGCAGTGCCCAGCATTCGGTGCCGTTCCTGATCTGCGACCGCTGCCACAGCGCGGTGGAGCTGGAGGACCGCGACGTGGTCAGCCAACTGGAGCAGCGCGCCAAGGCCCTGGGCTTCCAGCCGCAGGCACAGACCCTGGAAGTGCACGGGCTGTGCGCGAAGTGCGCGGGCTGAACTCCGTGCCGACATTGCGATACGTTGCAGGCCTGCGGGACATGGCATCCGATTGATCTGAGCCTGGCTGAATAGCTGTCGGCAATGCCTGCTATCACCGCAACGCGGGCACGTCCTGTCCGCCGTGACGTGTGGCGGTAGCGTGCTACACGCGTTCCGGTGCGGCGTTGCCGCGCTGGAAATCGGAGCGACGGCGAAGCGGAGCCCCGCAGCGAGTGCCTGAGAACCGCGTTGCGCGTCCGGGGTTGCTATTCTGATCGGCGCTACCGCATTGCCAGGAAGGTCGTTCCGATGCGCACTCCCGTCGCTTCCGTCCCGCTCGCGCCCGACCGGGCGCGCGCGCTGTGGCTGCATGCGCAGCGCCTGACCACGCCGGCACCGTTCGGCAGCGGCGCCGAGGCCGTGCGGCAGGCCACCGCGCACCTGGGCTATGTGCAGATCGATACCATCCACGTGATCGCGCGCAGCCACCACCACGTGCTGTACACGCGCATTCCCGAGTACCGCGACCGGGATCTGGAACAGGCGCAGTCGCAGGACAGGTCGCTGTTCGAGTACTGGACCCATGCCTTGGCCTACGTGCCGGTCGCCGACTACCGCATGTACGTGGCGCAGATGGCGCGCCGGCGTGCACAGGCCGATGCCAGGGGCACGGTGGATGCGCAGGACTATGCGCGGCTGTTGCGGCGCATCCGCAGCGAGGGGCCGTTGTCGATCCGCGACATCGACGACGAGGTGCTGGTCGAGAAGACCCACCCCTGGGGTAGCCGCAAGCCGTCGCGGGCCGCGTTGCAGTACGGTTTCTTCAGCGGCGACCTGGTGGTCAGCCAGCGCAGCGGCATGCTCAAGACCTACGAATTGGCCACGCGGCATTTCGGCTGGCGGCAGCGGCCGCGTGCGGTCGGCGACGCGCAATATGCGCGTTACCTGCTGCAGCGAGCGTTGCGCGCGCAGAGCATCGTCGGTGTGGAGTCGATCTGCTATGGCGAGACCGCCGCCAAACCGGCGGTGCGAGCGTTGATCGCCGCGGAAGTGGCGCGCAAGCGCCTGATCCCGGTGCATCTGCAGGGCCAGGAAGGCATGGCCCTGTGGGCCGAGCCGGAGCTGCTGGACAGCACGCCGCCGCCGCCGGATCCGACGCGGGCGCAGTTGCTGTCGCCATTCGATCCGCTGGTGATCCAGCGCAAGCGCTTGCAGCAGTTCTTCGGCTACACCCACCGCTTCGAGGCCTACGTGCCGGCGCCGCAGCGGATACTGGGCTACTTCGCACTGCCGGTGCTGGTCGGCGACCGCATCGTCGCCGCGCTCGACCTGAAGATGGACCGTCGCGCTGGCCGTCTGCTGATCCAGCAATGGACCTGGCTGGAACCGCGGCGCCCGGCGCTGCAGGCGACGATCGACGCAGCATTGCAGCGGTTCGAACGCTTCCATCTGCTGTAGCCGGATGCTGCCGCCGCAAGGTATGGCTTGCGGCGGCACAACTCGCGCCAACGGCATCCGCGGCGCAGCGCCGGACTTCTAGATGGTGCCGCGCATCCCCGATCGCATGCATAGGCCGGTTGCTGCCTCCTTGCGCTGCCATCGCCGCGAACGCGACGCCCACACGCGGCGGCCAGGGTCACCTCGCGACCACAGGCTGCCGCTTAGGCTCGGGTTTCCCACGTTGCCTGTGCCGCCGCATGTCCGCTGCCCGACACTGTCTCCATGCTGCAATCGACGCCTGCCGCCGCGACACGCCCGCGGTCCTGGCCGTGGCGATGGCCCGCGAAGGCTCCACCTACGCGCATGCCGGGGCGATGGCCTTGTTCGGCCCCGATGGTGCGCAGCAGGGTTGGCTGAGCGGCGGTTGCCTGGAGCCGGAGATCGCGCGCTGTGCCGCGCAGGCCGCCGTCGCCGGCGTGCCGGTGTGGATGGAGATCGATACGCGCGAGGACGAAGACCTGCTGTCGGGTTCGTCCGCCGGTTGCCGGGGCCGCCTGCACCTGGCCTTGCTGCCGCTGCTCGCCTTGCCGGGCTTCGACGGGCTGGCCCAGGCCTGGCTGCAGGGGCGCGGTGGATTGACCTTGGCGCTGGAGGCCGACGGTCGCATCGCCGCCAGCGTGGCCGAGCAGGCGTTGCGGTGGTGCCTGCCTTGGCACACGCTGTCTGCGGCGCCGCCGCGCGTCGGCGAAGTGCAGGTGCCGCCGCCGCCGAGAGTCAGCGTCTTCGGTGCCGGCCCGGAAACCACCGTGTTGCTGCCGCTGCTGCGTCAATTGGGTTGGATGACGACCCTGGTCGAGCAGCGGCCGCGCTGGTCTGCGTTGGCGGCGCTGGCCGACCGCGCCCTGGCATGCACGCCGACCCGCGCCCTGGCCGACTGTGACGGCAGCGATGCGGCACTGGTGATGCACCACAATTTCGAACTGGATCGTGAAGCGCTGGACGCGCTGGCCAGTAGCGCGATCCCGTTCCTCGGCCTGCTGGGACCGGTGCGGCGGCGCGAGGACCTGTTCCGTTTGCTGAGTCCGACGCAACGCGCGCAGTTGTCGCCGCGCCTGCATTCGCCGATCGGGCTGCGCCTGGGAGGCAATGGCGCAGAAGCGATCGCGCTGAGCATCGCCGCGCAGTTGCAGGCCAGCCGGGCGAAGCCGCCGCGGCTGAGTGCGGTCGCGCAGGCGAGCGACAGGCCGCGGCGATCGCACCGCGATGCGCTGACGGCAGCGCCGCGATTGCTGGCCGAAGGTGCCAGGTGATGGCGCAGGCGCACGCCGCGCTGATCCTGGCCGCGGGCGGCAGCCGCCGCCTCGGCCGTCCCAAGCAGACGCTGACCAGCGACGGCGAGCCGCTGCTGCGCAAGGTCGTGCGCCTGGCGCTGTCCACGGCGCCGGCGCGTTGCGTGGTGGTGCTGGGTGCGCAGGCCGAGGCGCTGCACCCGCTGCTGGAGGGATTGCCGGTGGAATGCGTGCGCAATCCGGACTGGTCTACCGGCATGGGCGGCAGTCTGGACTGCCTGCGTGTGGCGGTAGGCGACGATGCCGCGATCACTCATAGCCTGGTGCTCGGTTGCGACCAGCCGGCGCTGGCAGCGGCGCATCTGCAGGATCTGCTGGCGGCGGCCGCGCGGGCGGCGTCCGGCTGCGCGGTGAGCGCCTACGCCGGCGTGCGCGGCATGCCGGCGGTGGTGGCGCAGCAGCGCTGGCGCACGCTGCCATTGGGCGGCGACCAGGGTTTGCGCGCGCTGTTCGCGACGCTGGCACCGGACAGCCTCGGCTGCATCGTCGCGCCGGCGTTGGCGCTGGACCTGGACACGCCGGAGGATGTGCAGGCGGCGGTGGCGAAAGGGTGGCTGGATCCATAGCGGTCGCCGCAGGGCGCGACGTAGCGATGGTTCCTGCAGGACTTGCTGCGGGATGCGATAGATGCGGCGAAGGCTTCCGTCAGACAACGGGCGACGTCGCATGGCGTCCTACTTTGCTCTTTGCAACGGAATGCCACCTCTGATGACTACGGAAGCGATGTCGCAGGAGCGGCTTCAGCCGCGACAGGCGCCATGGGTGACGTCTGTCGCGGCTGAAGCCGCTCCCACGAGGGATAGGGCGAACGGCGCAGCAAGCGGCGCTCGTGCTCAGCCGATCAACTTGTCCGGGGTGATCGGCAGGTCGCGGATGCGCTTGCCGGTGGCGTGGAATACCGCGTTGGCGATGGCAGCGGGAATGCCGACCATGCCCAGTTCGCCCATGCCCTTGACCCCGAGCGGGTTGACGATGGTGTCGTCCTCTTCGACGAACATGGTCTGGATCTCGTGCACGTCGGCGTTGACCGGCACGTGATAGTCGGCCAGCGAGGCGTTGAGCATGCGCCCGTAGCGATGGTCGATCTCGGTGCCTTCGCTGAGCGCCATGCCGATGCCCATCACCACGCCGCCGATTTCCTGGCTGTGCGAGGTCAGCGGATTCATGATCTTGCCGCAGGCGGTGGCTTCGATGACCCGCGTCACCTGCACCATGCCGGTGTCCGGATCGACCTTGACCTCGATGAACTGCGCGCCGTGCGCGGCGGTGGCGTACTGCTTGCGCTCTGCCGAGGGCTTGGATTCGTGCACCACCTCCAGCTCCTGCAGGCCGTGCTGGCGCATCAGCTTGGCCACGTCCAGGCCAGCCTCGGACTTGCCGGTCGGGCGTAGCTGGCCATCGACCAGTTCTACCGCATCCACGTCCAGCCCGCTGAATGCGGCCTGCCCATCCTGTCTGGCCAGTTCCAGCAGCTTGCCGCGGATCTCGCGCGCCGCGCCGTGGATCGCGCTGCCGACGCTGGCGGTGGTCCACGAGCCGCCCTGCGCCGGCGCCTTCGGCAGGCGCGTGTCGCCCAGTTCGAACTGCACGCGCTTGGCGTCGATGCCCAGATACTCGGCGGCGATCAGGGTCATCACCGTGTAGGTGCCGGGGCCGATATCGGAAGTGGCACTGCCGACCCGAGCGCTGCCGTCGGCCCTCAGTACCACCCGTGCCAGCGCGGGCATCTGCATCGACGCCCAGGTGCCGGTAGCCATGCCCCAGCCGACCAGCAGGCGCCCGTCGCGCATGGAGCGCGGCTCGGGCGTGCGCTTGCTCCAGCCGAAGGTCTCGGCGGCGAGCGCGTAGCATTCGCGCAGCGCCTTGCTCGAGAACGGCTTGCCGCTCTCCGGATCGGTCTCGGCGTAGTTGGCCAGGCGCAGTTCCAGCGGGTCCATCTTCAGCGCATAGGCCAGTTCGTCCATCGCGCACTCGATGCCGAACATCTGGCTGATGGTGCCGGGCGCGCGCATCGCCTGCGGCGTCGGCAGGTCGGTCTCCACCACCTCGAAGCGATCCTCCACGTTGGGGCAGGCGTACAGCGAGCGCGCGTTGCGGAAGAAGGCCTCGTTGAACGCCTCGATGCGCGAGGTGTTGAGCACGTGCCGGTAGCGGATCGCCTGCAGCGTGCCTGCGGCGTCGGCGCCCAGCCCCAGTTCCACGCGGTAATAGGGGCGGTAGCCATGGCCGCTGAACATCTGCCGCCGGGTGTAGACGATCTTCACTGGCAGGCCGACCGCCTTGGACACCGCGCCGAGCAGGAAGGTGTAGTAGTTGGGGCGCAGGCAGGAGCCGAACGCGCCGCCGACGAACAGCGAGACCACGTTGACCTTGTCCACCGGAATGCCGAAGTAGCCGGCCAGCTGTTCGCGGTCTTGGTAGACGTTCTGGCTCTTGTTGACCACGGTCAGGGTGTCGCCGATCCAGTAGCCGATGCCGCCGTGCGGCTCCATCGGGTTGTGGTGCTCGACCGGCATCGTGTACGCGGCCTCCAGCTTCACCGGCGCGGCGGCGAACGCAGCAGCCGGGTTGCCGCGCGGCTTCGGCGAGTCTTCCGGGGTCGGATCGTGCGCCTGATCGAGCAGTGCGTCGAAATCGGTGTGTGCGGTTTCTGTGGCGTAGTCCACCTGGATCAGTCGCGACGCGTGCCGCGCCTGCTCGAAGGTGCTGGCGACCACCACGGCGATCGGTTGCGCATTGAAATGGATGCGGTCGTCGACCAGGGCACGGAACGACAGATCCTCGCCCTTCTTCTTGACCGCGTCGGAGACCGGCTTGATCGCATTGAGATGGGTCAGCACCTTGATCACGCCCGGCGCGGCTTCGGCGGCGCGGGTGTCGATGCGCACGATGTGGCCCTTGGCGATGGTGCTGGTCAGGATGTAGCCGTGGACCAGATGCGGGATCTGGAACTCCGCCGCATAGCGCGCCTTGCCGGTGACCTTGGCGTAGCCGTCGACGCGGCGCATTTCCTTGCCGATGTAGTTCATTGCCGGTTCTCCGGTTGGCCGCTCACGCGGCGTCGCTGCCGCTGGCGCGGTGCAGGGCGCGGATCATCGCGTGCGTGCCCATCGGGATCTTGTAGGCGTTGTGCGCCAGCGGCCGCGCCGCGGCCATCTCGGCCTGCGCGGCGGCGGCGAAAGCGGTCTCGCCGACATGCTGCCCGACCAGCGCACGTTCGGCGGCGCGTGCGCGCCAGGGTTTGTGCGCCACCCCGCCCATGGCGATGCGCGCGTCGCGGATGCGCCCGTCCGGTTCCAGTGTCAGCGCCGCGGCCACCGAGATCAGTGCGAATGCGTAGCTGGCCCGGTCGCGTACCTTCAGATAGTGGCTGTGCGCGGCGAAGCTCTGCGCCGGCAGGGTGATGGACTCGATCAGTTCGCCATGCGCGAGCTGGTTGTCGACATCGGCGCGCGCCTCGGGCAGCAGGTGGAATTCGGGGAACGGGATCTCGCGCTGGGTGCCGGCCGGCGTACGCACCTGCACCGTCGCGTCCAGCGCGGCCAGCGCCACGCACATGTCCGACGGATGCACCGCCACGCAATGCGCGCTGTGGCCGAAGATCGCGTGGGTGCGGTTGAGCCCCTCGCGCGCGCCGCAACCGCTGCCGGGTTCGCGCTTGTTGCAGGGCAGGGCGGTGTCGTAGAAGTAGCCGCAGCGCGTGCGCTGCAGCAGGTTGCCGCCGTTGCTGGCCATGTTGCGCAGTTGCATCGTGGCCCCGGCCAGGATCGCCTGGCTCAGCAACGGATAGCGTTGACGCACCAGCGGATGGTTGGCGGTCTGCGTGTTGTTGGCGAGCGCGCCCAGGCGCAGGCCGCCGTCGGCGGTTTCGGCGATCTCGGCCAGGCCCTTGAGCCGGGTCAGGTCGACGATCTCGTCGGCACCGGTCACCCCTTCCTTCATCAGGTCGAGCAGGTTGGTGCCGCCGCCGAGGAAGCGCGCGTTCGGGTTGGCGGCGACACGGCGCACCGCGTCCTCCGGCGAGGTCGCGCGCTGGTACTTAAACGGCGTCATCGGCCACCTCCTTCGCCATCTTCAGGGCGGTCAGTTCGGACTGGTCGACATAGCGCCAGGTCAGCGGCCGCGGCGCGCCGCCGCTGTGCACGTCCTGGATCGCGGCGACGATCTTCGGGTAGGCGCCGCAGCGGCAGATGTTGCCGCTCATGCGCTCGCGCACCTCGGCGTCGCTGAGTTCGGTGACCGGCCGGCTGACGTCGGCGCTGACGTGGCTGGCATCGCCTCGCTTGATCTCGTTCAACAAGGCCACCGCCGAGCAGATCTGCCCAGGCGTGCAGTAGCCGCACTGGAACCCGTCGTGCTGTACGAACGCGGCCTGCATCGGATGCAGTCGCTCGCCGTCGGCCAGGCCCTCGATGGTGGTGATCTGGGTGTCTTCTGCCTGTGCCGCCAGGGTCAGGCAGGACAGCCGGCGCTCGCCATCGACGATCACCGTGCAGGCACCGCACTGGCCGTGGTCGCAGCCCTTCTTGGTGCCGGTCAGCGCCAGGTGTTCGCGCAGCACGTCCAGCAGCGTGGTCCGTGGATCCAGCTGCAGGGCATGGCGCTGACCGTTGACCTCCAGCACCACGGGCAAGGCGTTCTGCGGCGGCGCGGCCTTGGCGACTGGTGCGGCAAATGCGGCCTCGCTGAAGAGGATCTGTCCGCCCGCGCTGCTCAGGCCGGCGGCCGAGAGCAGGGCGAGGAATTCGCGACGGGAGAGGCCGTTGATGCCGAGCCGGCGCGCGAGCGCGGCTTCGTCCTCGCTCAGCGGGGTGTCGCGCGCGCTGTCGGCGGCGCCGGACGCGTCATCGGTACGGTGGGGCTCATGCTGCATCGGTCTCTCCTGCCTGGGGACCGCTACCGCGCGCGCCGGGGCGCAGCAGGGAGCGAGTCGACCTGGGTAGCAGCGCCATCGCGACGCCGACGTGCGGGCACGCATCGGCACCCGAGCGCGAGCATCGCGGCGGGACCGCGAAGGGACTGCGAAGAGAACGCGAAGGGAGGGTGTCGGGGCAGTGATACGGACGGGTGGCCGTACTGGATCGGGATGCGCGTGCATGCGCTCCTGCAGATGCCATCGCCGCCACGACAGGCGCGCGATTGCGCCTGTCATGGTCGGCGCCACGCGACGCCGGTGCAGCGATGGCGTCGCGTGCGTCTGCGATGCGGCAGGCGCTACCAGCGATACGCCACCGATGCCTGATACTGGCGGCCGGCGATCGGGCGGCCCATGAACACGCCGCCGGTGGCCGCGCCGGGCACGCGGACATTGCCTTCTGTCAGGCCCAGCGTGTCGGTCACGTTGCTGCCGCTGACGGTGAACTCCCAGTGCTCGCCGCTGTGCAGGCTGGCACCGACGTCGAGCATGTCGTAGGACGGCAGGCGCTGGCTGTTGGCCAGGTCGGCGTAGCGTTCGCCGATGTAGGAATAGGTCGCGAACACGCGCAGGTCGCCGAACGGCAGCATCCAGTAGTAGCTCGGGGTCAGCCGGAACTGGCGCTTGGGCTGGCGCATGACCTGGTTGCCGGTGTATTCGCGGTAGTTGCGGTACTTGGCGTCCAGCCACACCCCCGTCCCGGCCAGTTCGAAGCCGCCGAACGGGCGGATCGCGCCTTCCACCTCCAGGCCGTAGGCGCGCGAATCGCCGACCGTGGTGAAGTTGCTGCCGTTGGCCAGGAAGGCCTGGAACGGCGAATTCCTGAAGGTGTTGTAGAACGCGGTGAGGTACAGATCGTAGTTGGTCGCACCCGACTTCAACCCCAGTTCGTATTGCCGGATGTCCTGCACCTTGGTCTGCCCGTCGCGCAGATTGTCGAAGCCGGGAAACTTGACCCCGGAATTGACCCGCGCGAACACGCTGTTGTGCGCGTCGAGCTTGACGTTCAGGCCGGCGGTCCACGACAGCGCGTTGTCGTCCTGGTCGATGTGTCGCGCGCTCGGCAGCGAGATCGAAGTGGCATTGTCGTACAGCGTGGCCGGATTGCCGTCCAGGTCCACCGTGGCGGTGTCGTGCACGGTGCCGGTGACGTGCTGGCGTTCGTAGCGCACGCCCAGGTCCAGGCGCAGGCGCTCGTCCAGTTCCCATTCGTCGGCGACGAACACCACGGCGTTCTCGCCCTCGTAATGCGCGCGCAGCGCCAGGAAGGCGGTGCTGGTGAAGCCGTCGCGCGTCGGCTGGCGGCCGTCGTCCAGGGTCACGTCGATGCGCCGCGCATGGTTCTGCGCGGTCAGCAGCATGGTATTGCCGAGGTACCAGGTGTCGTTGGAGGTGTACCTGGCGTAATAGCTGCCCACGGTCAGCGTATTGCCGGCGAACAGCGCGCGGCTCAGGCGCAGGTCGTTG
Organism: Xanthomonas sontii; assembly: GCF_040529055.1. Lineage (NCBI taxonomy): Bacteria > Pseudomonadati > Pseudomonadota > Gammaproteobacteria > Lysobacterales > Lysobacteraceae > Xanthomonas > Xanthomonas sontii. The sequence goes on along the minus strand of NZ_CP132342.1, from coordinate 3,856,328 downwards.
GTGAAGGAGTTCAGGCGCTTGTCCACCGACCACCAGCCGGCCTCCAGCACTTGTTGGTCCGGATCGACCGCGCCGCCGCCGTTGGTGTAGCGCGCGCTGCCGGTGCTGCCATAGCCGGCGATGAAGTCGCCCAGTCGCTGCGGCGCGTCACCGGTGAACAGCGCATAGGTCGGTGCGGTGCCGCCCATCACGTTGAAACGGTCGGCGACGGTCCAGTCGCCCACCTCCCAGTTCAGTTCGCCGCCGAACACGTCGATGTTGACGCCGCGGCCGTCGCCCAGATCGCGCCGGATGGTCTGGCCGTTGGGGCCGACCGGCAGGGTGACGTTGCGGAAGTCGTCGCTCAGCAGCGTGCCGTGCTGCGCGTCGAGGCCGGGAAAGCTGGACAGGTCGCTGCCGTTGTTGCGCGACAGCAACGGGATCGCGGTGTAGAAGGCGTTGTTGTCGTCGGTATGGCGCGCATAGAACGACAGTTCGCCGCTGTCCCAGCGCTTGCTCAGGGTGGCGCTGAACTGGCCGCCCTTGTCGGCGGGGAACTGCGGATCGCGCACGCCATCGGTCTCGCGGAAGAAGCCGCCGATGCTGTAGTACCAGCCGTTGCCCATCGGCCCGCTGTCGAACAGATCGATGCGGCGCAGGGCATCGCTGCCGCCGGTGAGGCGTACGCTGCCTTCCGGCTCGTCCTGGCCCTTCTTCTGGATGAAGTTGACGGTGATGCCGGCCTGGCCGTTGGAGAAGATCGGGCTGGAACCGCCGCGCAGCACTTCCATGCGTTCGATGGTGTCGTCGGTGCGGAACAGCGTGGAGTTTTCCAGGAACGACAGGGTCGGCGGCGGGAACAGCGGTGCGCCATCGAGCTGGAAGGTGACGAACGGCGCATCGCCTTCCGACGGCATGCCGCGCACGAAGATGTTGGCGCCGGTGCCGCCGCCGCTGGGCTCGGCCCACACGCCCGGCACGATCTTCAGCAGGTCGGCGCTGCTCTGCGGCACCGCCTGCTGGATCTGTTCGGGTGTGGCGGTGGTGATCGAGAAGCTGGCGTCGCGCTTGCGCAGGCCGCTGAAGCGCGCAGTGCCGCTGACGACCACGGTATCCAGGGTGGTGGCATCGGGTTGCGTTGCCGGCGCAGCGGGTGCGTCGGCGGTCTGCGCCAGCGCGGGGGGCGCGAGCAGGGCGGCGGCGATGGACAGGGGCAGCAGATGACGAAGCGGCGCAAGATGCATGAAGAATCTCTCCTTTCTTCATTCGGAACGATCGGCCGGGACACGGCACGCGCGTGCAGCGCGCGGCCGCGTCGCATCGGCCGGTACGGCGCGAAGCAGGGGGCGACGCGCGGCGCCCTTTGTAACGCCATCGGGCGATCGGACCGTTGTGCAGCGCGGTACAGGCCGCGTTTGCGTGACAGGTTGCCCAGGCAGGTCGCCTTGCACCGCAACCTATGGCGTGCGCTGCGCAGGGCGGCGTCGCTTCGGTTGGTCATGCGTGTGGGCATGCGTGGCGTCGCAGGAGGGACGCAGCCGTGCCAGAGACGATCCCGGAACGCCGATCGCGGTCGATTTCCAGAAGGGCACAACGCGCCGCTCCTGCGCAGCGTGCATCCGGGGCAAGGGCCGTCGCCATCGTCGCCACGCGCCGCTTGCTATCGTGGCGCGCTGCGCGTCCAGGAGTGTCCTGCAATGAAGAACTGGCTGTTCCTGCTGGTGGCCATCCTCGCCGAGGTGGTCGCGACCTCGGCGCTGAAGGCCAGCGAGGGCTTCACCCGGCTGTGGCCGACGCTGCTGGCACTGTGCGGCTATGGCATCGCCTTCTATCTGCTGTCGCTGACCCTGCGCAGCGTGCCGGTGGGCGTGGCCTATGCGCTCTGGTCGGGCATCGGCATCGTGTTGATCTCGCTGCTGGCGTGGTGGCGGTTCGGCCAGGCGCTGGACCCGCCGGCGATCGTCGGCATGGCGCTGATCGTCGCCGGCGTGGTGGTGATCAACATGTTCTCGCGCAGCGCGCCGCATTAGCGAAAAAAAAGAGGCCGCCCGAAGGCGGCCTCGTCACGCTGCAGCGAAGCTGCCCGATCAGAAGAACAGACGCACGCCGAACGAGGCGCTGCGGCCGGGCAGCATGACGTCGTCCTTGAGGAACGAGGTATGCACGCGCGCATCCTGATTGGTCAGGTTGTTGCCGTCCAGGAACACTTCCCAGGCGGTGCTGCCGGCATCGACGTGATAGGCCAGATGCGCATCGACCAGGGTGTAGCCGGCGGTCGGGGTCTCGTTGACCGCCACCTTGTCCTGCTTCTGGTAGCGGGTCGCGCCCAGCGCGGCGCGCCAGTTGCTCACGTCCCAGCGCAGCTGCGCGCCGTAGCGCGCCGGCGCGATGCGCGGCAGGTTGCCGCCGTCCTTCAGGCGTGCGCGCACGGTGTCGCCGAACACGCGCAGGTCCCAGGCGCCGCTGTCGTTGTTGGCCAGGTGGAAGGTGGCCTCGCCCTCGAAACCATGGAACACCGCATCGGCCTGGGTCCACTGGCGGATCGGCAGGAAATCGTTGTCCTCCTCGTGGAACCACTGGCCGCCGGTGTCGACGATATAGATGAAGTCGTCGTAGCGGTTGTAGTAGCCGGCCACCTTGGCGTCGACCCAGTCGTTCTTGAAGATCAGGCCCAGTTCGGCCTGGTTGGCCTTCTCGGTCTTCAGGTCGGGGTTGCCGATCTCGTAGGCGAGGGTGGCGATGTGCGGTCCGTTGGCGAACAGTTCTTCTTCGGCCGGGGCGCGCTCGGCGTGGTCGAGGTTGGCGGTCAGACGCCACTGCTCGTTGAAGCGGAAGCCGCCGCTCAGCGACAGGCTCTTCGGGGTGAAGTCGCGGTCCACGCCGGTGTCGGTCTCGTACTTGGTCCTGTCCACGCGCGCGCCGACCTCGGCCTGCACGCGGTCCCAGGTGTTGCGCGCCAGCGCGAACACGCCGATGGCGCGGGTGTCGGTCTTCGGCACGAAGGCTTCTTCGCCGGTGGCCTGGAAGGTCGAGTCGCTGCCCTGCACGCCGACCGCGGTCTGCCAGCCGCCGCCCAGGCCGAAGGAGGCCTCCACGCGGCCTTCGTTGGCGCGCTTGTCGAACTTGGTGCCCACTTCCGCGCCTTCGAACTCGGTATGGGTGTAGGCGGTGTGGCCGAAGCTGTAGCGCAGTGCGCTGCCGTCGCCCCACGGGTCGTTCAGCGCACCCTTGAGCTCGAAACGGTCCTGGTGCAGCTGCAGCGACACGCCGCGCTCGCCGGCGGCCGGATCGCCGGGCTCGCCGGGGTTGCCGTAGTTGTCGCGGAAGCGCGAGATCGACACGCCGACGAAGCCCCAGTCGCCGGCCAGCGAACTGCCGATCGAGCCGACCTTGGACTTGACGAACGAGTTGAGCTGCGGGCCCTGCGGCGTGTCGTAGTCCTTCAGGTTGCGGTACACGCCGTCGGCATGGATCGACAGGCCGCTGCCGTTGCCGGCATCGACGCGGAACATGTCGGTGTTGCCGCTCTTGTCGCCGCCTTCCCAGCGCGCTTCGGCACGACCGTGCACGCCGTCGACCGGGGTCTCGGCGATGCGCCCGTCGACCACGTTGACCACGCCGCCGATGGCGCCGGAGCCGTACAGCAGGGTGGACGGGCCCTTCAGCACTTCGATCTGGTCGGCCAAGAACGGCTCAACGGCAGGCGAATGATCCTGGCTGACCGTGGACACGTCCTGCGAGGACAGGCCGTCGTTGAGCACCGCCACGCGCGGGCCGTCGAGGCCGCGGATGATCGGCCGGCCCACGCCGGGGCCGAAGTTGGAGCTCTGCACGCCCGGCAGGCTGGCCACGGTCTCGCCGATGCTGGCGCCGCGGTTCTCGTCCAGGCGCTCGCCGGCCAGCACGTCCACCGGCTGGCTCAGCGCACCGGCAGCATCGCGCAGCGGGCTGGCGGTGACCACCACCTGGTCCATGTCCTTCACGTGCCGGTCCTGCCTGTGGCCTGCGCCGTGGCGGCTGTCGCTGGCCGGCGGCGTGGCGTCGGTCGCGGTCGTCGCGGTGGTCGGGTCGGCGGCCAGGGCCAGCGACGGGCTCAGCAGGCCAAGCAGGGCCAGGGACAGGGCGGAACGGCGGAGCAGGACGGGACGGGGAGAGGGCATGGGCATTCCATTAGGAGGGACAGTCGGGGGCGACGTGCGCGCTGCCGGCACCGCACAGCGGCGGTGGACGGTCGGGGAAGGGGCGCGGGACGCGCTGGTCGCCGGCGGCCGAATGTTATATTATTCCGTAACACTTTCAACCCGTGCCGACCGTCATGTCCTCATCGTTCGATCTGCGCGCCGCGCTCGACCGCCTCGGCGCCACCGGTTCGCTGCTGTGCGCGGTGCATTGCGCGGTGTTGCCGCTGGCGCTGGCGGTGCTGCCGTCGCTGGGTCTGGCGATGTGGCTGGGCGAGGGCGTGGAGCGCACCCTGGTCCTGTTCGTGACTTGCCTGGGCCTGTTCAGTCTGGTGCTTGGGTATCGCCGGCACCGCGTGTGGCAGGCGCTGGGATTGCTCATCCTCGGCTTGCTGGCCCTATGGGCCGGGCTGCTGGTGCCGGCGCTGCATCATGCGGTGGCGCCGCACGCGGCGATCATGACCTTCGGCGGCACCCTGGTCGGCCTGGCGCACCTGCTCAACCTGCGCTTGAACCACGGCCACGTGCACGACGCAAGCTGCGCCCATTGAGCGCACGTGGTAGGCTTGCCGCCCTTGCGCGAGGGCGCTGACCGCGTTGGCCTCGCCAAACCCCGTGCATCTCGCGGGGGTTTTCGCAAACACATTCAGGAGTCGATGAGCATGGGTAAGGGTGACCGCAAGACCGCCAAGGGCAAGCGCTACAACGCCAGCTACGGCAATTCGCGCTCGCACAGCGTGAGCAAGGTGGCCGTGGGCGCTGCATCGCCGGCCGCGAAGAAGTCGGTGGTCAAGGCGCCGGCGGTGAAGAAGGCCGTGGCCAAGAAGACGGTCGCCAAGGCCGGCTGAGCCAGCCACCGGTTGCGACGAAGAACGCGGCGCTTGCGCCGCGTTTTTTTATGCCTGGCGTCCATGCCTGGCGGTCGCCGTGAGGCGGAGAGAGATGGCCCTGCAGCGAGGAGGGTGGAGCGGGAAGCGCACTCCCCGGTCGTTCGTTCGTCGCTCAGGACACGCGGTCGCTCGGGGCGAGCCGCCGCTCAGTGCGGACGCGGCGCGCTGGGGCCGTCGTCGCGGTCGTCGTGGTCGCTGCCGGCCAGGTCGGCCACCAGCGAGGTCGGCGTTTCCTCTTCCGCGGGCGGCGTGGGCGCCGGCGGTGGCGCCACCAGCAACAGTTCGGCCAGGCCGCGGTAGATCGGCGTGCGGCAGACCAGCGCCGAAGCGCCGCGGGCGATCAGCACCGTCGCCAGGATCGGCAGCAGCATGTCGCTGCTGTCGGTGAGTTCCAGCGAGATCACCGCCGAGGTCAGCGGCGCCTGGGTCACCCCGGTGAGATAGGCGCACATGCCCAGCAGCACGAAGATGCGCGGGTCCACGCCCGGCATCAGCACGGCCAGGTTGTGGCCGAGTCCTGCGCCGACCGCCAGGGCCGGCGAGAACAGGCCGCCGGGGATGCCGGCCACGTAGGACACCAGGTTCGCCAGCAGCTTCATCAGGCCGAATTCATGGCCGACGCTGGCGTGCCCCTGCACCAGGCTGCGCGCCTGCTCGTAGCCGGTGCCGAACGCGCCGGCGCCGAAGATCAGGCCCAGCAGCACCAGCGCCAGACCGCACAGTGCGGCCAGCAGCACCGGCTGGCGCCGGCGCAGCTCGCCCAGCCAGCGCGGCTTGCCGGCGACGGTGAGCAGCACCATGCGCGCGAAGGCGCCGCCGAGCAGGCCGGCGACCACGCCGCACAGCAGGATCGCCAGCCACGCCTTGCCCAGCGGCAGGCCGGCGGTGGCGACCCGGCCGAAGTAGGTGTAGTCGCCGAGCAGGCCCAGCGAAATCACGCCGCCGACGATCACTGCCGTCAGCAAGGTGCCGGAGAAGTGGTGCTCGAAGCGTCCGCTCAGTTCCTCGATGGCGAACACCACGCCGGCCAGCGGCGTGTTGAACGCCGCGGCGATGCCGGCGGCGCCGCCGGCCAGCAGGAAATGGCTGGCCTGGCGCGCATCGCGAAAGCCGAACCAGCGCCCGAACACGTACATCAGGCTGGCGCCGACATGCACGGTGGGGCCTTCGCGGCCGATCGAGGCGCCGCCGAACAGGGCCATGGTGGTCAGCATCAGCTTGCCCGCGGACACGCGCAGCGACAGGTTGGCCTGGCGGAAGCCGTCGTCGGGACGTTCCAGCGCGGCGATCACCTGCGGGATGCCGCTGCCGCGGGTGGGGCGCAGCGCGCCGTTGGTCAGCCAGGCCAGCAGGGCGAACACGCTCGGGGTCAGCAGCAGCGCCCACCACGGCGAATGCGCGGTGATGCGCTGGAACACGTGGAAGGCGGCGTCGCTGGCCTTGGCGAAGACGATGGAGACCAGGGCCACCGCCACCGCGCCGCCCCACAGCACGGCGCGCTGCTTCCAGCTCTCCTGCGAGATCAGCGGGCGCAGACGATGGCGCAGGCGCGGCGGTTGCGCGGAGTCGGGCGAATGCATGCCGCCATTGTCGCACGCGTTGCCATGGGCGGGCGTCGCCGGGGCGCGACCGTTGTCGTGGCGCTCAGGGCGTGTCACCCATTCCCGAGTATGCCGCGCGCCTGCCAGACCCAACCCGAAGGGCCGCGCTTGCGCGCGCCCGTGGTCGCGTCATCGCGCGGGCGTGGACGCTTGCCACAGGCACGCGCAATCGTGGCGCGGCATGCTCGGGGAGTGGTGGCCCGCCTTAGCGCAGCGCCGGCAGCAGCGCCTGCGGATCGCCGTCGTTGGGGGCGGCGGGAATGCCGAGCAGGCGGGTCAGCAGCGGGTAGACGTCGACGTTGTTGATCGGCGCCAGGGTGACGCCCTGGCGGAACGCCGGGCCGCGGGCGACGAACACCGCGCGCATCGACTTCAGTGCCGGGTCGTAGCCGTGGGAGCCGCGCAGACTGCGCGGCTTCTCGGCGATGCGCGCACGCGGCAGCGCATCCCAGCCCTCGTGCATCTGGCACACGATCGGCGGGATGCGCGGATTGCTGCCGTAGTGCCAGCGCGCCGGCAGTTCGCCCTTGCGCCAGCAGTCGTACTGCGGATGCGCGCCGAGCAGGCGCGCCTCGGCCGCGGCCTCCTGGCCCGGGCGCGGAACGATGCCCACCGACTGCCCGTAGCTGATCACCGTGACCTGTTGCGGCGGGACCATCTCCTCGACCGCCAGCACCTGCTTGGGCGGCACCGCGGCCATGCCGTGGTCGGAGACCAGCACCAGGTTGATCCGGTCCAGTTCGCCGCGCTGCGCCAGGCCGTCGAGCAGATGTCCGATCGCCGCATCGATCCTGGCGACGGCCTGCGCGTATTCGCGCGACTCCGGGCCATGCTCGTGGCCGGCTTCGTCCACCTGTTCGAAGTACAGGGTCAGCAGCTGCGGACGCGGCGCGCTGGGATCGTCGAGCCAGCCCAGCACCTGGTCGACCCGCGCGTTCGGCGGCATGTCCGCGTCGAAGGCCTGGCGGCGGCTGGGGCGCACGCCCTGGATGGCCGCCTCGCTGCCCGGCCAGGCCCACGTCGCCGCGTGCAGGCCGGCCTTCTCGACGCCGACCCAGATCGGCTCGCCACCCCACCAGCGGCCATCGCTGACCGCGGCGCGATCGCTGAGCTGGAACGTGCCCAGCAGCGGATCCTGCATGCTGTTGTGGACGATGCCGTGATGGTCCGGGCGCAGGCCGGTGGCGATGGTGTAGTGGTTGGGGAAGGTCAGCGACGGATAGGAGGGCGTCATCCACTGCGCGCGCACGCCGTCGTGGACCATGCGGCTCAGGTTCGGGGTGATGCCGCGATCGAGCATGTCCGCGCGCAGGCCGTCGATCGAGATCAGCAGCACCGGCGTGGGCAGCCTCGCCGGTGCGGCGGTGCTGGGTGCGGCGGCCGCGGCGGCCGCGTGCGGCGACGTGGAGGGGGTGGAGGCGCAGGCACCGAGCAGCAGGGTGGCGCAGACGAGCGTGGAACGCAGGACGGAGGACATCATCGCGGCATCATAAGGCGCGGACGGTGACGTGGCGAAGACAGCGCCTGCGGCGCGCGTGCATCGGTATCCGGGGCGCGCGATGCCGCAGCGCTCGCGGTGTCGCCGCCGCAGGCTGCGACGCTCAGCCGAACAGCGGGGCCATGGTGCCGGTGGCCGCGTCGCCGCCATCGCGTCGCTCCAGCGCCAGCAGCGCGGCCTTGGTCGGCAGGCCGCCACCAAAGCCGGTGAGCGCGCCGTTGGCGCCGATCACCCGGTGGCAGGGCAGCACGATCGGCAGCGGGTTGCGGCCATTGGCGGCGCCGACCGCGCGCACCGCACGCGGCTGGCCCACATGCTGCGCCAGTTGCGCGTAGCTCCAGGTCGCGCCGAACGGGATCTCGGCCAATGCCAGCCACACCCGCTTCTGGAAGTCGGTGCCGTGCGGCGCCAGCGGCAGGTCGAAGTGCTCGCGCTCTCCAGCGAAGTAGGCCAGCAACTGCTCGCGCGCGGCGCGCACCGGAGCCGGATCGTGCACCCAGTCGGCGCGGCCGCGGGCGTCGTAGCGGTTCTCGGGGAACAGGATGTGACGCACGCCATCGCTGCCGACAGCGACGGTGAGCATGCCGATCGGGGTGTCGAAACGGTCGTAGGACAGCGGGGGCGCGGTCATGCGCGGGTCTCCTCGGGAGGGTCGTTGGCCAGGTGCCACAGGTGCAGCACCGCGTAGGCGCGCCAGGGCCGCCAGGCCTGCGCACGCGCCTCGGAGGCGCGCTCGCTCAGGCGTGCGCCCCCTTCGCCGAGCATGCGTTGCAGCACCAGGTCGCCGGCGGGGAAGGCGTCGGGCTGGCCGAGCGCGCGCAGGGCGATGTACTGCGCGGTCCAGGCGCCGATGCCGGGCAAGGTGATGGCGTGGGCGACGAAGTCGTCCAGGCGCTGGCCGGCACGGAACGACAGACGGCCGTCCAGCACCGCCTGCGCCAGCGCACGGATCGTCGCCGCACGCGAGCGCGGCAGGCCGATCGCTTCCAGCGGCGCGTCGCGCAGTGCCTGCGGGGTCGGGAAGGCGCGGTCCAGGCCCGGCGGCTGGCCGGGCCGCGCGGCGCCGTGCCGATCCACCAGGCGCGCGGCCAGGGTCGCTGCGCCGGCCACGCTGACCTGCTGGCCGAGCACCGCGCGCACCGCCACTTCGAAGCCGTCCCAGCCGCCCGGCACGCGCAGCCCGGGGCGCCGCGCGATGGCGCGCGCCAGCAGCGGATCCTCGCCGAGCGTGGCGTGCACCGCGCGCAGGTCGGCATCCAGATCGAACACGCGGCGCACCCGGCGCACGATGTCGGGAATGGCGCGCGGATCGGCCGCGGCGATGTGCAGGCGCAGTTCGTGGCGCTGCGGATCGGCCTCGACACGGATGCGCGTGGAGGCCTCGCAGGGGCCGAGCACGCGTTCGTAGCTGGCCTCGCCGATGCGCTCGATGCCGGGGATCGCGCGCTTGCGCAGGAACGCCAGCATCGCCGGGAAGTCCAGCGGCGGCCGGTAGCCCAGGCGCAGCACCAGATCGCCGCCGGGACTGTCGGTGCGCTGCTTGCGGATCGCCGAGGGGGGCATGCCGCAGCCGTCGAGGAACGCGGCGTTGAAGCGGCGCAGGCTGTTGAAGCCGGCCGCCAGCGCCACCTGGGTGATCGGCAAGGCGGTTTCGGTGAGCAGTTGCTTGGCCAGCAACAGGCGCCGGGTCGCATGCACTGCCGCCGGGGTGGCGCCGAGCTGGGCCACGAACAGGCGCTGCAGTTGGCGCGCGCTGATGCCCAGTTCGGCCGCCAGCGCGACGACGCTGGCGTCCTGCAGCGCGCCCTCGGCGATCAGCGCCAGTGCGCGCCGCACGACTTCTTCGCCCAGGTGCTGCTGCGCCTCCGGCGAGAGTTCGGGGCGGCAGCGCAGGCACGGCCGGTAGCCGGCTGCCGCGGCCGCGGCGGCGCTGGGGTAGTAGCGCACGTTGCTGCGCTTGGGCGGCGGCGCCGGGCACACCGGCCGGCAGTAGATGCCGGTGCTGCGCACGGCGGTGAAGAACACGCCGTCGAAGCGCGCGTCGCGGGACTGGCGGGCGCGGTCGTAGAGGGCGTGGTCGGTGGCGGCGAGGGCAGGCATGGCGCCAGTCTAGTCGGCTCCGGCGCGGCGCACTGGCCGTTTTCGGACAGCAATGCCGCGGCTGTCGCGTGGCCGCGGTGCCCGCGGTTTAGGCGCAGTTGGGGAGGTTCCGCGCGCCGGCACTAGACTAGGTCCACAGGCGCCTGGCGCCTGTCTTTTTCGTCTCGTCCATGGATCCTCCGTTTGGCCGCTCCGTTCAGACTCTGCTGGTTGTCGCTGTGTTGCCTGGGCCTGTTGGCCTGCGGGCAGCAGCCGGCGTCGGCGCCGCGGACCGTCGCCGACAGCCCCTCCGCCGATGGCGAGCACATGGTCTCGATCGGTGCGCCGCCGGCACCGCCGCCGCATGCGGTCGCGCCCAAGCGCGACCCGCAGGCCTGGGACGAGGCCACGCTGGAGAATGGCGAGGCCTTCATCAGCTGCGACACCGACTATGCCGCCGACGCCGGCGACGGCCAGCCGCTGGCCGGGCTGGACCGGCCCGCCGTGGAGGCGGCGCTGGCGCCGTGCCGCGAGCGCGGGCTGATGCGGGTGCGCTATGTCGGCAAGATCAACGCCGGCTTCGCCGAGATGGTGCGGCGCCTGGCCGAGGTGGCCAGGCAGACCGGCATCGGCAAGCGCGTGCTCGACCTCGATTCCAGCGGCGGCCAGGTCGAGGCGGCGATCCGCGCCGGCGATGCGATCGGCGAATCCGGCTGGACCGTGTGGGTGCGCGAAGGCTCGGTCTGCCACAGCGCCTGCGTGTTCGTGCTGGCCGCCGGCGACAACCGGCTGATCTCCGGCAAGGTCGGCATCCACCGGATGATGCGGATCAGTTCCACCGCGACCTCGCGCGCCGAGCTCAATCGCGAGCTGCAGGAGGTCTATGGCAACGTCAAGGACTACCTGGAGCGCAACGGCGTGGCGGTGGCGGTGGCCGATCTGATGATGACCGTGCCCAACCGCAGCCTGCGCCTGCTCAGCAGCGACGAGCTCAAGCAGTACGGGCTCGACGGCACCAACGCGGTGCAGGACGATCTGGAGCGGATCAAGCAGTTGCGCAAGTGCGGCGACGATTTCGTGCGGCGCAAGGATGCGTTCCTGGTCGCCTTCGACCAGGAGTGCAAGACCAAAAAGGACGTGGACCTGGAGAGCCTGACCGCCTGCGGCCAGGCGCTGAAGCAGCGCTTCGGGTTCCCGGACCAGGCCTGTCCGGCGGAAAGCCCGCTCTCGGAGATCGACGTGGCGACGCTGCCGCTGGCCTCGCCCGGCGCCTGAACGGCCGCTGCGGCGCATGCCGCCCATTCACGTGGCGGGCATGGACGCGGGGCTAGCGTCGCCGCATCCCCTCCCGGAGCGCGCGCATGGCCGCCGGAACCCGCTTGATGCTGCGGCTGTACCTGCCCCCGGCGTTGCTGGCGTTGGGCGGTTTCGCGATCGCCGAAGTGCTGCTGCACCTCGCCAACGGCCTGCATGCGCCGTGGCTGGCGCGGACCGGCTCGTTGCTGAGTCTGCTCGCCCTGCTGGCGGCGACCGCCTGGGCGCTGTGGGCGAGTTGGCGCGCCTGGCACCGCCAGCGCTATGCCGCCCCGACGGCGGCCGCGGCCGCGGTAGTGGCGAGCGAGAATACGGTAGTGGCGACCGAGGAGACGCCATAGGGCCGCTGCGCTGGCCCGCGCAGGCCGCGTAGACTGCGGCCCTTGCCACCGCCGCTGCCGAGCGATGTCCTTGTCCATCTCCGTCCCGTTCCGCCTCACGCTCGTCCTGCTGTCCCTCGTCGCTGGCGCAGCCTCCGCGCAGAACGCGCCCCCGGCATCGTCCGCGCCCGCGCCGACGACTGCCCCGCCAGCGGCCCCCGCCGCACCTGCTGCCGCTCCCGCGGCGGCGCCGAAACCGGCGCCGCGCCATGCCGGCCCCGCCGCGCCCGCGCCCGGACCGCTGGCCAAGCAGGACGCACAGATGGCCCAGGCCGGCCTGCGCGCCGCGCAACTGGTCGATGCCGGACGCACCGGCGAGCTTTGGGACGGCGCCTCTGTTGTGGCGAAGAAGGCGGTGACGCGCGCGGTGTTCGTGCGCGAGATCGACGCCGCACGTGCGCGGCTGGGCGCGCTGCTCGGCCGCGGCGTCGCCAGCGTGGCGCGGGTGCAGTACGCCGCCGGCTCGCAGGTGCCGCCGGGCACCTACGTCAACATCAGCTTCCCCAGCCGCTTCGCCAATGCGCCGCAGCCGGTGCGCGAGCTGGTGTCGTTGCGGTTGGACGAGGACAAGACCTGGCGCCTGGTCGGTTATCACGTGGCCATGCCCGATTGAGCGGCATGCTGCGCGCCGTCTTCCTTTCCTCCGAGGCTCCGATGCCCATCGAAATCCGCATGCTGGCCTGGGCGATCCTGCTCGGGATCGCGCAACTGCTGCTCGCCTCCGCCTTCGTCACCGCGCAGCGCGGGCTGAAGTGGAACGCCGGCGCGCGCGATGCGCCGCAACCGCCGCCGGCCGGCGTGGCCGGGCGCCTGGACCGCGCGCTGCGCAACTTCCTGGAAACCTTCCCGTTCTTCGCCGCCGCGGCGGTGGCGGTGGCGGCGCTGGGCAAGGGCGATGCGCACACCGCGCTGTCGGCGCAGATTTACCTGTGGGCGCGTGTGGCGTACGTGCCGCTGTACGCGGCGGGCGTGCCGTACGTGCGCAGCCTTGTGTGGGTGGTGTCGCTGTGGGCGATCCTGCAGCTGGTGTGGGCGCTGTTCTGAGCCCCGCGGGCTGCGACCGATCGTCGCAGCGCTGATCCAGATCAAGGACGCGGTGCGCGGCGGTCGTATCCTGGCCGGGTCCGATCACGGAGTCGCCGCATGCAAGTGGATATCGCCATCGTCGGGGCCGGCCCTGCCGGCCTGTGCTTCGCCCGCTCGCTGGCCGGCAGCGGCCTGTCGCTGGCGCTGATCGAGCCGCAGCCGCGCGCGGCGCTGGCCGAGGCCGCCTTCGACGGCCGCGAAATCGCCCTGACCCACGCCTCGCGAGCATTGCTGGATCAGTTGGACCTGTGGCCGCGGATCGACCCGCAGGCGATCGCGCCGCTGCGCGATGCGCGGGTGATGAACGGTTCCTCGCCGTTCGCGCTGACCTTTGCGGCGGGCGAGGGCGGCCGTGGCGATCTCGGCTGGCTGGTGCCCAATCACCTGATCCGCCGCGCCGCGTTCGCCGCGGTGCAGGACCAGCCCGGTCTGACCTTGCTCGACGGTGTGTCGGTGCAGGCACTGCGTCGCGACGCGCGCCAGGCGCAGTTGCAGCTCTCCGACGGGCGCAGCGTGGCGGCGCGTCTGGTGGTCGCCGCCGACAGCCGCTTCTCCAGTACCCGGCGCATGAGCGGGATCGGCGCGCAGCTGCGCGATTTCGGCCGCACCATGCTGGTGTGTCGGGTGCGCCACGAGCGCCCGCACCATCAGACCGCCTGGGAGTGGTTCGGTTACGGCCGCACCATGGCCCTGCTGCCGCTGCACGGCAACGAGGCCTCGGCAGTGCTGACCCTGCCGCCGGAACGCGCGCAGGCGCTGCTGCAGATGGACGAGGCGGCGTTGGGGGCGGAGATCAGTAGCTGCTTCGAGCATCGCCTGGGCGCGATGACGCCACTGGTGCGGCCGCAGGCGTACCCGTTGGTGGCCGTCTATGCGCAGCGCTTCGTCGCCGAGCGCTATGCCTTGATCGGCGACGCCGCGGTGGGCATGCATCCGGTGACCGCGCATGGGTTCAACTTCGGCCTGCAGAGCCAGGCGCGGCTGGCGCGTGCGCTGCACGACGCGGTCGCGCGCGGCGGCGACATTGCCGCGCCGGCCTTGCTGGCCGGCTACCAGCGCGGGCACCGCCTGGCCACGCGGCCGCTGTACGAAGCGACCAACGCGATTGCCGCGCTGTACACCGACGATCGCCTGCCGGCGCGCGCCCTGCGCAGCGCCGCGCTGCGCGTGGCCGACCGGGTCGCGCCGTTCAAGCGTGCCATCGCGGCGCACCTGACCCAGCGCGTGGCGGCCATGGCGCGCTGAGGCGGCGGTCGTGCCGATGCATGCGTGCGTGTCTATCGGTGCTCGGCGCGGCTTGCTTTCAATTCCGAATCCCGAATCCCGAATCCCGATCTCAGCGGCAGCTAGCTGGCGTCGGCGCGCCGCTGTTCCGCACCGGCGACCAGCGCGTCGAGGGCGCTCTGCAGGTCGCCGCTGCGCTGCGCCGCTTCGATCGGCGCGATGGCCCAGGCGCAGCCGGCGTGGCGCAGGTGCTGGCGCCAGTCGCCGGTCCAGCCCTCCAGTTCGTCCAGCGCCAGGGAGATGGAACCGCCGCGCTCCGCGTGGCCGCCGCGGATGGACTGGCCCAGGCGGAACGGCTGCGCTGCGTCGGGGTCGAGCTGCGCGATGTACACGTCGTGGTGCGGATCTTCCGCAGACGGCGCGATGTTGCGGATGCCTAGCGTGATCAGCATCGTGCGGGGATCCGCGCTGTCCGGCGCCACCGGCCGGCGAGTGGCAGGCCAGGGGCGCCGATGGCGGTCATGCCTTGCCGAGCACCTGCACCTGCACGTCGCCCAGCTGTACCACCTGGCCCGCGCGCACCTTGCAGGCCTTGCGCAGTTCGACCTCGCCATCCACGCGCACCTGGCCTTCGCTGATCACGGCCTTGGCCGCGCCGCCGCTGTCGCACAGGCCGGTCAGTTTCAACAGGTGCTTGAGTTCCACGTAGTCGCTTTCTAGCTGGAGATCGATGGTCTGCATTGGGGGCTTGCTCGGAAATCGGCGCCCATTGTCGGTCATTCGCGGGCAAAACGCCCGCCATGTCGGCGGCTGGGGGCTGTCGCCGCTGCCGCAGCCCGCGGCGCCGCGCCTGCTGGAGGCGGCCGCGGTGGCCGGCGTCCGGCAGTGCGCAGAGGGTCACGCCTGAACGGTGTCGTTCACCTGCTTTCGACATGCGGCCCGGCAGGGCGCACAATAGGGGCTTCTTTGCGCCTGCCGGTTCTCTGCGGCGCCCCCGGAGTCTCCCATGTCCCAAGATACCCCCGCGCCGCTGCTGTTCGCAGATCTCGGCCTCTCCCCTGCTGTGATGAAAGCGGTCGCCGACGTCGGCTACGAGTCGCCGTCGCCGATCCAGGCCGCCACCATCCCGGCGCTGCTGACCGGCCGCGACCTGCTCGGCCAGGCGCAGACCGGCACCGGCAAGACCGCCGCGTTCGCGCTGCCGATCCTGTCGCGGCTGGATTTCGCCCAACGCAAGCCGCAGGCGCTGGTGCTGGCGCCCACCCGCGAACTGGCGATCCAGGTGGCCGAGGCGTTCCATCGCTACGCCGCGGCGATCCCTGGCTTCCAGGTGCTGCCGGTGTACGGCGGCCAGCCCTACGTGCAGCAGCTGTCGGCGCTCAAGCGCGGCGTGCACGTGGTGGTGGGCACCCCGGGGCGGGTCATCGATCACCTGGACCGCGGCACCCTGGACCTGTCCGAGCTGAAGACGCTGGTGCTCGACGAAGCCGACGAGATGCTGCGCATGGGCTTCATCGACGACGTCGAGGCGGTGCTGAAGAAGCTGCCGGACTCGCGCCAGGTGGCGCTGTTCTCGGCGACCATGCCGCCGGCGATCAAGCGCATCGCGCAGACCTATCTGAACGACCCGGCCGAGGTGATCATCGCCTCCAAGACCACCACCTCGGCCAACATCCGCCAGCGTTACTGGGCGGTGAGCGGGCTGCACAAGCTCGACGCGCTGACCCGGATCCTGGAGGTTGAGCCGTTCGACGCGATGATCATCTTCGCCCGCACCAAGGCCGGCACCGACGAGCTGGCGCAGAAGCTGCAGGCACGCGGCCTGGCCGCGGCGGCGATCAACGGCGACATCCAGCAGGCGCAGCGCGAGCGGGTGATCCAGCAGCTCAAGGACGGCAAGCTCGACGTCCTGGTCGCCACCGACGTGGCCGCGCGCGGCCTGGACGTGGAGCGGATCAGCCACGTGCTGAACTACGACATCCCCTACGACACCGAAAGCTACGTGCACCGCATCGGCCGCACCGGCCGGGCCGGGCGCAGCGGCGAAGCGATCCTGTTCGTCAGCCCGCGCGAGCGCGGCATGCTGCGCGCGATCGAGCGCGCCACCCGCCAGCCGATCGAGGAAATGCAGCTGCCCAGCGTCGACGCGGTCAACGACCAGCGCGTGAGCCGCTTCATGGAGAAGATCAGCGAGACCATCGCCGGCGGCGGCATCGACATGTACCGCGACCTGCTGCAGAAGTTCGAGGCCGAGAAGAACGTGCCGATGGTGGAGGTGGCCGCGGCGCTGGCGCGCCTGCTGCAGGGCGAGACGCCGCTGCTGCTGGCCCCGGACCGTCCGCGCCCGCCGCAGGGCGAGCGCTTCGAGCGCCGCGAGCGGCCCGAGCGTGGCGAGCGCCCTGAGCGCCCCCGCTTCGAGCCGAAGTTCGAGCGCGAGCCGCGTGCGCCGCGTCGCGACGACGGCGAGCGCCCGGCGCGTCCGGCCCCGGCCGCGCGTGGCGAGGATTTCGACTACCACCGCGACGTCGGCAGCTTCGAGGCGCCGCGCCGCGACAAGGCGCCGAAAGCGCCGCGCGGCGCGCCGGAAGTGGGCATGGAGACCTACCGCATCGAGGTCGGCCACCAGCATGGGGTCAAGCCGGCCAACATCGTCGGCGCGATCGCCAACGAAGCCGGGCTGGAGAGCAAGTACATCGGCCGCATCGACATCCACGACGACCATTCGGTGCTGGACCTGCCGGCGGACATGCCGCGCGAGTTGCTGACGCACCTGAAGAAGGTCTGGGTGTCCGGCCAGCAACTGCAGATGCGCAAGCTCGACGGCGACGATGCCGGCGGCGCGCCGTTCAAGCCGAAGTTCGCCCGTACCGGCAAGCCCGGCGGCAAGCCCAACGCCGCCGGCCCGCGCCCGGCCGGCCGCTTCGCCGCCGACCGGCCGCCGCGCAAGGGGCCGCCGAAGCGCTGAGAGGCCGGGAATAGGGAGTAGGGAATCGGGAATGGGGGGCGTCCCCGCTGCCGCTCCCTGCCGTCGTTCCCGACGTTAGCCATGGCCCAGCCGGCAGCAGCCCGCTGTTGCCATTCCCCATTCCCAACTCCCCATTCCCAGCTCCCAGCCCATGTCCGTCCGCCTCAACAAGCACATCGCCGAGACCGGTTTTTGCTCGCGCCGGGAGGCCGATCGGCTGATCGCCGCGCGCCGGGTCACCGTCAACGGCCAGCCGGGTGGGGTCGGTTCGGTGGTGGGCGAGGGCGACGAGGTCAAGGTCGACGGGCAGCCGCTGCGCGCGCGCGCCAAGGCCAAGAGCGGGCGCCGCCACGTCTATATCGCGCTGAACAAGCCGGTCGGGGTGACCTGCACCACCGAGAGCGCGGTCAAGGGCAACATCGTCGACTTCGTCGGCCACGAGCAGCGCATCTTCCCGATCGGGCGCCTGGACAAGGAGTCCGAGGGGCTGATCCTGATGACCAGCAACGGCGACATCGTCAACGAGATCCTGCGCGCGGAGAACCGCCATCAGAAGGAATACCTGGTGGCGGTGAACAAGCCGGTCACCGACGAATTCCTGCGCGGCATGGCGCGCGGCGTGCGCGTGCACGACCAGATGACCCTGCCGTGCCGCACCGCGCGGATCGCCAAGTTCGGCTTCCGCATCGTGCTGGAGCAGGGACTCAACCGGCAGATCCGCTTGATGGCCGCGGCGTTCGACTACCGCGTCACCCAGTTGCGCCGCGTGCGCATCGACAACATCAAGCTCGGCGCGCTGAAGCCGGGCCAGTGGCGCAATCTCACCGAACAGGAACTGCGCGGCCTGCTGCCGCAGCGCCAGGAGTGGTAACCACGTCGCAGTGTCGGCGTTCGGCTGACGCCGCGCGGCCCAACCGTACAGGCGGCGCGCCCGCCAGGGCTGGCGTCCGCCGCGGATTTGGCCATACTGCGCAACGCGAACCATCGCCGCCGCCGGGTATTCCGTGATCAAGCCCCGCAAGCCCGACAACGAAGCCGCACGCCTGCAGGCGTTGCACGCATTGCAGATCCTGGACACCGAACCGGAAGCGTCCTACGACGATCTGGTCGGCATCGCCGCCAAGCTGTGCGACACGCCCTCGGCGCTGATCTCGCTGGTCGACGACGAGCGCCAGTGGCTGAAGGCGCAGCGCAACGTCTGCCTGCTGAGTACCGCACGCGACGAGTCGTTCTGCGGCCACACCATCCTGACCCCGGAGCAGGTCATGGTGGTCGCCGACGCCACCGCCGATGCGCGCTTCCAGCACAATCCGCTGGTCACCGAGGGCGGGGTGCGCTTCTACGCCGGCGCGCCGCTGCTGACCCGCGATGGCCTGCCGGTCGGCACGGTGTGCGTGCTCGACAACCGTCCGCGCACCCTGCAGCCGGAACAACTGGCGGCGCTGCAGGCGCTGTCGCGGCAGGTGATGCAGCTGATCGAACTGCGCCGCAGCAGCCATGCGCTGGCGCTGCAGTTGCGCGAACGCGCCTGGTACGAGCAACAGCTGCTGCAGTACCAGGAATCGCTGGAATCGCTCAACGCCGAACTGCTGGAGCAGGCGCGCACCGATCCGCTGACCGGCCTGCTCAACCGCCGCGCCTTCGCCACCGCGTTGATGATCCATGCCGAGGCGGCGCAGCCGGGTTCGGCGCCGCTCAGCGTGGCGATCCTGGATCTGGACTACTTCAAGAGCGTCAACGATCTGCACGGCCACGACAAGGGCGATGAGGCGCTGTTGGCGCTGGCCGACATGCTGCGCGCGCGCCTGCCGCCGGACAGCGTCGTGGCGCGTTACGGCGGCGGCGAGTTCGCGCTGTTGCTGCCCGGCATGGATGCGGCGCAGGCCATGCGCGCCTGCGAGCGACTGCGCCAGGACACCAGTCTGCTGCAGCTCGGTGTGTCGCTCACCGCCAGCATCGGTGTGGCCACGCTGCAGGGCCGCGAGAGCGCCGAGGACCTGCTCAAGCGTGCCGACCAGGGCCTGTACCAGGCCAAGCGTGCAGGCCGCGACTGCGTGTCGCTGGCGGCGTAAGTACGCCACGTCATTCCGGGACGATCCTCAGGTTCCTCCTTGTTCCACGGGAAAAATTCCCCCGCAGGGGTAGGCGCGTCGCCTCGCGAACGCAGATGACGCAGACGCTTTCGCGCCGTACCCTCACCCCAACCCCTCTCCCGGGGGGAGAGGGGCTAGTTCCCGAGCATGCTGCGCCTTTCGCGTTGGGCCTGCGGTCATGCCGCAAATGCGCAGGATGGGGCTAATCCCGAATCCCCAATCCCCAATCCCGGAGTGAGCGCCCCAGCGCTCACTCCACCACGTTCTTCGCCTCGCAGGTGGCCAGCAGCTCCGGGTGCTGCACCGGACGCGTGCGGGTCAGCAGCGGATGCAGGAACACCGCGCCCAGGATCACCGCCACGCCGAGGTAGAACAGCCCGGTGAGCTGGCGCTGCTCGTCCAGCAGCACGATCGCGAACACGATCGCGTAGACCGGTTCCAGGTTGGTGACCAGTTGCACCGCGTAGGCGCTGAGCCGGCGCAATGCGACCAGGGCCAGGGCGAACGGCAGCAGCGTGCACAGCAGCGCCAGCGCCAGCAGCAGCGCGGTGTCGTGCAGGCTGGGCAGCACCAGCAAGGGCCCGCTCAACGCCGGCAGCACGAACGGCAGCAACGGCGCCAGCGCGGTCAGGGTCAGGGTGCCGGCGCCCAGTTCCAGCGCGGTCACGGTCAGCGGATCGGCATGGTCGACCAGGCGCTTGTTGAGCGAGCCGAAGGCCGCCACCAGCAGCGCCGACACCGCGCCGACGGCGACACCGGCGCGCATCCCGTGCGGTACCCCGCCGACCACCAGGGCCACGCCGGGCAGCACCGCCAGGCCGAAGGCCAGTTCGCTGGGGCGGAACGGCCGTTTCGCCACCCAGGGTTCGATCACCGCGGTGAACACCGGCGCCAGCGCGATGCAGGTCGCCGCGACCGAGGCGTTGGCCAGCTTGATCGCGCCGTAGAACGTGAGCCAGTGCAGGCCGACCAGGGCGCCGACGATGGCATAGCCCAGCGCCAGTTTCGGCGTCAGCGCCGCCAGTCCGCGCCACACCCGCGGCAGCAGCGCCAGCGCGGCCACCACCATCAGCATCCGCCACCACACCAGCGGCAGTGCGGGCAGGGTGATCAGCTTGCCGAGAATCGCGGTGATCCCCCACAGCAGGACGCAGAAATGGATTTGCAGCTGGGCTTTGGTGGTGGGGTGCATCGGCATCCGCGTATTGTCGCGCAAAGCGCGTCGCGACGGTCGCGGATCGGCACGCGGGTCAGGCGTCTGGCGCCGGCGGCGACGCGGTCCGCGCCATCCTGCGCGCATAGGCGGCGGTGAGCGGCGGCACCAGCAGCGCCGTCACCACCACCGAGGTCGCCACCAGTGCGGTCGCGGCCGGCGCGGTGGCCCGAAACTGCGGCGCCACCGCCGCCACCAGCGCGGGCGTGGCCACCGCCGCGCCGGCGGTGCTGGAGGCGGCGAGGCCGGCGCTGCCGTTGCCGCCGGCCAGCCAGCGATCGGCGAGCAGCAGCGGGATCCCGGTCGCCACCATCACCAGCAGGCCCAGCGCGACCCCGGCCACGCCGGCATGGGCGACCATGCGCAGGTCCAGGGTATTGCCCAGGGCGAAGGCGAAGAATGGGATCAGGGCCGGCACCGCCCGCGCGAACAGGGCACGCAGCGCCGGGTCCAGATTGCCGAGCGCGAAACCGGCCAGCAGCGGCAGCACAGCGCCGAGCAACAGGCGTGGCTCGAAGCTGGCGACGCCGGCGGTGCCGAGGATCAGCATGGTCACCAGCGGGCCGGATTCCAGCGACATCAGCGCCATCGCGCCGGCCTCGCCGCGACGGCCGTACTGCTGCATGAGCGCGGCGAACAGGCCGGCATTGGTCATGTCCATCGCCGCGACCAGCGCCAGCACCGACATGCCGCTCCAGATGCCGGAGACGATGCCGCCCGGCGGCAGCAGTCGCGCGGCGATCACCGCGGTCAGCCACGCCACCGCGATCTTGGTCAGCACCAGCACGCCGGAGGCGCGCAACACGCGGCCGCCGCTGCGCAGCCGGATCGAGGCGCCCAGGCAGAAGCACCACACCGCCAGGATCGGCACCAGCCCGCCGATCAGGCCCTGGGTGAACGAGCCGAACCAGGCGCCGGCCTGCGGCCACACGGTGTGGCAGAGCGCGCCGAGCAGCAGCGGCGCCAGCATCATGCCGCCGGGAAGACGTTCGAGCGTGTGCTTGATCCGCATCGAGGGACTCCGCGTGTGCAGGCGCGGCCCGCGGCCGCGGCCCGGCGACGGCGCCGGACGGGCGGTGTTGTACCCCAGCGCGGCGACCGCCAGGTGTCGCCGGGTGCGCGCGCTCGGGGTCCGGTTCAGCCGTCTTGCGATCGCGGCGGCGACGGTCGCGCTTGCGCCGTGCCGGGCGTCGCGTACGCGTGGTCGAGGGCGTCACGCCTGTGTGGCGGACCCCAGCATCTTCATCAGGGCCATCGCCGCGGCGGGATTGCGTTCCTTGGCGGCGCTGATGAAGTAGACGAAGACCTCGCGCGGCGTGGTCTTGGCCACGGCCGTATCGGCGTGCGGCAGCGCCTGCGGATCCTCGCCGCGGCGCCAGGCTTGCGCGTGCGCGGCCCAGGTCTGCAATTCCTTCGGCGGGTAGCCATGGGCGACGTCGGCGCGACTGCGCATCAGCCGCGCATAGACGAAGTCGGCGCCCAGGTCGGCGAAGGAGGGGAACTCGGGCGAATCGGTGAACACCGTGGCCACGCCGTGCCGGCGCGTCAGGTGCATCAGTTCCGGTCCGACGCAGGCCGGATCGCGCACTTCCAGCACGTGGCGCAGACGGCGTCCGTCGGTCTTGCGCGGCAGCAGGTCGAGGAACGCGGCCAGGTCGTCCAGGTCCAGGCGATGGCCGTGCTCGAACTGCCACAGCAGCGGGCCGAGGCGGTCGCCGAGGCTGGCGATGCCGCCGACGAAATCCTCGATCTGTGTGCCGGCGCCGGCCAGCCGCCGCAAGGCGGTGATGCGCTTGGGCGCCTTGGCCGAGAACAGGAAGCCCGGCGGCGTCTCGTCGCGCCAGCGCGCATAGGTCTCCGGCTTCTGCGCACCGTAGTAGGTGCCGTTGATCTCGATGCTGGTGACGTGACGGCTGGCGTATTCCAGTTCGCGGCGCTGCACCAGGCCCTGCGGATAGAACATGCCGCCGCGCCATGGTGCGTAGGTCCAGCCGCCGATGCCGATACGGATGCCGTCCGGCGCGGCCGGGGCGGAGTCGAAGAGGTCGTTCATGCGGGCGTGTCCGGCGGCAGGCGGGGAGCGATTGTGCCGCAGCGCGGCGTTGCGGGGTGTGGTCGTGGGCGTCAGTGGCCTGGTGGTGTCGCTGGGCGGTGCGCGGCGTGTGCCTGTGCCGCGTGTTCGTCGCCTGCGCGATGGCGTGCGCCATGCGTGCGTGCAGGGCGGGAATGGCCGCCAACTCCGCTGGCCGCTGCGTGCGAGTTGGACGTTGGCAGTAGCGGCCACCCGCGTCTGGACCGCATCTGGCACTACGCGGCGTCGCAGCGGCGCGCCTTGGTCCGCCGCAAAGGCTCCGGCAGGCTCTACACTCGCCAGGTGCGCGCGCGGTGGCGTGCGGCTTCGGTTTACCTTCTTCAGGAGCGACGCAGTTGAAGAGCATCTCGATGGGCTGCGGCCTGTTGCTGGCGATGAGCGCCACCGTGCAGGCGCAGGCGCCTGTCCCCGCCGCGGCCCCCGCACCGGCCCCGGCCGCATTGCCGCCCGGGCTGCAGGACCTGGACGCGCAGGTGGAGCGCGTGCGCAAGCAGTTCGACGTGCCCGGCATCGCCATCGCCATCGTCAAGGACGGGCAGGTGGTGCTGGAGCGCGGCTATGGCGTGCGCGAACTCGGCAAGCCGGAACCGGTGGACGCGCAGACCCTGTTCGCCATCGCCTCCAATACCAAGGCCTTCACCTCCGCCGCGCTGTCGATCCTGGCCGACGAAGGCAAGCTCAAGCTCGAGGACCGGGTGGTGGACCACCTGCCGTGGTTCCAGATGTCCGACGCCTACGTCACCCGCGAAATGCGCGTGCGCGACCTGCTCAGCCATCGCAGCGGCCTGAGCCTCGGCGCCGGCGACCTGCTGTTCTGGCCGGCCACCAGCTACAGCAACGAGGAAGTGGTGCGGCGCCTGGCGCACGTGCCGCTGAAGGGCGGTTTCCGCGACCGCTACGCCTACGACAACATTCTGTATGCCGTGGCGCAGAAGCTGATCGAGCAGGTGTCCGGGCAGAGCTACGCCGAGTTCGTGCGCCAGCGCATCTTCGTGCCGGTGGGCATGACCGGCGCGCGCATCAACAGCGACCACCTGCAGCCGGGCGATGAAGCCGCGGTCGGCCACGCCAAGTTCGACTTCCGCGAGCTGCGCACGGTGGCCCCACTGACTTGGTCCAACAATTCCGGCGCCGGCGGCATCTACGCCAACGTGCACGACATGGCCAAGTGGATGCAGGTGCAGCTCGACGGCGGGCGCCTGCCGTCGGCCGACGGCCAGGCGCGGCAGTTGTTCAGCGCGCAGCGCCAGCAGGAGATGTGGCAGATGATCACGCCGATCGCGATCTCCGAGCCGAGCGTGCCGGAACTGCTGCCGGCCAGGCCGAACTTTGCCGGCTACGGCGAGGGCTGGAGCCTGAGCGACTACCGCGGCGCCAAGCTGGTCTGGCACACCGGCGGCTGGCCGGGCATGGTCTCGCGGCTGACCCTGGTGCCGGAGCGCAAGCTGGGCGTGATCGTGCTGACCAACCAGGAGGTCGGCGCCGCCTTCAACGCGATCACCTTGCGGGTGCTGGACGCCTACCTGGGCGCGCCGGCGGCCGACTGGACCGCCGCCTACGCCAAGGCCGTGGTCAAGGCCGACGCCAACGCCGACGAGGACTGGGCCAAGCACGTGGCCGCGCGCGACGCCAAGTCCACCCCGTCGCTGCCGCTGTCCGGCTATGCCGGCACCTACCGCGACCCGTGGTACGGCGATGTGGTGGTACGCCAGCAGGGCAAGCGCCTGGAACTGCAGTTCAGCAAGACCGCGCAGCTGGTCGGCACCCTGGAGCACTGGCAGCACGACACCTTCATCGTGCGCTGGCGCGACCGCTCGCTCAACGCCGACGCCTTCCTGAGCTTCGCCCTGACCGCCGACGGCAAGGTGCGCGAGGCGCGCATGCAGGCGATCTCGCCGCTGACCGATTTCAGCTTCGATTTCCAGGACCTGGTGTTGACGCCGGAGTGAGGCCGGGATTGGGGAGTGGGGATTCGGGATTCGTAGGAGCGCGATAGGCGCCATGCGGGCGGGAGGCTGCTCTTGCGAATCCCCAATTCCGAATCCCCAATCCCGGCGTCACGGTCCGTGACGCCCAGTACGCTACCCTGACGCCCCTTTTCAGGCGTGACGTGGCGATGTTCCGCTGGTTCGAGTCCCTGATCGAGGTCTTCCCGAAGATCGAGACGCAGATGCCGCCGCGCGGGGTGGTGCGCTTCTATCTGCATTACCTGCGTCCGCTGTGGCCGCTCTTGTTGGCCACGCTGCTGGCCGGTCTCGCGCTGGCGCTGGTGGAGGTGGCGATGTTCGACTTCCTCGGCCGCATCGTCGACATGGTCGCCGAGCAGCCGGGGCCGGGCTTCTTCCAGCGCCATGCCGGCGAGCTGCTGTGGATGGCGTTCGTCGTGCTGCTGGCGCGGCCGCTGTTCGTGGCCCTGCACAACCTGCTGGTGAACCAGGCCATCGTGCCCGGCCTGAGCAACCGCGCGCGCTGGCTGATGCACAACTACGTGGTGCGGCAGAGCCTGGGCTTCTTCCAGAACGACTTCGCCGGGCGCATCGCCAACCGGGTCATGCAGACCGGCACCTCGCTGCGCGAGTCGGCGGTGCAGATGGTCGATGCGCTCTGGTACATCGTGGTCTACACCGGTAGCGCGCTGTACCTGTTCGCCCAGGCCGATCCCTGGCTGATGGCGCCGCTGCTGGTGTGGGTGCTGGCCTACGTCGCGCTGATGGTCTACTTCGTGCCGCGGATGAAGCAGCGCGCCTGGATCGCCTCGGACGCACGCTCCAAGGCGATGGGCCGCATCGTCGACGGCTATACCAACATCGCCACGCTCAAGCTGTTCTCGCATGCCGGGCGCGAGCAGGCCTACGTGCGCGAGGCGATCGACGAGCTGGCGGTCAAGCACCGCGGGCAGACCCGCATGACCACCGCGATGGACAGCGCCATCGCCATCATCAACGGCTTCCTGATCGCGGTGACCTGCGGGCTGGCGCTGTGGCTGTGGAGCCGCGGACAGATCAGCGTGGGCGCGATCACCCTGGCCACCGGCCTGGTGATCCGCATCCACAACATGTCCGGCTGGATCATGTGGACGGTCAACGGCATCTTCGAGGACATCGGTGCGGTGCAGGACGGCATGGAGACCATCGCGCAGCCGGCACAGGTGCAGGATCGCGCCGACGCGGTGCCGCTGCGCGTGGAGCGCGGCGAGGTCCGCTTCGAGCACATCCACTTCCATTACGGCAAGCGCGGCGGGGTCATCGCCGGGCTCGACCTGCAGGTGTGCGCGGGCGAGAAGATCGGCCTGGTCGGGCCGTCCGGCGCCGGCAAGTCGACCCTGGTCAACGTGCTGCTGCGGCTGTACGACCTGGAGCAGGGCCGCATCCTGATCGACGGGCAGGACATCGCCGGCGTCACCCAGGAGAGCCTGCGTCAGCAGATCGGCCTGGTCACCCAGGACACCTCGCTGCTGCACCGCTCGATCCGCGACAACCTGCTGTACGGCCGCCCAGATGCCAGCGAGGCGCAATTGCGCGCCGCCGTGGCCAAGGCGCGCGCCGACGAGTTCATCGAGCAGTTGCAGGACGGCGAGGGCCAGCGCGGCTACGACGCGCAGGTCGGCGAGCGCGGCGTGAAGCTGTCCGGCGGCCAGCGCCAGCGCATCGCCATCGCCCGCGTGCTGCTCAAGGACGCGCCGATCCTGATCCTGGACGAGGCCACCTCGGCGCTGGATTCGGAAGTGGAGGCGGCGATCCAGGACAGCCTGGACGAACTGATGGCGGGCAAGACGGTGATCGCGATCGCCCACCGGCTCTCCACCATCGCGCGGATGGACCGGCTGGTGGTGATGGACCGCGGCGCCATCGTCGAGACCGGCACCCACGCCGAGTTGGTCGCCCGCGGCGGCCTGTACGCGCGGCTGTGGGCGCGCCAGACCGGTGGTTTCGTCGCGGCGGACTGACGCGGCTCGCCATCCAGGATGGCCGGCGATGGCGCGACATCGGTGCCGTGCCGCCAGGGCAGGGCGGCGCCGGGTACGCGCCGCGGCATGGTCTTGGGCGGGGCCTGCGCTGTGCGTGCCCGACGCGCATCCGACCAGCCGACCGTGGTGTTCCCTGGGCGGCGCACCGCCAGGCGGTTCGGCGCCGACGGCCCGGCAATGCGACAATGCCCGGCTTACCGAGATTCGCCAGACCATGTCCCGATTGCAGTTCCAGCTCCACACCACCGACGGCGCCGCGCGCCGCGGCCGCCTGACCTTCCCGCGCGGGACGGTCGAGACTCCCGCGTTCATGCCGGTGGGCACCTACGGCTCGGTCAAGGGCGTGCTGCCCGAACAGATCAAGGCGCTGGGCGCGCAGATCATCCTCGGCAACACCTTCCACCTGTACCTGCGCCCGGGCCTGGACGTGATCGGCGATCACGGCGGCCTGCACGGCTTCGCCCGCTGGGACGGGCCGATCCTGACCGATTCCGGCGGCTTCCAGGTGTTCTCGCTGGCGCACCGACGCAAGATCAGCGAGCAGGGCGTCACCTTCGCCTCGCCGACCGACGGCGCCAAGGTGTTCCTGGGGCCGGAGGAGAGCATGAAGATCCAGCGGGTGCTCGATTCGGACATCGTGATGATCTTCGACGAGTGCACCCCGTACCCGGCCACCGAGGACGTGGCGCGGCGCTCGATGGAGCTGAGCCTGCGCTGGGCGCAGCGCTCGCGCGACGCACACGATGCGCTGGGCAACGATGCGGCGCTGTTCGGCATCGTCCAGGGCGGCGTGCATGCGGACCTGCGCAGCCGCTCGATCGAGGGGCTGCAGGCGATCGGCTTCGACGGCTACGCGATCGGCGGCCTGGCGGTGGGCGAGCCGGAGCACGAGCGCAATGCCATGCTCGAGCACCTGCATCCGCGCCTGCCCGGCGACCGCCCGCGCTACCTGATGGGCGTGGGACGCCCGGAGGACCTGGTCGAGGGGGTGGCCCGCGGCGTGGACATGTTCGACTGCGTGATGCCGACCCGCAACGCGCGCAACGGCCACTACTTCACCTCGTTCGGCACGGTGCGCATCCGCAACGCCAGGTACGAGCGCGACCTCGATCCGATCGAGCCGGGCTGCGGCTGCCATGCCTGCAGCAGCGGCTACACCCGTGCCTACCTGCGCCACCTGGACCGCTGCAACGAGATGCTGGCGCCGATGCTGGGCACCCTGCACAACCTCTGGTACTACCAGAAGCTGATGGCCGACATGCGCGCGGCGATCGCCGCGGGAACCTTTGCCCGGTTCCGGCGGTCCTTCTATGCGGCGCGCGGGATGGAAGCCACGCCACTCCCGACGGAGCACGGATAAGCCCCTCTCCCCCCGGGAGAGGGGTTGGGGTGAGGGTCCGGGCGCAGCCTCGTGCAGTCCAAGTGACACGAGGGTCCGGGCGCAGCCTCGTGCAGTCGAAAGGATACGAGGCTTCGCCCGTACCCTCATCCGCCGCTGCGCGGCACCTTCCCCCGAGAAGGGGCCGCGGGTCCCGACGGGAGAAGGGAGGCGCGCGGCGGCCGTTCCGGGGGCAAGGGGAAGATCGTGGCATAATCGGCGGCTGCTTGCTGCCGCAAGGCAAACCAGCGGTCCGTGCCCAAGGGCGTCGGGCTGCCCAAACCATAGGACGTACCCGATGAATCCGCTCGATTTCCTGATTCCCGTCGCCCAGGCGCAGACCGCTGGCGGTGCCGCCCCGGCCGGTGGTGGCCTGCAGATGTTCCTGCTGCCCATCATCCTGATCGCGGTGATGTATTTCGTGATGATCCGGCCGCAGATGAAGCGCCAGAAGGAACACAAGTCGATGCTGGACAAGCTCGGCCGCGGCGACGAGGTCATCACTTCCGGCGGCGTGGCCGGCGTGGTCACCGACATCGGCGACAACTTCATCACCATCGAAGTGGCCGACAACGTGCGCATCCGCGTGCAGAAGGGCGCCGTCGGCAATGTCCTGCCGAAGGGCACGCTGAAGTCCGCCTGATCCATTTCTCCTACTGCTAGGCGCGACGCCGGCGTGGCGTCGTGCGGGGTCCCGCAATGCTCGAGTTTCCGCGCTGGAAGTATGTCCTCATCCTGATCGTGCTGGCGTTGAGCGCGTTGTACGCGCTGCCCAACGTGTACCAGAAGGATCCGTCGGTCCAGATCACCGCCAGCCGCGGCGGCAAGATCGACGACGCCCTGCGCGAGCGGGTCCTCGCCGACCTGAAGACGGCCGGGATCACCCCGAAGCTGGTCGACAAGGAAGGCGACAGCCTGATGGTGCGCCTGCCGAACCTGCAGGCGCAGACCCGTGCCAACGACGTGCTGCGCCAGCAGGTGGGCGAGAACTACACGGTGGCGCTGAACCTGGCCTCGACCGTGCCGGACTGGCTGTCGCGCCTGGGCGGCAAGCCGATGGTGCTGGGTCTTGACCTGGTCGGCGGCGTGCACTTCGCCCTGCAGGTCGACCAGAAGGCGGCGCTGGAAAAGCGCCTGGACACCTTCGCCGAGGACATCCGCACCACCTTGCGCGACAACCGCCTGGCCTACCGCTCGGTCGAGCGCCGTCCGGACAACAGCATCCAGGTCAGCCTGGGCGAGGGCGTCGATGCCAGCGCCGCGCGCGCGGCCATCGCCAAGGCGCAGCCGACCCTGAGCTACGCGGTGTCCGGGCAGACCATCGCCGTGACCGTACCCGAGGCCGAGCTGAAGCAGATCGCCGCCGGCGCCATCGAGCAGAACCTGACCACCCTGCGCAACCGCGTCAACCAGCTGGGCGTGGCCGAGCCGATCATCCAGCGCCAGGGCGACGACCGCATCGTGGTCGAGCTGCCGGGCGTGCAGGACACCGCCGAGGCCAAGCGCATGATCGGCGCCACCGCCACGCTGGAATTCCGCGGCGTGGTCGACGGCAACGCCGAGGACGCGGTGCGCAGCGGCAACATCCCGCCCGACGCCAAGGTCTACCGCCTGCGCGACAGCGGCGCCCCGGTGCTGCTGAGCAAGCGCGTGCTGGTGTCCGGCGACCAGATGGTCAACGCCACCGTCAGCACCGACCAGAACGGCATGCCGGCCGTGGCGGTGACGCTCAACAACGCCGCCGGCCAGCGCATGTTCGACTACACCAGCGCCAACACCGGCAAGCTGATGTCGGTGGTCTACATCGAGCGCATCCCCACCGTGACCATGGTCGACGGCAAGGAAGTGCGCAGCGTGCGCGTCAACGAGGAGGCGCTGGCGCCGACCCGCATCGCCGGCGTGTTCGGCAAGAACTTCCAGACCACCGGCCTGGAGAAGACCGAGGCCGAGAACCTGGCCAAGCTGCTGCGTGCCGGTTCGCTGGCCGCGCCGATGGACTTCGTCGAGGAATACGTGATCGGCCCGAGCCTGGGCGCGGAGAACGTCGAGCGCGGCATCACCGCGGTGGTCTACGCGTTCCTGTTCACCCTGGTGTTCTTCAGCGTGTACTACCGCATGTTCGGCCTGATCACCTCGGTCGCGCTGCTGATGAACCTGCTGATCGTGGTCTCGGTGATGTCGCTGTTCGGCGCGACCATGACCCTGCCGGGCTTCGCCGGCCTGGCGCTGTCGGTGGGCTTGTCGGTGGACGCCAACGTGCTGATCAACGAGCGTATCCGCGAAGAACTGCGGCTGGGCGTACCGCCCAAGTCGGCGATCGCGGCCGGTTACGAGAAGGCCGGCGGCACCATCCTCGACGCCAACCTCACCGGCCTGATCGTCGGCGTGGCGCTGTACGCGTTCGGTACCGGCCCGCTGAAGGGCTTCGCGCTGACCATGATCATCGGCATCTTCGCCTCGATGTTCACCGCGATCACCGTGTCGCGCGCGCTGGCGGTGCTGATCTACGGCCGTCGCAAGAAGATCAAGTCCGTGGCCATCTGAGCCACGCACGCCACCTTCCGCACGTCCCCGCGCCGACAGGCGCGGGGTCCAAAAAAACGCAGAGCGGTCTCCAATGAAAATCTTCCCGCTTCACCTGATCCCCAACGACACCAAGATCGACTTCATGCGCTGGCGGCACCCGACCCTGGTGCTGATGCTGGTGCTGGCGCTGGCCTCGTTCGCGGTGATCTTCGCCAAGGGCTTCAACTACGCGCTGGAGTTCACCGGCGGCGCGCTGGTGCAGACCAGCTTCCAGAAGCCGGTCGACGTGGACCAGGTGCGCGAGCAGCTGGCCAAGGCCGGCTTCGAGAACGCGCAGGTGCAGAACGTCGGCAGCGGCAACGAGGTGGTGATCCGCCTGCAGCCGCAGGGCGAGCACAACAACGAGGACATCACCAAGAACCTCGCCGAGCAGGTGCGCAAGGCGGTGAGCACGCCGCAGAACCCGGCCACGGTCAAGCCGGGCGAGTTCGTCGGCCCGCAGGTCGGCAAGGACCTGGCGCTGAACGGTGTCTACGCCACGGTGTTCATGCTGGTCGGCTTCCTGATCTACATTGCCTTCCGTTTCGAGTGGAAGTTCGCGGTGGTGGCCAGCCTGACCGCGCTGTTCGACCTGTTGGTGACGGTGGCCTACGTGTCGGTCACCGGCCGTGAGTTCGACTTGACCGTGCTGGCCGGCCTGCTGTCGGTGATGGGTTTTGCGATCAACGACATCATCGTGGTATTCGACCGCGTGCGCGAGAACTTCCGCAGCCTGCGCGTGGAGCCGATCGAGGTGCTGAACCGCTCGATCAACCAGACCTTGTCGCGTACGGTGATCACCGCGGTGATGTTCTTCCTGTCGGCGCTGGCGCTTTACTTGTACGGCGGCGAGTCGATGGAAGGCCTGGCGCTGACCCACATGATCGGTGCGGTGGTGGTGGTGGTGTCCTCGGTGATCGTGGCGGTGCCGCTGCTGTCGATCGGACCGTTCCAGGTCACCAAGCAGGACCTGCTGCCGAAGTCGAAGGACGTCGAGGCGCTGGCGCGCAGGCCCTGATGGGGCTGGGATTGGGGATTCGGGAGTGGGGATTCGCAAAGGCATGATTTCCTGGGCCTGAAACAGTTCCTCCTGCGAACAAAAAAGCCGCGCGGATGCGCGGCTTTTTCTTTGCGCGGACGCTGGGGCGTCGGGTGGGTGCAGCGCAACGTCGGCCGGGTTGCCGTGCGTGGGATGGGGCCGTCAATGTCGGCCCCATCCCCTCCGTGGCGTGCGTGCCGCGCAAGGCGTCCGCGCTACGCCGCGTTGGCGGTGGCGCGGGCCACCAGTTGCGCCACCATCGGGTAGGTCTCGCTGCGCACCTGGAACTGGCCGACGATCTCCACCAGGTCGCCGGCCTGCTGCTCCATCGCGCGTGCCGCGGCAGTGGCTTCCTCGACCAGGGCGGCGTTCTGTTGGGTGGTCTCGTCCATCTGGGTGACGGTGTGGTTGACCTGCTCGATGCCGGCCGACTGCTCCTGCGAGGCGGCGGCGATCTCGCCCATGATGTCGGTCACGCGCTGCACCGAGGCCACGATGTCCTGCATCGTCGTGCCGGCCTGGGCGACCAGCGCCGAACCTGCGCTCACGCGCTCGACCGAGTCGTCGATCAGCGTCTTGATCTCCTTGGCCGCGCTGGCCGAGCGCTGGGCGAGGGTGCGGACCTCGCTGGCGACCACGGCGAAACCGCGGCCCTGCTCGCCGGCGCGTGCCGCTTCCACCGCGGCATTGAGTGCCAGGATATTGGTCTGGAAGGCGATGCCGTCGATCACGCCGATGATGTCGGCGATCTTCTTCGAGGCCGCCTCGATGCCGTCCATGGTGGTGACGACCTGTCCGACCACCGTGCCGCCCTGCGAGGCCACGGAGGCCGCGCCGGCGGCCAGCTGGTTGGCCTGGCGCGCATGCTCGGCGTTCTGCTTCACCGTGGCGGTCAGCTCCTCCATCGATGCCGCGGTTTCTTCCAGGCTGGCGGCCTGCTGCTCGGTGCGGCGCGACAGGTCGTCGTTGCCGCTGGCGATCTCGCCGGCGGCGGTGTCGATGCTGGCCGCGGCCTGCTGGATGCGGCCGACCATGTCGGTCAGTTGCGCGACGGTGGCGTTGGCGTCGTCGCGCATCCGCGCGAACACGCCGTGGAACTCGCCCTGCATGGTCTGGGTCAGGTCGCCGGCGGCGATCGCGCGCAACAGCTGCGACAGCGCCGCCAGATTGGTCTCGGTGCCCTTCATCATCGTGTTGAGGTTGGCGACCATGCCGCGGAAGGCGTGACGGAAACGCTGATCATTGCCGCGGCGGGAGAAGTCGCCCTGCGCGGCGGCGCGCACCAGCAGGTCGATCTCGTCGTTGATAGCGCCGAGATTGCGCTTCACCTTGGCCATGGTCTCGGTCAGGATCGCCTTCTCGCCCGGGAACTGCTCCAGGTCGCGGCTCAGATCGCCTTCGGCATACTCGCCCATCAGCGCGATCAGCTGCTGCTTGACCGAGATATGGCTGTGCACCAGGGCATTGGTGTCGCGGACCATGCGCCCGTAGTCGCCCGGGAAGCGTGTCTCGTCCATGCGGAAGCTGATCCGGCCGGCGTCATGCTGCTTGGCCATCTCGGTCTGCGCCTGGATCACCGTGCGCAGTTCCTCCTGCATCTGCCGCATGTCGTTGAGCAGCGACGGCGCCTGGGTGCGCAGGCGCACGTCCTGCGACAGGTCGCCGCTGGCGATGCGGCGCACCACGTCGGCTGCGTAGGCGGGCTCGCCGCCGAGTTGGCGCATCAGGCTGTTGCGGACCAGCAGGCCGAGCAGGATGGCGGCGACGATGCCGATCAGCATGCCGCCGAGGCTGGTCCATTCGCCCGACTGCGCGCGCGCCTCGCTCTCGGCCTTGCGCACCTGCAGCAGGGCGCGCTCGGCGTCCTCGTACTGACCGATCGTGTCGCGCAACCCGTCCATCTGCTGCTTGCCGACGCTCCGGAACGCGTCCAGCTGGGCGTCGTCGCTGTCGGCCGCGGTGGTGCGCATGTGCTCCACCGCCTTGCGCTTGGTCGCCATGAACTGCGTGTAGTCCTGCATCAGGGTCTGCAGGCGCGCCTGCTGCGCCGCGTTGTCCGCGGTCAGCTGCTTGGACTCCTGCCACTGTGCGCTGAACTCGCGTTCGCCGAGTTCGAGTGGCGCTAGGTAGGACGGATCGCGGGTCAGGGCGAAGCCGCGCGCGCCGCTCTCGATGTTGAGCAGGCTCACCAGCATGCGGTCGCCGAGGGTGATGACCTTGTAGGTGTGCGCGTCCAGCGCTGCCGCGCTGGTGAACTTGCGGAAGCCGATCAGGCTGGTGATGCCGACCAGCAACAACATGGCGATCACGCCGCAGAAGCCGATTGCCAGGCGCTTGGTGACGGTGAGATGATGGAAGGACACGCGAGATCTCCGGAAGATGCGAGAGAGCGGCGCTATCGGCTCCATTGCCGCAGGGACGGCAATGCAGGAACGGATCAGCGGGGAAGTTCGGGCAAAGACCCGCATCGGTATCGGCCGCGTTTTGTGGATCTTTAGGGCTGCGTTCGCCGATTGCGTCGGGCGCATCGCACATGCCGTTTTGCCTGCACGTAGCGCGTCGTGTGCCGTTTTCTACGCAAGCGCCGATCAAGCAGGAGTGAAGCGCGCAGCGTCCAATGCGTGAGTGCGACGTGACGGCAAAACGGCCCGTGCGTTCTGCGTTCGACGGGATTTCCTGGATGGCGACTCGTCTGCGCGAGGCCAGGCGGATGCTGCGAAAGGACCTGTGCGGAGGTGTGCGCCGGTCCGATCGGCGGATGACGGACATAAAAAAAGCCGCGCGAGTGCGCGGCTTTTCTGTTGTTGCGGTGTCGCTGCGCCGGCGTAGCGCCGGTCGCCTCGCTCAGAACTTCGCGTCGAACTCCCCGGCGAAGCCGGTATTGACGATCAGCTTCTGCAGCGCGTCGCCGACCTTGAGGTTGCCGGCGACCACCTGGAACTGCTGCGGGCCGCGGTCGTCGATGCGGCCGAGGGTGCCGCCCTTGAAATCGGTGACGCGGCCACCGGCCTCGCGCACCAGCAGCACGCCGGCGGCGATGTCCCAGGCCTTCACGCCGGCTTCGAAGTAGGCGTCGCTGCGGCCGCAGGCCACATAGGCCAGATCCAGTGCCGCCGAACCGGTGCGACGGATGTCCTCGGCCTGCACCAGCAGCGCATCCACGCACTTGAGCTGGGGGCTGGTGCGCTTGCGCTCGCGCGGCGCGAAGCCGGTGTGGACCATGGCGCCGTTGAGTTCCTTGCGCTCGCTGACACGGATGCGGCGGTCGTTGAGCACGGCGCCGTTGCCGCGGCTGGCGGTGAACAGTTCGTTGCGGAGCGGGTCGAAGATCACCGCGTCGACCGGCTCGCCGTTCTCGACCAGGGCGATCGACACGCAGTAGTGCGGGAAGCCGCGCAGGTAGTTGCTGGTGCCGTCGAGCGGGTCGATCACCCACATGTAGCGGCCTCCGCCCTGCACGCCGCTTTCCTCGCCCATCACGCCGTAGTCGGGGTAGGCGCGGCGCAGCTCCTTGACGATCACCTTTTCCGCATCGGCATCGACTTCGCTGGCGTAGTCCATGCGGTCCTTCTGCACCACGTTCAGTGCTTCCAGGCGGTTGATGTGGCGCAACAGCACGTTGCCGGCGAGGCGGGCGGCCTTGACCATGACGGTGACGGCGGGTTTTTGCATGGCAAGCGCTCCCGAGAAGGCGGAGGTGGGTCTGGAGGAGGAAAAGAGCAGTCCGGCGCCAAGGCCGGCCGCACAGTTTACCATCTACGCCCCCGTTCGCTTCGCCTGCCGTGCCGCCATGACCGATTCCCTCCGTATCCGCTTCGTCCTGGTCGGGACCCAGCACCCCGGCAACATCGGCGCGGCGGCGCGCGCGATGAAGACCATGGGGCTGTCGCGGCTGGTGCTGGTGGCGCCGGAATGCGAGCTGGAGACCGAGGCCTACCGGCGTTCTGCCGGGGCCGAGGATCTGTTGCAGCAAGCGCCGGTGCTGCCGGCGCTGGCCGACGCAGTGGCCGATTGCCGGTTGGTGCTGGGTTGCACCGCGCGCAGCCGCCGCGTGTCGCTGGAGGAGTTGCTGCCGGCCGATGCCGCGCAGCGCCTGACCGCCACCAGCGCCGAACCGGCGGAGGTGGCGCTGGTGTTCGGGCGCGAGCGCACCGGCCTGACCAACGAGGAACTGCAGTTGTGCCATGCGGCCGTGCACATTCCTTCCGATCCGGCGTTCAGCTCGCTCAATCTGGCCGCGGCGGTGCAGGTGCTGGCCTACGAACTGCGCCTGGCGCAGCTGCGCGGCGCCGCCCCCGCGCCGGCGCCGGCACCGGGGTTCCGCGAGGCACCGGCCAGCCACGCACAGGTGGAAGGGCTGTTCGGGCAGTTGGCCGAGACCCTGGACGATATCGACTTCCACAAGGGCCGCGCCCCGGATTCGGCGATGCGCAAGTTGCGCCGGCTGTTCCTGCGCACCGAGCTGACCGAGCAGGAAGTGCGCCTGCTGCGCGGCGTGCTGTCCGATGCGCAGCGCATGGCGCGACTCGCCGGGCAGGCCGGAAACTGAGGCCGGACAAGGCGCGAAGGCCTCCATCGCGGCGCGCGCGCCGACGCGTGCGCCCAGGGCGGACTGCATGCGCGGCAGGCGCCATTCTGTGACGCTGTCACCGGCATGCGCTTTCGGCTAGGCTTTGCAAGGTCTACTTGGGGATCGTGGTTTGTCCAGTTCGCGTTGGCGGGTGGTCGTGGTGTGGCTGGCGCTGGCGATCTGCTGGCCCGCGTCCGTGCACGCGCGGCCCTCGGTCCTGGTGCTGGGGCGCATCAGCGACAATCCCAAGGCCCATTACGAGCAACTCAAGCCGCTGCTGGACTACGTGGTGCCGCGCATGCGCGAGGTCGGCATCACCTCCGGGCAGATCCTGATGGCCCGCGACAGCCAGCAGATGAGCAGTTACCTGCGTCGCGGCCGGGTCGACTGGGTCACCGAGACCGCTGCCACCGCGATGGCGCTGGAACAGCGCGGTGGCGCCAAGCCGCTGCTGCTGACCGAGCGCAACGGCGTGCGTCAGTACCACACCGTATTCTTCGTGCGCAAGGACGCGCCGGTGCACGACCTGTCGGATCTGCGGGGGCGCACGCTGGCGCTGCAGAGCACGCTGTCCACCAGCGCCTACCTGGTGCCGATGATGACGCTGTTCGAGCGCGGCCTGCATCCGGAGATCCTGCTCTCGACCAAGGACCAGCCCTCGGCGGAAACGGTCGGTTACGTGTTCGCACGCTCGGAACTCAACATCGCCGCTTTCGTGCACAAGCACCTGGTGGATGCCGGGGCGTTCAGCAGTCTCGACTGGGACGACGATCGCCGCATTCCCCCGGCGTTCCGCCGCGACTTCCGGGTGATCTACCGCAGCGAACCGTATCCGCGCGCGGTGGAGATGGTGCGCAGCGATCTGCCCACGGACGTGGAGACGCGCCTGCGCGAGGTGCTGCTGCACGCCGCCGACGATCCGCAGGGGCGCGCGGCGCTGCGCCAGTTCTTCGGGACTTCCGGCTTCTACCCGATCGATCCGGCGTCGCAGAAACGCCTGGATGCCCTGCGCGCCGGCGTGGCGCGGGTGAGGCTGGAAGTGGAATGAAGACCATGCGTTTCGGGTTGCAGGCCAGGTTCCTGCTGGCCATGGGCGTGGCTGCGCTGCTGGTGATGGCGATCCTGGCCCTGCTGCTGGAGCGCCAGGCGGCGATGCAGCGCGAGGTGCGCACGCTCAGCGGCAACGCCATCCACAGCCTGTTCGACAGCAGCATGCGCACCCGCGGCGAATCGCTGGCGCGGCAACTGGCCGATTCGCTGGCCAACCCGGTGTACTACTCCGACCTGGATGCGATCGGCACGCAGGTGCGTGGGGCGCTGGGCTATGTGGCGGTGGCCTACGTGCTGGTCTACGACGCCGACGGGCGGCTGATCCACGACGGCAGCAAGGACCTGGTGGGCTACGGGCAGCGCATGCGCGGGCCGATGGCCGACGCCGCGATCCGCGCCAAAGGCCTGCTGGCGCAGGAGTCGCCGGAGTTCCTCGACGTGTCGATGCCGATCATGATCGGCGACCAGCGCGTGGGCGGGGTGCGGGTAGGCATGTCCTGGACACGCGCGCAGGAGTACGAGCGCAAGGCCGGGCAGAACCTGGACCAGCGCCTGGGCGCACTGGGCAAGCGCCATCTCGGCTGGTTGCTGCTGTTGCTGGCCGCCCTGGGCCTGACCGCGGCGATGGTGGCGGTCTACGTGCAGCGCACGCTGGTGGCGCCGTTGCGCTGGATGGCGGCGACCGCACGCCAGATCGAGGCCGGCAACTATGCGGTGGAGCGCCGCGACAGCGGCCGCCACGACGAGGTCAGCGAACTGTTGCGCGCGTTCGGGCGGATGAGCGAGGCGATCGCCCGGCACGACCGCGACGTGCGCCACATGGCCTACACCGATGCGTTGACCGGGCTGACCAACCGGCTCGCGTTCCGCGAGGCGCTGGACCATCGCATGCTGTCGGCGCGCGCCTCGCAGCGCAGGCTGGCGCTGCTGTTCGCCGACATCGACGATTTCAAGCGGATCAACGACACCCTGGGCCACGAGGCCGGCGACGAGGCGCTGCTGCAGTTCGCGCGG
Source organism: Xanthomonas sontii (assembly GCF_040529055.1). NCBI lineage: Bacteria > Pseudomonadati > Pseudomonadota > Gammaproteobacteria > Lysobacterales > Lysobacteraceae > Xanthomonas > Xanthomonas sontii. The sequence continues at coordinate 3,818,153 of NZ_CP132342.1, read as the reverse complement.
CGCATCCAGCTGGCGGTGGAGCAACTGGGCGGCGACGATGCGCTGCTGGCGCGTTTCGGTGGCGACGAGTTCGTGATCCTGGTGGAGGATGCGCAGGCGGCCAAGGTCGCCACCGCGCTGGCGCAGCGGCTGGTGCAGGAACTGCGCGAGCCGCTGCGGATCCAGGGCCGCGAGGTGTTCATGGGCACCTCGATCGGCATCACTGTCTACCCGGGCGATGCCGAGGACGCCTCGGCGCTGCTGAAGAACGGCGACATCGCCATGTACCAGGCCAAGCTGGCCGGCAAGAACTGCCACCGCTTCTACAGCCGCGCGATGGACTATGCGGTGGAGCGGCGCGTGCACATGGAGCACGAGCTGCGCGGCGCCTGGGAGCGCGACGAACTCAAGCTGGCCTACCAGCCGATCTTCCGCACCCAGGACCGGCGCATGGTCGGCGTCGAGGTGCTGCTGCGCTGGCAGCATCCGGCGATGGGCACGATCTCGCCGACGGTGTTCATCGACGTGGCCGAGCAGAGCGGGCTGATCGAAAGCATCGGCCCCAAGGTGCTGCGCGCGGCCTGCAGCGAGGCCACCCAGTGGCGGCGCGCCGACGGCAGCGCCGACCTGTTCGTCTCGGTCAACGTCTCGCCGCGGCAGTTGCGCAGCGGCGATCTGCCCGAAGTGGTGGCCGAATGCCTGCGCGAGTCCGGGCTGCCGGCGGCGCAATTGCATCTGGAGCTGACCGAGACCGCGGTGATCGGCGACGAGCTGCAGGCGGCGAGCATGCTGGCGCGGCTGCATCGCACCGGCGTCAAGGTCTGGCTGGACGACTTCGGTACCGGCTTCTCCGGCCTGAGCCACCTGCGCCAGGTGCCGGTGGACGGGGTCAAGATCGACAAGAGCTTCGTCGCCGACCTGCAGCGCGATCCGGACGATCTGGCGCTGACCACGGCGATCATCGCCATGGCGCATTCGCTGGACATCACCGTGGTCGCCGAAGGCATCGAGCAGGAGACCCAGTTCGAGCTGCTGCGCGAGCGCGGTTGCGAACTGGGGCAGGGCTTCTGGCTCAGCCGCCCGCTCAGCGCTGACGAATTCCGCCAACTGCTCGCCAACGAGGACGCACCGCCCGCCAGCGCGTGATCGCTGCTGCGGCGTCGTGGCCGGCGTGCGCTGTGCCTGCTGCGGTCCCGGCCAGGCGGGTCAGGGCAGCAACGGGCGCTTGCCGGTATCGCCGGCGATCTCGCGCACCAGCTTCGGCACGAGATAGCCGGACAGGCGCGCGGCCAGCGCCTGGTGCAGGGCCAGTGCGGTGGCATCGTCCACTTCGAAATGGGCCACGCCCTGCACCCGATCCAGTTGATGCAGGTAGTAGGGCAGCACGCCGGCGGCGAAGCTGCGCTCGCTCAGCGCGGCCAGCGCCTCCACGCTGTCGTTGACCCCGCGCAGCAGCACCGCCTGGTTGAGCAGGTGCGCGCCGGCCTCGCGCAGGCGCGCCAGCGCGGCATCCACGCCGGCATCGAATTCGTTGGCGTGGTTGGCGTGGATCACGAACGCCACCGGCCACGGCAGCGTGCGCAGCCAGGCCAGCAACGGCGCATCGACGCGCTCGGGCAGCACCACCGGCAGGCGGCTGTGGATGCGCAGGCGCTTGAGCTGCGGCAGCGCGGCCAGCGCCTCGGTGAGTTCGACCAGCTTCGGCGTGGCCAGCGACAGCGGATCGCCGCCGGACAGGATCACTTCCTCGATGCTGGGGTCGGCGGCGATGGCCGCCACCGCCGTGCGCCAGCCATCGCGCGCGGCGGTCTCGTCGGCATAGGGAAAGTGCCGGCGGAAGCAGTAGCGGCAGTGCACCGCGCAACTGCCGGTGGCCACCAGCAGGGCGCGGCCGCGGTACTTGTGGATCACCCCGTCGGCCTTCTTGGCCGCGGTGTCGCCGACCGCATCGAGGGCGAAGCCGGCCACCACGCGCTGCTCGTCGTCGATCGGCAGCACCTGGCGCAGCAGCGGGTCGTGCGGATCGCCCGCGCGCATGCGTGCGACGAAGCTGCGCGGCACGCGCAGCGCGAACTGCGTCGCAGCCTGTTCGGAGACGCCCAGCGCCTGCGGATCCAGGTCCAGCAGGGCCAGCAGCTCGCGCGGATCGCGCACGGCGTCGCGCCAGGCCTGCTGCCAGCGCGGCGGCGCGGCGGCGGGCAGGGGCGGGGACGGCTGCATCGGGCGGGGGGCTGCGGTTATCATAGGCGGTCATCACACGAGCGCCCGCCGTTGCGGCGGAGCTTCCATTCTATCCGGCCGGCCGCCGAACGCGGCGGGTTTGCCTTACCCGAGGAGTTTCAGATGGCCAGCTACGGCATGAACGACGTCAAGAACGGGATGAAGATCCTGGTCAACAGCGAGCCTGCGATCATCACCGATACCGAATACGTCAAGCCCGGCAAGGGCCAGGCGTTCACCCGCGTCAAGTACCGCTTCATCAAGTCCGGGCGCGTGGTCGAAATGACCATGAAGGCGACCGACAGCGTGGAAGCGGCCGACGTGGTCGACACCGACATGCAGTACCTGTACAGCGACGGCGAATACTGGCACTTCATGCAGCAGGAAACCTTCGAGCAGGTGCAGGCCGACAAGGCCGGCGTCGGCGACGCCGCCAAGTGGATCAAGGGCGAGGAGGATTGCGTGGTGACGCTGTGGAACGGCACGCCGATCCAGGTCACCCCGCCGAACTTCGTCGAACTGAAGATCGTCGAGACCGACCCGGGCGTGCGCGGCGATACCTCCGGCGGCGGCGGCAAGCCGGCGACCCTGGAGACCGGTGCGGTGGTGCGCGTGCCGCTGTTCGTCGGCCAGGAAGAAGTGATTCGCGTCGATACGCGTTCGGGCGAATACGTTTCGCGCGTCAAGTAAGTCGGCATGCCCGCGGCCGCCGCCGGCCGCGGGCAAGCGCTGGCGTGCGGCGGCCAGGCAGCGCCATGCGCCGGATCGCCGTGCGGCGGTGATGGACCACCTCGCTCCCAGGAAACGCCCGTGACGACCAGCCACGCCGACAGCGCCGACAGCAAGTACCCGCACGACCGCGTCGTGTTCTTCAGCGATGCGGTGTTCGCCATCGCCATCACCCTGCTGGCGGTGGAAATCAAGGTGCCTGGACACGCCGAGGTCGCGGCGGCCGGCGGCATCCTCGCCGCCCTGCACCGGATGCTGCCGCTGTTCATCGGTTTCGCGGTCAGCTTCCTGGTCACCGCGCTGTTCTGGAAGTCGCACCTGCAGCTGTGCCGGCACATCCGCCAGTTCGACGACCGGCTGATCTGGCTCAACGTGCTGCAGTTGCTGCTGATCGGCCTGCTGCCGTTCTCCACCGCGCTGTACTCGGACTATTTCGGCAGCCACGAGGCGTTCGCGGTGTACTGCGCGCATCTGGCGGCGATCGGCCTGGCCGGGTACTGGCTGCATGCCTATGCGGTGCGCGAGGAAGGCCTGGCGCAGCGGCTGGGCCCGCTCCAGGCGCAGGCGATGAAGCTGCGCGCGGCGGTCTCGCCGGTGGTGTTCGCGTTATGCATCCCCGTGGGCATGGTGGCACCGTGGCTGGGCCGCTTCGGCTTCCTCGCGGTCTTCCTGCTGCAGTGGGGGGTGATGCGCGTGTACCAGCGCCGCATCCGCCAGGCCCAGGCGGCACCGGCACCGTGACCCCTCCCTTTTCCAGAGTCCCTGCGATGACCTCCATACCCGAATCCTGCGACCTGCTGATCGAAGCCGGCTACGTGGTCCCGATCGAACCGCATGCAGTGGTGCTGGAAGACCACGCGGTGGCGGTGCGCGGCAGCGAGATCGTGGCGGTGCTGCCGACCGCCGAGGCGCGCACGCGCTTCGCCCCCGCGCGCACCGTCTCGCGTCCGGACGCGGCGCTGCTGCCGGGGCTGGTCAACGCGCATACGCACAACCCGATGACCCTGCTGCGCGGCATCGCCGACGACCTGCCGCTGATGGTGTGGCTGCAGCAGCACATCTGGCCGGTGGAGACCGCGGTGATCGGCCCGGAGTTCGTCGCCGACGGCACCGCGCTGGCCATCGCCGAGATGTTGCGCGGCGGTACCACCTGCGCCAACGAGAACTACTTCTTCGCCGACGTGCAGGCCGCGGTGTACAAGCAGCACGGCTTCCGCGCGCGGGTCGGCACGGTGATCATCGATTTCCCGACCGCCTGGGCCAAGACCTCCGACGAGTACTTCGCCCGCGCCTGCGAGGTGCACGACCAGTGGCGCGACGATCCGCTGGTCGGCATCGCCTTCGCCCCGCATGCGCCGTACACGGTCAACGACGCCAACTTCGAGCGGGTGCGGATGCTGTCCGACCAGCTCGAGGTGCCGGTGCACCTGCACACCCACGAGACCGCGCAGGAAATCGCCGACTCGCTGAAGCAGTACGGGCAGCGCCCGCTGGCGCGGCTGGACCGGCTGGGCCTGGTCAACGACCGCCTGATCGCGGTGCACATGACCCAGCTCACCGACGCCGAGATCCACCTGTGCGCCGAGCGCGGGGTCAGCGTTGTGCATTGTCCCGAATCCAACCTCAAGCTCGCCTCCGGCTTCTGCCCGGCCTGCGCGCTGCAGCGGGCGGGCGTGAACCTGGCGATCGGCACCGACGGCTGCGCCAGCAACAACGACCTGGACATGTTCAGCGAGAACCGCACCGCGGCGATCCTGGCCAAGGCGGTGGCCAACGACGCCACCGCGCTGGACGCGGCCAGCACGCTGCGCGCGGCCACCCTGGGCGGCGCGCGTGCGCTGGGCTTCGGCGAGACGATCGGCTCGATCGAGCCGGGCAAGCAGGCCGATCTGATCTGCGTGGATCTGTCTGCGCTGGAGACCCAGCCGCTGCACAACGTGCTGTCGCAACTGGTGTACGCCACCGGCCGGCAGCAGGTCAGCGACGTGTGGATCGCCGGCCAGCCCAAGTTGAGCCAGCGCGTGCTGGTGGACATGGATGTCGATGCGCTGGTCGCCAATGCGCGCGAGTGGCGCGAACGTATCCGCAGCATCCACGCCTGATCCGCTATGTTCGCCGTGCCGCGCCGCGCGCGCGGCCCCAACGAGAGTTCGCCATGACCGCTTCCGCCGCCAACGCCTCCGCCAATTTCGATCAGGCCGAACTGGACAAGTTCGGCGCCCTGGCCACCCGCTGGTGGGATGCCGACGGCCCGCAGAAGCCGCTGCATGCGCTCAATCCTGTGCGTCTGCGCTACGTCGCCGAGCGCCTGCCGCTGCGCGGGGCGACGGTGCTGGACGTGGGGTGCGGCGGCGGCCTGCTCAGCGAGGCGCTGGCCAAGGAGGGCGCGCAGGTCACCGCGATCGACCTGGCACCGGAGCTGATCAAGGTCGCGCGGCTGCACCAGTTCGAATCCGGGGTCGAGGTCGACTACCGTGTGCAGTCGGTCGAGGACCTGGCGGCCGCACAACCGGGCAGCTTCGACGCCATCACCTGCATGGAGATGCTCGAGCACGTGCCCGATCCGGCGGCGATCGTGCGCGCCTGCGCGACCCTGCTCAAGCCGGGCGGACAGCTGTTCCTGTCCACCCTCAACCGCACCCCGGCCGCGTTCGCCCTGGCCATCGTCGGTGCCGAGTACGTGGCGCGGCTGCTGCCAACCGGCACCCACCGCTACCAGGATTTCATCAAGCCGGCGGAACTGGCCGCCTGGTTGCGCCAGGCCGAACTGCAGCTGCGCGACGTCAGCGGCCTGGCTTACGAGCCGTGGCGCAATCGCGCGCGGCTGTCGTCGCGCACCGAGGTCAATTACCTGGCGTGTGCTGCAAAGCCGGGAATCGGGAATGGGGAATAGGGAAGCGCCGCTGCCGCGGCGGGGTTACCCGCGGGTGGTGCTGTTCGATCTGGATGGCACGTTGCTGGACAGTGCGCCGGATCTGCTGGCCGCGGCCAATGCGCTGCTGGCCGAGCACGGGCGTCCTGCGCTCGACCTGGCGCAGTTGCGGCCGGTAGTGTCCAAGGGCTCGCGGGCGATGCTCGGTGTCGCCTTTCCGGATCTGCCCGCCGCGCAGCGCGATGCGCTGATTCCGGCATTCCTGCGCCACTACGAGGCGCTGATCGGCCGCCATTCGCAGCCGTTCGACGGCATCCCGGAACTGCTGCAACGCCTGGAAGAGGCCGGCAGCGTGTGGGGCATCGTTACCAACAAGCCCGAGGCGCTGGCGCGGTTGATCCTGCCGCAGTTGCAGTGGCAGCAGCGCTGCGCGGTGCTGATCGGCGGCGACACGCTGCCCGAGCGCAAGCCGCATCCGCTGCCGCTGCAGGTCGCCGCGCAGCGCCTGAGCGTGGCGCCGCAGGAAGTGGTCTACGTCGGCGACGACGAACGCGACATCTTGGCCGCACGTGCCGCCGGTATGGCGTCGGTGGCGGTGCTGTGGGGTTACCGGCTGGACGAGGACGATCCGCTGGCCTGGCGCGCCGACGCGATGGTCGCCGCGCCGGCCGAGCTGTACGACGCCGCGGCCTGGCCGGTCAGCGCAGCCGCGTCCTGAAACCGGTGCTGTCGCCGCGTTGGCGGCGATGCCGCGACCGCGGTGTCTCCGCCTGCACGCCGACGCCGCTCGGCATCCAACGGTCGCGCACGTACACTGCGCGTTCTGCGCGGCAGCCGCGCTCGTTCTCCCATTGCGCGATGCCGTTGGCGCGCGCGCCTGAATCCGGATCCACCGATCGCATGAGCAGTTCGTCCGCCCTGGATGCCTTTCTCGACAAATGGCGCCGCCGCTGGCCGGAATGGGCCGTGGCCGAGGCCTTCGTGCCGGCGCCGCAGCGCGCCCGCACCGTGGCCTGGTTCGCCCTGCTGCAGGAGTTCGACGACATCCTCAACATCGCCGGCGACCCGCTGCCGGCCGACGCCAAGCTGGCGTGGTGGGGCGAGGAACTGCGCAGTTGGGCCGGGCAGCGTTCGCGGCATCCGCTGGGCCGGGTGCTGGAGCCGGTGGCGGCGCCGTGGACACAACTGGCCGAGGCCTTGCCGAGCCTGCCGCAGTCGCGCGCGGCCGCGGCCGACACCGCGCATGCGCTGGAGCGGCTGGAGCCGTTCGCGCAGGCGGTGGTCGCGGTCGAGCGCGCGTTGTTCGAGGCCTCGGCCGATGGCGCTGCGGTGCCGGTCGCGCTGCAGGTGCTGGCGCAGCGCCTGGTCGAGGGCGGCGCCGCCACCGCGCCGCTGGCGCTGCGCGGCGGCGATGAGGCGCAGCAGCGGCAGCGCTGGGCGCAGGCATTGCTGAAGCCGTGGCCGCGCCGCGTGCGCGGGCCGCGTCCGCGGCGCATCCTGTCGGCGTTGGCGCGTGCGCGGATGGTGCAGCAGGCGGCTGCCATGCCCAGGCCGCCGGGACAGATGGCGACGCTGTGGCGCGCCTGGTGGGCCGGGCTGGGCTAGAGCGACCAACACTCTTCGACGACGTCGGGTTGGCCTGCCAGGCCCAATCAGAAGGGCCGCGGTTGCGCGCGCGCGTCGCGGTGTCATCGCTCAGATCTGGACGGACGTCCACGTCCTCGCGCGTCCTCGCAACAGGTACGCGCAACCGCGACGCGGCATGCGCGGGCAGGACGACACGCCCAACCCGCGCCGCCGCCTGGCTTCAGGGCGCGCTGCCGGCGCCGCTGTTGGCGTACTCGTAGAAACGATTGGCCGAGGTGCTGCAGTTGCTGCTGCAGTACGGACGGCCGATGGTCGAGGCGTTCCACGGCGCGCTCTTGCGGATGTGCCCGCCCAGCGTCGAGTCGCGGATCACCACCTTGCCGTTGGGCGAGGTGCCGTCGACGTAGTTGGACAGGCTGCCCACGCTCTCGTCCCAGGCCCGGCCCAGCCACACCGTGCCGCTGCCCGGATTGCCGACCGCATCGAAGGTGCTGCCGATCGCCAGGAAGCCGTAGCTGCTGCCCGGGCGGGTGCTGGGCGCGAAGATCACCCCGCCGTCGGCGGCGCCGCGGCGCGCGGCGGTGTAGCGGATGGTGCTGCCGGCGAACACCGCCACGCCCGAGCCGAAGATGAAGTCGGTGTCGCCCTCGATGGTGCCGCCCTTGAAATAGGCGCGGATCACCGTGTTGGCGCTGCCGGCGCTGACCAGCAGGGTGTCCTGGTTGCCGGTCAGCACCACGTTCTCCAGCACTGCCTTGTCGCCGCGCAACGCCAGCGCCACCGCCGACTGGTTGCTGCCGCTGTAGGTGCCCTCGACATAGCTGTTGACGATCGCCAGGTTGCGCGCCTGGAACTGCGCCGCGCGCACGGTCACGGTGCCGCTGTCGGAGGTGCCGACGGTGCTGCTGGCGGCGTTGCTGGCGCAGGGGTGGGTGGCGCTGCCGGTGGGTTTCGGGGTGGGGTTGGCGTTGCCGAAACGGATCGTGGTGCTGGCCGGGCTGCCGCCAAGGCCGAACAGCGTGAGCGGCGGCGCCGCCGCGGGCACGCACACCACTTCGGTGTAGGTGCCCGGCGCCACGCTGATGTAGCGGCGCATGCTGCCGCCGGCGGCGACCGCGGCGTCCACCGCGGCCTGCACGGTGCGGTAGCGGGTGCTGCCGTCGGCCGCCACCGCGTAGTCGGCCTGCAGCAGCGCGACTCCGGCGCTCGGATCCCAGTTGTCGGTGACCAGCGCGCCGATCGGTCCGGCCTGGGCCAGGTGGCGGGCGACGGTCTGATTGGCCGCCTCGCTGCTGGTCAGCTGCGGGCGCGACGCTGTGCCGGTCAGGGCCGGGGCATCGGTGACGACCCCGGCCGCCAGGGCGAGGGTGGAGGAAAGCAGCAACCAGCGCGATACGGTCATGGGAAGCCTCCGCTCAAGGATAAGGGCCCGCGGCAACGCTTGGAATGATACCGGTGTCATCCGGTCGCCTGATCCGGCGTCGTCAGCGGACCGGCGATGGTAGGGGCGTTCGCCCGTCGATGCCGGCCGATGTCGCAGCCAGAGCTCGCTTATGTCGCTTCCATCACGATCGCGGATCCGTCGCACGCGCGGCGCGCTGGTTGGTGCGGGTGTGGAGGGCGATTCCCAGTCCAAAACGCGACGGCTGCAGGCGCTCCAGACCCGGTGCCGGCGGACGGTCGCCGCACTGCGGCATGGATCTGCGCGCCGTGTGCCACCCCACTTTCTGGCGTGACGGGGTCGTGAATTTGGATACGAGCGTCGTCGCGGCTTGCGCTACCCTCGACGCCGATCCCACTTGGAAGTCGTCGATTGAAGCGCCTGTGCCGTTGGTGCTGCCTGTTGCTGTGCCTGGGGCTGGTCGGGTCGGCGCTGGGGCAGAAACTGTTGTTGCAACGGCTGGCCGCCGACCCTCCGGCATCGGAGGTGGTGGCGGGGCGTGACGATGCCGCGTTCGCCGATGCCGGCCATGGCGCGACCCTGTACGAGCGCAGCAAGCAGCCCACCTGGTGGCGGATCCGCGCCGACCGCACGATCGGCAGCGAGGGCCAGCCGCAACTGGTGCTGCAGTCGCCGTATCTGACGCGTGTCGAGGCCTGGGTGCCGGGACGCGCCGCGCCAACCCGGCACGCGATCTACGGCGCCGACGCCGATCTGCGCTACTCCACCCGGGCCCTGGTGATCGCCTTGCCGCAGGGGTTGCCGGCCGGCACCTCGATCTGGCTGCGGGTGCATGCGCCGGCGGCGATGCCGATGCCGGTGGGCATCGCGCCGCTGGCCCAGGTGCAGCGCGAGGATCTGCACTACGTCGGCTGGCGCGCCTTCATCCTCGGCTCGACCGCGGTGCTGGCGATCCTGGCGATCGCGTTGTGGGCGCGTCTGCGCGAGTCGATCTACGGCTACTTCACCGCCAACGTGATGTGCGTGCTGCTGTACCTGCTCGGCCTTGGCGGTGAGGCGCGCGCGGTGCCCGGCCTGGCCAGCGTGTTCGCGTCCTCGCCGACGCCGATGCGCATCGTCGCCGCGCTCGGCGGCTTCTTCATCATCACCTTCCAGCGCCGGCAACTGGAGATGCGCCGGCAACTGCCGCGACTGGACCGGGTGCTGCGGCTGTGCGCGCTGTTCCTGCTCGGCATCGCCGTGGCCTGCCTGTTCTCGGACTCGGGGATGCTGAGCCTGCTCGGCAATGTCGGGCTGATCGTCGGTGCGGCGCTGCTGCTGCCGTGTTGTCTGCTGCTGGCCTTGCGCGGGCAGCGCTACGCCTGGCCGCTGCTGGCTTCGTGGACGCCGCTGTGGATGCTGTGCGTGCTGCGCTGCCTGGAACTGACCGGGTGGTTGCGCCTGGACGTGGCCGCGCCGGTGCTGGCGCATGGCATCAGCCTGGCGTTGGCTATCTCCTGTCTGCTGGTGACCTTCGGTCTGGCCGAGCAGATCCTGGAGCTGCGTCGCGACCGCGACCGCGCCAGCCGCATGGCGACCGTGGACGAACTCACCGGCATCCTCACCCGCGCCGCCCTGCAGCAGCGTCTGGCCGAGGCGCTGCAGGACGCCGCGCGCGGCGACCGGCCGCTGGCGCTGGCCTACATCGACATCGACCATTTCAAGCGCATCAACGACATCCACGGCCACGCCGGCGGCGACGCCTGCCTGCGCTGGGTCGCCGCCTGCGCGCGGGCGCGCCTGCGCAGCACCGACACGCTCGGCCGCCAGGGCGGCGACGAGATGTTGCTGCTGATGCCCGGCGCCACCCTGGAGGCCGCGCGGCGCGTGGCCGAGGACATCCGCCAGCACGTCGCCGCGCAGCCGCTGCCGCGCGAAGGCCAGGCGCTGTCATGCACGCTGAGCGTCGGCGTGGCGCAATGGCAGCGCGGCGAGAGCGTGGCGGCGCTGTTGCAGCGGGCCGATGCCGCGCTCTACGCCAGCAAGGCCGCCGGCCGCAACCGCGTCAGTGTGTCCACCCCCAGCCACCACGTCACCCACCAGGAGCTTCAACCATGACTGCGCAGACCGATTTGCCCGCGTTCGCTCCCGATCAGTTGCAGGTCGGCGACATCCTGTTGCAACTGGGCTGCGGCCCGGTCTCCGAACTGATCGCCTGGTGCGGCGACAGCATCTACAGCCATGCCGCCATCGTCGCCGATCAGGGCGATCTGATCGAGGCGGCGGCCAGCGGCGTGCGCCGCTATCCGCTGTCGCAGCGGCTGACCGACACCACCAACTACCTGATCATCGACGCCTACCGGCCGCTCAGCTACGCCTGCGTGGCGCTGGACGATGCCGACCGCGCCAGCGTGCTGGCGAAGGCACAGTTGATGCTGAAAACCCCATATCCGCTGGACAGCCTGGCCACGCTCGGCCTGCTGGTCGCCATCCGCGGCAAGTGGCCGCAGCACTGGCTGGCGCGGATCGTGGTGCGCGAGGCGCTGGACCATCTGGTGCGCGACGACCCCTCGCACATGGTGTGCAGCGAAGTGGTGTACCGCGCGCTGGCCGAATGCGATGTGACGCCGCCGGGCCGGCTGGCGCCGCATATCGTGCTCAGCGGGCCGACCCACATGCCGTTCCCGCACCTGGACTGGAAGGCGCTGTGGCAGGAAGTGTGGCAACTGCTGCATCCGCAGCGGCAGCAGGCCTTGGGCGACATTGCGCAGCGCCTGGCCGCGGTGGAGGGCGCACCGGCCAGCCTGGCCGCCTCGGCGCTGACCACGGTCGCCGACGACGACTTGCTGAGTCGCGCCAACGCGGTCCGCGCCGGACTCCACCTGCCGCCGCTGGCGCCGGTCACCGATCAGGTGGAAGACAACGGCAGTCTGCTGCGGGAAGCCGGCGAAGAAGCGCCGGGAACGCCCTTGCCGAAGCCCAACCCCAAGCTGGTGATGCCGCTGGACCTGGCCAACAGCCCCTCGCACGTGGTGCTGGGGCGCCTGCTCGAGGTGGTCGCGCCGGCATAGCGGAAAGGCTGCGCGCCAGCGCAGTGCAGCGAGGCTGCGCCCGTACCCTCATCCGCCCCTTCGGGGCACCTTCTCCCGAGGGGAGAAGGGAGAGCGCTTGCCCCTCTCCCATTGGGAGAGGGGGCGGGATGAGGGTGCGGCCTCCCGGCCACGCGCGCCAACGCACCTGACCCACCAGCGCTTTACGGCTGCTTTGTCCGCTCCAGCACCAACAGTGGATCGATGCGCACATCGAACCAATTCATCCCCCAATGCAGATGCGGCCCGGTCGCACGACCCGTGGCGCCGACCGCGCCGATCACCTGGCCCTGGGCGATGCGGTCGCCGACTTTGACGTCGATCCGCGACAGGTGCAGGAAGTTGGAGCTGACGCCATAGCCGTGATCCAGCAGCACGGTGCCGCCGGTGAGGTACAGGTCGGGGGCCGCGAAGGTGATCACGCCGGCGGCCGGAGCCTTGACCGGGGTGCCGGTGGGCACGGCGATGTCCATGCCGGAATGCCCGGCGCCGGGCTGGCCGTTGTAGACCCGGGCGTTGCCGAAGCGGCCGCTGATGCGGCCCTGCACCGGCCAGATGAAGGGCGCGGCGAAATCGGTGCGCGGGTCGTCGCGGTCGCGTGCGGCGGTGACCTGGGCCTGTTCGCGCTTGATCCGCTCGGCGATCGCCGGCGGCGGGTTCACCGTCTTCGGCGGCACGCCGTTGACCTGTTCCAGCGGCCAATCGCGCGGCGTCACCGCGATCTCGATCGTCTCGGTCCCGCCATCCGGACGCTGCACGGCGATGCGCAGCGGACCGCGCTCGTCGCGGCCGATGCCGAACACCACGCTGCCGTAGTCGCTGACCCGCAGGGTGCGTCCGGCGTACTGCACGCGGCTGCCCGGCGCGACCTTGCCGATCACCAGCGCGCCCTGCGAGGCGCTGCGCGGGAACACGCTGCGCGCTTCGGCACCGGCCGCGGCCGGCGTCTGCGCGTGCAGCGCCGGGGCGAGCGGTGCGGTCAGCAGGACCAGCGCCAGTGCGGCGCCGGCCACCAGGGCGCCGCGCATCAGCGGTCGAACGCCAGGCGCTGCCCGTTGGGGCTGCCGACCAGGCGGGTCCCGTCCCAGGCCAGCACGCCGTTGACCCAGGTCGCGGCGATCTTGGAGCGGAAGCTGCGGCCTTCGAACGGCGACCAGCCGCACTTGGACAGCACGTCCTCGCGGCGCACGGTGAACGCGGTGTCGTCGATCAGCACCAGGTCGGCGTGGTAGCCCTCGCGTAGGAAGCCGCGTTCGCGCACGTCGAACAGCAGCGCCGGCGCGTGCGCGAACTTGTGCACCACCTGGGCCACGCTGAGCCGGCCCTCGTGGACCAGCTCCAGCGCCGCGACCAGCGCGTACTGCACCAGCGGCAGGCCCGACGGCGCCTGCGCATACGGCTTGCTCTTCTCTTCCCAGGTGTGCGGGGCGTGGTCGGTGGCGAGCACGTCGATCACGTCCTCGGCGATCGCGCGGATCAGCGCCTCGCGGTCGCTGGCGTCCTTGATCGCCGGGTTGCACTTGATCAGGTTGCCGAGCGTGGCGTAGTCGGCGCGGTCGAAGCGCAGGAAATGGATGCAGGTCTCGGCGGTGATGCGCTTGCCCTGGATCGGGCCAGGCGTGAACAGCGCCAGCTCGTCGGCGGTGGAGATGTGCAGCACGTGCAGGCGGGTGCCGTGCTTCTTCGCCAGCGACACCGCCAGCTGCGAGGACTTCAGGCAGGCCTCGCGCGAGCGGATGTCCGGGTGCATGTCCGGGGTCAGCGCCTCGCCATACTTTTCCTTGAACGCGGCCAGGGTCGCGTCGATGGTCGGGGTGTCTTCGCAGTGGGTGATGATCGGCGTCGGCGCGTCGCGGAAGATCGCGTCCAGGGTCTGCGGGTTGTCGACCAGCATGTTGCCGGTGGAGGCGCCCATGAACACCTTGATGCCGGGCGCGGTCTTCGGGTCCAGGGTCTGGATCGCGGCCAGGTTGTCGTTGCTGGCGCCCAGGTAGAAGCCGTAGTTGCCCCAGGCACGGCCACGCGCGGCGTCGTACTTGGCCTGCAGCGCGGCGGCGTCGAGCGTGGGCGGGTTCGTGTTGGGCATGTCCATGAAGCTGGTCAGGCCGCCAGCCACCGCCGCCGCCGATTCGGTGGCGATGTCGCCCTTGTGGGTCAGGCCGGGTTCGCGGAAGTGCACCTGGTCGTCGATCATGCCGGGCAGCAGCCAGCGCCCGGCGGCATCGACCACGGTCTCGCCCTCGCGCGCGGCCAGCTGCGGGGCGATCGCGGCGATGCGGCCGTCGGCGATGCGCAGGTCGCCCTGGGTTTCGCGGCCTTCGTTGACCAGGCGCGCGTTGACGATCAGTGTGGAAGCGGACATCAGTGTTTTCCTTGGCAGCGGCAGGGTGGCGGCGCCGTGGGGTCGGGCACCGGGTCGAACCCGCCAGGATGGAAGGGGTGGCAGCGGCCGACGCGGCGGGCGGCCATCCAGCCGCCGCGCAATGCGCCGAAACGGGCGATGGCGGTCACCGCATACGCCGAGCAACTGGGCACGAAACGACAGCGCGGTCCCAGCAGCGGGCTGATGAAGCGCTGGTACAGGCGCAGCAGGGCGATGAGAGCGCGGGCGATCACATCACCATGATATGCCACTGTGCTGGACTAGGCGGGTCGCTCGGCGTATACGCCGCGTTGTTGCCGCGGGGGGTAGGGTAGGCTATAAAGGCCCGCTTTCCCGGGCCCCGGGAAGACCAAGGAAGAGCGTTCGTGGCTGCTAAAAAAACTGCAAAGAAGGCCGTCCAGGCCGCCAAGAAGCCTGCCAAGCCCGTCGCCAAGAAAGCGACGGTGTCCGCCGCCAGCAAACCGCTGAAGAAAGCCGCGCCTGCGAAGTCGGCAGCCAAGGCCGCGCCGGCCAAGTCGGCCAGCAAGGCCGTGGCCAAGAAGCCGGCGGCCAAGCCGGTCGCTGCGTCGCCGGCCAAGTCCGCTCCTGCCAAGAAGGCCCCGGCCAAGAAGGCGCCTGCCAAGCCGGTCGCACCGGCCAAGGCCGCCGCCAAGCCAGCGCCCGCCGCCAAGCCGGCAGCGAAGGCACCGGCGGCCAAGCCTGGCGCCAAGGTCGCCAAGCCCGCGGCCGCTCCCGCCAAATCCAAACCGGCCACCGCCTCTGCCGCACCTGCGGTGACCACCTCCGTACCGAAGTCGGCGCCCAAGCCGGCTGCGGCCAAGCCTGTCCCGGTCAAGCCCGCCGCGCCTGCCGCAGCACCGGCCTCCAAGCCCGTTGCCGCCAAGTCCGCCGCGCCGTCGACCCCGCCACAAAAGAATCCCGTGTCCGTTTCGAAATCCTCCGCGAAAACCCCCACCAAGTCCGAATCCACCCCGAAGGCGCCGGTCGCCAAGCCCACCGGCAAGGTCGCCGTGGCCGTGACCGCCAAGTCCAACACCCCGGCCAAGCCGGCCAAGTACAAGGTGGTCGAGTACAAGACCGACGAGGCCACCGGCCGCCCGATCCTGCCCAAGGGCTACAAGCCGGCGGCGGACGAGGAGTACATGAGCGCGCTGCAGCAGGAGTACTTCCGCCAGCGCCTGCTCACCTGGCGCGCCGACCTGGTCGAGGAATCCAAGCAGACCATCGAGAACCTGCGCGACGAGGTCCGCGACATCGGCGACGAGGCCGAGCGCGCGACCCGCGAGACCGAGAACTCGCTGGAACTGCGGACCCGCGACCGCTACCGCAAGCTGATCGGCAAGATCGACAGCACCCTCAAGCGTCTGGACGCCGGCGACTACGGCTACTGCGTGGACACGGGCGAGGAAATCGGCCTGGAGCGCCTGGAAGCGCGTCTGACCGCCGAGCGCACCATCGACGCGCAGGAGCGTTGGGAACATCTGCAGAAGCAGCAGGGCGACTGAGTCCGCGCCGCCCCGGCGTGTCAAGGCAAGGCCCCGCTCGCGCGGGGCTTTGCGTTTTCGGCCCCCTCGTCAGGGCGAAGCGCCTGCCGTCTGCTGCCGCGAGTAGCGGTGGTGCCACTCTTGCTGCACGACCGCCCATCGATGCGCGATGCGCAGCCGAGCGCCTGTCCAGCCGCCGCGGCCGTTCGCGGCCGAGTGGGCAGACTTCCGCTGGGAGGCGGGCCTATGCCGGCATGGACGACGGCGCCCTTCAGCGCACGCCGTTGATCAGGCCGCTTTGCGCGTCCTTGCGCAGTTGCACGCCGGGCAGGGCGAAACTGTCCAGGTCCTGCTTGGTGGCTGCAAGGTCCAGCCCGACGATCGCCGACGTCTCCGGATCGACCTCCAGGCCCAGTGGCATCGCGGCGAACTGCACGTAGTCGCGGCTGGCGTTCCATTGCGGCTGCCCGCCGATGGCCTGCAAGACCCGATCGACGGGCGTACCGGTCGGCTGGCCGAGCAACTCGAACGGCAACGGGGCGTCTGGAGTGGCGAAGGCGATCAGATTGGTGACCCGGTCGTTGCGAAAGCGCACCGCCAACTGGCTGTAGCGGAGAGCGGTCGCCGGCCGCGGTTGTTGCGCCAGCAGCGCATTGAGCCCGCGCGGGTACAGATACACCACACTGAGCGTGTCCGCATGTGCCGCATCGCTGCGGGTGATGTCCGGCTGGCCCAGTGCGGCCAGCACCTGTTGTTTGCGCATGCCGAGTGCGACTGGTCCGAGACGCGCGCACGGCGTGGGCAGGGTGGCCGCGCTGCTGGAGCCTGCAAAGGCCTGATGCAGCGCGTGCGTGCAGGCCGCCGCATCGCCGCCGGCGGCATGGGCCTGCGAGTAGGCCATGCACAGCGCGAGCAGGCCGAACAGCGGGAAGAACCGGGATGCCATGAGAAATCTCCGTGACGGATGGTGCGTGGCGAGGATGGGAGCGCTCCCGTCCTCGCCACGGGGGGAGTTAGTTGCCGTGCCAGCCTTCGCGGTGCCCGTAAGCGGTGATGAACGCGTTGCGCTGGTCGCTGCTCAACGATGACCACTGATCGGACGGATTCAGGCCCGAATTGGTGGTGATCGTGGTGATCATCTCTGAGGTCGGATTTTCGCCACTGCGCCTGCACCGACGCCGCAAGCGCCTACGCGGCGGTTCTACATCCGCTGCGTCTTCGGCGCTTCTTCGCTGGAGCACGCCAAGGTCAGGTCCAGGCGACGTACCGTCCAATGCGACGGCGTGTCCATCGTCCCCAGTGCATGGATGTGATAGGCGGGGCAGTCCGCATCTTCCTCTGGGTTGTTCTTGATGTCGCAGTTGCCTTCGATCAGAAAAGCATTGTTCCCTTCGACGCCGGTGCGGGCAAATTTCAATGCGGGGCAGCTACCGAAGAGCCTCGACAGGACGAGGTCGTTCTTCAGCACATACGCGATCGCCTGTTCTCCATCTGCGCGGGAAGAGGCTGGATTCGCCTGCAACGATCCTGGCACGGCAATGGCGAATGCCAACGCCATGCCCATGCCCGGTAACCCAAAGACTTTCATGTGGAGAACTTCAATCGGTGGTTGTCTGCCGGGTCGGCGGCGTCGGTGCCTAGTGCGATGCAAGTCCGCGCCCGAGTCGAAAGTGGTGTTGTCAGTCGTACCGTCCCCCGGCCATGCCTGGCTTCGGGCGTCCACTGCCGCGTCACGGAAAAGCGAATGTTCCATTCGGCTGATTCCATCCGTGTTTCATATGGGGGCCGCGCGTTTCGATGCGCGTCCATTTTTCAGAAGTGTGGTGACACTTAATTCGGAGGAGATAATTTCGGAGGCTTCTTTCGTCTTCCTTTCTGTGTTTGCGGACTTTCCATCTTGTCTGCAGAATGCGTTCTTCCGGTGCTGGATTGTTGGAAAATAATCCATGAAAATCATTCGCTTGTGATCCTAATTTCAGTGCCGTGCGTGGCTTTGGAGAGGCTTTAAATGCGCCTGTCATGACGGTGTCGCATAATGGCGACTGTGGTATATCGCCATGTCGACGCCGACAATCAATGTCACTGCTTGAAAATTATTTCCATTATGTATCCTCGCTCAGTTCGATAACGGAGCGTCGCGCTTGAACGGTCATGCCGACGTGGCCGGATCGGGTGCGCGCAAACCCCGTCGTCGCTGGCGCTGGCCGATCCTGATCGCCCTGTCACTGCTGGCGGTCGTTGCGCTGGGGCCGCGGGTCAGCGTGGCCTTGCCGCAGGTGGCGGCGCCGGCGGTGCCGCAGGATCCGCTGGCGCTGCAGGCCTGGATCGATGCGCGCGAACGTGCCACGCCGGGGCTGCGCCCGGACAACCAGGCGCGGATCGTCTGGGCCGATCCGGCGCATCCCGGGCGACGCGCGTGCGCCATGGTCTATCTGCATGGCTTCACCGCCAGCCAGGGCGAGGGCGCGCCCACCCACGTGCGGCTGGCGCGCAGCTTCGGCTGCAATCTGTATCTGCCGCGCCTGCCCGGGCACGGCCTGGTCGCGGCCGATGCGCTGCGCGGCGTCGATGCCGGCCGCCTGCTCGCGGGTGCGGCCGAGGCGCTGGCGGTGACCCGGGTGCTGGGCGACCGGGTGGTGGTGATCGGCAATTCGATGGGCGGTGCGCTGGCGACGCAGGCGGTGGCGGCGAATCCGCGCCAAGTGCAGGCGCTGGTGCTGTGGTCGCCGCTGGTGCGCGAGTACGGCGATCAGCTGCAGCCGATGTTGTGGCCGTGGGGCGCGCAGTTGCTGGCGTGGACGCACAACGGTGGCGATCCGATCCTGCGCTATCCGGTCGACAGTGCCTACTGGGCCGACGCCACGCACCTGGACGGCTACCGCGCGCTGGCGGCGCTGACCCGCGGCGGCATGCGGCCGGCGACCTATGCGCGCATCCATGTGCCGGTGTTCCTCGGCTACTACTACCGCGACCCGCAGCACCAGGACCGCACGGTGTCGGTGGCGGCGCTGCAGGCGATGTTCAAGCAGTTGGGAACGCCACCGGCCTTGCGCCAGGCAGTGGATTTTCCTGGGGCGGACAATCACGTGCTGGCCTCGCCGATCCGCTCGCACGCCGTGCCGGCGGTGTTCGCCGCCACCTGCCGGTTCCTGGCGGGGCAGGGCGGCCTGGTGCAGCCGGCCGGCGTGCCGGATTGCGCGCATGCCTGGGCCGACGACGAGGCGCAGGCGCGCGCGGTGGCGGCCGCGCGCTGAGCGCGGTCGTTGTGGCGAATGGAAGGATGACTGGCGCGGTGCGCACGCGCCGGCGCCAGGGTGCGTGATGCACGACCGGGCCGGGCTGTCTCGCGTCCGACCCACGCGCGCCGTCAGCCAGGCCTATTGCAGGTCGCGCAGATCCAGGTTGCGCAGCTTGGGCGCTTTCCAGCTGGTGACGCCGACCACGCCCAGGGTCACGCAGCCGCCAAGTACCACGGCGGGCACCAACCCGATCAGCCGCGCCATGACACCGTCGTAGAACGCACCCAGTTCGTTCGACGAGCCGATGAAGATGCCGTTGATCGAGGAGACGCGGCCGCGCATCGCGTCCGGTGTCGCCAGTTGCAGGATGGTCGAACGCACGATCACCGAGACGCCGTCGCACATGCCATAGGCGAGCAGGATCGCCGCCGACAGCCAGAAGTGCCGCGACAACCCGAAGGCGATGGTGCACAGGCCGAAGCCGGCCACCGCCAGCAGCAGCACGCGCCCGGCATTGCGCTGCAGCGGGTGCCGTGCCAGCCACACGCCGACCAGGATCGAGCCCAGCGCCGGCGCGCCGCGCAGGATGCCCAGGCCCTCGGGGCCGTAATGCAGGATGTCGTGGATGAAGGCCGGCAGCATCGACACCGCGCCGCCCAGCAGCACCGAGAACATGTCCAGGGCCATCGCACCGAGCATGATCTGGTTGGAGAACACGAACTGGGCACCTTCGGCGATGCTGCGGAAGATCGGTGCGCGCGGGCCTTCGTGCACCGGCTCGGACACGCGCAGCAGCCACAGCGCCAGCAGCGCCGCGCTGGAGGCGCTGATGGCGGTGCCGTAGGCCAGGCTCTTGCCGCCCCAGCCGACCAGCAGGCCGCCCAGCGCCGGGCCGATCACCATGCCGGCCTGGAACGCGACGCTGCCGACGCTGGCGCCGCGCGCATAGGCATCGCGCGGCAGGACGCGGGCGAACAGCGCGTTGTACACCGGCGACAGAAACGCACGCGCGGCGCCGGTCAGGGCGATCGCCGCGTAGATCGGCCACACGCCCTGCGCCGCCAGCCAGCCGCGGCTCACCGCCAGCAGGACCGCGGCGGTGGCGACCAGGCCGACGCTGGCGAGCATGCCGAGGTAGCGGCGCGGCAGATGATCGACCAGGTAGCCGGCGAACGGGGCGATGCAGAAGAACGGCAGGATCTCGGCCAGCCCGATCAGGCCCAGCGAGGGCGGATCGCGGGTGATCTCGTAGATATGCCAGCCGACCGTGACCGCGACGACCTGGTAGGACAGCATCGCCAGGATGCGGTAGGCCAGCACCAGGGCGAAGCCGGGGTGCGCCAGCAGCGTGCGCAAGGTCTGCGGGGTGGGCAGCGGCGCGCTCATGCCTGCTGGGCGCGTGCGGTGTCCTGGATGAAGGCCAGCAGCGCGGCCAGGCCGTTGCTGCGGGTCGGCGACAGATGCTTGCCCAGGCCGATGGCGGCGACGAAGTCCGGCGCGGTGGCGAGGATGTCCGCGGCGCTGCGCCCGGAATACACCCGCAGCGCCAGGTAGATCAGCCCGGAGACGATTGCCGAGTCGCTGATCGCATGGAACACCAGGCGCTCGGCATTGCCTTCGGGCACGATCCACACCATCGACTGGCAGCCGTGCAGGCGATGCTCCTCGGTCTTCCAGTGCTCGGGGAAGGCGGGCAGCTTGCGGCCCAGGTCGATCAGGTACTGATAGCGCTCGGACCAGTCGCCGAAGAAGCCGAACTCCTCGGCGATGGCGGCCTGGGCATCGGCGGGCGTGGGTTCGAGCGGAAAGTCGGTGTCGGTCATCAGCAATCCAGAATCAAGCGATGTAAAGCCCCTCTCCCTCCGGGAGAGGGGTTGGGGTGAGGGTGCGGGCGTAGCATCGTGAACTGTCGAGGCCATTCGCTCGGCCTCATCTCTCTAGGCTTCGCCCGTACCCTCATCCGCCCCTTCGGGGCACCTTCTCCCGGAGGGAGAAGGGAACAGCCGTGCGCCCTTTTTCTACGAGGGCTCGGTCACCCACGCTTCCAGCGTACGCCCTGCGGCGTGTCCTCCAGGACAATGCCGGCGTCGGCCAGTTCCTGGCGGATGGCGTCGGCGCGGGCGAAGTCGCGGGCCTGCTTGGCGTCGCTGCGGGCGTCGATCAGCGCCTGGATGCGGGCGTCGTCGTCGCTGCCGGCACCCTGGAACCAGACCTGCGGATCCTGCTGCAGCAGGCCCAGGGCCAGGCCGGCGCCGAGCAGGCGGCCCTTGGCCTCGCGCAGCGTGTCCGCACGTTGCGTGGCATCGGCGGGGTCGGGGCCGCCGGCCGGCGCCGCCTCGCGCAGTGCCTGTCGCGCCTGGGTCGCCAGGCTCGACAGCACCGACAGCGCCAGCGGCGTATTGAGGTCGTCGTCGAGGGCTTCTTCGATCTCGGCCGGAATGACGGCTTTGGCGTCGATGGCCTGCAGATCGCGCAGCGTTCCGTACAGGCCATCGAGCCGGGCCACCTGGGCCTGGATCAGGGCGTCGGACCAGTCCAGCGGCTGCCGATAGTGGGCACTGAGCAGTGCGCAGCGCAGCGCTTCGGGCGGGTGCCGCTCGATCAGGTCGTGCACGGTCTCGATGTTGCCCAGCGACTTGCTCATCTTGGCGCCGCTGAAGGTCAGCATGCCGTTGTGCAGCCACACGCGGGCGAAGGTGGCGCCGCCGTGGGCGCATTCGCTCTGCGCGATCTCGTTCTCGTGGTGCGGGAACTGCAGGTCCACGCCGCCGGCATGAATGTCGATGGTCTCGCCCAGGTGCGCGGCGGCCATCGCCGAGCACTCGATGTGCCAGCCGGGGCGGCCGCGGCCCCATGGCGAGTCCCAGCCCGGCAGGTCGTCGCTGGACGGCTTCCACAGCACGAAGTCGCCCGGGTCGCGCTTGTACGGGGCGACCTCGACGCGGGCGCCGGCCAGCATCTCCTCCGGGTCGCGCCGCGACAGCTTGCCGTAATCGGCGAAGCTGGCCACCGCGAACAGCACGTGGCCCTCGGCGGCATAGGCGTGGCCGCCGGCGATCAGCCGTTCGATCATCGCCACGATGTGCGGGATGTGCGCGGTGGCCGCCGGCTCGATGTCCGGCGGGGTCACGCCCAGCGCGGCCATGTCCTGGCGGTAGATGGCCGCGAAGCGGTCGGTGATGGCCGAGATCGGCACGCCCTGCGCCTGCGCGGCGGCGTTGATCTTGTCGTCCACGTCGGTGATGTTGCGGGCGTAGCGTAGTTTGCCGTAGCGGCGCCGCAGCAGCGCCGCCAGCACGTCGAACACCACCGGGCCGCGGGCGTTGCCGATGTGCGCGTAGTTGTAGACGGTGGGGCCGCAGACGTAGAGCGTCGGGCCGGCCACCGGATCGAGCGGTTCGAAGGCGTCGACCCGGCGGGTCAGGTTGTTGTGCAGGCGCAGGCTCATCGGCATCGGCGGTGGGGAAACCGTCCGATTCTACCGGCAGCCGTCGCCAGGCGCGCGCGCGGCGCGCCTGTCGGCTCGCGTTCAGCCCGACGCAAGCCGCCATGCCTACACTCATTGGTCTGCCCTTGCGAAGCTGCTGCCGATGCGCCCGAACCCGTTGTTGCCGCTGGTCGGCATCCTTGCCTGCGCCGCCGCGCCGGCCTGGGCGCAGGACTCCGAGGCGCGCAATCGGGTGGTGGTGATCGAGAACGTCAAGCTGGACTACGCCCAGGTGCTGAACGTGGAGCCGGTCTACCAGACCCTGCGCGCCACCCGCACCGAGCAGCAGTGCGACCCGGCCCCCGCGCCGGCCCCGGCGGCGCCGGCGCCCAAGCCGGCCGAGGACGACAGCCGCTTGAACCGGTTGATGGATTCGGTGAAGGACATCTTCAGCCGCCGCCACGAGGAGCCGGCCCCGGCCGCTGCGCCGGCCACGGCGCCGCAGGGCGGACGCAACTGCCGGATGGTCGAGGTCGGCCGCGAGTTCCGCCGGCCCATCGCCTACGACGTGGACTATGTCTACAAGGGCACCAAGTACCGCTCGCGGCTGCCCGAGGATCCGGGCAACCGCCTGCGTATCCGCGTCTCGGTGGCCCCGTACGTGCCCGACGCGGTGGTGGTGCCGCCGCGCTGAGCGCCGCACGCGCTTGCGCCTGTGGCGTGCGCGTGCGAGGATGCGCGCCGATGAAAGCGAACCTGCCCCAGCACGATCTCAGCGCCGCACGCATGGCCTCGGGCATGACGTCGCGCGCGCGTCGACCGGAATCCCACATTCTCGCTGGGTAACCGGAGCGTCGTGCCGTTCGTTCTGAAAACCCAGCCCGAGGCTGGGTTTTTTCGTTTTCATCGGCCGGAAAAGTTTCACCCGTAAAGAACCTCCCTGTAGAACGCCTCGCGCGTCCCCGCGTCCCCACCGCTGCAAAGGATCGATCGATGTCTCTGAAGCACTTCTTGAACACCCAGGACTGGAGCCGCGCCGAACTGGACGCGCTGCTGACCCAGGCGGCGCTGTTCAAACGCAACCGTCTCGGCAGCGAGCTGAAGGGCAAGTCGATCGCGCTGGTGTTCTTCAACCCGTCCATGCGCACCCGCACCAGCTTCGAGCTGGGCGCGTTCCAGTTGGGCGGCCACGCGGTGGTGCTGCAGCCGGGCAAGGACGCGTGGCCGATCGAGTTCGACCTGGGCACGGTGATGGACGGCGACACCGAAGAGCACATCGCCGAGGTGGCGCGGGTGCTGGGTCGCTATGTGGACCTGATCGGCGTGCGCGCGTTCCCGAAGTTCGTCGACTGGGCCAAGGACCGCGAGGACCTGGTGCTGAAGAGCTTCGCCAAATATTCGCCGGTGCCGGTGATCAACATGGAGACCATCACCCATCCGTGCCAGGAGCTGGCGCATGCGCTGGCGCTGCAGGAGCACTTCGGCACCCGCGACCTGCGCGGCAAGAAGTACGTGCTGACCTGGACCTACCATCCCAAGCCGCTGAACACCGCGGTGGCCAATTCCGCGCTGACCATCGCCACCCGCCTGGGCATGGACGTGACCCTGCTGTGCCCGACCCCGGACTACGTGCTCGACGAGCGCTACATGGGCTGGGCCGCGCAGAACGTGGCCGAGAGCGGCGGTTCGCTGAGCGTCAGCCACGACATCGACAGCGCCTACGCCGGCGCCGACGTGGTCTATGCCAAGAGCTGGGGCGCGCTGCCGTTCTTCGGCAATTGGGGCCCGGAGAAGCCGATCCGCGACCAGTACCAGCACTTCATCGTCGACGAACGCAAGATGGCGCTGACCAACAACGGCGTGTTCTCGCACTGCCTGCCGCTGCGCCGCAACGTCAAGGCCACCGACGCGGTGATGGATTCGCCCAACTGCATCGCCATCGACGAGGCCGAGAACCGCCTGCATGTGCAGAAGGCGATCATGGCGGCGCTTGCGTCGCAAGCGGGAATCGGGAATCGGGAATAGAGAATCGTCGCAGCAGCAGCCTTTGCCCCCACTTTTACGCGTCATCAAGGAAACCGCCATGAGCACCGCTTCTACCATTCCCGATTCCCCACTCCCCACTCCCGGCCTCAAGGACATCGTCCTCGCCTTCTCCGGCGGCCTCGACACCAGCTTCTGCATTCCCTACCTGCAGGCCAAGGGCTATGCGGTGCACACGGTGTTCGCCGACACCGGCGGCGTGGATGCCGAGGAGCGCGATTTCATCGAGAAGCGCGCCGCGGAACTGGGCGCGGCCAGCCACGTCACCGTCGACGGCGGCCCGGCGATCTGGGCCGGCTTCGTCAAGCCGTTCGTGTGGGCGGGCGAGGGCTACCAGGGCCAGTATCCGCTGCTGGTGTCGGACCGCTATCTGATCGTCGATGCCGCGCTCAAGCGCGCCGAGGAGCTGGGCACCAAGACCATCGCCCACGGCTGCACCGGCATGGGCAACGACCAGGTGCGCTTCGACCTGGCGGTCAAGGCGCTGGGCGACTACGAGATCGTCGCGCCGATCCGCGAGATCCAGAAGGAACACACCCAGACCCGCGCCTACGAGCAGAAGTACCTGGAGGAGCGCGGCTTCGGCGTGCGTGCCAAGCAGCAGGCCTACACGATCAACGAGAACCTGCTGGGCCTGACCATGTCCGGCGGCGAGATCGACCGCTGGGAAGCGCCGGGCGAGGGCGCCCGCGGCTGGTGCGCGCCGCGCAGCGCGTGGCCGACCGAGCCGCTGACGGTGAAGCTGAAGTTCGTGCAGGGCGAGGCGGTCGAGCTCGACGGCAAGGCGCTGCCGGGCGAACAGATCCTGGCCAAGCTCAACAAGCTGTTCGCGCCCTACGGCGTGGGCCGTGGCGTGTATACCGGCGACACCGTGATCGGCCTGAAGGGCCGCATCG
The DNA here is from genome assembly GCF_040529055.1 of Xanthomonas sontii. Lineage (NCBI taxonomy): Bacteria > Pseudomonadati > Pseudomonadota > Gammaproteobacteria > Lysobacterales > Lysobacteraceae > Xanthomonas > Xanthomonas sontii. Next base: position 3,792,824 of record NZ_CP132342.1, on the reverse strand, counting down.
TGTTCGAGGCGCCGGGCCTGGTGGCGCTGCTGGCCGCGCACCGCGCGCTGGAGGACGCGGTGCTGACCAAGCAGCAGAACCGCTTCAAGCCGGACGTGGCGCGCAAGTGGGTGGAGCTGGTCTACGAAGGCTTCTACCACGACCCGCTGAAGACCGACCTGGAGGCCTTCCTGAAGTCGTCGCAGGCGATGGTCAACGGCGAGGTGACGCTGGAGACCCGCGGCGGCCGCGTCGACGCGGTGGCGGTGAAGTCGCCGCACCTGCTCAACGCCAAGGGCGCGACCTACGCGCAGTCGGCGGACTGGGGCGTGGCCGAGGCAGAGGGCTTCATCAAGCTGTTCGGGATGAGTTCGACGCTGTACGCGCAAGTGAATCGCTGAAGAGCAAAGCCCCTCTCCCCCCGGGAGAGGGGTTGGGGTGAGGGTCCGGGCGAAGCCTCGCACTAGTTGGTTGCGCGAGCTTCGCCAGGATCTTCACCTGCTAGCGCGATTGGCTTCACCAGGCTTCGCTCGTACCCTCATCCGCCCCTGCGGGGCACCTTCTCCCGAGGGGAGAAGGACCTGTCTGATGGACCTCATGCACGCACTGCGCATCAGCACCGACAAGCAGGAACTGGATCTGCCGTTGATCCATCGCTTCCTAAGCGAGCAGGCCTATTGGAGCCTGGGCATCCCGCTGGACACGGTGCAGCGGGCGATCGCCGGTTCGCTGTGCTTCGGCGGCCATCTCGATGGCGTCGGGCAGGTGGCGTTCGCCCGGGTGATCACCGACGGCGCGATTTTCGCCTATCTCGCCGACGTGTTCGTGCTCGACGCCCACCGCGGCCGCGGCTACGGCAAGCAACTGGTGGCGGCGGTGATGGCACACCCGCAGCTGCAAGGCCTGCGTCGCTTCATGCTCGCCACCTCCGATGCGCATGCGCTGTACGCCCAGTATGGGTTCGCCGCGCCGGCGCGGCCGCAGTCGTTGATGGAAATCGCCTATCCCGATCTCTACCGCACCAGCACCACGGCAGCCTGACACACCATGACCGATCTGCTCACCTCCACGCTCGATCACCTGCAGACGCTGGTGTCCTTCGACACCCGCAATCCGCCGCGGGCGATCGGCACCGATGGCATCTTCGACTACCTCCGCACGCAGCTGCCCGGCTTCGCGGTGGAGGTGATCGACCACGGCGCCGGCGCGGTCAGCCTGTACGCGGTACGCGGCACGCCGAAGTACCTGTTCAACGTGCACCTGGACACGGTGCCGGATTCGCCGCACTGGAGCGCCGATCCGCACGTCATGCGGCGCCTGGACGATCGCGTGGTCGGCCTGGGCGTGTGTGACATCAAGGGTGCGGCGGCGGCGCTGCTGGCCGCGGCCAATGCCGGCGACGGCGATGCCGCGTTCCTGTTCTCCAGCGACGAGGAAGCCAACGACCCGCGCTGCATCGCCGCGTTCCTGGCCCGCGGTATTCCCTATGAAGCGGTGCTGGTGGCCGAGCCGACCATGAGCGAGGCGGTGCTGGCGCACCGCGGCATCAGTTCGGTGCTGATGCGCTTCGCCGGCCGCGCCGGGCATGCCTCCGGCAAGCAGGATGCCGCGGCCAGCGCCCTGCATCAGGCAATGCGCTGGGGCGGCCGTGCGCTGGACCACGTGGAGTCGCTGGCGCACGCGCGCTTCGGCGGGCTGACCGGGCTGCGCTTCAACATCGGCCGGGTCGAGGGCGGGATCAAGGCCAACATGATCGCGCCGGCGGCGGAGCTGCGCTTCGGTTTCCGGCCGCTGCCGTCGATGGATGTGGATGCGTTGCTGGCGACCTTCGCCGGCTTCGCCGAGCCGGCCGCGGCGCATTTCGAGGAGACCTTCCGCGGGCCCAGCCTGCCGTCGGGAGACATTGCGCGCGCCGAGGACAAGCGCCTGGCCGCGCGCGACGTCGCCGATGCGCTGGAGCTGCCGATCGGCAACGCGGTGGACTTCTGGACCGAGGCCTCGCTGTTCTCCGCCGGCGGCTACACCGCGCTGGTCTACGGCCCGGGCGACATCGCCCAGGCGCATACCGCCGACGAGTTCGTGACGCTGGAGCAACTGCAGCGCTACGCCGCCTCGGTGCACCGCATCATCAACGGCCCGCGCTGAGCCGCGCGCCTTCCCTCGTCGCCCGGACCGATCCTGCGATCGGCTCCACCCTGGATTCCTTCGGACATCGCCCCACGCCATGCACGCCAACCGCCAAACCCGCCAGACCATCGTGCGCCTGCTCTCGAGCATGGCCAGCGCGAAGGAGATCAGCCAGTACCTCAAGCGCTTCTCGCAACTGGACGCCAAGCGCTTCGCCGTGGTCAAGGTCGGCGGCGCGGTGCTGCGCGACGACCTGGAGGCGCTGACTTCCTCGCTGTCGTTCCTGCAGGAAGTCGGCCTGACCCCGATCGTGCTGCACGGCGCCGGCCCGCAGCTGGACACGGAGCTGTCCGCCGCCGGCATCGAGAAGCAGACCGTCAACGGCCTGCGGGTGACCTCGCCGGAAGCGCTGGCGATCGTGCGCCGGGTGTTCCAGGCCTCCAACCTCAAGCTGGTCGAGGCGCTGCAGCAGAACGGCGCGCGCGCCACCTCGATCACCGGCGGCGTGTTCGAGGCGCAGTACCTGGACCGCGACACCTACGGGCTGGTCGGCGAGGTCACCGCGGTGAATCTGGCGCCGATCGAGGCCAGCCTGCAGGCCGGCTCGATCCCGGTCATCACCAGCCTGGGCGAGACCCCCAGCGGGCAGATCCTCAACATCAACGCCGACTTCGCCGCCAACGAACTGGTGCAGGAACTGCAGCCGTACAAGATCATCTTCCTCACCGGCACCGGCGGCCTGCTCGACGAGAAGGGCACGGTGATCGATTCGATCAACCTGTCCACCGAGTACGACCACCTGATCGCGCAGCCGTGGATCCATGGCGGCATGAAGGTCAAGATCGAGCAGATCAAGGACCTGCTGGACCGGCTGCCGCTGGAGTCGTCGGTGTCGATCACGCGCCCGGCCGACCTGGCCAAGGAACTGTTCACCCACAAGGGCTCGGGCACCCTGGTGCGGCGCGGCGAGAAGGTGCTGCGCGCCACGGCGTGGAGCGAGCTGGACCTGCCGCGGCTGAAGACCCTGATCGAATCCAGTTTCGGCCGCACCCTGGTGCCGGACTATTTCGACACCACCAAGCTGCTGCGCGCCTACGTCAGCGAGAACTATCGCACCGCGGTGATCCTGACCGACGAGGGCGGCTACACCTACCTGGACAAGTTCGCCGTGCTCGACGACGCGCAGGGCGAGGGCCTGGGCCGCGCGGTGTGGAACGTGATGCGCGACGAGACGCCGCAACTGTTCTGGCGTTCGCGCCACAACAACCAGGTCAACATCTTCTACTACGCCGAGTCCGACGGTTGCTTCAAGCAGGAGAAGTGGAAGGTGTTCTGGTACGGCCTGGAGACCTTCGAGCAGATCCAGCACTGCGTGGCGCATTGCGCGACGCGCACGCCGACCCTGCAGGGTTGAGCGGCGCCTTCGTCATGACCATTCCCATCTCCAGCATCGATCCCGTGCTGCCCGAGGCCTGGCGCCACGTGCCCACACTGCGCGGGCGCCACGTCAGCCTGGAGCCGCTGCAGGCGGCGCATGCCGAGGGCCTGCGCGCCGCGCTGCGCGGCAGCGGCCTGGACGCGCTGTGGTACACCAATGTGCCGGCGCCGGAGCGGGTGGACGCCTACGTCGCTGCCGCGCTGGAGGTGCAGGCGCTGGGCCGGGTGCTGCCGTTCGTGGTGCGCGATGCGCAGGGCGAGATCGTCGGCAGCACGCGCTTCTACGGCCTGGATCCGCAGGTGCCGACGCTTTCGATCGGCTACACCTGGTATGCGCCGCGGGTGCAGCGCAGCGGCCTGAACACCGAGACCAAGCTGTTGCTGCTTGGCCACGCCTTCGAATCGCTGGGCTGCCTCAGCGTGGTGTTCGAGACCAGTTGGTTCAACCACGCCTCGCGCACCGCGATCGCGCGGCTGGGGGCCAAGCAGGACGGCGTGCTGCGCAACCACAAGCGCCATGCCGACGGCACCCCGCGCGACACCGTCATCTTCTCCATCATCGATACGGAATGGGCCGGGGTGAAACGCCACCTGCAGTTCCGCCTGGATTCGCACGCATGAACACTCCCATTCATTCCATCGGCATCGTCGGTGCCCGCGGCCACACCGGCGCCGAACTGATCCGCCTGATCGCCGCGCATCCGCAGTTGCGGCTGGCCTTCCTGTCCTCGCGCGAGCTGGACGGGCAGCGCGTCGATGCGCACCATGACGCTTACGAAGGCGAGTTGCGCTACGAGAATCTCGACCCGGACGCGGTGGCGGCCAAGCGCGCCGACGTGGTGGTGCTGGCGCTGCCCAACGGCAAGGCCGCGCCCTATGTGGCGGCGCTGGATGCGGCGGTCGCCGCCGGCGCGCCCGACCCGATCGTGGTCGATCTGTCCGCGGACTACCGCTTCGACCCGGCCTGGTACTACGGCCTGCCGGAACTGACCCGCGCCGGCTATGCCGGGCAGCGCCGCATCAGCAATCCGGGCTGCTACGCCACCGCGATGCAGTTGGCGATCGCGCCGCTGCGCGAGCAGCTCGCCGGGCCGCCGCAGTGCTTCGGCGTATCCGGCTATTCCGGCGCCGGCACCACGCCGTCGGACAAGAACAACCCGGCGCTACTGCACGACAACCTGATGCCCTACGCGCTGACCGACCACATGCACGAGCGCGAGGTGTCCGCGCAGCTCGGCGTGCCGGTGGAATTCATGCCGCACGTGGCGCCGCATTTCCGTGGCATCACCATGACCGTGAACCTGTGGCTGCAGCAACCGCTCAAGCTGGACGCGGTGCAGCAGCTGTATCGCACGCGCTATGCCGGTGAGCCGCTGATCGAGGTGATCGACGAGGCGCCGTGGGTCAGTCGCATCGCCGGCCGCCACGGCGTGCAGCTCGGCGGCTTCACCCTGGCCCCGGGCAACAAGCGCCTGGTGCTGGTGGCGACGCTCGACAACCTGCTCAAGGGCGCCGCGACGCAGGCGATGCAGAACCTCAACCTGGCGCTGGGCGTGGACGAACTGACCTCGATCCCGCGGATGGACACGCCGGCGTAGGGCGCCACCTCAGCACGGCATCCATCACCGCCGCAGCGCGCCGCTTTCCGAATCCCCATTCCCCATTCCCCAATCCCGGCTCTCCAATGACCAATCTGCTCTGGCAAAAACCCGGCGTCGCCGTCGACACGCAGATCCAGGCCTTCCTGGCCGGCGACGACGTGCTCCTGGACCGCGAGTTCTTCCTTCACGACATCGCCGCCAGCGGCGCGCACGCCGAAGGCCTGCAGCGCATCGGCATCCTGTCCGCCGACGAACTGGCCGGGCTGCAGCGCGAGCTGGCGGTGCTGGCCGAAGATTTCCGCAGCGGCGCGTTCGTGCTGGATGCGCGCTTCGAGGACGGGCACTCGGCGATCGAGGCGCGGCTGACCGAACGCCTGGGCGATGCCGGGCGCAAGATCCACACCGGACGCAGCCGCAACGACCAGATCCTGGTGGCCACCCGGCTGTGGCTGAAGGACAGGCTGGCGCGGCTGGCGCAACTGAGCGCGGAGATCGCCAAGGTGGCGCTGGACCGCGCGCAGGCCGAGCGCGACCTGCCGGTGCCCGGCTACACCCACATCCAGCGCGCCGTGGTGTCCTCGGCGGGCATGTGGTGGGCGGGCTGGGCCGAGGCCTTCATCGACGACGCGCTGCGCGCTCGCGACACTCTGCGCCTGGTCGACTGCAATCCGCTGGGCACCGCCGCCGGCTACGGCGTCAACCTGCCGCTGGACCGTGCGCACACCACCGCCGCGCTGGGCTTCGCGCGGCTGCAGGTCAGCCCGATCTACGCGCAACTGTCGCGCGGCAAGTTCGAGATGGCCGCGCTGGAAGCGCTGGGCAGCGCCACCCTGGACCTGCGCCGCCTGGCCTGGGACCTGTCGCTGTTCACCAGCGGCGAATTCGGCTTCGTCGCGTTGCCGGCGCAGTACACCACCGGCAGCTCGATCATGCCCAACAAGCGCAACCCGGACGTGATCGAGCTGATGCGCGCCACCCACGCCAGCGTGGCTGCCGCGCGCACCGAGATCGAACAGTTGTTGTCGCTGCCGTCCGGTTATCACCGCGACCTGCAGAGCAGCAAGGGCGCGATCTTCCACGGCTTCGGCCGCGGCCTGGCCGCGCTGGAATTGCTGCCGGCGTTGCTGGCCAACCTGGAGTGGCGCGAGGACAGGCTGCGCGCGGCGATCGATTCGGGCATGTACGCCACCGACGTGGCGGTGGAAGCCGCAGTGGCCGGTGTGCCGTTCCGCGAGGCCTATCAGGCCGCCGCCGCATCCGCCGACAGCGCAGGGCAGGGGCGTACGCCGGAAGGCAGCCTGGCCGCGCGGGTCTCGCCGGGCGCCGCCGCCGATCTGCGCCTGGACGAGCTGCAGGCGCGCTGGCAGGCGCTGGAGGCTTGATGCCTGTGGGAGGGCTTCAACCGCGACGCCTCGGCGTTATAACGCGTCGGGGCTGAAGCCCCTCCCACAAAAGCGTTCGCTGCGACGCCGAACATGCAAACCGATTGCAGAAGGAACACCGTACGATGAAGCACTACCTGGTCCTGGCGATGCGCAAACCGAGCTTCGACGAGCGCGTGGTCGCTCCGCATCAGGCCTTCCTCGACGACCTGCGCGCACGCGGCCTGCTGGCGCTGACCGGCGGCTTCAGCGACCGCAGCGGCGGCGCCTACCTGCTGCAGGGCGTGGACGACCTGGCGCAGGCGCAGGCGATCGTCGCCGCCGATCCGCTGGCGATCCACGGCAGCTCCGACCTCACCGTCTACGAATGGAACACGCGCTGATCCCATGACCTCGCAGACGCCATCGCCCTTCGTCGAACAACGCCTGCCGCCGTGGCGGCGCGCGGTGCTCAAGGTCGGCAGCAGCTTGCTGGCTGCCGACGGCGGCGGGCTGACCCCGCGCTTCGCGCTGGGCCTGGCGCAGTTCGTCTCGGCCAACCTGGCGGCCGGGCGCGAACTGGTGATCGTGTCCTCCGGCGCGGTCGCCGCGGGCCGCGCCATCGTGCCCAAGGCCGCCGAGGCCGGTGCGGCGCTGGCGGCACGGCAGGCGCTGGCCGCGCTCGGCCAGGCGCAGTTGATCGCGCTGTGGCAGCGCTTCTTCGAGCGGCCGGTGGCGCAGGTGCTGCTGACCCACGACGACCTGCGCAACCGTCGCCGCTACCTCAATGCGCGCGCCACGCTGGGCGAACTGTTGCGGCTGGGCGCGCTACCGGTGGTGAACGAGAACGACACCGTGTCGGTGGACGAACTCAAGCTCGGCGACAATGACAATCTGGCCGCGATCGTCGCCGCCCTGGTCGATGCCGATGCGCTGTTCATCGCCACCGATATCGACGGCTTGTACACCGCCGACCCGCGCCGCGACCCGCAGGCACAACCGCTGCACGAGGTGCAGGAACTGAGCGCGGCGGTGCTGGCCATGGCCGGCGGCAGCGGCAGCGGCGTAGGCACCGGCGGCATGCGCACCAAGCTGGAGGCCGCGGCCAAGGCCGGCGCCGCCGGCATCGAGACCTATCTGTTCAACGGCCGCAGTGCCGAGGTGCTGCGCGGCCTGGCCCAGGACAGCCTGCGCGGCACCCGCATCCATGCCGCACGCACCCGCATCGCCGCGCGCAAGTACTGGCTGCGCCACGTGCCGGTGGAGCCCGGGGCGATCCTGGTCGACGCCGGTGCAGCGACTGCGCTGCTCGACAAGGGCGCCTCGCTGCTGCCGGGCGGCGTGGCCGGCGCCGTGGGCGAGTTCCGCCGCGGCGACATGGTCGAGGTGCGCCTGCGCGACGCGGCCGGCGAGCGCTGCCTGGCGCGCGGCGTCAGCCAGTACGCGGCGGTGGACATCCGCCGCATCGCCGGCCGCCACTCGCGCGACATCGAGGCGATCCTGGGCTACAACTACGGCGAGAACGTGATCCACCGCGACGATCTGGTGGTGGTGCGGGAATCGGGAGTCGGGAATGGGGAATCGGCGTAAGCGCGCCCGCTCTGCGCCGGCCGCGTCTGCGCCGCAAGGCCGGCACCTGCATCGCGCATCGCATTCGCCGCCTCTGATGTCCTCGCGCCGAACGTAGCCTTTTCGAATCCCGAATCCCGAATCCCGAATCCACCGGAGCCGCCCAATGACCTCCATCCGCACCCAGGCCCTGCACTGCCGCGATGCCGCGCAAGCGTTGGCGCAGTTGTCGTCGCCGGCCAAACAGGCGTTGCTGGAGGCGATGGCGGCGGCGCTGGAAGCGGATGCGGAGGCGATCCTCGCCGCCAATGCGCGCGATCTGGAGGCGGCGCGGGCCAAGGACGTCGGCAGCGCGATGCTCGATCGGCTGGCGCTGGACCGCAAGCGCCTGGACGGCATCGCCGCGGCGCTGCGCGAGGTGGCGGGCCTGCCCGACCCGGTGGGGCAGGTCACCCGCGACGACGTGCGACCCAACGGTATCCGCGTGCAGAAGATCCGCGTGCCGCTGGGTGTGGTGGCGATGATCTACGAGGCGCGCCCCAACGTTACCGCCGACGCCGCGGCGCTGTGCATCAAGGCCGGCAACGGGGTGATCCTGCGCGGCGGCTCCGAGGCGATCCACTCCAATACCGCCATCGCCGCATCACTGCGCCGGGCGCTGCGCGCCGCCGGCATCGGCGAGGCCGCGCTGACCCTGGTCGAGGATCTGCGCCGCGAGACCATGCTGGAGCTGCTGCAGCTGAACGACATCGTCGACCTGGCGATCCCGCGCGGCGGCGAGGGCCTAATCCGCTTCGTCGCCGAACATGCGCGGGTGCCGGTGATCAAGCACTACAAGGGCGTGTGCCATCTGTTCGTGGACGCCTCGGCGGATCTGGCGTTGGCGGTGAAGCTGCTGGTCGACGGCAAGACCACGCGGCCGGCCGCCTGCAACTCCCTGGAGACGCTGCTGGTGCACGCCGACGTGGCCCCGCGCTTCCTGCCGCTGGCGGCGCAGGCGTTGCGCGAGCGCGGCGTCGCCCTGCGCGGCGATGCCGCCACACGCGCGCTGCTGCCGGACATCGACCCTGCCAGCGACGACGACTACGCCGCCGAGTATCTGGACCTGATCCTGGCGGTCGCGGTGGTGCCGGACCTGGACGCCGCGATCGCGCATATCCGCCGCTACGGCTCGGATCACACCGAAGTCATCGCCACCGCGGACGCGGCCAACGCGGAGGCCTTCGTGCAGGCGCTGCGCGCGGCGGTGGTGATGGTCAACGCCTCCTCGCGCTTCTCCGACGGCGGCGAACTCGGCCTGGGCGCGGAGATCGGCATCTCCACCACGCGCCTGCACGCCTACGGCCCGATGGGCCTGGAAGCGCTGACCGTGGAGCGCTTCGTGGTGCGCGGCGAAGGCCAGGTGCGGCACTGAGGCGGTGCGATCCTGGTCGGTCGGGCGCCTGAGCTGCCTGGCAAGGGAGTGATCTGCGTCGTGTCGGTGGAGCTGGGGCAGGGCAGCCACCTGAGCTGATTGGCATGGCGTGCCTGCGCGCTCGCGTGCCCGCGGCGCCAACGGCGAGGGCCGGCGACCCAGCCTTTGTCACTTGCCGAGTGAGGCGCCGTCGCCTAGCGTCGCGGATTCGTCTCCTTTCGGGATCCAATGCCCATGCGCCGCCTCGCTCCCTGCCTGCTCGCCGCTGCTGTCGCCCTCGCCACCGCCGGCACCGCGTTCGCCCAGACCGCGCCGATGACCCCGGACATCACCGGCAAGCCCTTCGTCGCGCCGACCGCGGCCAACGACTACATCAAGCGCGAGGTGATGATCCCGATGCGCGACGGGGTCAAGCTGCACACGGTGATCGTGCTGCCCAAGGGCGCGCACGGCGCGCCGATGCTGCTGACCCGCACGCCCTACGACGCCAGCGGCCGTGCCAGCCGGCTGGCCTCGCCGCACATGCGCGATCTGCTGCCGCAGGGCGACGAGGTGTTCGTCGATGGCGGCTACATCCGCGTGTTCCAGGATATCCGTGGCAAATACGGCTCCGAGGGCGACTACGTGGTGACCCGGCCGCTGCGCGGGCCGCTCAACCCGACCAAGGTCGACCATGCCACCGACGCCTGGGACACCATCGACTGGCTGGTCAAGCACGTGCCCGAATCCAACGGCAAGGTCGGCATGATCGGCTCGTCCTACGAGGGCTTCACCGTGGTGATGGCGCTGGCCGATCCGCATCCGGCGCTGAAGGTGGCCGCGCCGGAAAGCCCGATGATCGACGGCTGGATGGGCGACGACTGGCTCAACTACGGCGCCTTCCGCCAGGTCAACCTGGACTACTTCACCGGCCAGATGACCCGGCGCGGCAAGGGCGAGGGCATCCCGCGCCAGGGCTACGACGACTACAGCAATTTCCTGCGCGCCGGTTCGGCCGGCGACTACGCCAAGGCCGCCGGGCTGGAGCAGTTGCCGTGGTGGCGCAAGCTCACCGAGCACCCGGCCTATGACGCGTTCTGGCAGGAGCAGGCGCTGGACAAGGTGATGGCGCGCACCCCGCTGAAGGTGCCGACGATGTGGCTGCAGGGGCTGTGGGACCAGGAAGACATGTGGGGCGCGATCCACAGCTACGAGGCGATGGAGCCGCGCGATACCGGCAACGACAAGAACTACCTGGTGATGGGGCCGTGGCGGCACAGCCAGGTCAACTACGAGGGCGCCTCGCTGGGCGCACTGCAGTTCGACGGCGATACCGCGCTGCAGTTCCGCCGCGACGTGCTCAAGCCGTTCTTCGATCAGTACCTGGTCGACGGCGCGCCCAAGGCCGACACGCCGCCGGTGCTGATCTACGACACCGGCGCCAACCACTGGGACCGCCTGCAGCGCTGGCCGCTGAGCTGCGCGCAGGGCTGCCCGGCGCAGAGCAAGCCGCTGTACCTGGAGGCCGGCGGCCGCGTCTCGTTCGAGGCGCCCAAGGCCGGGCAGGGCGAGTACACCGAATACGTGTCCGACCCGGCCAAGCCGGTGCCGTTCGTGCCGCGCCCGGTGGTGTTCGGCGACCGCGACATGTGGACCACCTGGCTGGTGCACGACCAGCGCTTCGTCGACGGCCGCCCGGACGTGCTGACCTTCGTCAGCGAACCGCTGCAGGCGCCGCTGCGCATCGCCGGCGCGCCGCAGGTGCACCTGCAGGCCTCCACCAGCGGCAGCGACAGCGACTGGGTGGTGAAGCTGATCGACGTGTACCCGGACCAGATGGCGTCCGATCCGAAACTGGGCGGCTACGAATTGCCGGTGTCGCTGGCGATCTTCCGCGGCCGCTACCGCGAAAGTTTCGAGCATCCGGCGCCGCTGACCCCGAACCAGCCGCTGGCCTACCGCTTCGGCCTGCCGACGGCCAACCACACCTTCGAGCGCGGCCACCGGGTGATGGTGCAGGTGCAGTCGAGCCTGTTCCCGCTGTACGACCGCAATCCGCAGACCTACGTGCCCAACATCTACTTCGCCAAGCCCGGCGATTACCAGAAGGCGACGCAGCGGATCTGGCACACGCCGCAGCAGGCCAGTTTCATCAGTTTGCCGGTGTACTGAGCCAGAGAGTGCCGCATCGGCGGCGCGCGACGCCACGCGTCGCGCTGCCGACCGTCCGGGTTCGGTGGGCCGATCGCCATGACAGGGCCGGGCGCTGCTCGGGCGCGCCGGCCGCACGGTGTCGCCTGCGCCTGTCGATGCAATCGTTTACCGGCGCGGTTCGCGAACGCAGCCGATGGAGGGACGCACGCAGTCACGCAGAACCTGGCCATGCCGGTGGCGTTGCCGATCATCCCGGGCATGGTGGCCGAGGTCGACATCCTGACCGGCAAGCGCAGCGTGCTGAACTACCTGCTGCGGCCGCTGTTGAAGGCGCGGTTGCGCTGAGCGCGGCCGTAGTCAGTGCCGATCAGCTGTGCGATTCGACCAGCGAGAGCGTGCAGGTTTCGCCTGGAGCGGATTGCCAATACTCGAAGCGCGAGAGCTTCTTGCCCGAGGTCTGCGCGGCGAGCAGGCTCGCATAGGCGGCCTTGCCGAACTCGTCGCCGAGGTTGAGGTAGACGATGTCGAACTTGCAGGTGGTGGAGAGCGCATCCTTGACGCTGAAGTAGGCAGTCGCGCCGCCCTGTACGCCCTGCACGCCGAGTCGGTCCACCTGCTTGTCGGTTTCGGTCACCGCTGCTGCGGGTGCGCAATACAAAACGATCAACGAGAGGCAGAGTGCCGCTTGCAGTTTCATGGTGTCGTGTCCGTTTGTCTGAGTCGTGAACGTCGAAACGGACATGCCCGCCACCTCGCTTCCGGCACGCTTGGTCGCCAAGGAAGGAGGTGGGGATGAATGCGCCGGTTCCCCGCCACCATTGTGGCGAAAAGCCAGGCCATGGAGTCAAGCCGCCGCGGCCCCGAGAGGACGCGTGCTGGCCGGGGCAGGGGCAGGAGGGGTGTCACCGCACCGCGCGGCCTATCCCGGATTGCAGACACAAAAAAACCCGGAAAACTGTGGTTTTCCAGGCTTCTTGTGACCTTGAAACTGGTCGGGGAGACAGGATTCGAACCTGCGACCTCTACGTCCCGAACGTAGCGCTCTACCAGACTGAGCTACACCCCGAAGGAGCCGCACATGATACGGAGGTCTTCCGCATTCGGCAAGCGCCTTTGCAAAAAAATTTCAGTCCCCCGCAGCGGCCGCGTCCGCGGCGGCATCCGCGGCGTTGCGCTCGCGCGCCTCGAACCACATGCCGTTGAGGATGGCGGCGGTGGAGGCCAGGCCGACACCGAGAATCCAGGCGAAGTACCACATGATCGTTTCTCCTTGCGGGCGCGTCAGTACGCGTTGGGGTTGTCGTCCAGAGAGGCGGAGGTGACCTTGCCCTTGAGCACGCGGTACACCCAGGTGGTGTAGCCGAGGATGATCGGCAGGAACACCACGGTGGCCAGCAGCATGATCCACAGGGTCAGGTGGCTGCTGGAGGCGTCCCACACGGTCAGGCTGGAGCCCGGCTGGCTGGAGGACGGCAGCAGGA